>CAVPJN010000003.1:0-557458 GCA_963705465.1 uncultured Chitinophagaceae bacterium | reverse complement strand
TATATGAAAATTCAGGTTATCAATGGTCAACCCCGGAAAATGCAATGATTGATCATATAAAAAACTTACTTTTCTGATACCGGCAATACGGTATCCGAAAGGTGGTTATTTGTTGAAACCAGCTATAAATATGTTGGTTACTCAACCATTAAGAGTAAGGGATTACAGAACAGTCAGTTCAAGATTCTTGTTTGATCTTGGCGCCGGTTTAAACATGTTGCTTTCAAGGGATTTTGCAAATGACAGTAATATAATTCATAAAAAAAGAAAGCGTTGGGTAAAAGAAGGCGAAGGTTTGGGAGGTAAGATTGATATGGAGTTAACTATTATCAAAGAAGTGAAACTGGGCCCATATAAATTTAGAAATGTACCGGTATTTGTTTTTGATGATGTATATAATGTTACTTCCTATCCGTATATGGGTGGATTGATCGGGAATGATATTCTCCGGAGGTTTAATCTGATATTGAATTATTCAAACGGTGATATTTATCTTTTGCCCAATTCTCATTTTAAGGATCTTTTTGATTATTCATATTCCGGTGTTGAGTTGTACCTGATTCAGGGATTGATACTGATTGGCGATATCGCCAGGGGTTCACCTGCAGAAGCAGCAGGGTTAAAAGAAATGGATCAGGTTTTAGCGGTCAATAAAAATTTTTCTCAAAATCTTAATCAGTATAAGATTGCGATGCAGGTACCCAACGAAAAGATTAAACTAGTCATCAGAAGAGACGGAGCGATAATGGAGATAGAATTCAAAGTAAAAAGTATATTATAAGTTACTTTCTTGCTGAAAGATCATTTTCCGATAATTTTACGGCATTCTGCACCTTTCACATAGTTGAAAAAGGCAGCCTTCTTAATTAAATCTTAGAGGTACGATCAAATGATACAGTTTGAAAAATTTACACTTTCCAATGGTCTGCGGGTGATTGTTCATCAGGATCTTTCAACGCCAATGGCGGTTATGAATATTATGTATGATGTAGGTGCAAGAGATGAAGATCCGGAAAAAACCGGTTTTGCCCATTTATTCGAACATCTGATGTTTGGTGGTTCAGTCAATATTCCAAGTTATGATGAACCATTGCAAATGGCTGGTGGTGAAAACAATGCTTATACAACCAACGATCTTACCAATTATTATATTCAACTACCGGCAGATAATCTTGAAACTGCTTTTTGGTTGGAAAGTGACCGGATGTTATCATTGGCATTTGATGAAAAAAGCCTGGAGACACAACGTAAAGTTGTTTGTGAAGAATTCAAAGAACATTATCTCACCAAACCATACGGTGATGTTTGGCATAAGATGAGGGAACTGGCTTATAAAACGCATCCCTATCGATGGATGACGATCGGTAAAGAGCTGTCGCATATTGAAAATGCAACACTGGAAGATGTAAAAGGTTTTTTCTTTAAATATTACCGCCCAATAAACGCTGTAATGTGTGTAGCCGGAAATGTTACGGTAGAAAAAGTAAAAGCATTGGCAGAAAAGTGGTTTGGAGACATTCCTTCCGGAGAAAAGTATAAACGAAACTTACCACAGGAGCCTGAGCAAAAAGAGAAAAGAAAACAGGAAATAAAAGCCAATGTGCCATTGGATGCATTTTATAAAACATGGCATATGCCTGCAAGGCTTGACAGAAGATATTATATCGTTGACCTGCTGACGGATATTCTTGGTGGCGGCGCCTCTTCCCGGTTATATCAGACTTTAGTAAAAGAAAAACAATTGTTTAGCAATATCCAGTGCTTTCATTTTGGCAGTACAGAGAAGGGGCTACTGGCCATCGATGGTAAACTGGTTAAAGGGGTTAAAATGGAAGAGGCTGAAACAGCAGTTAATGATATATTGGAACAGATGAAGAAAGAAGTGATCATGGAAATTGAATTGCAGAAAGTGAAGAATAAAACCGAAAGCATGATTGTTTTCGAAGATATGACGGTAATGAGTCGGGCTACAAGTCTCGCATATTATGAAACACTCGGTGATGCTGCCTGGATGAATTTTGAATTGGAAAAATATGCCTCTGTAACCACGCAGGATATCCAGGAAGAAAGCAGAAAAATCTTTAAAGAAGAAAACTCAAATACCATTTATTATCTATCTGATAATTGAAAACACAAACGAAAGGAATAAAAGATGTTAGACAGGAAAAACAGCCCTAAAATAGTTGATGCAGTTGATTTTCATTTGAACCTTAAGCCTTATCAAAAATTCATTTTAGATAATGGAGTGGAAGTATTTGCTATTGATGCAGGAGCAGAGCCGGTGCTATTGACCGAGTGGGTTTTCTTTGCCGGCAATTCGCAGGAAGAAAAAAACCTGGTAGCGGCCACCACTAATTTTTTGCTACGGAACGGAACCATCAATAAAACGGCGTTTCAGATCAACGAACATTTTGAATATTATGGTTCTTATATCAACAGGGCCTGTTACAATGAAACGGCGACAATTACATTGCATTCTTTGACAAGGCATATAAAGGAGTTGCTTCCAGTTGTAAGAGAATTGATCACCGATTCGCTGATACCTGATAAAGAGCTTACAATCTATCAGCAAAATATGAAACAACGGCTGAAAGTAAGTTTAAAGAAAAGTGATTTTGTTGCAGGCAGGTTGATCGATTCTTACCTCTATGGCGAAAAACATCCCTATGGTAAATACAGCAGTGCAGAAGATTTTGATGCATTGCAACAGGAAGAGTTGTTTGATTTTTATAAAAAATATTACCAGGAAGGAAAACTCATTATGTTCGTCGCCGGAAAATTACCGGCCAATATCGAACAATTATTAAATACCTATTTTGGCGATCTGCCATTTGGGGATGTTACAGAGAAAATAACACTGCCGGTTGTAGCAACCGAAAAAAAAGTTCGCATTATTAATGATAAAGAAGGTGCACAGGGTTCCATCCGTATGGCAAGACCGTTTCCTAACCGGCACCATCCTGATTTTTTTAAAGCACAGGTATTGAATATATTGTTCGGAGGATTTTTTGGTTCCCGGTTAATGAGTAATATAAGAGAAGACAAGGGCTACACGTATGGGATACATAGCTATCTCCAGAATCATGTTCAACAGTCTGCCTGGATGGTAAGTACCGAAGCAGGTAAAGATGTTTGCGAGGCCACCATTGAAGAAGTATATAAGGAAATGAAATTACTTCGTGACGAACCAGTGGATGCAGAAGAGCTTATGCTTGTAAGAAATTATATGATGGGAAGCATTCTGGGGGATCTGGACGGACCTTTTCATATCATTGCCCGCTGGAAAAATATTATTCTTAATAAGCTGGATGCACAATATTTCTACGACTCCATCCATTCCATCAAGACGGTTACAGCAGAAGAACTGCAGCATCTTGCTCAGCAATATTTGCAGGAAGATGAGTTTTATGAATTGGTGGTCATCTGATTTTTATGTATGTTGAAGAATGAAACTTATTCTCCGGTTGCTGGTTACTGCTGCCATCGCTTTTATACTTGCTCAACTATTACCGGGCGTGCATGTTGAGGGATATGGAACGGCTATTTGGTTTGCTATTGTACTTGGTCTATTGAATGCTTTTTTAAGACCATTACTGATTCTTTTTACATTACCACTTACTTTAATCACTTTTGGACTTTTTCTTTTTATCATCAATACGGTAACTGTGTTGCTGGCAAGCGATTGGGTAAATGGGTTTATGATTGATAGCTTTGGCTGGGGTCTCTTGTTTAGTTTGGTGCTTACATTTACTACATCAGCATTATTCAGAGAAGAAAAAAGGCAGGAGCAAAACAAAACATAATATTTTGAAAACCCATCTTTGTTTGTTCAGCCTGAATGGCTGAAATTCGCAATATGATATTCGATCGCAAGGACCTTTCCGATAAACAACTCATTGATTTTTATAAAGATCTCTTATGGCCTCGTATGATCGAGGAAAAAATGCTGGTGCTGTTACGGCAGGGAAAAATCTCCAAATGGTTTAGTGGTATCGGACAGGAAGCAATTTCCGTTGGCGCCACATTGGCCTTACAGGAAGATGAATGGATCATGCCCCTGCACAGAAACCTTGGTGTATTTACAACACGGAATATGCCATTGCAGTAAATTGTTTAAACAATGGCAGGGAGCAGCAGGATGGATATAGTAAAGGAAGAGAAAGAAGTTTTCATTTTGGCAATAAGGAACATCATATCTGCGGAATGATCTCACACCTTGGGTCCGCAATTAGCCATTGCTGATGGTGTGGCGCTGGCACATAAATTACGGAAAGAAAAAAAAGTTTCGTTAGCATTTACCGGTGATGGTGGAACCAGCGAAGGCGATTTTCATGAAGCATTGAATATGGCTGCGGTTTGGGATCTGCCGGTAATATTTTTAATTGAGAATAATGGTTATGGTTTAAGTACACCAGTTAATGAACAATACCGTTGCATCAGTCTGGTTGATAAAGCCAAAGGGTATGGAATGGAAGGTGTACAAGATTGATGGAAATAATATTACTGGAAGTATATGATACGATAAAAGGGAGTAAGAGAATATTGTATCAAAAATCAGAAACCCTATCTGATCGAATGCATGACTTTCCGGATGCGGGGACATGAAGAAGCCAGCGGCACCAAATATGTACCGCAGGATCTGTTCAAGCTTTGGGAAATGAAAGATCCGATAAAAAATTATGAACAATATTTTATTGACAGAGATGGATGTGTTGAATGAAAAGAAAATTGCTGACATCAGAAATGAATTCAAAGAAAAAATTGAAAGTGAACTGGCGATTGGATTTAATTCAAAACCGATGGTAGTCGATACGGAAGTGGAGATGGAGGATGTGTATGCGAAGGCACCTGCCTACGGACAGTCAGGCAAGTCACAAGTATCAAGGCACAAGTCGTTGATAATTCAAGACTCACTACGACTCTGGACTACCGACTAACAGACTTACGGCTAATCGACGCAATAAAACAAGGTCTTCATCAATCCATGCAAAAACATCCCAACCTCATTCTGATGGGGCAGGATATTGCAGAGTATGGAGGAGCATTTAAAATAACCGAAGGTTTTGTAGAAGAGTTTGGAAAAGCAAGAGTAAGAAATACACCGTTATGTGAAAGTGCAATTGTTGGTGCTGCATTGGGATTATCACTGGAAGGATATAAGAGTATGATGGAAATGCAGTTTGCAGATTTTGTAACCGTTGGTTTTAACCAGATCATCAATAACCTGGCAAAAATTCATTATCGT
Organism: uncultured Chitinophagaceae bacterium; assembly: GCA_963705465.1. Lineage (GTDB taxonomy): Bacteria > Bacteroidota > Bacteroidia > Chitinophagales > Chitinophagaceae > JJ008. Next base: position 552,213 of record CAVPJN010000003.1, on the reverse strand, counting down.
TGGGGACAAAATGCAGATGTGGTAATACGAATGCCAACAGGTGGTGGTGTTGGTGCCGGTCCATTTCATTCGCAAAGTAATGAAGCCTGGTTTGTAAATACGCCGGGATTGAAAGTTGTGTATCCTTCTACGCCGATGGATGCAAAAGGATTATTGATCGCTGCTATCAATGATCCAAATCCTGTTTTATTTTTTGAACACAAAGCTTTGTACCGCTCCATCAGTGGACCGGTACCCGAAGATTATTATGAAATAGAGATCGGCAAAGCAAGACATGTAAGGGAAGGGGATGAAGTTTCGATCATTACTTATGGCGCCGGAGTACATTGGGCAGAAGATTATGCTGCCGAGCATCCTGAAATCTCCATTGACATTTTAGATCTACGAACCTTATTACCGCTTGGATTATTTTGCGATTCGTGAAGCCGTGCAAAGAACAGGTCGTGTAATTATTTTACATGAAGACACATTGATCGGCGGCATTGGTGGAGAAATTGCTGCCTGGATCGCAGAAAATTGTTTTGGATTATTAGATGCACCGGTGATGCGTTGTGCTTCCTTGGATACACCGATTCCATTTAATCTTGAATTGGAAAAAAATTTTATGGCCTACGCAAGATTAGATGAAAGCATTCAAAAGTTAGTTGGCTATTAAGCCTCCCCTGTCGGGGTTCCCTTAAAAGGGAACGAACGAAGTTCATTCGAGGGGGCCGGAGAAAAACTTTATGGCGAAAGAGAGCTTGGATGAGACTATTCAAAAATTATTGAACTATTAAGTAGGGAACAGGTAAAGGACGATAGGTAATAGTTCCCTTAAAGTGTGATTCACCCATAATTTCAACAGTCACTCCCCGGTTAAAACTGATTTCGACATCAAGTCAGCTTTATGTCGAAATTTATACTTAATTTCACCATCAGATAAATGTTGTGTCGAAATGCCCTTCACAAACTAATGCAAAAGATGAAAATTGCTACAAAATTCAACATTAATGGCTTACAATAAAGAGAACCCATTTAACGAACTCCCAAACCTACCCCCGGCAGACTTTGAAGAATCGCCAGAAATACTGAGACATCTGGCTAAAGCAGCCAGGCATTTGGGAGAATTAAATGGCCTTTGTGTTTCATTACCTGATCCACAATTATTAATTAATACCATTGTCCTACAGGAGAGTAAGGATAGCTCCGCCATCGAAAATATCGTAACAACACAGGACGAACTATACAAAGCTGCAAGTGAAGAAGGAACGGCCAGCCATGCGGCTAAAGAAGTATTAAGCTATCGGGAAGCATTGTATGTTGGTTTGAAAAAAATGACAACACAAAAGAATTTATTGCTGACCAATACAATGGTTGAAATTGTACAAACCATCAAACAAAATAAATCCGGCATCAGGAACACTCCCGGAACGGCGCTGAAAAATGCTATCAATGGCGAAATAATATATACGCCGCCATCGGGCGAAGATGTAGTCAGGGAAAAGTTGGCAGCACTGGAACAATTCATTAACGACCCCAATAGCTCTCAGTTGGATCCGTTAGTAAAAATGGCTTTCATACATTACCAGTTTGAAGCTATACATCCTTTTGCCGATGGCAATGGCCGTACCGGCCGTATTGTTAATGCCTTGTACCTGGTGCAGCAGCAATTATTGGTACAGCCTGTGCTGTACCTCAGTTCTTATATTGTAAAATATAAAACTGAATACTACCAGTTGTTAAGAGGGGTAACAGAGAAAAATAACTGGCACGATTGGGTAATGTATATTCTCACTGCTTTGATAGAAACTACACAACTTACAACAAAGAAAATAAGGGCCATGCTTTTGCTGAAAGAGGAGTATGAAAAACAAATGAAAGAAACATTAGGTTCATCATTCAGTTACGAACTGCTGCAATTGATGTTTACCTTACCCTATTTAAAAATTGAGTTATTGGAAAAGAAGAAAATAGCTCACCGGCAAACCGCATCCACATGGTTAAAAAAACTAACTGGTGCCGGTATGCTAAAGCCTCAAAAAATTGGCAGAACAACTTATTATATCAATTATAGATTGATGGAATTATTATCCGGTTAATAAGTCAAAGGATACAGCAACTGTTGTTTAACAAAAGAGGCTTTCGGGTCTCTTTTTTGTAATTTTAAAAAAAATCGCAGCATGGATAGCCGAAAAATTGATTTGGTTTATTAGATGAACCGGTGTTACGATGTGCTTCGTTGGATACACCCATTTCATTTAATATGGAGTTGGAGAAAAATTTTATGGCGAAGGACAGGTTGGATGAAACAGTAGAGAAACTCTTGAACTATTAATTCTAGTAAATAATTTATATACTATTTAGGAGGCCTTCAGACCTCTTATTTCCCATTTCTCCAGGGAGTTGGGTCAAACCCTAAGGTTCCATATACTTTTACGCTTGTTATTTTGATATCACCATTATTGTAAAGTTTTGTACCCCTTTCTTTATAATCATCCATAACGGTTTGGTCGTGAGAAAATGCTCCGCCTAATAAAGAACACCATGCAATGCTTGATCCGCCCAATGAATTAAGTGTTTGGGAATAACCACCGCCACTAATGGTCAATTCAACCGGAATTTTAAAAAAGCTTGGTGGGTTTTCATACTCTTGCACAACAGCAGCAGGTAATTGTCCGGAATTTATTTTTTTCCCGTCAATCAACAATCCATCCAGAGAAGCAATTTTGATGCTATAATTAATATCCATTCCATTTTTGCTTCTATTAATAGGCATAGTAATTTCTACATTAATGGTATATATGCAACCGGACTGACCTTCTGGTGGAGAATAGTTTATGGTACTATTATAACGGACTTGGGCAGACATAGGAATTGAAGACGACATCAACATAATTGCCAAAGTAAAGACTACAGATATTTTGTTCATAAAAGATATTTAATGAATAATGGAGTAATTCTATTTCGAATTTTTCATTTCATAATCCCTTCCCTAACCGCCCATCCCACCATTTGCTGGGTATTGTTAAAACCCGTTTTCTTCAACATATTGCGACGGTGAGTTTGTACGGTGCTTTTAGTGATTGCCAATTTCTGACCTATTATTTCACTGGTAAATCCTTTGCTTACCAGTTCAAGTATTTTCAGTTCTTGTTTACTGATTCCTTTTTTTAAATCAACTTTCATAGTTGGTGTAATTCGTAATTTTAATAATTAAAGATTAATGAAACCTTCAGCTCTGCCTATACCTATAAATAGGTATTTATTCGGTTGATGATGAATTAAAACCTATATTAGCTTTTGATGCCGGGACTCAAATGTTCTCACACTTTTAGCCTTTTCATTTTTCTTTTGTTTGGCTATTTTTCTTATGGGCAATCTGCCGGTTCGCAAGGGTTTTACCTTTACGAAGACAGCGCCAAATCTTTAACTGGCGAATCTGCTACTGATTTATATAATGAAGGAAAGTTTACAAAGCAAACTATAACTGAAATTAACCTGGGATTTACCCGTTCTGTTTTCTGGCTGGCATACAAAAATGATAAAGAGCTTAAAAGCGATTCTCTATTGTTGTATATTGGTCATCACCACATTAACCGTATTCATTTCTTTTATGCAACCGACAGTAGTATTAAACAACAATGGGTCACCGGTGATTATTTCCCTTTTAGACAACGGCCTATTAAAGCCACTGGTTTTTATTTTCCCATTAATAAAAAAGGATTGTACATCGCAAGGATCGATAAATCCAATGAGTCTTTGCAATTATCCTGGCAGCTGATCTCAAAACGAGATGCATTTAAAAGTGAAGCTTCAGATAAAACGGTCTTAGCTCTTTTTACTGGTATGATGTTGCTGATGATCATTTTTGGGATTTACCTGGTGATCGTTACAAAAGACAAACTGTATCTCTGGTATGTTTTATACATCTGCAGTGGTTGGTTATGGGTATTGTCAAATGCCGGTTACGGGTTTGAATACTTGTGGCCCGATACACCCTGGTTCGCCAGTAAAGCCAGGCCGGTTTTTGCATTAGCGCCTTTATTTTTTTCAATGCTTTTTTTAATTCCATTTATTGGTGGAGTAAAGAAAAAAACATTGATCATCATAAAAACTATCAATTTTATTCTGCTCACCTGTATACTTTCCATTTTGTTCTTTAATGAAGAGGGTTATCAGAGTAACTGGTGGTTATACATTCAGTATTTCATACCATTGATTGCATTATTGTATGTAGTAATAATAATGGTCGTTTTGATAGTAGCTTCAATCAGGGGAAACAGATTTGCTTTGTTTTACTTAGTAGCGGTGCTTACCTTATTAACAACTTCTGTTTTACAAATCAGTTTTTCATTAGGCAGCCTTAACCGGATGGGAAGTTTTTTTAACAGCTACTTACTTTCCATTGGTTATGTAGTGGAAGCCATTATTTTAACGGCAGGTTTGGTGTATCGGTTTAATCAATACCGGTTGGATAAGGTAAAGCTGTTAGAAGAAATGAACACCCGGCAGCAGGAAAATACAAGAATACTGATGGAAGTACAGGAAGCAGAACGTAGCCAGATAGCCAATCAATTACATGATGTGGCCGGATCATTATTATCGGCTGCCAAACTGAATCTTTCTTCCCTAAAGGAAACAGGAATAGCCATCAATGAAAAAGTTTCTGCGCAATTCAATAAAACAGAAGAGGCTGTTGACCTTGTGGCAGACATGGTTAGAAACCTGAGCCATGCACTAAGCCCGGTTATGATGGAGCAGGTAGGGTTTAAAACGGCGTTGGAAAAAGTGATTGGCATTTTTAATGCATCCGGGAGAATAAATATTCAATTACTGGTATTGGGATTTGAAAATTACAATACCCGCCAAAGTAATTATTATACGGCACTATACAGCATTATTTATGAGTTGCTCAACAATATAGTAAAGCACTCAGGCGCTAAAAATGTACTGTTGCAGGTATCAGAATACTCCAATTGTTATACTCTGATTGCAGAAGATGATGGAAAAGGAATTGATACTTCTCAAACAGTAATAAAAGATAGTTTGGGATTAGCTGGCATACAATCAAAGATTAATTATTTAAAAGGGTTTATTGCTTTTGATAAAAATCAACCTTCCGGCCTGATCGTAACCATTGAAATACCTATTACCCATGATAACAAATAAGATAATTCTTGCAGACGACCACCAGTTTCTGCTTGATGGCATAATGTCGGTATTGAAAGACTTACCCAATGTAGAAATTGTAGCCACGGCACAGAACGGATTTGAACTGATGGATGCCGCTGCCAAAGAGAAACCATCATTGGTGATACTGGATCTGAATATGCCGGGATATGATGGCTTACAATGTCTTCAAAAAATTAAAGCAAATTTTCCGGGTGTAAAAGTGATGGTGCTGACCAACTATAATCAGCCAACATTAGTGGAAGAAGTAAAAAAGATGAAGGCAGACGGATACCTGATAAAAAATTCGTCAGCGGCAGAATTAAAAGAAGCCGTAGTTAAAATACTGGCAGGTGAAAAGCACTTTCCCGATGTAAATGAGTTAAAAAAGCTGCCCGAAGACTCTTATTTTTTTGATGACTTCTTAAAGAAATTCCAGTTAACGAAAAGAGAAGTAGATATCATCCGGCTGATCTGCGAAGAAATGAGTTCTAAAGAAATAGCGACCAAGTTATTCCTCAGCGAACTAACGATCAACACCCACCGTAGAAATATTCTCCGTAAACTGGAAGTGAAAAACATTGCAGGATTGATGAATTTCGCCAAACAGCATCAGTTGTTGTAAACTTCTCTTTTCTTAATGAATTAAGCAAAATACCGATAAGTAGGTATTGGCAGGGCTATCCGGTCTTATTAGTTTCGGTTGTCTCTTTGTTAACTGTATTGGTATTTAATATCGAATCTTGCTGAATACTTAAATAATAAATATTATGAAAATAATAATTTTTGCAATACTGTTTTTTTGCTCAACTATTTCAATGCAGGCGCAGGCTTCTATTGAAAAAATAACGTTAAATGGAACAGTTTATACCGTTACCAGGCAAATCCCAGTTGAATTAGCAGATATATTCGGTAGGTATGATTATGAATGGGGTAAGGAAAAAACGAATCCAATAGTGCAACTGAATAAGGATGGCACAGGTCTTTTTCAACCACATGGAGTAGAACCGGTTCCTATTGAATTTTGGTTTGATTGTGATGAAAAAGGAGTTATTCGTAAGCAGGAAGGAATTAATGGGCGCTTTCAGGTTACATTATTGATAAAAAACGGACCCAACAGTATTAGAAATCGTCCACCCGGCAGCTACGATCTGATGGGACTAATAGTCGTTCCAGATCGTGGCTCCCGGCTGACAGCACTTCCAATAGAACTCTCTTTATAGTTGAATTGAATATTCCAGATTCCAGCTGTCTGTTGCCAAAACCAAACACCCCACCCGCCATAATTAAGACAATTATCTATCAATCCACCAGTTGATGTACCATTAAAATAAAAGGAGAATGCAATTGAAAAATTAGTTGTGCCTGAAAAATCCAAATTGCCATTATCTACAAAGTCCACGTAGGAAGCAGTAGTGCCATTAAACTGGATTGCATGATTGGGAGTTCCTTCCTTATTAGCAATATAAGTTGTGCCATTTGATGTTGCTGTTATATTAGCAGATCCTGTATTAATAACATTCCCGTTAAGTTTAAAATTACCAATAAGACCTGTTGTAGGTTGAGAATATACGCTTCCTGCAAAAATGGCTATCGTAATTAATAAAAAAATCTTCTTCATAAATAAATTTTAACTGTATTCAAGTTTTGAGGTTTCTCCAAGAGAAAGCGAAACTAATGGCCCAGCATAACCCAACCAATACCTATTTATAAGTATTTTTTGGGTTAGCAAAAAGAGGGGTTAAATCAGCTGATGCTCCTTGGCAAAATTCATTAGCCCGGCAATATTCTTTACTTCCAGCTTGCGGAGAATATTTCTACGGTGGGTGTTGATCGTTAGTTCGCTGAGGAATAACTTGGTCGCCATTTCTTTGGAGCTCATTTCTTCGCAGATCAACCGGATAATATCCACTTCCCTTTTAGTTAATTGAAATTTCTTTAAGAAGTCATCAAAAAAATAAGAGTCTTCGGGTAATTTTCTTAATTCGCTTACATCGGGAAAATGTTTTTCGCCAGACAGGATTTTGCCTACGGCTTCTTTCAATTCGGCAGCGGAAGAATTTTTTACCAGGTATCCATCGGCTTTCATCTTTTTTACTTCTTCCACCAATGTTGGCTGATTATAGTTGGTCAGTACCAACACTTTTATTTCCGGAAAATTTGCTTTAATTTTTTGAAGACATTGCAACCCGTCATATCCGGGCATGTTCAGATCCAGTATCACCAATGCCGGTTTCTCTTTGGCAACCGCATCCATCAGTTCAAACCCATTCTGTGCTGTAGCAACAACTTCCACATTGGGTACATCTTTTAATACCGATATAATTCCATCCAGCAGGAACTGGTGGTCGTCAGCAAGAATGATCTTATTTGTTATCATGGGTAATAGGTATTTCAATAGTTACGATAAGTCCGGAAGGTTGATTTTTATCAAAAGCAATAAACCCTTTTAAATAATTAATCTTTGATTGTATGCCCGCTAAACCAAGGCTCTCTTTTATTGTTTTTTCAGAAGTTTCAATTCCTTTTCCATCATCTTCTGCAATCAGTGTAAAACAATTGGTAGTGTTCTGATACCTGCAACAGTACATTTTTGGCACCGGAATGTTTTACCACATTGTTGAGCAACTCATAAATAATGCTATACAGTGCCGTATAATAAATACTATGGCGGGTATAATAATTTTCAAATCCCAATACCAGTAATTGAATATTTATTCTCCCGGATGCATTAAAAATGCCGATCACTTTTTCCAATGCTGTTTTAAAACCTACCTGTTCCATCATTACGGGGCTTAATGCATGGCTCAGGTTCCGTACCATGTCTGACACCTGATCCAGCGCCTCTTCGGTTTTATTTAATTGCGTTGTCGCTTTTTCATTGTAGGCAATACCCGTATCCTTTAAAGAAGATAGATTTAATTTAGCAGCCGACAATAAAGAACCGGCCACATCATGCAATTGATTGGCTATCTGGCTACGTTCTGCTTCCTGCACTTCCATCAGTATTCTTGTATTCTCCTGCTGCCGGCTATTTATTTCTACCAGCAATTTTACTTTCTCTAAACGGTATTGATTAAACCGATACACCAAACCTGCCGTTAAAATAATGGCTTCCACTACATAACCAATGGAAAGTAAGTAGCTGTTAAAAAAACTTCCCATCCGGTTAAGGCTGCCTAATGAAAAACTGATTTGTAAAACAGAAGTTGTTAATAAGGTAAGCACCGCTACTAAGTAAAACAAAGCAAATCTGTTTCCCCTGATTGAAGCTACTATCAAAACGACCATTATTATTACTACATACAATAATGCAATCAATGGTATGAAATACTGAATGTATAACCACCAGTTACTCTGATAACCCTCTTCTTTAAAGAACAAAATGGAAACTATACAGGCGAGCAATATAAAATTTATGACTTTTATAATAACCAGTATATTTTTCTTTACTCCACCAATAAAGGGAATTAAGAAAAGCATCGAAAAGAATAAAGGAGCTAATGCAAAAACCGGTCTTGCTTTACTGGCGAACCAGGGTGTATTGGGCCACAAATATTCAAACCCATAACCGGCATTTGACAATACCCATAACCATCCACTGCCGATGTATAAAACATACCAGAGATACATTTTTTCTTTTGTAACGATCACCAGATAAATGCCGAAAATGATCATCAGCAACATCATGCCGGTAAAAAGGGCTAATACCGTTTTATCTGAAGCTTCACTTTTAAATGCATCTTGTTTTGCGATCAGCTGCCAGGACAGTTGCAGTGATTCATTGGATTTATCAATCCTTGCGATATACAATCCTTTTTTATCAATGGGAAAATAAAAACCGGTGGCCTTAACCGGCCGTTGTCGAAAAGGAAAGTAATCACCAGTGACCCATTGTTGTTTAATGCTGCTGTCGGTTGCGTAAAAGAAATGAATACGGTTAATATGATGATGCCCGATATACAGCAAAAGAGAATCGCTTTCAATCTCTTTATCATTTTGATAGGCCAGCCAGAAAACAGAACGGGTAAAGCCGAGGTTAATTTCTGTTACCGTTTGCTTTGTAAATTTTCCTTCCTTAAATAATTTAATGGCCGTTTCGCCTGTTGACGTTTTTGTACTGTCTTCATACAGATAAAACTTTTGTTGATGAGCGGTCTGACCAATAGCTGATGCGCTAAACAGTATTAAAATAATGACATTAAAAAGAGTGCGGAATCTGGCTACTTGCATCAAAAAGTAAGTTATACTTTATTCCGTCAAAACAATCATTTAGAGCAACTAGCCTGAGGGTTTTTCGCAAACGCAACAGTTGGCAAGCCAGGGATACTGGGACCAATTGTCGAAATAGCTATCAATAGTTTAGTAGTTTCTGTACCGTTTCATCCAGTCTGTCTTTCGCCATAAAGTTTTTCTCCGGCCCCCTCCAATGAACTTCGTTCGTTCCCTTTTAAGGGAACCCCGATAGGGGGGCTTAATAGCCAACTAACTTTTGAATACATTCATCTAGCCTTGCGTAAGCCATAAAGTTCTTTTCCAATTCAAGATTAAATGGAATCGGCGAATCCAAAGATGCACAACGCATCACTGGTGCATCTAATAATCCAAAACAATTCTCTGCGATCCATGCGGCAATTTCTCCACCAATGCCGCCGATCAATGTGTCTTCGTGTAAAATGAGTACACGACCTGTTCTTTGTACGGCTTCACGAATGGCAAAATAATCCAGCGGTAATAAAGTTCTGAGATCTAAAATATCAATGGAAATTTCCGGATGTTCCGCTGCATAATCTTCTGCCCAATGTACACCAGCACCATAAGTAATGATGGAAACTTCATCGCCTTCTCTCACATGTCTTGCTTTGCCAATTTCTATTTCATAGTAATCCTCTGGCACTTGACCACTGATAGAACGGTACAATGCTTTGTGTTCAAAAAATAAAACAGGATTCGGATCATTGATCGCAGCGATCAATAATCCTTTTGCATCCATTGGTGTAGAAGGATAAACAACTTTTAACCCCGGTGTTTTTACAAACCATGCTTCATTGCTTTGGCTATGAAAAGGACCGGCACCTACACCTCCACCTGTTGGCATACGGATTACTACATCTGCATTTTGTCCCCAACGGTAATGAATTTTTGCCAGGTTATTAATGATCTGGTTAAAACCCACCGTTGCAAAATCTGCAAACTGCATTTCCATCATACTCTTGTATCCTTCCAGTGATAATCCTAAGGCAGCACCAACGATAGCACTTTCGCACAAGGGTGTATTTCTTACTCTTGCTTTCCCAAACTCTTCTACAAAACCTTCGGTTATTTTAAATGCACCACCATACTCTGCAATATCCTGTCCCATCAGAATGAGATTCGAATGCTTTTGCATGGATTGATGAAGACCTTGTTTAATCGAGTCGATTAGTCGTAAGTCTTTAGTCGGGAGTCGGGAGTCGGGATTGAGTCTGGAATTATCTATGACTTTAGCTATGGACTGTGGACTATGGACTATCGACTTTTTTGCATACACATCCTCCATCTCCACCTCCGTATCAACTACTATCGGCTCCGAATTATATCCAATCGCCAGTTCAGTTTCAATTTTTTCTTTGAATTCTTTTCTGATGACAGCAATTTTAACTTCATTCAATACCTCCGTCTCTTTCAAAAAATCTTCATAGTTCTTAATCGGATCTTTCATTTCCCAAAGCTTGAACAGATCCTGCGGTACATATTTTGTTCCGCTGGCTTCTTCATGTCCCCGCATACGAAAAGTCATACATTCTATCAGATAGGGCTTTTGATTATTGATACAATATTCTCTTACCCCTTTTATGGTGTCGTATACCTCCAGTAAATTATTGCCATCAATCTTCACTCCTTCTATTCCATAGCCTTTGGCTTTATCAACCAGACTAATGCAACGATATTGTTCATTCACCGGTGTGCTTAATCCATAACCATTATTTTCAATGACAAATATTACAGGCAAATCCCACACAGCCGCCGTATTCAAGGCTTCATGAAAGTCTCCTTCACTGGTTCCACCATCTCCCGTAAATGCTAAGGAAACTTTGCTTTCCTTGCGGAGTTTATAGGCCAGTGCTACACCATCGGCAATGGCTAATTGCGGACCCAGGTGTGAAATCATTCCACAGATATAATGGTCCTTATTACCAAAATGAAAACTTCTTTCTCTTCCTTTACTATAGCCATCTTGTGCTCCCTGCCATTGTTTAAACAATTTATGCAACGGCATACTCCGTGTTGTAAATACACCTAGATTTCTGTGCAGAGGCATGATCCATTCGTCATTCGTTAAGGCCAATGTGGCGCCAACAGCAATTGCTTCCTGTCCAATACCACTAAACCATTTGGAAATTTTTCCCTGACGTAACAGCACCAGCATTTTTTCCTCGATCATACGGGGCCATAAAAGATTTTTATAAAAATCGATAAGCTGTTTATCAGAAAGTTCTTTGCGATCGAATATCATAATGCGAATTTCAGCCATTCAGGCTGAACAAACAAAGATGGGTTCTCTATATATTAATTTTTGTTTTGCTCCTGCCTTTTTTCTTCCCTGAATAATGCTGATGTAGTAAATGTAAGCACCAAACTAAATAAGAGCCCCCAGCCAAAGCTATCAATCATAAACCCATTAACCCAATCGCTTGCAAGCAACACCGTTACCGTATTGATGATAAAAAGAAAAAGACCAAAAGTGATTAACGTAAGGGGTAATGTAAAAAGAATCAGTAAGGGCCTTAAAAAAGCATTCAACAGGCCAAGTACAACAGCAAACCAAATGGCCGTTCCATATCCCTTAACATGCACTCCCGGAAATAGTTGGGCAAGTATAAAAGCGATGGCAGCTGTAACCAGCAAGCGGAGAATAAGTTTCATTCTTCAACATACAAAAAAATCAAATGACCACCAATTCATAAAACTCATCTTCCTGCAAATATTGCTGAGCAAGATGCTGTAGCTCTTCGGCTGTAACCGTCTTGATGGAATGGATGGAGTCGTAGAAATATTGTTCATCCAGCTTATTGAGAATAATATTTTTCCAGCGGGCAATGATATGAAAAGGTCCGTCTAAATCTCCCAGAATGCTTCCCATCATATAGTTTCTTACAAGCATAAGTTCTTCTGCATCCACTGGTTCGTCACGAAGTAATTTCATTTCCTTATATACTTCTGCAATAGTGGCTTCACAAACATCTTTACCTGCTTCGGTACTTACCATCCAGGCAGACTGCTGAACATGATTCTGGAGATAGCTATGTATCCCATAAGTGTAGCCCTTATCTTCTCTTATATTACTCATTAACCGGGAACCAAAAAATCCTCCGAACAATGCATTCAAGACCTGTGCTTTAAAAAAATCAGGATGGTGCCGGTTCGGAAACGGTCTTGCCATACGAATGGAACCCTGTGCACCTTCTTTATCATTTATAATACGAACTTTTTTTTCGGTTGCTAAAACCGGTGCTGTTATTTTTTCTGTTACTTCCGCAAATGGCAGATCCCCAAAATACGTATTTAATAATTGTTCGATATTGGCCGGCAATTTTCCAGCGACGAACATAATGAGTTTTCCTTCCTGGTAATATTTTTTATAAAAATCAAATAACTCTTCCTGTTGCAATGCATCAAAATCTTCTGCACTGCTGTATTTGCCATAGGGATGTTTTTCGCCATAGAGATAAGAATCGATCAACCTGCCTGCAACAAAATCACTTTTCTTTAAACTTACTTTCAGCCGTTGTTTCATATTTTGCTGATAGATTGTAAGCTCTTTATCAGGTATCAGCGAATCGGTGATCAATTCTCTTACAACAGGAAGCAACTCCTTTATATGTCTTGTTAATGAATGCAGTGTAATCGTCGCCGTTTCATTGTAACAGGCCCTGTTGATATAAGAGCCATAATATTCAAAATGTTCATTGATCTGAAACGCCGTTTTATTGATGGTTCCGTTACGCAGCAAAAAATTAGTAGTGGCCGCAACCAGGTTTTTTTCTTCCTGCGAATTGCCGGCAAAGAACACCCACTCGGTCAATAGCACCGGCTCTGCACCTGCATCAATAGCAAACACTTCCACTCCATTATCTAAAACGAATTTTTGATAAGGCTTAAGGTTCAAATGAAAATCTACTGCATCAACTATTTTAGGGCTGTTTTTCCTGTCTATCATCTTTTATTCCTTTCGTTTGTGTTTTCAATTATCAGATAGATAATAAATGGTATTTGAGTTTTCTTCTTTAAAGATTTTTCTGCTTTCTTCCATGATATCCTGCGTAGTTACAGATGCATATTTTTCCAATTCAAAATTCATCCAGGCAGCATCACCGAGTGTTTCATAATAGGCCAGACTAGTGGCCCGGCTCATTACCGTCATATCTTCGAAAACAATCATGCTTTCGGTTTTATTCTTCACTTTCTGCAATTCAATTTCCATGATCACTTCTTTCTTCATCTGTTCTAATATATCATTAACCGCTTTTTCAGCCTCTTCCATTTTAACCCCTTTTACCAGTTTACCATCGATGGCCAGTAACCCCTTTTCTGTACTGCCAAAATGAAAGCACTGGATATTGCTAAACAATTGTTTTTCTTTTACCAACGTCTGGTATAACCGGGAAGAGGCACCGCCACCAAGAATATCCGTCAGCAGGTCAACGATATAATATCTTCTGTCAAGCCTTGCAGGCATATGCCAGGTTTTATAAAGTGCATCCAATGGCACATTGGCTTTTATTTCCTGTTTTCTTTTCTCTTTTTGCTCTGGTTCCTGTGGTAAGTTTCGTTTATATTTTTCTCCGGAAGGAATATCTCCAAACCACTTTTCTGCCAATGCTTTTACTTTTTCTACTGTAACATTTCCAGCCACACACATTACTGCGTTTACAGGGCGGTAATGTTTAAAGAAAAAACCTTTTACATCTTCCAGTGTTGCATTTTCAATATGCGACAACTCTTTACCGATCGTCATCCATCGATAGGGATGCGTTTTATAAGCCAGTTCCCTCATCTTATGCCAAACATCACCGTATGGTTTGGTGAGATAATGTTCTTTGAATTCTTCACAAACAACTTTGCGTTGTGTCTCCAGGCTTTTTTCATCAAATGCCAATGATAGCATCCGGTCACTTTCCAGCCAAAAAGCAGTTTCAAGATTATCAGCCGGTAGTTGAATATAATAATTGGTAAGATCGTTGGTTGTATAAGCATTGTTTTCACCACCAGCCATTTGCAATGGTTCATCATAACTTGGAATATTGACCGAACCACCAAACATCAGGTGTTCGAATAAATGGGCAAAACCGGTTTTTTCCGGATCTTCATCTCTTGCACCAACATCATACATTATATTCATAACCGCCATTGGAGTTGAAAGATCCTGATGAACAATCACCCGCAGACCATTGGAAAGTGTAAATTTTTCAAACTGTATCATTTGATCGTACCTCTAAGATTTAATTAAGAAGGCTGCCTATTTTCAACTATGTGAAAGGTGCAGAATGCCGTAAAATTATCGGAAAATGATCTTTCAGCAAGAAAGTAACTTATAATATACTTTTTACTTTGAATTCTATCTCCATTATCACTCCGTCTCTTCTGATGACTAGTTTAATCTTTTCATTGGGTACCTGCATCGCAATCTTATACTGATTAAGATTCTGAGAAAAATTTTTATTGACCGCTAAAACCTGATCCATTTCTTTTAAACCTGCTGCTTCTGCAGGTGAACCCCTGGCGATATCGCCAATCAGTATCAATCCCTGAATCAGGTACAACTCAACACCGGAATATGAATAATCAAAAAGATCCTTAAAATGAGAATTGGGCAAAAGATAAATATCACCGTTTGAATAATTCAATATCACATTAAACCTCCGGAGAATATCATTCCCGATCAATCCACCCATATACGGATAGGAAGTAACATTATATTCATCATCAAAAACAAATACCGGTACATTTCTAAATTTATAAGGGCCCAGTTTCACTTCTTTGATAACAGTTAACTCCATATCAATTTTACCTCCCAAACCTTCACCTTCTTTTACCCAACGCTTTCTTTTTTTATGAATTATATTACTGTCATTTGCAAAATCCCTTGAAAGCAACATGTTTAAACCGGCGCCAAGATCAAATAAGAATCTTGAACTGACTGTTCTGTTATCCCTTACTCTTAATGGTTGAGTAACCAACATATTTATAGCTGGTTTCAACAAATAACCACCTCTCGGATACCGTATCGTTCCGTTCGTATAAAAAGTGAGTCTTAAACTGTCATAATCCAACTTCATTATGTACCTGCTGATCACTGCATATCCAATGATGCCATCAATACGTTCACCATATACTGCCGTTAAGATCGAATAATCATTGATATGAAAATTCAGGCTATCAATTGTCAACCCCGGAAAATGCAATGATTGATTATATAAAAAACTTACTTTTCTGATACCGGCAATACCGCGGATCGTTCTTTCGGTTGGCACAGGTTGCATTCCCAGATAATCAACTGTAGTAGAGTCAAGCGAAATACCACTGCTTCCGGTATCCAGAATAAAATTCAAGGTATCGGGGAAATCGGACACTTTGGCCTTCAGAATTACAATACCACCCGTTAATTGTGTAAATGGAATATTTGTTAGTTCAAGGGCTGGTGGTTCTATAAATTCCTCCTGTGCCGGCAATGAAGTCGCCGACAGTAGAAAAACGGGTAAGAGGAACCATTTATAAATCCATTTTCTGTACATAGTAACATTATTCTCAATATATGACAAGCTTTTTATCCAAAACGATGCAATTCATTATTTTAGAATCTTTTAGCCGTTCAATAAATTTACTTTAATATTAAACTGTTTCAGAACCGTTCAACATATATTCTGTTATACAACTGTAAATTTGCAACATGCAATTAAATGACCTGTTTAATAAAGCGGCAGCATTTGGCTTTTTAACGCTGGAAGAAGGTGTACACCTGTATCATCATGCACCATTAGCCGATTTGATGTTTGTGGCTGATGAATTAAGAAAAAAACAAGTACCTCATGGAAAAGTTACCTGGCAAATAGACCGGAATGTAAACACCACCAATGTATGTATTGCCAATTGCAAATTCTGTAATTTCTATAGAATACCGGGACATGCAGAAGCCTATATTACTGATATGCCGACCTACAGAAAAAAGATCGAAGAAACGTTGAAATGGGGAGGTGATCAATTGTTGTTACAAGGAGGGCATCACCCGGATCTGGGATTGCAATATTATGTTGACACATTTAAACAAATAAAAGCTGAATTTCCACTTATAAAACTACATACACTTGGTCCACCGGAAGTAGCCCATATTACCAAGTTGGAAAAAAGCCTGCCTGACGGCAAGCAGGTACTCATCGGGAAGTATTAATGGCACTTAAAGAAGCAGGAATGGATTCATTACCTGGTGCCGGTGCAGAAATTTTAATTGACAGGGTTCGCAGGTTGATCAGCAAAGGAAAATGTGGTGCACAGGAGTGGCTGGATATAATGCAGGAAGCACATAAATTAGATATCACGACTTCTGCAACGATGATGTTTGGTCATGTTGAAACAATTGAAGAACGTTTTGAACATCTTATTAAAATCAGAGAAGTACAAAGCAGAAAACCAGCAGATGCCAAAGGATTTCTGGCTTTTATTCCCTGGACCTTTCAGGATGTAGATACTTTATTGGCTAAAATAAGAGGTGTACATAATCTTACTACGCCTGAAGAATACATTCGCATGATTGCCTTAA
Source organism: uncultured Chitinophagaceae bacterium (assembly GCA_963705465.1). Lineage (GTDB taxonomy): Bacteria > Bacteroidota > Bacteroidia > Chitinophagales > Chitinophagaceae > JJ008. The sequence continues at coordinate 535,268 of CAVPJN010000003.1, read as the reverse complement.
GCCGTATCATGTTGCCAAATGTAAAAAACATTCAGGCCAGTTGGTTAACAGTTGGCAAACAAACTGCAGAGATATGTTTACATGCCGGCGCCAATGATTTTGGTTCTATTATGCTGGAAGAAAATGTAGTGAGTGCTGCAGGAGCTCCACATCGTTTTACGTATAAAAGTATTCAGGATGCCATTCGTGAAGCAGGTTTTGAACCACAATTGAGAAACCAGCAATATGAGTGGAGAGAGATTCCGGAGATGATCGAAGAGCAGGTGATTGATTACTAGTGAATGGTCAATAGTCAAAAAATAAAAAAGCAGATACTTAATATGAAAAAAACATTTAGCTGGTTTAGAAAAGTTGCCTTTGCAGAAGGTATATCATTTTTGGTATTATTGGGAGTAGCCATGCCATTAAAATATTTTGCTGATATGCCAATGGCTGTAACGATTGTTGGCGGATTGCATGGAGTATTGTTTGTTGCTTTTATAGTGCTGGCAAGAGAAGTAAAATCAGATTATAAAAAAGATTTTAAATGGCTGATAAAAGCCGGAATCGCTTCTATATTACCTTTTGGCACTATTGTGATGGATAAAGAATGGAAGAAAGAAGAAGCCGCAGCACAAGCTATTTAACTAAATATTTAAACTGCTTGTATTACATTTAAAAAAAATCATGATGAAAAAAATAGTCTTCTTTGTAATAACTGCAGTTATTTTGTTTTCTTGTAAAAATAAAGATGCCGGCAATGAAGCGGATATGAATGATAGTTTAACCAATGGCGTTTTCTATTGGCAGGCCTACCTCGACGACTCAACCGGTAAACTTGAGATGAGAAAAATTCCGGCAAATGACTCGTTGACTGTTTCAAAAGTTATTGATTTTCTAAATCAGGCTAATAGCAATATAAAACTGGAATATGTAAAAACATCGAACGATACAATTTATATCCGTATCCCTGATGCCCTTTACCTTACTCAGCAAATGGGTTCCACAGGACCCACTTTATATTTATCTGAAGTCGTGTTTAATATGACGCAGTTCCCGGACATCAAAGAAGTAAATATAGTTTTTGAACAAGGTGACCATGCATCTCCAGGCACCTACAACAGGACTTCTTTTGATAATAATTAAAAACCCCCTGCTGCTCAGGAGGTTTTTTTTCTGAACTTTAATTGTTGTTACAGGATGTAATTTACACAGCAGTAATAAGCGATATTATTACTGAAAAAGCGATAAACTTTTTCTTACCAGTAGTTGGTATTGTTTGTACAATGAGGTTACAAAACAAAAGGTAAAAATTAAGAAAAGTAACAAAGGAATTATTCCCGAATCAATCCAACACATTCCAACTGTTTATTAAGTACCACCATTTCAGCTTGATAACCGGGCAAAATTTTTCCAATAAAATCAGCCGATCGAACTACCTGAGCGGGGTAAAGACTGCACATTCGCAACGCCTCGGCTAATTCAATTTTTGAATGAAAGACAAGGTTTTGCACCGCTTTTGCCATCGTTAATGCAGAACCGCTCAGAATATTTCCGGCTTCATATTTATCGCCTGCCAGCTGGTGGGGATAATAACCTTCTGTAGTGTCCGTAACCGCATCCGTAATGACAAACAATCTTTCCTTCATTATTTTTTTTGCAATGGCGATGGCGGCATAATCAACATGATGCCCATCGGGAATAATACTTGCCATCACTTTATCATCATTCATCGCTGCACCTACCAACCCCGGCTGCCGATGCAGTAATGAACTCATGGCATTGTATAAATGTGTAACGGCAGTAATACCATTGGCAAATCCATCTTTTGCCTGCTGGTAAGTAGCATTACTATGACCTGCAGAAATAATAATATTGTCTTTACGTATCCGGTCTATTATTTCTTTGCTGCACTCTTCAGGTGCCAGTGTAATTATTCGGATAACTCCTTTTCCATACTCCAATAGTCCATTTACTTCTTCGATGGAAGGTGTATGAATCAATGATTCAATATGTGCTCCTCTCTTAACAGGATTGATCCATGGACCTTCAATATGCAAACCCAATACGCCAATACCGCCCTGCTCCCAATAGGCTTTTACCGCATCGATACATTTGTAAAAAACTTCTGATGTATTGGTGGCAACCGTAGGCATAAAAAAGGCGGCTCCTCCTTTTTCACAGTATTCTTTTAGTTTGACCAATGAATCTGCTTCCGGATAAACGGATAGCAATTTTCCATAGGCACCATAGATCTGCAGATCAATAAAAGCCGGAGCAATAATACATTCATCAAATTGCTCGGTACTAATAGAAGAGGGTAAGGATTGAACAGGCATGATCTCTTTGATCTTCTTATTTTCAACAATTACAGCATGTTGTTGTAACCAATTGTCTCCGGTAAAAATCTGATCCGCTATATATGCTTTTATAGTATCTGCCATCGGGGAGAAAAGATAAATCTAAATTAGGATTTTTGAAGACTTAATTAGTTACAAACCTGTAACCAACCCCTTTAATAGTTATGATTTCCACTGAAGGATCTTCTTTCAGATAACCCCTGACTTTAGTAATATATACATCGAGGTTGCGGCTGTTAAAGAAAGAATCATTACCCCATAATAAATTCAATATGTCTTTGCGATCAATAATTTTATCCTTGCCTTCATATAGCAACCGTAACAATTCACTTTCACGAAAAGAAAGTTTTCTTTCCTCTTTTCCTCCGCTTAAGATCTGCCGGTTATGTTGAAAGTTAAATTTTCCGATTTTAGCTTCGCCACCTGTAATTTTTGTTTCTCCTGCCGGTTTACTGCGAAGTAAATGCTGGATACGGACGATCAGTTCTTCCATACTGAATGGTTTGCGCATATAATCATTTCCGCCAAGAGAAAATCCTTTTACCACATCTTCCGTCTGTGTTTTTGCCGTTAAGAAAATGATCGGCACTTCTTCATTTAGCATCCGGATCTCGTCGGCTATTTCAAATCCATCTTTGTTGGGCAGCATTACATCCAGGATACAGATATCAGGATTCGATTTTTTAAACTGGTCCATCACTTTAGCACCGTCGGCTTCCATGATCACTTCATACCCTCTGCTCTCGAGGCTTTCTCTTACGATCTTGCCGAGAAATAATTCATCTTCTACATATAGTACTTTTGTTTTGCTCATTGATCATTCTTTGGTAAGGTTATCGTAAATGTTGTGCCATTTCCAGGTTCACTATTCACAGTGATCACTCCATTATGTTGACGGACCACCTGTGCCACATAACTTAAGCCCAACCCGTATCCTTTTGCATTATGTGTGTCGCCATGTGGAATACGAAAAAATTTATCAAATATTTTATCTCTGTATTCGGGTGCCACTCCAATGCCATTGTCTTTTATGGTTAATTCAACAGCATATTCTGTTTCCGTCATATTAATGTCAACTTCCGGATCCTTGCTGCAATACTTCAACGCATTATCCAGTAAATTAAATATGACACTTAACAGATGTAACCGATCTCCTTTTACGCTTACATCGCCTGTTGACTTTAAATTAATAAGGGCATTCTTTTTTTCCAGTTGTAGTTTAAGTGAGTTTATCACTTCATCTGTCAGACTTTTCAGATCTACCGGTTCAAGTTTCAGTTCCATCTCTTTCTTTTCAAACATGGAAAGCTTCAGCACTTTATCAACCAGCAAACTAAGTCTTTGTAATTCGTTCGTTGAAATATCAAGATATTCCCTGGTTCTTTCCGGGTTATCCATGGCATTGAAATTTTTCAACGCTTCAATTGCCACACCAACTGTTGCGATCGGTGTTTTTAATTCATGTGTGATATTGCTGATGAATTCATTTTTTAAGGCAGCAAGTTTTCTTTGTTTTAAAAGATTCTTATATAACAATACAAATGAAAGTATTGTAATGCCCAATAATAAGATGGAGAATAAAATCGGCTGGGTGATCTGTCGTATTAAATAAGGGAATGTGTTTCCGATCTGTAGTTTGTATGTAATGGGATGTGCCAAACCAGTAGTTATTTCAATAAGGGATTGATCGGGTTTTTTTGTTTTGCTTTCACTTTTGGATACTGTATAGGGAATACTTATTTTTTCTTTTTTTAAAGCGATTGCATAGGCAGAATCAATTTCTGTAACCCGTAAAGAATCCTGCAAAGAGTCTACGCCATACAGTAAATTAAAAAAACGATTTCCATCCCCCGGTCCGGCGCCAGTAAACTCCTGTTGAATTAGTGAAGTATCTCCATCCGGACCAACAGAAGTTTTGTTCATTGAAATGATCATCTTGCCCTTTGGCATTTTTTTCAATGAATCTTTTAGCTTATCGCCGATAATATTAATAGTTGAAACAACTTCTGTTCTTGGATGTTTTCTTACCCTGATCTGCGTGTTATCATCCTTTACAAAGACCTTCACATCCCGTTGTCAGCACTATCGTTCCAGTTTATTCCATCCAATTTTAGTTTGGATGTTCGAAGCTCCATGATCGTTTCCTGAAAAGCCATTCTCGATTTTATGGCCAGCGAGTTTCTCTCCCGCTGATAATTAAACATAAGCCAGTAGACCTGAAACCCCGTAACCACGGCTATTGCCATTACCATTAAAACTGCCAACCATCTTAGTTTACTCATATACCTGCATTGCGGGACAAATGTAATTCAATATTGACGGTAGTGTAAGTGGCATTAACCTTTATTAACCTTAATGAAAGGTGACTTAACTTATCTTGCAATCCGTTCAATTTACATTTGAGTAAAATTATGAGATTATGAAAAAAACAGTAGCAGCAATAGCAGCCATCTTCTTTACCGCTGTTTTGGTAAATGCACAGCAAACACAGGGAAAAGTGGTGTACGACAGAACTTCGAAAATGCAATTCAGCTTTGCAGGAATGCCCGGTGGCATGGAGCAGCAAATGCCTAAAACAAGGGTCGATCAATTTGAGTTGTTATTCGGCAACAACCAATCGCTTTGGAAACAGGCTGAAAAAGAAGGAGTGGATGATGGTGGTTCTTTTACCAGCAGCGGCGGAGCACAGATCAGAATGGTAGTAGCCGGTAATGACGATGTGCTGTACAATAATTTCGACACAAAGAAAAAAGTAGAAAAAAGAGAAATGTTTGACAAGACATTTATCATAGACGATACGCTTAGTTCATTAAAGTGGAAAATGACCGGCGAAACAAAAACGATACTGGACATGCCATGTATGAAAGCAACCACAACCCGCATTAGTAAGCGGACGCAGGTGAATATGGATAATGGAAAAATGGAACGCAAAGAAATAGATGATACGGCTACCATCGTTGCCTGGTTCACCAGCAGTATCCCCGTTACTGCAGGACCCGCCGAATACCAGGGGCAATTGCCGGGACTGATCCTTGAAATGGATATAAAAGATGGCACCCAAACATTTATGGCGGTAAGTATTACTGAAAAAGCTGATCTTGAAGAGATCAGAGAACCTAAAGGGAAAAAAAGATATACCGCTGAAGAGTTTAAAATAGAAAGAGAAAAGATGATGGAGGAAATGAACCGGAATAACCAGGGCGGGAACAGAATTATCAGAATGAATTAATAACAAAAGAAAAGAGTTTTGCAAAGAGCCTTTTGGATTTCCAAAAGGCACTGCTGCTTATAGCCATAAATTCAGTAATTTATCAGTTTGAAAATGTAATAATTAGGGAAAAGGAATTTGAACCACAACTTGTCCCGATAGCTATCAGGAGTGCCTATTGTGGTTCAAGCTGGTTTCAATCTGATACACTACCATAAATTCAGTTTTTCTTCAACATTCGGTTTGTACATTTACAGCATGAGATCTATTTCAGGTTTGCTGATTTCACTTATTGTATTTCAATCCTCGAGTGCACAGATTGCGGTTTATGAAGTGCCTTTAAATTCGATTGAGGTGGTTGATGTGATCTCACCAAAAAAAGATTCTTTCTCAAAAAAAAGTACCGTACAATTAAAGTCATTTATAATACCCGCTTCGCTGGTCACTTACGGAGCTATTACCATGGGTAACCATACTGCCAATAGTTTGAATGGAAGAATTCAAAAAAGTATCTGGATCGATAAACCCCATTCATCAAAACATTATGACAATTACCTGATGTTTCTCCCTGCTGCTTCTGTGTATGCATTAAATGCCTTTGGTGTAAAAGGAAAAAATAATTTCCGGGATAGAAGTATGATCTACCTGATGTCAAATATTATTGTAACAGCAATGGTTTACCCTACAAAGAAATTAACTAAGCAGCCCAGACCGGATGGCTCTAATAATAATTCCTTCCCTTCGGGACATACAGCAACAGCATTTGCTTCTGCAGAGTTTATGCGGATGGAATACAAAGATGTTTCTCCCTGGTATGGGGTGGCGGGCTATGCCATGGCAACAGCAACCGGTTACTTAAGAATGTATAATAATAAACATTGGTTTAGCGATGTAGTGGCCGGTGCCGGTATTGGCATCGCTTCTACCAAACTGGCTTATTGGCTTTATCCAAAAATTCAGCCTGGTCTTTTTAAAGACAAAAAAACAAACACAATGATAATGCCTGTGTATCAGAACAAATCTCTTGGATTCAGTCTGGTACATAATTTCAACTAAACAAAAAAAAATTATCGTGACTACAGACACTACAAAGCTTTTAAAAACAGAAGGCAAACAATTGGCCAAGCTGCAGCAAATCGTTCAACAAGCTATTGCGGATGAAAAACTGATCATTGAAAATCTGGTGAACCAACCCAAAGAAATTCTGACGAAGGGACAAAGTATTTCAGATAAGGTAGCAGCCTTTGGTGGAAGCTGGAAATTCATCATTTTATTTGGGATAGTATTGTTTATCTGGATATTGTTTAATGCTCTTGCTCCCAACAATGCCGACTTTGATCCCTATCCCTTTATACTGATGAATTTAATTTTATCTTGTATTGCAGCTTTACAGGCACCCATTATCATGATGAGCCAGAACAGGAAGGAAGAGAAAGACCGGAAAAGAAGTGAGAATGATTACCTGATCAATTTAAAAGCAGAATTGGAACTTAGAAGCCTGCACCAGAAAATGGATCTGTTATTGGAAGAACAGATCAAAGTGTTGTTTGAAAGCCAGGCGAAACAATTGGATCTGCTGAAGAGAATTGAAAGCGAAGTAAAGGCGCTAAAAAAGAACGCACAATAAAGCAAATCCTCGTCCTGATATAGGTTGACTAAAAAACAACCAAAAAAGAAGTTAAAAATCTGGTCTTACAGAAGTATTTAAAACTGCGGCCCGTCTACCGGAAACTACAGGCAGATGCCGGTAAGTTTTTGTAACTATATTAGCTCTCAGATCCGGAAAGCACCGTTCATAAGTTTTCCTTCTTTGTATATAGTAACCCTTTAGTACAACACATCATGAAAATCAAAAACATCATTTGCACTTTTTTAGTACTGCTTGCCTTTCAATTCTGTCCTGCACAAACCGAACTAAAACCTGAATTTGACAAAGCCGTTAAAATGTTGCAGGATGATGATCATATCAATGCAGAAAAAGCATTTACCACTTTGCTTGAAAAAGCAACAGATGATATACTGAAAAAATATTGCTATATCTACCGTTCCTTTTGCTATAACGGCATTGGTGATTTTAAAAAGTCTGTGGCCGATATGAACAGGGCCATTGCGCTGGATCCGGGAGACCTGGCTTCGTATACGGATAGAGGTAAAGCCAAAGCTTTTGCAGATGACCTGAACGGAGCGAGGCAGGACTTCTTATATATATTGACAAAAGACAGTACAGATAAACAGGCCAAAGCCGCTTATTATTTCCTGGGTAAGATCGCTTATCAGCAAAAATATTATGAGCAGTCAGTATTATATTATGACCGGTTTATCGCACTGGATTCTACAGATGCAGAAGCGTATTTTAACAGAGGCGCTGCAAAAGATATGCTGATGGATCCTGCCGGTTCTGTAAAAGATTATACGAAAGCTATTCATTACCAATCAAATTACAGGGAAGCTTATGCCAACCGCGGTGTTGCCAAGATCAACCTGCTATCCCATAAAGGAAATCCTATCCCTTCGAAAGATCAGACAATAGATGCCTGCGCCGATCTGAAAAAAGCCAAACAATTAGGTGATGATACGGTAGATGATATGATCTATATTCATTGTACTAATAAATAACATCCGTAAATAGTCCGTTCACCGTTTGTTTAAGTATTTGCCAACAATAATCCGGCAGACCTGTTATTCTTTTATGATGAAAATTTTTCGAATATATCTAGTCCCTGTTTTACTCCTTATTGTAATCGTTTCTACTGGTCAGGTAAATGAATCAGGATTGAATGTAAACATTACTGATCTTCGCAATAATAAAGGTCATGTGCTGATCAGCCTGTATAAAGATGGCAAAGGTTATCCTGATGAACCCGAACAGGCATTCCGTGTTGCTCAATTGTCAATCAATAGCAGTTCAGTTTCGATTTCTTTTACCGGGTTACCATCCGGAAATTATGCCATTGCTATCTTACACGATGAAAACGGTGACCGAAAAATGAATACTAATTTTTTGGGGTTGCCAAAAGAAGGGTATGGCTTCTCCAACAATGTAATGGGCCTTTTCGGGCCACCTTCCTATTCAAGAGCGGTATTCTACTATTCAGCAAAAGAAAGAATAATCCTTTCAATAAGAGCAAGGTATTAAATGTTGTATTTTTGGCGCACTTATTTATGAAAAAAAGCTACTTACTCTTTTTGCTATTACCGGTTATCATCATCTTCACCCTGCTCAATAAAAAAAGAAACGGAGGTTCTGATTATTTCTCCGGTCAGGTAGTCTACCATTACTCTTATACCAGCGATAGCCTCAATGTTGATTCGCTTTCCCAAATAAAACCAGTGAAAAGTATTTTTCGATTTGATATTTTAAATTATCAAAGCCAGTTCTTCGAAAAAGACACATTTACTTATTACTACTCCAGTTTGCTAAATAAAGCAGCCACAAAAACAAATAGCCAAATGGGCGATAGTTGCGAAGATTACAGTTTGGCTACCGATTCCATTCACTCCTTTAAAATATACAATACGGATGAAAAAGTATTAGGATACGCTTGTCGCATTTTAGAATTTGAATCCGACATCTTTCATACCCGGTATTGGGTAAGTAGTGATCTGCGGATTACACCTGCCACTTATAAAAACCACAAAGCGTATAACTGGAGTTTTTATGGCGAACATACCAACGGCGGACTGATATTAAAAATGGAACACCAGTTTAAATCCTATACGATGAAGGGGATAGCAACTGCCTTAACACAAGGAGATAAAAATTTCAAAGCATTGGAAATGAATGAAGAATTGATCAAACAGATCTGTAAGAAATGATCATACTATCAACGACGAATGATCCGCATTCCACCTCCTCCCTGTATATCCTCCGTTAAACCAACCTTACTCAAACTATAGGTAAAACTTAATAAGAAAAACTGGCGCAACGTCAGCACCCTTGAATCTTCAATGTAATTGTTATTTGTATTCCGGCTGATGCCTACATTTCTGTTCAACAGATCCCGGGCACTGAATTTTATCTCTCCCCTGTTATATTTTAACAGCTGCTTGCTGATACTTGCATTCCACAGTGGCACTTTGGTATTAAACCCCGCTGCCCGCTGGCTATTGATGGTGTACATAAAATCAGAAGAAAGGAAAAACCTTTTGGGCAGCTGCCAATCAAAGGAAACTGAATAATCCTGTGATAAATAATTTGTATTCAACGCAGATTGTAACGAATACCTGGTTTTATTATAATTCATGCCTGCCGATAAAGAAATGTTGAGTTTATCATCAGGGTTCATATCTATATATAAGTTCGGACCAAACGTTAATGTCTTTATATCGTTTCCTACTCCATTGATAAATTGTTTTGTTTTAAACCACCTTGTCCCTGAACTTATTTCCACACTCCCTTTTAAAAACCTTGCAGGCATACTATAACTGATCTCTGTATTCAGGTTGTAGACTCCGTTCACATTCACCGGCCGGGTGCTTTTAATTCCCTGCTGATTAATGGAGTCGTAGTTTACGATCTTGTTTTCGGTAGTCTGCATATTCATGAAAAGGAACAGGTTCTTGTTCTTAAAAGGACTTATCAGATTCAACCTTGATTGTATTGAATGGGTGTATTCCTGCTTCAGATCCGGGTTACCTTGTTTTATATTTAAGGAATTACTATTGTCCGGAACCGGTTGCAATTGTGCCATCGATGGTTGATTAGTAGTAGTAGTATAGTTCAGTGTAAAACTTTTGAACCGGGTAAAATAATATTGAAACCTTGCGTTGGGTAAAATATTCCTGAATGATTTACTGATCAGCGAATCTTTTGTGCCGCTGATGATCTTTCCATCCAGATCGGCTAATTGCCAACTGGCGCCAAAGGAGTAGTTATATTTTTTTCGTTGTGTACGTAACCGGATGCCCGCATTGGTATAACCATAGGTGTTTTCAAAATCATTCGTCAGAAAATTATTTAACTGATCATACTTTCCATTGTTTCTGTTATAATCAAATGTTTCTTTCTGAGAAGTGCTTTTGCTGTTACTGTTCCCGGCACTGAATTCCAGCAACGACCTTTTCCAAAGCGGCTCTGTATATACGGCTCTTACATTATAGCTTTTCATATCGCCTGCTGTAGTGCTTAAGCTGATTCAGTGTATCTCTTCTTAACACCGAACCGTTTGGGTTATAAAAATTATTGATAGAAGAAAGACTTCCGTCCCCATCACTTTTATTAAGGCTTGTTTGTACCGTCAATGAAAAAGTTCTTCCTTTCTTTCTGAAGCGTTTCCGCCAGATAATATCATTCCGGAAATTATACCCTTCATTAGCTGATGTGTTGTTGCTAAACCCTTCGTTGGTAAGCAACCTGTCTTCTGATAAGGTCTGGTAATCTGTTAGTGAACGATTATTTGTTTGCTGATAATTAAATGAAGGTGTAATGCGGATCGAATTAAAAGAATCGATCTGGTACAATGTATTCAGGTTTAACCGATGGCTGTTGTTCAGGTTATTGGAAAAAGCATTCTGATCGTAGTAATAAAATGAGTCGGGTAAAAAATATTGACGCTGAATATGACTTTCACTGTTTGGGTTTAACCGGTTGTAAAAATAATTACTTTGAAAATCCAGCTTACTGCCGATGATATTATTGTAATTCAACCCTCCACCCCATGCCGTATTGATACCACTATTACTTCCTCCGGTATTCATTCCCATTCCTGCCGCATCATCCGAAGAGATATTGATATTGATATCGCCACCGCCGCCACCCATACCTCTTTGCATGCGGGCCAGCTCGCCGGTAAAATTTAAAATATCCATAAAGGAAAATCCTTCGGCATTGGTATTATTTCCCATTCCGATCGCAGAGAACTGTCTGGCTCCTTTAAAAGAGTTGATATTGAATTTTCCTTCGTATCGTTCTTTATTTCCGGCGCCGGCATTCACTTTTCCAAACATCCCTTTCTTTTTATCTTTCTTTAGTTTCAGGTTGATCGTTTTTTCATAATTCCCGTCTTCAAATCCGGTAAGCTGCGCCTGATCGCTTTGCTTATCGTATACCTGCACTTTATCTACTGCATCAGCCGGCAGGTTTTTGGTTGCCACTTTCGGGTCATTGCCAAAAAACTCTTTTCCATCTACCAGCACTTTTGTTACTTTTTCTCCCTGTGCTTTCACCGTACCATCTTTTTCCACTTTTACACCAGGTAGTTTTTTCAGTAATTGTTCTACACTGGCATTGGGCTGTACTTTAAAAGAACCGGCATTGTATTGAATGGTGTCTCCAATTAAAGTAACCGGAGGAGCTTCGCTGGCCAATACTACTTCTTCCAGCACTTTTGTTTTATCATTCATCACCACATTATCCAGTTCTGCATTTTTATTGTTGTTTGAAATAGAAAAAAACGAATTGCTGTTGTGATAATTTACATGAGAGACCATCAGCCGGTACTCGCCATTTGCCAAACCCGTTAATGCAAATTTTCCATCATTCCCAGTCATGGTAAAAGTAACAAGAGAAGAATCTTTTCTTTCCAGCAAAGTAATGGTAGCACCGGCAACGGGTTGTTTGCTGATCGTATCAAACGCAACACCTGTTACACTGCCGTTCTTTTGTGCCGATAGTAAAGTGGCAAAACAAACCAACAAGGATAGTAGGGAGATTTTTCTCATAGCTAATTCCATTTCGGCTACGAAAATATTCTTAGTTATTCAAACTACGGGTTAAAAGGACTTTGTTTAAGGTTAATGAAGGTTAATAAAATATGTCGGGAGTCATTAGTCAGGAGTCGGGAGAAACACAGCTCAGGACTAACGACTCAAGACTATTCGACTATTCTCCCTCTCTCATCATCCTCTCTTTCCTTATCGTATACCAATAGCTTTACCTTCCATTCCATGGGTTCTATATATTGCAGGGTGAGTTCGATCTTTAGTTTTCCCGCTGTGTTATTAGAAGGTTCAAATGAAAAAAGAATAGCCGTAAACTTTTTTTCTTCGGCCGGAGATTCGTATTCCCCTTTTAGTTTATAACTTATTTGTCCGAATCTGACAGTCAGGTGCTGCAGTTGACTATAGAGCGACTTGAATTTCTGTTTTGCTTTGTCAAAATTTTCCGTTGTCAGCATCAACGCTTCCCAACTACACAGTTCTCTTTTGGCAGAGTAACGGGTAACAAATGATTCTTCGGCACCATTCACTTTAAAATTACATTGGTAATCCGTCGACTGGGGTTGCTGGGAAATGATCTCCCCCATCAGATTGATAAACCGGTTGGGATAATCTTCAATAACTTTTTTGACATCACTACCAATTCCATTACCCGCCGGGAACTTTAATTGGGCTGATGCGGTAATAAAAAAGAAGGAAAAAATAGTAAGAAGGGCAAGTGGTTTTACGAAATTTTTCATCAGTTCGGATTATTGGGGTTTAAATTAATTGTCAATATTATAAAATTTTCAAATTAAAATATACTTTTAATTGATAGTTATTCGTTAACCCCTAGTATTAAATCCAACATATGAAAAACAGAGACCTGGTTCATCATCACGAAGCCGCCAAAATTTACCGTAGTTATTATAAGACATCTGTAAATCCGATCCGATTACTTAAATCGGTTTTAGCCGTATTCCTTACTGGTCATGGTGCCACAGCAAATGCTACTTATAAAAAAAGAAGATAATACCTATTACTAAATTACACTACCCCAATAAATGAACAAAGGGCTTTCAATACTGAAAGCCCTTCCGTTTTATTGTAAAGTATAGCCACTTAATTTACTCTCATATCTCTCATATTCCTTTCCATTCCACGGGGCATACCCGGCATACCTGGTGTATTCTTGCCGCCCATTTTGTTCAGGTTAAATAATAAGCTAACCATAAAATAGCGGCGCAACACCATGCTTCTTGTATCCTGAATATAGTTTTCAGCTGTAGTACGGGTAATACTTTGGTTCTGGTTCAGTAAATCTCTAACAGAAAATTTGATCTCTCCGTTTTTATTTTTAAATACCTGCTTGCTGAAGCTGGCATTCCATAAAGGAATGGCCTGGTTGAATCCTTCTGCACGGCCAGTGTTGATATAATAATCAAAATCGCTTGCCAGAATAAAGTTTCCTTTAAAAGTATAAGAAGCGTCTGCCGAATAGGTTTGGGTTAAATAGTTTTCATTTAATGTTGTGTTTACAGAATACTTATTATCTGTATAAGCAAGATTTGCTTTTACACCGAATTCAATTTTTTCTTTATTTATATTTAAACCAACACCCTGGCTAACAGTAAATGTTTTACCGATATTTTTCTGCTTAAAGAGTAAGCTAACATCTTTTGTATAAGAGAGGTTATTGGTGAAATTGATACTAGAGCCTTTCATCTTTGGATCTTTAAATGGAATTCCTAAGGTAACAAATGAACTTGCTCTTGAGTATCCATCTAAGTTTACCGGCTTGGTTAATTGAATACCTCTGCCGATAGAATCTATACTGTTTACGATTTTATTATTGGTAGCCGTATAGCTAATGTTAGCCGCAATAAATTTGAAGGTGAGAATATTGAATGTGTTGTAATTCAAATTAAGACTATGTGAAAACTCCTGTTCAAGATCGGGGTTACCAATTGATTGGTTTAACTGATCAGAAACATCCAGTACATTCTGCAATTGTGAAATGCTCGGCTGATTGGTTCTTCCATTATACCTGAAGCGGAAATTTTTGTTTCTTCCCGGGGTAAGGTTAAAATTAAATGTAGGGAAGTAATTAACATAGCTTGCCCTGGTTAAAGAATCCTTACCGGTAATGGCCTGGTAACTATCGCTTTCCAACGTTGATTGCTGAACAGACATTCCTAACTGATAATTATATTTCTTTTCCTGTATGCGGAAATTGGCACCAACCCGGTGAGCAAGGAAAAGGTTTTCAAAATCATTGGTCAACCGTAGGTTGGGGTTATCATACTTTCCTGAAGTGCCATTAAAATCATAGGTTTCCCTTTTGGAAGAACTAACATTATTGGTGTATGCATAGTTTAATTCCAATAATTTATTAAGCCCAAACGATTCGGTTAAAGAAGCACTTAACGTATTATTATTGTTTTTTGTTTTTTGTACATTTTGTTGATTTTGTAAAATACTTCTGTAGATAGATCCATCCCGGTTAAACAATTCATTGTCTGAAAAAGTAAACCCGTCGCTATTGCTATTTCCAAAAGAGTTATTCCATCCTAAGGTAAGTGTACGACCCACTTTACTGAACTTATGTCTGAAAATAAAATTGTTTGAAAAAGTAAAACCATCTCTTGTATTGGTGTTAATTGATTTACTTGTTGAAGCCAGGTAGTTACCAAAAGCATCTTCAGATCTTACACTGGTCGTATCGTCACTAAAGTTTTCCGAATTCTGAAAAGTTAATGAAGGAATGTAAATAAGAGAATTCATAGAATCAATCTCGTATTCCAATCTCAGGTTAAACCGGTGATTCTGATTTAAATTATTAGAAAAACTTTCGCTGGTACGCAAAGCAATTGAATCTCCGGCATCAAGCGTATAAGTAGTACGGCGAAAACTATTTTGTTCTTGTACGGGTTTGGAATCTGAAAAGAAATAGCTACCGCTTACTTTAATTTTATTGGCCCAAAGGTCTGAGTAATTTATACCGGTTGAAAGTGATTGAATAATACCAGTACTACCGCTACTGCTAATAAAACTTCCAATTCCTCCACTTCTTCCACCACCACCACCAAAACCTCCTGTAGCACCACTTCTTCCGCCACCAAAATTTCCACCGCCACCCATTGAGCTGATGATATCTGAAAAAGAGAAGCCTTGTTTATTTATATTATTTCCATTAAATAAAACAGAGATACGTTGATTGTTATTAAACTTATTGAACGAAAGATTTCCTTCATAGCGGTCGTTACTACCACCCGCTATCAATGCTCTTCCAAAAATTCCTTTGTTCTTATCTTTCTTTAATTGAATATTGATCGTTTTAGCACGGCTGCCATCATCAATTTTTGTAAACTTGGCCTGATCACTCATATCATCAAATACCTGGATATTCTCCACCATATCAGCCGTCAGGTTTTTAGTAGCAAGCTTTGGATCGTTTCCAAAAAACTCCTTCCCGTTTACATATACTTTAGAAATGTCTTCTCCCTGCGATTTTATGTTTCCTTCTTTATCTACTTCTACACCAGGTAATTTTTTCAACAGGTCTTCAACCGTTGCGTTCGGCTTTGTTTTAAAAGCTGCTGCATTAAACTGAACTGTATCACCTTTTACCTGAATGGGTACATAGGAACTGATATTTACATTATCCAACGATTTACCGCTGGTACCGGGTGAAAGATCGCCCAGATCAATATTTTTTTGAGTCGGCTGAAATTGTAAATGACTTTGCTGAAAGGATCATAACTTTTATGGCTGACGATCAGGAAATAATCAGCTTCTGCCAGTCCTTTTACTTCAAAAGAACCCGTTTTATTGGTCATTGTAAAAGTGGCCAAGACTGGAATCTTTGACAGTCATTACAGAAACTGTGGCATCCAAAATGGGCTGTTTACTGGCAGAATCCAGCAACTTGCCTTTAATAGTACCATCAGCTTTTTGGGCATTTGCCCCCATAAAAAGAGCCAAAACAAGGAGGGATAAGGTAAATATCTTCTTCATAAACATTTAAATAGTGTACGAAA
Organism: uncultured Chitinophagaceae bacterium; assembly: GCA_963705465.1. GTDB lineage: Bacteria > Bacteroidota > Bacteroidia > Chitinophagales > Chitinophagaceae > JJ008. Next base: position 519,045 of record CAVPJN010000003.1, on the reverse strand, counting down.
ATAGACGTAAGAAGCGGCTTACAACCTTCGGAAGATTGTTAATTATTTGAGGAATAAGGATGAAACTGACAGTTTTAGCTGAACAAATACTCCACATCCTCCCTTGTCAGCGTCTTCACAAAGGATGAATCATCAGAGATAATGTCTTTCGCCAGTGCCTTTTTCTTTTCCTGTAGTTTAAGGATCTTGTCTTCAATCGTATCCTTACAGATCATCCGGTAAGCAAATATGTTCTTGGTTTGACCGATACGGTGTGTCCGGTCAATGGCCTGCTGCTCCACGGCGGGGTTCCACCAGGGATCTACAATATATACATAGTCTGCAGCGGTAAGATTCAAACCGACACCACCGGCTTTAAGAGAGATAAGGAATACTCTTTTTTCATGATCATTCTGGAAACTTTCAATCGCTTTTTGCCTATCAGGTGCAGAAGTGCTTCCATCAAAATATTCATACGGTACACCTAATTCTTCCAACTTGGCTTTTATTAATGCCAACATTCCAAGGAACTGCGAAAAGATCAATGCTTTATGATCACCAATATTTTCAGTGATCTCTCTTGCCAGCTCATCCAGCTTGATGGAATGGTTCTCAAATTTTTCCTGCTCATTTAATATAGCCGGTGAATCGCAGATCTGGCGAAGCTTCATCAATCCCTGTAAAATAGTCAGCTGCGATTTTTGAATACCCTGCGTTTCAATGGTGCCCAATATCTGGTTTCTGAAATCATTCCGATACGCATCATAAATATTTCGCTGCTTGCATTTCCATTTCGCAGAAGAGTATCATTTCCTGCTTTTCCGGAAGATCTTTGGCCACCTGCTCTTTGGTTCTTCTTAATATAAATGGAAAAAGAATTTTTCGTAAATGATCTTTTCTGATCCTGCTCACCAAACTTATCAATCGGAATAGAAAATTCCTGGCGGAAGAATTCCATGGTGCCCAGCATGCCCGGGTTCAGGAAATTCATCTGTGCAAAAATGTCAAATGTATTATTCTGTAACGGCGTACCACTCATACAAAGACGATTCTTTGCATTTAACAAACAGGCAGCTTTTGTTACTTTACTTGAAGGGTTTTTGATGGCTTGTGATTCGTCGAGTATCACATAATCAAACTCCACACTCATCAGCAATTTAATATCACTCCTTAATGTACCATACGTAGTAATGGTAATTTCATGATCCATTATTTCTTCCTTTGCTCTTGTGCGGGCCGGTCCGTGATGGATTCGATACGTTAAGTCCGGTGTAAACTTTGTTATTTCATTCTCCCAGTTATAGATCAATGTGGTTGGGCAAACCACCAATCCTTTTAATGTTCTATTATCCTTTCTTATAATATTCCATAAAGGAAAGGGCCTGTACCGTTTTACCCAAACCCATATCATCCGCAAGAATACCTCCCCACTTAATATCTTTTAAATAATTCAACCACTGATAACCGGCCACCTGGTAAGGACGTAGTATTGGTTTCAGATGATCGGAAGGCTCAATTTCTTTTATCTTATTAAACTCTTTTAGGTTCTCATACTTTTCTTCTAAGGCCACCACCAGCTCTTCTTCATTCCTTGTTTCATACAATTCATCCACCACACTTAAATGGTAGCGGGATAACTTTAATGTATCCGACTTTCCTTCACCCACACGGAACAACAAAGAATATTTTTTCAACCACTCTTCCGGTAAAATACCTAAAGTGCCATCCTTCAATTGTACAAACTGCTGCTTATTGGCCAATGCTCTTTTTACTTCAGCCACAGAAACATGCTGATCGCCAAAAAGAATATCCACTTTCGCATCAAACCAATCCGTATTGCTGCTGATGAAAATTTTTGTTGACGGTTTGGCGGTATTAAATCTGAAATTTTTCAATGCTTCAAATCCAAAGACCGACGTCTTCATTTCCTTCATCGCATCCACAAACAAAAAGAACCAGTTGTTTTTCAACACATCAGCTCCTTTTAGTGCCAGGGTTCCGGTGTCTGCATTATAAGAAAAATTGGAATGAAGATTCTGTAGCTTCTGAATAAATTCATTTTCCTTTTCCCGGTTACGGTGCACAACAATTACCTTTTCTGCCTGCGGAACGATCAGTTCGTCTCTGTCACTGACTTTTGTTTCAAATCCCTTGTAATAAAACCTTGGTTGAAAAACAAGATGTTCTCCTTTTTCCAGTAAAAATAAATTTACTTCCGGGTTGCCATCTTTTATTTCATGGACCAGCGATTTATCAAAATCAATTTTATGTTCTTTGGCTAAGGGTAACAAAAATTCATTCAGCGTTTTGCTCCAATCTTCCGCTTTAACTGACATTTTACCAGTTGGTAAAAATTTATCAACCAGATGGATTACATCATTATTATTCCAGAGATGCGATTGATTATTATATGTAAAGAATAAGGGAGTTGTTGTTTCATTATCACCCAGATCAAACTCCAATGGTCCGGCTTTTACCCGGCACTCAATTGTATAGTCACCATTCTTTTTTACAAAAAAATGAGGCTGTGCTTCTTCGGCCTGTAATTGTAATTGTTCCAGATTTGCCGTCTTAAATTCTTTCGCCTCGTCCAGAATAAAAACAAATGGATTACCCGCCGATTCGATAAAAATCTTTTTCAGTTTGGGTAATAAATATTCTGCCATCAACTCTCTTGTTTCTTCAGGTAGGTCATCCTGCTCATCATGAATGATATTTTCCCATATACCGGAAAAAGGAGAATTGCGGCTGATGTATTTATTGATCTCTGATTCCTGTAATTTTCTTAAGGCTGTCAGTAATTCCTTATCCGACTCCGAAATATTATCTGAATTAACATAACGGCTGATATCTAGTTTCTCCACTGTGCCAGCAAAAGCTTCGTTACTTTCATTTGGTTCGCCTATCACCACATCAACCGTAAACTGAGGATAATTTTTTTTATTAAAATTAAAGACAACACCCAGACGTTGAGTCGCAACTGCCTCTTGTACTTCTACTTCCTGCGTAGCCGCTTCTACTGCTTCCCTTTCCTTCATCGGTAATAAAACGGGTCGCACCGGTGCAGTGGCCAGGGCAACTCTTTTGATCTTTATATCCAGCACTCTTAAAAAGGGTTTACCTTCTTTATAAGCGAACTCAAACTTTCCTTTTAGGTCATCTGACAAGGAATAGCCATATGCTTCCAGTAGTTTGTTTTTTTCTTTATCCCAGTTACGGATGCTGTCAAAATAATTAGCTCCATGTGTATTCAATAACTGCGTAAGCACAATTACTTTCGGCAGACAAAGTGGGTTTTCCGTATCCTCATAATCACAGCTCGTATCAAAACTTCTTTCTTCATTCTTGCTGATTATTACTTTGTACGATTCTCCATTCAATTTTACGGTAGCTTTTACTGTTTCATTTTCTGCAAAATCAATTGTCGCCTTATTTGTACGTAAAAAGATCTCTGCATCTGAAAATACTTCCTGTGATGTAAAATGGCGGATATACTTCAGATCGATCGTCTTTAGTTTGACTACCGTGTGGCGTTGATCATACTGAACATTCTCGGATTGCAGATGTCCCCGGTCTATCAAATCCTGTAATTGAAACAAAGCCGCTACTTCATGCCTGCATATATCGCCAAGGTTATAAGGACAGGCACAACGTAACGATGTTGATTTGGCGTCTTTAAATTTCTGAATATAAACTTTGTAAAAAGTGGAATAGCTATCGTCTTTAACTCTGAATACAGCTGACCCAAACAGATCATCGTATTCAACCAGTTCTGCGTAACCGATAGCATGAATTTTCTTTCCTCTGCGGATCACTTCATCCGTTCCATGGGTATAAACAAACTTAACAAGGTGCGGTAGGGCCAAACTATTATAGATTTTAGACCTGCCTAGCCGGCAGGCAGGTTGACGATTGACGATTGGTAAAACCGCCATTCGAAAAAGGATAACCGGCAAAACTAAAAGAATTCAAATCGTATTTCCTTATAAAATGGAAGAAATAAAAAATAAATTTTATTAGGGATTTGAACGGAAAAAAAGATGTAACTTGTATGCTTTTTTATTTTTGCCCAGTTATACTTTCAACAAATTGATAACTGCTGATAAATTCATCATACTCTTGCTGAAAAGTTTTCTTTTGATGATGATTTTCCTGGTCATAAATATATTCTCTTACTTTTTTTATTTGTGAGTGACTGACTGATACGGCAAAATATTCTTCCTGCCATTCGAATTTTTCGGTGCATAGCTTTTGTTTGTTGATCCAGAAAGAGCTTTCGCCTTTTATCAGTTGCAATAATTTACTTATAGTCTGATCATTTGAAAGAGAGACGAGGCAATGAATATGTTCTTTGTATCCATTTACACAATCCAGATAAATTCCTTTGATTTTAGCATTTTGTTTAATGTGCTCAAATACTGTTTGTCTGATATTGTCAGTTAAAAATGGATAGCGGTTTTTTGTTGACCATACAAGGTGAATCCATATTTTGATGAATGGCATAAAAAATTATTTTGGCTAAAGCCAATTTACAACAATTAATCAATCCCGGAGTTGAAACTCCGGGCTATTAAAATATTTGCCACGAACTTTAATTCAATATATAAAATCAGTATAAGAATGATGATAGTTTATTGATATACCAGACCTCATCTCCAACTCTTTGATTGGAGTCTGATCTTTATCTTCTGTCACCAGCCCATTTTAGCAGAGTGAGCTTCTAATCCTTATTGGCGAAGAGTTTCAAAGGGTACAAAAAATTAATCAAGACAACAATAAAAAAAGAATATTTTTATTAAAGCCCCTTTACAATGATCTTTCAATCGCAGAGAAAAAACTCCGGGCTATTAGAATAATTGCCACGAATTTTAATTCAATATATAAAATCAGTATAAAAATGATGATACTTTTTGATATTTCAGACCTCATCCTTTAACGCTTCGATTAGAGTCCATTCTTTATCCTCTGACACTAATCCATTTTAGCAGAGTGAGCTTCTAATCCTTATTGGCGAAGAGTTTCAATGGGTATAAAAAATTAATCAAGACAACAATAAAAAAGAATATTTTGATTAAAACTCCTTTACTATGATCTTTCAATCGCAGAGCAAAAACTCCGGGCTATTAGAATAATTGCCACGAACTTTAGTTCGTGGATAAGAAATACTATCTGTATTGGCTTTAGCCAAATTAATTACCAATTATCAGTTTCCCTTCTTTATACAATGGCAATACATTCGCCACATCATCAGTAAGACAATATTTTATATCTTCTATCAACCCAAATCGTTCAACAAGCCGGTGATAATGTGTAAACTTTGGAGCAAACCCGATCAGGTTATTTTTATGCGTTGCATACATAGCTTCTGCCATAACGGAGCTATCACAATGAATGGTAAATTCCTTTTGTATCCGGTGAATTACTGCTCCTGCAAATAAAGTGTCTTCCAGATTGAAACGATCTTTCCAACCGGCACAACCAAGTACTACATTCTTTTTTTCTTTTACTAAAAAATCACACACAGCAGAAATATTTGGAAAAGAACCGGAGATAATGGTGTCAGCATTTTTATCCAATGCCATTTGCAAAAGCCTGGTGCCATTGGTAGTGGTAAGCACTAAAGTTTTGTTCTCTATAAATTCTCTTGTATACTCTAATGGAGAATTACCGTGTTGCAATCCTTCGGCGATCATACCATCTCTTTCACCTGCTGCTATTCCATCTATATTTTTTGCTATTTCAATTGCTTTTGGAACAGAATCAACCGGTATAACTGCTTTGGCTCCATTGTATAATGCGGATGCGATAGTGGAGGTGGCTCTGAACACATCAATGATAACAACAACACTGTTGCTGAGGTCATACAGGTGTAATAATGCCGGTGAAAGGGAAGTGCTGAGAATGGGTGTTTTAGACATTTTTCTTGACAAAGATGCGGAAATAAACAATTAAAAAAAATACCAGTTAGTGGTATTGGAAATCTCCCCCCCCTCAATATATATTTGCATCCGTAAAAATCAATGGCCGTTGATTAATAATAAAAATATTAAAACAAACTAAATTTTTTTATGAAAATTAAATCTTCCTTTCTAATGATACTTTAATCTATGTTATTTTTTGGGGTATGTAAAAAAGATGCAAATACAAACAATAAACTACCTCATGTTGAGATTATAGATAGTATTACAGCTTTACAAAAATTATCTTTACAAATATTTGGGAACAAAGAGTTCAAGTTTAACAAAAATGACAGCAATTATCTTAATTCGATTAAACAATTAACGAAAAATTTTAACCTGAATGGTAAAAAATCAATTCAAGGTAATAATGAACGGATCAATTCCTGTGATTTAAGTAACGGTGACTCTACTTACGAATGGTATTCAGATCCAGAGAATATTATTATTGAAGGACCATATTCTACAGCAAAGAATGTAACTTATGAAACAATTGCTGAGAATTGTCCTGACTTAATTTCTAGTGCTGAAGCAGCAAACCAATATTTGATTGATGAAGGCTATTCTGATATTGCCTATATGTATTATGGTGCTCTTAGACCTGGGTTAAGATATCAGGTTATCCATGCTGCAAATTCATTAATTGAATTAAAAACCGAATTTATTGTGTCGTATGAAGATCGAAACTCGGAATCCGATGTACAAGAGAAATTATTCAACTGTGTTTTACAGGCAGTGGGTTATGCAACTATTGCCGAACTAGGGTCAAACTGGGCTACCATGTCAAGACAGCATCTGATTAAAGCTGTTGATAAATTAGCTTCCAAATATCTCAACTGGATTGGAGCTGCGGTAGCAGTTGGAAGTTTTATTGATTGTATGTGGTTTTAAAAATTTAATTTATGTTCAAAATAATATTTTTCAGCATTCTTTCCATCGTCTTAATTTCAAGATATTATGACTGGCTTATAAAAAAAGACAAAATCAATAAAAGAGAAATAATTATTCTTCTTCTATGTACTATTCTTGTTATTGCTTTTTTCTTAGAAAAAGTATTCTATATTAACATCTAATATGTTTATAGTTAAATGTATTCCGGTTGTTGTATAAACCGGAATACATTCACTTTACCAGTAACTTCTTCCACTTGTCGCTTTCTGCAAATTCTTTGATTGTTTTATTTCGTTGCTCGAGTAAGCGCCGAAGGTATTTGGTAAGATAAAGGCTATTGAACCATTCGCCCATAACACCATAGGGCGATTCAAAATGAAAAAGATCGATAACAATCGTTCCGTTATCACAGATTTTAAAATGATGCTCATGTTTCATCAATTTAAAATCTCCTTCCAGTTGTTCATCGGTGAACATCTCAGGTATCTTCATTTCAGTAATTTTTACCCGTAACAACCTGTTCTTAAACAAATGTCTGGCTTTCCATGTTACGGTATCTTCTTTTTCAATTAACCCAAACCGGGTTCCGGCTACAGCTTCTTCTTTAAAAGATGCCATTGATTGCTTGTGCAAATCAATATTGCGACTCAGGTCAAATACAATATTTGCCGGAGCTGCTATAAAAGTTGTAAGATGAATAGTTGGCATGGAAGTAAGTTTGTTCTACTAATGATAATAGCTACTCACAAAAATCTTACCGCACTATGATTTTAAGAGAAAGGGATCTTAGAAACCTTTGCCTTTATTTGTTTATCTCTTATCTGGATGTAAATCTCCGCATCCATTCCTGCAAAAGCTTTTCGTACATATCCTAATCCGATTGCTTTACCAAGACTGGGAGATTGTGTGCCGGAAGTAACATTACCGATTGTATTACCCTCTTTGTCTTTTATTTCATATCCCTGTCTGGGAATTCCTTTATCGATCATTTCAAATCCCACCAGTTTTTTTGTAATCCCTTCTGCTTTTTGTTTTTCAAAAATTGATTTGGAAGTAAAGTCTTTTGTGAATTTTGTGATCCATCCCAGTCCGGCTTCCATTGGAGAAGTAGTATCATCAATATCATTACCGTATAAACAAAAACCCATTTCTAAACGCAATGTATCTCTTGCACCCAATCCGATTGGCTTCATTCCTTTTGGACCCCCTGCTGCAAAAATGGCGTCCCATATTTTTTCAGCATCACCTTCTTTATCTTCAAAATAGATCTCCACACCTCCTGCACCGGTATAACCGGTTGCACTTACCAAAACATTATCAACACCCGCAAAAGTTCCTTTTGTAAAAGTGTAATATTTCAGATTCAACACATCAATATCAGTAAGTGGTTCCAGTATCTTAGTGGCATTGGGACCTTGAATCGCCAGCAAACATGTTTTATCAGAAATGTTATGCATTTCAACATTCTTGCTATTATGTTTAACGATCCAATTCCAGTCTTTTTCAATATTAGAAGCATTTACAACAAGCATATACACGCCTGTCCCGCTTTTTGCGGGATTGTTCTCTTCGATACAATATACCAGTAAATCGTCCACAATACCACCATTATCGTTTGGCAAACAACTATACTGTGCCTGACCGGCTTTTAATTTAGCCGCATCATTACTGGTAACCCTTTGAATAAGCTCCAATGCATTTTCACCTTTCAGAATAAACTCACCCATATGGCTTACATCAAACACTCCTGCATTTTTTCTTACGGCTGCATGTTCATCATTTATTCCGGTATAAGAGATGGGCATGTTATATCCGGCAAACTCCGCCATTTTAGCACCCAATGCAATATGTTTGTCTGTAAAAGCTGTATTCTTCATATCGGCAATTTTGAAGGCAAATGTAGAGTAAAATCATTTGTTTACTCTTCCCATCCGTAGATAAATCGGGAATCTGATCTTCATTTTTTCCTGTGTCCCAGTTGGGTTGGATATCTATCTATCAATTCATCAACCGGGTTATAGTTATTTATAGTAATAAATTTTTGTAAGGCAGACCAGGTATTTAAAAACCCTTCTAATTGAATAATTGTCCATTTATATTGCATGTAAAAAGCAGGACATTCTGATTTCTTCAAATGGAAATGGTATTGTTGCATAATGTTTTTCAACAAACTTTCTTTCATAATCCCAGCAACCTGCCAATGTTTCTTTATAAAACTTGCTTGTGTATTACATTCATCAATTGACCGGAGTGATTTCCAATAATGAATACATCCAGACAGCAATCCATGCACCGGGCTTTGCCACTCTTTTCGCTTCCTCATTAAATTTTTCAAAATCGAGCCAATGCAATGCTTGCGAAACGGTGATCAGATCGAAATGATTATCAGGAAAATTGGTTTGCTCTGCAGGCTGAAGAGAATAATAAATAGTATGCCCGGGTTCTGCATTATTCAATTGCTTTTGGCTTGTATCTGTTGCATAAACTTTGTCAAAATACTTTGCCAGCACTTTTGCAGTTTGTCCATTACCTGTTGCACAATCCCATGCTACTTGTTTTGATTCAGTTTTACTTAAAATAAAATCGAATAACTCCTTTGGGTATGCTGGTCTATACCTGGCATATCCTTCTGCTTGTTTGGAGAAATTGTCTTTCATTTCATCTGATTATTTATGAGAACGCAAATGATTTCTTTCAAAATAAGCTGATAAACCTGTCAGTAAATGTAGTTCAAACTCCTTTTATAGTTTTATAAAGGGAATACAACAAAAAAATGGCTCCCTTATCAGGAGCCATTACCATTCCTGATATTTATTCAGGACTTCAACCGAGTTTTACTATTCATTTTTTAAAACCATTGCACCAGCGAAGAAACCGGGGAAGGGCCGATTGCGATAGCTCCGTTAATTTTTTTAAGATCCTTTTTTTTCAAAGAAATCGAAGCTGTTGGCTTAATTGCCTTTTTCAACTCCTCTATTTTTTTATCGCTTTCTTGTTTCTTACGTTCTTCCTCCTGAATTTGTTTTTGAATTTCGTCCGCATTATTATTCTCCGTTCCAGGATAACGATATTCAGTATCTGCTTGTCTTTCGATAATATCGCCTCCCTCTGTTTTTAATTTTCCATTGATACCCATGATATAATCTACACCGGAACGGAAACGGGAATTTCTATCATCTATTTCTACATCCACTACTCTGTTCCTTCTATAACTTCTTCTCACCCTCACATTTACAGTATTCAATTTGTCATTTACCGACTCATCAAAGCGTATCATTTTGCCGATAGGTACCTGTATTTCAATTTCTACCTGTTGACCGCGAAATTTACTTTCTTTATCAATGGTATATCCATTGCCTACATCCAACACACTATCCCTGGATGAAATATTAAACTGAATTTTTTTGGCTCTTGCAATGGCTTCCTCTTCAGATCTGCCAAAACTGTGTTTTATCAATATTGCATGATAAAAAGAATCAAGACTTGGTTTAACGGTGAATTTGACTGTTGACAACCATAATGTGTCTTCCGATAAATCCCATCCATTCCCTTCGTCATTGATCCAGCTGAAACGACCGGAATACAAAAGCTCAGGTGCTGATACAGCGACGATCATTTTATTATTTGCCGGCTGAACCACTTCGATCTCAGTAGGATTTGGGTGATCATAAATCCTGAAATCTTTTGAAATACTGGATGCTAATAATATTGCTGCGATCCATCCTACTGTCCATAATGCGCCAAATGTCCATCCAAGATAATTGCTTCTTGATCTTACTTTAATAATGCGACGTACAACCCATGTAATAAATCCAACCAACGGCACTACCAGAAAAAAGATCAAGGTGCCCCAGGCGTACATCTGCTGCCATTTACTAGTCCATAAAAAATTATTGATTGGCCACCAGGCTATTCCTCCAAATAGAAAAGCAATTAAACCGACAAACAAACCAAAAGCAATAGATCCGGCAATAAACAGAAAAAACACTTTGAATAAAACACCAATTGCATGACCGATTCCTCTTCCTCCCCTTTTTACCGTTTCATTTATTTCAGCAGCAATTACCCTTCCTCTTGTTTTTGAAAATTCTTTTGCTTTATTTGAAAAATTCTGCGCCGACTCTTTTACTTCTTCACTCCATACTTTCGCCTTCTCCTTAAAATTGCCCATCCCTTCCTGTACTGTCTGACGAATACGGTTGACATCTACTTTCTCACCTCTCATTTCCATTTTTTCATAATTAGTATTTGCCTCCGGTAAAACCATCCAAAGAATCACATAGATAAGAATGAATGTGCCGGTGATGGATCCAAATCCAATATTCAGAAACAGATCAAAATCATAATGCCAGCTAAATCCACTCAATGAACCGATAAGAATATTAAGAATAATAGGTGCTGCAAAAATCAACCTGATATTGGTAGACTTTTTTCCAAAATAGGCAGCTAATCCACCAGCCACACCACCAATCATTCTGTCATCCGGATTTCGATAAAATCTTTTTCCGGAATAGCCATCCAGATCTTTTGCGGGAAGCACTATCCATAAAATGATATAAGCGAGAAAACCAATTCCTGCTCCAAAACTAAAAATGGCAAACAATATTCTTACAACGGCAGGATCTACATTCATATAAGCAGCAAGACCACTACAAACACCGCCGATAAATTTATCATTGCTATCTCTGTAAAGGCGACCACGGCTTTTCTTTTCTTCGGTATAGGTATAATTTTGCTGTGCTCTTTCCTGTGTTCCCTGATTGGTAGAATCCTTTGCTTCGGAAACTGCTTCCGCTTCAAAATCCTCTACTTTACCCATTGAACTTATTATTTCTTCTACATCAGCATCCGTTGCATTAGAAGCTCCTTTACGAACCTTTTCTTCAAGCAATTCTGCAATTCTGCTTTCTATGTCATTGATGATCTCATCACGGCCTTCTTCGTTAGTAAAATACTTCCGCAAACTTTCGATATAGCTTTGCAACTTTTCATAAGCTGAATCTTCAATCGGAATTACCCGACCGCTTAAGTTGATGTTTATAATCTTTTTCATTGTCATAATAATTTGGTTGAAGCAATCCTTCTTCGCTAAAGCTTCGAAGGAAAATTTGGTTAATTAGTGTTTAATGGTTCATCTGTTTTTTTGCTGGTCAGTGCATTCACTCCGTTCGATAATTCTTCCCAGGTTTGTTGCAGTTCTTTATAAAAACTGTCACCTTTTTCTGTTAATGAAAAATATTTTCTGGGCGGACCTGAATTGCTTTCTTCCCATCGATACGATAACATCTCTGCATTTTTCAATCGGGTAAGTAAGGGGTAGAGTGTACCCTCCAGTATCTGAAGGTTTGCGGCTTTCATTTCTTCCACTATATCACTCGGGTAAGCTTCTCCCCGGCGAATGATGGAAAGAATACAGAATTCAAGAATTCCTTTCCGCATCTGACTCTGTGTGTTTTCAATATTCATAGTTATTTTTTCTACTTTTCAATTGTTTAGTGATCATAACTGATCACTCTTGTTATTTTCCACTGGCCATCTTTTTTTTGCCATATCTGCACAAATTTAAAAGTGCCACATTCTTCTTTCCCATTTTCAAAATGACAAAACTGATGTGATCCGATTTCCATAGCACCATAACCAGGAATCGGAAATACTTCAAGACTACCTTTTACCAATTCTCTTTTTAATTGATTATTTTGTTTAGCGGTTTCAATTAAAGAATTAATCGTGTATTCATAATCTGTTAACCCACCTTTATCATGAAAGAATTCCAGGTCTTCACTAAAATAATTTTTGAAAGTTGTAATGTCTCTTGCATTAAATGCAGCAAACAAAAGACTGTCCTGTAATTTTATTTCATTATACAGATTCAGTTTGTTTTGAACCGCTTCTTCGATTCGTCTGTCCATTTAAAGTTCCAATTGTAAAAAATCAGCATCAATAAAATCTGAAGGATTGTATTTGAAAAAACGCTTTTCATTGATATTTTCGTTTTACTTATACAAAGATAAGGTGATGTTTGGTACTATGCAACACAAAGTACCATATTTTTTAGGGTAATGACCTTAAAATTCTTGCTTTTAAGGGCTGAAAGCCTTGCTGGTATTGAAAAGTATGTGAAAATTAGGCATTTACAGGATTTGACAAACGGACAGAATCTGTGATGAAAGACTGATTTTTTGACTGAATTAATTTGATTCTGCCGATTTTTACCCAAAAAAGAATGCTTAGGCAATTACTTTACTTACTGTCTCCTTGTTTTCGGTCTGATCTCTTGTTCAAATAAATACCATTCTTTTGAATCCAGGTATTCATTCAAAAGTGAAAACGGAATGCCCGATTATCAAAATTTAGATTATTGGGCTGCACATCCATGGAAGTGGGATCCTTCAGATAGTATTCCTTCACCCTTAAGAAACGAACCGACAGACACATTAGCTGATGTATTCTTTCTTTATCCAACAACTTTTACATCTAAAAAATACGCCAATCAATTAAATGCAGCAATTGATGATGAATCAATAAATGCAAAGACAGATTATTCATCGATTCTTTTTCAGGCAAGTGTTTTTAATCAGCATTGCAGAGTGTTTGCACCCAGATACCGACAGGCTCATATCAGTAATTTTTATTCAAAAGAAAAAAACAAAGCTGCGGCTGCGTTTGAAATAGCGTACGAAGACGTAAAGTCTGCATTTGAATATTTCATGACGAATTGGAATGATGGAAGACCAATTATTATTGCCGGACACAGCCAGGGTGCGTTTCTTGCGGAACGATTATTAAAAGAATATTTTGAAGATAAAGAATTTGAAAAGCAATTTGTTGCTGCTTATATAATTGGCTGGCCTGTCCCCAAAGAATATTTTTCTACTTTAAAAATGTGTGAAGATGCCTCCCAAACCGGGTGCCTGATCAGCTGGCGAACCTATCGTACCGGATATATTCCGCCTTATTTAAAGAATGAAAGCAAAAGATCCGATTCTCTTTTTGGACAAGGAAATGTCTATGTTACCAATCCCCTTAACTGGAAGACAACGTCAGAAAATGTATCCAAACAATATAATAAGGGAAGTGTGCTCACTAAATTTAATAAGATATATAAGAATACCAGTAATGCACAGATAGAAAACGGCTTATTGTATGTAAACAAACCAAAATTTCCCTGGAGTTTTTTATACTTCACTAAAAATTATCATATTGCCGACATCAATCTTTTCTATATGAATATCAGAGAAAATGTGGGGCAACGGATTCAGGCCTTCTTACAATAAAAGAGTACTTTGCCCAGCCAAATATGCATTCAGAAAGTATAAAAAAGTTTTTGTCGTTACCCATTGTATCGGCAATTGTTGTCATCATTGCTATTGCGGCAAAAATTTTTATTCAGTTCTATTTTCTGAATATAGATAACGATAAATCATACCAGATTCTTGCTGCACAAAACTTCCTGAATGGTAACGGATTTTCATTGCTGGAAGTTTATGCAAATGATCTTTCCACATCTGCTTATGTTCCTTTGACAAAATGGCCACCCGGATATTCATTACTACTTGCTCCTTTTTTGGCCATTTGTAAAAACAATGCCATTCTTGCAACACTTTTATTAGATACACTTGCCTGTCTTTTATTCATTGTCTATTCCAGAAGAACATTATTGCTAAATTCATTGCCGGTCTGGCTGGTTAACGTATATACATTAATCGCAGGATTTTTCTTTTATTCCTTTTGCACCGCCTCCTCGTCCGATTTTATAACGGTAACCGTTTTTATCATTGCTCTGTATTATTCGCTGAAAGTATTCCGATCTGCTACATTAGTAATCCGGCGATGTTACTAGTGATCGCTGTATTACTTTTTCTAACAGCTTTTATCCGCTACATGTATATTCCGGTAGCATTAGCATTACCCGCCTGTTATGTCATCAGCAGCTTTTTCAATCATAATCGTTTGTTGATGAAAAAGGGGCTCCTTATGCTGTGTATGACTCAACTATACTTGTTATTCTCTTTTTAGCACTGCAATACACTTATGACTGACTCGGCTGTTTATATTAGAAATGCTGACAAGGGTTTTTATATTTCAAACCTTCAGAAATTTCATCCCATATTATTCAGCTCCCTGTTGAATCTGGATTTTGCAACAACAACGCTTAGTACTGTCTCCGGCAGATCCTTCGATTCGATAAGCCGTTTGATCTCAGTTTTGCACTTTACTGCATTATTCCTGTTCACTGTTCATCGTGATTAAGTGGGGGATCAGAAAAAAAATGACTTTTTTATCCGTTTCTGAATTCTATTTCTTTGCCGGAGTTGCAATTTCACTGTTGATCTCGGTTACATTAATTGCCTTATCATTAAGAAACAGTCTTTATATTGAATATGGTTATGGAGGCTGGACCTACGTTCAGGAAGGACGTTATTTTGCTTTCTTGTCTTTCTTTTTACAACAAGCACTTTTTATACTGGCTTATCAATATCGTCATTCAGTAAAAAAATGGATTAGAATAGTACTTTTTTTGATGGTGGTCATCACCGGATTTGATATGTTGCATAATATGTATTACACAACGAAAGTAGTAACGACAGAAAAAAACCTGACCTATGCTAATATAAATAGTATTCGTCTTTTTGAGTATACGGATAGCATAACAAAAAAAGTAATTGCTGAAAATGCTGGCAATAAAGTAATCGTAGTTTCACAACCTGCACATTATGCTGCACAAGCTGGTTTTTATCAGGACATTCCGGCGGTATATCTGTATTCGTCTTTGCATAATGTAATAATTAAAACAAAAAAACCGGTCAAAGTCCTGTTTATTACTACCGATCTGGAAAATATGCCTGAATCTTTTGCCACCAACCCTTCACAAAAAATAGTAGGTAATTATAATAAATACACTTTTTATACTGTAGATGTCGAACCCGATAAACCCTGATACCGTTTTTGTCATTATTCCATTTTATAATGAGAACACTGTCATTCGTGAAGTGATCGATGCGTTATTGCCTTTTCGATATCAGATAGTATTGGTTGATGACGGTTCGAATGAATCGCCGGTTGAAAAATTAAAAGGAATGGGTTCGATCTATTTCTTACATCATAAAGTAAATCTTGGACAGGGTGCCTCTTTACAAACCGGAATCGATTTCGCTTTACAGAAAGGGGCCAGGTGGCTGGTTACTTTTGATGCGGATGGACAGCACCTGGCATCAGAAATTCAATCCTTACTAACTCCACTTCAAAATAATGAGGCTGATATCTGTATTGCTTCCCGCTTTTTAGAAAAAGGAAAACACAATGCGACGAAAGGAAGAAAAATAACACTCAAAGCAGGCCGATGGGTTAATTATTTTTTTACCGGCCTCATCTTATCAGATGCGCATAACGGATTAAGGGCTATGTCCCGAGCTGCTGCAGAAAAAATTCAATTAAAAGAAAACAGGATGGCGCATGCCAGTGAATTTTTGATCAATATTAAAAAACACCATCTCCGGTATAAAGAAGTTCCTGCATCTGTTCTTTACTCAGATTACTCCAGAAAGAAAGGACAATCGGTTTTCAGCAGTATCAGAATCTTTTTTGATTTAGTTTTACATAAATTATTTGAATGACCGGAATTAAAATTTTATTGACAACCGGTGTTGCCTTTATTGCCGTTTATTTTTTTATCCGGCTACGCAACAGCATTTTTGACATCTTTATCCTGATGCTGCTCATCGCTGCGGCTGTAGTATTTATTTTATTTCCGGACATCACCAATGATATTGCCAACAGACTGGGTGTAGGTCGTGGTGCTGACCTGATCTTTTATACAAGTATCCTGATCTTCTGGTTTGTGATACTTAAACTTTATGCCCGGATAAGAAGATTGGAACAGATCATTACTCAAGTAGTAAGGAAAGAGGCCATCGATGAGGCTGAAAAAATAGTAAAGAATAATTGATGGCAGCATCCAGTCTTGAACGAATATATCCCGATGCCGCAGGAAACAATGAAACAATTGCCGGATTTGATACGGTAAAGCTTCATCTGGAGCGTTATCACTTTGCAGGCAAACA
Organism: uncultured Chitinophagaceae bacterium; assembly: GCA_963705465.1. GTDB lineage: Bacteria > Bacteroidota > Bacteroidia > Chitinophagales > Chitinophagaceae > JJ008. The sequence continues at coordinate 502,157 of CAVPJN010000003.1, read as the reverse complement.
TCTTTCTTCCGGTAATATCGCTGATATTGCCTGTGGCGCCGGGTACGGCAGTCATCTGCTTGTTACTGAATATGCTGACAGCATTTCAAAAATAGCAGCAGTTGATAATAATGCAGAGGCTATTGCTTATGCAAAACAGCATTACCGCCACGAAAAGATCGACTTTGTACAATCAGATGCTTTTAATTTTAATTCGCCAACACTATTTGATACGATCATCAGCCTTGAAACAATTGAGCATCTTCCCGATCCTGCAAAATTCATCCGACATTGTTCTGCACTATTAAAGAATGGCGGATACTTTATTGCCTCAGCCCCTGTTGTACCCACAAAAGATGCCAACCCATATCATCTTCATGATTTTACAAAAAGATCTTTCAGAAAATTATTTAATGAAGCAGGATTTACCGAACGAAATTCAATGACTACAAATACAGCGTTACAGTCAGAAAAGAATTAAGAGGAAATAAAGAGGGTCGTTCAAAAGAGATCAGAAAAGGTTTAGCAGGATATTATCTAAAAAACCCAGGCAAGTTTTTTCTTAGATTGTTTTCATTACTAAAAGATGGATTTACGATCAAATATCTGGTAGTTGTATTCGAGAAAACAAAGAACCCGCCCATATGAGTTAGAAATAGAGGAACAATTCATTTTAGTCCTAACCAATCTGCCTCTTCCTTCGACTGCTTTAATACAGCATATTTTTTAACAAGGCTAATCGATGTTTCATCAAGTAAATCAATTATCGTTTTATAACTGGCATCCTTTCCGGGTTTTATTAACATCATTAATCCATTTCTCCCTTCTTTTATTTTTACATTATTGTCAAGTCGTTGTTGTTTTAAATTTATTAGTTTTCTTAAGTTGTTTACTCCTGTTAATGAAGTGGCATATATTTTATTATCATGAACCGCATCCTCCCATTTTCCTTCGTAATAATAAATTGAGTTCCCTTTATCAATTAAAAATGTAAGTGCAGTGGATTCGGCCAGATCAATGGGTGGACCCTCTTTGGTCATAGCAAGATCCATTACTGTTGGCTTGCTGAGTTCCGTTGTAAAGACAAAAAAAGTTATGAGTAAGAAACCAAGGTCTACCATAGGTGTCATATCGACTTTCAAACTATGCTTTGCCATACGGCAAACACCAGCCCTTTTTCTGGAATTTGATTGATTGTTTTTGTTTGATGTAGTGAGTTGTGCCATAGACTTTTTTCTAATAAGATACATCTACATAATAAATCCACAATCCAATAATTAAAAATATCCTGCGCATAAAAAAAGAGGCACATTTCTGCACCTCTTTCTCTCTGCTGAGCTTACCGAAGCATCTCCTTTAAACTCTTAACCTAAAACTCCGCACTTCCCGGCGTCCTAGGAAAAGCTATTACGTCACGGATATTTGTCATGCCTGTAACAAACTGTACCATCCGTTCAAAACCTAAGCCAAATCCCGCATGAGGTACGGTACCGAATCGTCTTGTATCCAAATACCACCACATTTCATCGGCAGGAATATTCATTGCCTTCATTCTTGCTTCCAGTTTATCCAATCGTTCTTCTCTTTGAGAGCCACCTACAATTTCACCTATACCCGGTGCTAAAATATCCATGGCAGATACGGTTTCTTTACCAGGTTCACAATTATCATCCAGCCGCATATAAAAAGATTTAATGGCAGCAGGATAGTTGGTGAGAATCACTGGTTTCTTAAAATGCTTTTCCACCAAATAACGTTCATGTTCACTTTGCAGATCCATTCCCCAACCTGTGATCTTCATACTGGAATTTCTTTTTCTTATTCTGGTTGCTGTTCTTTAAAATATCAATCGCTTCCGTATAGGTCAATCTTTCAAAACTGTTATTCAATACAAATTCCAGTTTCTCGATCAATCCCATTTCACTCCGCTTATCCTGCGGCAATTGTTTTTCTTCTTCTGCTAATCGCTGCGCCAGGAATTCAAGGTCTTCTTTATTATTATCAATTACATATTTGATAAGATACTGAATGAATTCTTCAGCAAGATTGGCATTGTCTTCCAGATCATAAAAAGCCATCTCCGGTTCTATCATCCAGAATTCTGCAAGATGTCTTGCAGTGTTACTGTTCTCTGCACGGAATGTTGGACCGAATGTATAGATATCACCAAAAGCTGTTGCACCTAATTCACCTTCCAATTGACCACTCACCGTAAGGTTCGTTGCTCTTCCAAAAAAATCTTCTTTGAAATCAACTTTGCCTTCATCATTTCTGCTAGCCGAACCATCAACAGGCAAAGTAGTTACTTTAAACATTTCACCCGCACCTTCTGCATCACTGGCGGTGATGATCGGCGTATGCATGTATAAAAATCCCTTATCATTAAAGAATTTATGCACGGCAAATGCCAATGCATGACGAACACGGAACACCGAACCAAATGTATTGGTACGAAAACGCAGGTGTGCTTTTTCTCTTAAAAATTCAAGGCTATGCTTCTTTGGTTGTAACGGATATTTTTCTGCGTCACTATCGCCGAGTACTTCAATCGTTACTGCTTTCAGATCCATCTTCTGGCCTTTGCCGAGTGATGGTTCAATAATGCCTGTAACTTTCAACGAAGCAGATGTTGTAATTCTTTTCAGCAATTCGTCATCAAACTTGCCGAGCTCTACTACTACCTGCAAATTATTATTAGTACTGCCATCATTCAATGCGATAAACTGGTTGTTGCGAAAGGTCCTTACCCATCCCATTACAATTACTTCCTGGCCTTGCGGCTCCTGCGCCAATAGCTCTTTTATCTTTATTCTCTTGTTGAACATAATCCGAATTTTGGACGGCAAAGATAATACGGATGCAGTGAAATGCTTTACTACCTTGATATTTCCGCCAATACCATTTTTGTACAATCTTTTTCTCTTGTGGCAGGGTTTAAAAACTTAATACCCAGTCTGGTGACTTCAAAGTCGGTTACTTCGTGCCGGTTACTGATCTTGTATCCCTCATTTAGGATACCTGGTTCGTCGTTGATAAAATAAAGCAGTCCGACCTTATCTTTTCCCTGTAATACCGCATCTTCAAATTGCCGGCGGATCGTTTTTGTATAAAAGAAATAAGAAGAACTATGGCTTTCCTTCCAGGCATAAACAGTTTCCGGATCAATTACTCCTTTGGTAGAAAAAGCCAGCTCGTTGCCCGCCTGATATTTTAGTAACTGCGGATAGAAATTACTATTCAGTAAAAAAAATACGAATGCCATCAGTGATGCAGAAAGGGTTACTGCCTTTTGTAATTGACTATAAAATTTACTTTTAATAAAATAAAAAACTACTGATAGTAAAATAATTACTCCTAAAATAACAGCAATACTTTTTACCGGAAAAAACCAGCTGTTGATCATTCCTAATAATAAAAAAACAAGGACAGCGATAATCAATTGAATGATAAAAATTGTTTTGCCCTTTTTCAGATCCGATTGCTTATTGATAATAAATGAAGCAACTAAAACAGCGGTCGTTGGAAAAACAATATTCAAATAATGTGGCAGTTTGAATCCTGAAAATGAAACGATCAGTAAAGTGATGATGAAAACACCGGTTGTAAGCCACTCTTCCTTTCTTTGCAGGAAATTTTTCAATCGTCCCGCCATAGCCCAGTAGGCAATTATACTCCATGGTGCAAAGGCCCAGAGAAAGGAATGAATAAAGAACAAATAATCATGTTTGGCATCACTTCCCATCGTCCCGCTGAATCGTTCTACACTTTGGTTGATCAAAATAAATTGAACCCCATTGATGTGATCTTTACCTCTCACTATTTTCTCCGGATGTAAGTTGTATTGTAAGTAATAACAATAAACAACCGGAGCAATAAAGATTCCGAACAAGACCAGGAGTAGTAACCATTTCCAGTTTAGAAAAAGTTTCCATTCCTTCAGGTAAAGAATATAAAAGAAAGCTGCCACTGCAGGAATAAAAACGCCAATATGCCCTTTAATAGAAAAGCCCAACGCTAAACCCAATGCGGCACCGGCAACATTGCTTATTTTTTTGTGTTGAATAAAGGCCACCAATTGCCAGGTAGAAAATGCAATGCAGGATGTTAATATGGCATCCATCCGCACATCATTATTCGCCAGCATGAAGGCAAACGCCGACGCCAGTATTAAAGCTGCCAGTTTTCCGACTTCTTTATCATATAATGATTTTCCTAAACGGTACGTTGAATAAACGCCTGCTATTGAAAACAAAAACGAAGGAAATTTATAAGCAAATCCCGTAACGCCAAATATCTTATAACTAAATGCTGCCAGCCAGAAATGCAAATGCGGTTTATCCAAATAATCACCGGCATGATCAACCAATGAAACATAGTCCCCCGTCAGATACATATGCAAAGCAATATTGGCATGATGCGCCGAGTCGTTATCCATTAACGGAACAAACAACCCGAATAAATAAGCAATTGCCAATATAGAAAAAAGAAAACTATACAGGCTGCGGGAAAGAAAAGTATTCTCCAAAACTGAGATTTTATGCAAAGTAAACAAACTACAGAGAGTTTTACGAACGGTCTCAAAAAGAGTGCAATGTTCATTATCTTGAATACAAATCAGATTTATGAAAAAGATTAATGCTTGTTACTTGTGATTGCTGCAGGAAGTTTATTTGCTATTTGCAAATACATACTGACAGTATTCCTGCAAATCCTAATGATGTTTCATCTGCAGATGCAATCATTAAAGCTGTTTATGATGTTATATCGGGTCCGGCTGGAGAAAAAAGAAACTGGGACAGGATGAGAACATTGTTTACTACTGATGCCCGTTTGATACCAACCGGAAAAAAAGCAACTGGAGAGGGGACCAGAAGATCAATGAGTGTAGAAGATTATATTACCTCTTCAGGTGCATTTCTTGAAAAGAATGGGTTCTTTGAATCAGAAATTGGTCGTAAAACAGAACAATACGGAAATATTGTCCATATTTTCAGTAGCTATGAAAGTAAAAAGACGCTAAAAGATGAACAACCATTTATGCGGGGTATTAATAGCTTTCAACTATGGAATGATGGGAAAAGATGGTGGGTGATAAATATTATGTGGGAAAGTGAAACGGCAGAGAATCCAATACCTGAAAAATATATTGGTTTAATTAATTAGATCGCCTTTAAAAGATCAGTTACTTTTTCTTTGATTAAGTCACGGACCTTCCTGAAATCATCTTCATTCATTTCTCGTGGATCTGGAATTTCCCAGTCTATGTATTGTTTTGCCGGCATCCAGGGGCAGGCATCACCGCATCCCATTGTTACTACAGCATCAAAAGGAGCAAATTCTTTTACCTGATCCAATGATTTGGTACGATGTTTTTTCAGATCATAGCCCAACTCTTTCATGGCTTCAATAGCTTTTTGATTGATCCTTCCGGAAGGTTTTGAACCCGAACTGTATGCTTCTACTGCATCACCACCTATCATTTTTGCAAAAGCCTGGCTCATTTGTGAGCGGTTACTATTCTCTATACAAACAAAAAGAATTTTTTTAGCCATTCTGGTAAAGATAAAGAGTCCCAATGTCTGGGACTCTTTTTTGTTTTTAGCAGCATCCAATACCACCGTCATTCCCACAACAAATACTACCGGAATCACAACAGTTTGGAGCCTTTTGAATTTTTGTGTTCATGGCTATACTTTTAAGGTTAAAAAATAAGAGGTCTTTTAACAACATCCGCTTCCCGGCTCACAACCATTACGGTCATCCCCGCCTGCATGACTCAGTCGGGCAGGTTTTGAAGGCTTTTCTGCATATACTGTAATACTTGTGATTTTTGTTTGCCCGTTTTTATATTCAGCAATTTCATCTGAACTTAAATAGTTTGCTAATATTTCATCCGGCAATGTAATGGGCTTATCTTTTTGTAAAACAATATTTGCAAACCCTGCATCCTTAATAATATCCAGGTATTCACTCCTTTGAATGGCGCCTGATACACAGCCAGCATATAACTCGGCTACTTCCTTCCATTTATCCGGAAGATTTCCTTCCAGTACAATATCTGAAATTGAAAAATGGCCGCCGGGTTTTAATACCCGGAATATCTCGCTGATCACTTTGTGTTTGTTGGGCACCAGGTTCAACACACAATTACTCACAATAACATCTGCATGATTAGAAGTAACCGGCATGTCTTCAATATCGCCCTGACGGAATTCCACATTCTGTAATCCAAGCTTTTCTGCATTTGTTCTTGCTTTGGCAATCATTGCATCGGTAAAATCAATACCAATCACTTTTCCTTTTTCTCCGGTAAGCTTTCGGGCAATAAATGCATCATTACCGGCGCCGCTACCCAGGTCAATTACAGTGTCGCCTTCTTTTATTTTAGCGAATTCCGTAGGAAGGCCGCAACCTAATCCAAGATCTGCATCCGAATTATAACCTTCCAGCTTTGTATAATCTTCGGACATGATGTTATAAACATCAGTGCCACAAGAACCAGTTGCACCGCAGCAGGATGTTTCGTTTTGCTCTTTTGATTGATTGGCAATGGCCGTATACTTTTCACGGACAAGATTTTTAATTTCTGAATTTGTGTTCATGGCTATACTTTTATATGATTAATTTATTTAGCAACAAGCTTTTTCGTTATTCACTTTTAGTTTATTAAAAAGAAAATTGAATTCTCCGTTGAATTTTTCAAATGCTTTCCAGCTGATGCAATAACAACTACGGGGACCGTCAATAGTTCCGGTAATTAAACCAGCATTCTTTAATTCCTTTAAATGTTGAGAAACAGTGGACTGTGCCAATGGTAAAAGGTCAACGATCTCTCCGCAAATACACTCATTCCGCTGTGCCAGCACTTTGAGTATTGCAATCCTTGCAGGATGGCTCATGGCCTTGGCGAAATTGGCAAGGTCCTGTTCTTTTTGTGTAAATTCTTCTTTCTTATGAATAGCCATAACCCTCCTTTTTATTCCTCCCTAAAGGGAGGATTTAATCTTATATCGCAAATATACGATAAAGAAATACAAGACCACCAAATATATTTTAGGAAATTGTATTTAACCGGACAAAGTTCTTGTCCGCCACTTGACAATAGAGATAATTACGCCACTTGCAATAATGCAGAGCATTCCGGTAGAAGATATTAGATCTGGAAAGGCATCACCCAGGGCCATACCGATAAAAACAGAGAAGACAATATTAGAATAACCGATCGCAGAAACAATACCTGCCTTATCGGCTCCATAAGACCGGGTAACAAAGTATTGTCCGAATAAAGCGGCCAAGTCCCAACCAGGAAACATATAACCATTCAATACCAACCGGCCATTTCCAGTCGATAAAGAAAACATTATCTGATGGTAATTGAAATGCATAGCGGACAATCATAAATAAAGAAGGAACGATAAATCCGCTGCCGATAAATGCCAGCATGATGATTCTGTTATCATAATGAGAAGCCAGTCTGTTGACAGACATATACGCAATGGCGGACGAAATTCCAGATATCAATCCGGCTACATGATAATACCAGGGAAAATGAACAGCAGGTTTATAAACCAATAACATTCCGATAAAGCCAAGCAGTACTGCAAACAAAACAATACGACCATGGTACTCCCTAAAAAGAAAGAAAGAAAAAATAGCAATAAATATTGCTGATGTCAGGTTGTAAGTCATTGCAGTGCCCAGTGGAAGATGAAGAATGCAATAGAGCAATGTGTACAAAGCTGTTGTACCCATTATACCCCGGAAGATGAGCAATTTTAATTTTCCTCCTTTACTCTTCGGGGGTTTAGAAATAAACAAAATAATCAATGACAAAAGTCCAACTGCATTTCGCCAGAAAACCAATTGCCCTGCGCCAAAACTTCCTTTCAACATTTTAGCAGCGCCACCCATCAAGGAAAAGCCAAGTGCCGCCAGTAGCATAAATAATATTCCTTTGTATCGGGAGTCGATGGCCATTAATAGTTGATCAGTTTATTAACGGCTGCTTCTAATGTTTCTTTCTTTTTCGAAAAACAAAACCGCAACACTTTATCATCTTTTCCATTTTGATAAAAGGCTGAAACAGGAATCGTAGCTACTCCCGCTTCTTTTGTTAGTCGTATTGCAAAATCCTTATCCCCTTCATCACTCATCTTTTCATACGTACCGCAAATAAAATAACTGCCATAAGAATTCTGCAAACTGAATTTTGTTTGTTTCATCAATTCAATAAAATAATCTCTTTTCTCCTGCATGATAGAGGACAGAGATAAATAAGCATCTTTATTTTTTAAAAAACTTGCCAATGCCACCTGCGTTGGTGTATGACAGGTAAAGGCATTGAACTGATGGACTTTTCTGAATTCTTTGGTTAATTCAGACGGGGCAATACAATAACCCATTTTCCATCCGGTACAATTATATGTTTTACCAAAGGAAGAACAAACAAAGCTTCTTTTCATCAGATCTGGATAACGAAGCATGCTTAGGTGTGGTATATTGTCAAAGATCAGATGTTCATACACTTCATCGCTGATGATAAAAATATTTGTTCCATTTACTACACTTCTTAACCCTTCAATATCTTTTTCACTTAAAACACTCCCGGTTGGATTGTGTGGGGAATTAATAATAATTGCTTTTGTTTTTTCAGTGATCGCATTTTTTTACCAGCTCCCAGTCAATATGATAATCGGGATAGACCAAAGCAACCCTGACTGCTTTTGCACCGTTGATCTCTATATTAGGTATATAACTATCGTAAGCCGGTTCAAAAACAATTACTTCATCACCCGGTTGCAGAATGGTTGTAAATGCTGAATAGATGGCATAAGTGCCACCGGGAGTAATGGTGATCTCTGTGTCAGGATTGATGTTTGCATTGTATAGAGAAGAAACTTTTTCAGCAATGGCTTCTCTCAACGGCATCCATCCCGGCATGGGCGGATACTGATTGTAATTATTTTTCATTGCTTCATTAACCAAAGCAATTAATTCTTCACTCATTGGATAATCCGGAAAACCCTGACCGAGATTTACTGCACTATGTTCATTAGCCAATGCACTCATCACAGTGAAAATGGTGGTGCCGACATTGGGAAGTTTGGAGATATGTTGTATGTTAGTCAAGTTGTATAATTCTGTGTTGCGTAAAATTAATTGCATTTGTCCAACATTGAATAATAAGTTCTGTATTTTGTGCCGATTAATTTAACGTTGCATTGTCACTAACTACAAACCTTACTGCTTTCTTCAACCCTGAACAATTTCAAGGCTGGGGAAAGAAGAAAAATTACTTTGAAGGCTGGTACTTTAAACTCATCAGTGCTGATGAGAAAAATGCTTTTGCATTTATTCCCGGTATTGCAATGGATGAAGACGGTAATCAACATTCCTTCATTCAGGTATTGGATGGAAAGAAACAAACATCTGTCTATCATAAATTTCCTTTCGTTGATTTTATTGCTCAACCCAAAAAGTTTTCGATAGCTATTGGTGATAATCATTTCTCTGAAAATAATTTGCACCTCAACTTACCGGGCATCAGTGGAAATTTGAATTTTTCCGGAAATGTGCCCTGGCCTAAGCCATGGTACTCTCCCGGTATTATGGGGCCATTTGCCTTTGTACCTTTTATGGAATGTTATCATGGAATTGTAAGTATGGACCATATTATTTCAGGAGAATTAGAAATCGGCAATAATAAAATTGATTTTACCAATGGTCGTGGTTACATGGAAAAAGACTGGGGTCGTTCTTTTCCTTCGGCTTATTGCTGGATGCAAAGCAATCATTTCAGCGAAGCGGGTATCTCTTTAAAATGTTCGGTGGCGAAAATTCCCTGGATGAGCAGTTCGTTTACAGGATTTATTGCGGGTGTGTGGCTGAAGGATCGGTTGATCCGTTTTACAACTTACAACCAATCGAAATTACGCAAATCGTATGCGGATGAAAAGGAAGTGGAGATCGTTTTGGAAAACAAAAATTATCTGCTGGAAATATTAGCTGTACGAGATGGTGCTACAGCATTAGCATCGCCCATAAATGGTTTTATGAACGGACGCATAGAAGAAAGTATGACTTCTTCTATTACCGTCATGCTGACGGACAAAAAGAATAATAAAATATTGTTAAGCGATACAGGCAAAAATGCAGGGCTTGAAGTAGCTGGAAATATTCAGGAGATCATGATTCCCCAACCGCCTAATAGTGCGTAATGCGTTTTCCTTTGAGGCAACTAGCCTATTTTTTCTTTTTGGCAGAAGCGGAAGATTTCTTAGGTTTTGGTTTTACCAGTTCGTATGAATGATCGACCCATTCTTTTAATTGCTTGACAGAAACGGATCCATCTGCTACAATGGTGTTCCAATGTTTTTTGTTCATGTGCCATCCGGGCAATACGCAAGGAAATTCTTCTCTTAATTCAATTGCCCTATCGGGATCGCATTTTACATTGAATCGTAAATCCGGACTATCAAGACCGGTGAGTAAAAACATTTTTCCCAGTACTTTAAACACCATTGTTTCCGGGCCAAACGGGAAACTTTCTTCTACATCGGGTTTTGAAAGGCAATAAGTCCTTAGTAATTCAATATTCATGATAAAATATATAAGCGTATTAATTGGAGAGAATGGCAGTTGCCTCAATTTCAATTAAATATTCAGGCGCAATCAATCCTTTTACTTCTATCATACTAGTACAAGGTTTGATGGCTGCAAAAAATTCACCGTGTGCTTTGCCATATTCTTCCCATCGCTTTATATCCGTAACAAACATTCGGGTACGAACAACATCTTTTAATGAGGCGCCTGCCTTCTGCAAAACTTTTTCAATTTTTTCGATGATGTACTTTGTTTGTGCGTAAGCATCATTCTTCCCGACCAGCAAATCATTTTCATCTACAGCTACGGTTCCTGTAACCTCTATTGTATTACCCATTTTTACAGCACGGCTATAACCAACAATATCTTCCCATTTGGCCCCTGATGAATAATTTATTCTGTCCATACTTATTTTATTTCAATATTTTCATCTTTGATCAATGGCTCGCCATTCATCCGTAATAGAATTTGTGCCACCGTTACCACATCTTTCTGGCAATACGTAACAATACGCTCCAGGTTCTTTTCTTTCCAATATACTTCCCATACCATACTGCCATCTATATCATCTTTTGGCGTAGGTACGCCTAAAGTATGCGCCAATAAATTCAAAGAGGTGAAACTTTTAAAATCGCCAAATTTCCAAAGCTCCAATGTATCATAATGATTCACTTCCCATGGTTTTTTACCGGAAATATTCAGCATTGAAGGAATAGACAGGCCGTTGATAATCATTCTTCTGCACAGATAAGGAAAATCGAATTCCTTTCCATTGTGAGCACAAAGAAATTTGGGTTCGCCTGCCGCCCATTTATTCAACATGTCGATAAAATCGATTAATACTATTTTTTCATCATCTCCATAAAAGCTTTTTAACACTATTTTGCGTTGCGCACCATTACCCTGTATTACACCACAACTGATGCAAACAATTTTTCCAAACTCGGCATAGATCCCTGCACGGGGATACAATGTTTCATTGGTTTGGCCTTCGTGGTATTTGACCAGCGAGGTTGATTTGGTATCCCATAATTTTTTCCAATCAGCCGGCACATCCTGATAAGAAGGATGTTGCGGTACTGTTTCTATATCCAGAAACAGAATATTTTGTAATGCTAGTGCTGCCATAAATTATTTTCTTCCTTAAAATTAAAAAACCCCGGACAAACCGGGGCTACTACTTTCAGGTATTTTTTGTGGCTAAAGGAACTTTTCGCCCATATTCCGTTTTACTTCTGCTACATAATCTTTAATTTCCTGTTCTTTTTCTTTTTTGCAGATCAGTAATACATCTTTTGTATCTACAACGATGAACTCATCAAGACCCTGCAATAACACCAGTTTGTTATCCGGTACATGAACAATGCAATTTCTTGCATCTACTGCCATTACTTTTTTTCCTACCACAGCATTACCAAAATAATCTTTCTCTTTATTCTCCCATGCGCTATTCCAGGTGCCCAGATCGCTCCAGCCAAAAGATGCAGGAATCAGATAAACATTATCTGCTTTTTCCATGATGCCAAAATCTACTGAGATGTTTGTACACTGTGGATATATGTCTTCTATAGCTTCTTTTTCTGCTTCCGTATTGAATTTGTCATTCTCAGCAGCAAACGCTTCATATATCTCAGGTAAATATTTTTCGAATGCCGCTAATACGTTTTTCACTTTCCAGGTAAAGATACCTGCATTCCATAAAAAGTCTCCGCTGGTAATAAATGCTTTTGCCAGATCAAGATTTGGTTTTTCTGTAAACGTTTTTACTTTATAAATGTCAGGTGCCGCTTCTTTTGTATCGTGTTGTATGTACCCGTATCCGGTATTCGGGTAAGTTGGTTTAATGCCGATTGTAACCAGCGCATTTACACTATCCACAAAATCCAATGCTTTTTTTGCCGTCTTTACAAATTCGGCTGTTTCTAAAATAAGGTTGTCGGCAGGTGCAGCAACCATTAATGCCTTCGGATCTTTTTTAAATAATTTAAAAGCGATATAGGCAATACATGGCGCTGTATTTTTTCTGGAAGGCTCTGCCAGAATATTTTCATCCGCAACTTCAGGCAATTGTTTTTTTACAATATCCACATACTCCTGTGCAGTAACGATATAAATATTTTCTGAAGGAACCAGTTTGCTATATCGTTCAAAAGTTTGTTGTATCAGTGTTTTACCTGTTCCCAGAATATCCAGAAACTGCTTTGGAAAATCTGTGCGGCTCATTGGCCAGAACCGGCTTCCGATTCCGCCTGCCATTATTGCTACGTAGTGATGTTTGTTCATACCCCTAAATCCCCTAAAGGGGACTTTGTTTTACTATTATTCGAAAATAATTTCTTTTTCAAATTTTCTTTTCTGATTGAGTTATTAAATCAATCCCTCTCTTATCAAATCATGCAAATGTAAAATACCTTCATAGTTTCCATTTGCTGTTACAGCCAATTGTGTTATTTCGTTCTTGCGAAGCAGGTTCAACGCATCTACCGCTAATTTATCAGGTTCTATTATTATAGGATCTTCCGTCATAATATCGCCTGCCTTTATTGAATCGATTGCAGTGTTCTTTTCCAGCATTCGCCGAAGATCGCCATCGGTAATAATACCTACCAATTTATTATGCTCGTCTACCACTGCTGTAATTCCCAGTCGCTTCGCCGTCATTTCCACAATTACTTCTTTCAATGATTGTGTTGGCAACACTTTTGGTTTTTCATTGCTGCTTGTCAGATCGGAGACCTTCAGGTATAATTTTTTACCAAGTAATCCGCCCGGATGAAATTTTGCAAAATCATCGCTGTGAAAACCTTTTAACTCCATCAGGCAAACCGCCAGTGCATCTCCCATTACCAATTGAGCCGTAGTGCTGGTAGTGGGTGCCAAATTATTGGGACATGCTTCCTGTTCTACTGTAGTATTTAAAACGATCGTTGCATTTTTTACAAGGTATGATTGCATATTGCCAGCCATTCCTATTATTATATTCCCGAATCCTTTCACTAATGGCACCAGTGCTTTTATCTCCGGGCTTTCTCCACTCTTGCTGATGATTAAAACAATATCATCTTTCAATACCATTCCCAGATCACCATGAATGGCATCTGCTGCATGCATAAAGATGGAAGGAGTTCCCGTTGAGTTCAACGTTGCGACAATTTTCTGAGCAATTGCAGCACTTTTTCCAATACCACTTACCACAAGCCTGCCTTTGCTGTTGGCAATAGCCTGCACCGCTTTTTCAAAATCATCATTGATAAAAGCAGCTAATCCTGCTACGGATCTTGCTTCTAACTCTATGGTTCTTAGGGCGACTTGTTTAATTGATTCGGTCATTTTCTTAGTACTAATTCAATGCCAGTTGGCACAGTATTATGGCGGCAAATTTAGATGTTTTGGTATGAAGTGAACATTAATCAATCACACATTTCAATTTTAGCATTTCACATTCAACCTGATGATAAAAGATTCGTAAATTCGCAAACCTCCGAAAATCCTCGGATGGGTTCTTAAACTGGAGAAGAAGTTGTGCAATCCGCAGATGCGGAAATCCTGATTAGTAACACTAACCACTGACACCCCGGCCATTAAGACAGTAAAAACACCTATTTATCCGATAAAATTCTAACTGTGCAAAAAATATAGTTGCACATCATCCGCTTGTCGGGTAAAAAGAAGTATCTTAATTGAATATGCATTTATAATATGCAAAGGAAATAAACGTAAAATGGGAACATCTACAGTAAAGAAGCCTGCAGCTAATAAAGCAAAGGCTGGTGAAGGAAAAACCACAAAAGTTAAGGCAACAGCAAAGAACAAGTTTGATTTACACAAATCGTTGCAAGAGTATTTTGGATTTGACAAGTTCAAAGGCACTCAGGAAAAAGCAATTGAATCTTTATTGGCCGGACACGACACGTTTGTTATAATGCCCACAGGTGGCGGCAAAAGTTTATGCTATCAACTACCCGCCATGATAAGCGATGGCGTTGCATTAATTGTATCTCCGCTGATCGCATTGATGAAAAACCAGGTGGATCTGGTTCGTGGCTACAGCAGCAACGATAACGTTGCACACTTTTTAAATTCAACATTGAATAAAAAAGAAATAAAAGAAGTACATGACGATCTGCTTTCCGGCAAAACAAAAATGCTTTATGTAGCTCCGGAAACAATGACCAAGCAGGACAACATTGAATTTTTTGCCGATCTTAAAATTTCCTTCTTTGCAGTAGATGAAGCACACTGTATCTCAGAATGGGGACATGATTTCCGCCCGGAATACAGAAGACTTCGGGAAATGATGATCCAGATAAATCCTGACGCTCCCGGTAATTGCTTTAACAGCAACTGCCACACCAAAAGTGCAAAGTGATATCGTGAAGAATCTTGATCTGCGTAAGCCCAATATTTTTATCTCTTCGTTTAATCGTTCCAATCTTTATTATGAAGTATTGCCGAAAATAAAAAAGGCCAGTGTAGATGAGAATATTGTCCGCTTTGTAAAAAGTATGGGCAAAAAAAGTGGTATCATTTATACACTGAATAGAAAAACAACAGAAGAGCTGGCTGATATATTAATGGCTAACGGAATTAAAGCTGTTGCCTATCATGCAGGGCTGGATAGTAAACTAAGATCCAGTCGGCAAGACCTGTTTTTAGGAGAAGAAGTGCAGGTGATCTGTGCAACAATTGCCTTTGGTATGGGAATTGACAAACCGGATATTCGTTTTGTTATCCATTATAATATTCCAAAATCAATTGAAAATTATTATCAGGAAACCGGCCGTGCAGGCAGAGATGGGTTGGAAGGGAAATGTATTCTCTATTATTCTCATAAAGATGTAAGCAAGCTGGAACACCTGATGCGGGATAAACCGCTTAGTGAAAGAGAAGTAGGTGCTCAATTAATAAATGAAACAGTTGCGTTTGCAGAAACCGGTGTTTGCCGTCGTAAAATACTGATGAGTTATTTCGGTGAGGATTATGAAAAAGAAAACTGCGGACACTGTGATAACTGTAAACATCCGAAAGAAAGAATAGAAGCAAAGGACGAAGTGATCCTTGTATTAAAAGCCATCAAGCAACTGGATGAACGCTTTGCCACCGACTATGTTGTCAAGATCATCAGTGGAAAATTGACACCACAGATACAAATGTTCCGGCATGATGTGTTGAAATGTTTTGCCAGTGGTAATGACAGAGACAATCATTTCTGGAATTCATTGATCAGGCAAATGATACTGGAAGGAATGCTAAGAAAAGATATTGAAGAGTATGGTGTTTTGAAGTTTTCAAAGAATGCAGAAGCGTTTTTGAAAAAACCAAAGTCTTTCAAGATCGTTCTTAATAAATTATACGACGATGCCAATGCCGATGACGAAGAAGCTACAGAAACAAGCACTGGTTCAGCAGTAGACGAACAACTGATGAAAATGTTGATGGAACTTCGTCAAAAAGAAGCTAAGAAGAAAAACCTTCCTCCTTTTGTCATATTCCTGGAAAATTCTTTACAGGACATGGCTACTTTCTATCCTATCACAATGGAAGGGCTTGAGAAATGCCAGGGAGTAAGCAAAGGAAAATCGATCAAATACGGTAAACCTTTTGTAGAACTTGATTAAACAATATGTAGAAGATAATAATATTGAACGACCAGATGATTTTGTAATGAAGAGTGTGATGAACAGAAGTGGTAGTAAGGTTTATATTATTCAAAATACAGACAAGAAAGTTTCTTTGGAAACAATATCCAAAAACAAAGGCTGGAAAATGGACGAAATGCTGGAAGAAATGGAAACCATTGCTGCCAGCGGTACCAAGCTAAACCTTGATTATGCAATTGACGAAATGCTGGATGAAGATGACCAGGATGAGATCATAGAGTATTTTAAAAGCTGCGAAACCTCTTCTTTACAGGTTGCCCAGGATGAACTTATCTGAATATAATTTCAGCTGGGAACAATTAAAGATCATGCGGATCAAGTTTTTAAGCGAATACGGCATGTAGAACCCTCTTTGCTCCAAAGGGGAATAAGAAAGTTTAAGCTATAAGATTTCCTATTTCAGGCGGATAGCCTTATTTTTGCTGCCCCTAAAGGGAAAAGCTAGGTGAGGCTTATCAGTTTGCTAAAGCAATGGTGCGGTAGCTCAGTTGGTAGAGCAAAGGACTGAAAATCCTTGTGTCGGCGGTTCAATCCCGCCCCACACCACTTAAAACCTCAACAGCATTGTTGAGGTTTTTTGTTTTTGAGGAGCTTTATCCATTTTATCTGATAAACCCAGGTAAGGACTCAAAATATTCTGCTTCTTTAGTAGAAAGCAAAAAGTCTTTTAATCCGAAAATAACCGATTTAAATGAAGTGTAAAGTTCACGATTAAAATTTATAAGGGTGGAAATTTCAATTTCATTAAGCCGATTTGTCATACTTTCTTTGTAAAATGTATGCAGCGTGGATGAATAACCAGAAGTAACGGATCTATACAATGTAATCAGCATTTCAGCATGTTTTTCCTTATCCTTCATCATTTAATATGGTTAAAACCTGGTGATAAAAATTCAACAACCTTTCTCTCGATTGTTTATAAAAATCGTATTTAAAATCATTGGACGAATTGCTTGTCTGAAGAATATCCTGTTGTGCATCCCGGATATTTTTGGCTGCATACATCATATTACGGATAGATGAATTCAGTTGATCCAATCGTTCGGTTTCTGGTTTATAAGAGCTTTCGCTCTGAAGTTTTAAATAAAAAGAATGCATCTGTCCATGCGACTGTTTTATCAGGTCATATTTTTCTGCTACCGGTTTACGTTGAAAACTTTTTGGAACAATATGGTTAGGTTTTATCGTTGTTTTAAGGTCAAATGAATCAATACTATAATCGATCACTTTATAAATAAACAAATTTGTTTCATTTTCCAATGCACTTAATGCAAGACCGGAGTCTGTAACCGGTACTTTACTGATAAATACGCCTTCGTCATCCGTTTTTACAAACCGGTTCATCAGAAACCGGCCGAATACCCGTAAGAAAGGATAAAATAAAAGAATAGAAAACACATTTACCAGACTTTGAAATAAGACCAATCCGATCAAATTGTCTTTTATCTGTACAATGTCTGTAAAAAAATAATTAATGGGCCGTAACAGCAGAAACACAATCAACACTGTAATACTATTAAAAAGAAAGTTTCCAAGCGCCACTCTTTTTTTTACCACTAATCCTTTGGCTGACGCTAAAAACAATTTAATGGTCGTTCCGATTTCCGATCCAAGCACTATGGCGGTTGCAACATAAAATGTAATCGCATCTACATACAAAGCACTAAGTGTAAGTGCAATGGTAGCAGAACTGGACTGAATGATCGTTGTTAATAGTATCCCCACCAACAGAAATACAATTACCGGATATTGATTAAAAGCAGACAAGTCGGTTTGTTTTACAAACTCTTCCATACCGGTTTTGATGAACCCTAATGCTATAAAGAGAAAGGCCAGGCTGAAAATGAATTTGAACCAGAGATGGAATCTTTTTTCACTATTACTAAATGCCATAACTATACCGGCAATACCAGCTATCGGCAAAACATACGATTCAGTATTAAAATTAAAACCAAGCGTTGCTACCAGCCAACTTGAAAATGTCGTTCCCAGGTTTGATCCCAGCATGATGGCCAACGCATTTTCCATTTGCAATACACTGGCGCCCACCATACTTAGTACCAGCAGGTTTACAATAGAGCTGCTTTGTAACAGACCCGTAACAACGGCGCCGGTTCCAATTGCTTTTACTTTATTCTTTGTTTGTTTTTTTAGAAACAGCTTAAACCTTCTTCCGGCAAGGTGACGAAGCGTATCTTCCAAAAAATTCATCGCCAGTAAAAAAAAGGCAACTCCGGTCAGCAATTTCCATATATCATATGAAGTAGACATAATAATGCTTTTTAAGGTCCTTCTCCTGGTTCAGGATCTCTCAAATGGAGGAGGGTTTTCAAATGGATCTTCATCTGGCAATACTTCCGGGTCTTCTTCTGGTTCTAGAAGAATTTCAGGATCTTCAATAGGCGGCACTACCGGATTTACAACCGGGTCGTGTTTTTCAGGTTTCTTTTTTTTAGTTGTCATGATAAAAAGTTTACAGCCAAATCGATAGATGTCACAACTTCTCAGTTAACTCACATCCAGAAAGACCGGTTTCCCTGAGCTTCAGTTAATGTTGAAACCTCTCTACTTTCAAAGCAAGTTTATATCAGGACCCTTTAATATGTTCTGCATCAATCATTAATGATTATTATCACAAAATAACGCCCTTCTTTCATTTTAAACTATTTGACAAGTCTCAGTGTATTTATTGACACCTATCATAATTATCAGTTTTTCAATCAAGTAACTTAAACTTTCCTAAAAAATTACGTTATGAATGAAAATGCAATACCTACAATCACCACTTTGCACAACTTACTGGACTATGATGCCCGCAAGTTTATCAGTGCAGAAATTCAGTTAAAAAACAATTTACCTAAATGGATTAACAAAGCGACGTCTGTAAAATTGAAAACAGTATTTCAGAAATACCAGGACCAAATTCAGCAAAATCTGGAAAAACTGGAAGTCTTTATCGAAGAAGAACAGATTAATTCATTATCTCTCGGTAATAAAATAATGAGTGCATTTATTGAAGAAATAGAAGAAAAACTATCTAATTGTACTGATCTGGAAGTAAAAGATGCATGTTTGCTGGCGGGAGTTCAGGTTATTAATCATTATAAGATAAGTACATATGGCACTGCTGCTGCTTTTGCCAAATTACTGGGTATGGAAAAACAAGCCGGCGTTTTTCATGAAGCAGAAATTACTGAAAAACAAATTGATGATCGATTAACACAACTTGCAGAATACGAAGTAAACATTAAGGCAAAAGCACCAATTGCTTTACCGGGATAAATAACCGATCGTAAAAAATAAAGAAAAAGATTTCATTAAAATAGCTGGCTAAGAGACCAGAAGAAGAAACATATGGATTCCTTAATATTAAAATTTATCCCGCCAGAAAAGGTTGGGCAATGGTGAAATCAAACTAGCTGCCAAACAAAAATAAGCTACTATAAAATTGCCATCTTTATTTCAGAAAGAAAATAACAGTATCGTAGTTTGATATATGTTGTTTTCTTAAATCTATATTATTCCTCTTTCTTCTTCACTATCAAAAACCAATCATTATCCAGCGGCAGATAACCATAGTCATAACAATAGAAATAGGTCTTGCCGGTCTTGGTAGTATAAATATGTGTGAGGTATTTAAATTGAAATCCAAGCCGCATTAATTTATCCCTGTTTGCTTTAGCTGTTTCTTCCGTATCCGGTAAAATAGATGCTAATATTTTTCTGTTCTTCAACAACGCATTATTGATATTTCTTATCAGGCTGCTATGGCTTCCTTTGGCTTTTTGTTTGTTATTATAATTGTTTCGGCAGTAGTCGTCACAAAACTTTTTATCAATTCTTCCCTTCAGCGGTTTGTTACAATCCAGACAGGTTCTTTTTTCAGCTAATGCAGTCATAGTAAGGGTTTGAGACAATAAATATAAGAACTTTTATCCGTGTGCAAACGTTTTTACACGTTTAGCTTCGGGAGTAAACGGGTAAAAACCGACTCGGGTTTAGTGACCTCAACATCTTTGCACTGTCAATCGGAAATGACGTCGCCGGTTGAATGAAATAAATAAATTTTTAAATCGCTTTCGAAAATCCATAACGGAACGAAAGCACAAAACTTAAAAACATGTACGCTTTAAAAAACAAAGTACAACTGATCGGAAACCTGGGCAATGCACCAGAAGTGAAAACCTTAGAAAGTGGTAAGAAAATGGCCCGCTTCAGCGTAGCCACCAATGAAATCTACCGCAATGCGAAAGGCGAGAAGGTAACGGAGACCCAATGGCATAATTTGATTGCCTGGGGTAAAGTTGCTGAGATCGTTGAAAAATTCCTTACCAAAGGAAAAGAAGTTGCCATCGAAGGCAAGCTGATCAACCGCAGCTATAATGACAAAGAAGGCAACAAAAAGTATGTCACCGAAATACAGGTGAACGAGTTGTTGCTGCTTGGCGCAAAAGCTGCAGAAGCTTAATTATTACTTGAGGCCACGAGATGCAACACAAAATAAACACAGAATATTCTGTGTAGATTGTGAACTTCGTGGCTTTTATTATTATTAAAATAGATCAGTATGGAATTCTTATTTAAAGACAGAAGTGTATAAAATTGTCGGAATCTGTATGGAGGTTTAAAAAATTTTAGGCTTTGGATTTTCCGAAGTTGTTTATAAAGATGCAATGGAAGTTGAGTTTATTGAAAATGAAATTCCCAACATCAAAGAGAGGAGGAGTTGAAATTCATTATAAATCAAGATCTTAAAGCACAATTCTTTGCTGATTTTGTTTGTTTGATAATATTATTGTTGAAGTTAAAGCCTGTGAGGAAGGTATTACTGACGATTACAATTGCTCAAACTTTAAATTACTTAAAAGTGTCTGGAATGCAGATTGGCCTTATTATTAATTTTGGAAAACGAAGATTAGAATACAAACGGTTTATTTCATCAACCATTGAATAATTAATCTTATAAAATCGTGTTATTTGTGTGCATTCGTGGCTAAAAAATCCTTTCTGTGGCAACACTTTATTCCTGATACTAACAATGAAATGTTTCAACTGGCTATTCAATTAGTCAATCAAAGCAATCGTAATATATTCCTCACCGGCAAGGCCGGTACGGGTAAAACAACTTTTTTAAAATACATCCGGGAAAATTGTCCCAAGCAAATGGCTGTAGTGGCGCCAACAGGTGTGGCCGCTATCAATGCCGGCGGTGTTACCATTCATTCTTTCTTTCAATTACCGCTTTCTCCTTTTCTTCCCGAATCCGGTGGAACTGGTTTTCAGGATTTCAATCAGGACCCTTCGACAAGCTCAGGATTCTCGAATAAACACAGTCTGATCAGTCGGCTTCGTTTTAATAGCGATAAGAAAAAAGTTTTGCAGCAGTTAGAAATACTGGTAATTGACGAGATCAGTATGGTACGTTGCGATACATTAGATGCGATAGATACTGTTTTAAGGCATATCCGCCAGCGACCTTCGGAAAGATTTGGTGGCGTACAAATGCTGTTCATTGGCGATATGTTGCAACTGCCCCCGGTTATTAAAGAACAGGAGTGGAGTTTATTGTCCGATTATTATAACGGACAATATTTTTTCGACAGTAAAGTGTTGCAGGAAGAGCCGCCGGTTTATATTGAATTCAATAAAATATACCGGCAAAGTGATCAGCATTTTATTGATCTTTTGAACCAGGTAAGAAATAATAAACTGGATGAGGATGGATATCAGATTTTAGAAAGCCGGTTTCAACCCAACTTCCGCAGAAATAAAAATGACGGCTACATCATTCTCACCACACATAATAACAAAGCCAATGAAATCAATATAAATGAATTGGTTACGTCTTAAAGGCGATATGTTCAGCTTCTCAGCAGCAGTACAAGATGAATTTTCGGACAGGGCTTTTCCTGCCGATGAATTGCTGCAATTAAAAGTTGGAGCTCAGGTGATGTTTATCAGAAACGATACGGCAGAGAAAGGAAAACGATATTTCAATGGAAAGATCGGTATTGTTTCAAAACTGGAAGACGAAAAAATATTTGTCCAGTGTGATGATGAGCCTTACGAAATAGAGGTACAAAAGGAAAAATGGGAAAACATCCGTTACACATTAAATAAAACTACCCGACAATTAGATTCCGATGTATTGGGATCGTTTACACAATATCCTTTGCGATTGGCCTGGGCTATCACTATTCATAAAAGCCAGGGGCTAACTTTTGAAAAAGCCATTATTGATGCGGGTGATGCATTTGCTCCCGGACAGGTCTATGTTGCCTTAAGCCGTTGCACTAATTTGGAAGGAATGGTATTGCAAAGCAGGGTAAGATCATCAAGCCTGTTTAGCGATAAGAGAATTGTTGAGTTTTCACAAAGAAGTGCATCCAGGTAGTCAGCTACAGGAAGAATTGGCTATTGCCAGAAAACATTATCAGCTTTCCGTCTTGTGTTCCACATTTGATTTCTCCGATGCAATTAATAGCTGCAAAGAATTGGGAGAATACCTCGAAGAACATGACAGTTCTTTCAACGAAGAAGCAGTTACCTGGACAACTGAACTTTTACAAAAACTGGAAATGCAGCAGGAAACAGCCACAAAATTTCAACAGCAATTACAATACCTTTTTCAGCAAACGGAGTCCCCCGAAGAAAATAAACCCTTGCAAGAAAGGATTGCTGCCGCGGCAAAATATTTTGCAGCAGCAATAAATAATACTATTCAATTCCTGCAACAATCACCGGCCATTACAGACAGCAAGCTTTATTCCAAGGAGTATAATGACAGTATCAAGGAGGTCTTTGCCGGATTAGCATTAAAAAAGTACATGCAGGAGGGTTTTAATGAAAAATTTGACATGGAAGACCTTTCACAGAAGAAAACTAAGATTTGTACTACCCTCAATCAGTATAAATGCCTATGCCGGAGCATCACAGAAAAGAGTTGATAGTCCGCACCCTGTACTTACATCAGCAATTAAGAAAAGTAAGAGAAACCATCTGTGCTAAAAAAGACCTTCCTATTTATATAGTTGCGGGTAGTACAACCATTGATGAAATGGCCCGTTACCTTCCGCTATCACTAACTGAGCTAAGAAAGATATCCGGCTTTGGCGATGTAAAGATTGAACAGTATGGTCAGCAATTCCTGGATGTTATTCTGGAATACTGTAATGAACACAATCTTTCCTCACTTATAAAAGAGAAAATTCCGAAAAAGGAAAAAAGGGTAAAAACTGAAGCTGACAAGAAAAAGGGGAATACCTATACTGAAACCTATAAGCTTTATAAAGAAGGTAAATCTGTTGCCGATATTGCCAAAACAAGAAGCCTGACAGTCGGAACCATAGAAACCCATCTTTCAAGATATGTAAGTAATGGAGATATTAAGATTAATGAATTGGTGAGCCGTGAAAAGTTGGTCATTATTGAATCGGAAGTAAAAAACTATTCCGGCGGACCAATTACTGCTATCAAAAATAAGTTAGGCAGCAATATAAGTTTTGGTGAGATCAGATTAGTAATGGCTGGTCTCGGTATCAAACAGGAAAAACAATCCGAAGAATAAGTAACTTTTATAATAAACCTTTTGCTTCCTCAGCATTCTTAGTCCACATAATTATTCACATTTAACGATAACAAATTTGTTAGGTTAAACATTATATATATCTTTCTATCCGAATACTTACTAACCCTTTTATGGATACACTTACAGCCCCTGCTTATCGCATTATAAGCAACCATCAATTTGCCGAAGTGCGGCAAAAAGTTTTGAACGAACAAAACGCATTATTTGCATTACGTTCTTATCAACCAGGAGAAGTTGATTGCTGATTTTTCTGCCGGAACTATTGCTGCAGAACCAACTTATCTTACTGTGCAGGTTGGTGTTCGTAAGCATATAACATTGCAACCCGAGTTTTTACAGTACATCAATCATAGTTGTGATCCGAATGTGTTTTTCAATACAACTACTTTGCAACTGGTAGCATTAAAAGAAATTCAACCCGAAGAAGAGTTGGGTTTCTTTTATCCTTCTACCGAATGGAGAATGACACAATCATTTAATTGTTATTGTGGCAGTAATCAATGTATCCATCAAATAAGAGGCGCCTCTTATCTTACAAAAGAGCAACAGGAAAAATATCGCTTCACGGATTTTATTCAACAACAACTGGCCAAAAAGGCGGCAAGAAGAAAAGTAGCCTGAGTTTTGATGAAGATAACCGAAGCCACTAATTTATTAAAGCCGTATATCATTTGGGTGCTTGCGCCACATCTTGAATCCGACGACCCCAATATTCAACACTACTACGATTTTTCCCAAAGCATCAAAGAATACACCAGGGTTTTTGAGCAAGTTAAAAACAGAATGGAAGTGGCAGCCTGTCACCATGGATAATTATAAAACGATTATCAAATCCATTGCAACAAGTAAGAATGGAAAAACGCCGCTAGTACTTAACCTTTGTGATGGCGATGAAGTAAACGGTTGCCCGGGTGTATCAGTTATTAAAGAATTAGACAAACATGGATTGATCTATACCGGCTCAGATGTTCATTTTTATGATATCACTACATCAAAAGTGCCGATGAAGAAAGCTTTTGATAAAGCGAAAGTGGCAACGGCCAACTGGAGAGTAATTACTGATAAAAAGGGTTCAACAAAAGGTATTTGTAAAAGAGTGGGCACACCGATCATTATTAAACCAGCCGTATCGGGTGGAAGTATGGGTGTATCTGTAAAAAATGTAGTCAATACTGAAGAGGAACTGGAATGAACAGGGTAACTGAAATTTATAAAGGTTATCGTGGTTGGAATTTATTGGTAGATGGTTTGTTTGTTGAACAATTCATTACCGGACCAGAATACACCACTTTTATTACCGGCTCTGCCGATGATCCCGATAATTGTATTGTTTATGAACCGGTGAAAAGAGTCTTTCATAAATCACTTACCAGAAGCAGAACAATTTCTTTCCTTCGACAGGCTTTGGGAAATTTATGAAGACGAAACCCCGATGCCTTGCAATGAAAATTTTTATGAATACGAAGCTGCTGAACCCAAACTAATTCCTGCTCTTAAACAATTAAGTCTTGATGCTTATAAATCCTGCGGTGGAAAAGGATATACAAGAATTGATATCCGTCAGGATGCATCAACCGGGAAATTATACATGCTGGAAGCAAATGCCCAATGCGGATTAAGTGAAGATGAAGATTATACTTCTATCGGCGCTATATTAAAAGTTTCTGGAGTTACATTTACAGAAGTGATTGCTGAGATTTTGAAAGATGCATTGAGGAGGAGTGTAGTGAAAATGGAACCAGTCAAAAAAGTCAAAGCGGTCAAGTCTAAAAAGAAAGTTTCTATTAAATAATATCTCCTGAATCATTTGGTTCTTTTCTGTGTTTATCTGTGTAACCTGCCTGCCGGCAGGCAGGTCTGTGACTTAAAATAAAAATACTAAATAGCTTCGTCATCAATGAAAATTTGTGTCCTTCAACCCGATTATTCCACTACTGGTGTAGATTATAAAAATTATGACCCACCAAGAGATTTGTCTGCATTATTACCCGATGATGAAGTACACAATGTCTTTCTCAATAAACTCACCACTTACAAACAACTAAAAGACCTCAGCAAACAAGGCTATGATATTTTCGTCAATCTCTGCGAAGGTTATCTGGAATGGGAAATCCCCAGCATTGATGTTATTTATACATTAGAATTATTAAATCTTCCCTTTACTGGCCCAACTACCAAACTTTACGATCCTCCAAAAGAGTTAATGAAATACCTGGCTTTTTGTGAAGGCGTAAAAACACCGGGCTATGTTATCATCAATGAATTAAACGATGTGGATGAAGCCGTAAAACATTTATCATTCCCCATTGTTTGTTAAACCGGCAAAAGCTGGAGATAGTTTAGGGGTAGATGAATTGTCATTGGTAAATAACAAAATAGAGTTACAACAAAAATGTATTTCTATACTCGATGAATATGGTCCATTACTGGTGGAAGAATATATTGCCGGAAGAGAATTCACCGTATTGGTCGCTGCCAATGTAGATGTTCATAGCTGTACTGTCTTTCGTCCGGTTGAATATTTATTTCCCGAAGGAAGAGAATATAAAACCTATGCTTTAAAAACATCAGAGCTACATCCCGATTGTAATGTTCCTTGTACAGACGAAGTGTTGGACAAACAACTTCGTTCCGCCACAGAGAAAATTTTCAAAGGATTTAATGGTGTTGGTTATGCCCGGTTAGATTTTCGGGTGAATGAAAAAAATGAAATTTATTTTCTCGAGATCAACTTTACCTGTTCCGTTTTTTATACGGATGGCTATGAAGGTTCAGCTGATTATATTTTAAAACATGATGGTATTGGTAAAACAGGTTTTCTTAAAACATATCATTGCCGAAGGTATTGCCAGGCAAAAAAGAAAAAGAAAACCTTTCATCATGAAAGGAAATTCTATTGCCGGTTATGGTATTTATGCAAGCAGAGATATTAAAGAAGGGAGAAATGATCTTTAAAGGTGAAGGCCGTTCACAACGCATCATCACCAAACGATTTGTAGAAAAGAACTGGAATGAAGATGAGAAAATGCATTTTCGTCGCTATGCATATCCGGTAAGTGATGAACTATTTATTCTCTGGGATGATGATCCATCTGAATGGGCACCACAAAATCATAGTTGCGAGCCCAACACTATTTTTGATGGGTTAAATGTTCTATCACTGCAAGACATAACGGAAAATGAGGAGCTAACACTCGATTATGCCCAATTTCTGGATGAAAATATGGAACCCTTTCAGTGTCAATGTGGTACAGTCTTCCTGCAGAGGTTTAGTCGCCGGAGCCCCCGGAAACTCCTTAACTTTGAGGGAACAAACCCAAACCCGTTTAAACTAACCCACCTGCTTACGGTCTTACTTTCCTTCCATTAAATTCGAATTTTTCACAGTTATTTAATTGGTACTTAGTTATTTATTTAAAGATAGTATATGTCTCGTTTTGCTATATTGAAACAAATAATGATGCAGCACCGATATCGGCTGTTGCTCACTTATATACTTTTTTCATTAGAAATGGTGGGCAACCTACTACGTCCACTTTTTCTTGGAATTGCTATTAATGATCTATTGAAAGGCAGTTATCAAGGATTGATTTTGCTATCAGCTGTTCATTTTGCCTGGCTAATTATTGGAACCATCCGGCATCGGTTAGATACCAGAACTTATTCTGCTATTTATACTTCATTGGTTACGAAATTCCTTTCCCGCGATATAATAAGTCTGATGTTTCCAAACTAAGTGCACATTCTACTTTGGCAAGAGAATTTGTTGATTTTCTCGAATTTGACCTTGTTTATGTAATGGAAGCTGTTTTTAGCATTTTCGGATCGCTTGTTATTATTGTTCTTTTACGATACTTCTGTAGTACTAGTTTGCTTGGGAATTTTGTTGCCAGTCAGTGGGTTTCAGCTACCTATATGGTAAAAAAATGAACAATTTGAACAAACAAAAAAATGACGAATTGGAGAAACAGGTAGATACTATTTCTTCCGGAAACAATATCCTGATTAAAGAGCATTACGATAATCTTAGAAAATGGCAGGTTCGCATCAGCGATCAGGAAGCCTGGAATTTTGGTTTGATGGAAATTATGGTAATGGTAGTAATGGGCTTATCCTTACTTATCACTAATAAAACGATGGGTTCAGGAATTGAAGCGGGTAGTTTGGTTGGTATCTATAGCTATATCCAGCGTTTTGTTTCCGGTCTGGATACGATACCATATACCGTACAGCGTCTATCTTCTTTAAATGATATTACAAGAAGAATTGAATTACATGAAGATGATTTGGGAAAATCATCTACTTCAAATACATTTGATAAAAGAAGTGGCCTGATAAATACTTTAAATATTATCCAACTTATTTAAGCCCTTTCAATATCTGTGCTGATCCATCATCCAATGCTTTCATTGCAAGCATCATCAATTTTTCCATCATATTTCCCATTTATTTTTGGTTGTAATCTGATAGATCCGTCTGAAAGTTTTTTTAAGGTTTGAGTTACTTCAATATTAAATGAAGACGAGGCGCCGGGATCTGCATTTTTAATTGCTTTAAGCAAGCCACCTACTTTATTTACTTGTTTGATCTTAATAAACTCACTTGGTCAATGTGTAATCACAATTATATTTTTTGGCATCCTCTTCAGTTGTAATAGCTACAGATTCTATTTTGCTATTTGTTAATATACTAACCAGATGTTGTTGTAGTGCCGGGTTTCTGACTGCATATCGCCTCCTTTAGGTTCATATACACCGATACGTATCATACCTTCTTTTTTTTGTTCTGTTTTTACTTCTGCATTATCATTGTTCATATTCTTATACTTATTCATCATTTCGTTGATATCCATTTTATTTTGCAATTCATCCTCACTTGATGCAAGTGTATAGCCTGGTGGAATTTCAAATAAGCATTGAATCTAATTTTTCTGAGGAAAACTCAATCGTTTCCAATGAGGTTTCAAATTCAGTAGTTTTTGCTTTATTATTTCCCATAATGATTGTCCGAGTTTCTGTTAAAGGAAATCCGAGTTTCCCTTTTCCGCTACGCCTTGTAATATATTTATCCTGACAATCGGGCTTTTCCTTTTCGTTTGGAGGCATCATTGATTTTGATGGGCGATATTGGACCGGACAATTAAATTGTGGCAGATCAATATACCAACCATCCGTTTTAATGATGATACTATCCTTCATGGAACAAGCATCAATGGAGGGTTTTATTTTCTGGGAAGTCCAAACATGTCTTGCTGTGAAACCGTTTATTTTTTTCCGTTCTCCTGTATCAGTAATAGTATAATACATATGAATAATTCCACCAGTTTGTGGCTTTGTTTGTGCAACTACAGGTTTGTTTTTAACCGGAGTTACAGGTTTGACATCCTCATCTATTACCTCTTCTATATCTTTTGAAAAGGGTTCTATGAAATAAAGTTTCTTTTTGTCGTTGATTTTAATGGTTCGCTGAAGGTCGCATTGTTCAATGGTAGTTGGCTGTGCAGGCATTCCCATCATGCTGCCAGGCTCGGTTCTTTTGCGCATACCTTTTACATAAATAGTCGATTCTGATTTCATTCCCATCATACTAGTGGACTGTTTTAATTTATACTGCTGTGTTTGGGCTGTATTAATTATTGAAAGAAATGCAATTGTAGTTGCTGTGAAAAAGAAAAGAAACTTTTTCATGTTATGTTATTTTTCCTAAAGTTAGGAATTTCCCGAACCCACAAATATGAGTTTAATCCTAATTTATAATAAAAAGCGGTGGTTTGCTATAGTCCAAATTTTAAAAGAATCTCACCTTCCCATAAACACCATCAAAATCTGGACATCGCTTGGATTGATACCCGATATACGGCTTGCTTGTCCCAGTGTACGGGGTCTTATTTTAGTCAACTTTTCTCTGGCTTCATTTCCAAGATGAAGCTATTTTTTTATAGTCAAACGTTTCTGGTATTTCCAGTTCTTCTAATTGCGACATTCGTTGTACCAGTTCTTTTTCTTTTACTATATAAGTATCATATTTAATTTGAATGGAAGCTTGTTCCATTGCATCTGTTGAAAATCCATTCATTGCTATCTTTTAATTTTGGTAAAGCATCCGCAAATTCATCTAGTTCAACATCCGGTCGCAATAATATTTTTTGTGCCTTTTGTCTTTCTGAAATGGGTGATGAATTGATGGTGGAAAAATAAGTATTGATCTCATCCGGCTCTACAGGAAAGTCTTTCAAAATAGCTTTTATGCTTTCGACACTGCTTCTTTTTTCAATCACTTTATCCATACGTTCCTGCGAAGCAAGTCCGAGGCGATAACTTAATGCTGTCAATCGCAGATCAGCATTGTCTTGTCTTAATAGCGTTCTGAATTCTGCTCTCGATGTAAACATTCTATAAGGCTCATCAGTTCCCTTGCTAATAAGATCATCAATCAATACACCAATATAGGCTTCACTTCTTTTTAATACTACCGGCTCAAGATTTCTTGTTTTCTGATGTGCATTGATGCCTGCCATCAATCCCTGGCAAGCTGCTTCTTCATAACCAGTCGTTCCATTTATCTGTCCGGCAAAAAATAAATTTTGGATCAGTTTTGTTTCCAGTGTATAACGGAGTTGTGTAGGCGGAAAATAATCATACTCGATGGCATAACCCGGACGAAACATTTTCACCTTCTCAAAACCAACTATCTTACGAAGAGCTTCGTATTGTATATCTTCCGGCAACGATGTTGAAAAGCCATTGACATAGATCTCTACCGTATTCCATCCCTCCGGTTCTACAAATAGCTGATGTCTGTCTCTTTCTGCAAAGCGGTTGATCTTATCTTCTATACTTGGACAATACCTTGGACCGGTTCCATCAATCCTTCCGGCAAACATCGGGCTTCTATCAAACCCCGTTTTTAAAACATCATGCACGGTTTGATTGGTGTAGGTGATCCAGCAGCTTCTTTGTGTTGTAGGTTTTTCGGTTTCAAGGAAAGAAAAGCCCACTACTTCGTCATCACCCTTCTGCTCTTCCATTTTGGAATAATCAAGGCTTCTTCCATCAATTCGTGGCGGAGTTCCGGTTTTAAGCCTATCGCTTTCAAATCCCAGAGAAACTAATTGTTCAGTAATTCCCGTAGCTGCTTTCTCTGCCATTCTTCCACCACCAAAATTCTTTTCTCCTATATGCACTATTCCATTTAAGAATGTTCCATTGGTTAGTACCACCGATTTGGCTTTTATCTCATGACCCAAACCCGTCACCACCCCTTCGCATTTTCCATCTTTTACTAAAAGGCTTTTCACCATATCCTGGTAAAAATCGAGATTCGGTGTTTGCTCCAGCATTTCCCTCCACTTTATGGAGAAGAGCATACGGTCATTCTGAGCTCTTGGGCTCCACATGGCTGGCCCTTTGCTCCGGTTCAACATTCTGAACTGGATCGTAGAGAGATCTGTAACAATGCCCGAATAACCACCCATGGCATCTATTTCCCGTACAATTTGCCCTTTGGCAATACCACCCATGGCAGGATTACAGCTCATTTGAGCAATGGTCTGCATATTCATGGTAATCAGAAGGGTTTTGGAACCAAGATTAGCGGCTGCCGCGGCTGCCTCACATCCGGCATGGCCGGCACCTACTACTATTACATCGTATTGGGGAAACATAAGTGGGCAAAGGTACATTTTGAAAGGCTATAAACAGGAATAATAGAGGATAAAGCCTAAATCCAACGTTCCACGGGAAACGTGGAACTGTTTCAGGTTGAAACATCGTTTCCCGTGAAACGGACCTTTTTACTTAAAGTAGGTATCAAGATAATAGTCTTCTTTTATTCTCATTGCTTGTATCTCACCCTTCTTCTTATCCTTATACCCACTTAAATGAAGCACACCATGGAAAAGAACCCTGTGTAGCTCCTGTTTAAACGAAGTATTATGATCTAAGGCATTTTCTTTCACCCTATCTATACTTATATAGATATCCGCCTTTACAGCATCTGAATCTGATAAATCAAAAGTGATGATATCGGTATAAAAATCATGTTTGAGGAATTGGCGGTTAATTTCCAGCAGGGATTTATCTGTACAAAAAATATAGTTAAGCGACTCAAGCTTCTTTCCTTCTTTCTTAAAGATGTTCTCTATAAATTTCTTTAGTTGGGTTCTTTTTGCAAGTGAAAATTTGACCTCCTGAAAAAAGAAATAAACCTTTTGTTTTGAAAGCATAATTTCAAAATTCGTAAAGAAAAACAACTTAACAAGGGTAGCTTTGTAATATAAACTTATCGATGGTAGTTAGGCTTTCAGAATTAAAACCGGGACAATCAGGAATCATAAAAGAATTCAATAGCGAGGACTTGTATTTGAAATTAATGGAAATGGGGTGCCTTCCTGGCGAAGAGATACAAATGGAACAAATTGCTCCGTTAGGCGATCCTGTTTCAGTAAATGTGGCTGGCTATCATTTAAGCCTGAGAAAAAATGAGGCAGAACATATCTTAGTTGAATTAACTAATTGATTATCAACCACTTAGATGAAAATTGGATTATATTTCGGTTCTTTTAACCCCATTCATGTTGCCCATCTTATCATTGCCAACCACATTCTGAACGAAACAGATATAGAAAAGATCTGGTTTCTTGTATCCCCACAAAACCCCTTTAAAGAAGAATCCAGCCTTCTAAATGAATACCACAGATTACATCTGGTAAAAACGGCTATCGAAAACGATATACGGATGTGGGCTTCAGACATTGAATTTACACTACCGAAACCATCTTACACAACAACTACACTTGCCTATCTAAACGAAAAACATCCGGAACATGAGTTTTGTATTATCATGGGCAGCGACAGTTTTCAGAATTTGCACAAATGGAAAAATGCAGAAGTGATCATCAATAATTATGATATCTACGTTTATCGCAGACCGGGCTTTGAAATTAATAACACAATAAATGCCCGGCTACAAGTACTTGAAGCACCCCTGCTTCAACTTTCGTCTACACAAATACGTAAGGCTTTAAAAGAAGGAAAATCTATCCGGTATCAGGTTCCTGATGCAGTAATGGAAGAGATTGAAAAAGGTGGATACTATAAGAAATAACATCAGAAAATATACCCCAGTACCAGGCAGGCGACTACAATAAATGGCGGGGGAATTCTGGTAAACTTCAGCAATACAAATGTACCAAGCATTGTTAGAATATTGATGGTAGTACTAATAGACTGCACATCAGATAAAGAAATATCCTTCATTATATAAAAAGTAGAAGCAATCATTATTCCAACGACCGCTGCATTTATTCCCTCCAACGATCGATATACAGCAGCATATTTTTTAAGATTCGTCCAGATAGGGAAGAAAAACAGCACCAATAAAGCACTGGGCAAAAAAATGGCGATCATACCAATTAAACAACCCAGAACCTGCATTCTGTACCCCATATCTTTTAAGGCCATTCCTCCGGTAAACGCTGCAATAGAAAATACCGGTCCGGGAACAGCTCTTACAATACCCATCCCGGTATATAAACTCTCTTCATCAATCTGAACGACATCCGGGTTTTTTAACTTCACCGCCTCCGGACGGACACTCCATTGTTCATACATCATTGGTATCAGTACCTGTCCGCCACCAAAAACCAGACTACCCATACGATAAGTATTTTCAAAAAGATTGATTGGTTTCCTATCCGGCCAGTCCTGTTTTCGGGCCATTTCACTAATGATACCGGCAGCAATAAAAATGATTCCAAATAACCAGAAGTTCCACCATTTTATTTTCTTAGGCTTCCGCTCTGTTTGTGGAATACGAATTCGACTAAAATTGGTTGCTATTCCTCCGGCTATTATCAAAGTCGGGATTACCCAGGGCTGACCGAAAAGATAATAGGTAGCCGCCGCTCCAATCAACATAATCATCCATGTAATTAAATTTTTTATGGCCACCAAAAAAGTGACATAAGCAGCATAGGCCAAAAAACCAACTGCCATAGGGGCAATGAATTTAAAAATATCGGTACCTAACTCTCTTTTATCAATGTACTGCAATAAAAAAGATAAACCTCCCATAATGATACAGGCCGGTAATATCCATACAATTAAAGTCAAAACTGCCAGCGGAACTCCCCCTCTCTTGTAGCCTATTAAAGTAATTGTTTGTGTAGAAGATGCCCCGGGCAATAACTGACAAAATGCATTGTATTCCAACAATTCCTCCTCTGTTACATAGGGTCTGTCTTTTACAAAGGACTTTATCATCATGGCAATATGTGCCTGTGGCCCACCAAAAGCGGTTACA
Source organism: uncultured Chitinophagaceae bacterium (assembly GCA_963705465.1). Classification (GTDB taxonomy): domain Bacteria; phylum Bacteroidota; class Bacteroidia; order Chitinophagales; family Chitinophagaceae; genus JJ008. The sequence continues at coordinate 468,026 of CAVPJN010000003.1, read as the reverse complement.
CTTTGTAGCAATACAGTCCTTAAAAAATGTAAATGACGCAGCAGCATTGAGGTTTAAATATAAATAAAATCAGGATAGAGAATGAATACAACAATTAAAGCAACATTTTGAGTAAATTCATAAAAAAAAGTTCATGAGAAAATATGTATTACTAATTCAACTGTTTTTAATTTCTGTCGGACTATTCGCACAATCAGAAATAAATAAACTAAAGTCGAAAGCAGCTGCAGAAGCTGATAAAATAGAGCTAAAATGTATTGAGTGGAGAAGAGATTTTCACCAACATCCTGAACTGGGTAACCAGGAAAAAAGAACAGCCTCAATTATAGCAGCCCATTTAAAAAAATTGGGAATAGAGACAACAGAAGGAGTTGGTAAAACCGGCGTTGTTGGAATTTTAAAAGGAGGGAAGCCAGGACCTTGTATTGCCCTGAGAGCAGATATAGATGCTCTGCCGATAGTAGAAAGAGTCAATATTCCCTTTGCATCCAAAGTAAAAACAACTTACAACGGACAAGAGGTGGGAGCCATGCATGCTTGTGGTCATGATACACATACAGCCATGTTAATGAGTGTTGCAGAGATTTTATCTGGAATGAAAAATGAAATAAAAGGCACCATTAAATTTATTTTTCAACCGGCTGAAGAAGGTCCGCCAGAAGGAGAAGAAGGCGGAGCTGCGTTGATGGTAAAAGAAGGTGTAATGGACAACCCAAAAGTGGATGTGATTTTTGGATTACATATTGAATCGAATATTGAAGTCGGAACTATTGAATATAAACCCGGTTCCTTTATGGCATCTTCCGATTGGTTTACTATAAAAGTGAAGGGAAAGGGAAGTCATGGTTCTCAACCCTGGTTAGGAGTTGATCCAATTCAGATTGCTGCACAAATAATTGCCGGACTTCAATCAATAGTCAGCCGCCAATCTGAACTAACAAAAGCACCGGTAGTAATAACGGTAGGTAAAATAAATGGTGGTGTAAGAAATAATATTATTCCCGAAGAATGTGAAATGAACGGAACCATCAGAACACTGGATAATGCCATGCAACAAGAAGTACATAAGAAAATAAAATTGACTGCAGAAAAAATAGCTGAAGCATCGGGTGCTACCGCAGAAGTAATGATTGACACAAAAACGTTAGTTACCTATAACACTCCGGAACTGGTTAAGAAAATGATTCCTTCTTTACAATCTGCTGCTGGTGTAAACAATGTAAAGGAAAGAGAATGGGTAACTGGTGCGGAAGACTTTTCCTATTATGGAACAAAAGCTCCTTCCTTCTTTTTCTATCTCGGTGGAATGAAAAAGGGACAGGACCCAAAAACGGCTGCACCACATCATACTCCGGATTTTGAAATAGATGAAAGCGGAATGAAGACTGGTATAAAAGTCTTTTGTGATCTGGTGTTTGATTATATGAATATGAAATAATGTTTGCCACGAATTTCACGAATTCCACGAAAAGAATTAAATACACAATAGCTATACAACCCGACTTTTATTGAAAAGTATCCTATAAAAGCATTGTCATTTATCGAACTCAAATATTATTTGCATTTAATAGTAATCATTAGTACTACCTGCCTGCCTAAGGGCAGGTTTGTGATGTTCATAGCCACCTGAAATTATTGTATGAAAAATATAATTTTATTGCTACTCATCTTACCTCTTTTCGCAGTAGCTCAAAAAAAGGATAAGAAATTACAATAAACCTGGAAAAAGCAATAAAAGACTTCAATGGAGATATCGGCATCTATGTAAAGAATCTTCGAACAGGTAAAACTGTCTCCATCAATGCAGATAGCATATTCCCCACTGCCAGTATTGTAAAAGTTCCGATACTTGTAGGCATCATGGATAAAATTGAAAAAGGTGAATTGAAGTATGATCAGCAATTAACCTATAAAGATTCGTTACTCTATGCCGGAGAAGATATTTTGGGTTCATTTAAAAACGATGAAAAGATAGCTTTGAAAAAAGTAATGATGCTGATGCTTACAACCAGCGATAATACCGCAAGCTTGTGGTTACAGAGTTTAGCCGGAACAGGAACAAGAATAAATTCAATATTGGACAGCCTCGGTTTTAAAAACACAAGGGTTAACTCAAGAACTTCGGGAAGAGAGAATAACAGAAACAATATGGCTGGGGGCAAACGACACCGGAAGAAATGGCCCGGCTATTTGAAATGATCTACAAGCAGAAACTAATATCTTCATCTGCATCCGAAAGAATGATGAGAGTGCTTGGAAGAAATTTCTGGGATGCCCAGGCACTTGTCACAAATACCACCAACGGTGGAAGTGTTTAGTAAAAACGGTGCCGTGAATGCATCAAGAAGTGAAGTGATGATTGTAAATGCTAAACGTAATCCCTATATCTTATCAATTTTCACTAAAAACAATAAAGATGAAAGCTGGGAAGATGGCAACGAAGCATGGATTTTGACAAGAAAAATTTCGAAGATGGTTTGGGATTATTTAAACAACTGATAGACTATCCAACTCATTAAATAAGCAAGGCCAGTCATATAAATTAATTGTATAATAGGCCATTTCCATGTTTTGGTTTCCTTTTTTACAATGACCAATGTACTCATACATTGCATGGCAAATACATAAAATATCATTAGCGATAATCCTGTTGCAAGATTAAAAACAGGAGTTCCGTCTGGCCGTTTTGCCGCTTTCATTTTTTCTTTCAATACCAAACTTCCCGTATCATCATCACCCACACTATATAGCGTAGCCATTGTTCCTACAAAAACCTCCCTGGCGGCAAATGAAGTAATAAGTGCAATTCCGATTTTCCAGTCGTAACCTAATGGAGTAATGACCGGCTCAATCGTTTTTCCTAAAATACCAGCATAAGAGCTTTCCAGTTTGGCAGTATTGTATTCTTTATTCAGTTGCGACTGATTCGCTCCGGGAGCAGTCTTTAATGTATCATACTGTTGCGTAATTTTTTCCATCGACTTACCTGGACCAAAAGAAGATAATCCCCAAAGAATCAAACTGATCACCATAATTACTTTACCAGCATCAAAGACAAAGATTCTTGCTTTACTGATCATAATAGGAATAATATTCTTCCACCTTGGTGAACGATAAGTCGGCAACTCCAGAATAAAAAAGCTTCTTTCTTTGATCTTAATAAACCACTTGGCGACATAAGAAACAATTAACGCCATCACCAACCCGAGTAAATACAAACCCATCATCACCAACCCCTGGACACCCAAAAATCCGAGTAAATAGGTTTTCGGAATAACAAGACCAATTAGAATGGTATAAACCGGCAATCTTGCTGAACAACTCATCAATGGTGTGATCAATATCGTTAACAACCTTTCCTTTCTGTTCTCAATATTTCTTGCACTCATGATAGCAGGAACAGCACAAGCAAAACCGCTGATCATCGGCATTACACTTTTTCCATTTAGTCCCACACTTCGCATCAACCGGTCTGATAAAAAACTGATCCTGGCCATATAGCCGGTATCTTCAAGCAATGTGATTAATCCGAATAAGATCATTATTTGTGGAACGAAAACAAGAATACCACTAAGCCCTGCAAGAACCCCATTGATCAACAGATCTGTCCATCGGCTATCGGGAAGTGCTACAGAAAGAGATTGGCTTAATTCTGCAAACCCAATCTCGATCCAATCCATCGGATATTGTGCAATCCAGAAAACACATTGAAACAATAAAAACAGCACTCCTAACAAGATCAGATAACCCCATACACGGTGGAGTAATAAATTATCAAGTCTTTCTGTAAATATTTTCTTCTGAAGAGGGTCTGGTTCTGCAACCGCCTGCTGCATAATATGCTTAATGCGACCATAACGTTGTAATATTTCTTCGGCCTGGGTCTTGGTAGGATTAAAACTATTTTTCTTTTCTATATTTTCTATCTGCCCCTGTTCTTTTTCCGATAAAGAAAAAGACTCATGATTAATTAAATAATGTATCGCCGTATAATCACTTAATTCAGGATAGATTTCTTTTATTCCATCAATAGCGTTTGGCGCTAAGGCTTTATTGTCAATAAAATCTCTTGCCGGAGACCGATAAAGTTCTGCTGCCGTTTGCTCAATCGCCTTTTTTAGCAGGTCAATACCTTTGTTCTTTCTCGGTGAAACAGGAATAACAGGAACGCCCAATTCCCGTTCGAGGGCTGCAATATCAATTTTGATGCCCTTACGTTTAGCCATATCCATCATTGTTAAAGCAATAACAACAGGAACTTTCAGATCAATGATCTGCGTGCAAAAAAGAAGGTTACGTTTCAAATTACTGGCATCTGCTGCCACTACTACTACATCGGCGTTTATCAACTTGTCCTGACCGAGTAACACTTTATAACTAACCCATTCATCCATTCGCCTGGGATATAAGCTATAAGTTCCCGGAAGATCTACAATTTCTGCTTTTATTGCAGAAGATAAATTGGAGGTGCCTGATTTTTTATCAACCGTTACTCCGGGAAAATTACCCACCTGCTGATTTAAACCCGTCAAACAGTTAAAAAGGGAGCTTTTTCCACTATTGGGATTCCCCACAAGAGCAATATGTAGTGTTTTCTTTATCACTTTAATAGCAACATAACTTTACCGAAAGCAACAAATTTAATCAGCCGGCATTAATCAACCTTACGATTTGCGATTTTCCGGCTTCGCTATCGGGAAAAGAAGTCTACAAAAAGGAAATATTGGTCACTGTAAAAAGACATAGCATTGATACCTTTGCCACTTAATTAATCAATTAAAATGATCTCTACTTTTTTAAAATCATTATTACTGTCACTAATCCTGATTTCCTGCTCTTCAACAAAAAAGACCGTTTCGGCAAAAATTCAAATAAATACATTAGATAGTTTAAAGGCGCATATTGCATTTCTCGCTGATGATAAATTAGAAGGTCGCCGCACGGGTACAAATGGCGAGTTGATGGCTATGAACTATATCGCTGACCAATTTAAAAATATCGGGCTTGCAACCTAAAGGAACAGAATACTATTTTCAGTCATTCATCGTAAATGATGGAAAACAGATTGATTCTATTACCGCCTTTACGATTAATGGAAACAGGCTGGCTAGTTGGAACGGATTTTTTTCCATTCCCCTATAGCCCGGATATAAAGATCGAGGCGCTTCCGTCAATTGCAGTTCGTGAAGCAGAAATGCCCTGGTTTATTGATCTGAACGATCCGATTGAAGAAAATAAGAATAATCCGCACTTTGATCTTGCAAATTACATTTATACAAATGCAAAAAAGGCGGGTGATAAAGGAGCTTCAGCAGTTATTTTATATAATACTGATCTTGCAGGTGAAAAAATAACTTTTAACGAAAAGGATAAATCTGAAACGCTAAACATCCCCGATCTTATATATATCAAACGAGATTGCCAAAAAGTTTCTCAGTGATGAAACCGCAACGCTGGATGTTAAAATAAGAATTGGTATCACTGAAAAAAACCGGACAGGGCATAATGTGATTGGTTATATTGACAATGGAGCTGCAAATACTATAATTCTTGGAGCCCATTTCGATCATCTTGGCTATGGTGAAGATGGAAACTCTATGATCAGAACCGGCGAAAGAAATATTCACAACGGAGCGGATGATAATGCCAGTGGAACGGCAGCATTAATCGAGTTGGCCAGAAAAATTAAATCAACAAAAAAAATCAGCAGTAATTATCTGTTCATTGCTTTTTCAGGAGAAGAGCTGGGTTTGTTTGGTTCAAAATATTTTACAGAACATCCAACTATTGATCTGGCTGCTGCAAGTTATATGATCAATATGGACATGGTTGGCCGTTTAAGTGACAGTAGCAACACTGTAACAGTTGGAGGATATGGAACTTCTTCTTCATGGGGAAACTATTATCTATCACTTGCACTTACAAGGGAAAAAACAAGAACTTCAATTCAGATTTGATAGCAGTGGAAGTGGACCGAGCGACCATACTTCCTTTTACAGAAAAGACATTCCGGTGCTTTTTTATTTTACAGGACTACATTCTGATTATCATAAGCCATCTGACGATGCCGATAAGGTCAATTATAAGGGCGAATTAAAAATTATAAATCATATCTATGATCTTGTTGAAGCTTTTGATAAAAAAGAAAAACTTTCTTTTACCAAAACAAGAGAAACACAAACAACAACAGCAGCAAGGTTCAGTGTTTCTATGGGAATAATGCCGGATTATACTTTTTCTGGTAGTGGTGTGAAGGCGGATGGAGTGTCGGATGATAAACCCGCAATCAAAGCAGGACTTAAAGCCGGAGATATCATTATCAAGATGGGCGAATACAACATCGCCTCATTAGAAAACTATATGCAGGCGTTAGGAAAGTTTAAAAAAGGCGACAAAGTAAAAGTGAAATATAAAAGAGGTGACAAAGAGATAGAAACCACAGTTGAATTCTAAGTTGTACTTTTAAATATGTCTGAACGTAGTGCCAAATTGGTTTTAGATACAAAAAGTCTTATGGAAGCATTCTTTGAAGACACAAGACTGCTGGGTATAATGGCTCCTGCAAAAGACTACCAGTTTTGCTGGCACCTGAATAGTAATATCGGATTAGACTTCAGGGTTAATAACGATATTGAAATAAAACTTCTTAAAAAGAACCGGTCCTATTTTTTTTCTGTTTATGAATATGAAGAGCCTACGAAATTTTTATCGCATTATGTTTATAACAATCAGTTTGATGGAGAATATTTGTTACCGGAGTTCAAACATCTCGACTTTTTGTGGCTGATGAAAGGAGATGAAGTGTGTGATGATGCACTTAAAGAAACAATGCAAACAATTAAATCAATTCCAAGTGTACAACTGGTAACCGAGTTATCAACCGATAAAATAAAAAATAAAGAACACCTGGTATTTTAAACTTTAAATTATGTGGAAAGAATCTGATAATAAGCTTTATAAAAAATTTCAATTTACAAATTTCAGTGAAGCGTTTGCCTTTATGACCAGAGTGGCTATCGCAGCTGAAAAAATGGATCATCATCCTTTGTGGACGAATGTGTATAATACGGTAGAGATCTGGCTAAATACACATGATGCAGGAGACATCGTTACAGAAAAAGATCAAAAACTTTCAAAAATAATTGATGCTATATTCGAAAAATAATCTTCGAAAATAAAGTATAACAGCAAAGATGTTTTTACTTTTTACTAATACAATTACTTGCCTACTGCATCAACAATATTAATGGTTCGACCAGCCGCATTTGGGTTTAATCCAGAAACTGCAACCAATAATTATTTTCAATCCGATTTGGGTATAAACAAAAATGAGTTACAACAAAAAGCATTGGCAGAGTTTGACAATATGGTGTTGACGTTAAAAAATCACGGGATTGATGTACTGGTAATTGAAGACACTATAGAACCGCTCAAACCAGATGCAATATTTCCTAATAACTGGCTAAGCACCACCCCCGACGGGAAAGTAAACGTTTTTCCCATGTTTGCGCCTAACAGAAGAATAGAAAAAAGAGACGATATACTACAGGAGCTCTCAAAAAACTTTATTGTAAAAACTGTGCAGGACTGGAGTGAGTATGAGGTAGAAGGGCGGTTTTTAGAAGGAACAGGAAGTATGGTAATCGATTATGACAATCTTTGATCTATGCAGCTATTTCTGAGAGAACCAATATCGCTGTACTTGAAAAATATGCAGCGACCAATAATTTTCAGGCAGTCGTTTTTCTGGCAACAGATAAGGATGACAGACCAATATATCATACCAATGTAATGATGGCCCTTGGTGAGCAGTTTTGTGTTTTATGTGAAGAGGCAATTGAAGAAGAGTGGGAGTTGATCGCAGTACGGCAACTATTGGAATCTACAGACCACTCTATTATCCCAATTACAAGAGAACAAATGTGTTCATTTGCCGGCAATATGCTTGAGTTGAAAAATAATAAAGACGAGCACTACCTTATACTTAGTCAGGCCGCATTTGACTCACTTACGAAAAGAGCAAAAACGAATGCTAGAAGCCTTTGCAACACTGGTGCCCGATAACTGTACAGACGATTGAACAGGTTGAAGGAGGAAGTGTTCGATGTATGATGGCCGAAATCTTTCTTCAGAAAAAGTAATGGCATTTTATTGAATACATCAAAAGGAATATACTTTGCTCCTGCAGTAACATAAAACATTTCTTTGCCTCTTTCTGAAATATCGGGCCTGTTTTCAATTTTTACCAGATTCTGTGGAATAACGTATGCCGGATTTATAATCAATTGAAATTTATTAATACCCAAAATAACCGGCATTGAGAATTCATACGACAAAACGCTCAGTTTGCTGACATCTTCGTTTACCTGTTGTTCAACTCCGGGAAAAAAAAGAAAATTACTTTTCTTATAGTATGTCTTGGTGAATTGTTGCGTTCCTGCATAAACATACGCTGATGGATCCAGCACTAAAACCATGATATCATTCAGCTGTTTTCTAAAAACATGATCTATTCCTGCGCTTAACCCATAATCAACTTTGTCGCTAAAGCGAAGATCCGTTCCGGCATTCAGATTTATTATTTTATTCTGATAAGCAAAATTAGTACTGACCTGTGCCTTTAATACAGACTGTGGTAATTTACTACCCGTCTCATAAAATGGCTTAATAAAATATATATGGGAAAAGAATTTTTCGTTTTTACTTCTTTCCTGAAAACCAATTGTAGCTACCGTTCCCGCATATTCAAAATTTGAAACAGCATTATTGACAAAAACAGGAGCGGCATTCATGTAAAACTTTTCGTTTACCCAAAACTCAGCTAACGGAAAAACTCCGCTGCTTTGCAAACTATCAGACCGGCCGTAGTAATTTAAGTTACTCACATAAAATGTTCCGATCTTAAACTGTGTTGTTGTTTTTTCCTCTTGTGTATCAGTTTGTGCAATACCTGTTAAGGAAAATAATAAGATGATTATGCTAAAGATGAATTTCTTCATAAAGCCAGGTTTTATTCTAAAATTGCGGGGGCATCTTATAGAACAGACACCCCCGCTTGTTTCATTGGGATTTATAAAATTGATTACTGTTTAGTGGCCGAAGCTTTAGTGGCTGTTTTTACATTCACACTTCCTTCTGCTGATACTTCAGGCTTCACATTCTTTGCCGCCTTTTTGGCTGCTTTGATCTCAGCCTTTGTTTTTGTTTCCGTCTTTGCTTTTACTTCTTTTGATTTAGAAACAGTTGCATCTGCGGTCTTCTCTGTTTTTGTTACAACTTTACCCGAGGTGTTTTCAGCAGTTTCAATTGCAGATTTGCCATCTACATTTACATCTGCTCCTATTGCAGCTGATGTATTGTTTGAAGCCTCTGCGATAGCACTATTACCTGATACAGTTTGACTGCCCTGTGCTGTTGTATTACTTTGTACTTCAACATTTGCAGATGTTTTTACATCGGCGCTATTTTTCACGTCGGCCTTTGCATCGTTTGCAGTGTTGATGACTGTACCAGATTTAGCATCCACAGTTTTGATTGTAGAAGCTTTTACATCAACCGCTTTAGTAGCTGTAGCAGAAACTGTGCTTTTTGTTGCATTGGTAGCCGCTGTAGTTGTTTTAGTAACGGCAGACGTATTAGCAGTTGCCTTCACTGCTGCATCAGTAGTAGACTTAACATTTACAATTTGTCCGAACATCATTAAAGAACTAAGAGAGGCTACTGTGAAAGTCATTGTTTTTTTAATTGCTGTTTTCATGGTTTGTTTGTTTTTGTTTAAAAAAATAGTTATAAAAAATATGCCAGGTTTTTATTAACTGCAATAAAAAATAAAATGGTGGATTGTTCTTTTGAATGTTTATAAACGATAGTGGGTCGTTTAAGCTGGTGCTTGTAGTTTATTCAGATACCCGGCGACAAAAAAAGTTTAATCATAAAAAAAATAATTTTGTCATTTTTTTGTCAGGCTATTTTGCAGCAATAAAATAAATAATAAAATTTGCATAGTTTGGCAAAGTCTTTGATTTAAGCACATTTAACTCTTTAAAACTGTACTATTTATGAAACAACATGCACCATTTCTGGTTATTTTGCTATCTATTTTTTCCACAACTCTTATTGCTCAGGAGTCTTCCGCTTTTATAAAAGCCGGAGTAAATCTTGCCAATGTTTCCATACAAAATGATGGCACAGCAGATGAAGCTAATATGTTAACCAGTTTTCAGGTGGGAATAATTGGCGATTTACCAGTTACTTCTTTTCTGTATATACAACCCGGATTGATCTTTTCAGGAAAGGGATCTAAAACACAATCCGGTCAACCTTCTGATGCAAATTATTATAAGTCCGAAGTAAATCCCTTTTACATTGAAGTGCCCGTAAACGTTGTATTTAAAGCGCCGCTGAATAAAGATTCAAAATTCTTTGCCGGTGCCGGTCCTTATATTGCAATGGGTATTGCAGGAAACAGACAACTGGATTATAAAGTTGCCGGTGTTTCCTTTAGCAGAAAAGATAAGATTGATTTCTCCAACGATGATCCAACTACCGCTGGTGAAGAAGGTGCAGGGTTTGGTATTCTTAAAAGATTTGATTACGGCTTAAACGGTACCGTTGGTTTTGAAGGCAAGTCAACAAGTTTCTCAGTAAACTATGGATTGGGCTTGGCAAAACTACAATCAGGAACTACTAATAATGAAGATAATAACAACAAGCACCGTGTACTAAGTTTTACGGTTGGCTTCAGACTATAATCTGGACGAACAAAAAAAATGCGGCGCCTTCTGGTGTCGCATTTTTTATTTCTATATTTAATTTATTCAGCTTTTACTTCAACAACTTTATCTCTTGCCCCCAAAAATTTACCAATTGGCTGAATATGTGTACCAGGGTTATTCTTTTTTAATGTTGAGATTAGACTTTCTGCTTCGCTTTCCTTTACACTAAATAATAATCCGCCGTTTGTTTGCGGGTCAGGTAACAAAGTAAAGGCTTCCATTACATTTACGCCGGGCATAAATTTTACTTTATCGCTATAGGCATTCCAGTTTCTTGTAGTAGCATCAGGGAAAATTCGTTGGGCAATATATTCCTTCACTCCCGCTGCTACAGGAATTTTGTCATAATAAATTTCTGCGCTTAAACCACTGCCTTCAGCCATTTCAATTAAATGTCCCAACAAACCAAAACCTGTTACATCGGTTATTGCATTCACTCCTTTTATCTTTCCAAGCTCTTCACCAATTTTATTAAGCGATGTCATTTGTTCAATCATAACAGCAAGGTGTTCTATTTTTAATAATCCTCTTTTTTGTGCAGTAGATAAAATACCTACGCCAAGTGGCTTCGTTAGAAATAATAAATCTCCTTGCTTTGCCGTATTATTTTTTTTCAGGTTCTCAATTGGCACAATGCCTGTTACCGCTAACCCAAATATTGGTTCCTGCGAATCAATACTATGCCCTCCTGCTAATGGAATACCAGCCTCGGCACAAACAGCCCTTCCGCCTTCAATCACTTTTTGCGCTAATTCAGCCGGTAATTTTTCAACCGGCCAACCTAAAATAGCAATCGCCATTAATGGTTTTCCACCCATTGCATATACATCGCTTATCGAATTAGCTGCAGCAATTCTTCCAAAATCAAATGCATCATCAACAATCGGCATAAAAAAATCCGTCGTTGAAATTATAGCAGTGCCATTTCCAAGATCATATACAGCTGCATCATCTTTGCTATTATTACCGACCAATAAATTTTTATTGTCGGGCAAAGCAAAACTGTTCTTTAAAATTTCATCTAAAACCTTGGGTGCAATCTTACAGCCGCAACCAGCTCCGTGTGAGTATTGTGTGAGTTTGATTTGTTCCTGCGTCATTTCAGCAAATCTCGGTATTGTTTTACTAACTTCATAAGGATTCATTTTATTAAAAGATTTGTTTATGAAATTTTTAAATCGTTTTATAGTTCTACTTCTCTCTCATTATCTAACCAATTCTATTTGTATGGCACAAATACCCCCAAAAAAAAATTATCCGGGAGTGTATATCCAGGAGATAAATTCGATTCCCATATCAATAGCCCAGGTAGAGACCGCTATTCCCGCATTTCTCGGATATACAGAAAAAGCGGGTAGTTCTGTTTCCGGCAATCTCTTATTTGTTCCCCAAAAGATTTCATCGCTTACAGAATACGAGAGGCTATTTGGGCTATCAGGAAACACACAGCAATATATTTTACACCCTTCCCTTCAACTATATTTTGCAAACGGAGGAACAAGTTGCTATATCCTAAGCATCGGCGATTATAAGAGTATTCATAAAAAACATTTTATTAAAGGATTGGAAATAATCAGCAAAACAGACGAAGTAACCTTACTTCTTTTTCCTGATGCCATTAATTTGCCAGGCTACGATTTATATGAAGTACAACAAAAAGCGCTGCAACAAGCCGCAACACTTAAAGACCGTTTCTGTATACTGGATATAAAAAAAGCAACTTCAGCCACTGAACACAATAATATGGTAACTGAATTCAGAAGTTTTATCGGCAGCGATAATTTAAAATATGGCGCTGTTTATACCCCACACCTTAAACCGGCTATCGGAAATAGCAAGTCTCTCCCTCCGTCTGCTGCAATAGCGGGACAGTATTGTACAGTTGATAGAACAAGGGGTGTATGGAAAGCTCCTGCCAATGTAAGTTTAAGAACCGTAAATGATCTGCAATATCAAATAATATTACTCAATCTTTCTCCGAAATACTATTCCTGCATTCTTTTGAAAGTCGGAACTGAAACGTAGATTATAAACATCATCGCCGTCATGAACAACAAGCAGTCCTGTGTTAGGCGGGTACTTTCCAAGATTTTCTGCAAAAAGTACAAGTGTAAAATCTTCATTTTCGTTCGTGATATAAATTGTTTTTTTAATAGCACTTGCTTTTAATCCTTGTCTTGCCATGATCACTTCGCCATTCAGATAAACACTCACCGTGTCGCCATCTATTTCTCCATTATCATAAAGAGATAACACCAGACTGTCCGATTTGAAATTCACTGCTTGCGTGAATTCGGATTTTCTTCCGGAGATCACTGCAGCAATCTTGTTACCGTTCGGCTTCGGGTTTAGGAATTCTCTTATAACTTCGGGCTTACTGAGATTGTTCTGTTGCATTTCTTTTTTATCCAGGTGTTGCATTTTGTATCTGCGGTGCTCTTTGTTGAAATGTCTGTTTGAATCGGTTTATCCTGTTTCACCAATTCCTTTTTTCAATTGGAGCAACAGGTGTTTTATTTGTTTCATTGCCTGATCTTGTACTGATGCAGGCTTGTTGTTTACTTTTTGATTGAGAGCGACGGTTTCCTTTTTAACATTATCAGTTGTGACTTTGTTTATCTTCTGGATTTTTCGACCGGTTTATGCGCTGCAATTGTTCTATCTGAAATGTGGGACAGTAGTTGATTTTTCAGTAACAATTCTTTTTGCTTCTGTCTTTGGCAGGTCGTCTGAAGTTTTTTTGATTGCCGGCAATGCTTCGCTTTTAACTGCAACGTCCTGATCCGTTACCTTTGTTTCCGTCTTACTGCTATGTTTTCAAGAATTACCGGCTTCTTTTACAAGCAACGATGGTTTCGCTAAGCAGATAGTGATTCGTGTAATTCCGATATCTATTCCGTTGACCGTTGTGCTTGTTTTAATTTTTTCGGGCTTGGCTATTTTTACAATGGGAATGCCTTCCACTCTTTCTTTATAAAAAGCAATTTCATCTGCAATTTTTAACTCTTCGAGATGCGGGAAATATTTTTGAAGCCGTCAAATCCTTTTCTTCTTCTAATCCCACTTTTCCAGTTACAGTATAAAACTTTTTGGTTGCATTGGTTTTCCAGGTGCCTTCGAGGTTCCAGGTGCTGTCATTTTTATTTCTTCGGAAAGTGCTTGTCACCTTTACTCCTTTATCAAGTTTGGTAGGAAAGTTGAAAGAGATAATCTCATCATCCACCACTTCACAAACGTCTCCTTCGATGGTTCCTTTTACCCTTTTAACAACATAGTATAAAACTTCATCCACAATAAACTCACTGCGGGAATAGCCATAAACTTTTCCACGGTATTCGGTTAAAGCAATTTCAAATGATTGATCTTTTCTGATGTGGTGCTGTCATTACTGGTGGTTCCAATCCATAAACCTGTTAAGGATTGCCCATAAAAGAACAATGGAGAAAATAATAACAGATAAAAGTAGTTTAAGACTTTTGGGGTTGAATGTCAAATTGACGAACAAGCAGATTGGCATTTTCGGGGGTTACGGATTTACATTCGATCTTATGTAATAACGAATTTATGCCCTCCCGATTGTGTAAAGATTTGAAATAATGCTTATCATAATATCTAAGCAAAATAGTCGAAACTTTCATTGATTTTACCCTCTTTTAGCAAAGAAATGGCCGTTTTTGCGTTCAAATTGCCCAATTTCTGTGAAATCCGAATAATTGCATCCGTTACTTGTTTCATGATCCAAACGACCGTATTCCAACACAATTTGTTTCAGTCTTTCCTCAAAAGGAATATCCAGAAAATACACGGGTGACTTCCGCATAGCCGTCCAAAAAGCAGTAGGTATGTTTACAAGGCCTATTCGTTGTGATTCATCTTCGACCCAAATAGGAGAATCGGGAGCTTTTTCAGCCAGCCTTCTCAATTCTTTTCGCAATTAAAATTTTCAAACATTTCCTGCCCCGGCTGAGGTGGGCAATCCGATATTTCCAAAAGCAGAACCTTTATGATTCGCCAATCGCTTCCAGGTCAATAATATTTTCACCTCTTTCTTTCAGCGTTTTCAATAAACCGGTTTTTGCATGAACCGGTATAACCACCTAGAATTTTTAATTGAACGGTTTATTAAAAGTCTCCAGCACATAATTTCGATATTTTTTATACCCGCCAATAAGCGTGTAAACCTTAAATCCATAAAGGTCAAGCAGCCAGGCAATAGCTGCACTTCGCATACCACCTCTCCAGCAATGAATCAATAAGCAATTCGCAATTGGCAATTGTTTTTGTTCTTTAGCCTGTTGCTTCTTGTCTATTGCTTATTGCCGATTGCCAATTGCCAATTATCTTCTCAACCTCTTCCACCATCTTTCTCATCTTCGGACCAAAGAAATCCAGACCGATTTTTATTGCCTGCTCTCTGCTTTCTTGTTTATACGCCGTACCGACAACTTTTCTTTCTTCATCACTGAATAATGGCAAGCTGATATGCACCGGGAATATGGGCATGCTTATATTCTCCCGGGCTGCGAACATCCAAAACAGGAAGCTGCTTTGCTAATTCCAGAAACTGTTCAATATTTATTTTTTCAATAGCCATTTAATTCTCAAAAATAAAAAAGGCCGGAGTAAAACACCAGCCTGTTGAATTATATTTATTTTTCACTAAAAATATTATCGGTTCATACTTGCTAAAAACTCCTCATTACTCTTGGTTCCCTTTCATTCTGTTTTGTAGCTCTCTCATTGCTTCTTCCACATTCATATCGGTAAGGAAAACACGGAGCAGGTTCATTCTTTGCAACACATCTTTATCTAATAATAAATCATCACGACGGGTTGAAGATGCAACAAGATCGATGGCCGGATAAATGCGTTTATTTGACAAACGACGCTCCAGTTGCAATTCCATATTACCCGTTCCTTTAAATTCCTCAAAGATCACTTCGTCCATTTTACTGCCCGTATCAACCAACGCTGTTGCAATAATTGTTAACGATCCACCGCCTTCAATTTTTCTGGCAGCTCCAAAGAATTGTTTTGGTTTTTGCATAGCATTCGCTTCTACACCTCCAGATAAAACTTTTCCGGATGACGGTGCTACCGTATTATGTGCCCTTGCTAAACGGGTAATTGAGTCTAACAAAATCACGACATCGTGACCACACTCCACTAAGCGTTTTGCTTTTTGTAATGCTATTGTTGAAACCTTCACATGTTTTTCAGCTGGCTCATCAAATGTAGATGCAATCACTTCTCCCTTTATGCTTCTTTCCATATCTGTTACCTCTTCCGGACGCTCATCCACTAATACAACCATCAGGTAACACTCAGGATGATTTGCGGCTATTGCATTTGCAACAGCTTTCAACAACATTGTTTTACCTGTTTTTGGTTGGGCAACAATTAGTCCTCTTTGACCTTTTCCAATAGGTGTAAACAGGTCCATTATTCTTGTAGAATAATCAGAAGGAGTTGTAAATAAGTTTAGTTTCTCGTAAGGAAACAATGGAGTCAGATAGTCAAACGGCACACGGTCTCTTACTTCTTCCGGGCTCTTTCCGTTTATTGTATCAACTTTTAATAAAGCAAAATATTTTTCTCCTTCTTTAGGAGGTCTTACTGCACCATGTACCGTATCACCGGTCTTTAAACCAAATAGTTTTATTTGTGATGGAGAAACATACACATCATCGGGAGACGATAAATAATTATAATCGGAAGAACGAAGGAAACCATACCCATCGGGCATCATTTCCAAAACCCCTTCCCCTAATATCACACCATCAAATTCAATATTAAACTGGGGTTGTTCTCTTCTTGGAGGATAAAATTTGTTTTGTCCGGCCCCTGATGGGTTATCTGCAGATTGTTGATTGCCGCTATCGTCATTCTCATTCAATATAGCTTGTGCCAGTTGGGTGTCAAGTGTTTTTAATTCTTGATCCGTTTCTTCTGTTTCCGGCTCAGCATTGTTTCCGGAAGCAATTTCCGCTTCCACTTCTTTTTCCTCTACTTTTTTCCGGGTTCTTTTTACAGGAGCTTTATCATCTTTTTTTAATGGCATACTGGTTTTTTTAATGATTGTTTTATTGGATTTACCTGTAGCTTCTGCAGGTTGACTTTCAACATCAGCCTCTTCACTACCGGTATTGGTATTTATTTTAATAATTCTTTTTCTTTTTCCATCAACCTCTCCGTCGGTTTTTTTAGCATCTTTAATTGCCTGACTATCGAGTATTTTATATACAAGTTCTTGCTTTCCCAACTTTTTGGCATTATTAATATTAAGTTGCTCAGCTATATCGAGTAACTCAGGAACGAGCATGTCGTTCAATTGTAAAATATCGTACATATAATCATCTTGGGTTATTCACAACTAGAAGTGCCAATCTTGAAATCTGAAAATGTTTGAATTTATATTGAATGAAAATGGCGGGTAAATGATGAGTTAAACGCCTGGGAGAACTGTACTTATCTGCCTATTTCCAATGCAAGTATACGTCGAATTCGTGAAAATCAAAAATTTTTAGCCTTATCCCTGCTATAATCCCGCCTTTTTACTTATTTCTAACATCCTGTCTATAGGTCTTTTAGCAGCTAATCTTAACTCCTCATCCATTAGAATATCCGGTGTTTCATATTCCATACAGAGGTACAGTTTTTCCAAAGAATTTAGCTTCATATGAGGGCAATCATTACAGGCACAGCTATTGTTGGGGGGTGCCGGAATAAAGGTTTTTTCGGGAGAAGCCTTCATCATTTGATGTAAAATTCCGGTTTCGGTAGCAACGATAAATTCCTGAGAAGGATCTGATTGAGAATATTTTAATAGACCGGTAGTAGATCCGATAAAATCTGCAATTCTAAGGATAGGATCTTCACATTCCGGATGTGCAATTAATTTTGCATTTGGATGTCTGACCTTCAACTTCGTAATTTTTTCAAGACTAAAAATTTCATGCACCATACATGCTCCATTCCAGAGTAACATATTTCTGCCTGTTACTTTGTTGATATAAGCACCCAGATTCTTATCCGGAGCAAAAATAATGGGCTGATCTTCAGGAAAACTCTCCACAATAATTTTTGCATTACTACTGGTACAAATTACATCACTCAAAGCTTTTATACCGGCACTACAGTTGATATAACTTACCACTTTATGATCGGGATGTAATTCCTTAAATTTTTTAAAAAGTGGTGGTGGACAACTATCGCTGAGAGAGCACCCCGCATTCAGATCAGGTATTACAACTTTTTTTGATGGGTTGAGAATCTTTGCTGTTTCTGCCATAAAATGTACACCGGCAAAAACAATCATATCTGCCGTAGTTTGTTCTGCCTGCTGTGCCAGACCAAGACTATCACCGATGTAATCCGCCACATCCTGAATATCCGGCTCCTGGTAGTAATGCGCCAGAACCACAGCATTTTTTTCTTTTTTCAATCGTTCAATTGCGGCAAACAGATCCAGTGTTGGATCCAGGTCAATATCGAGAAACCCTCTTTTTCCAACATTGGCTCTGGCAGTATCAAGTACTGAGTTTACGATATCTTGTTCATCACAAATATTTTTTCGTTCCGATAACTCTCGGGACAGCAATATTCCACCAACCATTTCAAATTTTAAAAACTATTTTTTTTCATCGCCCCTAAATACAATAATAGTAATAATACATTTTTATAAAAAAGAGTATATTATTATTACAGCTGTGGATTAGTGGATAAACTCTTTTACAAATTTACTTAATTGATTTAATTAACATCTGAACCATAGAAATCCACATAAAGAGTTGTTGATAGTATTGATTAGTTATACTATATCCACAATATTGTGGATTACTTATCTGGGAAACTTTCCCTCTCTTTTTTTTAGAATCCATGTTAATGAAAGAAGGATAGTTAGTGAATAGTTTTACAGAAAAGGAGGTAAATTAATAATAAGCTCTTTTAGTTGCTAAACATTCAGTTTCATATCCACGTTCCACAACTGTATTATCCACAGTTTTTTTCTGTTGCCAACATTGTATTGGGGAGAAAATTATTAAAAGGCGTTTGAAAAAGTTCCGGATTTACTCAAAAATGAATCTAAAGGAAAGGCTTAATTTTACCTACTTCATTTAAATAACACCTATTATCAGATCACTTTTAAAAATTACTGTATGATAAAATACTTAAAACACCTTCTTGTTGGTTTTTGTTTATTAATAATAACGATCGCTAAGGCTGATGAGGGTATGTGGCTTCCTCAATTATTAGCCCAATTGAACGAAAAACAGATGAAAAGTATGGGGATGAAGATTAGTGCTGCGGATATCTACAGTATTAATAAAGGGAGCCTGAAAGACGCCATTGTAAGTTTTGGCGGTTTTTGTACAGGAGAAATTATTTCTTCAAAAGGTTTAGTATTAACTAACCATCATTGCGGATTTGGTGCTATACAAGACCACTCAACGCTGGATAATAATTATATAAGAGACGGTTTTTGGGCCCGGAATAATGCAGAAGAAATTCCTAATAAAGGATTATTTGTAACATTTATTGTAAGAATAGAAGATGTAAGTAAGAAAGCGTTGGCCGGTGTTACCGGTTCAATGAGTGAAAGTGAAAGGCAGTCAGCAGTTGATAAGAATATTGCAGCGTTAAGAAAAGAAATAAAACAAGAAAGCTATCAGGATAACTTTGTAAGAGCTTTTTTTGAAGGAAATCAATACTTTTTATTTGTAACAGAAACATACAGAGATGTACGGTTAGTGGGAGCCCCACCTTCTTCTATCGGAAATTTTGGAAAAGACACAGACAACTGGATGTGGCCAAGACATACCGGTGATTTTTCTATGTTTCGTATTTATGCCGGTAAAGACAATAAGCCTGCAGAATATTCACCCAACAATGTGCCGTATACGCCAAAAAAATCGCTGAACATTTCATTAGATGGTGTAGCTGAGAATGACTTTACTATGGTTTTTGGATTTCCTGGAAGAACAATGCAATACCTGCACTCAGCTGCAGTTGATCAGACTGTACGGGTGAACGACCCGGTAAAAATTGCAATACGGGATAAAGCGTTAACGGTAATAGATGCATTTATGCGGAAGGATGAAACGATTAAAATTCAATACGCTTCAAAATATGCAGGCATTAGTAATTCCTGGAAAAAATGGCAAGGCGAAGTGTTGGGATTAACAAAAACGAATGCTGTTGCTAAAAAGAAAGCATATGAAGCAGCGTTTCAAAAAAGAGTGAACGCTAATCCGCTTTGGAAAGAGCAGTATGGCAGATCTGTTAAGCGAAATTGAAGGGATGTACAAAGAGTTGGAGCCATTGGGAAAGTCAAGGGATTATTTTAATGAAGTGATCAGTAAAATTGAATTATTCACTATTGCTGCACAGTATAATAATATTATTAATGCCAAAGGAAAACCGAATTATGATGCTGTTGTAAGCAGGGCTAAAGAACGATTAGAGGATATCTATAAAGAGTACAATGCTGAAGTAGATGAAAAACTATTTTCAGTATTGATGGAAATGTTTTTTGATGACCAGCAGGACGAAACAAAACTACCGGATGAGTTTGTGATACTAATGAAAGAAAAAGAGGATAGAACTTTTTCAGAGATTGTTAAAAACTTCTATCAGCGTTCAAAACTGGATAATTATGAACAGGTTTCGGGTTCGGTTGAAAAAAATATTCAAACACAAACGGAAAGTGAAACAAAAGATCCGGCAATAAAACTATATAATGCCCTTGTAGAAAATTATTCTGAAACGATAGCGAATAAGTTAAACCAGATACAATCCCGGATCAATCAATTGCAAAGAACCTATATGCAGGCACAGATGGAAGTGTTTAAAGAAAAAACTTTTTATCCTGATGCGAACAGTACGATGCGGGTTACTTATGGAAAAGTGAACGGTTATACACCAAGAGATGCGGTCAGGTATGAAAACTACTCCTACTTAGATGGAGTGATGGAAAAATACAAGCCGGGTGATTATGAATTTGATGTTCCGGAAAAGATCAGAACGCTGTATCAAAATAAAGATTATGGGCAATACGGACAAAACGGAAAAATGCCGGTTTGTTTTATTGCGATGAACCACACAACCGGCGGCAACTCCGGAAGCCCGGCGTTGGATGCTTATGGAAACCTGGTGGGCCTCAACTTTGACAGGGCCTGGGAAGGTACCATGAGTGATATTAACTATGATCCGTCCATTTGCCGCAACATTATGGTAGATATCAGGTACGTATTATTTATAGTAGATAAATATGCCGGGGCAGGACATTTGATAAAAGAGATGAATCTGGTACATCCTAAAAAGAAATAAAAAAAGGATAAAAGCCTATTCCATAATTATTTTTTTGGTTTGTGGTTTACCCGGGAATAGTTTTGAAAAGATCCAGCCGGCAATCATTGCCAGCAGGAAAGAAGGAGCCAGCACATCCAGCTTTTCAAAATAAATACCGATGCCATCCATTTTTTGTACAACAAATTTAAAAAAGGGAACACAGGCAAAACCGGTGATCATTGAAGCAATAGCATCCTTTTCTGAATAACCTTTCCAGAAAAGTGATAAAATAATAACCGGACAAAATGTAGCCGCTATACCCGACCAGCCGAATATTACAAACCAGAAGATGGTTCTGTCAGGAGAAAGTACGGCTACCGTAAAGGCGAGGCCTAATGCTACCAGTGCCATGCCTACTGTAACGATACGGGATAACCGGGCCAGTTTATCATCTTCAATATGCGGGTTAAATATTTTCTGGTAAAAATCCCGGGTAATAGCACTGGAAGCTACGATCAGTAAGGAATCAATTGTGGACATAATAGCTGATAACACAATGGCGATATATACGCCAACCAGCACCAGCGGAAGCAGATTTTCTACCAGCATGATCAATGTATTTTCAGCACCCACACCCATAATGGCTTCAGGGTCTTGCCCTGATTTTGTAAATAAATAACGACCCAATAAACCGATGGTAACGGCAGCGGCATCCGTTAACAATGTAAAAACAAGGGCAACCCATTTACCTTTTGTAAGTTCATTCTCATTTTTTACAGCTATGAAACGAACATATATCTGAGGCGATCCTAAAAAGCCTAACCCGATCATGGTAAATCCTAAAATGGTAAATACATTCAACCATATATTATCGCTGGTACCCCAAATGTTTAACAGGTTGGGGTCAATGGTTCTGAGTCCGCTAATAAAAGCACCACCACTTTCAATGGAGAACCAGGCGATCAACGGAAGCAGCATTAAACCAAGGAACATCATAATGCCCTGAAAAACATCGGACCATACTGCAGCCAAAAATCCACCAATAAAAATGTAGGAAACAACAATAACAAAACCGAGGAGTGCCCCGGTAAAATAATTCATATCCAGCAACGATTCAAAAGCCTTACCCGTAGCATCTATCTGAGCACTTACATAAATGATCACAAATACAGAAAGTGCTGTAGCCGCAATACTTCGGAGTAAATTTGTTTTCGGTTTAAATCGTCCTTCCAGAAAATCGGGAATAGTGATCGCTTTGAATTTATCGGTCATCCGTTTAAATGGCTTGGCCATAAAGAACCAGGAAATTCCAACGCCGAGCAGTTCACCCACGACTACCCAGTAAGCAGATAAACCAGCGATAGCACCCATGCCCGTTAACCCCAGCAATAGCCATCCCGACTCACCGGTGGCCCTCGCCGAAAAAGCCACCGCCCAAAAACCAACATTTTTTCCGCCAACATAATAATCACTTAACCCCTTCACTCTTCTGGAGGCCAGGATGCCGATGAGTATAAGAATAGCAAAATAGATGACGAGAATAATAATTTTTGTAACCATAATGCCTGATAAGTTGAAAAACCGTGAAGTGGTTTATAATCTTAGAAAGGTAGGGGAAATTTATTCGGAGAGATTAATAAATGCTTTGAAACCCAGCGAATCTCAATTTCGAAAGAGTCTGGAAAGTCGACCCTATTTTAGAGCAACATAATAAGTGGATTACTATGCAGTGACCGGATATTCAATAATAGAAACCAGTACACAAAAAATAAGGGAAAAGGCAAAAAACCAACAAAAAAAAGAGCGAATCGGGCTAATATCGCTAATAGCCTGATGCACAATCAACTTATTCCTTAATTACTCACTATTTTTCCCCAAAAGCCCTATTTTTGCCCGCCCGTACCGAATAGTACATTCGGGCGGGCCATACTTTTTAAAAAAGCTAATAACTGTACATATGTCAATGTCAATAATGCAAACAATCAGAGAGAAGGGTGCGAAAGTTACCGTTGTATTGATTGCAATTGCCCTTCTTGGATTTATTTTAACCGATTACTTTTCCAGCAGAGGTGGTGGCGGTGGTTTTGTAGGAGCCTCCAAGACCATTGGAAAGATAAATGGAAAAAGTGTCGACTACGAAGCATTTAATAAGCGGGTAGAGCTGATGGAAAGTAATATGAAGCAACAAGGCTACCCATCATCACCATCTTTAACGCAACAAGCAGTTGAACAAACCTGGAACCAGGAGATCAGCCGTGTATTATTAGCTCAGGAAATAGACAAGCTGGGAATGCGAATCAGCAAAAAAGAGCTGGGTGATATTCTTTACGGTCCTAATGCACCTGCAGACCTGAAGCAACAATTTTCTGATCAGACAACCGGTCAGTTCAATGCTATTTTAGCAAAGCAGAATATTGATGAAATGCTAAAGAAGGGAACACAGGAACAAAAAGATAATATCAATAATTATATCAACGATCTGGAAGAACAACGTAAGCAGGAAAAATATGTGATGTTGTTGGCTAACAGCATTAACTATCCCCGTTGGTTTATTGAAAAGCAAAATGCTGATAACAGCCAGATCGCAAAAGTGTCGATGGTAAAAGAAGTGTATACCAGTATTGCTGACAGTACTATAAAAATTGAAGACAAGGAAATTGCAGCATACATCAGCAAGCATAAAGATGATTTTAAGCAGGAAGAAAGCCGCGGCATTCAGTATGTTACTTTTAGCGCTGCACCCAGTGCAGCAGATAGTGCTGAAACCAAAAAAAGCCTTGATGCAATTAATTGGTGAATTTGAGAGCACCACGAATATGGAACAGTTTCTTGCCGGAGAAGGTGCTAGTAATTATTATAACGGATACATTAATGGTAAGACAATTCAGATTGCTGCCAAAGACTCAATATTCAACACACCTGTTGGAAAAATATATGGTCCCTATTTAGATGGAAATAATTATGTGCTGGCAAAAGTAGAAGGTGCCCGTCAGATGCCCGACACAGTAAAGCTTCGTCATATTTTAGTGGCTACCATACAAAGAGATCCACAAAGCGGACAATCTTATCCTGTAAGAGATTCTGCTACTGCCAGAAAAAGAGCAGATAGCATACAAACAGCTATCCGTAACGGATCAAATTTTGATTCACTTGTTGTAAGTTTATCCGACGACCCCGGAAGTAAAGACAAAGGTGGTGTTTATGAAAATGTTCCTTCCGGTCAGATGGTAGCAGCGTTTAACGATTTTATATTTCTGAATCCGGTTGGAAGTAAAGGCATTGTAAAAACGGAATTTGGATATCACTACATTGAGGTGCTTTCACAAAAAGGTGGTGGAGTAGGTTATAAAATTGCTTACTTACCAAAAGAAATTATTGCCAGCCAGGAAACAGATAATAAAGCCCAGAATGAAGCCAACACTTTTGCAGGCGATAGTCGTGATATAAAATCATTTGATGAAACATTCGAAAAAAACTGGAAGCCAAAAGGATATGTAAAAGGAGTCGGTACAGATATTAAAAGACTGGGTGGTAATGTGCCGGGTCTTGGGTTTTCAAGATCTTTTGTAAGAAATATTTATGATGCGAAAGGCGGAGAAGTATTAAAGCCGGAACGTATTGATGATAACTATGTAGTAGCTGTTGTTGTTGAAGTGTTGAAAGAAGGAACACAAAGTGTAGCAAAAGCAAGACTACAGGTAGAGCCATTACTTCGTAACAGGAAAAAAGCAACATTGCTGAAGCAAAAAGTAGGTAAAGTAACAACACTTGAAGCCGCATCTGCTGCGTGGAATAATGCACCGATAGAAGTTGCTGACAGTGTTCGCATGTCTTCGAGATCCGGCGCTACTGCACTTTCTTTTGAACCAAGAATTACCGGTGCCGCTTTTAATCCGGCAAACAAGGGAAAGGTAGTACCAGAGGTGTTGGAAGGAAACAGCGGTGTATATGTAATTCGTGTAGATGAAGTATCGGCAACACCTGTTACAGAAGGGAATGTTGCTGACAAAAGAAAAATATTAAGCGACCAGGGTAAGCAAATGACCGGCAACCCGCAGGCACCGGCCTATCCGGTAAATGCTTTACGTAAAGCAGCTAAGATCACTGATAAGCGATCTGATCGCTATTAAGTTTTATACAACCAAAACCAACTGCAATCCCATTTAGCTTATGCTGAGTGGGATTTTTCTTTTGCGGAAGTCGAAACAAGACACCCATCGTTATTCACTATTTTTGTATTGTATAAAAGCATTGTGTTGCAGAAATCATGAGTGAACCATTAATAAATAAAGTAGCAGAAAGTGGTCTGATCACACATTGATCTGGAAAAATATCTTCCCAAAGAAGAGCAGGTTGTTTTCGACCTGAAGGAATATCTTTTTATGGAAATGATCCTGAAAGAAAAAGAATTCAGAGAGCAGTTGAAAAACACAGACTGGGAAAAGTATAAAAATAAAAACATTGCTATTACCTGTAGTGCCGATGCCATTATTCCGGTATGGGCTTATATGCTTGTGGCAACTTATTTAGAGCCTGTGGCGAAAGAGATCATTATGGGGGATCTTCAAGAGCTCAATAAATCATTGTTTATAAAAAACATTAATGCAATTGATATAAACGGGTTTCAGGATAAAAGAATAGTCATAAAAGGGTGTGGCGAAACGCCGATCGCCGATTTTGCGTATATGGAAATCACTAAAAGATTACGACCCTGTTGTAAAAAGCATCATGTATGGAGAGCCTTGTAGCACCGTGCCGGTGTATAAGAAAAAATAAAGATCAGAACCAACCTCTTTTTCTGAATAGCCACACCATAATAACCGGAATCAGCAACATAAAAGTTACCGCAGCCCAGAAACCATATTGATTATTCAGAAAAGGGATACTGGTAAAATTCATTCCGAAAATGCCGCCGATAACCGTAGCCGGTGCCAGCAAACAGGTAACGACTGCCATTACCTTCATCACTTCGTTCATTTTTAAGTTTACATTGTTGATATGCAGATCCTGCAAACTCACCATAATATCCCGATAGTTTTCTACCAGATCACTTGCCTGTACAATATGATCATAAACATCTTTATAATATTTTGTATGCCGGTCTTCCAGCAAGTCACTATCGCTTCGTAAAAAACCATTTACTACTTCACGAACCGGAGAAAAGTTTCTTTTTAAGATGATCAGCTCTTTTCGCAAATGTGTAATATGCGATAAGGCTCTTGTGCTGCCGCCGGTTGCTACCTCTTCCTCCACATCTCTATTCTGTCACCCAGTTTTTCCATCACCAAAAAATAATGGTCAACAATCGTATCAAGCAACATATACCATAAATAATCGGCACCACGTTGTCTTAATTTACTACCACCGGTTTTAAGCCTTTCTCTTAAGGAAGTAAAAACATCACGACGTGGCATCTTCCTGAAAACTAATAACCACATCTTTGGCCAGCACAATACTTATCTGCTCTTGTTCTACGGCAAAAGTTTCTTCATTATAGTAAAGCATATTCAGCAGACAAAAAATATTGTTATCCGCCTCGTCTAATTTAGGCCGTTGGTTAATGCTGAGAATATCTTCAATCACCAATGGGTGAATATCATAATAGCTGACAAATCGTTTCTACATCATCCTTACGCAAGTCCGTCAATATTTATCCAGGTAGTGTGGCCACTGTTTTTAAATTTCAGGCAATCATCAAGTGTGGCTAATTTTTTTTCTTCGAAATGCTGTTCGTTATAATCATAAATGGATACTTTTAACCTCAATTGCTTCTTCCCGGTGGGGATCAATAGTTGGGTTAACTGACAAAATCTCTTTGGTTCGCTTTGGTAGCAAAAAGATTGGGCAGGTAAAGGTATTTCAGGTATTTGTCGGGTCGAAGATCGTCCAGTTTCATAAAATGAAAGTTAGGAAAACAAATGGAGTTTATTACACATTTAAGGGTCGACAATCTTCTGAAAATTTAATACAAAAAGATTGTCAACCCGGCTTACCGCAAATAAGATCAATCAGCGATTCGTAAGCTCCTACATTATCCGGGATCGTAGTCGGCAAATCGTTTAATTTCTTTTCCCTTACTATCAGTAAAAATGATCAGCGGAATAGTAGTAAACCGAAATTGATTCTGCACATCATTAATCTGTTCCAACGGAACATGTACTTGTGGCCAATTCATTTTTTCATACGCTACGGCTTTTAACCACTGCTCTTTTTTTTCATCGATGGAAATACTTATCATTTTTAAACCCGTACCGCTGTATTTTTTTTCGATCTCTTTTAACAGCGGAATTTCTTTTCTGCAAGGGGCACACCAGCTTGCCCAGAAAACCAACATATGAATTTTAGCATGCCGGATGCAAAAATAGTAACTAGATGCTATCATCCGGAGTTAACAAAGCAAGATTAGGAAAAGGAGCATTGTCATCTGGTCTTATGGAGAGATATTTTTTGATAAGCAACCCCTTCTTTTGATTGGCGAAC
Source organism: uncultured Chitinophagaceae bacterium (assembly GCA_963705465.1). Lineage (GTDB taxonomy): Bacteria > Bacteroidota > Bacteroidia > Chitinophagales > Chitinophagaceae > JJ008. Next base: position 440,481 of record CAVPJN010000003.1, on the reverse strand, counting down.
CTCGTTGCTGAATAATGAAAAAATTTCAGTCTAATTCAGTTTTTGAATATTGTTCTTTGGACCGATAAATACTTTCCAGAAGAAAAAAAGAATTTGGATTTTGCCGAATCGTTTTTTTGAAGTCTTTCAATTTTTGAAGTTCTTTTTGCTGAATCAAGATTGGCGATCCATCCAAAATCAACAAACTGGTTTTTGAACAATAGTTCATTTTCTTTTCCGGCAAAAATCCTAAGGAAAGGAGCTTTTTTATTATCTCCCTCAATTATTATTGTTCCCGGTTCAGCATAAAAAGCATCGGTTGAATACATCAAACTATCTTTTCCTAGTGTATGATTTCTGTAATTGCAATCGCTTTACACCGGAGCTATCCCAATAGTGAATAGCAGCGAGAAAAGGGAGAGCTGATGTTGTGCTGAATTGAAATGCCCGTCTTTGATATTGGTGGAATCGAGTGGTGTTTTCCACTTTCGGGATTCAACAAGGTAAATTTTTCCATCGGGTACACCGGATACATTTCCTTTAATTATAAGTTCTTCGGTTTGTAATTCATTCATTTTCATTACAGGAAGCGAATAGACTAAGAAAAAATATGCGAAAACCGATAATCTCATAGTAACAGAAGTTACAATTTTTCAAACAAAGCCCTTAGCTTTTCTCTTGTCATTATTTTTTCCCAGTCTTTTCCCAGTGCATTTTCCCAAAGCGGTTTCATGCCCATGGAAACATCGATCATTTTATTAAAATCATCATCGCTTAATCCTTTACATATACCGGCTGGAATTTCAATATTGTTTTTCTCTACCATGTACTTGAATTCTTTTACACCGGCAGGATAATACTCTTCCAGGTGATTCATCACAATACAATTGCCAATGCCGTGTTTGGTGCCCAACAAATAACTCAAACCATAACTAACTGCATGGGCAACGCCTACTTGTGAATAAGCAATACTCATTCCGCCTGCATAAGATGCCATCATTAATTTATCATCACATTCAACATCCCAACCATCCCTGTTTACAAATACATCCCGGCAAAGCTGCAATGCTTTTTCTCCATAGCTTTTACTGAACTCATTCAGGTAAGTTCCTTCTAAACTTTCAATACAATGGATATAGCAATCCATACCGGTGTAGAAACGTTGATTGGCGGGAGCATCAGCCGTTAGTTCAGGGTCTAAAACGATCTGATCAAACGGCGTAAAATCAGAATTCATACCCAGTTTTTTTGTAGGCCCGGTTAAAACAGTAGTTCTGGAAACTTCTGCTCCGGTACCGCTAAGTGTTGGAATACCCACTTTATATACACCCGGGTTTTTTACCAAGGTCCCAACCCTGGTAATCGGCAGAAGAGCCGGGATTGTTCATCATTAATGAAACCGCTTTTGCAAGATCCATCGTAGAACCACCACCAATTCCAATAACACCACTAATGGTTCCAAACTCATCTTTCAGTTGCTGTGCCAAAGAATCAACATAAGTTGTTTTCGGTTCGTAAGTAACATCAACGAAAATTATTTTATCATTTCCTCTTACCGGTATTCTGTTTACCAATGGTTTGTCTTCAAAAAAATGATCCACCAAAAAAATCATTGGCAATTTTTCCCTTCCTATGCGGTGCAATGATCTCGTCTAACTGATTAAAACTACCACGACCATATACTACATAGCCGACCATTTTGAAATTGCGAAAACTCATATAATTAATTTAGCCACAAAAATACACGAAACAACACGAAGGTCTTTTATGGAATTAAGCCTGTATTTTTCGTGCCAATTCGTGTGATTTAGTGGCCTGAATTTTATAATAACTTCGCTGCCCTATCTAAATCCTCCGGCGTATCAATCTCCACACCCATATAATCAACAACAACCATTCTAAGCGGAATGCCGTTTTCGAGATAACGGAGACACTCAATTTTTTCTACTTGCTCTAAAGGAGACATTGGCCATTGTGTAAAATTTATCAACGCTTCTTTTCTAAAAGCATACACACCAATATGTTCATAATAAACAGGAGAAATGGTTTTGTCTCTATGAAAAGGAATCGGACTTCTGCTGAAAGAACAGTGCATTCATATTCTTATCTACGGCCACTTTTACATAGTTCGGATCGTCAATTTCTTTTTGTGAAGTGAGTTGTTGCATCAGTGAAGCCACCTGTACACTTTCGTCTTCAAACTGCTCTAATAGTTTTTCAAGCGGCTCTTTTTTTACAAAAGGCTCATCACCCTGCACATTAACAATTATATCAACATCCATTGCTGCCGCCGCCTCTGCAATACGGTCGCTGCCACTTTCATGTGGATGCTTACTCATAACAGCATACCCACCGGAATTTTCTATTTCGGTAAAAATGATATCACTGTCAGTAACAACAACAACCTGATCAAACAAGCCGGTCGCTACCGTAGCATCATACGTATGACGGATAACCGGTTTGCCTCCAAGCGTCTGCATTAGCTTACCCGGAAATCTTGTGGCCGCATATCTTGCGGGTATCATTGCAATTCTCTTCATAATAAAAAACTATAAATCCAACTTCTGAAAAGGCTTTTTCATCAATGAAATAAAATCTTCATCCTTTTCATTGGGATAATGTTTATCGATTCCATAACGGATATCTTTTATATCCAGTTTCATAAAAGTGCCAAATAGCCGGTCCCAGATGGAAAGAACGGCTCCATAGTTGCTATCAGTAAATGGTTGTTTCCAATGATGATGCACTTTGTGCATATTCGGAGAAACGAGAATATAGCTTACTGCTTTATCCAAACCTTTGGGCAAACTGATATTGGCATGCGTAAAAGCGGTAGCCATTACCAGCAAGGTCTGATAGATCATAACTCCATACATCGGTGTACCGGAAATAAAGATCAGCAACATAAAAAAGATGCCCCGTAAAATACTATCGCCGGGATGATGGCGAAGACCCGTTGTTACATCCACACTATTATCAGTATGATGAATCAGATGAAAACGCCACAAAGGTCTGCACCTTATGCATTACCCAATGTACCAGCCAGCTGCTGAAGTCAATAGAAAGGATTGCAATAAGGATGGTTAAGCCAACACCGGCATTCAACCAATGCACTAATCCAAAGGAATGAAACTGACACCAATCGGCAATCAGTACAATGAGAATCGCAAGTAAAGTATGAATAATAAGATGAATAACCGTAAACCCAAAATTTACAGCGGCATGCCTGGTCTTTGTTTTTTTATAGGGAAGTTTTAATAAAGGAATGGCACCTTCAATGATCCAGAAAAATAGCAACCCGCCAACAAGAATGATCATTCTCTCAACTGGCCGTTGTTCCAAGGTTTGAAAATGTTTTACAATGTCTAACCACATTCTTTAAATAATTTATGGCAAAAGTTACGAAGGAATGAGTAGAATAATGGATTAAGCAGCAGCATCTTGTTCATTTTGTGGAAATTCATGCTTGCAATCAAAGCAATGATTTACTTTATCAATTGTCATAGCAAAATCACCAAGAAAAAAAGTGGTTATAGCACTGATCCAGTTGATGGCTTTGCGGGGTGTGCTTACCAGTTCAATATTGTGGGAGCCGCATTTTGGACATACCACGGATTGCTGTTGTTCTTTTTTCAGATTGGAAAGAATTTCCCAGGCTCTTTCCGCCTGGTCTTTATAAACCATGATCTTGATGCCGCCCACAGCATTTGTAAGAATAGGATCAATCGTAACGGTGTTTTCATCTTTTAACCAACAGTTGATCCCTTCTTCTTCCAGCACACCTCTTGCAATATGTGCATCGATATAGTTATTATAGGCATTAATGACCACAAAATCCATTTACTAAAATTAATGTAAAACGCCTTTGGATAAAAACAAAAAAACTCTCTTGTAGCAAGAGAGCTTATAATATAATTTTACCAGTATCAACTATTGATTCAACATCAACGGCATTACCAACATCAGCAACTCTTCGTTTTCATCCAGATCAGTTGGTTTGATAATACCTGCTTTAGTAGGCGTAGAAAGCTCCATGTTGATCTCATCGCTTTCAGCAGCACTTAGCATTTCAATTAAAAATCTTGCATTGAAAGCGATCATCAGGTCTTCACCATTATACTGGCATTTCATTCTTTCATTTCCTTCAAAACTAAAATCAACATCCTGTGCAGCCAATTGTAATTCACTTCCACTGATATTTAAAGCCACCTGGTTAGTACTTTTATTACTGAAAACACTAACCCGGCGTAGGGCACTTTGAAAATCGTTTTTATTAACGGTTAATTTATAAGGATTATCGGTAGGAATTACCACTTTATAATCGGGGAACCTTGCATCGATCAACCGGCAACTCATTTGCGTAGTGCCATGTTTTACAAACAAATGATTGCTGTTATAACTCACCGTAATTTCTTCATCAGTAAAAGGAATAGCAGCTTTTAATAAACTCAATGGTTTACGTGGAGCAATAAATGAATCTGCTTTCGGACATTTTACATCTGTTCTTTTATAGCGAACCAACCGATGTGCATCGGTTGCCACAGCTTGCAGTCCTTTTTTATCCAGCTCAAAGAAAACACCTGTCATAGCAGGACGCAGATCATCACTACTGGTGGCAAATAATGTTTTATTGATAGCCGTTACCAATGCCGATGCAGGCATTGTAAAAGAAGTGGTATCGTCTGCTGTTGGTTCCTTTGGAAAATTATCAGGATTTTCTCCCATCACTTTATACTTACCATTATCGCTGGTAATTTCGATACCAAAATTTTTATCAATAGTAAAAGTCAACGGCTGATCCGGAATATTTTTCAACGAGTCCATCAGTATCTTGGCAGGAATACAAACTTTTCCGCTGTCTTTTGCTTCAATATCCAATTGAACTCTCATCACCGTTTCAAGGTCGGTAGCCACAACCGTCAGTTTGTTTTTTTCTACTTCAAACAAAAAATCTTCTAAAATCGGTAACACTGTATTGGCATTGATAACACCGGCGATATGCTGCAGTTGTTTTAATAAAGAAGAGGAGGATGCAATAAACTTCATCTGTATATTTTTTATTGTGCTTTTGGGTTCGTTGTAATTCGGTTAAAAAAACCAACTCTAATACAAGGTCATTGGTATGTGGCGAAACTACTGATTTTTGGTTTACTCGCAACAATTTGGCACCGGCGGTGGATAGCTTTTAGTGCACATTAAATTCAGGTTGTCCAAAACAGGCTTTCAGCAATAAAAAATACCGGTTTGTGGTATAATCAAAGGCTTGCCGCTTCTTTGTTCTTTAGTATCTTGCTTTTTATCAATAACTGAATTATGCTGGATAAACTTTTTGGATGGGGAAAAAAGAAAAAAGAACGGGGTATGGATCCGACGATACCTTTTGGTCGCTATTCAGATAATAATAAGCCCCTGGCGAAAACAACCCGCTGGACAGATGCTGATAATTTATACAAGGAAAAGAAATACACGGAAAGCATTGATGCTTTTTTTGATTACCTGCGGGATGAATCGGCTGACAATGTGATATATGAAAGAAACGGAACAGAAGGAAGGTTTCTGCTTTACCAGGGATCAACAATCGTAAGAGGCAGCTTTAATAATGAAAATCTACAGGCAGAAGTAACACTTGCCAGAATGGCCGAACCATCTGTTCCGGTAATGCGACGGCTACTGGAAATGAATTTCAATTTATTCTATAATCGGTTTGCGATTGGAAAACGACAGGCTTTGTATGAAATTTGACAGCGATCCTGAAATGGCCAGCCCCAGCAAACTATATTACGGACTAAAAGAACTGGCCACAAAAGCAGATAAACAAGATGACCTGCTCGTGCAGGATTTTGCAACACTTGAAACAACTGACAATGACCATATAACAGCAATTCCTGATCCGGAAAAAGAAGTAAAGTGCCAGTATTTTCAAAAATGGATAAAAGAAACGCTGGAGCATATTAATACGCTGGATGCAGATAAGTTTGCCGGTGGCATATCTTACATGTTATTATCGCTGATCTACCGTATCGATTATTTAATTGCTCCCGAAGGAAAATTATTGAGTGACCTCGAAAAGATCGGAGGTATTTATTTTAAAAAAGATGAAAGACAGGTTGTTGAAAAAAGCCGGGACATGATCGAAGAGTTTAAAAAGCTCCAACTCCTGACGAACGAGGAGATCAACAAAAATCTGTTTCGTTCTAAATACACTTATTCCATTGTTTCGCCTCAGCCCTATAAAACGATTGCTGATTGTATTCATGGTGCCAATCAGAATATGGTCTGGTACAAAGACAATAACCAGCCTTTTATTGCATCGCAGATAATTGAGTATGGTATTATGTATTGCCAGTATTCCTACAGTCTGCCAAAAGTGATCACAGAACTTAATCATTTATATATGATGGTGAACTATCCCGATTATTTTACGGCACTCGGATTTAATACGGTGTATTATGATGTACAAAAAAATAAATTTGATTCGAACAAAATCATAAACGAGATAAAGGATATTCAATATAAATGGAAAGAAAAATATCCCTTAATGGATTTTAAAACCAACCGGCTTGGTTTTGATAATCTGGTAAACTTTAATCAAACATTTACTACGGAGATGGAGTTTTTAAATATGGAACCTAAATAGAAACATGGACCCACAACTAATTATAGAAAAATACCAGAAAGCAATCATACAAATCGCCACACAAAGTGGTACGGGTACAGGATTTTATTTAAAGGAATTTGACCTTATCATTACCAATGACCATGTGGTGGCAGAGAATACCGAAGTAACCATTGCTGGTAAATCATTTGAAAAAGCCTTGTCAAGAGTTTGGTACACCGACCGGAAACATGATCTTGCCTTTTTACAGGCCCCTGCCGGAATTGAATTACCCGATGTGCAATTGGGCCATTATGAGCAAATGAAAGATGGCGATGCAGTAGTAGCTATTGGCCACCCCTATGGCCTGAATTATACCGCTACACAAGGAGTGATCTCTAAAATTGACCGTATCAGAGATGGGTTAAAGTTTATTCAGATCGATGCGGCAATCAATCCGGGCAACAGTGGCGGACCGTTGGTAAATATGAATGGTGAAGTAATTGGCGTCAATTCTTTCATCATTCGTGGTGGCGATAATCTCGGATTTGCATTGCCGGTAAATTATTTAAGAGAAGCGCTGCAACTTTATTTGCCCAACAGGGGAAACGCATCTACCCGGTGTTTTAGCTGTGGTTATCTGGTAACAGTGCATAATATTGATTCAAAAAAATATTGCCCCAGCTGCGGCACTGAAGTTAAACTTCCTGAACCAGCAGAAAAAGAAATGGAAGCAGTCGGGGCTGCTAAAACGATAGAATCGATTTTAAAGGAATTGGGCAAAGATGTAAGACTGGCCAGAGAAGGGGTGAATACCTGGAGTGTAAAAGAAGGGTCGGCAAAGATCAAGATCACTTACAATGCTGAAAATTTTTTTATTGCCGGAGATGCTTATCTCTGCCAGATGCCGTCAGATACCACGAAGATCAAACCCCTGTATAAATATTTGCTGGAAGAAAATTTCAGGACGAATGGATTGGTGTTAAGCTGTGTAAAGCAGAATATCATCCTTAGCCGTATTATCTACGACCTGGATATGACAAAAGAAAACGGAGCGGAAACATTTCGTAATCTTTTTCAGAAAGCGGATTATTATGATGATTATCTTAAAACAACGTTTAGTTGTACCGACAGGCTGGAGGAATAATTGAGTGATGTACAAAAAATATCTTACCAAAGAACAGGCCTTACAGAAATTAAAACATTATTGTGCTTACCAGGAGCGGTGTCATAATGATGTAAAAGAAAAATTATACAAACTTGGTGTCTGGAAAAAAGAGCATGATGAAATTATTGCTGCACTGATTGAGGAAAACTATCTGAATGAAGAACGATTTGCCATCGCCTATGCCGGCGGTAAATTTCGCATCAATAACTGGGGGCGGACCAAAATAAAGTATGCATTAAAACAGAAACAGGTAAGTGAGTATTGTATAAAAAAAGCGTTGAAGCAAATAGAGGAAGAAGTTTATTGTAAAGTACTTAGCAAATTGGCAAAAGAAAAATATGACTCACTAAAATCAGATCAATACCTGGTAAGAAAAAGAAAACAATGGATTACCTGATCGGAAAGGGATTTGAAATAAATTTGGTGAAAATGGTGATGGAAAAAAAACAATAGCTTTTATCGGTATAATCTGATTCCCGCATTTTAGTACTCCTTTTTTATTCTTGCCCTAACCAAGGTATTTTTTGTTCAAAACGCTGTGTTACTTTTCCATGTTCTTTATCAAAAGAGAGTAAAATCTGATTGCCTGCAGATACTCTTCTATGCCGATCTTTTCATTTATTCCATGCACCTGCTCTTTATTTTCTTTAGTAATCGTTAAAGGGATAAAACGAAAAATATTCTTTGTCAGATTTTCAAAGTGACGACTGTCCGTTGTGCCTGGCAATACAAGGGGTGCTATTACAATACCCGGGTATATAGAGTTGATTGTTTTATGTAATGTTTTCCAAATACTTCCACTAGCTGGGGTAATGGATGATGCATTGGTATAAGACGCTTTTACTTCCAGTTGAATCCGATCATCATTAATCACTTTTGAAATATGGGCTACAACGGATCCGACACTGTCACCCTGAAGAATACGGACATTGATATTTACAGTTGCAAAAGCAGGCAGCGAATTTTCTTTTAAACCCCCGCTTATAACAGTCGGTGTCATGATTGTTCGTATAAGCGCATTGGTGCCATAATTTTTTGAAAGCTCCTTCAATATCCTTTTTCGGAAGAGCCATTTATGTTTAACAGCAAATTTTGATTTTCCGTCGAGATAAGGGGCCATAATTTCGAGCATTTGGACTGTAGGAGATTGAAGTCTTGCCGGCATGGGAGCCTTATTGATTTTAACAATAGCCTTGGCAAGAATATCGATCGCTGTTTCTTTGGCAGGAACGGATGAATGGCCACCAATATCCTGCACTGATAATGCAATATTCATATCCCCCTTTTCAGCAGTGGCGATAAAAGCCATCTTTTTTTCAGACCGGGCAAGACATCCTGCAGTATTGCACCCCCTTCATCCATTATATATTCAAACTGTATTTCTTTGGTCTTAAAATAGTCGGCAGTTTTTGCAGCTCCTTCCCGACCGCCGACCTCCTCATCATGACCAAAAGCAAAATAGATCGATTGAGAAGGAACAAAATTAGTTTCTAGTAATTTCTCAACCGTTTCCAGTAAGGCCATCAAATGGAATTTATCATCATTGGCACCCCTGCCCCAAATGTACTGATCGTCAATATGACCGCTAAAGGGTGCCTGTTCCCAATTGGTAAGGCTCTGTTCTTCTATTGGAACTACATCATAATGTGCTATGAAAAGACCTGGTAATAATGTAGGGTTCGTCCCTTTCCAGTAATAAACAAGACTATAGTTATTAATCAATGTTCGTTCGAGCCGCTGGTGAAGGAGGGGAAAAGAGTTCTCCAGCAACCTGATAAAATCCAGATAAGCCACAGGATTGAAATCGGCTGAATCGTAAGAAGAAATAGTATTTATTTGTATTGCCTTTGATAACCTTCTGGCCTCTTCCGGAATATTGCCATTTGTTTGTGCAACGGAAAGGCCGGATGAAAAAATTATTCCTAAAAGAAAAATGATATTTTTTACTTGATTCAAAATAGTTATATCTATTAGTAGGAAGGTACTAAAAAGCTAAGCTACTGAATCAGGTGATCAAAAGAGAAATATGCGTCATTGATTAATGGACGACGTTTCAACATAACAGCTGGATTTAAACCAGATCCGTCCTTGCTTAAAGATTGATATAATACAGGCGTTCGCTTTAAATTTTTCCGCTTGTTCATCTTTATTAATTTTGTATTTTACAAGAATGGCATACTTTAAGTCTTATAAAATTATTTTTTACAACAGTTTATTGTTGTTGTTACTGCTTTGTGGTGCCTGCAAAAAAGAAAAGACAACTACACCACCGGGAGGAGGAGGCGTTACCAACACAACTATCGCAAAAGATATTCTTGGCGGATTGACAAACTGGAAACTGAATGCCTATACCGGAATATTAAATGTCGCCAGTGCTAATAATGGATTGACCTATGTGGATGATGCCTCAAAGAATGATAATGCCAGTTGGTTTTATGGTTCAAATGGATACGCTTATTTCAAAGTTTATCCGGGCAACGCAACCAGTAGCGGAAGTAGTAACCCCAGAACTGAGCTAAGAGAAATGAATGCTACGGGCACTGCTGTGTATAATTGGGATGGTAGCAATGGCACCGAACATAAAATGAAATGGAAAGTACGGGTGGATAATTTACCGCCTTCGGGTAAGTTGTGTTTTGGTCAGATACACTCTACGTCTGGTGTGTATGATGATATAATAAGGGTACAGGTGCAAGGTGCCGGTGGTCAAAGTTCGGGTGTGGTTACTTTGCGGATTTTAGGGTATGCCACAGAAACATTATTGGGTTCCGGTCAATCAATTTCTGGATTTACTTTTAATATGAACACCGAATATTATTTTGAACTAACCATGCAAAATCAAATAGTAAAATTGTATGCACTGGATGCCAGTGGTACAAGAGTAAGTACACTTTTTACTTCGGGTGCCATCAATTCCAATTCAAACTATTTTAAAGCAGGTAATTATTCTCAATCAACTGTTAGCAGTGATTTCGGTTCCTCCACCTTTGGATTGGTGGGTATTAGTTTTATTAGCCTCTCTCACTAATGCTTAACTAATATAAATTTTTCATACTTGATTATTTTAATAGTTCTGTAAATCCCCAATAAATATACATTACGGAGGCTATAAAAATTTCCCGATTATATAAATAACAGCCTATTTTTTTCCTTCTTGCGTTAGCAGTTCTGTTTAGCTATAATTTTCTTTGCACACTTAAAATTAAAGCGGATGGCTTCGAAAGCAACAATGAGTAATAGAATGAGAATCTGGCATCGTTATCTTGGATTTTTTCTGGCAGGTATTATGGCAGTGTATGCCATTAGTGGCATCGTACTTATTTTCAGAGACACTGGTTTTTTAAAACAAGAAAAATTGGTAGAGAAAAAGCTTGCTGCTAATCTGCCGATAGAAGAAGTTGGTAAAGCCATTCGCATCCGCGACCTGAAGACAGAAAACGAGAATGGTGGTCTTGTAACCTTTAAGCAAGGTACCTATAACAAAGCCACGGGAGAGGTAAAGTACACAGTTAAGTCCTTACCAAAAATGATAGAAAAGTTAACACAGCTTCATAAAGCAAACACAAAGCAGCCATTGTTTTACCTGAATATTTTCTTCGGCGTGTCTTTATTATTTTTTGTACTCTCTTCTTTCTGGATGTTTATGCCAAAGACAACAATTTTTAAAAAGGGGCTTTATTTTACAACAGCTGGCATTGTGCTCACACTAATTTTACTTTATGCAAGATAATTTTTTTGCTTCTTTGGCAGATAATTGCTTGCTGCCATTACACAATTGACGTCATTAAACTGATGTTTTGAATTGTATATTGAAAAGGGAGAAGATTTAACTTAGATCTAAATAGCAGCATTCTTTACCGGAAAATTTATTGAAACCCTGCTCCCTTCTCCCTTCTTACTTTCAATTTGCAAAGTAGCTCCCATTGTTTTCAACAAATCTTTTATGATAAGATAGCCAAGGCCATGTCCTTTTTTATTATCTATATTGGCAGAACTGATCACCACCTGGTCGGCCATCAGACTTTTTATTTTTTCCGAAGACATGCCGATGCCCTGGTCTTTTACAGTAATGGTAACCTTATCAAGTGTTGTCTGTGCACCTACTTCAATAACTCCCTTTTCAGTAAAATGGATCGCATTGGTGAGCAGGTTATAGATCATAATTTTCAGGGGCTCATAATATTGATGGATCGTCAGTTCTTCCGGCACTTTGTTTTCAATGGTTAATTTTTTTTGCCGGGCCAATGTTTGCAGAATTCCCAATACCTGCTCTACAAGATGGTAGAGGTTAAAATTCTCTTTTACCAGCCGCCTGTTCTCATTCTGATACTTGATCCAGTTTAAAATATTGGTAGAGAGCAATTGTAATTCCTGTGAAGTATTGGTTATTTCAGAAATTGTTTCCTGTTGTAACTCTTCCGGCATCTGGCTTCTTTTTTCCTGTAAATTTTTTCCGGCTACGGTTAAGAATTTCAATGGGGTAATGATGTCGTGACTAATGATGGAGATCAGTCTTGTATTGATGGAATTACTTTTTTCCAGCACTTCATTCTTTTGAACCAGTTCTTTTGTTTTTTCTTTAACCTGCGCTTCCAGTTTTTTCTGCCGTAGTTTGAACTGCTTTGTGCGAAAGCGGAAGTAAAGGGTGATGATTCCGAAGAGAAGTAACATACACAATCCATAAAACCACCATGTTTTGTGCCAGGGAGTATTTATAGAAAAGCTGATCTCCCGGTAAGTGTAATTATTAATACCAAACCCATTTAACTTTCGTATCTGCAACACATATTTTCCCTGCGGAAGATTATTATATTGTATAACTGCACCATTGTTGGTATTTAATGTGGTCCAGTTATCATCTCTTTTTAATTTGTAATCGATATAAATATTTTCCTGGTTGCACCAGGCAGAAAAACCAAGTTGAAACAGAATCTCTTTTGTGTTAAAGGCAAGACTTTTCAGTGCTAACGAATCGACTTCCACCTTTTTTTTATCAACCAACACCTCATCAATGTACAGGTCTCCTTCAGGTAATGTAATACTGGTTTGTTCGGGGCTTACCCACAATAGGCCATCCATGGTAGGAAAAGACAGCGTACCTTTTTTTAATGTGATGGCACAGGGAGTACAGCCGCCATTCATTTCTGTAATATCCATCCCGTCATTTTTCCCCAGGTAATGGTAATAAACCGCATTGCTATTTTTTTCATATGCATTGATCAACTCATCTAGATTTGTTTTAAACAGCCCCCGGTTGGTACTTATCCAGCAAAAACCCCGGTTATCCGGCATAAAACAATGGGTGTATAACAAGTACTTGTTTTTATCCAATGGCATTGGTTTAGCCTTGCCGTTTTTTATTAAATAAAAACCTTTACCATAAGTGCCGGCAAACAAATATTCATTATACCGGAACAAGGTTCTTGCATACAGGTTTTCTTCATGTATCAGTGTGTCCAGTTTTAGAGTAGAAGTATTAAATTTCAGTATCGCATCTCTTATAGCCACTACCACCACTCCCGGTTCAGCTTCAATGATATCTCCGGGCGCATTTTTTATATTGTTCCCTCGGAATAAACAGATATAATGTATGGTGTCTTCCTGTAGCTCACCAATGCCCTTTTCATTCAATACAATTGTTTTATTGTTTTGTAAGGAAATTACAAAGTGATTGGCTGCCGATATTTTGGAATAGTTTTTTGTAATGCCGGTTTTAAAATTATAGCGATGCAGGGTATTGAACCTGGCATCGGTTTCATACTGAGAATACCAGAGCAGACTATCTCCTGTTCTTGAAATATTAAAGCCAAATTTGCCTTTTAGGGGCAGGGCTTCCTTTGAAATGGGTTTTGTACCGATGATATGGCCCTCATTGGTCAAAACATTCCCATCGGGCAATTCAATTTGAGAGTAGTAGGCGTTTCGTTCATTTCCTTCGGGATTCCTGTTTTTAACAGGTTGTACCTTGTTAGCACTTATTATGATCAGGCCTTTTGAGTCGGTACCGAGAAATAGTATTTTTTTTTCTTTACTGTATTGTGCATATTGAAATAAGATTCCGGTGGGGATGGAATTGCAAATCTCTTCTGCAGTAATATTTGTTCCGTCAAATAACAATTGCCAGGCAGTCTTTTCAAAGATCAGGATAGGATTATCAAGCCCGGTATCCCAAAGCAAGACAGTTTTAGTGTTTTTTATTTTAGCAATTACAGAAGCAGGTGCATTTACCGAAACCGGCGATATACTTTTTGTGGACTCGTTAAATAAGAAAATATCTTTTTTATCAGAAACGAGAAAGCAATTTTTATTGATAACAAACCCTTCATTGATCCGCAATCCATTCAGTTTGATCAAAACAGGATCTGTATCTGTAAGTGTATTGTAAAAAACAGTATTGTTTTTTATGGCTATCAGGGAGGTGTCGGTTAGAGGAATTAATTTTTGAAACCGGATAGCAAATGAAACTTTACCCGGATGGTCTAGCCTGTAATTAAAAAAAGTATCTGAAACCGTAAGGCCATAAGTAGTAAAACCCAACAGACGACTTTCCGGATCAAGTTTTTTTCTGAATGACAGTTTGTGTTTGTTGATCCTGATTATTGTTCCTACCTGATCATTTGCATAAATATCTCCTCTTAGATTCCGAATCAGGTATTGCATTCTTTCTGCTTTGATCACATCAGAATTCTCTTTATTAAAAATTTTAAAATTAATTCCATTGAACCTTGCTATACCCGCTTCTGTAGCCATCCATAGAAAACCTGTTTTTTCATCCCATTGTAAGCCCTTGATACCATTGGAGGGTAAACCATTTTCAGTTGTATAGAATTGCACGGTAAAGTGTGAGGCAGGTTGAGTATGGCCCGACGGGGAAAAATAGAGTAGTGATAAAAGAAGTAAGAAATAGAACCTCATTAGCTGACTGTGGCAACAAGGTACATAATCCCGGTTAAAAATTTACATTGTAAAGTGAAGCCAATTCCAGCAACTCTTTAATATTGGTGGCGCTTGTTTTTTCATAGATACGGGTCTTCATGGTTGATACGGTATTCATTTTCAGGTTCAGTGTATCAGCAATTTCTTTGGTACCCGTACCCCTCAGTACATAATGTAAAACCTCCAGTTCACGGGGAGCTAAAGAAGTAAATGGATTACCCACCTGCCGATGCGTCGTTTTTTGTTCAGTCGTTCCTTCGTTATTGAGAAATTGATTTAACAAACGTACGATCTCATCCTCACCTACCGATTTGGATAAATAATAATTGATGCCGTATTGTTTTAATGCTTCGCCATAAATTTCAGCAGGCTGCATGGAGAAAACAAGTATCTTAAGATCGGGATACACTCTTCTGATATTGGGAATTACTTCCAGTGTACTTCCGTCAGATAAAATGATATCCAGAATAAGATGGGTGTATCTTTTTTTAACCAATTCCTGCATCAGTTCTGCACAGCTAGAGGCTTCGTTGATATCTGTATACCCAAGATTTAATTGTATATTCAGCTTCAGCCCTTTCCGGATCATGCTGTGATCGTCTGCTATTAAGATTTGAGGTTGCATTCTTTTTTGAATTTCAGGCTGAATCGTTTTTGGTGCTCCAAGTTCCATATTTTTCAACTGTTCTTTGTAGAATTTATTCTATGCATTTATCTGATAAGGGTAAAGGTTCCTTTAAAGAACTGTTTCTTCTCATCGTTCAGTTGAATCATATACACATACACACCTCCCGGTTGTGTAACTCCTTTATAAGTTCCATTCCACGGTTTACTATAATAGCCTTTCGACTCGTAAATTTTTTCGCCCCAGCGGTTGAATATGGAAACCAATGCTTCCGGATATAATGCTAATCCGGGAATAACCCATTTATCATTTCTACCATCATTATTGGGGGTAAATCCTGTAGGAATGAATATTTCTGAAACCGGAGTGATCATAACTGCATCTGTTCCGATACAATTGGTTGTCTTGTCAATAGCCTGAATGGTATAGTTTACAGGAACATCCGGTGTAGAAAGTGGATTAAGTATCGTTGCCTGGTTTAAGTATATAGAAGGCGTCCATATAAAATTATAATTAGCCGGATTGCTGATCGTTGCATCCAGGGTTGCCGATGTTCCGAATTTGATAAACTTATCTGGACCCGCATTTACAATTGGGTTTGGATTTACAATAACAGGTTGGCTAACGGTTACTGAGCCACATCCATCTGCAGTTGATACATTTAACGTAATAGTATAATTACCGGGAGCATTATAACTTCTGCTGAATGGCGGTGCACTACTGCCGGTACCATTTCCAAAACTCCAGTTCCAGTAACTTACACCGGTAGTTGATGAAGTAAACTGTATAGGATTTTTTTCACAAAGCGTTGTTTGGTCAAGTGTAAATGTGGCAACCGGATTAGTATTGATAACCGGGATAGTATTATAGGTAGTGTCGCTGCTGCATCCGGCACTGTAACTGATCCAATGTTTTACAACAATATTTGATTGCGATGCGGCATAAGTATGCGTTGTAGTATTACTTGTTGCTGAAGAAAACGATTGCCCATCACCAAAGATCCAATTGAAAGTGGGAGGATTTGCTCCACCAGATGACAAAGAGGATGTAAAGTGATGCGTACTATCAATACAAGGATTTCCTGATACTGTAAATGTTGCAGTGGGTTGGCTGCTAACATTTACTGTTGCTCTGAACGTATCACTTACACAAGCATTACTTCCGGTAACAACCAGGGTTACATTGAAATTTCCGGACGAAGCATAAGTATGATAAAACGGATTGTTATTTGAAAGTATAGCATTGGTACCATCGCCAAAATTCCATTGCCAGCTGGTAATGGTTCCGGTGTTTGGAATTGATGCATCGGTAAACAAAATAGAATCACCCAAACAAATATTTCCTGAATTACCAAACATGGCTGTTGGTCTTTCATTTATAATTACAGGAACAAAACTCGTATCACTTTTACAATTGTTATTTGAATTGGTGATCAGCGAAATAGTATAGTTACCTGCAGTTGCATACGTATGATAGAATGGGTTGTTGTTTGTGAAAGTAGCATTGGTGCCATCCCCAAAATCCCATTGCCAGTTGGTTATGCTTCCTGCTGCAATGGAACTGTTATCAGTAATTCTTACAGAATCTTTTTCACAAATATTTCCATTGATACTAAATACGGCAGTTGGTTTTTCAAAGAGAGTTACTACTTTGGTGGTGTCGCCAAAACATCCGTTATCAGCAATGATGGTGTATTTCACATTTTGATTACCAGCCGTGGTAAATAGCTTTGTCGTATTAGCAGTTGCTGCTGTTGAATTATCTTCAAACAACCAGTTATAATTAACAAGATTAAATGTACCAGGAACAGCAGCTCCGGTAAAATATACGGTATCGCTCAGACAACTTGGGGCAGTAAAAGTAAAATCAGCAACGGGTCCGGGTTTTACCACCACTTTCAATGTTGCAAATTCTGTTTGATTACAATTTTCAATAACGGTTGCAGTATACGAAAGTGGAATAAAGTAAGTGCCACTTGTTGCAAATGTAAAATCCTGTTGCAGTGTATAGAGATAATAAGTCCGGCCATTTATTATTTCAGTACCGATACTGATTGGATTAATAATTATTGAATCTGTATTTGGCGAAAGGCCCGGAACCTGGCTCAGCTTCCAATGAATTTGTGTAGCCGGATAAGCCAGTTTTGCTATAAGCCGGAATGGTGTTCTGGGGCAAGTAAATGTATCAACTTGCCCGTTTGTATTCATTGTATTTGTTATCTGGGTATAATTATTCAGGTTGTTGATCAGCGTACCAACGTTATACCCATAGCTTTCATAATTACCCAATCCATATACGGTGGAAGTAAATGCAGAGTCACAGGTAATAGTATGTTGTGCAGCAGTACCAATAAATCGCCTGAGTGCTACAGAATAAGAAGGAAGATTTGGGTGCGGAATAATTTGCGAAGCAGGAACAGCTACACCATCCACTCTTAATGAGGGTACAGCCGAAGTTGGTAAATGTATGTTGGCATAAACATAATCAATACCCGATTTTCTGGGCGTATAAAACCGCACGGCTTTTTGCCCCTGTTCAATAGGGCTGATATAAAACATTTCAGGATCACCATATGAAAGCGGCCCGGGAAAGGTAGTTGGAAAATTCCAACACTGATTTTCATTCACCATGTATTGAGAAACTAATATTGGCTTATTTGATTCAATATAATCACCACCTGTTGAATCCTGATACTCATAATAGAAATTGTTTATCAGCCCGGTCATTACTATTCCGTTTTTTCTTACAATGGCAGTAGGGTCCTGAACACAAATCCTGTAATAATTTCTATTTGTTTCAAGAATGTCTGTGTTCGTATTATTAATCGTGTGGTAGGTAAGATAACGGGTACCCCATGCCTGTGAAGGAAATACCTGTTGATGCATAAATTCACCACCATCACCTCTGCAAATTCTGATACCACCAGAGCCTGAAAAAAGTGCAACCGGATGGCAGTTACCATCCGCACCGGGAACAGATACAACTTTACTGCCGGTCATATCCTTACTGGCCGCCCATGCCTGTGTATTACCAGCAATTAATTTCCCGAAAACATGAAAGGACTCACCCTTATTAAGATTTATAGTATAGGTGTTGCCGGGAAGCCATCCGTTTTTTGTTGTATCTGATGGAGTGATTTCAAGTCTTGAATTATCTTCTGAAGCAATAACATAAAACCAGGAATACCAATCCGGCCCGTTCTGGGTGTTAGGATTGATAACAGGTAACTGCGATCCGGATGTGGTCTGCGTATAATTAATAGAGTAATAATTATAACCATAGGTTTCAACAGGCATTAACATGGTGGCTCCGGATACCATCGTTGCATATACATGAGCATAAACGGCCACATCCGTATCACTTACAATATGAATACCCTTGTTTTGTAAACCATCCGTCAGCGTTCTGGTATCATTGGCCCCGGATTTTGGGATCAGGATGGTAGCATCTACCGTATTGGCAGGAATATTCAGTGTTTGAGAATATCCGGTATTAGTAATGGAAACAGTTACGGTGGCAGCAGCTTCGGTACTGATATATATAGCCAGCTCTTGTTCATTTACCGGCGTTTCATGAAAAAAACTATAGTCATAAGCATAGGCCAGCCAAAACTCTTTCCCCCGGTTTGATTTGTCCTGGGAAAATAAAGCGAGGCTATAGAAAGTGCTAATAATTAATAATATAGACGTCCGGAACCGCATTACTCAAATAAAGGTCAATATTCAGATGATTATAAACAAATCGGTGTAGAATTAATTCTACAAATGAAAATCAAATGTTGGTTTAACGTTGCCTTCGCTTTATAAACCAAACGTAAAAATTATTAAAAATGAATAAAAGCTGCTTAGGGAAACTTCACTATTTTCTATTATTGATAGTGCTTTCCTTTTCTGTTGTTATTGTACAGGCTCAGGGCTTCTACAATACTACCAACTGGAAATTCAGTAATCCGAAACAATTTGGATTTACACTTCAGGACGTAGATTACTTTGATAATAACAATGTAATTGCTGTAGGTACTGACGGAGGTATTGCCAAATCAACCGATGGTGGTACGAATTGGAAATATGGTCCCTTTACATATACAAGACCAGATGGATTTGTTTCAAAACAAACATTTAATGATGTTCATTATGTAACTGCAACTACGGCTTATGCTGTTGGTAACAGCGGATTGATGGCAAAGACAACTGATGGCGGTCAAACCTGGGCTTTTGTAACTACACCGCTTTTTGCTAACCTAAAAAATATTAATACATGTTGGTTTGTTGATGCTAATAAAGGATACATTGGCGGACAATGGAATAACTCTAGTGATTCTTTAGCTAAAATTTATGTTACACTTAATGGAGGCTCAACCTGGGATTCTATTGCTCCACCCCTCTCTAATGGTGTATCAAGGGTAGGTTATATCAACAACGTAAATGCGCCTTCTTTTCTAGTACCTGTTGATTCTAAAATAAAAGATATTCAAACTATAAAATTTAATAATAATAATACTATCGCATATATCTGTGGTTCCGCAAGTACTGCCTCTGTTCGTCACAATGCAGTTAATTCAGCATGTAACCTGACTGGAGGAACTACTACTACTACTGCCAACGCTGCAGCCATTCTTTGGAAAATGGAAAACGGAGTTTTAACAGATTACTCCCTGTCTAAAGAAAGACTGGGTTATGATGGCGTTACTAATAATCCGGTGCTTTGTAATACACGATATAACAGTATAACACCGCAGAGCCAGACTTATAGAGCAATGCATATTGTTAACGATTCCACAGTATTACTTATTTCATTTAATAATAATGTGGTCGTTAAAGTAAATACTGGTAAAAATGACAGTACATTAAACATCAATGCTCCGGGTGTATATGAAAAAGGAAAATATGAATTGCTGAATTATACAAGTCCTCCATTAGGAGCCCCATCAATACCTCCGGTTGATCCGATTTATGGGTTTTCAAATCCATTACAAATTGTAAAGGCTTCAAATGGTAAATTATATACCGGTACCGCTGGAAATGCTTTCTTTGGAACTCCGGGTTCTTTATTTACATCAGTAGATACAGGAAGAAGTTGGGTTGAAGAAAAACCTTACCCTCAAACACCTTTGTTTGTTCAAAAGGCTCCAGCTGCGCAGGTACTGGATTTTGCTCCTAACGGAAAATTATTGGTTATGGGTACTGATGGTGCAGTAGGCGATTCTATTCCGGGCTCAACCTGGAACAGTAACTATATAAGTGTTCCTACAGCCGCTGCTTATAACAAAATGCAATTTGCTGATTGTAATAACGGAATGGCTGCAGGTGGATCAAGTATTACAGTTACTACTGATGGTGGTGCCACATGGATTGACAAAGCAAGGCTTGATTTTGGAAATTCCGGTTATAGCATCAATGGTATGGTTTATCCAAGTGTTGATAAAGCATACTTTGCAGTAAGTAGTGGCCAGGTATATTTTTCTCCTGATAAGGGTACTACATTGGATCCGGTATTAACGGATGTCAATTACAGATTTTACGATGTTGCCGCAGTAGGAAATGATAGTGTGTGGGCTATTGGATACAGGACTTCACCTACGGCTTCAAGAAAATCAATTATTTACAGATCAACAGATGCAGGACAAACCTGGACTCCTTATAATAATTTGCCTGAGGGCTCATTAGCTCCATACCTTTCGCAAATGAAATTTCCAACCAGTTTGGTTGGTTATGCTGCGGGAACCAGGGATACGATTTATAAAACAACAGATGGTGGTGTAACATGGAACAAACTTCCTTTACCAACACCAGGAGTTACTCCGCAGATCACCTATACAGATATTTTTGCGCTGGATGCAAATACTGTATTTCTAACAGGAAACGGTTTTCCAAGAAAAGTGATCTTTAAAACAACGGATGGTGGTGCTACATGGTCTGAAATTACAAATAACCTGACATCATTGGGAGGTGGTAATATCAATAGTATTTTAATGCATGATATTAATAATGGCTACGCAGTTTCTCCCGGTGGCTATTTGTTTAAAACCAATGATGGTGGCGCTAACTGGACTTTAGACATTGCTCCGGTTGGAACAATATTTACAACAATGGCTTTTGCTCCAAAGAGTGTACCTGCCAGTATTTAAGCAGAACAGAAAGTTATTTGTATCTGGAGTTAACTTAAGTGGTGCCCCGATGATGGAATATGGAAACCCTGCCAACATTAATGTAAATGCAACTGAAACAGTTGTAAATGCAAGTTGTACAAATTTAACAGCCGGCAGCATTACTGTAAATGCAACTGGCGCTATTGCTCCTTATACATATAGTATTAATGGAGGTACATTCCAGTCTTCTAATACGTTTACTGGTTTAACGCAAGGGCCGAAAACGATTACTATTAAAGATGCATTTTGTGGCCTGTTAACTAAAACAGTTACTGTAGGCTTTAACGATAATCTGACATTAACTACCAATAATGACACATTGGTTTGTGCAGGCGCACCTGTACAAATGAGGGCAACAAGTGCTGCAACATCGTATGCATGGTCACCAGCAGGTGGATTATCTGCTACCAATATCAGTAATCCGATTGCAACTGTAAGCAGTAATGCTGCATTTACAGTTACAGCATCTTTGAATGGTTGTGTAAGAACTAAAACTGTAAATATTACGATCAAACCAAATCCGATAATTAATGCGGGTTCGGATAAAACGATTGTTGATGGCGATCAGGTATTTTTAAATGGTAGCAGTAACAACACTCCTGCTTCTATTGCCTGGACACCGGCTATTTCAATTGTATCGGGTGGTTCTACATTCATGCCTTTGGTCAAGCCAAATATTACAACAACCTATACGTTGACCGTTACCGATCTGAATAATTGTACTTCTACTGATAATGCCGTTGTTACTGTTATTCCATATTGTGTTAAAGTGATGGATGCCTTTACGCCAAATAAAGATGGTATCAATGACAAATGGTTGGTTACTGACGGTTCTGCCTGTACAAGTAAAGTATCTGTAACAGTATTTAACAGGTATGGTGGTAAAGTGTATCAGAATGATAACTATCTGAATAACTGGGAAGGAACTTATGATGGAAAAGCAGTGGCTGACGGAACATATTATTATGTAGTTATTTATCGCCTTATTAATGGACAAACTGTAACAAAGAAAGGTGACGTAACAATTTTGAGATAAAAAATCAGATAAAAAATTTAAAGATGAAAAAACTTATTATAATAATTTTATTTGCCGGAACTGTTACAACAGTTAGTGCACAGCAGCTTCAAACTTCTTCTTTCTTTGATATGCAGGGAGTAATTCATAATCCTTCCATGGCGGGTTCTAATGGAAGTATGGTTGGAGCAACGTATCGCTCACAATGGAGTGGACTAAGCGGAAGCCCGAAAACCGCATCCGTGTTTGGATCTTTTGATTTACCAAATCAGAAAATTGGCATCGGTGGCTATTTATATAATGACAAGACCGGGCCAAGTTCCAGAACAGGTATTCAAGTTGCCTTTGCAAAACATATTCCATTGCATAATGAGGGAAGGTTTTCACTGGGTATTGAAGCCAGGGGCTTACAGTATTCATTAGACCGGGCAAAACTTTCTCAGACGCTGGGCGCAGATCCTGCACTGGGAAATAGTGATAACCGGTTTAAGTTTGATGCCGGATTTGGTATTTCATATACAGATAAAAAATTACAGCTTGGAGCATCTGTTTCGCAATTAATACAGTCGCAACTTGATTTTTATACTGGTAATCTTTCATCAGGTCAGGAAGCCCGTTTATACAGACACTATTATTTTCACGGATCCTATAAATGGCAGGCAGATGCTAACACCTCCATTACTCCAAACTTTCTTGCTATTTATTTGCCCAATGCGCCAACTGAGTTTCAGGGAGGTGTAAGAGTTGAGCATAGCGAAGTTTTCTGGTGGGGTGTTGCTTACAGGGCACATCAAAGTTTTATTCTTTCTGCAGGGGTTAATCCAAGCAAGAAGTTCACTATCGGTTATTCATTCGATATTTATAATACACCGATCAGTGTATTTGAATCAGGATCAAATGCGCATGAAATATTGCTCCGCTATAATATATTCAAATAAGTTTAAGGTCGAAGGTTAATGGTTAAAGCAGCTCTCTTTTGGGAGCTGCTTTTTTTGTAGTGGCTTAAAATATTAAAAGTAATTTTACCTTAATAATTAGCATAATGTCAACACTCACAATAACAACCATACAAACCAATCTTCATTGGGAAGATAAAACGGCAAACCTTCAGATGCTGGAAGAAAAGATCAACAGCATAAAAGAAAAAACAGAGATTGTGGTGCTGCCCGAAATGTTCAGCACCGGCTTTAGTATGAAACCGGAACTTTTTGCCGAAACAATGGAGGGAGAAACGGTACAGTGGATGAAAAGAATTGCTGCTGAAAAAAAAATCATTCTTACCGGAAGTTTCATCTGTCGGGACGCTGAAAGCGGTCTGGAAGATGAAGCTGATAAAAGTAGTCTGACAGATAAAACGGTTCAGCCCCCGCTGATGGCGGGGTTCCGACCCGTTTTTATAACCGATTGATCTGGATGTTACCCAATGGTCAATACGGAGTTTATGATAAACGACATCGCTTTGCGTATGCCGGAGAAGACAAACATTTTTCTGCCGGTAATAAACGATTAATTGCTTCTGTAAAAGGATGGAAAATCAATCTGCAGGTTTGTTATGATCTCCGCTTTCCGGTTTGGGCAAGGCAGCAACCCACCCAAGCCCCTCCGGGAGGGGATGCCAGGAAGTGAGGCCGAGTATGATATTTTGATCTATGTCGCCAACTGGCCCGAAAGAAGAAACCATGCCTGGAAAACATTGTTACAGGCAAGAGCTATCGAAAATCAATGTTATGTAGTTGGAGTAAACCGTGTTGGTAATGATGGCAATGATATTCATCACTCTGGTGACAGTATGATCATTGATCCGATGGGAGAAGTTTTATATACAAAAGAATGACGAAGAAGATATTTTTACAATTACACTGGATAAAACATCTCTTGCAAACAATAAGAGAGAAACTTCCTTTTTTAAAAGATGCTGATGGGTTTATGATAGTGAATGATAGGAGAATAAACTAATTTTTTGACTCTTTATCTTTTTTTATTAATTCCAAGGCTTTATCCAGTTTATAATCAGTTCCCTTTCTTACATCCTCAATTGTTGGCGGTGTAAATATTTCAGGCTGTACACCCCTACCATCTTTTGGAATATTTTTATCAATCACCAGCCTGAATAACGGCAAACGAAAGCGAAGACCTGTTTCCGGTAATTTTACATCTGGTATCAGCCAGGCAGAATTTCCATAGGCACCACCACCGGTTTCTTCACCTATAACAATAATATTTTCCTGTTTAATTACAGAGCTGACAAATAAAGTGGTGGCTGAAAAAGAATTACCGCCGGTTAGTATATAAACTTTTCCATCATAATGATTTGACTTTTTTGGTTTGAAATAATGCCGTTCAAAAAATCCAAAATGATAATTGCCGTCTTTTTTCTTTTTAGTTAAAAAAGTGATGAAGAGTTTATTCCAGAAATGATTTTGAATATAACGCTGATAGTGGCTTCCTTTTTTAATGGCATACAATGAATCACTGACTTTGAATTTTTGGGTAGCAAGAAAGCGACTGAGAAAAGTAGAATTGGTTACACTACCACCACCATTGCTTCTTACATCAATGATCAGGTGATCGATCTTGTTTTGTTGTAAAGCGAGAAAAGAATTACGAAAAAAATGTTTTAATCCGTATCCTTTTCCAAAGGAAGACAGATCCATCATAGCGGTATGATTGGCCGTGTCAATTTTTAACAATCGTACTCTATCAGCAGCTTGTCTTCTTCTTTCTTTTTTTGATGGCTTTGGTAAAGAAGGCCTGAAGATTCTTGTACCCGTTCTTCGGGAAGTATCCAGGATGGCTTTATAGGCTGGAATGGTAATTGTATTTGGATCGGCCCTCCGTATCAATATAATCAAAAGTGTATTTGTCTGAAATTCCGAAAAGGTTTGTATAAAGCGAACCGAAAAATCCTCTGTTGCTTAGTGTTTGATATTTATGCGTACGGTTGTAACCATCGGTAGAAATATTGGCAAACAAAGTATCAACGAGTTCGTCTTTTGTTTTACCATTAATTTTGGTGATAACAGTACCTCTTGTTAATATACTATCACGGCGATTAAGATTTCCGGTAACGACCATCGCTTCATCCCAAACTTTCATGGTTAGCGGAAACATTTTACCAAGCCTTGTTGTATCCAGATAGTTATTCCATTTTTTTGAAGAACGGACTGTTGTATGTCCACAATTTATTTTTGCTGTAACATAATTGAGCACTTTTTTGAAATGCAGGTTCTGTCATAGAATCTTTCAACTGTTCTTTACCCCAATTGAAATATTGATCCATACTATCCTTGCTGGTGTACCAGTAAAGACCGGGATGATGTTCTTCCAAAATAGTTTGATAAACAGTATAATCTTTTTGCAGTTGCTGCGGAGAAAATTTATGCGTTGGAGAAAAGGATGACTTACTGACACCACAACTGGTAAGTACGGAAGCAATAAATAACAATAATAGTAATCTCCTCATATTCTTTTATCAAAAATCCTTAACGCTGTTTCATATGATTCCAACCTTGTGCAGTAATAGGGTGTTTATTACCCCCTTTGTTAAAATCGTTGCACCCTGCTCTGCATCTGTCATGTAACCAACTACACTGATCTGTTCATTTAAAACCAATTTTTCATGATCTGCTTGTGCAATGGTAAACAATAACTCATAATCCTCTCCTCCACTTAACGCACAGGCGGTAGGATCTATTTCAAATTTGTAAGCCGCTTTTTTCATTTCTTCTGCTACCGGTATTTTTTCTTCGTACAAAACACAACCCAGATTACTGTCTTTACAGATATGCAATATTTCTGAACTTAATCCGTCACTGATGTCCATCATGGCGGTTGGCATTATTTCCTGTTCTTCAAAAAAACTAATAATATCTTTTCTTGCTTCAGGTTTTAATAGCCGGCCGATCACATACGATTCTCCTTCCAGATCGGGCTGCACTCCCGGACTTTCCATAAATATTTTTTTCTCTCTTTCCAGAAATAACAAACCGACATAGGCGGCACCAAGGCTGCCACTTACACAAAGCAGGTCGCCATTTTGTGCCGTACTTCTTTTTACAAACATATCAGGTGCTACTTCGCCAATGGCTGTAACGGAAATAATGAATCCTTTTTGCGAAGAAGCCGTATCACCACCCACCAGATCAACACCATATTTATTACAGGCTGCATAAACACCTTCGTAAAACTCATCCACTGCCTCAAGACTAAAACGATTGCTGATACCAAGACTCATCGTAATCTGAGTGGGAACAGCATTCATTGCATAAATATCACTCAGGTTTACGATCACTGACTTGTAACCTAAATGCTTTAAAGGAGTATAGGCGAGATCAAAATGAACACCTTCGATCAGCAGATCAGTGGAAACAACAGTTTGTTTACCATAATGATCAATTACGGCAGCATCATCACCTACTCCAAGAATGGTGGACACATTTTGTATTTCAATATTTTTTGTCAGATGTTCTATAAGACCGAATTCACCCAGGCTTCCTATCTCTGTTCTGGTTTCACTACTCATCATTTTTAGATTTTAGGTTTTTGTTTTTTGTTTGCTTTTGTTCAACACCGTCTAATTTTCTCCTGGAGGTTTTTATGGAAGCAACAATTACTTTCAAAACTATTTCTGTATCCTTATATATTGCCCGTAATTCTGGCTTTTTATTTATATTGAATTCAGCCAATAATTCTAAAAAATATAAAGTCTCGTCAGTTTCTTCTTCAACAACCTGCAATTTATAGATAAAATCTTTGGTCGATTTAGCTCTGCAAGCAGCTCTATAGTTTGCGCCGATTGATGAAGAGCTTCGTAAAATTTGTCCTAAATAAACATTATTTATTTTATTGCCAGGTATCTTTTCTGATAATCTGGCAACTGCAATCGCAATACTTTTTGTTCTGAGTTTTAATTCTTTTTCAGTCATATTCGAGGTTTCAACTAATCTAAAACCAAAAATCCAAAAACAAAAATTGATTACAATTCAACCTGGCCC
Organism: uncultured Chitinophagaceae bacterium; assembly: GCA_963705465.1. Classification (GTDB taxonomy): domain Bacteria; phylum Bacteroidota; class Bacteroidia; order Chitinophagales; family Chitinophagaceae; genus JJ008. The sequence goes on along the minus strand of CAVPJN010000003.1, from coordinate 413,021 downwards.
GAAATAACACCAATCATTTCATCATGAATTTTTCCGTTTGTTGCCAGCACTTTGTGTTGGTAAACAGAAAATTTATTTCCCTGCAGGTCGGTCACTTTTCCTCCGGCTTCTTCTACTATCAGATAGCCGGCTGCACTGTCCCAGGGTTCTAATTTATGTTCATAAAAACCATCAAATCTACCAGCAGCAACCCAGCAAAGATCAATAGCAGCTGAACCCAATCTGCGAACCGGTACACCTTTTCGGACAAAACGTTCAAAAATTTCTATGGGTCCGTTTTTTTCATTTATATAAGTATAAGGAAAACCGGTTACGAGACAGGCTTTAATAGTCTGCGTTTCTTCACTTACATGGATTGGCTTATCATTTAATGTAGCCCCCTTTCCTTTTTCTGCAAAATAAAATTCATTGAGATGCGGATTAAAAACAGCTGCCAGCACAATTGCTCCTTCATGTTCAACACCTATTGAAACACAATTCAACGGAATTCCATGTGCAAAATTTACTGTGCCATCAATAGGATCAATGATCCATTTATAGGTTGAATCCTGAATTAATTCCCCACTTTCTTCTGCCAAGATCTGATGATCCGGAAAGGCTTTTTTTATGACTCCCAAAATTGCTTTTTCCGAAGCATGGTCGGCTTCAGTAACCAGATTGTTAACTCCTGCCTTATTGCTGATTGTAAAATCTTTATTAAAAAAACGAAGAATTTCTGCTGCCCCGGCTTTGGTAGCCTCCAGTAAGGTCGATTTAAGCATGGGCAAAGATAATAAACCGCCTGCTGTAGCCATTACAAATAAGTAAATTACTATTGAAGTAAGAGAACTGCTATTTTTGAGAAAATCAATCAAATTCGATTTCCAGGAAGCTACTATGCAGCTATCGGTTATCATAGTTAATTATAATGTTAAACTTTTTCTGGAGCAATGTCTTTGTTCTGTCCAAAAAGCGATTGAGGGACATTGCTGCTGAAATTATTGTGGTTGATAATAATTCTACCGATAATAGCCTGGATTATCTGATCCCTAAATTTCCATTTGTAAATTTTATTGCAAGCAAGGAAAATATTGGTTTTGCCAAAGGGTGTAATAAGGGGCTACAGACTGCCAAAGGAAAGTATATCCTTTTTTTAAATCCGGATACCATTGTACCGGAAGATTGTTTTAGGAAATGTATCTCTTTTCTGGAAGCAAACAAAGAGACCGGCGCATTGGGAATTAAAATGCTGGATGGCAGCGGTAAATTTCTTAAAGAATCCAAAAGAGCATTTCCTGCACCTGCCACATCTTTATATAAGCTGTTTGGATTAGCAAGGTTATTTCCGCATTCAAAAATATTTTCAAGATACCATCTTGGACATCTGAATGAAAATGAAAACAATGAAGTGGATGTATTAGCCGGAGCATTTATGATGATAAAAAAAGAAGTGCTGGATAAAGTGGGAAGCTTTGATGAGACTTTTTTTATGTATGGAGAAGATGTGGATCTGAGTTACCGGATACAGAAGGCCGGGTATAAAAATTATTATTTTGCAGAAAGCAGTATTATTCATTTTAAGGGAGAAAGTACCCGTAAGGGAAGTATGAATTATGTAAAGATGTTTTACAATGCTATGAGCATTTTTGTACGTAAACATTATGGAGGAAGTAAAGCAGGTTTGTTTAATTTTCTGATTCATGTTGCCATTTGGTTCAGGGCTGGATTAACGACCATTGGAAATTCTATTCGCAGAAATGGTTTACCGATCCTTGATGCGGGATTGATCTTACTTTCTTTCTGGCTTATGAAAAATATCTGGAGTCAATATGTACGGTCCGATATTCAGTATGAAAATAAATTACTTTGGATAGCCTTTCCGGCCTATACCTTGTTCTATCTGATTGCCGCCTATTATGCAGGATTATATGACCGATGGTATAAACGAACTGAACTTTTCCGATCTACAATAGTAGCGACCATCGTTTTGCTGGCAGCCTATTCTATGCTTCCTGAGCAGTATCGTTTTTCAAGAGCGATCATTTTATTTGGTGCCATGCTGGCCTTTGTATTGATCAGTTTGTTGCGATGGATATTAATTCGCCTGAATGTATTGAATAGCAATAGTGATAAAAATGACGCTACGCAAACCGTTATTGCCGGATCTCCTGATGAGTATAGTATCACGCTACAATTATTAAAAGATGCAGGCTTACAGCAAAGAGTATTAGGCAGAATAGGAATAAATGAGCAGGAATTACAGGCCGTAGGCAATTATAAAAAACTTAACTCAACTTGTTACCGTACTTCCTTTCAAAGAAATAATTTTTTGTCAGGGAGTGTTAACTTATAAAGAGATCATTGAAACGATGCAACAACTACCGCCTACCATCAATGTTAAAATTCATGCACAGGGCAGCATGAGTATCGTAGGTAGTAATTCAAAGGACAGTTCAGGAGAAGCCGTGTCAAAAGAAAATGGATTCCGGCTTTCAGATCCTTACAATCGACGTTTAAAGAGATTAATCGATATCAGTATTGCCTTTATTTCAATAATTAGTTTTCCGGTTCATTTTATTATAGTAAAAAAGCCATTCCGTTTTTTTGCAAATTGCTATTCAAATTCTTTTTGCACAGAAAACCTGGATCGGTTATGCAAGTAATGGAAAAAAATCTTCCGGCATTAAGATCTCCGGTCATCACATGCAATGGAATCCCGGTTTCTGTTATTCAGCAATTACCGGATGAAAGTTTGCAAATGATGGATTACTGGTATGCACGGGATTACGAACCCGTTAATGATCTGAAATTGATTTTTAGAATGTACCGCCATTTAGGCGGATGAAATCAATGCAAAGCACATTCATAATAATTTCAAAAAATACATTGCGTAACTTTAAGCTCAATCTTTTAAAAATTACATGGCGAATATTATCGATATAAAATTACCCAGAGCAATTGCAGCTGCATTACGTATTCCTCCCAATGATCCGCGTCGGCAGCAAATAAAGGTGTTAAAAAAACTATTGAAAAAAGCCCGGTTCACCGAATTCGGGCAACATTATCGGTTTGATGATGCCTTATTAAGTAAACATCCGGGGAAAAAATTTCAGGAATTGGTACCTGTTCATGACTATAATAAAATATATGAAGAATGGTGGAAGAAAACACTGGATGGTGTACCCGATGTGGCCTGGCCGGGCAAAATAAAATATTATGCATTAAGTTCCGGCACTTCAGAGGCTTCCAGTAAATATATTCCGATCACAAAAGAATTATTAAGAAGTAATACGGTTAATTATTTACGCCAATTGATCAGCTTAATAAAATATGACGAGGCCAATAAAAGAGCCATGACAAAAGGCTTTTTAATGTTAGGCGGTGCTACCGATTTAAAAAAAGGAAAAGCCGGCTGGTTTGCAGGAGACCTGAGTGGGATATTGGCAAGAAAAAGACCATTATGGTTTCAGACTTTTTATAAACCCGGTGGCCGTATTGCCGCACTGGAAGACTGGAATCAGAAACTCAATGAAATTGTGGAACATGCAAAAGAGTGGGATATTGGTTATATCGTTGGTGTACCCGCCTGGTGCCAGATGTGTATGGAAATGGTGATAGAGCATTATAAAGTAAAGAACATTCATGAGATATGGCCCAATTTCAGTTTTTTTGTTCATGGCGGAGTTGCTTTTGAACCGTATAAAAAAGGATTCGAGAAATTATTGGGAAAACCAATTGTATATATTGAAAACTATTTATCCAGCGAAGGCTTTATTGGGTATAAGACAAGAGAACATGCAAGAGGCATGCAATTGATCCTGAATAATAATATCTTCTTCGAATTTGTACCATTTGAAGATAAAAATTTTGATAGTGACGGAAATATTTTAGCGAATCCTGAAGCTAAAATGATACATGAGGTGGAAGAAGGAAAAGAATATGCATTACTGATGAGTACCAATGCCGGTTCCTGGCGGTATTTATTGGGCGATACTATAAAGTTTGTTGACCTGGAGAAATGTGAAGTGGTGATCACCGGCCGAACCAAACATTTTCTCAGTCTGACTGGTGAACACCTGAGTGTGGAGAATATGAATAAGGCAATAGAGTTGGTGAGTGAAGAATTTAATATCAGTATACCGGAATTCACCGTTGCGGGTATACCACATGAAACTTTTTTTGCTCATCGCTGGTATATTGCGACAGACGATAAAGTAGATGCCGAAAATATCCGGAAACGTATTGATGAAAATCTGCGAAAACTCAATGATGATTATGCAACAGAAAGAGACAGTGCTTTAAAAGAAGTTTTTATAAAAGTGCTGTCAGAAGATAAGTTTATGAATTTTATGAAACTAAAAGGTAAACTCGGCAGTCAGCATAAATTTCCCAGGGTAATGAAAGGAAAAATGCTGGAAGAATGGGAAAGATATTTAGAAACGGATAGCATCTAGATATCCGGAACTGAAGCTCTTTGTGCTTTTAACTTATTAATTATTCAATGATAGAAGCAATACTAAAAGGTCTGGGATTTGGTTTACTATTGAGTATTTCAGTGGGTCCGGTTTTGTTTTCTATTATCAAACAAAGTTTGAATAATGGCCATCGGGGAGGATTTGCCTTCATCATTGGCGTTTCTGCCAGCGATATTACTCTGGTTTTGATCAGTAATGTTTTTACCTCTTTATTCAACAGCCTGAAAGTTTATAAAACTGAAGTTGGCGTGGTCGGCTGTTTTTTTCTCGTCACTTTAGGTATCTATTTTCTTTTCTTCAAAAAAGTGAAAGTGAATGAAGAGGGAAAACAGATTTTTAAGTTCAGGAAAAGAGATTTTGCCAAAATATTTCTTTCCGGATTTTTTATGAATACACTAAACCCTGCCGTATTTATTTTCTGGATCACTACTTCCACAGCAGTTATAACACATACTGTGAATGAACGGATTGTTATTTTTACCACTTGTCTTGCCTTTATGTTGAGTACAGATATTCTAAAAGTAATGCTGGCAGGAAAAATAAGAAACCGGCTAACGCCACACAATATTCATATTATCAACCGGATCAATGGAATAATCCTGATCATATTTGGAATTGCATTGATATGGGGACTACTCGTATATGGCAAAAGACTCTAAAAAAAGAAATACTAAACAAAAAGGTTTTCTGCAAAAACTGTGGAAATGGAGTAAACGCATTTTTCTCTGGCTCTTCATTTTCCAGTTCTTTTATATTATCCTATTGAAATGGGTGAACCCGCCAGTTACCATCACACAATTGGCAAGCTGGGTAAGTGGTCATGGATTAAAAAGAGATTATGTGGGAAGTAGTGAGATTTCCTCCTAATGCAAAACTGGCCGTTATTGCTTCTGAAGACCAGCTCTTTCCTGACCATAGTGGTTTTGACTGGAAGAGCATTAAAAAAGCAATGCAATACAATGAAAAAAAGCCCGGGAGAATAAGAGGAGGAAGTACCATCAGCCAGCAGGTAGCCAAGAATGTCTTTCTCTGGCAGGGAAGAAGCTGGATAAGAAAAGGACTGGAGATGTACTTTACATTTATGATCGAATTGGTATGGGGAAAGAAAAGAATACTGGATGTATATCTTAATGTGATTGAAATGGGTGAAGGAATTTTTGGGATTGAAATGGCAGCGAATAAATATTTTAATAAGCCAGCAAAAAATCTGACAAAGCAGGAAGCAGCATTAATAGCAGCCTGTTTGCCCAATCCAAAAAAATATAAAGTAAAACCCGCCACTGCTTATATTACCGGAAGAGCAAGAACGATCATGCGACAGATGAGTAATCTGCAAACGGATCCGGATATCCAAAAACTGATAAAATCAGCATCACCCTGAGTCTCCAACGATTAATTCAATTTTATCGCTGTTGTGTGTTGGTGCATAACCGTCAGATTCGATAGCAAAGCGCAAATAATAGGTTCCTTCTTTTAAATGAAAAGAATCAATCCTTATACTGAATTTATCTTTTAAGAGATCTTGCAGGGTTAATGTGGTCGGATAATCTTCTATCCATCCCTTTTCATTAAAAACACCAACAATTATTTTTGCTTGTAATCCGGGATGCTTCAAAATATAACTCCGGTACATTGGAGACATAGTGGCAACAGCATCAAATTGAGTTGCCATACCTATATAAGTCAGATGTAGTTTTTTCGAGGTAGGGATAATTTGAACTTTAGCAAAAGAAGAAAAAGCGGAATCATATTTATAACCTACCCATCCGATTGGTGTTTCTAAAGAATCATTGAACCGCCACAGACCATGCTTATCTAAAAAATAAACAGGCTTGCCTAAAAGTGAATCTTCAATCGGCCAGAAATTATAATTATTTCTTCTTTCTTTATACTGATTTAGAGAATAGGTCATTTGTCCCGAATAGAACCAATATTTTGATGCCCGTTGATAGGAGTTGCTAAAGACAATAGGAAGCCCTTCTGTTCTTTTATACATTTCTTTCGGCCAGCTCTTCCAGGAATGATATCTTTCTTTTACAGCTTTTACGGGCACCATATCTTCAATGGTAATGATCCTTACCAATAAAACTAAAATCAGCGTAATAGGTAAAAGTTTGAATAACCATTTTTGCCAGCGGATTTTTTCCAGTAAGTATTGATGACTTAATACAATTACAGCTACCAATGCCGGAGAGGTCCAGTTGGCCTCAACTTTTCCACGAAAAGAACTCAGAAGGAAAAAAAGATAAACGCCGGCCATCATATATTTTAGTGCCTTCTCTGTGTCATTTTTTGTTTTATAAACTATAGCGGCAGTTAGTAGAATAAAACCGGCGATTGGGCCGGGCAATAAAAACTGACCCAATATATAATCAAGTGTAAAAGAAGGTTTGTAGGCGTTCACATTACTTTCAAACAAATGATACCGAAAGCTTACCCAATCATGTTGGTATTGCCACCAGATATGTGGGGCAAACAGGAGTAGCGATATAATACCGGCAACATAAATATGGTACCTGGTAAATAGTTTAAGATTTGAGAGCAGCACAAACAATACGATTAATACAGCATGGTACTTACTGTAAAGTAAAAAGGCAATCGATAGGCCTAACAAAACAGCGTTAAATAAGGAGGACTTGTTTAAGAATTTTTTATAGAACAAAAAGAACAGGGCCGTAAAAAAGATCAACGGATTATCGGGTACAGCAATAAACCCTGCAATTTGTATAACGGCCATAGATAATGCAATCGCATAGAATAACAGTGGATTTTTTTTGTCGATCAGTTGCTCAATGATTACCAATGAAAAAATATTCAGCAAAAGAGGAAAAAGCCGTACACCTAATTCATTTGGAAAAATTGCATAGCCCATTTTTATCAACAGGGCAGTCATGGGTGGATGATCAAAATATCCCCAATCAAGGTATTGGCTAAAAACCCAGTAATAGGCTTCATCATCTTGTAGTTCAGTAAGGCCGGATTGCAGTAATCCAAGCAACAGCCAGAGGCCATAAAATACCAGGCGATGATTTTTTTGAAGAAAGGATCTCATGTTACCAGCGAAAATACCAACAATTATTGCAGTAATTGATCTGCGGTTTCAATAGCTTTATTTAACCGGCTTTCATCATTGCCGGTTATTTCAACCCATGGAACCGGTTGATTGATCATGATGTCTTTATAGATTTTATATAACTGCTGCCTGCTTTCAAGATCCGGATATTCTCTTAACTCATCCTTTACCCAGGGGAGATCAGTATTACAGAGTAAATACAGATCATATTTTCTTTCAATGATCTGATCCAGAATAAACCGATGACATTTACCAAATACAAATTCACACCAGACTTTCATGACATACATATCCGTGTCAATAAAGAGAGGTGAAGGGATAGAAGATAGCAGAGGATAATGAGCTTTCATCTTAGTAATATATTCATCTTCCAATTTAATCTGACCTTTTGCAACGGTCAGGAGGTCATCAAAGGAATAATCGGTTCCATTTTTTAGTAAATATTCTCTGGCATATTCCGGGCACCACATAGTATTGTAGTGCTGCGCAAGCTGTTTACACAATGTGCTTTTGCCGGTGCTTTCGGGTCCTATGATGACGATTTTTTTAAGCATTGTTGCTTGATATTTCTTTTTCCATTCAAGCTGTTAGCCCCACCAGAGCCATATAAGCAACACAAATAATACAACACTTGTAAAAAGCATTAACCCTTTTACAAAATTTAAAGGAATTGCTACAATATTTGAGAGATCCAGCCAACCAGTTCTCAATTTTTCGTTCTGGCCATCCACCACATAGCTGTAATAGCAGATGATGAAACTAATGAATCAAGCACAGGGAATAGCACCTTAAATTATCTGTTCAGTGGACGAAAGACAAAATAAATGGAACTATAAAAAAAGAAAAAAACCGATACCGATTTAGCAACTTTTTTTTATTACACCAGCTAATATGGTAAACAGCACTGTCTCGTTCTTTTTTCATCCCAGTTATACCATCCATATACACTCATCCCGAAATAATAAATATTAACGATGCATCTGCATATAAAGGGGATCAATCATAAAAAAATAAACATAGCAGCAGCGCACTTATTAATCCGGTTGGATAAACCAGTAAATTGTTTTTTCGGCATACCAAACACTGGCAATATCTGCAAGTACTGCAACCCATTCAGGCCATTGTGTTCTTGATGTTCTGCGTAAACTGTTGAAAGTATTTCTGATAATGACACGAAGTTGTTTTTTCAAAAATAGCTTATTCAAGGGGCCGTTTGTATTTTTTCCATCCCCGTAAATATTTAACTCCCTTTGATGTTTTAAACCGGGTAGGTACCTGCTTCCATTTCCCTGCCGCATCAAAAGTCCATACAAGAAAATGCAGATGTGGCACAAAGGCGTACCCTGTTTTACCACTCAGGGCGATTACCTGTCCCTGTTTAATCGTATCACCTACATTTACCAATGCGCCATTCTTTTGCAGATGCCAATAGCCCGCCCTTGAACCATCTTCATGTTGTATCACAATGTTGTTGCCATGTGATCTGTATTTTTTATTTAACCCACCTAATGTTCCGTCTTCTTTTACTCTCACAACTACTCCGCCTCTTGCTGCAGTGATATTGGTTCCCCGCTTCATGTTAAAATCCAGTGCTGCCCTTTCTTTATGTGAAAAGTGGCTAAAGTATCCTTGTATTACCCGGAAAGTTTTTCCTTTTTCATAGGGTAATGCGTATACAAAACTGGTATCGTCATTAATAATTCCCTTTTGTAAAAGCTTGACTTCTTTGCGTAAAGGGTTTTTGCTAACCGAACATCCGGTTGATAAAGCCAATAGAATAATTAATAAACATTTAGACCACATAGTATGTAATAAAAGTATAGATTAATTTATTCCCGAATACTACCTTTTATATTATTTATTTTTTTGAAAATTTAAAATAAGTTATCTTATCTGTCCTACTTTATAACCTTTTAAAAAATAATTATGGCAACAAAAGAAGCAGTAATGACAACACAGGATGTGGTGAACCGATTTAATGAGTTGGCACAAACGGGACAATGGGATAAGATTCAGGATGAAATGTTTGCTGAGAATGCAGTAAGTATTGAACCTGACAGACCAGAAATACCATTTAAAAGAGCGGAGGGGTTGGCTGCCATAAAAGAAAAGGGAAAACAATTTGGCGCAATGATTGAAGAAATGCATGGCGGTTATTCAAATGAACCACAAATTGGAGGAACACACTTTGCCGTTGCTATGGGAATGGATTGCACGATGAAAGAAATGGGGAGGCAAAAGCTTGATGAGATCGCAGTGTATGAAGTAAAGGATGGAAAGATTGTAAAAGAGCAATTCTTTTATTAATGAAAAAACCCGGCAGTGATATTTTCGCTGCCGGGCTTATTTGTTTGCCGTTAAAGCAAAGCGACCTTGTTAAATATATCCACCAGCTTTTCCGGCTGACTAAAAAATGGGGAATGACTGGTCGGCAACCTGTAAACTTTTTCACAAGGCGTTTCTGTATACATTTTTTGTTGTATAAATGGCGTTACCGCTCTATCTTCTGTGCATTCAATATAATAACGGGGAACTGATCCAAAATTTTCTTCTGTAAGTTGTAGCGGCACGATACCGGATTCAACCGGTTCATGACTTAATAAAAGTTTAGCCAGATCGGTAATATAATTATCACAATCATGATATAATCCTTCCTTATAGATTTCAGGCTGTAGCGTATGTGCATTGATGTTTTCATACATCGTAACATAAGGCTTTAGTACACCTCCGGTATCCTGCACTGAATATTCCCGTTGTGTCTTTCCATCAGGAATTAAATAGGCGGCCAGGTAAATAAGTTTGTCGATTTTATGTGGCCTGTATTCGGCTGCCTGCGAGATCATGATGCCGTTCTTGCTATGTCCCACCAGTATTACTTTTCCTTCAATACTGTCAATAAGGGTACATATTTTTTCTACCGTTGCTTTCATTTTCACTTCCTGTATAGGTGTTTTATCTCTTCCCATACCGGGCAGATCAATTGCAATGGCTCTGTGGCCCTTTTTTTTCAAGCAGGGGAATTACTTTGTGCCAGTTCCATGCACTATGCCAGGAACCATGAATGAGGATAAACGTTTTCATTTTATATTATTTATGAATTAAAAAATGTAAATGCTGATGGGTTGCTTAAGAAGAGAAATGTTGAGTCTTTAATTCTATCCGTAGACTTTTGCCGACTCCCAGCCAATGATGGCAGTCTTCCGTTCGACGGTAAGCCGGGAAGAAAAATTGAAGTAAAACACAATACCTTCTGCTTATTATCTTCCCGGTTCTTTTTATTATTCCATTACTTTGTACCATGCACAAAAAAGTCCTCTTACTCGGTAGCGGTGAACTAGGAAAAGAATTAGTCATCGCGTTGAAGAGGTTTGGACAAATTGTAATTGCTGTTGACAGCTATCCCGGCGCTCCGGCTATGCAAGTGGCAGACGGGTTTGAAGTGATTGATATGTTGAACGGAAATGAACTGGATGTGATTGTTGCCAAACATCAACCCGATTTAATTGTTCCGGAAATTGAAGCCATCAGAACTGAACGTTTTTATGAATACGAAAAACAAAATATTCAGGTAATACCAAGTGCAAAAGCTGCCAACTTTACGATGAACAGGAAACTGATCCGGGATCTGGCAAGTAAAGAATTAGGAGTACGAACCGCCAAATATTTTTATGCAACAACTTTTGAAGAATTTACAATGGCAGTAAATGAATATTGGCTTACCCTGTGTAGTAAACCTTTAATGTCATCCAGCGGAAAAGGACAAAGTGTATTAAAGAGAAAGCAGAAATGCAAACCGTCTTTGATTATGCCATGAATAATTCAAGAGGCGATCTAAAGGAAGTGATAATTGAAGAATTCATTGCCTTTCATTCTGAAATTACATTACTTACGGTAACACAACAAAACGGGGAGACATTATATTGTCCTCCGATAGGCCATCAGACAGGAAAGAGGCGATTACCAGGAAAGCTGGCAACCCATTGCCATCAGCGAAAAGGATTATAACGAGGCCTGTGCTATGGCAAAGAAAGTAACCACGGCTTTGACCGGTGCAGGTATTTGGGGAGTAGAATTTTTCCTCACTGATAAAGGTGTTTATTTTTCTGAACTCAGTCCACGACCGCATGATACGGGCATGGTAACATTAGCTGGCACACAAAATCTTTCAGAGTTTGAATTACATGCAAGAGCTATTCTTGGTTTACCGATTCCCGAAATAAAATTAGAAAGAGCCGGAGTAAGTGCAGTAGTATTAGCGAATAAAGCAGCAGAGCAATTTACTATTACAGGAATCGAAGAAGCACTGAAAGAAAAGAACACCGATGTAAAAATATTTGGCAAACCAACAACAAGACCTTTTCGCAGAATGGCAGTTGCCTTGGTATATGACGATATAAATGCTGATATGAATGAATTAAGAAAAAAAGCAAAAGCTGCTGCTGATAAAATTTCTATTGAATAAATTTCTTTGATGCTCTTTGTGCCCCTGCCTACCGACCTTGCTCCGCAGAAGCTTTGCGAAGGCGAGCAGGCAGGTTCGTGGAAAATAAACTCTTTTATATGGAAAAAGTAAATCTATCAGAAAAATTTTCTCTCATCAACGATCATTGGAATCCCCGTATTGCCGGTGAATTAAATGGCCAACATGCCAGCCTGCTAGTAAAGCTGGTAAAATTCAAAGGTCCATTTGATTGGCACCACCATGAAAACGAAGATGAATTATTTTATGTGGTAAAGGGAAGTTTTGATATGGAGTTCAGAGATAAAACAATAACCGTGAATGCAGGAGAGTTTTTAATTGTTCCCAGAATGGTAGAACATCGTCCCAATGCAAAAGAAGAAGTAGAAGTAATGTTATTTGAACCGGCTACTACAGTTAACACTGGTAATATTAGCAACGAAAGAACTATTTCAAACCTGAAACATATTTAGTACTATAAGTCCTGATTAACCAATAACCATTAAACTATTAACTTTCCCCTCACACATTTTCTTTAAATTATTCAATCCCTGCTCAAACTGATGATTTAAGTTTTTAAGCATCGGTCCCATTAGTCTTGCCATCGGCCAGGGAAGTCCGCCGCTATTCTGCCAGGTCACTTTTGTTTCATTACCATCACCCCATTGTTCAAATAGCCAGTTGTCTTTTGCTTTTGCTTTCCAGGGTTTTAAAAACTCCAGTTCAAAGTGAATATGTTTATTGTCCTTATTCAAAAGGGTTAAACTCCCTACTCCAACTTTTTTTCCTTCCCATGCATATTTATGTCCTGGAGATCCGGCCGTTCCGGTAATGGTACTTTTTGCTGTTGGATCAGTTTGCTGCCATGGATTCCATTGACTGTAATAATTAAGATCGGCAATACGATTCATTACTTCATTGGTGGAACGATTGATAACAATGTTTTTTTCAATACTATATGATTTTGGCATCATTGCGGCAGCGAGTAACAGAGAAGCAATGAGACCGATAAAAATGTAAACAAAGATCATTGAGGTAGATTTAGTATGTCAAGTTAACGAATTGAAATCGAGCGGACAAACCATTTATCATTGAATTAAACAAATCAATTTATCTTTCCGTAAAATTGGATATGCTGCGTCCTTTTTTTTACTGCTGTGTATTTTCCTGATTACAGAAATACAAGCCCAGAATCAGAAAACGGATTAATGAATTTAATATTCGCATCGGTGTTATGCAGCAGGGTAAATTAAATGCCATCACAGATGTTGCCAATGTAAAAGTGGGTCATACAACCTTAAAAAAAGGAGATTCAGTCAGAACCGGCGTAACTGCTATTCTGCCACATGGCGAAAATTTATTTCAATACAAAGTACCGGCAGCTATTTATATCGGAAACGGTTTTGGCAAACTAGCCGGGTATACACAAGTAAAAGAATTAGGAAATATAGAATCCCCGATTATATTAACTAATACACTGAGTGTAGCAACAGCGATCAATGCAGTAATTGATTATACACTTTCACAAAAAGATAATAAAGCTGTTCAATCTGTAAATGCTGTAGTTGGTGAAACGAACGATGGAAACCTGAATGATATCCGGGGCCGGCATGTAACAAAAGACGATGTTAAAAATGCAATAGCAAATGCAAAAACAGGTCCTGTTGCTGAAGGAAATGTAGGTGCAGGTACGGGTACTGTTTGTTTTGGGTTCAAAGGAGGAATTGGAACATCATCAAGAGTATTACCACAGAAACTTGGCGGTTATACAGTTGGTGTTTTGGTACAGACAAATTTTGGTGGTGTATTAAATATTGACGGCGTTCCTGTTGGTGAAGAGTTGAAAAAGTATTATCTGAAGGATCAGTTAAATGAAACTGCTGATGGTAGTTGCATGATCGTTGTTGCAACCGATGCACCCCTCGATGCAAGAAACCTGGAACGATTGGCAAAAAGAGCATTTATGGGTTTAGCAAAAACAGGGGGCATTGCCAGCAATGGTAGTGGTGATTATGTAATTGCATTTTCAACAGACAGTACATTGAGGGTTCCATATAATGCACCAGATAAATTGCAACAGAATGTTTTGAGTAACGATGCAATGTCACCATTATTTATGGCAACAATAGAAGCAACAGAAGAAGCGATCGTCAATTCATTATTTGCTGCTGAAACAATGAAGGGCAAAAACGGAAGAGTTGTTGAGGCATTGCCATTGGATAAGGTAAAAGAGATCTTTAAAAAATATAATCGCTTAAATTAATTTACATGTCAGTATTTCTAAACGATCAGTTTTTAGAGAATGCGGAAGCTTCCTTAAACGTAGCGGATCTTTCCATCCAAAGAGGCTATGCAGCTTTTGACTATTTACGTACGGTAAATGGTCAACCACTTTTTTTGGATGATCATCTGGAACGTTTTGCTAAGTCAGCAGAAGCCATGCGGTTACCTTTATCGAAATCAAAGGAAGAATTAACAAACATCATTCATGAATTGGTAAAGCGGGCCGCTCTTTCACAGGCTGGTATCCGGTTGATATTGACGGGCGGTTATTCGCCGGATGCATACAATCCGGTAAAACCAAACTTACTGATCACCTGTAACCCGCAGACATTACCATCCGATACGGACTTTGAAAAAGGAATAAAAATAATTACCTACGATTACCAAAGAGATCTGCCTCAAATAAAAAGCATTAATTATATGATGGCTGTCTGGTTGCAAGCGGTATTAAAAGAAAAAAAAGCAGAGGATGTTTTATATTATCAGGATACCATGCTGACTGAATTTCCAAGGGCCAATTTATTTATCGTTACCCATGATAATATATTGGTGACACCCTCTGAAAAAATACTGCTGGGCGTTACCCGAAAAAAATTGTTGGAAATAGCTACAGCGTTTATGAAAGTAGAAGAAAGAGTTATTTTAAAAGAAGAACTTTATACTGCAAAAGAAGTTTTTATGTGCAGTACAACAAAAAGAATTTTGCCAATCATAAAAGCAGATGATTCGCTGATTGGTGATGGTAAAACGGGAGCCATCACCAGATCATTATTTCAACAATTTCTTTTACTGGAAAATAGTACAATGGAAAATTAATTGCTACGCTTATAAAATGTACCGGGACGTAAATAAATTACTCCATCCTTTGTATAAAACCGGGTAGGTAGTTGCACAAAATTTCCTTTGGCATCAATACCCTGTACTTCAAAATGCAGATGCGGAAAAGCAGAATAACCAGTGTTACCACTCAGGCCGATTACTTCGCCGGTCAATACAGTATCACCAACAGTTACCAGCACTCCGTCTTTTTGAAAATGCCAGTAGTTGGCAATGGAGCCATCATCATGCTCAATGAAGATATAATTTCCATCAGCAAGATTCTCTTGCTTTAATCCGCCCTTGTCGGAATCTTTTCTGATGGCAGTTACCACTCCACCCCTTGCAGCACAAATCTTTGTTCCGTTCTTTACTTTAAAATCAAGGGCTCTTTCTCCTTTATGACTAAATATACTTTCATAACCCTGGATCAGGAATACTTTTTTCTTATGTTCAAAGGGTAGGGTATAAATATAACTGCTGTCATTTTTATTTTTTCCATTCTTTAATTCACTGACAGAATATTCCTGCTGCGCAAGAGAAAGGAAGGGGATAAAGAAGATAAAAATCAGTACTGCTTTCATTTCAATATTTTAATGGTCAGCAGATCTTTAGTTTTGGTTTATGGGTGAAATTCAAATCTCTATTCTAAAAATAACATTTTTACGGCTAATCATAAATGGATAAAAAAAGCCGCCCCATATAGGGCAGCTTTAAATTATTTACTTTGTATTCCCTTTATCCTCCATAGCTTTAGCGAAGGAGGATTCGTCATTCACTACAACGTTGACATATCAATCACAAATCTGTATTTCACATCACTCTTCTCCAATCTTTCATAAGCAGTATTAATATCCTTCATCGCTATGATCTCAATATCACTAACAATATTATGTGTGGCGCAGAAATCAAGCATCTCCTGTGTTTCCGGTAAACCACCGATCAGTGATCCTGCAAAACTTTTTCTTCCGAAGATGAGATTCATCGCCGGAATCTGCGCAGGTGAAGGCGGAACACCCACACAAACCATCACTCCATTGGTACGTAATAAGCCGAGATAAAAATTATAATCATGTTCTGCAGAAACAGTATCCAGAATAAAATCAAGGCTACCCATTATTTTACTGATCTGTGCTTCGTCTGATGTTAATACAAAATTGTGGGCTCCCAGTCTTTTTGCATCGGCTTCTTTTGAAGGGGTATGGCTAAGCATCGTTACTTCGGCACCCATGGCAACCGCCAGTTTTACAGCCATATGCCCGAGTCCGCCTAAACCAAGAATACCCACTTTCATTCCTTTCCCTACTTTCCAATGGCGAAGTGGCGAGTAAGTAGTAATACCCGCACATAATAAAGGTGCTGTTGCTGCCAGATCCAGTTTATCTGAAATACTCAATACAAAATCTTCGTGTGCCAATATTGATTTGCTGTATCCTCCGTATGTATTACCACTGCCATCTCTTTCATTCCCATTGTAACTAAATACAGGCCCTTGTGCACAATACTGCTCCAAACCATCCTTACAATTATCACATTCCCGGCAACTATCCACAAGGCAGCCGATACCGGCCAGATCACCTACTTTAAATTTCTTTACATCACTGCCAACAGCTGTTACTTTTCCAACGATCTCATGACCGGGTACTATCGGATACACTGACATGCCCCAATCGTTTTTTGCAAAGTGAAGATCACTATGACAAACACCACAAAACAAAATCTGAATTTGGACATCAGTTGGTTTCGGTTCTCTTCTTTCAATGGTATAAGGCGCTAAAGGACTTTTGTTATCCTGAGCAGCATAAGCTTTTACAGACGACATTTATTTAGTTTTAATATTAAAAAATTGTATTGATCAACGATAGTAGTAAATATACCGAAATCAGGAGTCGTAATGTATGATAATTAATTGGAAAATAATATCAAAGCAGGTTTGTTCAGATGAAATTATTGTAAAATCTTCAGCATTCCATTCCGGTAAAGCTTACCTACAGGTATTTCTGTATTACCGATTTCAATCAGTTCTGATGTAAAAGTTCTGATATGGAGAAGGGAAATAATAAATGACCGATGCACTCTGGTGAATGTTTTTTCCGGTAACATTTCTTCCATTGAGCTGATCGATTGCTTGGTAATAATAGTTCCACCGGTGGTAACTACTTTAATATAATCTTTCATACTCTCTATATAAAGTATATCCGGCAACATTACTTTCACCATTTTGCGGTCAGCCCTTAAATAAATAAATGCATCAGACTTCTGTTCATCCACAACGCTGGTAACTGTTGTATTATTTGTTCCGTCTGGAAAAGCTTTATTCACTGCTTTCAGAAACCGGTCAAAAGGAACAGGCTTCATCAGGTAATCAACAATGTCCAGCTCATATCCTTCCAGTGCATATTCAGGAAAGGCGGTAGTAAAAATTACTTTGGGGGGATTTTTTAAGGTCTTCAAAAAATCGTTGCCATTTAATTGTGGCATACGGATGTCAAGAAAAAGCAGATCTACTTTATGTTGTTGTAGTTGTGCAAGTGCTTCTAACGCATTGGCACATTCACCGGCCAGTTCCAGTGTCGGTATTGCTGCAATATAGCGGCTGATGATCTCTCGTGCAGGAGGCTCATCGTCAACTATCAGACATTGTATCGTTGTTGGTTCATGCATTGATCAGTTCAGTTTCTTGTTCGGGAATTATTATTTTTTCATTTTGCTGATGCAGTTCGAGTTTCAGGTGTACGATAAAGATCTCTTCTTCGTTGGTAATAGTCAGTTCATGCTTGCCGGGATATAGTAATGTCAATCGTTGCCGTACATTCTGTATGCCGATTCCTTTGTGTTCTTTTACCGCAGAGGGTTCTTTTATTTTACCATTGAGCAGCTTCAGTTGTAATTGTTTCCCCCGGATAACGATCTGCAGATTGACCCAGGGCTGATCCAGCATATTACTGGTACCGTGTTTAAAACAGTTTTCAATCAGTGGCAGCAGGAGTAGCGGAGCAATATACAGTTCATTGGTTTGTTTGGGCAAATCGATATGCAGCTCCAGCTTATTACCATAGCGAATCTTTTCAAGATTGATATAGTCCTGCATCAGTTTAATTTCTTTGACAAGTGGTACCAGCGGTTGGTTACCTTCATAGAGCATATAGCGAAGCATATCTGAAAGACCCGTTACCATACCTGCCGCTTTGGGGGAACTGGTTTGGGTAAAGGAATAGATATTATTAAGTGTATTAAATAAAAAATGCGGATGTATCTGTGCTTTCAGCAATTGTAATTGTGATGTCATGTTCTCTTTTTGCAATTGCATATTCCGTTGCTCTTTCAGGTACCAGTATTTCATTAGTTTGATGGCAGCTGCAATACCACCAATGGTAATGGCACCCCGGAGCCCTGCCAGCAGCGAAAGAAAAATATTTACCGAATTCTTTCTGTAAAGGCTGGCAAACATACCGTCAAAAAAAACACTTCTGAGTTTATCGATCACTATTACTCCAAGTAAAACAGATAAGGTTGCAGTTACTGCAAATAAAATAAGGGTCCAGCTGGCTGTAAGCCAGTAGCGTTGTTTCAACAGATAGCGGGGAATTACAAAATACATCAATGAATAAGCAAGGAAAATATGTGCTATCAGAAAAATCAGCGATTCGATCATGGACATCTGCAAACGCAACCACCAGTCAGTTCCATTATAAGCAGCGATGAACGAGTATAGGAATCCCTGAAACAACCACCAGAATATCCAAAAGGATAAATGCCGTTGTATCCGGTACTTTCTTTCATCAGAAAATATAAAAGGATGCTGTTGCATATGAACAGTGATAAAATTACGACGAGTCCTTTCTTTTAAAGCTATAGTATTTGCTAATATCGTCATACGGTCAATTTTTAACGACAAACGGTTTTAAACGAAAGATCCCCGTCCCGTAGAAACGGATACGGGGAAAGCGAAAATCAAAAAAGCAATCACTCCTTTAGTTTTACTGCGAAATAATTTTTGTTTGATTCCGCAGCTTTGTTTTTTTGCCAGGTCAGTATGGAGCTTTCTAATACTTCTTTCAGCTTTACTCTGATTTTTTTCTTTGCAAGCTTCAGTTTTACTCCGTTAAGTGTTTCGGTATATACCAGTTCATTGTTATTGGTATAAAAGCGAAGTACATGGTCCATTGGTGATGACAGATTACTTTCCGCTACCCAAAAACCCATTGCAGATGTAGTTTCTGCTGCTGACCTGTTCTGAGCAGTTCCTGCTATGGTAAGCAGCATAAATAAAGAAAGTATCAATCCGGTTTTCAATTGTTGTTTCATGGCTTAAAGATTTAATGATTAAAATGTTTACAGCTATAAACCTAGTCAGCAATCTGGCTGAAAAATTTGATAATGGATAAAACCATAACGCCCAATGGCAGATGATAATTAATGGTCGTCTAATTAATTCTGTCAACAGCAATCAGGATTTGGTTTGTTTATCGATGGGTTCATGTCTTTCATCACTGCAATAGGATGAATGGAATAAATCGTTAATAGTATTAACAATTGATGGCATGGCTTACCTTTGCGCCATGGCAAGAACCTATTCTGAAATGATCGCATTGGGAACAACTATTCCCGACTTCACCCTTCCTGATACGGTATCGGGGAAATCCATTTCGTATAAAAATATAAAAGGTGACAAAGGCACATTGATCCTATTCATCTGTAACCATTGCCCGTTTGTATTGCATGTAAATGAGGAGTTGGTTAAAATGGCAAATGAGTATATGCAAAAAGGAATCGGCTTTCTCGCCATTAGTGCCAATGATGTGGTAACGCATCCGGATGATGCACCGGATAAAATGAGGGATATAGCAAAATACCTCAGGTACCCCTTTCCCTATTGTTATGATGAATCGCAGGAAGTAGCTAAAGCATTTGGTGCTGCCTGCACGCCTGATTTTTTTATTTATGATAATAAAAAAAAGCTGGTGTATCGGGGACAATTAGATGATTCCCGTCCGGGAAATGAAATACCGGTAACAGGAAAGGATATAAGAATAGCGTTTGATCATTTAATAAACGGCCAACCGGTTTCTACAGAGCAGCGGCCAGGTATTGGTTGTAATATCAAATGGAAATAGAAAATAGTAAATGAAAAAAATAACCCCCCCGATAAAGAACGAGAGGGTTTGTTATTATAGGGCTTTCATTTATTAATAACGACGATTGGGTTTTTTCCCATGATCATATTTATTAAACAGGTCATTGAATTGAGCGTTAGCCCTGTTAATTTCAAATCTGCGTTGACCTTCCAGCTGATTGATCTGTCTTTGCTTTTCATTACGGAATAAAAAGAAACTGTTTTTTACACGCTGGATCTTGCGGTCATACTCCTGATTGATCTGTGCAATTTCAATTTTTAACCGGCGTTCAGCAGCAAACTTGTTTCCATTTCTGAAATCATCGTCATAAGGATTATGGCTGGTAGCAATTACTTTACCATAGCCATCATTAAAATTCCGCTGATCAGTTTGTTGATTGTTACGCTGATCAGTTTGTCGGTTGTCCCGGGTGCCAGGCTGAGCCTGAACCATGGTGATCATTCCAACTGCGAATAAGAGTGTAAAGATTTTTTTCATACTGTTTAATTTAAAAGTGAATAATACACATAAGATGCAAAGCAGGGACCACATTCAGCAACAAAATGTTAATACATTGACAGGCATCAAACCGAAAAATAAATGGTAAATAATATTGTCAATCACCAATGAGAAAAGGAAATAAAAAAACCCCCGCTATAATACGGGGGCTGATGGTGGCTTCGTTTTCTTCTTTTTATTTTAGTAACGTCTGCTATTATACCGGTTATGATTGATCCTTGCTTTCGCATAGGCTCTGTTTATTTCTCTTTGACGCTGCAGGTCCAGTGTACGGATCTTTCTTGCTTTTACTACCGGACGCATAAAGAAATTGTTCCTTACCTGTTGGATCTTACGATCATACTTAAAGTTGATACGGGCAATTTCCTGTCGCAACATTCTGTCTGCCGCAAAATTGCTTTGCTGAAATCCGTTGTTGCCTATTGAAACACTGACACCAACTCTTGCATTGCCGACCCTGTTGCCCCGCTGCGCATCAGCTACGGATAATAAGCCTAAGGCAATAAATAATGTAAAAATTTTTTTCATAGTTGTACGTTTTATGTACTAGTCATAGTAACAAGTACGGTGAATAAATATATCTATAAGACGGATTACCCTTGCCGAAGCTTACTAAAAGAATGTTAATGAGTAATATGGGTATGGTACATAGAAGGAATACGGATCAAAATAAAAAAGGGCCACAGAAAAATTTTCTATGACCCATGGTGGCTTGAGGTTTTAAAAATTGCTAATCAGATAATCCTGAAAAACTTTTCCATGCTTCATTAATAAAAGCCATGCCTGCCATCTGCACACCGGCATTGTATGTTGCAGGATCAACAGGAAGGGGTACTGTTTTTTTCAGAAATTTATTATCAGCTTCAAACACACGGTATACTCCTGACTGTGTGCCACTCCAGTCGTAATCCTGTCCGGTAGATACTTTGAATTTTTTCTTTTCCAGTACACCATCAATATCAATTGCTTTTTTCAGGGAGTAGGAACACATGCTGGTGGGTAACGACATAGCTTCACTGTTTACAAAACTGGCTGTAGTAGTAATATTATTTGCAAAACCTTTGCCGCTTACCATTTCGTCACTCAACCGTAACGCCGTTTCGCCCACCACTTTGGCGCCGCCTAATTTAAAAGCACCACTGGCCCATGATTCGCCATTCTCTGCCATGGGAATCACCAGATTTATTTTTACTACGGTTACATTATCGCCCTGGAAAGAAATTTTAGCAGAGTTATCAGTAAATGTTTTTTTCTCCCGGCCATCTCCTTTGGTTCCTTTTACAAAATAATCGAAACCGGTGGGAGTGCTCATGATGAATCCTTTGAACTGTGCATTACTCAGTCCGCCGCCTTTTTTACGTTCCCAGTCTTTGAATTCTTTGATGCCTGCCATCGCATCCGCTGTCACCATTTCATAACCGGCAGTTGTCATTTGCTCAGTAAATTTCTTATACAGTGCATTGGTATTATTGATAAGGTCATCTTCCGAAAGTCCCACCAGTCCCATGGACAATTCTACTTTCGCATCTCCGGTCAAACCACCATCAAACACAGAGCCTTTCTTCGTGTCTTCGGCTACATAAAGTAGCTGATACATGACCCTGAATTCAGCGATATAAATTTTCTTTGGTGCTTTTTTTAGTTTGCCTTTTCCATTCTCGTCAGATTTCAATGTTACGGCAGTAATGGTTTGTGCCTGTGTGAGGATTCCGGTAATGAAAAGCAACAGGACGATCAGCAGTTGTTTCATGGTGGTGTAGTTTATAGCAAATTAGCGAAGCCGGAAAAGGAATCCTATCCGTGCTATTGGGTATTTTCAAATCAGCAACGGAGGGTTTCTGCTACCTTCATATCCTAAAACAGTAATGATGAAACTAGATCTCCAAACGTTCCGCCCATTGAATGTACAAAGAGCCACCACCGGTTTTAAATGTTACGAAAACCAACCGCTTACGTACTGGACCACGGCCCTGGCTGGCGAAGTAGGTGAACTCTGCAACATGATCAAAAAAATGCAGCGGGTTGAAAAAGGCGGTATTGATGGTGGTAGCAGTTACACCGCAAAAGACATTACCAAAGCAATGCTGAAAGAAGAGATCGGTGGTATTGCTATTTATCTCGATCTGCTGGCTTCATTGCTGGATGTGGATCTGGAAGATGCTATTATCGATACGTTTAACAGTAAGTCGGAAAAATATGGGTTTGAGCAAATGGTACAACCGGTTTAATCTTTATTATCATTTTAATTAGTACCTTTATAAAGGATGACAACGATTACTACATTTAAGCAAATGAACAAAGCTGATCAACTCCTCATAGTTGATATGAGTGATTGTTATACCTGGTCATTCCCGGAATTCAATCCGTTTTGCAAACACCTTTATTATTTCTCCAACTACAAAGATTTTAACAGAAACACCCAGGCTGCTTAAGTAACCAATACTGAACCGGGCCTGGAACTATTGCCTTATTAATTATTTACAATTATTAACGCTTTAACAGTTTTTGTTATGTCACAACATCAAAAGGAAAGCTCTCCGGCGGGAGCCATCATCGTACTACTCGTATTTATCAATGCCATTATTTTAAAGGAAGGTCTGGTAGCATCACCCCAATTATATTGGCTCTTGTGCTTAACCATTCCGCTTTTATTGATTACTGCATTTGGTGCGCTTAGGCGATCAACAAAAAGTTAGTAATCGTAGACGCACCATTATTTCAAATTTAAATACGCTTATCATGTCAACTATTATAGTAGCCGTTATTGTACTTACCGTCAGTGCCATTTTAATTTTATTACGGGTATCAAACGAAAGAAAAATAAGTCGCAGCAGATTGAAAAAACTCTTACTCAGTTTCAGTCAGTCGGCTATTCAAAATAAATTATCCATATCCGGGCAGGAGATCATCAATGATAATATGATCGGGTTAGATGCGGTAAACCGGAAATTACTGGTAGTGTATAAAAACAATGACAACCTGTTTGATAATGTAGTTATTGATCTGAATGAAGTAAAGCAATGTTCAGTAGAATCAGTATCCGGCATTATTGATCATGATAATTCAAAAAAAAGCAGGCTGGATCAGTTTCTCGAAAAGATCGTATTACGATTTAAGTTTAATTCAGGAAACGGTTCCTACGACTTCCCCTTTTATACCTATAATAATAGTGTGTACCAGCTTCCGGAGTTACAGCAAAAAGCAAAGCAATGGCAAGCTTATATTAAGCCTTTACTAAGGCCGGTCAGAACAATGAGCAGCCACTGAGCTATTCATTTTCATCCCTTACTTTAAAATAAACAGAATGAAAAAAACAAAGATGCCGATCGTAATAACCAGACAGGATTATGAACTCATTATGGAACAATTGAAATACCACCGTGGAAAAAACACTTTTAATAGCAGAGATGCAGAGGAGCTGATAAAAGAATTAAAAAAGGCGAAGCTCGTCAATGCAGAAGATATACCTGCAGACATCGTGCGGTTGAATTCAAGAGTGACCATTAAGGAGGAAAAAGAAGGTCGTTTGCTGGAGCTGGTAGTGGTAACGCCTGATAAAGCCGATATGAAGGAGCGGAAAATATCCATCTTTTCACCCATTGGTACAGCCTTGATTGGTTTTTGCAAAGGGCATCAGATAAACTGGAAAGTTCCTTCCGGTATAAAATTATTCACCATACTGGAGGTTGCGCCTCCATCCTGTTAATGACCAAACGATGTTTTGTGTGTGGTTAAAGCTACCGCCGAAAGGCGGTGGCTTTTTTTATTGTAAAAAATGCTGCCGGCATTCAGCTATGCTGTCTGTATTAATAATATCTACTCCCCATTTTAATAATTTACTCCACGAAGCCGGATGATCTGGTATGGCCCAAAGTCTTAGCAGTTTTCCCTGTCGATGAACTCTCGAAGCCAGTTCTTGTACACGGTTATCAATACTGTCGGCCGGTTTTATATAATTAGTATAGGCATCACTGATAAAACCGACCTTTTCCAGTGTAAGACTATCATAGTTTTCATATGGTCGCCCATCAAATAAAATAAAAGGCGGAACATTTTTCCAATTGGCGATCGGGCCTCTGTCGCCACTGATGACGATCTGTACCGCTTTAGCATTTACAGAACGATCAAACACGGAAGGATTTTTTTCCAATTGCTGTTGCAATACCGCCAGTACTGCCTCACCATTCTTTTTTATATCGATCATTAATAGGGGACTGTACCCGGTATCGCTACTGATGCTGCCGTTGTGTCTGGCAAATAATGCAATGATGGGTTGCAGGTACAATGTGGTAAGCGTAGGCGCTGTTGCAGCCCCGGTTTCATCATGCGCTACCCGTAAACTGTCGTTGATCAAGAATACATCGGCTTCTATTGCAAATACTTTCTGCTCTACTGCATTTACAAGGGGCAACGGTTTTTCATAATCGTTGTGAGCATGGATGCGGGGCGGCTGGCCCGTGGCATAACAGCAGGATACAAGGCATACAAACAACAAGAAAGATTTCATCATCCGAAGTTCCTGCTTTTTACAATAGCTTTTTTGAATATCAGGCAATCGTTTCATGAACGAGATAGAGGATGGATTCATAATTTTTACCTACAGCTTCGGAGAGTGCCATTTCGCAGGTTTTGGTAGTGGAATAGTAACCTTCGTAGTCCGCTGCTTTTACTTCCGCTGCTTCAAAAAGAGTAGCCGACGCCGTTAGTTCCGGAAACAGAAAACCTCTGTCGCCCGCCATACCACAACAACCTGCATGTAACGGAATGGTAACCTGCTCTGCAAAATGCTCCGCCAGCTTTCTGAATTTATTTTCTGTACCTAATTTTTTTAAGGAGCAGACCGGATGTAATACAATCGTTTTTTTCTTATTCACAACAGGACATTGCGGCATCACCATATCGTGGAGAAAATCGATGCTATCCATGATCTTCAGTTGATCATATTTCTCTTTTGCATCGGGTGTAAGTGCCGGACGAAGATGATGGAGTGTATACGTACAGGAACTGACATCCATGACGACCGGGTGCAAGCCCTTTTTGGTGCTGGTCCATAATTGCGCAATAATTTTATTGGCCGTGTACTGGTAGGCGTTACTGAAACCCTTGGAACTGAATATTTGTCCGCAGCAGCTTCCCACTAAATTGTCCATCAGCTTTACCTGAATATTTGCTTTGCTGGCTATTTGCAGCAATATTTCCATGCTGTTCTTTCTTTCCGGCGGGGGCCGTACCGAGTACTCTTGAAATACAGCTTGGAAAATAAACGATGGTAAGTGGCGGATGATCCGGCGGCTCCGTTATTTTTATTATGCCTTTTTATTTTTTTAAGGGATGGCGGTGCTGCCAGTTGTGAAGTCCACAGTGGTGTGGAAGGAATTATTTTCCGCAGCAACTTTGTAATCCTTGTCATGGACTTTTTACCGGTGATCCTGTTCAATCCTGTTCCGGTCATTAGCAGGAAACGGACGAACCGTTCTGTCCAACCGAATTTTTTTGCAACCCAGAGGGCTGTTCTATTGGCAAAGCCGGTATGGTTTTCCCGTCTTAATCTTTTTACAAGATCGCCGGTATTGATATCCACCGGGCAGGCAGTAGCGCAGAGTCCATCCAATGCACAGGTTTCCAGACCATCGTATTGATAATCTTTTAACAGGCTGTTGTAGGCTTTGTCTTCCTTGTTGTTTTTTAATTTCGCCAGTTCTCTTCTCACCACGATCCGTCGCCGGGGCGTAAGGGTAATATTCCGGCTGGGACATACCGGTTCACAGTAACCGCATTCAATACATTTGTCCACTTCTTCTTCTACCGAAGGAAGATCCTTCAGGTTTTTTATATGTACTTCTTTGTCGGCATTAATAATGACGCCGGGGTTGAGTAATGCCTGCGGATCGGCTGCTGTTTTGATCCGTTGCATGATCGCATAGGCATCGGCGCCCCATTCTGTTTCAACAAAAGGGGCCATATTTCTTCCGGTACCATGTTCGGCTTTCAAAGTGCCGTCGTATTTATTGACGACCAGCTGCACCACTTCCTGTAAAAAAAGATCGTAGCGTTCTATTTCAGCAGGGGTATTAAAAGCCTGTGTTACCACAAAATGAATATTGCCATCTTTGGCATGACCGAAGATGATGGCATTCTCATATTTATATTTTTTAAAAAGTTGCTGCAGGTCCAGTATGGCATTGCCCATTTTGTCCAGCGAGAAAGCCACATCTTCCAGTATCACCGTGGTGCCGGATCGTCGTACTGCACCCACTGCCGGAAACAAACCTTTTCTCACCTTCCATAAAAATTCTCTTTCATTGGCATCGGTTGTAAATACCGGAGGATTCAGCAAAGAGAGTTCGTTGGTTACCGACAGGAATGCATTTGTCTGTGTGTCAATTTCCGCCAACGAATTACCCTGAAATTCGATCAGCAGGGCAGCGGTTCCTTCGGGTACGGTTTTTACAAAGGGATCCATGCCCGGTAAATTTTCAACAGCCCGTAAAGAATTTCTGTCCATCAGTTCTACCATGGCGGCACCCCCATCTTTTAATGGCGTTACTGCTTTGCAGGCTGCATAAATGTCCGGAAAATACAGCAGGGAAGTTGCTTTGTAAGGATGATCGGGCATGGTTTCCAAAACCGCTTCGGCGATAAAGGCCAGGGTGCCTTCGGCGCCAATGAGTAAGTGTGCAAAAATATCAAGCGGATGATCGTAGTCGATAAAGGCATTCAGGGAATAGCCTACGGTATTTTTTGTTTTGTATTTTTTTCTGATCTTCTCTTTTAATACAGCATTGGAAAGAATGTTTTGCTGAATAGCCATTAATTCATCGCTCAGTTCTTTACACTCTTTTGTAAAACGATCATAGTCTTCCCTGTGTTCTGTTGTAAATGTTTTTCCATTGGTGAGTATAAAGCGGATGGACCGGGTAGTATGATAAGAATTATGTTGCACCCCGCAACACATGCCACTTGCATTGTTGGACAGGATGCCCCCCATCATGGCGGCGCTGATGCTGGAGGGGTCGGGGCCTATTTTTCGTTTATACCTGCTCAGTATTGCATTTACATGGCCACCAATGATACCCGGTTGTAACCGCACCGACCGGCCTTCCTCTTCTACCGTTATGTTGTTCCAGTAGCTGGAAAGATCGACCAGTATACCATCGGTAATGGATTGACCGGAAAGGCTGGTACCACCGGTTCTGAAAACCAGCGGCACTTGATGTTGCTGTGAGAATTGAAATAAACGGCTTATCTCCTCTTCATCCATCACCTGTACCACGGCTTTGGGAAGCAGGTAATAAAAACCTGCATCGGCTGCATAGGCTACCCGGTCAATCAATCGGCTCTTAATTCTTTGTTCCGGAAGAATGGTTTGTAATTGTTGCGCTATCCAGCTGCTTTCTTTTTGTGGCTGCTTTTTATCGTAATCATTATTCACAGATCCCGAAGATAAACAAGTATCAATTCCAGTCAGCATCCGGGCTTCAAATTCATTAATAAAAGAAAATCAATAGCATAACGCAGCGGCTTTTCATTTTTATCATTCCGCTCTTTCTCTTATTACCTTTATAAATGGCCGATGTCCACAATAAGAAAACAAGATCCTTCAACATGTCGCAGATAAAGGGAAAGAATACCAAACCGGAAATGCTGGTGCGGAAATTCTTACATGCAAACGGATTTCGTTATACACTGCATAATAAAAAACTACCCGGCAAGCCTGACATTGTTTTGCCAAAATACAAAACTGCAATATTTGTACATAGTTTTTTCAAGCATGGACATGAAAACTGGGAATGGATAAAGATTAAAAAATCATTCCTCATCATTGGATCAATATATCACTTTACTATCTTTAAGATTAACTAATTGGCATTTGTCTATGAAAGAAGGGCTTTACGAACAACTTATAAACAAACTTATTTCATCTAGGTTGAATGACCTGGATAGAGATACTTTTTATATTAAGGAAACTGTTATTGATAAAAATGAAGCTGCAAGAGTTTTAACAAATTATCTAGTTGAAGTTATTCAGTTTTATTTGAACCTAATTACAGGCGATAATAGTGTAGAAAAGCAGATTGATATTTCAAATAAACTTATTTGTCTTTTAAAAACTGAGCTGAGTGATGATGATTTTGATGAAGACTTAATTGCGTCTGAAGGAAAAATTCTTTCTGCGATTTTTAAAAAAATCGATGCCCCATTTTCTAATTTTGAAAGACATCTTAAAGAAATAACACCTTACACAAGACTGTCTCAAAGTGAATTATTCACTGGAAGTAATGCTGGCATTTCTCTTGAAAGTGAAATTAAAAAAGAAATTCTTTCTTCAAACAAAGTAAGCCTTCTTGTTTCATTTATCAAGTGGACGGGTATTAGAATTTTTGAAAAGGAATTATTTGAATTTACTGAAAGGGGCGGTCAGCTTAGAGTGATTACCACTTCCTATATGGGAGCTACAGATTACAAAGCTGTGGAATATTTATCAGGACTAAAGAACACTGAAATTAAGGTGTCTTATAATACAGATAATGAGAGGTTACACGCCAAAGCATATTTATTTTTTAGGGATACAGGATTTCATACTGGGTATATTGGTTCGTCAAATATTTCTCGTTCTGCGTTGACAAATGGCTTAGAATGGAATATAAAAGTGACAACAAAAGAGGTTAAACACATTATTGACAAGTTTCAGAAAACATTTGAAACTTATTGGCAGGACAAAGAATTTCAATTGTTCAATGAAGTAAAAGACGGAGAAAAATTAAGAGTGGCGCTAAAGAAAGAGAGAACTCATGAAAGAAATAACCCGGCTGCTTACTTTGATATTAAACCGTTCCCTTTTCAAGAAGAAATTCTGGAAAAGTTAGAGACAGAAAGAATTGTTCACAATCGGTTTAGAAACTTAATTGTAGCTGCAACTGGAACGGGAAAGACAGTTATTTCAGCATTTGATTTTAAAGACTTTAAAAAGAAGAATTCATCTGCAAAACTATTATTTATTGCGCACCGAAAAGAAATATTACAGCAGGCTCAAGCTACATTTCAAGGAATTTTGAAAGACAATAATTTTGGTGAGCTATGGGTTGATGGAATTGTACCTGAGAAATATGATTATGTTTTTGCTTCTGTTCAGACTTTGAATAACAAAATAAATACGATAGAACGATCAGGTTCATTTTATGATTTTATTATTGTAGATGAAGTTCATCATATTGCTGCTTCAAGTTACCGTCCGATTTTAAGTCGGTTCAACCCTAAAATTCTTTTAGGTCTAACAGCAACACCTGAAAGATTGGATGGAGAAAATATATTAAATGATTTCTGCGATACAATTGCTGCTGAAATCAGGTTGCCAGAAGCAATGAACAGAAAATTGCTTTGCCCTTTTCAGTATTTCGGAATTACTGATAGTCTTGATTTGTCAAAAGTAGAATGGAAGAATGGCAAATATTTACCAAGTGAATTAACACGAATTTATACGCAAAATGATAAAAGGGTTAGAGAAATAATAACCAATCTCAACAAGTATCTAAAGGATATAAATGAAGTAAGAGCACTTTGTTTTTGTGTGACTCAGCAACATGCTCAATTTATGGCTGAAAAATTTTCACTTTCTGGCTTGAAAGCAGATTATTTAGTGAGCTCAAGAAATGACTTGAGAGAAGATTTAAGAAGAAGATTTTCAAATAAAGAAATAAACTATCTTTTTGTAGTTGACATTTTTAATGAAGGCATTGATATACCCGATATTGACACTGTTATGTTTCTTAGACCAACAGAGAGTTTGACGGTTTTTCTTCAACAATTAGGTAGAGGATTAAGGTTATCAGAAGGCAAAGATTGTTTAACCGTTTTGGATTTCGTTGGTAACTCAAGACCGGAATACGATTTCGAAGGAAAGTTTAGAGCATTGGTTGGGAAAACAAAAACACCAATTAAAAAGGAAATTGAGGATGATTTTCCTCATTTGCCTTTGGGGTGTACAATTATCTTAGAAAAAAAGCGAAGGATTTTATTTTGGAAAACATACGAAATGCAACTTCCTTAAACAAGAATCAATTGCTTACAAAGATTCGTAATTTCAAACACCAAACTACTCTGCCCCTTTCTCTTAAAAACTTTTCAAATTTTTACCATATTCCCTTACAATTGATTTATAAGAGAGGAGGCTGGAAAAGGTTGTGTGTGTTGGCTGAACAAATAGATGACTATCCAGTATTAAACGAAAACGAGATTTATAGGGCCATTAGCAAGAAATGGCTGTCTTGTAGTTCAAATTCTTATTTTCGATTTCTTTTATCATTAGCCCAAAATAATTTTAATATCAGTTTAGATAAATTAAACGAGGAAGAAACATCAATGTGCTTAATGCTTCATTATGATGTTTGGCAAACTTCTGCTGGTTTTGATTCATTATCAGATAGTATTAAAGCTATAGGGAAAAACAAAATTTTGAATGAAGAAATAATTGAAGTACTGGAAGTGCTAATTGATAAGATTGATTTCTTAGAAAAAGAAATAGAACTTCCATATTCACAGCCCCTACAAATTCATAGCCGGTATACTAGAGACCAAATTTTGTCGGCATTTGGCGATCATACATTTAATAGAAAATCGAGCAACAGAGAAGGTATTGTTAATCCAGAAGGTAAAAACACAGAACTGCTTTTAGTTACATTGGAAAAATCGGAAGAAGACTATTCGCCTACGACTATGTATAATGATTATGCGATTAGCGATAAAATATTTCACTGGCAATCTCAAAATTCTGCTAAACCTGAGGATGGTAAAGGTAAATCCTATGTTAATCATCTAAACAACAAAAGATTAATTTTACTTTTTATACGAGAAAAAAATACTGACGAGTTTGGCAATACAATGGCTTAGTTTTTTTAGGGATTTCTAATTATAAGGAACATTATGGTTCAAAACCAATGAGTATATATTGGGAATTAAATGAACCTATACCGCCATATCTCTGGAAAGATTCAGCTAAAATGGCGATTGGTTAGGATACAAATTTATCAAGCAAAAAATCTGAAGATAATTACAGAACCCCGAAGAATGATTCTTTCATATTTTTTCACTCGAAAAAAAAAGAGAAAACAGAACAAGTTTTACCTATAGGGTTTTTAAAATCTGATAAACAAACATTATGATAGATATTAAAAATATATATTTATGTCCATAAAAAGACTCTTATGCCTTCAATTGCATTTATTGATACCGAAATTGAGCCGAAAAGCCGAAAGATTCTTGACATTGGAAGTGTTAAGGATAATGGAAGTTCTTTTCATTCAAATTCGCTTGCTGAGTTCATTACAGTTTCTAAACGGGACAAAATTCATTTGCGGACACAACATTTTCAATCACGACATAAAATATATCGGAAAGCTGTTAACTGATGCCGGAATAAATCACTGCAAACATCATTGACACTTTGTTTCTTTCTCCCTTGCTTTTTCCGACCAAGCCCTATCATGCTTTACTAAAAGACGATAAACTGCAAACAGAAGACACAAACAATCCTTTGAATGATTCAATCAAAGCGAAAGATTTGTTTTATGATGAAGTTGCCGCTTTCAACAAACGGATGAAACGCTTAAAGCAAATTTTCTATTTGCTGCTGAATGACAAAAAGGAGTTTCGCTCCTTTTTTCATTTTATCGCATACAAAAGCAGGAAACCGATACTTGAAAAACTGATTCGCGAAAAATTTGAAAATGAAATTTGCGAACAGGCTGAACTTTCAAAAATAATTTCAGAACATCCGATTGAACTTGCTTACTGTTTATCACTTATCAATTGTCAAACAACACAGTTATTCCATAACACCGCCTTGGGTACTTAAAAAATTATCCTGAAGTTGAACGAATAATGTTTCGCTTGCGAAACAAACCTTGTATTAGCTGGTTGCGTGTATTGCAACAAGCATTGGACATACACAAAGGATTGAAAAGATTTTTTGGTTTTGATTCATTACAGAACTTATGGAGGTGAACCACTGCAAGAGAATGCAGTTAAAGCAGCAGTTGACAACAAATCAATTCTTGCAGTTTTTCCGACAGGTGGAGGAAAGTCAATCACTTTTCAAGTTCCGGCTTTAATGAGTGGCGAAACAGCCAAAGGATTAACGGTTGTAATTTCTCCTTTGCAATCGTTGATGAAAGACCAGGTTGATAATCTTGAAAAAATTGGAATTACTGATGCAGTTACAATAAACGGATTACTTGACCCGATTGAAAGAGGCAAAATCATTTGAAAGAGTTGAAGATGGTTCTGCATCCATTCTTTACATTTCACCTGAATCATTGCGTTCAAGAACAATTGAACGACTTATTTTAGGAAGAAAGATTGTTCGGTTTGTGATTGACGAAGCACACTGTTTTTCTTCATGGGGACAGGATTTCAGAGTTGATTATTTATACATCGGTGATTTTATCAAATCAACTTCAGGAAAAGAAAAATCTTGAAGATGGAATTCCGGTTTCGTGTTTTACAGCAACAGCAAAGCAAAAGGTGATTGAAGATATTTGTGACTATTTCAAGGAAAAACTTTCGCTTGACTTGAAACTGTTTAGTTCAAAAGCATCAAGAACAAATCTTCAATACAAGGTTTTTGAAAAGGGAGATGAAGAAGAAAAATATCAATACTGCAAGAGATTTGATTGAAGAAAAGAATTGCCCAACCATCATTTATGTTTCAAGAACAAGAAAAGCATATTCGCTTGCAGAAAGATTAACAAAAGATGGTTTTAATGCAAAACCATATCATGGCAAAATGGATGTGAAGGAAAAAACGGCGAACCAAAATGCATTTATATCAGGTGAAGTTCCAATCATGGTTGCAACTTCTGCTTTCGGAATGGGAGTTGATAAAAAAGATGTTGGCATGGTAATTCATTATGAAATTTCCGATTCGCTTGAAAACTATATTCAGGAAGCAGGCAGAGCAGGACGAGATGAAAATATTACTGCAGATTGTTTTGTGTTGTTCAACGAAGAAGATCTTAGCAAACATTTCATTTTGCTGAATCAAACAAAGCTTTCAATTAAAGAGATTCAACAGGTCTGGAAAGCAATAAAAGAGATTACAAAATTTCGTTCAACTGTTTCAAATTCAGCTTTGGAAATTGCAAGAAAAGCAGGTTGGGATGATAATGTTGTTGAAATTGAAACAAGAGTAACAACAGCCATTGCAGCGCTTGGAAGATGCCGGCTATCTGAAACGAGGGCAAAATATGCCAAGAATTTTTGCCAACAGTATCCTTTCAAAAAATGCACAAGAAGCCATTGACAAAATCAATGCTTCGGAAAGATTTGAAGAAAAGCAAAAAGAAAAAGGAATCAGAATTATTAAGAAACTTTTTTCAAGCAAAAGCAGAAAGCAATCAAATGATGAAGCTGCAGAATCAAGAATTGATTACATCTCTGATCATTTGGGAATTGTAAAAGAAGAAGTGATAAATATTGTAAATCTTCTTCGTGAGGAAAAGATTTTGGCTGATGCAAAAGATTTAACTGCCTTTATCAAAAAGGGAGAAAATAAAAACCGTTCACTCAATATTGTTGAAACATTCAGCAAAATTGAAAATTTTCTTTTGCCATTATTTGAAGAACAGGAAAAAACATTTCACATAAAAGAATTGAATGAAGAAGCAGAAGAAAAAGGTTGTGAAGATGTTACACCAAATAAGATTAAAACCATTATCAATTTTTGGGCAATCAAGAATTGGATTAAACGACAAAACCTAGAATATTCAAAAAATCATATTGCTAGTGCTTTGCACTTCATCCGAAAGAAATGTTGAAAGAAAAATTAGAGAAGCGACATGAGTTGGCAAAATTTATTGTTGAATTTCTTTATGAAAAAAGCAATCTAAATATTGCAGAAGATGAAATTGAAAAAGAAGAAGTATTGGTTGAGTTTTCAGTTCATGAATTAAAAGAAGAATTTGAAAAGAGTCATAGTCTTTTTGAAATTGAAAGTTACAATTGATGATATTGAAGATACACTTTTTTATCTTGTCAAGAATTGAAGCAATAAAAATTGAAGGTGGTTTTCTTGGTTGTGTATAACAGGCTGACCATTGAAAGGGTTGAACAAGACAACTAAAGAGCATATACAAAATGAAGATTATCAGAAACTTAAATCAGTTTTATGAAAATAAAGTTCAGCAAATTCATATTGTTGGCGAGTATGCCAAGAAAATGATTAGCGATTACAAAGATGCATTGCAATTTGTTGAAGATTATTTTCAATTAAACTACACTTCGTTTCTTAAATAAATATTTTCAAGGGAAGTCAGACAAGATGAAATTAAAGAAATATAACCCCAGCAAAATTCAGACAACTTTTTGGAGAACTTTCTCCAACACAATTAAAAATCATAAAGACAATGAAACAAAATATATTGTTGTTGCAGCAGGACCTGGAAGCGGAAAAACAAGAGTGTTGGTTCATAAACTTGCTTCTCTGCTTTTGATGGAAGATGTAAAACATGAACAATTGCTAATGGTGACATTTTCAAGAGCAGCTGCAACAGAATTCAAAAAACGATTACTTAAACTCATTGGCAATGCAGCCAATTATATTGAAATAAAAACCTTTCATTCCTACTGTTTTGATTTGTTGGGCAAAGTTGGAAGTTTGGAAAAATCAGATGAGATTCTTAAAAAGACTATTGAGAAAATAAAGAACAGAGAAGTTGAATCAAGCCGAATTACAAAAACAGTTTTGGTGATTGATGAAGCACAGGATATGGATGAAGATGAGTTTGAACTTGATAAATGCCTTGATGGAACAGAATGAAGAAATGAGAGTGATTGCAGTTGGTGATGATGACCAGAATATTTATGAATTCAGGGGAGCAAGTTCAAAATATCTTGAACAGTTTATTACAGATAAAGAAAGCAGTCAAACATGAATTGGTTGAAAACTACAGGAGCAAAAGCAATCTGGTTGAATTCACAAATCAGTTTGTGAAAAAGATTCAACCACCGATTGAAAGAATACTCCAATTGTTGCGAAACAAACCGACAACGGAAAAATAAAATTGGTTCGTTATCAAAGCGGCAATCTAATTACTCCACTTGTGCATGACATACTTTCATACTGAACTTACAGGCACTACATGTGTGCTTACAAAAACAAATGAAGAAGCATTACAGATTACAGGATTGCTTTTGAAAAATGGAATGCAAGCAAAACTGATTCAAAGCAATGATGGTTTCAGTTTGTATAATCTTTTGGAAGTCCGGTTTCTTTTGAATCAAATTAAATTTGGCTGATGATGTATTTGTTATCAGTGATGAAGTTTGGGATATGCAAAAAGAGAATTGAGAAACAAGTTTCAGCAAAAGCTCAAAGTTGGAAGTGTGCAACAACATCATCAAAGATTTTGAAGCGACAAATCCAAAGAAAAAATACAAATCAGATTTAGAAGTTTTTATTCGTGAATCAAAACTTGGAAGATTTCTTCAATGAAAACGGAGAAACGATTTTTGTTTCAACCATTCACAAAGCAAAAGGAAAAGAGTTTGACAATGTTTTTCTGATGCTTGAAAACTTCAACCCTACAACAGACGAAGCAAAACGACAATTGTATGTTGCCATGACAAGAGCAAAACAGAACCTGACAATTCACTTGAACGGAAATTATCTTGACAATATCACAGCAGAAAATTTGGAAAAAGTTGAAGACAGAGAAACTTATTTACCCCCAAGCGAATTGGCAATGCACTTGATCTTTCAAAGATGTTTGGCTAGACTATTTCATCAACAAGCAATATCTTATTTCACAATTGACAAGTGGAGATATCTTTGACAATAAACGGTGATGAATGTATTAACTGCAAAAGGACAATCAGTTTTGAAATTCTCAAGCAGTTTCTCAATAAAATTGAAACCATAAAGCAAAAAGGCTATGACTTGAAAAGCGAAAGTGAATTTCATTGTTTACTGGAAAAAAGAAGAAACCGAACAAGAAGTGAAAATTATTTTGCCGGAGTTATTTTTTGAAAGATAAATGGACATATTCATCTTGTCAAACTATCAAAATCAAGAATGAGTTTTGATATTATTAGAATTTTATCGATAGTGGAATCGGACTCAATAAGAAAATTACTGGGAGTAGAAAGATTTCATTTAAATGCCCAATAGCGAACAGAACCCCGAACAGAGCCCCGATATACATCGGGGTCGACTCTGCAACATCAGCTCAATACCTGCCTATCGGCAGGCAGGGTAGCACTACAGCCGGCTAACAAATAATACATCTCCCTCCTCATTGAGTCAAAGCAAATTAAAAGATTGACAAAAGTGAATAAACCCTGAAAGAAAAGGCAATGCTACTTATCCAAAAATGATAGTAAAGATGTACATCAGCAGATTCACTAAAAGCACCATGGCAAATATGCCGGCGGTGCGGCCTTTGTTCAGGGAAAGCATTACCGTAAAAATAGAAAGGCCAAGCAGGATCATGGATTTTTTATCGATACCCAAAACGAGCGGCAGATCCAGCAGGGTACTAATGACCACTACGGTAGGTATACTTAATCCGATACTCGCCAGGGCTGAGCCCAACGCAAGGTTGATGCTGGTCTGGTACTGATTACGCCTGGCAGCACGGATAGCGGCTATGCCTTCCGGTAATAGAATAACAGCTGCAATCGCCACCCCTACCAATGCACTGGGCAGTCCGGCATGTGCTATGCCGGCTTCAATGACCGGAGAAAGTTGTTTTGCCAATAGGATAACCACCCCTAAACAAAGAAGTAAGAGTAACAGACTGATCACTGCTTCTGTTTTTGAAACGACTTTTTCATTGCCGGTTGTTTCTGTTATAAAATACTTGCGGAGCCGCACCGTTTGTGTAAACAAAAAAGAAACATATATCAGCAAACAAGATAAACCAACGGCGATAAGCTGCGGGGTGCTGTACCTGGGACCTGCAATACTGGTGGTAAAATTGGGTAAGACCAGCGTTAATACCAGAATGGAGACCAGACTTACTAATGCGATCGTTACACTTTTTGATTCAAAAACCTGTTCCTTATATTTTATAGCACCTACCAGCATACTAATACCCAGTATTCCGTTGAGAATAAGCATAACGGCTGCAAATAGTGTATCCCTTGCATAGGTCTCGGCACCGGCACCTCCCGCCAACATCAGCGATACAATAATAGATGCTTCTAACAAGGTTACCGATATCGCCAATATAATGGTGCCATATGGTTCGCCAACCCGGTGTGCCACTACTTCAGCATGATGTACGGCCGAAAGTACCCCGGCGATCAACGCCACGATGGCTACTATATTGATGAAAATATTGCTGCCAATTGGCGCCAGCAGGAAGAAAATCCATGCAAAAAGAGGTGCTATATATGTCCACTGAAATATCTTTTTCATAAAGAGGTCGTTGAAAAATAAGGCCAGAGACGACAACACAATATCGCATTTAATTTGTGATACCTGCTCAGTACCCTGTACTATGCCCGTCATCAACTATTAATTCACTTGCAGCAATGATAAAGGAATCGAAAATAACAAGTAACAATTCCTTCAACGATCCCGGTTGGTTTTTACGCCGTGGTTATTGCCTGCCTGTCGACAGGTAAATTTTCTTCCACCAACCATATGGATTAAAACCTTAGCATGATTATATTAACTCTGCTATGTCAGTCTAATAATAGCACAACAGCTGGCTTACAAAATTTATCCCCCCTTACTTTTTCAAATCCCGGCCGCATAATATTTTGACGCAGAAGGATTTATTTATTCAATTAAGTGTAATTACATACTAAAGTTCATCCTTCACCGTTATAGGGGCTGATCATATTTCTAATATCCAGTTAAAACCACCAATTATGAGGCCTTTTTTGCAAAGGGGTGTCCTTACCCGCTTTTTCTTTTTGCTGCTGCTTTCCGGTTCCTTGCAACAAAGTATCGCACAATCCATTTTCAACGCCAATTATAATAATTTTAATTTTTTGGCCGCCAGTAAAATACACAAAGTAGGAACTTCGGGTGTTGCTGTGGGTAATGTTACCCTTTACACTAATGTCATTACCGTTGCCGGCCAGCCAATAGATTGTATTATCAGAACAGTGAGCTTAACAGGCGGTACTTTTGTACTTCCTGGAGGAGCTCCGGGCGGTACTATTCCTTTTGATTACGCTTCGGCTACTGGTACAGGTATGTCAGCCAATGAAGATCGCTTTTTTGCACCTACTTTTAACTGGACCTCTGCCGGTAGTTGCCGGTTCCGGTTTGAATTCATCCTCGGCGGTAGTTATAACAATGGCACCCATACCGGCACACCGGTCATCATGGAGAATGTATATATCAATACCTATGATATTGATGGGAACGGTTCATCCAACTCCAATCAAAACAACGAATTCGGTACTTTTAACACATTACAATATAAAACAACCGGTGGAAATCTTACACCCACTTATAATGCGACCACGGGAATGACCCGGTTAAGATCCAACAGTACTACCAATACTACCACCGTAGTAGATGATAATACCCGCATTAAAATTGGCTATGGGCAGATCAGCACTATTGATATTATAGTTGGTGCTGATGGCGGAGGTGTTGCCTATTATTTTCTGGATTTTGGTCAGGGCCCTGCCTGGTCGTCGACACCGGGTGTGACCTCAACACCTGTATTGGATATGAGTACAACTGATGGTGGAATCAATAATAATGTAAACAGCTGTTTTGTTGCCACCCGTTTTACGGAAGGAGCTGGTAATATAACAGGATCGACCAACGCTGTAACAGAAATGGAAATACTGATACCCGCTTCCGAAATAACAGATGGTAACTCCGAAGTATTGCTTCCTAAAACACCAACAGGTGTTGCCGATTCTATCAGACTGGGTACACCGTTTACCGGCACGCAAAATATAGTGCTTAACACCGTTACCTACCAGGTTACCCGATTGGCAGGTAGTGGTATGGATACAATAAGGATACGGCCAGCCAGTGGAACGTTTACGACCGCACAGGCAGAAACATTCCTCGATTCATTACGCTATATCAACCGAAAAGCTTTACCTACAACTGGCATTCGCCATTTTACCGTAACACTGAGAGAGAATTTTTTAAAGACCTTACCTGCTGCTTTTCAAATGAATGTTAACTGTAGCACATTGCCGGTAACATGGTTATCTTTTACCGCAACAAAACAACATAATAATTTCATTGCCCTAAACTGGAGTACAACAAATGAGCTCAATGCACAGGATTACCTGGTACAACACAGTAGCAATGGAAATAACTGGACTACATTAACAACCATAACCGCAACGAACAACAGCGGTGCTGTTTCTAATTACCAATTTATTCATACAGCACCGGCAGCCAATACTAACTTCTACCGGTTGGTACAAAGAGATATGGATGGTAAGCATACTATTAGTACGATCAAACAACTGTCAATGGCTGATGGAACACCGGCCTTGCAGTTACTGGCCAATCCTGTTCAAGCAGGTAACTTACAGGTACAGGTAAATGAACCCGGCCTATTGCAGCTAATAAGTAGCAACGGACAGCAGCTATTAAAAAAGCAAATGAGTATGGGTACACAAACGATTGATGTAAGTAATTACTCAGCAGGTATTTATCACTTACGATATGGAGCTGTTTCTATAAAAGTATTGGTACAATAAATTTACACAGATGAAGATATTAAAGCTGCAATTTCCTATTGCAGCTTTTTTTATGTCACCAGGTTTAGCAATGAAATTCATTTACGAAGCGATTATTCGTAATTATAGAATCAAAGCAGCTTTATTAGTTTCCCGGTTTTAATGATTACCTTTCTATACTAACCTTCTTTTTAACCAAAACTATATACAATGAAAAAATTAGTATTTCTTTCAATGGCAGCAGTAATGTTGTTTTCCTGTAACGATGAAAAAAAGGAAGCTGGCATCAGGTAATGATGATAGCACGGCACTCTATGAGCAACACCTTGCCATAGTAAAAAGCATGATGACCAACTTTGAAAACAAAGACCTGGATGCATTTTTTGCCAATGTATCCGACACGGTAACCTGGAACTCACCTGCTTACGGCGATACTGTACAAACAAAAGCGCATTGGAGAGAATCGCTGCAATACTGGGCTGATAATTGGGAAACCCTTAAACTGGAGAATCCGATTTATTTACCAGGCGTTGACACTATTACCAAAAAACCTGATGGAAGTGTACGGTATTATGGTACATGGGTAGGTGTACATAAAGCTACGGGTACCCGTACAACGATACATTCGTTTTATGAATTCTTTAATTTTAATGCCGATCATAAAGTTTCAAACGATGGTTCCTTCTTTGATGTAGGAGGTTTGATGAATGCAGTAACGCCCAAATAAATTTTTGATTTATTCTTTATAGAAAAAACCATTTGTACTAAACAGATGGTTTTTTTATTGATTATCTATTGTGAAATATATTTTCTACCCTCAGCCTTTTTATTTTTATCAGGGCTTTTTTCCTTTTTTGATTGTAGTAGTTTTTTTAGCTACTTTCTTTTCTTCTGCTTTTAGTTTTCGATCTACTTTTTTTACATCTTCTGCAGCAGGTAATTGTTCAGGAAGCACACCTCTTTCTTTCAGCATTTTGCCGATACAGGCAAGATTATTATCAATATGTTCCTTTACT
Organism: uncultured Chitinophagaceae bacterium; assembly: GCA_963705465.1. Classification (GTDB taxonomy): domain Bacteria; phylum Bacteroidota; class Bacteroidia; order Chitinophagales; family Chitinophagaceae; genus JJ008. The sequence goes on along the minus strand of CAVPJN010000003.1, from coordinate 371,619 downwards.
GATAATCGCTTTTCTCCTTTCAGATCTTTGTCGGTTACATTATGGCTGGTAAGTTCGGTCGCAAAATCTTTTGCTTTGATGGTAAGTGTTGGCAAAAAATCGGCTAATGGTCTTGTAGCAGGCACTCCCAGTTTCTTTTTCATGTCTGAAGTATCGGCTCCACCAAATAATGCCTGATCGCCTTTGGAACGGATAATAGCAAAGCCTTTTTCATCAACACCTCTTTCGTAAATGATGCCGGATAATTTCTTTTCGCTTTTACTCAGTTTTTCTCTGGCTGAAACTCTGGCTACATCCAGCAATCGCTTTTCAATAATTTCCTGCCGCCGGGTTTGTACCGCAAAATAAGTTTGGGCAAATGCAACTGCCGGTTTGGCCGGATCACCGTTTTGTGCAATTAGATAACAAGCATAACGTGTAAGTGCAATATCTTCAACTTCACGTTGAGCTCCTTTTGCTAAAGCTATCATTTTGTTGATATCAACAAAATGATGCTGTAAAGGCTCTCCGGCTGCATCACATGCCATTTTGGCTTTCTCTATCACTTTGAGAAAATTTCTCCATTCGGAATAATTGAAAATTGTCTGCAACTCTCTTGCACTCCAGCATTCTATACCTTCATAGAGATAACAGGCACTTTCAAATTTTCCAAATAAGTCAGCAATCAATTCTTTCTTCATGTATTAAAATTACCAAATCCTACTTGTTACGAAAAAGATGATTATTAATAAATAGATTTCCCCCCCTCCCCATTTTTTCGGAACTTAAAGATTCATACAAACTATTGCTATGGAATTCATAAAAGTATGTTCAGTAAAAGACTTACCACCCGATAGCCAGAAAATAGTTGAATGTGGTGTACACAAAGTGGCCTTGTTTCATTTTAATAATGAGATAACGGCGATTGCCAATGCCTGTTTGCACAAAGCCGGTCCGCTGGGGTTGGGTGCGGTAGAAAAAAAATACGATGGCCACTATGTTACCTGCCCCTGGCATGGCTGGGAGTATAATATAAAAACCGGCTCGGCACCTCCGGGCTATGAAGACAAACAAGCCGTGTACGAAGTAAAGATCGAAGGCGATGATATATTATTAAGCACACAGCCTATCAGCAAAGCACACCGTGCCATGCATGATCATGTCGATGATAGAAGATCTGATGAAATTGAAATATGAAACAACACCTGAGTCGAAAAATATTCTCGGCATCAGCTACAACGAATATGAATGATGGGTTGCCAAGGTACAGCACTTCCGAAGCGGCATTGGAAACAGCATTGGACTATGCCAAAGAAAAACATGGCGCTGCTACTAAAATGCTCAAGCTGCGGGAGCTGGGTTTCCGTGCCTGCGAAGGATATTACAGTCAGCACATGAATGCCTGCACCTGGCCCTGCAGCATTACCGAAATGGAACCAAAAGATGGCATGACACAAGTGTACAGAGACATGATCCTCTGGGCCGATATTATTTTAGTAGCTACGCCTATCCGTTGGGGTAATGCTTCTTCGTTGTATTTTAAAATGGCGGAACGATTGAACTGTGTGCAGAACCAGATAACACTTAAAGACAGAGTGCTGGTAAAAAATAAAGTGGCTTCCTTCATCATCACCGGCGGACAGGATAATATTCAGGCAGTAGCCGGACAGATGATGGTCTTCTTTACGCGATCTTGGTTTTACGTTTCCACCTTTTAGTTTTCTGGGCTGGAGCAGAGGCTGGACAGCAGAAGACATGGATAAGAATATTTTACAATTCAAAAAAAGTGAATACGTAAACCGTACGGCAAAAGAGTTGGTAGATAATTGTGTGGATACATTACAAAGCATCAAGCAAATGGATGCATCGAAACTAAAAGCACCGAAGCCGCATAAGGAAGATTCACTAAGTTTTGGAATGGATAATCCGGATATGAATGTATAGATGAATTGCACCTTATCATGCTATTGTAATAGAAATATATACCCATAGCATGGTATAACAGGTATTGATAAATTTTTATATTTTGTACAAAAGTTATAACTATTGAAGAAATTATTACTACTACTTTTTCTATTTTCTACCGCTTTAAAATTTTCTTTTGGGCAACAGCCAAAATTAATGTTGCCGATTGGTCATTACCTGAGAAATTACAGTCCGTTACTTTTAGCCCCGATGGAAAAAACTAATCGTAACTGGTTCTGGTGATAATACTGCAAAGATCTGGGAGGTAGTATCAGGAAAGTTGCTGATGGATTTAATAGGACATGAGGAAGCTGTCGATGATGTGTCATTTAGCCCGATGGGAAAAAGATAGTAACTGCATCCTGGCGATGCAACTGCAAAAGTCTGGGATGCTACAACCGGACTTGTAATGGCAACGATGCGTGGACATACCAACGCTATACATCAGGCAGGTTTTAGCCCCGACGGGAAGAAAATTATTACCGCTTCAGAAGATACAACTGTGAAGATCTGGGATGTAACAACGGGTAAGTTGCTATTGGATCTGGAAGGATATGTGGAGGGAGTTTTTTCAGCCGCTCCTGCCACATTCAGCTCCGATGGAAAAAGAATTGTTACAATGTCAAGCGACACAACAGCGAAGATCTGGGATGCAGAATCGGGTAAGCTACTATTAGAAAAAACAAGTGCTGATGAAACACTTTTAAACTTAACTCCCTCACTACGTAGTCCAGACGGGAAAAAAACGATTATTATTATCGATAAAACAGTTCAGATAAAAGGACGTTGCTACCGGAAAGCTATAGCAGAAATGAAAGGTCATGCTGATGTAATAAGAGAAGCCCGATTCAGTCAGAATGGAAAATTTATTTTAACATCAAGCTTGTATACCCCGACAAAAACATGGGATGCAGGAACCGGACAGTTATTAGCTGATCTGAGCAGCCTGCAGGATGATAGTAATGAAGAAGGCAGCATTGCAGCATTTAGTCCTATTGAAAATAAGATTGTAACACCTGTTCCAGGTAGTAACACAGCAAGGATATGGGATGTGGTAACAGGAAAACAATTGGCAGAACTGAAAGGTCATGAAGAGGATGTTACGGCTGCTCAATTCAGTCCCGATGGTAAAAAAATTATAACGGCTTCATTGGATGGTACAGCCAAGATCTGGGATGCAGCATCGGGAACATTGCTTCAGGATTTCAAAAGACAATAGTTCTGGATTGCAATCCGCAGCATTCAATAAGGATGCAAGTATAGTTATTGCTTCAACATTTGCAGGAGGTTCAAAAATATGGGATGTTAGTGCAGGCAAACTAATAAGCGATTTAGATGGAAATATAAAGGATGCCAGATATGCAGCCTTTCCTGCCAGCTTTGGTCCAAATGAAAAAAAAATTGTTACTCCCGGAGAAAACTATAAAGCAAAGATCTGGAACGCAACAACCGGAAATCTTTTGGTCACCTTAAAAGGACATAAAGAACATATCCGGTCCGCACATTTCAATTCGGATGGAAAAAAAATGGTTACTGCTTCTTATGACAAAACAGTTAAGATATGGGATACCCATACCGGGAAATTATTGAGAACTATTAATGGGTCAGACGATGAATTCTTTTATGATGCAACATTCAGCCCCGACGATAAAAAGATCGTAACCGCTTCAAAGGAAAACGAAGCAAAGATCTGGGATGCAAATACAGGAAAGTTGATCAAAAAATTAATAGGCCACAACGGATCCGTTATGAGTGCAACATTCAGCCCAGCCTGCCCCGATGATCCGATCGGGGGAAAAAAGATCATAACAGCCTCTTTAGACAATACCTGTAAGATATGGAATACAGAAACAGGTCAATTAATTTATACCTTCTTTGCTGTTGATAGTAATGATTACCTGGCACAGATCCCCGCTGGTTATTATCAAACTACACCGGCAGCATCAAAGCTGCTTCATTATGTAACAACCGATCTGCAAATAATCTCATTCGAACAACTTGATGTAAAATATAACCGGCCCCATAAAGTATTGGAAGCATTAGGAAATACAGATACTTCCTTAATAAAAAGCTATCGTAAAGCCTGGGAAAAAAGAATACAAAAACTAGGAACAGATACCACCGTTTTCAGGGATGATTTTATTGTTCCTGCAGCAGACTTTGCAGAAAGAGAGCTTATTGAATTCGAACAAAAGAATGAAATCCTGCAAATTACATATAACAGGTAATGACAGCATCTATACGCTGGACAGATTTAATATATGGGTGAACGAAGTGCCTGTTTTTGGGCAAAGAGGTATTAGTATAAAAGAAAAAAAGAAAATAGATACTACACTAACTATACAATTATCAAGGGGAGAAAACAGGATCGAGACCTCTATCACCAATGTAAACGGTACAGAAAGTTATCGCATGCCGTTATTGGTGAATTATACACCGGTTGTAAAGCAAACGGAGAAAAACTATTTTGTTGGAATTGGTATTGATAAGTTTTCAGATAGTAAATATGATCTCCCGGTACAGTACCAAAGATATCCGTGACCTGGCAATTAAATTAAAAGCGAGATACGGAAGCAATATTATTATTGATACCCTGTTTAATAAAAACGTTACGATCAGGAATGTAAAAGCGTTAAAAGAAAAATTACTTCAATCATCCGTAAATGATAAAGTGATCATCTCCTACTCAGGACATGGGCTGTTGAGCAATGAGTATGATTATTATCTCTCTACTTATTCAGTCAATTTCAAAAAGCCCGAAGAAAATGGTTTATCGTATGATGAGCTCGAAAATTTATTGGACAACATTTTCGGCCCGGAAGAAACTTATGTTAATTGACGCTTGCCACAGTGGAGAGGTAGATAAGGCAGACGGTATAGCAATGAATAAGATAGCGGATTCACTAGGGCTGAGAGATTTCTGAAAGGGATAATCATTGATGATAGTGTAGCAACTAAAGAACAACTTGGGTTGAAGAATAGTTTTGAATTAATGCAATCTTTATTTGTGAATGTGGGTAAGAGTACCGGGGCTACTATTATCTCCGCTGCTGCAGGTAATCAGTTTGCTCTCGAAAGAGGTGATTTAAAGAATGGAGTATTTACCTACAGTCTTTTAGAGGCAATGGATAAAAATAAAACTATTAAGATCAGTCAATTGAAGAAGATTGTTGGTGAAAGAGTGGAACAACTGACCAACAGCATGCTTATGTTAATTGACGCTTGCCACAGTGGAGAGGTAGATAAGGCAGACGGTATAGCAATGAATAAGATGGCGGATTCACTAGGGCTGACGAAAGGGATAATCATTGATGATAGTGTAGCAACTAAGCAACAACTTTTTGGGTTGAAGAATAGTTTTGAATTAATGCAATCTTTATTTGTGAATGTGGGTAAGAGTACCGGGGCTACTATTATCTCCGCTGCTGCAGGTAATCAGTTTGCTCTCGAAAGAGGTGATTTAAAGAATGGAGTATTTACCTACAGTCTTTTAGAGGCAATGGATAAAAATAAAACTATTAAGATAAGCCAATTGAAGAAGATTGTTGGTGAAAGAGTGGAACAACTGACCAACAGCATGCAAAAACCTACATCGAGAAATGAAACGATAGAAGTGGATTGGAGTTTGTAGCTGTTAATCCTATTAAAGCATCAAAACCATATAAAATGAATGTGATATGATCCGGATCTGTTTGTGTAAGATGAATACGTTGATCGTATTCATCTATTCGCAGGTCGGGTTGGGTTTATTGTTTTCCGGCAAAGGGATTTCAGGTTCCATAGTAGGGTTACAAACCAAAAATTCTATTGGTTCACTGGTTGTCCTGATAAGAGTGCTGTATTTTTCTTTCAGGCTACGTTTGAATTTTCCGAGATAACCGGGCACCCGAAGGTCCTGGTCGTTTACGGGGATAGCTTCAATAAGGTCATTGCCTAAGTACATCATTAGTTGCATAACAAGGAATATTGGATAGCTCAAAACAACAAAAACTTTATTGCAGTTACAATAAGAAAACTACTCTTTTTTAAAAAGTAGTTTTACGAGTTTTTGCTTATTGCTGTGTAAGAAAATAAAAAACCCCGGTCAAAAGACAGGGGTTAGTATAGGAAAGGCAATGGCGTGGAAACGTCAATTTATATCATTGTATTTTTGTGATTAAATTTTTTCATCATGAGAATTGCTGTGTTAGGGGCCGGCATGGTAGGCCGTGCCATTGCATTGGATCTTGCCAACAACTTTGAAGTAACTTCTTTTGATCTCAACGCCGCTAACCTCGGGGAGATAAAGAATAGAAATTCTGCTGTGCAAACTGTTGCTGCCGATCTTTCACAATTTGCTGAATACCATAGCTGGTTTTCAACTTTTGATCTTATTGTGACGGCCGTTCCCGGTTTTATGGGTTATAAAACACTGGAAGCGGTTATTAATGCAGGTAAGCATGTGGTTGATATTTCTTTTTTTCCTGAAGATGTTTTGGAGTTAGATGCATTGGCCAAAGAAAAAGGAGTAACTGTTATTACAGATTGTGGTGTGGCACCGGGCATGAGTAATTTTATTCTGGGCAGGTACAATGCAGAAATGAAAGTAACGGCATTTGAATGTTATGTTGGCGGATTACCCAAAGAAAGAAAACCTCCGTTTGAATACAAAGCACCTTTTTCGCCGGTGGATGTGATACAGGAATATATACGACCGGCAAGATTGGTAGAGAAGGGAGCTGTTGTTACTAAACCAGCATTGAGTGACAGAGAAAATGTACTGTTTGAAAATATTGGTGAACTGGAAGCCTTTAATACGGATGGGCTTCGTTCATTGATCTATACCATGAAACATATCCCCGACATGAAGGAAAAAACATTACGTTATCCGGGGCATATTGATCTGATCATTGCATTGCAACAGGCGGGCTTTTTTGAAACTGCTCCTATTAGAATTAATGATGCTGATATTTCGCCGTTAGAATTTACCTCCAAGTTATTGGTAAAAGAATGGAAGCTGGAACCGGAAGAAGAAGAATTTACCATAATGAAAGTAATTGTAAAAGGAGAGCATAAAACGGTTGAATATAATTTATATGATGAGTATGATGTGACAACAAAAACTTCCTCCATGGCAAGAACAACCGGCTATACCTGTACTGCTGCTGTTAATCTTATTACGCAAAACCTGTTTACTGAAAAAGGAGTCTTTCCTCCCGAGTTGATTGGGAAAGATAAAGCCTGTTTTGATTTTGTGATAAACTATCTGAAAGAAAGAAATGTGAATTGGAAGACCCGGTTAGCCACCGATTTACACCAATTAATACAGTATTTCTTTTCCCTAAAGAGTTATTTCATTAATTAATTGTTTGATATGTGCTATTCTTGGCAAAAAAAAGCGCCAACTAGCCGCTTTATCTAAGTTCTCCTTGATCGGAGACAGAGGTTTTACTCCGCTTCTGCCACTACTTCCTTTACTTCAGGTATCATTCGTTTCATCATTCCTTCAATACCAGCTTTCAACGTGATCATTGAAGAAGGACATCCGCTGCAACTTCCCTGCATAGCAAGATTTACAGTACCTGCATCATAACTTTTAAACTGAATAGCGCCGCCATCCATTTCTACTGCCGGACGAACATAGTTATCTAATAATTCTTTTATTCTTTTTACGATATCATCATCATCAGCCGAAACCTCATTAGTGCTGGTTTGCTTTACTGTCTGCCAGTTCTTCTTCATTCACCACCGCTTTACCTTCTTCCAGATATTCTTTCAAAAAAGTGCGGATAGTAGGGATTACATCCTGCCAATCTTCGGTATCAACTGTTTTGGTAAGTGTAACAAAATTGCTGGCGATAAATACGGCTTTGATAAATGGAAAACCAAATAACTCTGTTGCCAATGGTGATGGTTTTGCACTTTCCATATCCGGAAAATCAATACTCTTACCGGGATATAAAAGTTTATTGGCAACAAACTTCATGGTCTCCGGGTTGGGAGTCATTTCTGTATAAATACTGATAATGGGATTACCTGTCTTGATCATAGCTCACTAATTAAGCTGCAAAAATAACAAGATTTTCGAGCTAATGTTTACGAATGCAGGAAAGACAAGCGGGTAGCGGATTTGAGCAGGTTTATTCCTTGAATTTTCCGGTCTTTTTCAAGGTAACGGATCAGGATATAGATCAGGAGTAATACTCCAAGGATAATTCCCATTAGCAGGTTTCTCAAATTTTCATCATTTCCGGTTAGTTCCGGATAGTTCAACAAAAGAAGCAATGTAATACCGATCAGCCAGATGAACTGGGTAGTATGTTCTTTCAGTATCCAGCGTTTCCAGTTAAAAGCCATGCTGCCAAATGTTTTACCAATTCCTTTGAGATTTGGAAACCAGCGATTTGCTTTCTTGCAATATTCATCAAATCCCGGTCCGAATTTCCCACGAAGAAAATTTTCTTCAGCTAACACGATCGCCTGATAAATAAATAAAAAGATGGGGATCACAATAGCAACATATACTAAGGAGTTGGCCAAAATGCCAACACCAAGCAACATCAGAATATTTCCAACATATAAAGGATTACGGCAATGATTAAAAATTCCTTCTGTCACCAATCCTTCTGCATAAGGCTTTCCTTCTTTACCACCCCGTACAATATATGCAAGTCCAATTGTTAAACCTCTTATCAGTTGACCAAGACAGGTGATAAACAATCCAATACTTATCGGCCAGATATAATAACAAGTTCCAAATTGCGCCTGGGAGAATAAGGGCCATGAAGGGATGAATAAGGCGCCATAAAAAAGTATGAAGATCCAGTTGCGGTACTTAAAAAAGAAATTGCCAATTGAAACCATAGTGGAATTTATTTTATCGGATTTTGTAAAAATAAGGGAGATATTTTTTGTATTTCCTCTTTAACCTCCTTTCACTCTGTGCGAGGTGTATTTATTTTGTCGCCCTGAGAAAAAAAGAGAGAAAGAGGCTTGCTTCGCATCTATTATCTCTTAATAGGTTGGGTTAAACGTTTTATTTTGCATAGTTATTAAATAGTCTTGTAATCCCATTTTTCAATAGCTCTTCATTAAAGTTTATCAAAAGTCCAATCTCTAAATTTGCAAGTCGTAGATGGTTGAGCACTTTTTTCTTAAAAAAAGGTGTTATGGTTTCTACAGATTTTAATTCTACAATTACTGTTTCCTCTACTAATAAATCAATTCTGAATCCAATATCCATTTTAATGTCATCATATATTACAGGTAACGGAGCTTGTCTTTGAGATTGAATCCCTCGTTTTGATAGCTCATAATGCAGCACTTCTTCATATACCGATTCTAATAAACCAGGGCCAAGTCGTTTATGAATTTTGATTGACGCATCAATTATTTCACCCGTTATTTCATTTACTTCCATAAACAAATTGATTTTCTCTTTTCCTCCATTTCTCTGTGCGAAGTTTTTTGTCGCTCAGAGGAAAAAAAGAGAGAAAGAGGGATGCTTCGCATCTGTTATCTCCTTATAGTTTGTTTTGAACGTTTTATTTTGCATTATTTATTAAATAGTCTTGTAATCCAGGGTTACAATAATTTTTCATATTCAGATTTCAATAAACCCGGACCAAGCCGTTTAAGAATTCGTATTGACGCATCAATCATTTCACCCGTTATTTCGTTTACTTTCACAAACAAATTGATTTTCTCTTTTCCTCCTTTTCTCTGTGCTGAAGTTTTTTTGTCGCTCAAGTAGGAAAAAAGAGAGAAAGAGGGATGCTTCGCATCTGTTATCTCCTTATAGTTTGTTTTGAACGTTTTATTTTGCATTATTTATTAAATAGTCTTGTAATCCAGGGTTACAATAATTTTTCATATTCAGATTTCAATAAACCCGGACCAAGCCGTTTAAGAATTAGTATTGACGCATCAATCATTTCACCCGTTATTTCATTTACTTCCATAAACAAATTGATTTTCTCTTTTCCTCCTTTTCTTCTGTTCGAAGTTTTTTGTCGCTCAGAGGAAAAAAGAGAGAAAGAGGGATGCTTCGCATCTGTTATCTCCTTATAGTTTGTTTTGAACGTTTTATTTTGCATTATTTATTAAATAGTCTTGTAATCCAGGGTTACAATAATTTTTCATATTCAGATTTCAATAACCCCGGACCAAGCCGTTTAAGAATTAGTATTAAGCATCAATTATTTCACCCGTTATTTCATTTACTTCCATAAACAAATTGATTTTCTCTTTTCCTCCTTTTCTCTGTTCGAAGTTTTTTGTCGCTCAGAGGAAAAAAAGAGAGAAAGAGGGATGCTTCGCATCTGTTATCTCCTTATAGTTTGTTTTGAACGTTTTATTTTGCATTATTTATTAAATAGTCTTGTAATCCAGGGTTACAATAATTTTTCATATTCAGATTTCAATAAACCCGGACCAAGCCGTTTAAGAATTAGTATTGAAGCATCAATTATTTCACCCGTTATTTCGTTTACTTCCACAAACAAATTGATTTCTCTTTTCCTCTTTCTACTCTGTGCGATTTAGAAATTTCATTTTTTCACAGCGACAAGACCGGCGAAATTATACCACTTGAAAAACACCTCACAGTGAGCAAACCCTTTGTCTCTTAATAGCGTAATATTCTCACTTAATTTATAGGGCACCAGCACATTTTCCAATGCTTCTCTTTTTTGCGAGATCTCCATTTCGCTGTAACTATTCCGGCGTTTATAATTATAATAATAGTTGATGAAGTCGCGGTTGAAAGTATTTTCTTCAGCCAGAATTTTTTCTACAAGAATTAAAACGCCACCCGGATTCAAACCATCATAAATATCCTTCAATACTTTTTCTCTGTAGATCGGCCGAACAAACTGAAGCGTTAAACATAAAACAACGACAGAGAGCATTTTCAATTTTTGCACTTTGCCCGAGATCAGCACAACGCAATTCATAAGGACGGGAAAAACCCAATTCCATTAACTTGGATTTGCATTTATCCAGCATTTCCTGTGAATCATCTATACCGATAAAACGGATATTCTGATTGACCATCGTATTCATGCCGATCATTGTTGTTCCGGTTGAACAACCCAGATCATACACATCAGATCCTTCTTTGGCATGATCAGCAGCCAGCTCTGCCATCATTCTTTGTATTTCTCCGTAATAGGGAACCGACCGGTTCACCATATCATCAAATACTTTTGCTACGTTAGCACCAAATTTAAAATCGCTTGCTTTTTCTATTTCATCTCTGAAAACTTCATCTTTGCCCATACCATTAATTATTAGAGCAAAGTAACGCAATTTAATATTGTGAGCCTTCGCCACTCTTTAACCAGGAAATTATGAAGAAGATCTATCATTTGGGTAACTGCACTACCTGTCAGGCTATTATCAAAAATACAGGTATTGATATCCTTCGACAAGTTCAGGGTGAGTTTCAGCTGCAGGATATAAAGTTTGAAAAAATAACCCCAGCTCAGTTAGAGGAAATGAAGGCAATGTCAGGTAGCTATGAGTCCTTATTTAGCCGACGTGCAATGAAGTACAAAGAATTAGGTTTAAAAGATAAAAAGCTGGAGGAGAAGGATTACAGGAAATTGATATTGGAAGAATATACTTTTCTGAAAAGACCAGTTGTCATTATCAATAAAAAAATTTTTATCGGAAGTGAAAAGAAAAATATTGAAGCATTAACAGAAGCGCTTAAGTAATTTTTTGAGCGGCCTATTCTTTCTTTCTTTACTCAATACCTTCCAGGTAATGATCAAACTGATCAGCATAAAGATGGCTGCAAGGAAAAAAGGTATACCCGGAAAATAAAATGGCGCTTTATCTGTTGTAAAATAGTTGAACAGGTTATTCATAATGGGCGGACCAATAATAATTGTCAGACTCATTAAGCTGGTTAAAGTTCCCTGTAATTCACCCTGTTCATTTGAAGGCACATGACCTGCCAATGTTGCCTGTAAGGAGGGTCCTGCAATTCCGCCCAAACAATATGGAACAATAAAAGCAAACATCATCCAGCCTTCTGTTGCAAATGCAAAAAGTAGAAGGCCAACAAAGTATAAGAACAAACCGGTGTAAATACTCTTTTCATTACCAAGCTTAGGATTGATAACTCTGGTAAGTCCTCCCTGTACAATACCAACGGTAACACCAACAACTGCCAATGAAAGACCCACTAATTTTTCCGTCCATCCAAAACGATAAATAGTAAAGAAACTCCAGTTGGCTTGTACCGCTTGTGCTGCGAGATAGATAAGAAAGAAAGTAAATGCCAGTCCTCCAATGGCAGGTCGTTTTTTTAAGAAATTTAAGTGCACCAAAAGGATTGGCTCTTTTCCATTCAAAAGGCCGGCGGTTTTCTTTACTTAATGATTCGGGCAAAACAAAATAGCCATAGAGCGCATTTAATAAACATAAGCCTGCCGCGGCATAAAAAGGTGCTCTTACACCAAAATCAGCTAATAAACCACCAATTGCAGGACCAAGTACAAATCCTAATCCGAATGCAGCACCGATCATTCCGAAATTTTTTGCCCTTGTTTCTGGTGTGCTGATATCAGCAATATAAGCAGCACCGGTAGTAAAACTTGCTCCTGTTAAACCTGCGATGATGCGACCCAAAAATAACCATCCGTAAGTTGGGGCTAAAGCAAGAAATAAATAATCAATTCCAAAACCAGTCAGTGATATAAGTAGTACGGGTCGTCGCCCATATTTATCACTAAGATTTCCAATAACCGGTGCAAATAGAAACTGAGTTATAGCATATGCTGACAAAAGCCAGGCACCATAAGGACTGGCTTCATTTATATCGATATGTTTTAGTTCAGAAATTAATCTGGGCATTACAGGAATGATCAACCCCCAGCCCATAACATCAATAAGAAGTGTGATGAAAATAAATCCGACAGCTGCTTTTCGATTATTTGCCATTACTAAGTATCAGGTGTTTACGCAAAGTCGGAATATTTTTTTTTAATCTGCAATAAATTTAAAAATATGGCTTATATTTTGACTATAAACATTAACAAAGCATAAAGTAGGTTGTTGTAAACGGGCAATTACCTTTGGCGTTCGTTAAGGCAACATACAATGGCTATTGCTGTCATTGAATTAATTATTTACTATAAAAACAATTGTATGAAACTGAACCAACTTATTTTGGTCGCCTCGTCATCATTACTACTTTTTTCCTGCGTTAGCAGCAAAAAGTTTAAAACAGCACAGGCTGACTATACTACACTGGAAACAAAGTTTAAAACACTGGAAGGTGATATGAATGATTGCAGTACAGAAAAAGCTACGTTAGCCAGAGAAAAGGCTGCGCTGGAAAGAGAATTAGCACTACAAAAAACCCGTATGAAGGATTTGGATGATCAGGTAGCATTTTTAAAAAAGAATAATAATCAGGCATTAAAGCAACTGGAAGATCTTTCCGTGATCACATCAACCCAGGCGGAAAGTATCAGAAAATCAATGGAAAATATTGGTGCCAAGGATAATTATATTATGACACTGCAACAACAAATGGCGCATAAGGATTCATTGAACATGGCGTTGGTCATGAATTTGAAAGGGGCCATAGGTAATATGGATGATCAGGATATTAATATTAAAGTAGATAAAGGCGTAGTGTATATTGATATTTCCGATAAACTTTTATTTACTACGGGTAAATATGATGTAACAAGTAAAGCAAAAACTGTTTTAGGTAAAGTTGCTGCCGTATTGAAGAATCAGCCGGATATTGAATTTATGGTGGAAGGCCATACCGATAATGTTCCATTACGTGGAGGCGGGGTGTTGCAAGACAACTGGGACCTTAGTGTAAAGAGAGCAACGGCGGTGGTAAAAATATTACAAAACCAGTACGGCCTGGATCCGGCAAGAATGGCGGCAGCTGGCCGGGGAGAGTACAAACCCATTGCCGATAACAGCTCGAAAGATGGAAGAGCGGCTAACCGCAGAACAAGAATTGTTATCTTCCACAATTGGATCAATTCTTTCAATTGCTTGAGCCGAATAAAAATTAATAGGGTGATCAAAACTTTTATATTTAAAAAGCCACCAAATTATTGGTGGCTTTTTTTCGTACTTATCTTTATTCGGAATCTTATTTCAGCGTTCTCATATAATTCACTACTGCCCAGATATCATCAGCGTCAGCAATTTTTTTCTTAAATGAAGGCATGTCTTTACGTCCCTCATAAGTTTTGTAAAATAAAGAGCCATCAGATTGGTTTTGAAAAGATGCCATTGTAAAATCACCACTTTCAGTATCCAATTGAGCTGCTTTAGGACCATCACCTTTTCCTTTTGTACCATGACATGATTTGCAATGTGTAGAGTACAAACTTTTTCCCGTTGCAACTGATGCTGCATCGCCTTTTAAAGGATTTACCATTTTTTTATATTTCTCAGGTACAGGCCATGGTTGCTGTCCGTTTTTACTGGTTGTAAATGCTAATAAACCGAAGATTATTAAACTAATGATCAAAAAAGGAACATATTTTTTCATGATTTTTAAAATTTAAGTATTAAAAGATATTGTATAGACATTAAGTTTCTGCTTTTGGTTGCTCTTTCCTGAGCCTGAATAATTCATATATAATTACAATATAGTGACCCCATACAGTGGTCATTAAGATAATAAATGTTACCAACATCCATATCGGCGGGTTTTTACTCCATAATGCCCTTGGTTGTTTTTGTATAATATCTGATACAGGGATTCCCCAGGGTTCTATGGAGCTCACTTCAAGATTACCATACACTTCATCTTCATCCACTTTCGCCAAAAGAGTAATCTCGCCTTTTGCATTTCCAGGCAAATTGTTGGCTATTTCCACAGTAGCTTCGCCGAATTCATCTGTTGTGGCCTCACCAATTTTTAACGGTTTGAATAATCGCTTAACAAATATTCCAACTGTTGCATCAGGAACTGGTTTTCCGTTCCAATATTAACCATTTTAATTTGAACAGTTAAAAGAGAATCTTCTTTTACGGGAGTCATTTCAAGTCTGGCCCTTTTTATTGTTAGTTCTTCCTCAACTGATTCCATTGATTTATTACCGGCAAATACTGCTTTAAGACTTACGTTTCCTTCTTTGTCTGGTACAATTGCATCTGCTTTTATGTTAAAAACGCCTTTTCCGGTTTTATCAGTTATTAAAAAGCCCAGTTCCTTTTCTTCATCATTGATTAATTGTACGAAAGAAATTTTAAGTAATTGTAATTTCATCGGCCATCCATTGATCTTGGCCATCATTGATGTTTTAAGTTCAATGCTATTATCACTTTTCTGAATACTCAAAAATTGAAGTGAAGGTGAAATAAGTGAAACTTCTTCAATAGTATTTGTGCTATCCTCCTGAGCTATCAATTCATAAGGAAAAATAAGTAATAGGGAAATGAATAATCCTATTATTGTTCGGGGGATAAAACGTATTGATTTTATAGAAAGCTGTTTCATAAATTTTTTTAATCAGTTGCTATTTCTTTTTGACTTTCATGAATCTGACATCTTTTTTTTCCTTATCGCCAAATTCTGATATAGGTATTATGGTTACAAATTTTGACATGATGGTAAAGAATAAAAAGAAAGTGGCTATACCTGCAAAAGTCAGCGCCCATTCCACCCAGGTAGCGGAATATTTTACATACTCCATCCTTGTATCCTGCATGGGTAATAATGGAGTTTCTAAAGTTGGAACTATGATCAGGTATCTTTTTACCCAAAGTGCTATCACCATGAAAAAAGAAGCAATGGCGATCCAGGTTGGTTTTCTGGTTTTTGGGAATGCAACAATAAAAATTGGCAGTATGATCCCGGCAAAATTTGCAAAGAGAAACCACCAGCCATATTCTGCAGGATTGAATATTTTCTCAATCACTTCACTATTCCATTTTTCAGAACCGTACCAATCTGTCAGGTATTCTGAAAAAGTGAAATACCCGTAAGCGGCGCCCAAGTATCATCATGATATAACCGAGATAAATAAAATGTTTATCCTGGATGTAATTATGCAGCTTATACATTTTTCTGTACACCCACATAGCCATGATAAGAACTCCTGTACCGGAATAAATGGCTGCAAGGACGAAGTAAGGACCGAATATAGTGCTGTGCCATCCGGGCCTGAGCGTCATTCCAAATATCCAGGAAAGAACAGAGTGTACAATAATAGCAAGAGGAATGATCATTATCGCCAGCAGGTTAGTGGATATCCTGATATGTCTTTTCTGACTCTTGGTGCCCCTGTAGCCTATCGCCAGTATTTTATACAATTTTTGTTTCCATTTTGGAATATTCAGTTTGGCATCCCGGTAAATAGCAAAATCTTTAATCAAAGCCAGGTATAAAAATATTACACTGCCTGTAAAATAAGTGCCGATCGCAAATACATCCCATGTAATCGGAGACTGAAGCCTTGGATACAGGAAAAGATGATGCAGCCTGTCCAGTCTGCCGACACATAATAAAATAAATACAGGGCCAATGATGGTTGATATCACTGTTACCATCTCTGCAATACGGATAATGGGTTTGCGCCATTCCACTTTCAGGATGTGAAGAATGCCCGAAATAACAGCGCCTGCATAACTGATACCAATGAAAAAAATAAAGTTGGCAATATATAGACCCCAAACCACATTATCCCGCATACCTGTTACACTCATGTCCTTTGGCAACCTGTAAATACAAGTGCATAGCCACCCAGGCCGATCCATAAAAGAAAAAATATGGTCCAACCCCAGGTTTTTTTTCCGTAGGTTTCAATAACAGGTCTTTGTTTATCAAAAAGTTCCTGCTGGTATTTATTTAATTCCATAAAATTTATTATTCATTGTTAATCTATATCGCACCGGGACTATCATTTTTTTTCAATCAAATTACTTTCCTCCATTATATCTTTAAACCTGGCTTTTAAATCGTCAGATAAATTTTCATAGCCTCTTTCCACAGGAAACTGCCTGTCTTTTGGCGGCAGGTAATAAACCCTTGGCTGTGGTACCCAATTCTTCCTGGAAGCGGTATGCTGCCCTGTCTTTTATCAATTGTTTAAAACCGATCGTTTCTTCACCATTCGAAACTGTGTCTTCATTTTCATCACCAAAATAAAAAACACCATTGGGGCAGGCTTCCACACAAGGAGGAAGAAGCCTTCTCTTGCACGGTCCGGACAGAAATCACATTTTTCCACCGTACCCACTTTAGCAGGTACCCCTGTTTCTGCAGAGTAAGGCAGGTTTCTGATATCAATTGGTACTTCGGGTTCACCCCAGTTGAAATACCCTGGTTGAATAAGGACAGGCAGCCATACAAAATTTGCAACCGATGCAACGTTCATTATCAATTAACACCAAACCATCTTGTCTTTTATAAGTGGCATTCACCGGGCACACTTTTACACAAGGTGGATTATCACAATGAAAACATTGTTTGGGAAACCAATAAGGAGCTGCTTTATCACTATCCTTCATCAGCTTCACAGTAAGCCATTCGGTCTCTTCTGGCCGGTAGTGCCATTTCTGACAGGCAGTAACACACTTACGGGCATTTTTACATCGGGACAGATCTACCACCATTACAAATTTTCTTCCTGGCACTCCCACTCTTTGTTCATGCTGGGATAAAACAGCCATATGTTCTCATGATGATTCAGATATGCCGAATCAATTTCAACGATTTCTCCATCCGGAGAAAGCAGTTTTATTTTTTCAGTTACTGTTGCTTTTTTTGAAGAACAGGAGCAGGCCAAACTGCCGCAGGCAGTAGCAGCAATGGTTGCAACAGCCGCAGTTTTTATAAAAGTCCCGCCTGCCTTTATCATTTATTTCTTCTTGTTTCATTTTATTTTTTAAATGAAATGATCTGAAGTGATTCAACATCTTAGCTTTCTTTTTTGAAGGATTCTTCATCCAGTCATAAATTTCTTTGTTGGTAGATTTTTGTTTTTTCGCTGCTTTTCCAAAATAGCTTTATCTAACCTCTACTAATTTTCCATCTGCAGTAAGCATTTTAACTTTCGAGTTGTCGGTATTTTTTTTATCAGCAGGATAAAAATTGATAAAAAATCCCGACGTGACTGATCCGGAGTTTTTTTGTAGTTCCCCATAATTAGTACTATTTAGTTTTCTTATGAATAGATGATGCAACTTATTGATAACATATTGACAGTTCCATGACATGAGTCAATGTATTAAGTGAGAAACGTCACAGTTAAGCTATTTGCTTATGGTAATTTGTTCGGTTACTGATATTAAAAAAACCGGTCCTTATAAAAAAGTACCGGTTTTAATATGAAGAGTAGTTTCATTTAATATCAGCTTAAAAATTCCACAATCTTGTGATATTAAACCCAATTACAAACTGTCCGTCCCTGAAATCGTTTTGGTTAAACACATTATTGCTTTGCGGTACAATACCATAATAGTTACCCAGCAAATACCTGGAAAGCATGTGAACTGGTAGTAGTTTCAAAACCAAAACAAATATTAGGATGGGGATTGTTCGTAGTATGCTGTGTCAACGGCTGATCGTAACCTACTATAATAGCGGATTTCTCAGTTATTTTATACCTGCCAAGTACAGAAATGGCAAGATGACCGTTTTCCATTTTTTTCTGTATATCACCTTTACCATCAACATAGGCTTCTACATTATTAAACCAGGAAAAACTAGGTGCTACCTGAGCAGAAAACTTTTCAGTTATTTTCCGGGCAATAATCAGCTGGTTAAAATAAGAGAAACGGTGAACGCCATAACGGAAATTACTTTTATCCCTGGCATCAATCACCATGATTTCCAAAATAGCTAACGCTAACCGGTACTTTGCTGTCTGTTGTTTGCTGAAGCAGTGCATATTTGGCATTTAAATCAACCTGCATTCTTTCTTTGGTAATTCCAGCTCCAACAAATAATTTGTTGATTGGTGAATAAGCAAGCCCTAACCTGATATTGGAAGGAGCAAAAAGTCCCCATAGGTCTTTGGACCCATTATCTACTGTTCCAAAACGGTGTTGAATGTCAAACTCCAGCGTTCCCTTTAATAGGGACCATTACTGTTTGATTATCCATCAGCCATACACTTCCAAAAGTATTTTTAACGGGTTTTGCTTTTTTTTCTGTACGCGCTTCCACAGGGTCCTGTGCAAACAACCCTCCGGAAAACAAACAGACAGAAATAAACAGCAATATATTTTTATACTTTTTCATAATTATTAATTTAATTGTTTTGGGCACCTTGTTTTATCCATGCAAGTACAAGTGCATTGTAATCTTTATTGACTCCGGTAGTTGGCATAGGTGTTCCTTTTTTCCGGTCATCCACAGGTATAACTCGCTAGCTTGAGGATTCCCTGTATTAATATAACCACCATTAGAAAGGGAATTGTAAGCATTAACGGCACTCAAATCCGGTGATATACCACCACTGTTATGACATCCACTGGTATTACAACTACTATTGAGAATCGGAGTAATGTCACTGGCAAAACTTACAGGTCTTGTTATTTCCTCACCGGTATCAAAAATGACTGTCTTGTCTTTGTAACATCCAATGAGCAAAAGCATGGTAAGTCCGGCCAAAAACCCAATTATTATTTTATTGTGTAACATGATTTTAGTTTTAGGTTTTCAGTAACAGGTTGTACCAATTACTTTTTAAATTTCAAAACAAGATTTGCTTTGATAGAGTGTGCAATCTGTGCATTTTCAAAAACTGCAAATCCAAAATACTGATCATCCAATGAAGAAAAATCAACATCATTAACAGTATCCCTGGTTTTTAAAGCTCTTTTGATTTCCAGTATCCAACCTGTACCTGTATAACTTGGTTTGCAAATAATATCACCCATACTACCGGTATAAGAAGCATTGAGTGTAAGACCAGGAATTACTTTGATCCTAATCCGCCTGAAGAATAAGTACCGACCCTTTGATAATCTGTACCAACATTTGGATCAATGGTAGTTGCATCACTTAATGTAAGAACCCCAGTTGCATCAACAGCAGTAATAAGTTTTGCAGTTCCAGCAGTAACTTCTGAATTCATAATCCAGTCGTAATTAGTTCTTCCAGGAATTACATATTTTGGAACATCAACTGAAATAGCCAGTACCGGTAATAACCAGGGTTTGTTTATTATTCTGATAAACATCAACTCCGTGCATCAGATTTTCTTCCATTTGGATAAGTATTATCCTGGTATTGATCATGAACCTGAAAACCAGCATTAACACCTCCTCTTACAGATTTCCAATGCCACATGTCAATTTTTTCTGTAGGATAATTAGTAAAGTGACGGCTTGAACCATCAGCAGCAGGTAAACCGGTATGGCATGATTTATAACAGGTAGCACTATTCCAACCGCTAACAGAATTATTAATATTCCATAGAAAAGCAATTTTATCTTCATAAAATGCAGGTCTGTATGGAGAACTGGCAAATCCAAAAGTTCCGCTTTCCTGAGCCCATCTTTTTGTAACAGGATCGAAATACCAAGGATTACGTTTTAAAGATTGTGTAGGATCATCCCATTCGGCCAGAATATAAATATTACTGGCATCATAAGCAGAACGCAAAGTTACAGTTGGAATAATATTTCCTGTATAACCTCTGAATATATCACCAGTAACTTCTGGTACTGATGTACTAAAAGGAGCTTGGGGCTATTCGCCCACATTGGATCAATTGTTCCATCAATGGTTGGCGCTGTTGCCACATTTATTGAAACAAGATCGGTTGAATTGTTAATCACTTGAGGCGTAGTTATTACCTGATCGTCTTTTGTGCAACTAACTACATAGCCAATTGCCAATACTAAAGTGGCGATAACCCACAAATATTTTGTTTTTAAGAGTTTCATAAAGAATTATTTTAAAAATGATGAATTATTATTAAAACTTTCTATGTAAAGCTATTTCTGATTACATGACCGTTTCATGACTTTTATCAAAAAGAAATGTGATAGTTGTCACTCGTAGAAAAAGACCAGGAAATAAAATTTGCTAAATAATATAAGGAGTAGAATTCAATTATGGGCCGAAATTGGAATGGAAAAATTAAAAGATATTATAGTCTTTTAATTAATTTTTAATCATATTGATGGGCCATTGAAAAATAAGCACAGCACTGAAAATATATGTCTTATGAGAGAAAAAATCAGTTCAAAGAAAAAATTTTCACTTTATTTCTTCAAACATCCCTGTTTGTTTATTCTTCCGTACATTATCCCAATTAAAATACCGACCATTCATGGCAACATAAACACCAGGAGCTAGCGTTTGTACAAAAGCTAAGGCACTGCCCAGATTAAATAACCCATCAGAGCTACCAAATTTAATGGGGATCATCGCTCCGGTAAGAATGATGGTTTTATCTTTTACATTTTTAGCCAGAAATTTTGCGGTTTCGGCCATTGTATCAGTGCCATGTGTTATTACAATCTGTTGCTCCTCACATTGATTGCATTGATGGGCAATCAATTCCCTGTCCTGATCCGTCATTTGCAAACTATCCACCATCATCAGCGTTCTTATTTCAGTTTGCACTTTGTTCCGGCCCATTTCCAGGAGGTCGGACATATGTGTGTCTTTAAAATACAATTCACCATTCAGCTCATTGTATTCTTTATCAAAAGTGCCACCGGTAATAAAGATGCGGATTGCCATATATATTTGTTAGGCATGAAGATAAATCATCAGCAATTGGTAAGCAGGATGCATGAATTACTAATTTTCAATTATAGCCCCGAATTCATTGAAAATTTGAAAAGAAGAAGAAGAATATTTTTTTGCTATTAAATAAATGCTATTTTAGCCGGGCCTTAAACAAAAAAAGGCCCTTCCGTAGAAACGGACTGACCTCTAACGATTGCTTGCCATATGAAATTCTTAAAGAGTAGTTGTTGTAGCTGTTAACAGCTTTGAAGATTTTCGCTTTATCTTTGACCTCTGACGCCTGCCTGACGGTAGGCAAGCTTGCCCTTCTAACGATTGCTTGCCTTTGATTAAATCTTCTGCCACGAAAGTAGTTAGCAGTACCTTGTCCTTCAAATCATTATCGGCATTATTTCAGTATGCCAAAAGGGACAAATTATTTGCAAAATCCTTACTGGCAGCGGATTTCAGGAAAAACTTTGTATGATGCCCAACCACTCGACCGACATATTATTTCAACTCATAAAATCGCTGGAAAAGGCCGAAAAAAGGCATTTTAAGCTCTATATAAAGAGAAGTTCGGGGAATGAAGACCTTAAAATTGTTCGACTTTTTGATGCGTTGGACAAATTGAAAGAGTATGATGAGAAGCCTTTGCTCAAAAAACTGAAAGATGTTACCAAGCCACAACTGGCCAATCTTAAAACACATTTATACAAACAGATCCTGGCCAGTCTTCGGTTACTAAAAAGTGCAGACAGTCTCGACCTTCAGTTAAATGAGCAGTATGACTATGCACATATATTATATAAGAAGGGTCTGTTTATTCAAAGCCTTAGGATCATTGATAGAGCAAAAGAAATCGCCAAAGCAAATCAAAAAATAAATGTGCTCCCGCAATTTATTGGTCTGGAAAAAAGAATTGAAAACCTTCATATCACCAGGAGTATGCTTGACAAAGCTGAAAAACTGGCAGTAGAAACAAAAGAAGTTATTCATCATATTGAATCCGTTTCAAGATTATCAAATCTTGCATTACAACTGTATAGCTGGTATGTAGAGCATGGTCATGCGAGAAATGAGGAAGATGAAAAAGATGTACGTCAGTTCATGAGGGATAATCTTTCAAAAGATAGTTTGAATGAAACGGGGTTTTATGAAAGACTATACCTCTACCAGAGTTATACCTGGTACGCTTTTATCCGTCAGGATTTTTTACAATACTATCGTTACACGAAAAAATGGGTTGATCTGTTTACAGAACAACCGTTGATGGTGAGAGTAGAAACAGGACACTACATTAAAGGCATTCATAATTTATTAAATGCTCATTTTGATCTGCGCAACTTCCGGGAATTTGAAAAAACATTGAAACTTTTTGAAAAAGTAGCACAAACCGACCGGGTAAAAGATCATGATAGTTTTCGCATTCAGGCTTTTATTTATATCAGTACGGCTAAGATCAACCAGCATTTTATGAAAGGAACTTTTAAAGAAGGCCTTTCTTTGATACCCGCCATTGAAGAAAAATTGCAAGGCTTTCATCTTTTTGTCGACACACATCGTATTCTTGTATTGAATTATAAATTCGCCATGCTTTGTTTTGGCAGTGGCGATTATAACCGTTGCATTGATTACCTGCAGAAAATAATTAACGATAAAACAAATCTTCGTTACGATCTGCAATGTTATGCAAGAGTGGTGCACCTGATGGCGCATTATGAATTGGGAAATGATATGCTGATGGAATCGCTTAGTAAATCAGTCTATCGTTTTATGGCGAAAATGAAAAACCTGACCACGGTAGAAGAAGCCATGTTTAAATTTTTACGACAATCCATTCCGCTTTCTCCAAGAGAAATAAAACCACAGTTTGAAAAATTATTACATACCATCAAGCACCTGGAGAAAAATCGTTTTGAAACCCGGGCCTTTGCTTATCTCGATATTATTTCCTGGGTAGAAGGAAAAGTATATAACAAACCGATGAGTAAAGTAATACATGAAAAATATTTGGCGAGTAAGCGAAGAGTTTAAGGTTCAAACTTTTTCTTTACTTTTCAGGATGAAATTTTTATTTAGCCTTTTACTTCTTCTTACCACCACCGTTTATTCTCAAATCAATCCCTCCAACATCACCATTGCCCGTGATAGTTTCGGTGTACCGCACATTTTTGCACCTACAGATCCTGAAGTGGCGTATGGTATTGCATGGGCACATGCCGAAGATGATTTTGGAACATTACAAACAGTGGTCCAATCAGGAAAAGGAATGTTGGGTAAAGCGCTTGGGAAGAAAAGGAGCAGAGGCTGATTATGTCGTCAGTTATTACGCATCCGTAAAACAGTGGATGAACAATGGAATACACTAAGTCCCGATTTTCTGGCATTGATAAAAGGATATGTTGCCGGCTTGAATGCTTATGCAAAAGCACATCCCAAAGAAGTGAAATATAAAAAGGCATTTCCCTTCAATGAAAAAGAATACATGACAGCAGTTGTTTTTTCCATCAGTCTTTTTTGTGGAGTAGAGCAGGCATTGCCACAAATACTCGGAGGTAAAGTAGCAACGATTCCCGGTTTCAATCCACAAGGATCCAATGCTTTTGCCATGAATTCGGCAAAGACAACAACAGGCGAAAGTTTTCTGGCCATCAATGCACACCAGCCGCAGGAAGGTCCGGTTGCTTTTTATGAAGCACATCTGCAAAGTGAACAGGGGTGGAATATGCTCGGCGGTTTATTTCCCGGCGGTTGTCTGATCTTTCATGGCACCAATGAAAACCTGGGCTGGGCACATACCGTGAATTACCAGGATAAATTAGATGTGTTTCAATTAGAAATGAATCCGAACAATAAAAACCAATACAAGTTTGACGGAGAATGGATTGATCTGGAAAAAAATAAAGCCAAACTAAAAGTAAAAGGCATTCCCATCACCATTGGTAAAAAAATATACTGGAGTAAATATGGTGCAACAGTAAAAACAGATAAAGGAGTTTTTTCATTAAGAGTTCCAGCTACGATGGATATAAAAGCATTGGAAGAATGGTACAGGATGAACAAAGCAAAAAACTTTACAGAGTTCTATTCAGCTTTGAGTATGACGAGCCTGCCCATGTTCAACATTATGTATGCAGACAGATACGATACCATTTTTTACATCAGCAATGGAAAAATGCCTGTAAGAAATCCTGATCCTAAATATCAATTGGAAAAGCACCATTCCGGGAAATACATCTGCAACACTTTGGACAAAATTTAAACCAGTAACAGCATTGCCGCAATATATAAATCCACCATCAGGATATTTATACAATACCAATCATTCTCCTTTTCTGGCAACCGATGTAAAATATAATCTTGATAAAAATAAGTTTGATAAGAATGATGGTTATGAAACTTATCATAATAACCGAAGCCAAAGGGTAACAGAATTGATCAACAATGATAAAGTTGATTACAATACTTTCAAAAAAATAAAATTTGATCAGCAACTACCAAAAGAATTAAAATACACTTATGGTATTGACAGTATGTTGAATCTAAATGCCAATGATTATCCGGCAATGAAAGAAATGATTACAACTTTTCAAAGCTGGGATAGAAAAGCTATTGCTAACAGTAAAGGCGCTGCTATATTTTTATTAATCTATGATTATGTAAGTAAGAAACTGAGCTGGAACACCAGCAAGACAATTAACAAAATCAGAATCAATAGAAACATATCAGTATGTGTATGACTATATGATGAAATATTTTGGAAAAACAGATCTGGTGCTTGGGCGATATTCAAAAACTAGTAAGAGGTGATGATGCCCGCCCTGCCTGGGGTTTGCCCGATGTATTAACTGCTGAATACACAGAACCCTATAAAGATGGAATGCGAAAAATTATTTCCGGTGATGCCTATATCTGTTTTGTCCGTTATCCAAAAGATGGCAGTTTGCCGATCATTGAGTCGGTTAATACATTTGGAGCATCCATGCATCCGGATTCGCCGCATTATAAAGACCAGATGACGATGTTTCAAAATCAGCAAACAAAGCCGATGACATTGGATAAAGCGACCGTTTTAAAAAATGCAGAGAAGAGTTTATCACCCCGGTTCGGGTAAATAAAACTAAGTAGTAGTGGGTATTTTTAGATACTGTACTTTTTTTTAATATTGGTAATAAAAATTTAAAAATGAAAAAGCTCATACATGTTTTTTTGTTACTGTGTTTTGTTACAACCATTCATGCACAATCTAAAAGTGTCCTTACCATTAGTACAACAGGCGCATCAAATCTTAAAATCGCATTTAATAACAAAAAATATAGTTTGCAGGACCGTAGCTGCACCTTTCAATCACTTAATCCCGGAAATTATCCTCTTATAATTTTTCAATTACAGATTATAAACGGAACCAGGGAATATAAAAAAGTATATGATGGAAAAGTACAGCTAAATGCAGGAAAACACCTGGAAATGATAGTGATGCGATTTGGAAAAACGAGTTGGGATGAAGGAGAAATTGTATACGATGAGTGGAATGATTATTACTCAAATCCTCAATCCGTAAATGAAAATGATAATAAAGACAGAAATAATAGTGCAATTACTAGTACTTCAAAATTCAATTTGATCTTAAAAGCATTAAAAGATGAATATAATGATGATAAAATGCTTGAGCTAGCTAAAGTGATTTTTAAGAATAATCTTTTTTCAATTCAACAGGTGAAAGAAATGTCCAAACTTTTTTTTAATGATGATAAAATGCTTGCTTTCTTAAAGTTTACATATGATTATTGTGCTGACAAAGATGTATATTTTTCTCTTGGTGATTTACTATTTAGCACAGACCGCAAAAAAAGTCTTCTCGAATTTATCGGTAGTAAATAAAAAGTTGACGGTTTTAGTAAAAGAAACCCGATATTTTTCATATAAATCCCTTCCTCAGATTAGTGTAATAACTGATGCTCAAATGTGCTAAAAATTCCGTAACTTCCTAAGCTTGTCTGAAGAAGCAGCGTATTTTTTATTAACAATTTTAAAATAGTTTTATGGACTACACAATGTATTATATTATCGGCGGCGTAATTTTTATTTTTGCACTTGGTGTAAAAATCGTTCGCCCCACACACAGAGCTTTGATTGAACGGCTGGGTAAGTACAAAAAGTTTGCCAACCCCGGCTTTCACTGGATCATTCCTTTTATTGACAAAATGTATATTGTCAATACTACGGAACAAATGGTAGATGCGCAGGCACAGGAAATAATCACCAATGACAATCTGAATGCCTCAGTGGATGCACAGGTTTATTTCAGAGTAATCGGTACGGAGGAAAGTGTAAAAAGTTCGCAGTATAATGTAGACCGGTATCAATGGCAGATCGTAAACCTGGCCAGAACAACTTTACGTAACATCATTGGTACATTAACACTTAAATCGGCCAATAGTGAAAGAGGAAAGATCAATGCAGAATTACACAAAACATTGACGGAGGAAACCAAGACATGGGGGATTGAAGTAATTCGTACAGAGTTAAAACAAATTGATCCGCCAAGTGATGTGCAGGAAACGATGAACAAAGTGGTAAAAGCAGAGAATGAAAAAATTGCAGCAATTGATTATGCTACGGCCAGAGAAACGGTTGCGGATGGTGAAAAAAGAGCAAGAATTAAAGAAGCGGAAGGTTCCAGACAGGCAAAAATTTTAGCAGCCGAAGGTGAGGCCATGGCTATTAAAATGGTAAATCAGGCAGCAGAAGAATATTTTGTAGGTAATGCACAGGTATTAAGAAAGCTGGAAGCAGTAGAAAAAGCAATGGAAAACAACACGAAGTTTATTGTGCCACAAGGCTCTGATCTTGTAAATGTATTAAGTGAAATGGCCGGCATAGTGCCCCTTAAAAAATAATAGATAAAAAAAATTCTTTGTCAAAGCCGTTGCGTATTCATTTTGAATCGCAGCGGTTTTTTTATTTATTTCTGAATGTTTTGAAGCAGTTTATAAGCATAGCTTATTGTAATGCCGGTTGTGCACCCATATTCTTAATTTTTGAGAAACGGCTGCAACTTCTTTATAATATCGAAACAATTCAATTAGCCATAATTACAAATGATATAAATTCGCAGCATGCAGGATTATTTAAGTGGATTGAATGAACGGCAGAAAGAAGCCGTACTACATATGGACGGACCTATCATGATTATTGCGGGTGCCGGCAGTGGTAAAACAAAAGTACTGACAACAAGAATAACGCACCTGATGTCAAAAGGTGTTGATGCATTCAATATACTGGCACTGACTTTTACCAATAAGGCAGCGAAGGAAATGAAAGAAAGAGTCGAACATATACTCGGCAATGGCGAAGCCCGAAATTTATACATCGGAACGTTTCACTCCGTATTTGCCAGAATACTTCGTTTTGAAGCAGATAAGATCGGATATCCCCGCCATTTTACCATTTATGATACAGATGATTCTAAAAGTGTGGTGAAAACGGTTGTCAATGAATTGAATCTCGATGACAAGCATTACAAACCCAATATTGTCTTCAACAGAATTTCATCTGCTAAGAATGCATTGGTGGGTCCTGATGAATACAGAAATGATTATGCTATTCAGCAGGAAGATATGCGGAGCAATCGACCTGCCATTGCTCAGATCTATGATGCCTATGTAAAAAGATGTTTTAAGAACGGTGCCATGGACTTTGACGATCTGTTGTTGAAATTCTATGAGCTGCTGAAAAATGTTCCCGAGGCGCTGGCAAAATATCAACACAAATTCAAATATATTTTAATTGATGAGTACCAGGATACCAACCCTGCGCAATATGAAGTGATAAAATTACTGGGCGCCATGCATGAGAATGTATGTGTGGTAGGTGATGATGCACAAAGTATCTATAGTTTTCGTGGAGCAACCATTCAAAACATTTTGCAGTTTCAAAAGGATTATGATGATGTGAAGCTGGTAAAGCTGGAACAGAACTACCGAAGCACACAAAGCATTTTGCATGTAGCCAATGAAGTGATCAGTAATAATAAAGGTCAAATAGAAAAAGTCTTGTTTACCGAAAATGCAGAAGGTGAAAAGATAAAGCTGGTGCGGACGATGACGGATAATGACGAAGGAAAATTTGTAGCCGATACCATACAGGAACAAAAACTGCGCAATCATTACAGTAATAAAGATTTTGCGATACTCTATCGTACCAATGCACAAAGCCGTGCCTTTGAAGAAGCACTCGAAGAATGGGAATTGCCTACACCATTTATGGTGGTATCAGCTTCTATCAAGCGAAAAGAGATAAAAGACATGGTGGGTTACCTGCGGCTGATCGTAAACTCCAGCGATGAAGAAGCATTAAAACGGATCATCAATTATCCGCAAGAGGAATTGGAAAAACAACGATCGATAAACTGGTATTGGCTGCCAATGAAAATAATATCAGCATGTGGGAAGTGCTTGCAAAAAGCCAATGAATTTGGATTTCGTGCAGGCACTTTTACTGCGTTGCAGGATTTTGTGACCATGATCAAAAGTTTTACCAGTATGCTCACCAAACAAAATGCTTATGAAGTAGCATTTCATGTAGGCAAGCAAACAGGATTGGTAAAAGAAATGTTCAATGATAAAAGTACAGAAGGTGTGCAACGTTATGAGAACATTCAGGAATTATTGAACTCCATAAAAGAATGGACCGAAAGCCCGGATAATGAAGATGGTGAATTGGTTGATAAAAGCCTGGGCTCATATCTGCAACAAATTACATTACTGACAGATGCAGATGAAAAAGATCCGAATGCCGATACCGTTAAACTAATGACGATACATGCAGCTAAAGGTTTGGAATTTGAATGTGTATTTCGCTGCCGGACTGGAAGAAATGCTTTTTCCCAATGCAATGACAATCAATACAAGGGAAGAGCTGGAAGAAGAAAGAAGATTGTTCTATGTAGTTATTACCAGAGCAAAGAAAGCGTCTTTGGATCACTTATGCCAATACCCGTTATCGTTTTGGTCAGTTGGTGCAAAATGAACCAAGCCGTTTTATTGAAGAAATTCCGGAGCAACACATGGACAGAAGTTTTGCAGGAGGAGGTTCAAAAAACCAGACACAGAATAAATGGGGTGGCGGTTCTGCTTTTAATAAGATGAAAGGTTGGCAAAACAAAGAGGATGATGGCGAATCAGGATCAGCAAGAAAACAATCCGGAACCTATTATAATGAAAGATCATCGGGCAAAAAAGAAACGCCTTCCTATTTAGCACCAAAAGCTACGCTGGCTAAAGTTGTAGAACATCAACCTTCAGCAGATTTTGTAGAAAGTGACACTTCTAATTTACAGGAAGGCCAAAAAGTGGAGCATCAAAAATTTGGTTTTGGCGAAGTATTGAAAATGGAAGGAGCAGCACACAATCCAATTGCAACGGTAAAGTTTGAGCATAATGGTGAAAAGAAGATCATGTTGAATTATGCGAAGCTGCGGATAGTAGAATAGTTTTAAACTTTTAAATGACTTAATCCTTTATCAGGATGGTATCCTTTGATCGGCGCAAAGAAATCGATAATCTTTTTAAAATCGGCTTCTTCATTATCTGAAGTATAAAAAGCTTCGCTAAGTACAACTTCTTTTTTACTGAAATCAAAGCCAACCATAACGATTGGAACATTGGCCTGTTTGGCAATATGGTAGAAACCGGTTCTTAGTTTGTCTACCTTTTTCCGGGTTCCTTCCGGCGATAAACCGATCTTAAATTCTTCATTATTATTAAACATATCAACCACCTGTTCTACCATTCCGTGTTTACTAAACCGATCTACAGGTACACCGCCTAACCATCTGAAGAACCAACCAAACGGTCCATCGAATAATTCTTTCTTACCCAGAAACTTTGCCGTATAAATTTTAAGTTTGGATCGGGTTGCCAGTCCAAGAAGTATGTCTTTCCAACTGGTATGTGGCGCAACAAGCAGGATCATTTTCTTTAAATCAGCAGAAAATTCTCCGTTCAATTTCCAGCCATTCAGCTTCCACCATATTTTCCAGAATAATTTTGACATACAATGAAAATAAGAAAATACAGGTAAAACTCCTTCTTTCAATAAAACCTGTGATAACAGAATTAACAAGTTGCGAAAAATGCTATAATTATATTTGCCGGATAGTTGTTATTATTATTTAACCAACACATGCTAACAAGCCGTCAGAAAAGAAAATCAAGAAAATTAATCACTATTGTCATTATTGCAATTCTGATTGTTTTATCGGGATGGCTCTTATTTCAAAAGCTGACTTATCGTAAAGCTGGTTTTGTCCGTTATCCGGAATTTGGCATCCCTATCCCTGAAAATTATTCTATTCATGGGATTGATGTTTCAAAATACCAATCTACAATCGGTTGGGATGAAGTCAGGCAGATGAAAATAAAGAAGATTGAACTGGAATTTAGTTTTATAAAGGCAACCGAGGGAATTGGAAATAAGGATCCGCAATTTAAAAGAAACTGGAAAAAGGCAAAAGAAAGCGGAATGATCCGTGGGGCCTATCATTTTTTTATTGCTTCCAAGGATGGCAGAATGCAGGCAGAAAATTTTATTGACAAGGTTGCATTGGAATCAGGCGATCTGCCACCCGTATTAGATGTTGAGCAACTAAATGGAACAAGTACTGTTCAACTAAAAAAAGAAATTAAAAAATGGCTGGAGATCGTAGAAAATCATTACAAAGTAAAACCTATTATATATACCAATGTTGATTTTTATAAAAGGCATTTGGGAAGTGAATTTGATATTTATCCTTTATGGGTGGCACACTATTACCAGTTAAAGCAGCCTCGTATTCAAAGGGGCTGGACTTTTTGGCAGCATAGCGATGAGGGTAGAGTTAATGGTATTAATGGCAGGGTTGATTTTAATGTCTTTAATGGAGATTCAACTGAATTTATAAATATGCTGATTGATTAATATAAATTATGGGTTGTCAACCTTTAAAAGCCTCTTCAAGTATATGTGAGTATAAAAAGGTTGCCAACCCTTCTAATAAATAACTTTCTTATTTTACAGTATGGAAGAAAACAGCGGCCCCGGACTCAAAATTTTTTTTGTAAAAATTCTGAATTCTATTGTCTGGACACTACTCTGGATCATGAGTGGCGCAACAGCTGGAATATATTTCCAGTTGGGCTATGCAAATGGAAAACCGGTAATTTATACGATACTGTTTTATACAGTAATGGCAATCACATTATTTTTCCTCATCAGGTATTTATACAGAAACTGGAAAAACAGCTAAGTTTAGTTTTTTGTATCCAGTATTACAGGTGTATTTCCTTTTCCCATTACAATCACTTTTGCGTTAGGCGATTTGGCCAACTCCAGATAAGCTTTAATTTGTTCGTACTGTAATTGCTGAGAAGTAAGACCTGTATTAATGATCCGTTGATAATCGGATATACCTTGTGCTTCCACTCTTTTTCTTTCGGCCTCTTGTTTTTCCTTCAACAAGACGAATTGCATTTTTTGTGCATCCTGTTCAGCATTTATTTTTTGTTCGATGGTTGACTTTACAGACTGTGGTAAGGTTATATTTCTAACCAGTAATTGCTCCAGCACTAATCCTCTTTTTTTAAAGTCATCATCAATACTTTTAAATATTCGTTGTTGAAATTCATCTCTCTTGGTAGAGTACAAGGAGATTGCATCATAATAAACGGCATTGTCACGGATCTTTGTTCTGGCTAAAGGCCGGACTATTTTATCGGTATAATCAGCACCGGTTTCACGAACGATCTTCGGTGCATCAGATGGGAGTAGTTTATATAAAACAGTAAGATCGATTGTTACTTCCAATCCATCTGAGGTTAGAACACGGATGGCATCATCATTTGATTTATTTCCTTCATCTGTAATTCCACTCATGGTGTAGTTCTGTGTCTTTACATCCATTCTTCTTATTTCCAGCAATGGATTAATAAAATTTAAGCCACTTGGTAAAACTTCGTTCTGCACTTTTCCAAAAAGTGTTTTCACCCCAATCTGTCCTGGTTCTATTTGCACAAATGATTTGGTAAGAACACCTATTACAATCAAAAGAACGGATGCTAACCGAACCAATTTATAATACCTGGCAAATTGATAATTCTTTTGAATGGCAAAACTTACAATTAATGCTAATATTCCTAATATGATAAATGGCATAGCGTTTAATTTTAATGAGTTGCAAAGGTACTACATAGTAAACTCTCTGTCATTCTAAATAATCAGTGGGTAGTGTCTCAGTTTGAAAAAAATTGAACCACATAGCTATGTGTATTCCTATGTTTCTTCCCGATAACTATCGGGAGTGCCTATGTGGTTCAAATCGGCCCTTAAGCTAGATAATTTCAGACTGAGACACTAACAAACAAATGCCTTAACTACTATGATCTGAAACAATAACCCAGCGACCATTTATTTTTTGAAAGAGTAATGTATAATGTCCGCCTACATCACCGATGGAACGTTTTAAAAACCATTTACCGGTAACATGGTAATATTTTTTTGAAAGTTTTTTTACCTGTATAAGATTAAACGTTAGCTGACCCATGGCCGCTGTATCAGGATATCCTTTCTTATAATTATTCAATGTATTGGTCCAGCCATATGTAACACCGCTTTTACCGATGAACATCAGTGAATCATTTTCCCAATAACCATTCATAAATTGATCAATATCTCCACGGTTCCATGCAGCAGTTTGTGTGGCAAGAATATTTTTTATGGCTCTTTCATCCCCGCCTCCCGGACGGACAGATTTTGATTGGGCTTTTACAACTGAAGGAAGAATAATTATACAAATTAGAAACAGCTTTTTCATTTTACTAATTTAATCTTTAGAAGACTTTTCAAAAAATAAATTAATAACACCCCTTTAGAGCCTGTCCCGGATTTACTTCGGGAGGTAGGGGGTTTAGTGGTCACAATCATCAGCATGTGCATGATCGTGGATCCTGCAACTCCGGTAATTAATTAGATGTGCTGTTACAATAAAAATCACTGCGGGTATCAACAACCAGGTTTGATAATGAATAAAAAACTGTTTTACGACAAGGAAAAAAAATCCAACAATAAAAAAGGTAAGGGGAAGCCAGCTATGGTGATGTTTTTTATAACCATGATATAGTGAATAAGAACCGATACCAAAGGCCAGGACAATCATACCTACTTCAAATCCGGTATGATGAATAATATTGATGCCGAACAGCGGGAGGCTGCTTAAAAACAAAGGCAAAAGGGCACAATGGATGGCACAGGCCAGCGAAGCCCCGATTCCCAATGCATCCCAGTTGATCCTTAATTTCATGAGTTGACAAAGGTATGAAAAAAAGCAACATAGTTGCAAAAGATTCAAAGCAACTGTTCGTACCTTTGCCTGCTAATAATTGAAAATGTCTAAAAAGAAACTGTTTTATATCGGATTTTTTGTGGTGCTGGCGCTGGCTTTTTATTTTGTTCTGACACTGGTAATACCGGGTTATGGAGATAGAAAAGTGAATCCGGTGAGTTATGTAAGGCCTTTTTCCTTTACAAACCAGGATGGAAAAGCAGTAACTGAAAAAGATGTGGCCGGCAAAGTGTATGTAGCAGAATATTTTTTTACAAGTTGCGAAGGGATCTGTCCGGATATGAATAACAATATGCGGATAGTATATGAGCAACTTAAAGATGAAAAGGATTTTTTGATCCTTTCTCATACCAGTGATCCGGAAACAGATTCAGTAGCCCAAATGAAACACTATGCTGATTCGATGGCGGTAGATACAAAACGCTGGCTCTTTTTAACTGGAAGAAAAGATAGTCTGTACAATGCTGCAAGAATTAGTTATACAATTGATGATCCTGCCAATAACCTGATAAATATCGATGATCAGTTTATCCATTCTCAATTCTGGGCGTTGGTAGACCGAAACGGAGATGTAAGAAAGATCTATGATGGATTAAAAGATAAGGAAGTGAGGCAATTGATAAAAGATGCCCACAAACTGCTTAAAAAAGAAATAAAGAAACCTGCTTAGCAATGCAAAAAGAAGCGACAATACTAAATGAGAACAGGGTCATTAGATTACTAAAGCAAAATGGCCTTAGTATAACAGAGAGCCGGAAAAAAATAGTACAGCTTTTTTTAGAACAGGATGGTGCATTGGCACATGGAGATATTGAAAAAAAAGCCGGTGAAAAATTTGACCGGGTAACCGTATACCGCACGTTGCAGGTGTTTGTAGATAAAGGCATCATTCATACTATCCCGACAGCAGATAATTCTATTCGTTATGCACTATGTAAAGATGAATGCGGCGAAGGACATCATCATGATCATCATGTTCATTTCGTTTGCGATAGCTGCAACATTACGTATTGTCTCGACGATGTTGTGACACCTGAAATAAAACTACCAAAGGGGTATTCTGCTGGTCATGTAGAAGTAGTGGTGGAAGGCGTTTGTAAAAATTGCCAGTGATCTCCTTTGTCAGGACTTCGGGTTAAATCCTCCTTCGCTAATTTATTCTACGAAACATTTGTGTAGTAGAAAGCTTCGGGTTAAATCCTCCTTCGCTATGATTTGATTCTACGAAACATTTGTGTAGTAGAAAGCTTCGGGTTAAATCCTCCTTCGCTAAAGCTTCGGAGGATTAAAAAAAAATAAGCCCCGGTGTAGAAACAACGGGACTTTTGGTTAAGGCTCTGATTAGTAGCTATTTTGTACTACGAAACTTTCAGCGTAGTAAGTATATTTAAAATGCTTTGTCAGGCATTTGATTTTCTCCATCAAAAATAAGTGGTCGTTTTCAAATTACCGCATTTTGAGTATACCACTTTTGTGGTATTTTTTATTATTAAAGTGATTCCAACTCGGTTTTAACAAATTTCATTAACTGATTAATGTGTTTTGGAGACAAATCAAACTCCAAACCAGCCGCTTTAAATAACTCGGGCAATGTTTTCGTTCCTCCTAATTGTAAAGCAGTTATATAATTATTGATGGCCTTTTCAGGATCTTGTTGGTATTGCTGCCACAATCCGATAGCTCCCAATTGTGCAATACCATATTCGATATAATAAAAAGGCACTTCATATAAATGTAACTGACGCTGCCAGCCATAACGACGGAATTCTTCTAATCCACTGAAATCAATAACGGGTGAAGAAAACTCTTCTGTAATTTTTATCCATTCAGCGGCCCTTTCTTCTTCAGTATGATTGGGGTTTTCGTAAACCCAATGCTGAAACTTATCAATCGTTGCGATCCATGGGAAAATGGTAATGACTCTTTCCAACTGTTGTTCTTTTGCTCTTTTTAATTCCTCCGGTGAATCAAAAAACACTTTCCATTTATCCATACTGAATAACTCCATGGCCATACTTGCCACTTCGGCTATTTCAGTCGGGTATTCTTTAAAACCATTTAATGCTAACGCATGTGTCAAAAAAGAATGTATGGCATGACCACCTTCATGTACCATGGTAGTTACATCATCCAACTGTCCGGCAGCATTCATAAAAATAAACGGTGCACCGCTTTCTGCTAACGGACAATTATAACCACCCGGAGCTTTCCCTTTTCTGCTTTCCAGATCAAGGTGACCCAACTCTTTCATTTTGCGAATACAATCGCCAAAGAAAGATCTTCCATCGGATCCTTTGGACAATTCATCAAAACAGGCAATCGTTTTTTCTGTCAACTCCTCACTAGTTTTAAAAGGGCGAAGCGGTTGAATGCCCGCCGGTTCTGCTTCCACATCCCAGGGACGAAGCGTATCCAAACCCAATTTCTTTTTCTTGGCTTCATAGATCTGGTTTACCAATGGCATGACATGCAGTTTCACCGCTTCATGAAACTGAAAACAATCTTCTTTACTATAATCAAATCTTCCTAATTCTTTAAAACGAAAATCACGGTAGTTTTCAAAATCCGTATTTAATGCTACCTGATGACGTTTTTGCAGGAGCGAAGTAAATAAACTGTTCAATGTTTCTTTATCTTCTAATCTTCTTTTGTTTATTTTATGATACACTTCTTCACGAACGGAACGATCAGGATCTTCTAAAAACTTAGCGGCTTGTTGCAACGTATATTCCTGGCCATTTACTTCTATGGTCATTTTTCCGGAGATGGCACCAAACTGTTGTTGCATTACATTCAGTTCCGCCTGGATAGGAATATTTACTTCCCGGAATAGTTCAATATTCTTTTTTACATTTCGCAGGTAAGTAAAATAATTCTCTGTATCGAGTTCTTTGGTGAATGGATTCTCTACTAATTTTTTATTCAGCTTATCGGAGTAAGGCTGCACTTTTGGTTGAATCTCCATCATAAAATAATTGAATGATTCTTCCAATGCCTTATTCTCGGTATCACAGGTCATTTTAATCTGCCGCCAGCAGGCATCTTCGCTGATCACTGCCTCCAGCTCACTGGCATCTTTCAGCCATTGTTCCAGATCGGAAAGAGAGAGTATTTTTCTTTCGTCAAGGTTTATTAAGTAAGGATGAAGGCTTTTCCAATCCGTTATTATAAAATCAGCAGGTAAAAAATTTCTTGGTAATTTTTTGTATATCGGCAGAGTAATTCATAATTCTTTTATTTAAAAAAAAGCTACAAAATTCAAGTGTAATGCTTGAGCCTTGTAGCTTGTTTCTTGAATGATTATTTAATCTGCTTTTTTCTTTCTGGCAGTCTTTTTAGGCGTAGCGGCTTTTGAAGAACTTTCTTCCGAAGCTTCTTTTTCTTTCTTAGCTGTTTTTTTGGCAGCAGGTTTTGCTTTCTCTTCTTCTACCACTGGTTCTTCTATTTCCTCTTCTTCAGGTTCTTCAGAAAGTACAATTTCAATATTATTCTTCTTCAATACATCAAACCACTTTACCATTTTTTTCATATCGCTGGCATACACTCTTTCAAAATCCATATCAGGATAAACTTTTTCAAAGTATTTTTTTACGGCTGCGGCATCCTTATCGTCGGGCAATGAGTCTCCGGCATTGTCCATTGAATGGAAAATATCTACCAGGTTCACATTATCTCTAACAGTATAGATCTCAATACTTTCCAAATGCGTAAAACTGTGTATCCGGTTAGAAACAAATCGTGTTGTTTTATCATTCAATGAACGAACAATGGCTCCGTCCGATTTACTGTTGATCAATTCAAATAATCCCGGCAATCCCGTAACGGCAACAAGCTTACTATACTCCATAACAATCAAAAATTTTAGGGCTGCAAGATAACCCGAAATTGCCTATTTCGGGGAATAAAAACAGACCATTAACGAATGGTCTGTTTTTATAGTAAAGAGGTGAAATGAGAAATTATTTCAATTGGTAGTTTAATTATTTCTTGATGTACTGAACCATATTACCATTTTTGGTTTTTATATAGTAAATACCATCCGCCAACTGTGAAATATCAATCCTTATTTTATAAGGTGACAGGGAGTTTATTTTTACTCTATTATTTACAACCTGTCCTGAAATATTGGTAATGATTAATGCAGCAATGTCAACTGTATTTTTTTCTGCAAGGATGATAAAAGCCGTGGCTGGATTTGGATAAACAGTGATTGAATTATCAATTGCTTCATTTACCAGCACTTTTCGTACTGCCGAGTATGTAAAACGGTTATCAATATCTACCTGCTTTAACCGGTAGTACGAGAATCCTTTATACGGAAAAAAATCTTTAACACTATATTCAATGGCAGCGATAGAATTTCCGGCCGCATTTATTTTTTCCAGCAAGGTCCAATTAGAACCGTCAGCAGATCGTTCCACTTCAAAATAATCACTGTTTGACTCTGACAGTGTCTTCCAGCTAATGGTATTATTATTATTATCTGAACTGGCGTTAAAATATTCCAGTGTTACTGGTAATATTAACCCTGCCGAAGCGGAAATTACATCAATATCAAGTGCACCAACAATAGGTTCGCCTTCACCGGATGGCATCGTATTGTGAATAATCCGAAGCTGCACGACACCAGATAAAATGAAGGGTACGGGAAACCCGTTATCCAGCAAATCAAATGGCTGAACTGGCAAATTTATTCGGGTCCAGCCAGACCCGGCGGGCAAAACAACCCCTATAGCAGAAAAAGCAGCTGGAGCTCCCGGACCTTGAAAAAGTTTAAAAACTGCTCTTAGCGTTAGAGGGTTAGGGCCGGGATTCCTGGCCATAAAAGAAATAAAATTTACACCTGCAGCCAACCAGTCACCAGTCCAGATAGGGGATTCATTATTGATCACAAGCTTTCCGCCTGTACCAACAAGGTTGTTTGTGCTCAGATACCTATCTCCGGGCCCATTGGGACCACCGGTCGCCATGTTTACAGGCTGGGATGCACCCATAGAACCTACCCCCCAACCCTGGTTGGTTCCATTCTGGAAATCACTTAAACTTGCCAAACTTATCTGGGCCTCTAAACGGGGACTTGCTAAAACGAGAACAAAAACCGCGAAAAGGAAAGAGTATAATTTTTTCATTTAATAAATTTTTTTAATGAATAATATATTGATTATTAATATGTAACCTCCTTAAGGTAGGCTATTTAGTGCTATGACCGGGATTTATTATCTGCTTGAAAACAATTGCAATAAAAAGATTGCAGCAACGAACGAATTCTCTGTTTTCTACGTCAAATCTGTCGTATCATCAAATAAATAACTAAAAATGAAAAAGATCCTTATCATGGCTATGGCCATTTTTGCCTTACAAACTGTAAGCTTCTCTCAGGGTGGCGGATTTAATCGTCAAACACCGGAAGAACAAGCTGCCCGAATAGTGCATATTTTAGATAGTGCGTTTAAATTAACGCCAGTAAATGCAGGAAAACTTGATACTGCCTTAACGGTTTTATACAAAGCACAAAATGATAGAATGCAGGAATTAATGTCTGGTGGCGAACGGCCTGACAGAGATGCTTTGTTGGCAGAAAGAAAGAAATATACGGATGCCCGCGATGAAATGATAAAACTGATGATTACCAAAGATCAATTTACGACCTGGAAAGAGAAGATAGAACCTTCCATGCGCCCACAACGAGCTCCCGGAATGGGTGGTGGTGGAAACCGTCAAAACTAAAAACCGAAGAAAATAGATTTTAAAGAGGCTATACCCACATATGGGTATAGCCTCTTTAAGTTAAATGAATATCTTGAGCCCTTCATTGCAACTAATTAACTCTTAAACTGTCCTGATTTTTAATTAATCATACTTTATGAAATCACCTAAAAAGGTAGCAGGGAAGAATAGTCTTCTAAAACTATTATATGGTACCATACTTCTTATAATCACTAATCTACTACCTTATTATGTAACAGCTCAGCCTGGCGATTTGCTTAGCCTTAAGGGAAAAGAAGCTTTTAATAAACAAAATTATAGTGTATGCATTGCTGAATTATCAAAGCTAATAGCTGCTAAACCCACCAATGCAGATGCGTATGCCGAAAGGGCAAGATGCAATTATCTTATGCTTGCAAACAAAATTGAAAATTTAAAAGAAGCTAAAAAATCATTTACACAACAAGAAATTGATAAAGAACAGGCTTCATTATCATTAATGATTAAAAATATTTACAAAGATGCCAATCAGGCAATTAAAATAAATGCCGCTAATTATACGGCATATAATGTACGAGGACTTACAAAATATCAAGAAGATAAAACAGAAGAAGCTATAACAGATTTTAATAAATGCATTGCATTACAACCCGGTACCATTAAGGCATATTTGAACAAGGCAATGGTATTGGAGAAGAAGAAGGATTTTCTTAATGCAATTAATAACTATAGTAGAATACTGGAAATAGATTCCAGTTTTATTATGGCTAATGCGTTACGGGCAAATGCACATAAGTTAAACTGGGAAAAGGAAAATGCCAGTAGTAAGAATTCCAGGTATAAGTATTACGTTGAAATGGCGAAAGATTACAATAAGGCAGTTAGTGCAGAAGTATCATTAGAAAAATTATATACAGGAATGGGTGAGCTCTGTGAAATAGAAGCTGGCAAAAATTCTGAAAATTGTTCAGGGATTTTTGCAACCTTCAAAAAAGTATTTCCCAATAATGCATATGCTCATTTCAAATATGCGTCCATGATAGCTACCAAAGGTATTGGCTCTGATAAAAAAGATATTTGGGATTTAGCCACACTGGAATTTCAAAAAGCAATTGAACTTGATCCTGAAAATGTTGAGTATTATGCAGCATTAGGCAATCATTATCAAAATAAAATTCAGGATTATGATAAAGCCCTGGAAATTGCCAATCAATTGATCAAAAAAATACCCGAAGAAGCAACGGGTTATGCAATGGCAGGTAACGCATATTTGTCAAAAAAGAATACGGCAAAAGCTATTGAATCGTTTAATAAAGCTATTGATATTATTCCTTCGTTTGTATTTGCCTATGTACAAAGAGCAAAAGCTTTTAATTTAAAAGGCGATATGTTGATTTCGTTTCTTGATTTTTCCCAAGCAATAGCATTAGCTGGTAATACAAATGGTGATCTATTTGTAGAACGGGGTAAGTTTTTTCTTGATAGATGGAAAACAGAAGACGCAATGGCAGATTTTAATAAAGCAATTGAGTTAAAAACGAATGACAAATGTGTATATGCTTACCGTGCACTTGCCTTTACCAGAATTGCTGTTACAAAAAATGAAGACTGGAATACAGGTGCTAACTATAGAGCTGGCCGTGCAGATA
Source organism: uncultured Chitinophagaceae bacterium (assembly GCA_963705465.1). Lineage (GTDB taxonomy): Bacteria > Bacteroidota > Bacteroidia > Chitinophagales > Chitinophagaceae > JJ008. The sequence goes on along the minus strand of CAVPJN010000003.1, from coordinate 330,278 downwards.
TGGAAAAATGTTTTTTTTGCAATAAAAAGGAATTCTATCAGGGTCAGGTAACTTCAGCAGCAGGATATAATGCCGGTCAGAATTATCAAAAAGCATTACAGGATTATAATGAAGCCGGCCTTGATAATACAGAAGTTTTACAAGCCATAGAAAAGGATAATGAACTTGCAACAAAAAATTATAAAGAATGGATTAATAAGAAACAAGAGGCAGCAAAAAATGATTTAAAAAGTAGTGCTAGTTACAATGAAAGCAATAGCCCACGAATGAGAGACCCTAATCGGGAAGCTATGGCGATGGCTGCCTATGAAAAAGCAGCAGACTTGTATAATAAGTCAATAGAAAGTCGTAATGCTTCAGTAAAGAAAATAGAAAGTTATGGCGAATATTATTTTTTGGCACAAAAAGCTATGATCAATTTAAAGTCGTCTCTAACGAATGCCGAAAATGCGATGCGTAAACTTTGGAGAGAGCATGGTGATTACTTACCCCAGGATATTTTGAAACAATGCCTGGATGCCATTGATTATTGTTATGCAGTTTATACTAATACTGGTGTTCATTACCACACCTATTTTGATACATATGGAAGATATTAGATTCCAATCCTCATTTAAGATTATCCTAATCGATTTTTGTTGCCTTTTTTGTTCTTTGCTATGTAAATAGAAATAACTTGATGAATGGTGTGGCCTTTTATTTAAAGATTGCTACCTTTTACCATCTAAATAATGTAAAAGATGAAAAAAGGATATCTTCTATTTATACTTACTTTTTTGGTTATATCTCTTACATTCATAAAATCATATTCACAACTGCCTTGTAGCAAACCCACATTCCGGCAATTTGATTTCTGGGTTGGTGAATGGGAGGCTTTTGATCTGAAAGGAAATAAATCCGGCGACAGCAAAATCAGTATTATCATTGATAGCTGTGTCATTCTGGAAGAATGGACGGGAGCACCTAATCAGGGATTTACCTACAAAGGGAAAAGTTTTAACTCTTATAATGCTGCGACAAAACAGTGGCAACAAACATGGACCGATAACACCGGCAACACTACAGAATTTTTAAGAGGCGAAGGAAGCGATGGAAAAATTATTTATTACGCTGATAAAGTAACGGGAGCTAAAGGTGAAATATTTATGCGGAGGCTGACCTTTACTAAATTAAGCAACGATAAAGTAAGGCAGTTTGGAGAAAAAAGTGACGATGGCGGAAATACATGGGCTGTTGAATATGATCTGGAATACCGCAGAAAAAAATGAAACCCTTCTTTTTTAATTATCAATAAAAACCAACACATGAAATATCTTTCCCTTTGCTTATTAATGGCTATACTGTTTTCCTGCAAACATGCTGAAAACAAAGAGGCAACAACTTTTGATATAACTACAGTGAAAAAACATATAGTGGCCATGAATGAATCATACAGTGAGCGGTTTATGACGAATGATACAGCGTATTACATCAGCAGGTATTGTAAAAACGCTGAAATATACTGTCCCGGAGTAGTTGCAGTAAAAGGAAGAGATTCAATTATTAATTTCTTTTACCAGAATGGTACAAACAAAGAAGCAAAGATCGAACTTCCTATAGGAAATGTTTATGGGAATAATGATTTAGTAATAGAAGAAGGTACTTACAATTTTCCCGATGGGAAAGGCGGAAATTTTGACAAAGGTAAATTCATCGCTATCTGGAAAGAAGAAGATGGTAAGTGGAAATTATTTAGAGAGATTTGGAATTCGGATAATGCCCCGGCACAATAAATATTTTAACTCTGTAAAAAATAATAATCATGAATAATGCAATCAGTTGGTTTGAAATTCCAGCCTCCGATCTTGACAGAGCCACTAAATTTTATGAAACAATTTTTGATGTAAACCTTGCTGTGATGGATATGCCTAACATAAAGATGCGGATGTTTCCGCTTGAGGATATGATGACACAGGTGGGAGGTGCGATTGTTGATAGTGGAGGTTTCCATAAACCATCTGCAACGGATGGCCCACTAATCTATTTGAATGGTAATCCTGATCTGCAAAAGGTTTTAGATAAAGTAGAAGCTGCAGGAGGAAAGATCATGATGGGCAAAACAGAGATCAGCCCGGAATATGGTTATATGGCTGTAATTTTTGATACCGAAGGGAACAGAATTGGATTACACTCAGTTCATCAATGATCTTAAAGCAATTTTAGAAAAATAATTATATGCGTATATGTATTCTTTTATTTACCGGTTGCATATTATTTATGCAATGTAAAAACGAAATTAAAAAAGAAATTAACGTAGAGCAGTTTAACTGGCTTAGTGGAAACTGGTCTATGCAAGATGATGAAGGAACGACAACAGAAGAATGGAGAATTATTAATGACAGTTTGATGGAAGGCAAGTCTGATTTTGTAAAAGGAGATTCAGTTATTCCATTTGAAACAATAAGATTATTTTATAGCAACAATAGCTTTTATTATGAAGCAAAAGCAGCCGGCCAGAATGAGGAACAGCCAGTTGCTTTTAAATTATCTTCTTACTCTGATTCTGGTTTTGTAGCAGAAAATCCTGAGCATGATTTCCCTAAAAGAATTACATATAAACTCATCAATACAGATTCAATACATGCATTTATTGATGGTGGTACTGCAATGCCCGAAAAGAAAATTGATTTTAATTATTCAAGAATTAAAAATTAGATCATGGCAAATTTTGATTGGAGCCGTTTTTCGGTTCGTATTACCGTAAAAGCTTCTGTTGAAAAATTGTACTGGTGCTGGGGTACCAAAGAAGGAATTGAATTCTGGTTTCTTCGAAAATCAAACTATAAAAAACCAGATGGAAGTTTATATAAACCAGAAGAGTTTGTACAGAAAGGTACTGCTTATTCCTGGTGGTGGCATGGATATGCCGATGATATTACAGAGAGTGGAGAGATATTAGATTGCAATGGGAAGGATTTTTTTAAATTCAAATTCGGACAGGCTGGTAACTGCACCGTAAAAGTTTATGAAGAACAGGGAGAAAAAATTGTGGAATTGACACAGGATGAAATACCAACCGATGAGAAAGCAAAAGAAAACTGGCATGTGGGATGCAGAACAGGTTGGACGTTTTATCTCGCTAACATGAAATCATTACTGGAAGGCGGCATTGATCTGCGGAATAAAAATGAAAAGATACAAAACATCATATCTTCTTAAATTATTTTATTATGTCTTTCAACGAAAAACTGGCAGACAGAACAAGAGCGATCATTGCCCAAACACATAAGAAAGTAGAAGAAAAAAGAATGTTTGGAGGCCTTTGTTTTATGGTCAATGATAAAATGTGTGTGGGGGTGGAGAAAGAAAGATTGATGGTAAGATTAAATCCTGAAGTTTATGAAGAAGTAATTGAAAAAGAAGGATGTAGGCCCATGGACTTTACTGGGAGAATAATGAAGGGGTATGTATTTGTAGATATTGAGCATTAAACACAAAGAAGAAACTGGAGTATTGGATACAGCTTGCTTTGGAGTTTAATAAAATAGCAAAAGCTTCAAAGAAAAACGTTGGTAAAAAGAAAACAAAAAAGTAAATTCAGCAACAAACAAATTATTATGCAATCAAAAGCAACAACACCGGAGGATTATATAAAAGAGATGCCAGCAGAACGACAAGCGGCTTTTAAAAAATTGAGGGCTGTCATAAAAAAGAGTTTACCCAAAGGATTTAAAGAGGTAATTAGTTATGGAATGATTGGTTTTGTAGTACCGCATTCAAAGTACCCTGCGGGTTATCATTGTAATCCGACATTGCCGTTACCTTTTATGAACATTGCTTCGCAAAAAAACTTTATTGCCGTTTACCACATGGGGGCGTATGCTGACCCTAAATTGATGAAATGGTTTACCGACGCACATGCCAAAGCGTCAACGAAGAAAATGGATATGGGGAAAAGCTGTATTCGTTATAAAAAACCGGAAGATATTCCGATCGATTTGATTGGAGAATTGGCATCAAAAATTACTCCTGAAGAATGGATTGCTATTTATGAAAAAAATGTAAAAAGATAAATAATGAGTACTGATAAACTAGATAAAGCAGCGCAAACACAAATTGACAATATTGAAAAAAGTACTGGTAAAAAATTAGATCAATGGAGTAAGATCATCAATAAATCCGGGTTTGAAAAACACGGTGAGCTGGTAAAATATTTAAAAGAAAAGCATGCCTTCACACATGGTAATGCAAATATGCTGGTACATTATGCTAAGAAAAGTCATGCCGGTGCGGCAGAAAATAGCGATGATCTGATAACTGATCAATACAAAGGAAAAGAGAATCTGAAACCCTGGTATGATAAGATCATGATGGCTGTAAATAAATTTGGAAAAGATGTGGAAGTGGCTCCTAAAAAGGCGTATGTAAGTTTGAGAAGAAAAAAACAATTCGCCATTATTCAACCATCTACTAAGGACAGGCTGGATATTGGGTTAAATATTAAAGGTGTGACTGCTTCTGGTATTGTAGAAGAGGGTAAAAAGTGGAATGCCATGTGCACCCATCGCATAAGAGTTGAAGATGCTAAAATAATCAACAAGGATTTGACCAACTGGATAAAGCAGGCTTATGATCAGGCGGGATAAATTCAAGAAAACTATTTATATGAGAAATTATTTATTGGCATTTGTTATATTGACTCTGGTTGCTTGTAAAGGCACTCAAAATTTAAAAAGTAATAATGAACCTCTCCCTGATCCAAAAATGGAGCTTTCCTTTCTAACTACCAGGGATGGAAATTTTGAAGTGTATAGCATGACTGCAGATGGAAAGAATGTAAAAAACCTGAGCAATAATAAAGCCATGGATTTTTGGTCTTCCTGGTCACCGGATGGAAAATATATATTGTTTTATTCAAACCGGGATAAGAATAATGAGATCTACAGAATGGATCATGATGGGTCAAATCAGATGAATATAACAAAGCATCCGGCAAATGATTATATACCCGCCTGGTCACCTGATGGTAAAAAAATAATCTTTACTTCTGACAGGGATCATAAACAGCGGGAAATTTATACAATGGATGCGGATGGAAGCAATATAAAACGCTTGACATTTAATGAAAGCTATGAAGAAAGTCCCTCCTGGTCTCCCGACATGAAAAGGATAATATTTTCCCGGCAGATAAAGGAACCTGATGACACTTCTCATTCCTCAAACGGAGAGATTTTTACAATGGATAATGGTGGAAAAAATGAAAAACGATTAACTGTAAAAAAAGGATATGATTCCGGCGCTCAGTTTTCGCCGGATGGTAAGAAAATTGCATTTTATGGTAATATGGATGGTAATTGGGAAATTTTCATCATGAATAAGGATGGGAAGAATCTGAAAAACCTTACCAATGATGTATTGGAAGATTACTCACCTCAATGGTCGGCGGATGGAAAATGGATTGCGTATTCAAGCGGCACTTCAAGTCAGTACGACGTATGGGTGATACATGTGAGCAGCGGGAAAAAGATACGACTGACCACAGAACCTAAAAGAAATGAAAGTCCGGTGTGGAGGCCTATTAATAAATAAGTAAAAAATTAATTATGAAAAGAGTAACGGGTATAGGAGGAGTTTTCTTTAAAAGTGACAACCCTAAGCAATCCTATGAATGGTACAGCAAGCACCTGGGTATTCAGTGTACTGAATACGGTGCGGTATTTGAATGGCGGGATAAAGACGACAAAGAACAGATTTGTTCAACTATATGGAGTGCTTTTAAAAAAGAAACGGACTATTTTGACCCCAGTGAAAAAGAGTTCATGTTTAATTACCGTGTTGAGAATCTGGTTGAGCTATTAAAAGTATTAAAAGAAGAAGGTGTAACGATCGTTGGCGAAATGCAGGAATTCAGCTATGGTAAATTTGGATGGATACTGGACCCGGAAGGGAATAAGATTGAATTATGGGAGCCGATTGATGAAGGGTTTGAAAAAGAGAAGGAATCATAAATAAAAACCCTGAAGTGTAGCTTCAGGGTTTTTTCTTTGGAATAGAAAATTATTTCTTTCTGGTGAACCTGATCACCATTGACTTGTACTCCTTACCATCCTTCATTCCGTATTGTTCCATGACCTGTGTATTATCATCAACAAATTTCATCACCTGTCTTATTTCAGTCATTTTCCCTGTCATTGGATCAGTCATATTCCCTTTCATGTTTATTGATTTTGACGCTTCATCCCATGGGCCTTCCAGATACATGATGCCGGTACCCATATTATCGATCCAGGTAGTAACAAAGAGTTTTCTGGCATTATCCCAACCCGTAATGCTTATTCCTTCAAATGGCATTCCCTGAAAATCGCCGGTATTTATAGATTCCTGGTAACGGCCACCCAGTATCATTTTATTGACACAGGAAGCAGCCATTTTTTGCGAAGGAGCATTGGGGTCCATCCACATTTCAATTTCCTCATTCCATTCACCATCGGCTTTCGCCAGCATTTTATGAACATCAGATGGAGTCATATAGTCCATCCATTTTTGCATTTCTTCAGGTGATTGTGCATTGCCTGATGTAAAGAAGGCTGCCATTGCTATACAGCAAAGCGATAAGATAATTTTTTTCATAACAATTATTTTTTTGGAGAGAGAAGTTACAAAATTTTCAGGATTAATATGGCGATTTCATTTTTTTTTTATTCCTGTATTGTTTTAATCTGCATAACCGTAGCAATACTGGTTGCCCGTTCTTTGATTATAAAGGCATTATCTCCGGAAAACAATTCGTCAACAGAATTTTTAAAATACCTCAGCCAGGTTTCAAAATGATGTTTTTTTAATGGAGATTTATGATGAAGTGCAATATGTGGCTGCATTGCATTTTTCTGATACGTATTGGATTGAAATAAAATGGAATCCCAGAAATCTACTAATACAGGTAAATGATGATCAAGATCTATTTTAGCAATATCAGTAAACAGATAACTAATCGATTCATCTGCTAATAATTTTTGATAAAAGGATCTGACCAGTAATAACAGATCGTCCCTGTTTTCTATATCTTTATTCATTGATTAAGGCAAAAAGTTTATCTGCGTCTGATTTATAAAAAAGTTGTGTTCCATCATTCATCGTAGCCGCACTGCCACAAGCTACACCGAATTGGATCGCTTCTTTTAATGTTTTTCCTTTTTCTAAATAATGTGTCAGACCTGCTACCATACTATCCCCCGCGCCTACGGTACTTTTTTTCTCGACAGTGGGGGCGGCAACAAAATATCTTTTATCCTTACTGACTAACCATGCTCCTTCCGGCCCCATCGATACTACAATTATTTCTGCAAAGCCATCCATGATAGCTTGTTGCGCTGCATCAGGGATCTCTGTTTTATCAAGCCATTCTATATTGAGCATTTTACATAATTCACCAATATTTGGTTTGATCAGGTATGCATTTTTTCCTTTTAATGCCTGTAATGCTGATCCGCTGGTATCAATGATACATCTGGCCCCTACGGCTGATGCATTCTTTATGATCAGGCCATAGAAATAATCAGGGAGCCCCGGAGGCAAACTTCCACTGGCCACTACATAGGTTGGGGTAAAGGCACGAATCTGATCAATTAATGTTTTAATAGTATCTTCCATTACTTCCCTTCCGGGAAATGTAAATCGAAATTGTTTATTGGTGGAGGTTTCCAATACTATCCAGTTTTCTCTTGTTTCAACATTGGTATCTACAGCATGAAAAGCGATGCCTTCTTCCCGAAGCATATAACAAAGCATATTGCCATTATTACCCCCTGACGGAAACAATGCTACTGAAGGTGAATCAAGTTTTTGCAATGCTTTACTTACATTAATTCCACCACCACCGGGTTCATTCACTACTTCTGTACAACGTAATTTACTTTCAGGATTAATTATTGCTACTCTTGTACTTTTATCGATACATGGATTTAGTGTAACTGTAAGTATCATCTGTTTATTTTTAATGGTCAGAATTATTTTGAATACTATTTAATACAAGATGAATCCGTTTTGACAGGTTTTCATAATCAGTATACCCTTTGGCTAACAGATGAAACTTACTATCAGTTATTTGCATGAGTACTTGTGGAAAGCTTTCCACCTGTAGCTGTTTGCACAATGCAAATTCGTAATGCGCTTTATCCCTGAAAGATTCGTCATGAAGTTTCAAATAAAAGTCTTGCGGATCAATGCTATATTTTTCAAGCAGGTGCCGGTAAGCTTCGTCATCCGTCAGATCTCTTCCTTCATAATGTAATGCATATTGAAGATCTGTGGCAAAGGCTATTTGTTTTTCCGGATGTAGTTCTTTAAAAATACATAATGCAATGGCCGCTTTTTCCGAGTGAGGGACCCAATCACTTTCAGCAGGATTTTTAATATGCCAGAGATAATCTTCTCCAAATTTCACGTCAGTTAATTCTTCTACACTGGGATATGCTTCATTAATATAAGTTGCAGTAAAAGCAATCGGTCTTTGATGCTCCAGCAGGAATCATTCCGCCAGATAAAACTTCAAATGAAAAAACGATCTTTATACTCCGCTGCTATTTTTTTTATGACAGTACTAAATCCATAACACCATCCACAATAAGCATCGTAGCAATAATAAATTACAGGTTGCATATGAGTACAAACCTACTCTTGAAAAATTAAATAAATTTATGACATTGGAAATATTAATGTGCCTCCAGCCAGTTCTTTCCTTCGCCACATTCTGCAATTACCGGAACTTTATTTGGAAGTTTCATAGCACGTTTGCATATTTTCTATGATCAAAGGCATTAATTCCTTGGCTTCTGACTTTACCGTGTCAAAAACCAATTCATCATGCACCTGTAGAATCATTTTACTTTTCATCTTTTCTTTATGCATAGCGGCTTGAACTTTTTGCATCGCCAGTTTGATCATATCAGCTGCCGTTCCTTGTATGGGAGAGTTAATAGCATTTCGTTCAGCAAATCCCCGAACAGTGAAATTGGCTGAGTTAATATCTCTTAGCCAGCGTTTTCTTCCCATTAATGTTTCTACATAACCATTCTCTCTGGCAAAGTTGATCGTATCATCCATGTATTTTTGAATGCCGGGAAATTCTTTTTTATAATTTTCAATGATCTCTTTGGCTTCTGTTCTTGAAATGCCAAGATTATCGGCTAGCCCAAAAGCACCTTGTCCGTAAATGATCCCAAAATTTACACTCTTGGCTTTGTAACGCATTTCTTTGGTCACCTCATTTTCATTTACATTATAAACTCTTGCAGCGGTTACTGTATGGATGTCAATTCCATCTTTAAAAGCCTGGCACATATTTTTATCGCCACTAATAGCATGCAACAATTCTTAATTCAATTTGTGAATAATCGGCAGATAATAAAATATGTTTATTGTCTCTGGGAATAAATGCTTTTCTGATCTCTCTTCCCCGTTCTGTTCTTACAGGTATGTTTTGCAAATTCGGATTATTGCTACTCAATCTTCCGGTAACAGCCACTGCCTGTGCATAGGAAGTATGTACTCTTCCTGTTTTTGGATTTATTAATTGCGGTAATGCATCAACATAAGTTGATTTTAATTTTGTCAACTCACGGAAAGCCAGAATATCATCAACGATCTGAATACCTTTGGCAGCTAACTTCAATAATACATCTTCGCCGGTTTTATACTGACCGGTTTTTGTTTTTTTGGCAGAGTCATCCAATTTTAGTTTATCAAACAATACTTCTCCTAATTGTTTGGGTGATGCCAGATTGAAACGAACGCCAGCTTGTTTGTAAACACTCTCTTCTGCTTTCTTTGCATCTTTTTCCAGTTCTTTAGAATAATCATTTAAGAAATCAGTATCAACATTAATCCCTTCATATTCCATATCCACCAACACTTTTACCAATGGGTTTTCTACTTCGTTAAATACTTTTTCTACTTCTCTTTTCTTTAATAGCGGAACAAAAACATTTTTTAATTGTAGGGTGATGTCGGCATCTTCACCGGCATATTCTTTTACTTTTTCAATTTCCACATCCCGCATGGTGCCTTGCGACTTTCCTTTTTTGCCGATCAATTCTTCAATGGATACAGGATCATATCCCAGGAATTTCTGACTTAATTCATCCATACTTCGTTTACCATCCGGTTCAATCACATAATGTGCCAGCATCGTATCAAATAAATTTCCTGCCACTTCTATTCCATACCATTTTAAGATCAACAGATCGTATTTGGTATTTTGTCCGATCCAGGTCTTCTTTTTATCAGCAAACAAAGATTCAAAATGCGCCAATATTTTTTTTGTTTCTTCCTGATCTTCAGGACAAGGTACATACCAGGCTTCGCCGGGCTTTACAGCAAAACTTAATCCTACCAGCTCTGCTTCATTGGCATCAATACCCGTTGTTTCAGAATCAAAACAGATCTCGTCATGCTTTTTTAATTCAGCTACTAATTTTTTAATAGCAGCATCTCCTTCAACTGATTTATAATCATGTACTGTATTGTTAATGTTTTTATCAACGGAATGTATTGAAGTCAGTTCGTCATCTATCACTACATCGTTTTTTGCTGTGTCTTTCTTTTCTTCTGGTTGTTCAATAATATTGCCAAACAGATCTGTTTGTATGCCCTGTGGTATTTCTTTTTCTACAACCGATTTTGAAGGGGTAGCAATAGAAAATCTGTCACCCAGTAATCGTTTGCCTAATGTTCTAAATTCCAGCTCAGCAAAAATTTCTCTCAGCATTTCTTTGTTCCATTCTGATAGTTTAAAATCTTCCTCATGAAATTCTACAGGGACATCCACAATGATAGTGGCTAATTTTTTAGAAAGAATGGCCATCTCTTTTCCTTCCTGTACCTTTTTGCCCATTGCTCCTTTTATCTTATCGGCATTTGCTAATGTATTTTCAAGCGAACCATATTCTGCTAAAAATTTCGCTGCTGTTTTTTCTCCCACACCTTTTATACCGGGAATATTATCAACTGCATCACCCATCATACCCAGCATATCAATTACCTGGCTTACATCTTTGATATCCCCATTTGGCACATACTTCTTCGGGGCCCATTATTTCTACATCACCTCCCTGGTAAGCAGGTTTGTAAATTTTTATTTTTTTAGAAACCAATTGGCCATAATCTTTATCAGGAGTAACCATGTACACTTCATAACCAGCTTTTTCAGCTTGCTTTGCCAACGTGCCAATCACATCATCCGCTTCATATCCATCTTTGAAAACGATGGGAATATTAAAACCTTCTATGATCTTTTTTATATCGGGTACAGCTGCACTGATGTCTTCCGGTGTTTCCTGCCGGTTGGCTTTATAATCTGCAAAATCGGTATGTCGTTCTGTTGTAGCAGAAGTATCAAAACAAACCGCCATATGCGATGGCTTTTGTTTATTGATCAGTTCGACCAATGCATTGGTAAAACCAAACTGTGCATTGGTATTTTTTCCTTTTGAAGTTAATCGTGGATTACGGATAAGTGCATAATAAGCTCTGAATACAAGGGCAAAAGCATCCAGTAAAAAAACTTTCTTTTCCATGCCCCTAAGGTAAAGAAATCAACGTACCATATTATTAAAAACACAACTACCCTGTCTCGCCGGGGCAAAACAGGGTAGCCGATATGTTAACGCTGCTGTAATTAGTTAATTGATAATTTCAATTCTCCTTTTTCTTCTATTACCGCTGGTTGAGTAGCTGCAGGAAGAATAGCTTGATCTGCTTTCTGCTCAGGGTTATCTACCAAAACTGTAGTACCGCTGAATGCAGCAGGCTGCTGAGTTGTGGCAACCGGCATTACACCAATAGCATTTTGCTTATCCTTATGAATAAAATTCAGGTATAAAGCGAAGAACAATAAATTAAAGGCAAAAAAATTGGCGATTTTACGAACTCTTCTTTTCATAATAATTAGATTATTGGATTTTAATAAAATTGGTTTCTCTTGATATTCTTACTGCTAAGATATAGCTGCACTTAACTACGTGCAAGCAAAGAGATATGGATTTTAAGAAAATCAGGCAGAAATACTCGGAGGGGCATCGTAAAGTTACGAATGACTATTTTTTCATCTCTTCCAATTGTTTTTGCAGCAGAAACATTTCATCTCTCAATCGTGCAGCTTCCATAAAGTCAAGATCTCTGGCTGCTTTCTCCATTGTCTTTTTAATTTTTGAAATGGCTTTTTCCATTTGAGGAATCGTTTTATATTCTGCCTGTTCTTCTGCTGCAACGGTAATCATGTCTTCATCAGGTGCAATGGCATAAGGGTTGGCAGGATCATATCCTTTTATGTCGAGTACAGAAGTTTGTGCAAAAACTTCTTGTCGTTGATTTAATAACTGTTCTTGGAGTTATGTTATGTTCTATATTAAAAGCAACTTGTTTTTCACGGCGGCGATTGGTTTCATTAATGGTCCGTTGCATACTTACTGTCATTTTATCTGCATAGAAAATAACAAGACCATTTACATTTCTGGCGGCACGGCCGGCCGTTTGTGTCAATGATTTTTCATTGCGTAAAAAACCTTCTTTGTCTGCATCAAGTATAGCAACCAATGAAACTTCAGGTAAGTCTAATCCTTCTCTTAAAAGATTTACACCCACCAATACATCAATTGTTCCTAATCGAAGTTCACGGAGTATTTCTATTCTTTCCAACGTATCTACTTCGCTATGTATATATTTTGATTTGATATTGATCTTATGCAGATATTTATCCATTTCCTCTGCCATTCGTTTGGTCAATGTTGTTACCAATACCCGGTCTCCCATTTTTACTCTTTTATCAATTTCATCCAACAGATCATCAATCTGGTTTACACTTGGGCCGTACTTCAATAGGTGGTTCCAATAAACCGGTTGGACGAACAACCTGTTCCACCACTACACCACCGCATTTTTCCAGTTCATAATCATCCGGTGTAGCAGAAACAAAAATGGTTTGATTCAGCAATGATTCATATTCATGAAAATTCAACGGACGGTTATCCAATGCAGATGGTAACCGGAAACCATAATCAACCAACACTAATTTCCGGCTTCTGTCGCCGCCATACATACCACTTACCTGGGGAATGGTCTGGTGACTTTCATCCACCACCATTAAAAAATCTTTCGGAAAATAATCCAGCAAACAGAATGGCCTGGTGCCGGGTTTTCTCCTGTCAAAAAAACGGGAATAGTTTTCAATACCATTACAATAACCCAGTTCCCGTATCATTTCAATATCATAATTCACCCTTTCACTTAACCGTTGTGCTTCAATATATTTTCCTTCTTTTTTAAAATATTCAGCCTGTGCGGCTACTTCATCCTGTATTTCATACAATACCTGTTGCAAAATATCTTTTGGCGCTACATATAGATTGGCAGGAAAGATGGCTGCATTTTCCATTAGCTGCAATTCGTTTTCCTTTTACCACATCGATACTTTCTATTTCTTCAATTTCATCGCCAAAGAAAGTAATGCGATAACCATAGTCAACATAAGGCAGATTAATATCTACCGTATCTCCTTTTACTCTGAAAGTGGCCCGGTTAAAATCAATAGTTGTTCTGTTGTATAATGAATTCACCAATGCATGTAGAAAAGCCTGTCTGGAAATGGTTTGCCCTTTGCTGATGCGGATAATTCCGTTTTCATAATCAGTAGGGTTACCCATTCCATAAATACAACTAACAGATGCTACAACAATAATATCCCGCCGGCCACTTAGCAAACTGGAAGTGGCTCTTAACCGGAGTTTATCCAATTCATCATTGATACTGAGGTCTTTTTCAATATACACATCTCTTACCGGCATATAAGCTTCCGGCTGATAGTAATCATAATAAGAAACAAAATACTCCACCGCATTCTCCGGGAAAGAATTGGCGGAACTCGCCATACAATTGTGCCACCAGCGTTTTATTATGCGTCAGTACCAATGTAGGCCGTTGTACATTCTGAATCACATTGGCGATGGTAAAGGTTTTGCCGCTACCGGTTACACCTAACAGAGTCTGGTACTTTTCTCCATGTTCAATACCTTCCGTCAATTGTCGGATGGCATCCGGCTGATCGCCAGCGGGGGGAAAGGGAGTATGTAGGTTGAATGGCATGGTATAACTGCAATTTACTGAAGGCAGATAAACTGTACATTTAAATAATGGGTTTTAAGGTAAAATTTATATAATGTACACTTGGATGCAGCGAATGGAATTTAAATTCTATCTTGAATGTACAGGCTATTCTTTCCAAATAGAAAATTCAGGTTTAGCTTTTGTAAGAAGTAAGATTTTAATACTTATGTATGGTAAAAGCTATTCTTTTTCCAGTCTTTTGGTTATTGATCCTGGGTAAAGGGTTAAGTCAAAATCATGACGAAATTTCTGGGGATTCTTTCATTTCTCAATCCGAGAAAATTTATATCCATTACGATAAGGAGTTTTTTATTGCTGGCGAAACGGTCTGGTTTAAAGCATATTTATATAATAATGGGTTGCCTAGTAGTTTGAGTAATAATTTTTTTATGCAGTTATTGGATGCAGCTGGTACTATAGTTTGTACAAAACATTATCCTGTTCAAGGATCAGCAGTTATAGGTAATATTGATTTGCCTGATTCATTGCCTGGCGGATATTATTTTATAAATGCACAAACAGCTGCAATGATGAATTTTAAGGATAGTCTTGTATATACTCAAAGCAGTCTATGTATATAACCCCACTGCAAGAAGAAAATGTTTCGGCGATTCAAAAAGAAGTTCAAAATAGAATTTCACTTCAATTTTTTCCGGAGAGCGGAAATTTGATTGATGGTATTTTAACAACGGTTGCATTTAAAGCTGTTAATATTTTTGGTGAGCCGGTGGATATAAGTGGAATTATTAAATCAAACGATAGTACTACGGTCTTATCTTTTAAAAGCTTGTATGATGGGGTAGGAAAATTTCAATTCAAGCCCAGGGCAGGAGAAAAATATTATGCGATCATAAACGGATTGAATAGTGCAAGAGTATATCCTTTACCTGATGTTCAATTATCAGGGTTGAATTTAAAAGTAGAAGATGAGAATAACGGTAAGTTGTTTCTGCTCACCAAAAGTAGTGCAGACAAATTTGATCTCAGGCAATTGTTACTGGTAGTGAAGCTGAATAATACAGTAGTTTATGAAAGGGTGGTAAGCTTTGATCATTATCAATCAATGATAGGTCATTTAATTACAAAAGATCTGCCATCAGGTATATTTTCATTTACAGTTTTTAATGATGATGGTATCCCATTGGTTGAACGGTTAGCTTTTAACAATAATGAATTGGCAAATAATAAGGATAGCCTGATTATCATAAAAAAAGGAATGGGAAGCAGGAAAAAGAATGAATTTGAAATTTCTTTTCCTGATTCTATTCAGCGAAGTTGTTCTGTATCAGTAACAGACTATGAAGAAGATAATATTGATAGGCAGGAAAATATTCTGACAAAATTTTTATTAACTGATGAGCTCAAAGGAAATATTCATAACCCAGCATACTATTTTGGTAACCATTCTGATACTGTAAAAGAAGCACTTGATAACCTGATGCTGACACAAGGGTGGAGAAGATATGTTTGGGCTAAAAGTTATGATAAAAGTGATATCCGGAATAATATAAAAGATAATTATCTGATAAATATTACGGGTGTGGTGAAATATGAAAAGGATAACAGACCAGTAGAAGCAGGAAGAATAAATGTTTTTTTATCAACTGAAGATTCTTCTTTGTTTACTTATGACATCCCGGTTAATGAAAGTGGGCGTTTTCTGATAGACTCCCTGGCAATATTTGGGAAAACAAAAATTTATTATACTTACTACGATAGTAAAGACCGGAAGAAGCCGGTAGATATTATTTTGGATGAAAATAATACGGGGATAAATTTTGTAAAACCATTATTACAGAATCCCGTTTTGGTACAAAAAGTGACAATTAGCCATTTGAAAACAGAATTACTAAATAAAAAACATAAGTTGATACTTGCTGGTAATCCAGAAGCAAAATTGCTTGAAAACGTTACAGTAAAAACAAAGATAATGCGGCCTGCTGATGTGTTAAATGAAAAATATAGTAGTGAGATATTCAGGACTGGTGGAAAGATTGTTATTGATAATATAAATAACAAAATTGTTGATAGATCAATGAATGGATTTGACTATGTCAAAAACAGGATAACTAATGTTGACACACAATATGGAACTTTTGTGAACCCTAGAAATTTTAGTTTAATTAATAATAAAGCAAACTTTGGAGGCAATGCAATTGGAGAAATTCGAAAATGGGAAATAGGCCTGTTTATTGACGAAATTCCGGCTGATTTACTTCAGTTAAAGATTTTAAGAGCAGATCAGATAGCAATGGTAAAATTTTTTCAGGCGGGTTTTATCGGTGCTGGGAGCAATTATCCTGGTGGAGCAATTGCTGTTTATTTAAAGAAGGGAAATGATAACCAATCTGAATCTGAAAAAACTAAATATTTGAATTATAATGGTTATTCAATTGCAAAAGAATTTTACACTCCAGACTATTCAATTTCTGCGGAAAAAGTAAAACCAGATAAGAGAACAACACTTTATTGGAATCCCGCTATTTATACAAATAAAAGCTCAAACTCTGTAAAATTCAGTTTCTATAATAATGATACTTGCAAGAAGTTTCGGATCATAGTCGAAGGCTTTGATGAAGTTGGTAAATTGATTCATTTAGAAAGAGTCATCACTGAATAAACTATTTGGTTGAAACTACCGTCTATATAAACATATGATGAGAATCATAACAAATGACTAATTTGTATATCTAATTTAGGATATGAAATATTTAAATTTCTCAGTTTCCATATTGTTAATTCTGATCAGCAATTACTGTATTTACGGGCAACAACCCGAATCAACTTTACAGGGATACGCTACTCAACATCCGGTGGAGAAGATATATATTCACTACGATAAGGAATATTATGTTGCTGGGGAAACCATCTGGTTTAAAGCCTATTTATATAAGGATGGGAAACCCAGCAGCCAGAGCAGTAATTTCTATTTACAACTTACCGATGCAAAAAACAATGTTGTTACTACAAAACAATATCCTGTCGTGGGTGCTGTAGTAAGAGGGAGTATTCAACTTCCGGATTCTTTGCCACAGGGTAATTATTATATCCGGGCTGTAACACCGGTTATGTTGAACAGCGATGAAGCATTTGTCTATCACAAAAATATTTATGTTTATAATCCAAAGTCAGTGTCAGCAACTGCAAAACAAGAACTCTCAAACATTTCCCTGCAGTTCTTTCCTGAAAGCGGACAGATGGTGCATGGCATTCTGACAACAATAGCTTTTAAAGCAGCTGATCAATGGGGCACCCCATTTGAAGCACATGGCATTATTAAAACAGAAGATGGAACTACCGTTGCTCCATTCCATAGTTTTCATGATGGCATTGGTAAGTTGCAATTCAAACCGATCATTGGAAAAAAATACATTGCTGAGTTGGAAACACCGGCAGGTGTAAGAACATATCCGTTACCAGAAGTACAATCAAAAGGCATTAATATAAAAATACAGGATGAAAAAGGGGGTAAAAAATTTCAATTGTCAAAAACAGAAAACACAAGTGGTGAATTTGCAGTTGTAAAATTGGTGGTACAAATCAATAACAATGTAGTTTATGATAATGAAATTGCCTTTGAGGATTATCCATCAGTAATCGGACACCTGGTAACAGATAGCCTTCCTTCAGGAATTTTGCATTTTACAGTTTTTAATATCGAAGGCGCCCCATTGGCAGAACGCTTAACATTTGTTGATAACAACGAATATAAAATTAAGGGAGCGATTAATCCTGTTACTATTAATATGGAGAAAAGAGGTGCCAACAAACTGGAATATAGTTTTTGATGAAGCTATCCAGCGTAGTTGTTCTGTTTCCATCATTGAATTGCCTTCACAAAGTTTTAATGATAATGATAATATCTGGTCCCGGTTTTTATTGACGGCTGACCTGAAAGGAAAAATATTTAATCCTGCCTGGTACTTTGAAAATGTAAATGATAGTACAGGTATCGCATTGGATAACCTGATGTTAACACATGGATGGAGCCGGTTTAACTGGACGAAAATACTGAATAAAGAATTTCCTGCAGTTACATACAATGATGATAAAATGCTGATCATTTCCGGAAAAGTGATTGATGAAAGAACGAAAGAATCTTTTACTACCGGTCAGTTGAATATTTTGCTCGAGGCAGAAGACTCGTCTACACAGATTTTTGAATTGCCATTGGATAAGGATGGAGGCTTCAGGAAAGATTCGGTTTTATTTTTTGGGAATGCCAAATTATTCTATTCTTATATGGATAAGAACGGAAAGCAACGTCCCGGTCTTGTTGTATTGGATGATAATGATACTGCATTCACCATAAGCAGCCGTATTCCGGCCAGATGCATTTGTAAATACCGGGGCTAAAAACCTGAGTAGTCTTTCCAATAAGGATGAAATAGCTAAACGGTCAAAGTTTATCGTAACCCATCTTGACGAAATGAAGGAATTGGAAAGAGTGACGGTACAGGCAAAGTCAAATGCAAAGCCGATTGATATAGTGAATGAGAAGTATGCTAAGGGGGTTTTTAAATCGCCAGGAAAAGTGAATCTGGATTTTGTAAATAATCCGCCAACGGATAAATCGATGAACGCCGTAGACTATATTAAGAACAGAATACAGCAGCTGGAAATTTCCGGCGGCAATTTTGTAAACCGGAAGAATATGAGTTTGCTTTCCGGACAAAAATGGGCGGTTGGTATCTTTTTGGATGAAATACCAACAAGTATGAGTCAATTACGAAATATCAGGGCGG
Source organism: uncultured Chitinophagaceae bacterium (assembly GCA_963705465.1). Classification (GTDB taxonomy): domain Bacteria; phylum Bacteroidota; class Bacteroidia; order Chitinophagales; family Chitinophagaceae; genus JJ008. The sequence continues at coordinate 311,397 of CAVPJN010000003.1, read as the reverse complement.
ATGATATTGCTCTTGTAAAGTTTTTTGAAGCTGGTTTCGTTGGTGTCGGAAGTAGTTTTCCAGGAGGTGCTTTGGCCGTGTATCAAAGAGAAAAGTCGAATAAAAACCAGAAAGATGATAAATTGGAATTTGTAGAACATAATGGCTATTCCATTACCAAAGAATTCTTTAATCCTGATTATACCAATTCAGATCCTAAAAGTTCAATAGCCGATAACCGCACAACCCTATACTGGAACCCGGACCTGTATACAGATAATGAATCAACAACCATTGCACTTGAATTTCTTTAATAATGACTTTAGCAAAAAGTTTAAAATTGTAGTTGAAGGATTTGATGCAGCAGGAAAACTTTTGCATATAGAGAAAATAGTAGGAAACTGATAGTATACTATTTGAATAACAAAGCCTCCGGTTTATCGGAGGCTTTGTTATTCATTGTACCGGATCAGAATTCAGCCGTTACAGACACTTTGGGTTCTTTTGAAACCTTACCGGCATCAATTGGAACACCGGTAATTCCATAATCTGGTAAATCGATTTCGAAATCGGCAGCAATTTTAATTTTTCCACCGGCTACTGTAATTGTTCCTTTTACTTTTTCTTCTTTACTAACGCCACGGATCTTCATTATACCTGACACTGTAACATTATAGGTACCATCCTTTGTAAATTTTACTTTATCCGCTTTTTCAATTTTTCCGGAAAAAGAAAATACAGGATACGTATCAGAATTGAACCATTTATCGCCATTAAAATGTTCCTGAATTTTAGGGTTTGTAAAAGCAAAATTTTTAACTGCTGCTTCAAAAGCAACAGACCCATCGGCTGTATTTAGTGAACCAATTACAGCATTATTTGTCGCTTTAGGTAACGCATCTTTTGGTGTTGTTGCATCAAAAGATACTGTTGCAGAAGTCGTTGTTTTCTTTTGCGCAAAAATTTGGCCCGTTGTAATGACTAATGCCAGTAATAAAATAGATTTCTTCATGTGGTGCTTTTAAATTTAGTTTTTGTTTTTATTTAAGATCGATCGTTTAAAACTTATTGATGTAGTACCTAATATCTCACTGTAAAAACTACCGCTGCAGGAACCTTTTAATGAAACTGCATCACCGGGTTTTAAGTTATTAAGTTGCCCGTATTGTTCTTTATCAAAAGAAAAAGCAATGTAGGAGCCACCCGGATCATCAAATCGGATATTGGTAGTTGAATCACTGGTTCTTTCAATTTCTGAAATGCTCCCGCTTACTGTAATTATCTTTTCTGTGTAGTTGGCGTTTGCTAAACTATCATTTGTCAGAAACTCTTTCAGCAATTCATTAGCAGAGATGGTATAATCGGCTGTAACGTTGTCTGTTGCAGTATGTGTTTCGTTCCAAACCTTTTTTTCACCAATCGTATACGCTGAAAAAGCAAGAACCGGACCTACGATTATCCAGATCATTTTTTTGCCCCAGTGAGAATCTGGTACTACCGTTAAAATAAAACCAATAGCGGCTACAATGGCAATATAGGCTGGCAGCTGCAGCATTTTAAAAACATTTTCCCCTACACCCAGATCAATCAATGTTTTTGTAAATAGAAAGAAAACAGTAACAAGTGACAACGATAAGGCTCCTGCAATAAATGCTGGCAGTATAGTTTTTTTATTATTGAAGGCAAGAAATAAAGAAAGCACAATTAAAACGGGAATTAACCAGAAAATATAAAAAGCAAAGCTTAATTGCGGGAATGGGTTTTTCAGGCCAAATTGCGATGCTGAGATGGAGAAGAAATTACCAGCTGGCAGATCATAGCCTTTAACGGAAGTATCACTCCACAACACCCAGGGAAGAAAAAAGGCAATCAACAGACAAATCCCTAAGACTATATGCAGCCATTTTTTGGTTTGTAGTATAACTTGGTTTTTGTTTTCCATCATAATAAATAACGGCAGTTTGATTCTATTAGGTTGTTATAAGTAGAAACAAATATACAATGTTTAAACATTGAATTTGGTTTTTCCTGTCAATTTATTGTTAATACTTTGCTCTTTGTAAAAAATTAGAACTTATAAGACGATAAAAAACCCTCCTGCTTTTGGCAAGAGGGTATACAAACTAACCCATCTGTAATATTTTGTAAATAAAGGAGTTACTCAGCCTGCATTTCCTTTATTTTCTCTCTTATTTTCCCTTCTATTTCATTTGCCAGTTCAGGGTTGTCAACCATCAATTGCTTAACAGAATCACGGCCCTGACCTAATTTATCGTTGTTATAACTGTACCAGCTTCCACTTTTCTGTACAATTCCAAGCTCAGTACCCATATCAACGATCTCACCGGTTTTTGAAATACCCTGACCAAAAATGATATCAAACTCTGCTGCACGGAAGGGAGGCGCCACTTTATTCTTGACCACTTTTACTTTTACATGGTTACCAATGGCAGAATCGCCATCTTTTACCTGTGCCTGACGGCGTATATCTAAACGAACAGAGGCATAGAATTTCAAAGCATTACCACCTGTTGTTGTTTCAGGATTGCCAAACATGACACCGATCTTTTCTCTCATCTGGTTGATGAAAATGCAGATGGTATTTGTTTTAGAAATGGTTGCTGTTAATTTTCTCAACGCCTGGCTCATCAATCTTGCATGCAAGCCCATTTTGCTATCACCCATCTCACCTTCCAATTCGCTTTTAGGAACCAATGCAGCCACTGAGTCAATCACCACCACATCCAGCGCACCAGATAAGATAAGACGATCAGCGATCTCTAATGCCTGCTCACCATAATCTGGTTGAGAGATCAATAGATTGTCAACATCAACACCTAATTTTTTTGCATAAGCACTATCAAATGCATGTTCCGCATCAATAAAGGCACACATGCCGCCTTTCTTTTGTGCTTCTGCAATTACATGCGTTGCAATGGTTGTTTTACCAGAAGATTCTGGTCCATATATTTCAACGACTCTTCCTCGAGGAAGACCACCAATTCCGAGTGCCACATCCAATCCGATAGAGCCGGTGGATATAACCGATTGTTCATGTGCCACTTTATCGCCTAATAACATCACACTTCCCTTACCATAATCCTTCTCCAGCTTATCCATCGTAAGTTTAAGTGCCTTTAATTTTTCACTGTTAGGTGAAACGGTTTCTGTTGTTTTGTCTGCTTTTGCCATGGGTTAAATTTATGTATTTGCGTATTGTCATCCCTACTTTTTCGGGACAGTAATCCAAAACTAAATGATTTAGTAATTAAAAACTAATATTTTGGGGAATTTATTTTTCCGTGTCCTCCGAAGCTTTAGCGAAGGTAGGTTTTGTCCTCCGAAGCTTTCTACTACATAAATGTTTCGTAGAATAAATCAGCGAAGGAGGTTTTGCCCTCCGTAGCTCTTCAACGACACTTAAGTTTTGTCTGCCATAACATTGCGAAAGTGTGGGGCTGTCGGCTTTTGTAACTCCGGTCAGCTTCGGTCCCCCGCCCGCCTGCAATCTTTTGGCTATCTCACAACAGCTGGCTACAGAAGGATTTCCGGCTAAGCGGGGCAGCCTTTGAGCTTTATGAATATGAATCAATTTTAAAGCCCAAAGGGCTTAAACAAAAATAGCCATTGGTGAAACCAGAATGGAAAAAGAAGAAGTATTTTTTACCAACCCTGAATAGGGTTGAATAATATCTTCAATGAAATCTTGCTACAAATAAAATTGACTTCTTTATTTAACCCCTTTGGGGTTAGGGGCTCAATTGCACCGTTACCCTGGATTTTATCCAGGGTTATTAAAATTAATGCCTTCCAGGCTTTTTTCCGCACTTCAAAACAGGGATTGCTTCTTTTTTAGCATTATCAGTATCGGATTATTTATTATTATTTTTAACCCCATAAAAGAGCTTTATGGGGTTATCTATTCATTATTCCGGCTGGCTTCGCAACGAATCATTACTTGAAGAGTTGATTTCAGAAACAGAAGATATTTGTAAAAGTTTAGGCTGGTCTTATAACATTATCAGGGAACCGAATCCCGATCAGGTCAATGGTATTTGTTTTTCGCCAGAAAATTGTGAACCCATTTTTCTTACTTTTTTATCCGGCGGAAGACTATGCTCTCTGGTTAATTTGATGAACAAAGATATTTATGATGGTAATGCGCTTGATAAAGAATTAATGTTTACTACCAGCACAAAAACACAGTATGCGGGTATGGATGCACATATTGCTGTAATAAAACTACTTCGATATTTTAAAGAAAAATATTTTGACAATTTTGAATTGTCTGATGAGGGTAATTATTGGGAAACAAATGATGTAAAAGAATTGGAACTACAGTTTGCCCGATATAATTTTACTGTCAACTCCATGACAGAAGCGTTGAGTAAAATGCCAAAAATAGAAGGGGAGTCGGCAACTATCCCTTGCAGATCGCATAGAAGAAATGCTTAAGAAAAAATTTGGTGATGAAGGGAATTTGTAAAAGAGTCTGCATTCTCGCCAAACAATAAAGCATAATTATTGTATAGTATTCAAAAAAAATAAATGAACTGGTCCGTACTAAACACTGAAGCACAATTAGCTGAAATATTAGAAAAATCGAATGAAAGACCACAGGTTATCTTCAAACACTCTACCCGCTGCTCCATCAGCTCCATGGTAAAATCAAGATTGGAAAAATCGGAGCCCTCTGAAAAAATGGATTTTCATTTTCTCGACCTGATTGCTTTTCGTTCTTTATCTAATAAAATTTCGGAAGATTTGAAAGTGTATCATGAATCACCACAGGTATTGTTCTTAAAAAACGGCGAGTGTATTTATGATGAAAGCCATATGGCTATTCGGATGGATGACCTGACGGATTTGGTCGCTTGATCTAATAACCAAGGATCGGTTTCAACTTTCCCCAGAGTTCATTATCAAAACTGGAAACAGCTAGCTGAACGTTGCCGGCAGAATTGCCCATACGGATAACAACTATGTTCTGTGATGGCACTACATATAACTTCTGATCATTTTTTCCAAGTGCAGCGTACATGTCGGCAGGTGCATTCGGCACCAAACTTCCTGTAAACTGAAATTGCAATGTTGGTAACATATGACTGCTCTTCCCATTCAGCCAGGTGAGGTAGCCATATGAATTATTTAAATTCTGCGAACTGTTTACCTGTGCATTGAAGTAACTGGTATCACTGAGGATGGTTGTCTGGTCCCACTTGCCTTTATTCAATAATAATAAACCATACCTCGCCATGCTTCTGGGGGTGCTGTAATAGACATTATTATATCCCGAAGGAAGCCATACCCCATTCATACCGATCCTGTCTCTGATCTTCGCCTGAAAATAAGTATTGTATGTTTGGCCACTTGCATTCTCAACTACTTTATCTAAAATGGTATACGGCGCATTATGATAAGCCCATCTGGTTCCTGCATCTGCTTTATAGATCATACAAGCCGGAAGGGTGCAATCAACATCCGGAACACCATCATCCAATCCGGTGGTCATTGTTAACTGATGCCGCACCGTTATTAAGTTTTCTTTTGCCAACGGCAATGATGTCCATCCCGTGCCAAGGTATTGGGAGGTTTTATTATTAATATTCAGCAAGCCTTCCTGTTGGGCAATACCCACCAGCATGGCTGTCAATGTTTTTCCAGCAGAAGCCCAATACCAGTTACTATCAACAGTAAAACTGCCAAAATATTTTTCGGCAACAATGCGACCATTCTTAAGTATAAGAAAGGCCTTTGTATTCTTTGTATCCAGATAGCTATACAGGTCATTCATCTGTGCATCTGTCCAGCCTAAGGAAACAGGAGTTGTGTTTGCCCATGCTGATCCGGTTACAGGAGGAAAATACATCGTTGCGGCCGGTGGTGTACCGGGGTCAGGACTTGTATCTTTCTGACAACTGATAAATACAATTGAGAGCAACAGACTTAAAGAAAAAAGAGATTTAATCATAGAGTGGTATATGTGCAGTTTTCAGACTTAAATGCTTTTAAATCGTTTAATGCAGGTTCTGGAAAATAAAACAGCAGGCTAAGAACGAATCAGTTCTTCAATCTATTGTACATCACATCCAGCAAGCCGTCTTCGTATCTGTCTTGCGTTAACTCCCAGAACATAATACCGCCCAGGTTCTTTCGCTGGATAAATTTTGATTTTTCCTTAATAGAACGTTCATCATCAAATGTGGCGAATAGTGTTTTACGCTTATTATATTGAAAGGGTGCTTTTGCTTTCTTATCCCAATAATACCGATAGCCGGAACTATCGCTGAAATAAGCCGGGAAGTTTTTATACGCTACCCCTTGTTTAAATTTTCCGGATTGATACAATCCATGATTGGTGTCAGCAACATTTTCCCAGACCCTTGCATAGATGGCAGCGCCGATAATTAATTTTTCCGGTGCCACTTTTTTATCCAATAACCAGTTCACACATTTCTCCGTTGATTGTTGTCCGGAGCGGTAATCCCTCAATGGTGTATGATGCCCGGTAACCGTGCTGTAACCTCCTACCAGGTCATAGGTCATCAGGTTTACAAAATCCACCAATGGCATTACAGCATCCCAATCAATGGAGTTTTCCAGATAATCAATGAATCCGCCAGCGGCAAATGTTAACAGGTATTTGTTTTCCATTTCCACTCTTAAAACCCTGACTAATTCGGTAAAGTTGTTTTTGTCATTAACCGTAAACTGATGACCGGGGTATCCTTCAATGGCCGGGTATTCCCAATCAAGGTCAAGACCATCAATACCATATTTTTCAAAAAGTGCCACTGTCGTTTTTGCAAAGGTTTTCCGGTGTTTTTCAGAAGAGAAAAGCTCAGAACAAGGGGCACAACCACCCCATCCCCCAATGGAAACCATGATCTTTAGCTGTGGGTTAATTTTTTTTAATTGCACCAACGCTTCCAGTGTTTCCCTTTGTTTTTCATTGTGAAAACCAAGCGTATCAGTGTGTAACCGGAGGAAGCTATAGATAATATGAGTGAGCTTTTTTATAGGGTATTGTTGAATAGTTTCACCATTTCCGGTATAGTAAGCAATGATCTTCTTTTCAGCTGTAACCTGAGAATTCACATTTTGCACAGTGAAAAACAGTAAAAATGGGAATATCTTTTTTATTGTAATCAGTGTTTCCCGAATAGAAATCATATATATTTGACTTTGATATTTATAAATACTCATTAAAATTCTAAATCTACAACATCATGGCAACAAAGAAAAAAGCAGCAAAGAAGAAAGCAGCTCCTAAAAAAGCAGCAAAGAAAGCAGCTCCAAAGAAGAAAGCAGCTCCTAAAAAAGCAGCTCCTAAAAAAGCAGCAAAGAAAGCAGCTCCAAAGAAAAAAGCAGCAAAGAAGAAATCAGCCCGTAAGCCTAATCCGGCATTTATGAAACCATTGACTCCTAGTGCAGCATTAGGTGCAGTTGTTGGAACAAAACCAGTACCCCGTACTGAAGTAGTAAAAAAAATCTGGGTTTATATTAAGGCTAACAAATTACAAGATCCAAAGAACAGACGTATGATCAATGCTGATGCAAAACTGAAAGTTGTTTTCGGTGGCAAAGCACAGGTATCTATGTTTGATATGGCTAAGCATTTAGCGAAACACCTTAGTTAATTATTAAGGATAAGATTTTAAAGGGCATCCTCCAACTGGCGGATGCCCTTTTTTATTGATTATTTTTTATTATTGTTAATGAATACAAACTAAAAACCCTTACTCAATTTATAATTAGAATGAAAATTAAATTAAATGATAAACAATATAATTTTTTGCTTGAACATTTAACAATTGAGAGAACCGAATTATTTATTTATTTCAATGAGAGAAACAATTTAGTTTTTGAAGTGGATGAGGATATTGCATGTAAAATTCGAGATTGGGCAGGAGAGAAATTACAAAGAGAAGGATTTGATATAGATTATAATTTAAATGATGCCGGTATTATTTTAGAACAATTGGTAGACTTGTTTTATGCCTAGATTTTAATTTCTATTACTATATTTTTAGAATTATTTTTTTAGTATCGTAGTTATCCTATAAAAATAATTTCTATTCAAATTTGTTGAATAACTATTATCCTAATTCATAGTTCTCTGATGTTTACCCCTTTAGAATTATTTAAGTTGAAAATAACCTCAACTATCGTAAAATCACTATAAGCAAATATGCTGTATGTTTAAAACTATCGGGAAAAACACTTGCATAAACTACGATTCCGAAGTACTTTTGAAAAGTATTTATCCGACCCTATATGAAACAAATGTACACTGGCCTTCGAAGGCTATTACCTGTTTTATTGTTTTTTATTATCCTGTCTGCTTCTAACGTTAGTGGACAATCTCCTATTAATTCAATAGCTACTTCAGGATCTACAGCAGATGTGGTTTCCTATCCGGCGATTAAAGGCGCCGGTTTACGAAATGCTTTGGGAGGTTTAATTTCTCATTGGGATAGTACTAATTCTTATACAGTTAATTTCAATGCACCGGCTCCCATTAATACAGTAAGTCTAACGCAACTAGCAGTTGCCGGAGTTTCTACACCGGTAATTAAAATGCCAACAAGCAGCATGGTTAAAATCAGAAGAGCGGCTAACCCGGATGTGGGCGATGACAGAAACTATTTTAATTTCTGGGCGGCTTATTCATCTATACCTGCACCAGGTGCTACATCGGGTACTTTTGATTTTACTGCGCCGGAGGTTTTGAATCCTGATGATGCTTTTTTGTCGAACAATCTTACCAGCGGATATGATAATATATTCTCGAATACATTGAGTGCACCCCATTTTGGAAATATTGAAAGAGTTGATTTTATTATTCCTGCAGGATTAAAACCATTGAATGATACTGACCGTATAGAAAGTGGTGCCATTGTAATTGACAGAGGAGTTGGCGACCCATTTAAAATTGCAGCTATCACAGCTGTGAATGGGGCCAACGTACCAACAGCATTCGGACCGCTGATCTCTGTTCTTCCGACAAGTTTTGGGCCCAACTTATTAGCAAGTAGTTTTTCTTATGGCATTATGATCAAAGATGTAAAGTATTACAGCGAAAGCAGGCCCTCCACCAGTAGTTCACAAAATTTAAAGGGTGTCTTTATAAGCCTGAGGGATATGGGAATAGCGGTTGATCAAAAATTTTATGGGTATGCCATTTTTGGGGATGATGTACTGACAGCTGATCCCGATTGGACCACTTATCCTAATAATTCAAATACAGGTTCTCAACTGGATCCGGTAAATGTGCTGGGACTCTTTAAATCATCAAAGTCTGTTTTGACTGTTCCGGTAAATTTTGAGGTAACAAAGAATAATGAATCTTCTAATCTGGATTTCACATTATACAACAAATATGTAAGTGATGAAGTTATTGTTGAAAGATCTACTGATGGTATTATTTATTCTGCCATTGGAATTTTATCAGTAGCAGAAGCAAAAGAGTATCATTTTAGTGATGAAACTCCTGCAGAAGGAAATAATTTCTATCGGTTGTTTTTTAAAGAGAAAAAAGGAAGTGGCGGTTACTCGCAGGTTAAATTGGTGCAGTTTCCTAAAACAGCAACTATCAAAGCATTTCCTGTTCCGGCATCCAATATGTTAAATATTACTGTGCCAGATGGATGGAAAAACAGAAATTTAAAAATTGAACTTTGGAGCCAGACCGGACATATGGTTCAGCAAAATAATTTTAAAGCAACGACCAGCATCATCACTATCCCTTTAGGTAAAAAGCAAAATGGCTATTATCAATTGCGGTTGATAAATAATTATGATCAGTCATCAGTCGTAAAAAATATTATGATCATGCAATAAAGAGACAAACAGCTTCTTTCACTTTGAGCCTTTTTAACTATGAAAAAATGGGTTATCATTCGATAACCCATTTACTTTTTTGATCTAGTTTTTTACTTTATTTGGGAAAGGTGGTCGTTTCGGTTCCACTTGCGGATTTTTCTTTAATTCTTCCAATGCGATCTCAATTGCTTTTTCCAATTGCGGATCTCTTCCTTTAATTACATCGGCCGGTGTTTGTTCTACTTCTATATCTGGTGGCACACCAACATTCTCCACTATAAATCCATCTTTGGTCCAGATGGCAACATTCGGTGCGGTAACACCACCACCATCTAAAAATTCCGGGAAGCCTAAGATGCCTACTAATCCGCCCCATGTTCTTTTCCCAACAAGTGTACCTACGTTGAATTTTCTAAACATCCAGGGAAGCATATCTCCACCGGAACCTGCCGTCTCATCAATGATCATCACTTTAGGTCCTTGTATGGAAGCACTGGGTGATTTCAGATCTTTTCCATACCGCATATTCCAATACGCCTGATAAGGGCGTTGTAACAAATCGATATAATAATCAGCTAACTGACCACCACCATTAAAACGTTCATCAATAATGATTGCTTTTTTAGTGGCTTGCGGAAAGAAATATCTTTTGAAATATTCATGCCCCAATCCGGCAGTGTTGGGAACATATACATAAGCTACCTGTCCTTTTGTAGCTTCATTCACTTTTTTCAGATTTCCTTCCACCCAATCCCTGTTCCTTAATGCTGATTCATTAGAAATGGGAACTACTTTAACAATTTTTGATCCGTTATTGTCGGCTGTCGCATTAATCGTTAACTCTACTATTTTGCCTGCCGTATTTTCAAAGAAACGATAGAGATTATCAGCTGCCGTAACATTTTGCCCGTTCACTGCCAGAATATAATCTCCTTCTTTTGCATTGATGCCGGGCTCTGTGAGTGGTGAACGTAGATTTGGATTCCAGTTTAACCCACCATATATTTTATGGATGCGATAACGATTTTTATCTACTGTATAATCAGCCCCTAATAATCCACCACCGATCCTTTCCGGATCATTTAAATAATCTCCACCATTTGTTAAACGATGATGACCTACCGCCAACTCGCTGCACATCCATTGTATTACTACATTCAGATCATTACGGCAGGATAAGTGCGGTAGAAAAACCTCATACTTCTTTTTCATGGCATTCCAGTTGGCGCCATGCATTCCGGGATCATAAAAATAATCCCGGTTAATACGCCATGCTTCTTCAAAGATCTGTGGCCATTCTTTTTCGGGTTCAATTTTTACCTGTATGTCATTGATTGAAAGCATGCCTTTACCGGGAGCAGGTTTTTCACCAGCACCACTGATAAACCAATTCCCGCTATTGGCATACAACATTTTCTTTCCGTCTGCCGTAAGCAGATAACCATTCATCGGCATTACATCCTCATCTTTTCTTTTTTCCAAATCATATTTATGAAGCGTACCGGGTCCATCGCCATCACCATTGTCAACGTATAATAATTCTCCTTCTTTTCCCATTCCAAGATTGCCATAATTTCCTGCCTTGACCGGAAGATCAATTATTCTGTTTTGAATGCCATCCCAATCAATCACCATTGACGGAGTTTTTTTATCCGTAGCCGGAGCTCCCTCTTTTTTTGCCTTGGTTGTATCTGCTGCCTCTTTAATTTTCTCCTCATCACTTTCTTTGGCAAATGGTGAAATGGTTTCTTTCTGCAAGGTCACCAGATAGATTGAGTTGGTGGATTTCATATCGTTATTGGATTGATCGAACCAGTTGATAACCGGACCGTCATCTGTAGATGCAAAAAAGAAAAGATATTTTCCTCCTTTGTCAAATACCGGTTCGGATGCATCACTTAATCCATCTGTTAATGCGATGGATCTATTCTGATCTACGGAGTAAAGAAATATTTTTTTGAATTGTGTTTCCGTTACCTTGGTATAGGCTATCCATTTGGAATCGGAAGACCAGTCACCAAATAAATACCTGAATGGTCCGGGAACATATAATTCATCTGCATCAATTTTATTAATTACACCCGATGCAACATCCACTATATAAAGATTGCGACCATTATCACAATAACTAATTTTCTTACTATCGGGTGACCATCTTGTATCGGCATAAAAACCAGTGCCATTTAATTTGATAGACTTTACTTCGCCTTTACCATCCTGTGATTGAATATCTAATTGATATTCGCCAGATGCGTCAGAGAAATAGGCTATGCTTTTCCCATCCGGTGACCAGGCCGGATATTTTTCATGAACATTGGTTGTTTGTGTAAGATTGCGGGCATCCCCTTTTTCTGCAGGGAGTGTAACGATATCGCCTCTGAAATCAAATACAACCCGCTGCCCGGAAGGAGAAATATCTACACTACGGACATATTTTGCACCCTTTACAAACCTTGATCTTAACTCTAAAAGATCTGTTGCTATACCCACTTTAATTCTTTTCGTTGTTACATCTCCGGGAGTATAGGTATGTAAATAACCGGCCTGTTCAAAAATGATAACGCCATTTCCGGCAGAAGCATACAGAATAGGAAAATCTGTAAATTTTGTTAGCTGTTTTATTTCTTTTGATGTGGTATTATAAGAGAACAGGTTGAACTCACCATTTCGGTCGCTGCGGAAATAGATCATATCACCCATCCAGACCGGATTTACATCATTGCATCCACCTTCCGGCTGTGAAATTTTAATTGAATGATCATTGCTAAAATTGAAAATAGTAATAATGGAAATAGAGCCACCCCGGTAATGTTTCCATTGTTTGAATGCATCGCCCAGTGGTGTATAGGCCATTTGTTTTCCATCGGGTGAATAAGCAGCCCAGTTAGCATTGGGAATTTTTAATTGAACCGGCATGCCGCCATTGATTCCAACAGTATATAGTTGTGCATATCTATTGTTAAATGCATTTCTCGGAGAAAGAAATAAAACAGATTTTCCATCCGTTGTAAACCCACGAACAATATCTGGTGAAGGATGCCAGGTTAATCGTTTTGGAATACCGCCTTCCGCCGGCACTATGAACACATCAATGTTGCCATCATATTCCGCATTAAATACAATCATTTTTCCATCAGGAGAAAAGACAGGGTTGGATTCCAGTCCCTTATCTACCGTTAACCGGCGTGGATCAGCACCATCTCTATTGGCGATCCAAAGATCTTCTGCATATACAAAGACAATATGATTATTACTGATAGCAGGTTGGGTGAGCATCCTGGTGTCATTCGGATCAATATTTTTTGCGTTGGCAACAAAAGCAGAAAATAGCAATAGCATGAATTTGAAAAGAAATTTTTTCATAACAATGTATGGTTGAGGTTAATTATAGATTACCTGAAAAAGGTACAGAAGGATTTCTAAGGTACAGTATTAATTTTTGCAGCGAATATTTATTTTGCTGAATATGACAAAGAAAATAATCAAAATGAATTTTAAATCATTCTTGTTAATCACACCCAGGTAATATCACTTTGTTTCAGATTATCGCTGAATAAATTAGCAAGACTTTTTCCTTTTTGGATCATGGATTTCATTTCAGCCATATCAAAACTCAAACCTCCCGGTCCACCTCCCAATGGCGCATCGGGACGGATGGTAAATAACTTCAACGGGACTTTTTCCTCATAGGGGCTTTCTCTTCCACGAATTGAAAAATAATTATTGACGTCATCACGGGGGATGCCATTATTCACCATTTTACGTTTTACCGCTTCAATATATTTTAATGCTTCATTATACTGTTCAGGAATGATAAGGTCATTTTTTCCTACATCAGAAGTGAAAATATCAATTGTACGTTGCAGTAATTTAAACAGACTGTTATACTGTACCTCTTCTATTTCGTTATCTTCTGTAGATAATAAAATAGTAAAAATTTCGGTGGCACCGGCTGCAATGGCCATTTCTATTCCTGCATATTCTTTTATGCCTCCATCTACATACTGCAGCTCTTTTTCCGGATTGCCGGCCAGATTTTTATTAACCTGGATGGTGGGCATAAAAACCGGCTGGCAGGCTGAAGCCATGATTGCTCTCCGAAAATGATCAGCATTCACAATTTTTCGTATCGCATAATGGTTGGTCGATAAAGCATCGGCATCGTTTGTAAAAATGACCAGCTCATCTGTTTGTAAGCAAGTGGTATTAATATAAACCCGTTTTCCTGAATTCATTAACTCGTCATAGCGACTATCTGTAAAATGTTTATTGATCAGATTCCATAAAGGATTGGCATCAAAAATACTGTCGGTATTTAAGCGATCACCGATGCGCAGTTCTTTTACGATTGTTCCTTTTGATTGTGTAGTATAAATTTCTTCCAACAGTTTGATCTCACCGATAGCAGCCAGCGGAACAATAAGCGATCCGGTGCTGGTACCGACATATATATCAAAAAAAAGTGTTGGATAGCGTTGCGCCAATTGCTTTACTACGCCAACTGCAAAAGCACCTTTGGATCCGCCCCCACTTATTACTAATGCCCTTTTCATGTGTTTATTTTTATTTTAGAAATTTGCCACATGGAATTCGCCATAAAAATTATCATCGTATTTGGTAAAAAATTACTCGATAATTTTTATGGCTCATTTCATCGGTTAAATTTTATGGATGAGGAATTGATTTTACTTTACTGATGCGAAAGGCAATGGAGCCCTGTAACCACCAATTATTATTTTTATAATCCCGGTGAAGACTTGTGCCAATAACAATCAGGTTGAACAGATCTGCCTGTAAACCACCGCCAAATAATCGTTGGGTACCGGTTCCCCATAAATGATCCAGCGATAAATTAATATTGCCACCGCTTCCCATATTTTTAACAGCGATCGTTTTTAATTTAAGAGATACTGTCGGGCCTGCCATACCCTGTATTTTTTTGGCCGTATAAAAACCTCCGGCAACAAGGCCCATCCGTAACCGGTTTTCTACAACGGTAAATTGGGGAACTAACTGTATACCTCCTGTAAACAGGTCGGGGGATGATTTGAAATTAGTTGTCATACCACTCTGCAAACGCAAGTGCATGATAAACTCTTTTTTAGGAAATTCAGGATCCTGGGCATGGATAAATAATGCAGGCAGCATGACTATGCCAAGCAGTAATACTTTCATAAGTAAAATTTACTTTAAGGTAAGAAACTTTTGCCTGAATGTTTTTTGTAAGGGAAATCGTAATAATAAAATGATTAATTATTATTTTGTCAGAATAAAGATAATTGCCTTTCGTCTTTGATAAATTTTCTTTTAACTTTTTTCGATTCGGGCATAGCATTTCCTTTAATAATAAAAACAGGAGAAGCTTCATAACGGCTGGCCACAACAATCTTGGTGCAGCCAGCATGTGGTGCAAATAATTTTTCTACCAGTTCCGGTTTATTATTATTTTTTGAAAGATGTGATAGAATAAGGTATTGCAGATCAGCTGACTTGTACTGTCTGAATAATTCTAAAGCTTGCGCATTTGATAAGTGACCTACATCACTACTGATACGTTGCTTGCAGAAAATAAGGATAATTACTGTTGGCCAGCATCGTATCACAGTAATTGGATTCCAGAAAAACTGCCTGACATTGGCTGAAATAGTTGATCACTCTTTTGCAAGCATAGCCTATATCTGTAATCACTCCTATATTAATACCATCGGCGCTTACCATAAAACTATGCGGATCTGCTGCGTCATGATTTTTTTTAAATGCTGTGACCTTTAGATCTCCAATAAGATTTGGCTTTGCTTGTTGAAAATTATGGATAAGGTGTTCTTCAACGGGTAGTTTACAATTTGCTTTTGTGGCAGCGGAAATATAAACAGGGAGCTGGTACTTTTTCGAAATACCTGGCAGGCCGGTAATATGATCGCTGTGTTCATGAGAGATAAAAATGGCTTTTACTTTTTCCAAGGATAAACCAAGCAAGCTCATTCTTT
The DNA here is from genome assembly GCA_963705465.1 of uncultured Chitinophagaceae bacterium. Classification (GTDB taxonomy): domain Bacteria; phylum Bacteroidota; class Bacteroidia; order Chitinophagales; family Chitinophagaceae; genus JJ008. The sequence continues at coordinate 295,606 of CAVPJN010000003.1, read as the reverse complement.
TTTCCGTTTCCCGGCAACTAAGACCCGTATCTATCAATATGGCTTCCTCATTGTTACCAACATAATAGCAATTGGCATTACTTCCTGAATTAAGTGAACAGATATTAAGCAACATATATATTCAAAAATAGGAAGAGATTAGAAGAAATTCAGTATCAAAAAATAGGGTCTTACTGCAGTAAGACCCTTTCGCCATGAAATCAATATACCCTGACCTAAAAACGTCCTTCTTTTTTATCTTTTGAACGACCCCATAAATAACCAATGCCACCCAATAGTGTTCCTCCAACGGCACCTCCAGCTACTCTGTTCTTCTTATTGATAACGGCACCTAATACAACACCAGAGCCACCACCAATTGCGCCGTATTTTGCTGCTTTACTCCAACCTTTCTTTTTAACTATTTTAGCTTCGTTGGTAGTTGAAGATGACATTGTTCCGCTGCTTTTGTAAACAACATTGTTGCTCTTTTTAGTAGCATTAGCGATTTCTTTTTCTGCTTCTATTTTATCATTAATTGCTTTCCATTCCTGGAATTGTGCAAAGCCGGTCGTATCCTTTCCATTTAATGACGGGTCGCTTACTCCATTTTGTGAACAAGCCGAAAGTATAAGTGCTAAAGCAGAAATAATAGTAATAATAGAGAATAGTTTTTTCATAACTGTAAATTTTTAAGTGAATTAATAAGAGTTCGTCCACCCTATTTCATAAAGGATGCCAGTTAATGTTCAATTGTTAATGAAAAAAAAGTATAAAAAATAAATTGCTGTACGTAAGCTGTTTAAGATATGTAGCTTTTAACACTATTGTGTTTATTGCGGAAGTATGACAATGGAGTAAAGCAAAGAAAGTAAAAAATTTAAAAAAATATTCAGAGAATAGAAGGGTTACCTTTTTATTGCAAAAAAAGTTAAGGTACATGCATATAATAAAGAGTGCCGGAAGATCCTGCTATTATGTTTTATTTAACCCGTATATAAACAAGCTTCACATTTTTCCTGCCGGATTCCCGTTCATCAATTTCAAATTTGTTTAAACTTTTTATTAAGGGAAGTAATTTTGCATAGCCATAATTTCTTGGATCAAAATCGGGACGTTTCTTCAACAATAAACTTCCCAATTCACCCAAAAATGCCCAGCCATTTTCATCCGTAATATCATTGATGCTGGTCGTAATAAGACTAACTAATGTTTTATCAGCCTTGCTGATCACTTTTTCCTTCTTACGTAATTCAGATAATTTTATTTGTTTAGCGCCAGCTTCCTCCTGATCTAATATTTCTATGTATATAAATTTGTCGCAGGCTGCTCTGAAGGCAGAAGGCGTTTTTTGCTCACCCATACCATACACTTTCATCCCTGCTTCACGAAGTCTTGTTGCCAATCTGGTGAAATCACTATCACTGCTTACCACGCAAAATCCATCTACACGACCGGTATATAATATATCCATTGCATCTATGATCAATGCAGAGTCGGATGAATTTTTCCCGGTGGTATAACTGTATTGTTGAACCGGCGTAATGGCATGATCAAGTAAGACTGATTTCCAGCCCGATACATGGGGTTTGGTCCAGTCGGCATAAATACGTTTGAAAGTAGGCACACCGTACTTTGCAATTTCTTCCAGTATTCCGTTTATTAAACGGTATGGAATATTATCTGCATCTATCAGAACAGCCAGACGGGGGTCTTTTGCGATATCCATAAATTAGTAATTATTGTGTTGGAAAGATAATCAATCCATAATTAGGGTTCGTCTTTGCCGGTAAAATAGCAATCAATGGGCTTATTCAGCCGCTGCACCTACAAACAGGCTCACCACTTTCTTTTCTTTAAATTCAATAATGATACCGCCATATAGAGATCCTACTGTGATAATGTTATCATCGCTTGCAGTGTTGTCGATTTCTTTTTCATATGCAGCCGTTACTTCCTGATATGAATTGCCAATACCAATATTTTTATTTGTTTTAAAAGTACAGGGCGATGAAATGGTGATCGAAAAAATTTCAAAAGCTGTTGCCTTATCCAGGCTAACCATATTTAAAGAAACTCCTTTGGACGGATACTCCCAATCCTGGTGCGACAACCCATCGGCACCCCATACTTCAGTTTTTGATATGGATGCTGGCTGACCAAGCTTTTCTATTACAGACTTCATTGGCATTCCTACTGCAAGCTCTCCTATATGATTAAGCGCTGTTTGTTTTAACTGATCAAAGTTTGTGGGGAGTGTATCTGTTAAAGAAGGAGTATCAGTATTGGATTTTTCGGAGTTGCAACTCATCAACAACGAAATTATTGTTATAAGTGCCAGGTATTTTTTCATTATCGGGGTTTTAATAAGTGGAAGTTAGTAAAAATAGTAAGGAGAAAATTGCATATGAGCGAAACTTCCGTATACAATTACGCATAAATGCGTTAGCAGGAATTTCGTACTCTTACCTCTAAAAAAGGGTATAAGTAGGATTGTATACATAAAGAAAACATAGTTGCTTTGTGTAATACTAATCCACTACCACTATGCAATTAATGATGTACATCGGTAATGACCTGATAGAAGCAATAAAGCTTGATACAGAAAGAATTTCAAAACCCGGTTACCTGGGTCAATTTAAACGGACAATGAAGCTGAAATACCGGGAACTCATCCAGGAGAAAAAGGATAAACTGGATTTTATAGTTGTCGCATCTGTAATTGGCAATCAACAAACAGAAAATCCATTCAACGGGCTATTAAACAATAACTAAACCGGCTAAGGTTCATGGTATTCCCTGGTGGTTATATGTGAGATCATTTGCCAGCTATTTTTCCGTAAAGCATACACCCGTATATAATGGAGATGATACCTGTCTGTTTTTTCTTTCCCTTTTTTTTGGACGGAGAGTTTTCCTTTTATGATTGCCAGGTCCGGATGAAACTCAACGGATACTGAATCATGCTGCCTTGATATAAAACTTCCTTTTTCTACAGAAGTAAACCAGCCCTTTTTCCCTTCAATGCGTCCTGACCCGTGGCTGAAGACAAAGTCATCGGCATATAAACTATCCAATGCGGAAGTGTTATGTTGAACAACATAATTATCTATTTGCTGATTTCGAATCAGCAGAAAATTACTATCTGCTGTTTGTGCATTCAACTCAAGCATACAGACCGTTAAAAAGAATAAAGAGAAAGTTTTACGCATCTTTTGATTTGAATGTTAAAAGTATTCAACTTATCAGGGATCTGCAAAAAAACCTAATTCCTTCGGTTTCATTCTATTCACTGAAGTTGCTGGATTTATTTATCATTCAACACAACGTTTTTCATTGGGGAAAAGTCATTCCATTGATTTTAACTATATTCATTATAACCAAAAACAAAGTATTATGAAACGTTTACAACATTTTATCCCGGTATTGCTGGCAGTACTATTTTTTGTTCAAACAGGTTCAGCTCAAGGTAATGCTTATTTGAAATTAGGAGATATTGTTGGGGAGTCCACAGATGCTAAACACAAGGACTGGATCATTATTGAATCTTATAGCCATGGTTTGGCAAAATCGTCAGCGCAGGGAACCATGGGAGCAACAGGAGCAGCAAGACGTCGGAGTTCAGCGGTGATGGAAGACCTTGTTATCACGAAGAAGCTGGATAAATCATCTCCCAAACTAATGGAATTTGCTGTTAAAGGACAAGTCATTCCCGAGTTAATATTGGACATAACAAATGCAAGCAGAAACCCGTTGTATAAAATAACCTTATCCAATGTTATGATAAGTAGCGTAACTAACAGCGGTACCTGTTCACCACAATGCGAAATAATGGAACAGGTGTCCTTCAATTTTGAAAAGATAACCTGGGAATACACAGATGCAAGAGGAGGAAAAGTGACAGCATCCTATAATGTTGAAACGAATAAATAGCATACTCCGTTGAATATGTTATTTCTTTTGTTTAGCTGGAGAGAAGAGAAATAAGCTATCTTACCTCTGTGTATAAGTAGTTCCTTTACCGAAAAAAATAATATGCAGAGCCCGGAGAAAAATATTGCTGCACTCTTTTCTATCCGAAACCAATATGGTGTAAAAGCGGCAGCTGAAAAAAAAGAATTATTACAGGCTATCAGTATCAACAATATAAAAGCAAAGTCCCTTTTACTTTTATATTATGATGTCTTATTGTTTATGCTGGCTTACCCTGATAATAAATCTATTAATTCGATTGTCAAACGATCATTACAGGAACTTGAAATGCATATTTCAGGAACGGATAAGTTACAAAACCGTCTGTATAATTCAGGAATAACAAAAACGGCTGTTTGCGCAGCTTTTAGTTTTGAGATCGTTAAGTGGTTGCGGCAAAACCGGCCACAGGATATCACGGCTTATTTCTTTCGAATCGGAGGATGAACAGGTGCGGGCAATTCTTACCGTTGTAATGGAGAAAGTGGAAACAGAAAAAATGCAGGAATCTAAAGCCGCCTGGAAAGATTGGTTACTGCACTCCTTGCAGGAAGGCGAAGACCTGCTGGATGGCTTACTCACAATTTTTTCTATCAGTTACCATACGACCAGAAATAAAAGATGAACTCTGGAATGCAATGGGTATCAATACAGAAATTGATTTTTCAAAACATGATATACTATCCGGAAGACTGTCAAGTATCTATTATCACCGCTCAATAATCCGGAAACCAAAAAAAATAGCAGGAAGCGTACAAATTAAAAAAATAAAACTATCAGATGAAGAAGCCGAACAGATCATTGATTGCAGCAGGATGATCCTGATCCGGCAGCTAAGAGAAATTGACCCGATCAGTTTTACATACGCCAATGGGGTTGTTTATTATCAACTCCCCCGTGGATACAGTATTGCGTTGATGAATATGGTTCCCGAAAGGCAGGTTCCCAACGATTGTTATCTTGGATACACCGTTTTTAAAAATGGTTTGCCGGTTGCTTACGCTGGTTCCTGGATACTATTTGACAGTAGCCGGATTGGATTGAATGTATTTCCTTATTACAGAGGCGGAGAAGCACAGTATATTTTTCAGCTGGTATTGCAGGTGCATGCAAAGGTTTACGGATTAAAACGATTTACTGTTGATAGTTATCAGATAGGCAAGGAAAATTATGATGGTATCCGGTCGGGTGCATACTGGGTATATCATTCTGCCGGTTTCCGGCCTATTGAAAAAGAGCAACAACAAATTGCAGCAGCAGAAGAAAAAAAAATAAAAGCAAACCCCCGTTATCGAAGCCCTGCCACTATTTTAAAAAAGTTAGCGGATAGCCGGATGGAATTACTACTACAAAAAAATGCTATTTGTTTTGATGCGGTTGACCTGAGTGATATTTATGCAGCTATCCTCAAAAAGAAATTTAAGAATAACAGGGCCCTTGCAGAAAAAGGGAAGGTTAAAAAACTGGCTGCAGTACTTGGAATACAAAATACTGATGATGCCGTCCATGCAGTATGTTTTAAGAAACTGGGCACTGATCCTGTTGTATAAAGAAGAAGAGTTGCAGCAGAACCGGCTATTAAGAAATGAAATAAACCGGCTTCTTACATTAAAGGCAACAGGGAGAGAGAATGAATTTATTGCAGCTATGCGAAAAGCGAAAGCATTCAGAAAATACCTGGAATCGATCTGGAAAGAAGTGCTATAAAATAATTACCTATTTACATGAATATATTCCTGCTTATACTCCTTGTACTGGCTATCTTGTTTCTTTTTTTCTACTTTTTATTTTTTAAGAAGAAAAAAGTAATAATTACAGCAACAATTTCAACATCTTTTTTAAAAATACTAAATGAAGATGTTCCCTTTTATCAAAAATTAAATGCTGATAAAAAGAAAGAATTTGAAGAACGACTTCAACTCTTCTTAGCGCAAATAAAAATTACAGGGGTGAATACAGCAGTTGAAGATGCTGACAAAGTATTTATAGCTGCGAGTGCGTTGATTCCCATTTTTAATTTTCAGGGATGGGAATATGTAAACTTGCACGAAGTGTTACTTTATCCTGATTCTTTTAATGCATGATTTTGAGCAGGATGGAGCTAATAGGTCTGTACTGGGGATGGTGGGTAACGGACCGTTAAATCATATTATGATTCTTTCTCAACATCAGCTTCGGCAGGCCTTTATTAATAAAACGGGAAAAACTAATACGGCGATACATGAATTTGTACATCTTGTAGATAAAACGGATGGTGCTATTGATGGTATCCCTGATTTTATTCTTGATAAACAATATATAGTACCCTGGCTGCAACTAATGCATAAAGAAATTAAACTGATAAAAGAAAATAAATCTGATATTGACCCCTATGGTGCCACCGATGAGTCAGAGTTCTTTGCTGTTGCTTCTGAATATTTTTTTGAACGACCAGCGCTTTTAAAAGAAAAACATCCGGCCCTGTTTGCTTTGCTTTCAAAGATCTTCAGGAAAAATAATGCGACTATAAAAAAGTGAATTTGTAATTGATCAGACTCATTTATTAATGAGATGTTTTATTTTTTAGCTACCATTGCCGGTCTTACCTCTATCTTACTTGGCAATGTTCTGGGATTCATTTGTAAAAGATCGGCTACCATTTGCCCGATATCCTCGGGTTGTATTTTCCATGCATCAGCATCATCCGGAATATGATTATTAAAATAAGTAGCAACTGAGCCGGGCATGATGGTGGATACTTTTACTCCATACTTTCTCAGATCAAGCATAATGGCCTGTGTAAAACCAACCAAACCAAACTTACTGGCATTATAGGCAGCACCATTCTCAAAAAAATTGGTGCCTGCAAGACTTGCAATAGTGATGATATATCCTTTTGAACTTTTTAAAGCATCGACTGAAGCTTTAACACTGTTAAAGACGCCTGTTAGATTCGTATCAATCGTTTCTTTCCATTGCTGCTGCTGAAATATTGTCGATAGATGCAAAATGTCCCACACCGGCATTAGCGATCAACACATCCAGTTGTCCGAAATGTGCTACTGTGGCATTTACTGCTTTTGTTTCATCGGCCAGCGAACTTACATCCGCCTCCAATGCCAGTATTTTTTTTGGATCATTGCTTAAAGATGCAGCTGCTTCTTTTGCAGCTTTAAGGGTACGACTGGTAATGGCAACTTTCATTCCTTTGTCTAATAATATTTTAGCGATGCCGTATCCAATTCCTTTGCTGCCACCTGTTATGTAGGCTACTTTGTTTGTAAGATCATTCATGATGCTTATTTTTTTATTGAATAATTCTGAAATTAGTTAATAACGAAATTTATAAGGAGAAGTTCAGGGAAGAATTATGTTTCTGCTTTACAGAAGTATTTCCATTCCTTCCGCAGCCAGCTCATATATAAAACCAGTATCTCTTTTTTCTTTTATATTGTTTACAAGTGTATTCAGCATTTCATCTGAATGGGATGGATCATGATGTGCCAGCAATAATTTTTTTACATTGGCAACAGCAGCAAATGAAATAGCATCATCTATGGATGAGTGCCCCCAGCCTTTTCTTGTTTCATATTCTTCATTACTATATTGGGCATCATGTAATAAAATATCTGCATCCATTGCAAGATCTATTCCTGATATCCATTTTTTATTTGCCGGCATTCCATATAACCCAAGTGCCGGTTCATGATCAGGTATATAAGTGAATATTTTTTCTTTGTAACAAATACGAAAACCAATTGTTGGCCCGGGATGAATAACATACCGTGATTGAATAAAGAATGGACCAATGGTAATATTGCTTTGATGCATTTCATGAAAGATAAGCTTACAAGGTAACTCCCGGATCTGAACCGGAAATAGGGGTGGTGAAAAATAACGGCTTAACCGTGACTGTAATGATTGGCTGCTACTGGCAGGACCCCAGATATGTACTTCCATTTTCGGATCAAACAATGGTTTAAAAAACCCTAATCCCTGAATATGATCAAAGTGCAGATGCGTTAATAGAATATCAATCCTTTTACAATCTGGTAAGCTGCCGGCAGTTGAGTTACGTATACCAGAACCTGCATCCAGCACAAGATGATATCCTTCTGCAGAAATATCTACACAGGATGTATTGCCTCCATAAGTTGATGTTTCGGGGCCAGAGGTGGATATGGAACCACGAACACCCCTTATTATTATTTTCATTCGTCTGTTGAATCCCAGAATAATGCCACCGCTCCCAAAAATGTTGATGCTCTGCCAAGAATAGGATAGGAGGTAACTGAAATTTTTTCGACATTACCTTTAAGGTTATTAATAAAAAAAGTTTTGTGATACGGCTTACAGTTCATTAACGTTTTTACAAGCGGTAACTCTTCCGGAGGAATGCCATTACCTTCTTCATCCATTGGTCTGAAGATAGTAGACCATTCAGTTGTAGGCATTTCACCTGTATCATCATACCGTTTTCCCAATATTGCTTCTGCTGGTTCATTGTAATAAATCAGGTTTCCTTTTCTATCAGTAATAAATACTGGTATGGAAAGACAATCGGCCAGTTGCCGGTTTAGTATGATTTCTATTTCATATGCCATGCCTTGTTTTGTAAGCAAATGAGGTTATTAAATATAAAACAATTAATAGAAGAAGTAAAATCTAAGTCGTAAAACACTAACAATAAGCAGAAAAATTATCTGGTTAAAGTTAAAGACATAAAAAAACTACTTTTGATAGCAAGAATACTGTTTACAATAATAGTATTGATCAAGGCCTAAAAGCAGAAACAGACCAGTTGTAAGCGTACTTTGTTCCTATCAGGATATCTCCTCTTTTGTTGCTGGTTTTTTATATTCATTTTCCCAGAAGTCGGCATCTTTAATACCTAAAGCAACAGGGTCGAAGACAGGATCCTTACCTTCTTTCTTTTGCTTTTCATAATCCTTCATTGCCAGCAAAGCGGGTCTTTGCAGCAGTATGATCGCTATTACATTTAACCAGGCCATGACGCCCACTCCCATATCACCAAGGTCCCAGGCAATTTTTGCAGTACGTATACAACCAAAGAATACAGCTGTCATGATACCAATTTTCAACAGGAGCATTAATGCCGGTCCACCCCGTTTCCGGGTAAGGAAGGCCACATTGGTTTCAGCAATATAATAATAGGCGAGTAAGGTTGTAAAAGCAAAAAAGAAAAGTGCAATGGCTACAAAATAACTTCCGGTACCTACATATTCTTCCCGGAAAACTTCCTGTCCGCTAAAGGCTTTATCAATGGCTGCCTGCGTATAGGTAGGACTTCCATCAACATGTTTTTCTCCTGCCTGCATATAATAAACGCCATTATCAACCAGCAATTCATTACCGGGTCCTTTTACATTATACATACCGGTTATCAAGATCATAAAAGCTGTAGCAGAACAAACGAACAAGGTGTCGATATAAACTGAGAATGCCTGCACCAGTCCTTGCTTTGCAGGATGTGACACTTCCGCCGCCGCAGCCGGATGGGGACCTGTTCCCTGTCCGGCTTCATTACTGTACACACCTCGTTTTACACCGATGGAGATCATGGCACCAACGATGCCTGCAAAAGTTGCTTTAAGACCAAAAGCACTGGAAATAATGAGTGAAAAAACTTCTGGTATCCGATGGTAATTCATCACCAGAATTATTAACGCTAATAGAATATAAGCACCGGCCATAAAGGGTACGACCACCTGTGCCACATTTGCGATCAGTTTTATACCACCAAAAATGATAAGACCTAATAAAACTGCAAGTAAGATCCCGGTATATACATATTTAATTGCGAATGCACTTTTTACAGCAGAAGCAATACTATTGGATTGCACACCGGGTAACAACAGACCACAGGCAAAAATGGTAGAGATCGCAAAGACAATTGCATAGATCTTTCCGATTCGTTTATGTTTAAATCCTTTTTCAATATAAAATGCCGGACCACCACGGTATTCACCTTTTTCTTTACGTTTAAATATCTGACCAAGTGTAGATTCAATAAATGCAGAACCCGAACCAAGAAATGCCACTAACCACATCCAGAAAACTGCCCCGGGACCGCCAATAAAAATAGCGGTAGCCACCCCTGCAATGTTTCCCGTACCTACTCTGCCGGAAAGTGAAACAGCAAGTGCCTGGAAAGAAGAGATACCCGCAGCGGATTTATCTCCTTTAACCAGTTGCCGGATCATTTCTTTAAATAAGACGGATCTGAAAAAACCGCAGACGTATAGTAAAATAAACGCCAACGAACAATAAAAGATAGATCAATGCATTGCTCCAAATGATATTGTTCAGACTGGATACTATTTCTTCAAAACTTCCCATAGCTTTTCTTTATTGGTTTTGTCTTCTGTAAATTTTAATAATAGTAAGAGAACAGCATTATTTCTTTTTGTAAAAATATAAACTAACAGCAGTTGCTGTACCTTTTTCGCTCAGTGTATAAAATCCGGAATTATCAATAGCAAAAGTAATGGCTTCTCCCATTGGTTCCTGTTGATGAGGCAGACTTTTATAAGTAGATTGCAAGGTTTCGTAAATGGTTTTACCTGCTTCTCTTTTGTAATGTAAGATCGATGTGTAAGTTCTGATCAGTATTTCTTTTCCATCGGGTGAAATAGCGGCACCGGTTACAGCAAATAAGGGAATAGTTCCTGATAAAGTAACAGTGGATAATGGTGCATATGGATAACTCAGTTTGTACACTCTTGCCGGGAAATCTCTTTTCGTGATAATAAAAATGTCTTTGGTAATCAGGGTCAATTAAAAATGCTTCTGCATCATGTGAGCCATCCGGATACCGGAACTGAATGGTATCCACTGTCATTATCGTATCTACTGCAACGGCGGGTTCGGGGAATTTATAGATATTATAAGTTGGAAATACCTGTGCATTATCACCAATATCGGCAATATAAAGATCATTACCACTGAGTGCCATTTCTTCCCAGTCACGGTTACTGGTATTTTTGATAAATATTTTTTTCAGTATACTGCCGTTTACAGAAAGTAAGTTTTAACTGTGGTGGATTACCACTGTCTTCCTGCACCCAGATATAACCGGGATTGATTTTACTTGCAGCCATACCGGAAGCTTCATTGATAATCGGGTTTACAATTTTTGCAACAGGAATACTATCAAAGGTGGTAGTAGCCGCTGCAGTAACGGACTCCCCTTTTATTTCCTTTTGACAGGCACACAACGAAATAAAAAAAACGGTGCAGGAAATCAGTAGGTTATATTTCAAACGATTTGGCAATGTTGAAATACAAATATCCACTATTGCCTCGTCACTAAACAAATAGAAACTTCGAAGTATAAATAGTAAAAAGACTTCCTGTAATGATTTACCGGAAAAGATTTCTTTTTCTCCGGTCATTTATATTTAGTCCAATGCTGAGCAGCATACAGATTCCAAAAATGAGCACAGTACTATCTTCAACAAATTGTTTATCCCAATCGCTGCCAGTAATTTTTTGCAATAGAAAATGAATGTATGAATCTGATCTGTCATGTATGCCCATGGCTTCCCTTACCTGCCAGTGCCAGTCGGTGCACACACAATAGCCCCAGCCATACCAGATACCTAGTATAAACCAGGAGCCCGCAGTCAGTAACATGGTTATTAAATGTAGTTTTCTTGTTTTTTGAAATGCCCATCCAACTAATATTAAATAATGTGAATGCTGTATGAAAGACAATAAAAAAGATATTGAGGCCTTGATATAACATTGATTTATTATATTCTGCATAAAGATAAAAATACCCTGCTTGGGGTATCAATTTATTTGTCAGTTTTTTTTATATTACAATTATTGTTTTATTAAATCACTAATTATGAAAAAGAAATTATCAGGCTTTGTTATTGGAATTATGTTATTGTGTATCTGCTACAAGTGTGAAAGCACAGGAGCCCTTTATTGCAGAAATAAAAATGTTTGGAGGCAACTTTGCTCCAAGAGGCTGGGCTTTTTGTGAAGGACAGTTATTACCCATTGCACAAAACTCCGCTCTGTTCTCACTGATAGGAACAATATATGGAGGTGATGGAAGAACCACTTTTGCCTTACCCGATCTGCGGGGCAGAGTAGCAGTGGGTGTAGGTAGTGGTCCGGGTTTATCAAAGATCAATCAAGGGGAAAAAACAGGAACAGAAACAGTAACGATCACCAATATGAATTTACCTTACGGATCCAATACGGTATCTGGAATCAGTGAAGTGAAGATAAATACGCAAAAAGAAGGTGTTGATCAGAAAGTACTTGTTCAATCAGGCACTACCGGTGCAACAGAAGTAAACACCATAAAGACAACTTCATCCGGTGGTGGTCAGGCGATTTACAATGTACAACCGTCTATTGGTATCCGGTATATAATCGCATTACAGGGAATTTTTCCTTCAAGAAATTAATTCTTCAGATACTTATATTTTTTATGAATGCAACGTCTGCACTTGACAGATGTTGCATTCATTGCACTACTATTTGTGATAACTCACTCAGTACCGTTCCTTTATGTCACAGAATAGATTGGTAATGTTTATTCGGATTATAAAGCATATATTATCCTGTATTAATTAACCAAAATCAAAATTTATTATGCGACCTCAATTCAAATTATTGACGCTGTTCGTTAGTACAGCCTTATTTTTTTCTGCTTGTTCTACCGCCAAAGAAGAAGCAACACCTGTTGATATGGATAAATTAAAAGTAGAGATCCAGGCAATGGAAGATGCTTTTGCAGCAGGTGAAAAAGCAAAAGATGTAGATGCTGTTGCAGCGTATTATGCGGATGATGCTACGAGTCATAACCGTAATGCCGAACCTTCTGCTGGGATGGCTGCTATTAAAGAAAAGATTGCTAAAGGATTTTCAGAAGATACTACTGGCAGTTATAATGTGTATAAAGTAGTAGATCTGTTTGCAGAAGGAAATACTGCAACAGAAATTGGCTCATGGACAAGAATGAATGCGGCAGGCGAAAAAACTGAAAACGGTTATTATATGTCTTACTTCCAAAAAAGAGATGGTAAATATCTTTGTGTCAGGGATATGAGTGTTACGGCAAGTCCGGCAAAACCTTAAACGACATTTTAATAAATTAATAAAAGGAGTCTGTTTTCTCAGACTCCTTTTATTTTTTAGCACTACTGATCAGATCAGATCCTTATCATGTAATTCGTATTGTGCTTTTATTTTTCGCATTACTTCATCCATCGAGGCACGATGATCTTTTGGATTCCATTCGCCCCGTTCCCATTTTTCTAATTCTTCATTGATGTGTTTTTCCTGCAGGGTGGTCAATTTATTCACCAGCATCTCACTCATTTCTTTCTGGCGGGTAAAGAAAACTTTTTTCTTATCATGATTTACTTCTTTGTCTCTTCGCATTTCATTTTCTGAAGCGGCCATTTTCAATAGCTCTTCTTTTGCCAGCGCAATATCATAAGGACCAACCGGCATGATGAGTTTGGCGAGTATAGGTCCTGTTTCAATTAAAATGATAAGTAAAGTAACCAGCATACTGGCCCACCAGACACTGCTTTCTTCTGCCGCCAGATCGGATAACGCTTTATTTCTTTCAAGAAAACCCATATTGGCGGCTGCCGTTTTTTCAAAGGCTTTTCTTTTTTCTTCCATGGCAGCCTGTGCGGTATTGTTCAGGCTGTCTTGCTGTTGAATACCGGTTGCCAGCAAACTCAACTCCGGGCCATATTGCTGCATCGCCTGGTTATAGGCATCTTGTTTTAACCGGGTTATATTTTCAATTCCTCTTTGACCCGAGCCGCCGGTACCATCTGCTTCGGTAATATAGGAACGTTGTAATTGTTGTAGCGTATCTTCTATTGCTATTTTTCTGTTGGTCAACCGGTCTCTTTCATTTGTTGCATTTTGGGTAAGGGCTTTGTTTTCCAACACCAGCATGCTATCATTCAACTGAATTTTTTTATGCAGGTTGGCCTGCATTTTTGTTTCGATCTCTTTGTCAAATATTTTCATTTCGAGGGGACGGGCAATCGTTACTCCGATGAGCAGGGCCAAAGCAATTCTGGGAACCGTCATCCAGATCTGTGTTCGTTTGCTTACACCATACTTCCGCATGGTGGAGACCAGAAACCGATCAAAATTAAAAATGATCAACCCCCAGATAATACCAAAAGCAATGGCGAGATACGTATTACCAAATACAGTGTACATTGCATAGCCACCGGATAAGGAAGCCAGTACAAAGGTGGCAAGGATAACGCCACCAAGCCCGGAGTATTTACTATGCTCGGTTGGATATTGTTTTAGTAATGGCTGATGCGTTCCGGCACACCACCATAAGAATTTTGATGTTGCAGGCTTTTTCTTTTGTGCAAAAGAATCGTAGGTATACAATTCCGTTTGCTGCTCGTTGTTGTCAGCAGACATAATTAAAGTTTACAATAAATAAAACAGAATGTTTAGGTGGTTGAAGCCTGAATAATAATGAACGGAGAGTTTGCTTCTTAATTGCAAATGGGTTGTTAATATGCACTGTCGTAGTAAATGCAGGTACTGGATCTTAAACTGGTAAAAGTTGGAAAAATGCTTTCAAAACTGCAACAAAAACCCGGGCAATCAGGTTTACGTATATTTCAGGTATGAGAGGTTCGTGTATAAAAAAAATAGTATTCTTCTTTACGCTTTTGTTTTGCTGTTTCAGTATTTTTTCACAAACAGTATTGCCAAAAAACTGGAGAGCTACATTGGTGCGACAGGATAGTAATCTGGTTGTATTTAACCTGGAACCGGGAATTGAAAAAGGAAAGCCCATTTTATATGTGGTGAATGCCTCCGAAAAAATAAAAATCCAGACGGTAACAGTTACGGATGATTCCATTAATTTTTCCATGCCGGCATTTGAATCGGTCTTTAAAACAAAAAGAAATACAGATGGCAGTTTGCAAGGCATTTGGAACAAAGGAACCGGCGGAGCCACACAGGAATGGACTTTTTATGCATACCCCAATCAATCGTATCGGTTTATAAAAAATCAGGGCAAAGCAAAGAATAATATTACCGGTAAATGGGACGTAAATATTACAAGACCCAATGGCACCATTCGAAAAGCAGTTGCCATTTTTGAACAACAAGGGGATCATCTCACCGGAACTTTTTTAACACCTTCCGGAGATTACCGTTTTTTAGAAGGTATTGTTACCGGCGACTCCTTACATCTTTCTACGTTTGATGGCGCCCATGCTTTTCTTTTTAATGCAAAGATTGATGATGCACAAAATTTATCAGCCGGAATCTTTTATGCAGGTTTTGGTGGTAAAGAAACCTGGACAGCGGTAAAGAATGATAACATCCTCTTACCTGCGCAAGATGCTCCCACTCAAATGAAAGAAGGCGAAACCAAGTTGAACTTTACATTTAATGATCTGAATGGTAAACCCGTTTCTATCAATGATGAACGATATGATAATAAAGTATTGATCATTCAGATTATGGGAAGCTGGTGCCCCAATTGCCTGGACGAAACTAAATTTCTTGCCGGGTATTATACTAAGAACAAAGACCGTGGCATTGAAATAATTGCCCTGGCATATGAGTACAGTACCGATCTGGAACGATCTATAAAAAGTTTACGAAAATTTGAAACCCTGTTTAATGTTCAATACCCCATATTAATCACCGGCGCCATTGCCGCTGATGATGACAAAACAGCAAAAACATTACCGCAGCTTACTCCCATCCGTTCTTTCCCCACTACTATTTTTATTGATAAGAATAAAAAAGTGCGGAAGATAACCGGCACTTTCTATGGCCCGGGTAGCGGCAGCTATTTTGAAACCTATAAAAAAGAGTTTGATGCGTTGGTGGATAGGTTGTTGAACGAACATTAGCTTACTTCGATTTTTTTTGTGCCAAAACAAACCTTTTCAATTAAACTACCTTTCCATTTCAAGACAACTGCCGGCAAAAAATTTTATCACCGGAAATGCCATACTGAAACGGCCAACCGTATCCGGATAGGTAGCCGGAGGCGAATAAGACGCTCCATAATAGGAGATTGAGACTATTCGCTTTGTCGATACGTTTATCGTCTATCACTTCCGGGCAAACGACAATTTATGTTTGTCAGGATAAAACCTGTAGGCGACCGGTAACCGTAGTGGCGCAGGCTGTTGAGCAATTGAAGGGAAATAACAGGATAAAAAAATAGAAGCCTAAGAGCTTAATTTTAAAAAAAATATACAATAATTTGTAAATCCTACCCGGGTAATGGTGCATCCAGATTGTTATCGGCTACAAACTTATTTTTAGAAGCGGTAAATTCTTCGATCACTGATTCTATTTCAGTGATGCGTTCATCTACTTTGCTATGAATATCGGGTAAGCGTTTATCCAGTACTGCATTGCCCAGGTTCATATTTTCCGCTTCAAGCTGGGAAATCTTTTTGAGTAACGAGGTCTGGCTGTTCAGTACATCATCCAGCTCCCGCAACATTTTTTCCATCATCTTTTTCTTTTCCATCTTGTCCATAGTATTTATTTTAGGTGAACATAAGTTAGACTTTAATGGAGAAACGAGACTGATTATTTATGCACAGGGGTTAATTCTCTCTTATAAAATGAAATACAATCAGAATCCTTTACTTTTTATATCCGCAATGATCTTCACCGCATGTTCTCTTGAGTTTTCAATAAACAACCGATGTGTATTCATACCGCCGCAGATAACACCGGCGAGATAGATACCGGGAATATTGGTTTCATAAGTGTCTTCATTGTAAACAGGTTTATGCACTTCGTCTTCGGAAAGTTGAATACCGATGCTGCGTAAAAAGTTGAGGTTAGGTTGATAACCCGTCATGGCAAGTACCCAATCATTTTCGATGGTTATCATTCCTTCAGGAGTTTGAATCTCTACCTCATTGAGGCGTATCGCATTGATGGTGGAATTAAAATACGCTTTGATAGATCCTTCCTGTATCCTGTTTTCAATATCAGGCTTCACCCAATATTTTACTCTTTCACTGATAGCATTGCTTCTAACTACCATTGTTACTTCCGCTCCCTTTCGCCAGGTTTCCAATGCGGCATCTACGGCCGAGTTGGCCGCCCCCACGACCAGCACTTTTTGAAAAGCATAAAAATGCGGATTATCATAATAGTGTTTTACTTTTTGTAACGTTTCGCCCGGCACATTCAGCAAATAAGGGATATCATAAAAGCCGGTACAGATGATGATATGTTTAGCTGTGTAATTTTGTTTAGCTGTTGTTACAGAAAAAGTTGTTCCCTCTTTTTGAATGCCGGTTACTTCTTCAAAAAGTTTGAG
The DNA here is from genome assembly GCA_963705465.1 of uncultured Chitinophagaceae bacterium. Taxonomy (GTDB): domain Bacteria; phylum Bacteroidota; class Bacteroidia; order Chitinophagales; family Chitinophagaceae; genus JJ008. The sequence continues at coordinate 278,328 of CAVPJN010000003.1, read as the reverse complement.
TTGAATGTCGGCTGTTACCGCAACTCTTCTGTAATATTCCAATGCTTCATTTCGGTAAGGTTTAGAATTGTTGCTTATAAAAGGTATACCGCCTATCTCCAGTCTTTCGCTGGTACTGAAGAAAGTCATATTCACAGGATAGTTGTATAATGAATTAACGAGTGTGCCTTTTTCAATTATAAGATAATTCAACCCGGCATTTTTTGCCTCGAGCCCGCAGGCAATACCAATGGGGCCGGCACCAATGATGATAATGTCGAAAACTGGTGATTTCATGGGGCGAAGTTATTTGTTCTTAAAAAGTTATTCCAGCGGGATCTTCTTTGCATTATCTGCCAGCCACTCGTTCAGGTTTTGTAAGTCAGCATTTAATGCCCTTGAACCCGGGACATTCCGCAGTTCATTCAATTCTTTTTCAAACTCATCGTATAGCTGGAACATATTTCCGAGATCTTCTGCGCCGGGAAAACCAAAACTACGGTAGACAGCGGCGGGTATTTTATTATAGATCACCGGCTCGCCCAATGCCTTACTTAAGGCAGCGGCCATTTCATTACCTGACAGCTGTTCTCCGGCTATACCCACCCGTTGGCCAATCAGTTCTTTTCCTTTTTTAAAAATACCATAGGCACATTTACCGATATCTTCCGCAGCGATGCCCGCCATCTTTGCATCACCAATGGGAAGTGTAAGGGCCAACTTACCATCTTCGCCCCGTTTAGGTCCTGCACCGAAATAGATAAAATTGTCCCAATAGAATGAAGCATATAAAAAAGTAACCGGCACACCTGCATCAGTAAAGAAATGATCCGATTCTCCCTTGGCATCAAAATGCGGTACTTTGTACTTTTCCATCAGTGTTGGCATCCGGTCATCACTCAGCGGTACCAGTTTGCGGGTATCTTCTAAGGTAGACCAGATAGCATGTTGAATACCTGCTGTCTTCGCTGCGTTTGCAAACAGTTCAGCTTCTGCTTTTTCCTGCTCAGGTGAAAAATGTGCCCAGAAGAATGTAACAAAGAAAGCACCATACGCTCCTTTCAATGCTTTGTTTACTGAAGCCGGATCACCAAGATCACCCTGCACCACTTCGGCACCCAATGCAGCCAGTTCTTTTGCTTTAGCAGAGGAAGGGTCTCTTGTAAAGGCACGGGCTGTAAATTCACTGTTGGTATCGCTGCAGATGGCACGAACCAACCCACCACCCTGTGCACCGGTGGCTCCAAATACAGTTATAATTTTTTTAGACATAGTAGTAAATTTAAAATGAATAATTGCAGTAACGGGAACGGTGCGTATTTCTAAAGCTAATAAATAATAGAGTATTTAAAAAAAGGATGATTTACCGGTAGTTCATTGGTAAAACCAAAAGTTTGAGTCCCAATGATAATGAGGTCGTATTCAGTTGTTTTCATCGGGTGTTGCTGTTTATTATTGATGCCCTGAATATGTACTCCGTTTATTGTGAATCGTTTCTTCCATAAGTATACAGCGGACAGTAATTGAAAAAAGCGTACTTTAATAAAAATACCAGATCATGAAAATGCTGCTACCTTACCGGAATCTGTTTTTTGCTTTTGTCTTCTTACTGCCAACACTCCTGCCGGCGCAGACAATACAAACCAACACAAAGAACAGTACGGTCGACTATTCCACATTGGCCAAGATCGATGCACTCGTAAAGGAGTATATCGATAGCAACTGGCTGGCCGGTGCGGTCACGATCGTAATAAAAGATAATCAGGTCGTGCAGCATAAAGGATATGGTTATGCCGATATCGCTTCTAAGAAGCCGATGCCAAAAGATGCCATCTTCCGCATCATGTCGCAAACAAAAGCAATTACCAGTGTAGGCATCATGGTTTTATACGAGCAGGCAAAACTTTTGCTCGATGATCCTGTTTCAAAATATATTCCTGAATTTAAAAAGCAGACAGTGCTGGATACATTCAATGAAGCCGATACTACCTATACTACCGTGCCGGCTAAAAGAGAGATCACCATCAGGGATCTGTTAACGCATTCTTCTGGTTTGGATTATACTGATATCGGAGGCTCAAAAGTAAAAGCGATCTATAGTAAAAATAATATCCCATCCGGACTTGGCTATTTTAATGAGGATCTGCTGGAGCGAATGAAAGCTATGGCGAAGCTTCCTTTATCTTTTCAGCCCGGAGAAAAATGGCAATATGGTTTAAATAGTGATCTGCTGGGCTGTTTGATAGAAGTGATCAGTGGAATGAAACTTGATGCATTCTTTTCAAAATATATTTTTCAACCCTGCGGAATGCAGGATACTTATTTCAATGTACCGGCAGTGAAAGCCAGCCGTCTTGCAACGGTATATACAGAAGATGCAACCAACAAGATCATTACGTGGAGTCATACTTTTCGCAATATCGATCCCGATTATCCTACCATGCAAAATCATTATTTCTCGGGTGGTGCAGGGCTATCGTCAACCGCATTTGATTATGCTGTTTTTATGCAGATGCTGTTGAATGGTGGAATGTATAATGGGAAAAAGATTATTTCAAAACGTTCTGTAGAAATAATGACCAGCAGTCAACTGGAGCCGGGACTATTTGGTGATAATTATTTTGGTCTTGGGTTTTCCATCACTTCTGATAAGTCTGCCGCAAAGGGACCCCGCTATGCCGGCGCATTTGCCTGGGGTGGTTATTTTGGTACTACGTATTGGGCGGATCCCAAAGCAAAACTGGTTTGTCTTTTTATGACACAGCAGACACCGAACAGTCATGGAGATGTTAAAAGTAAATTTGAGACACTGGTATATTCCAGTCTGAAGTAATGACTAACCGGCGAAGGATGGAAAAATAGTAGAATTATTTTTTAGTGGCAGTAGTAAGAGATTATAATGCAGATAAGAGTAAGGAGTCATTAGCGATTCTGGTTTGTAATGCGGGTTGTAATTAATAATACTGAATTATCCTTGCAGTAACGATCGGCTTGTCTTTGTTTTCACTTCCTTCTGTCATATCCGTTTCCGTTCTGGTTGTCCAGTTATTTTGAGCATCCATGATATAAGTGATTGCTGTTATATCTGTAAACCCATACTCTGTTTTCGTTTCATAAGTTATAAGCCCCAAGTGATTATAGACTCTTTTAATGGAGCCGATTATTTTTTTAGCATCATTTTCAGATTTTGTAATGGTAACCTGCAGATTATTCCCTTCTGATTTATATTCATAAACCGTAGTCGAAATTTCTTTTTTGCTTACTGCGTTCATAAATTTAAATTCCTGGTGCTCTCTTTTTTTAATGAGCTGCTTTGCTTCATTATAAAAGTACTGGTACCGTAGTTCAGGATTATATTCACCAGCTGGATTTAAGGCTTCAAACAAGCCACGGTTATTATAGTCGTATAACATTTTCAGTCTGGTATCCGGTTCCCCTTTATCATTGGCGGGTATGGATTCAACAATGGTATTTGTAAATTTTAACGTATAAGCTGTAATCGGCGTTGTAAACTTGCCTGTTGCCTTTATTACAAAAGTGCTTGGCAGATTGTAATAAAAAATGGTTTCAAAAGTATCACTTTGAGTTATTCTTTTTATCCCTTTGCAAAGTCCTTTATCATCAAAGGCAGTTATTTCATTAATGAATGGAGATCTGGTGACCATCATTTTTACTTTTCCATTTAGCCCAAAATGATTGGGGGTAAACTTCACCGGTATCGGGTTTTCCGGAGTCTTTGTCCAATTAACTGTATAATAATTCTGGCTAAAGGAGTTGAGTGCAAAAAAAAGCAGACAAAGGCAAATAAGCTGTTTCATCAGAAAGGAGTTTGTATACTAATTTAATTAAAGTTCCTATACCAATTGTACCCTGTGTAGGGTATTTCCATTCAAGCCAAGCCTGGCACCCTGTATTTTTTTAGCTGATTAAATAACTTGTCTTCTTTATCTTGCCACCCAATGGTTTATTATGATATACACTATCCGGAGCAATTATCCGGTAACGAACTGGACGTCTACCTCGCCAATGGCTGGTACCGGATGCAACAAACCATCTTTACAACAGATGTAATTCTAAAAGAGAACAGGTTGTTACCCGTTTTCTGGTTGCGGCTGGTCATTGAAAAATACAAACCCACTAAAAAGCTGGAGCAGCTGCTTGTCGCCAATAAAAAATTTACGGTTGAAATTGTGGATGGAACGATTACGAATGAACTGGAGGCCCTTTATCAATTGTATAAAACAGCTATGAATTTCGAGCTCTCCGAAAACCTGCAGGACAGTTTGCTGGGTGAGGTTACGATCAGTATTTATGATACCCACTGCATTACTGTAAGAGATGAAGGAAAATTAATAGCCGCCGGTTTTTTTGATAAAGGCAGGAAAAGTATTGCCGGCATTCTAAATATGTATCACCCGGACTATGCCCGGCAGCAGTTGGGAAAATACCTGGTGCTATTAAAAATCGCCTATGCACAGGAGCAGCAAATTCATTATTATTATACAGGGTATTTGAGTACAGTGGATAGTAAGTTTGATTATAAACTCTTTGCCGGAAAAGATGCCACCGAAGTATATTACCGTAACAAGCAGCAATGGGTGCCCTGGCTATCGGTGCAAAAAGATCAGTTGCAACATTGGCTGATCAACGAAGAGGTGGATTGGGAAAGCCTCTTTCCATCAAAGCAAGAATTGTAAAATGAAAAAAAACAGTAATCGTCGTTTAAGAAAGTAGCTGCTTATTTATGATGAATCACTGACAGTAAATTATACCAGCGGTTTATAATAATGAAATAGAAAGCACAGCACTGCGTATGCACTGCACTGTTTTAAAGTGCAGTCGTGCTGTAAAATTTAAACCATTGCTTCCTCTTACGAATGCGAAGGAATGCATTTCTCCAACGTTATTTCCAGTTTTCTCTTTTCATAAAGCGGCTCACCACTTTCGGTTTCAGCAACTTTTACCATCATCGTTACACATTGCTTTACCGGAAAAATAAAACTATCTTCTTTAAGTAACTGATGGCTGGCATCGGGCAGGGAAAGAATCCAGTTAACTTTGTCCTCCTGACTAAATTCTCTGACAGCATAGAGCCAGTTGGCGTTTTTCTCCTTTTTTTCCAGGTGTTCAATAATATTGTCAATAATCATTACCGCATTCCCAATATCTTCTTTAATACGGATATTGGAGGGGTCGCTTAGCATTGAATCAATAGTAAACGATACATCCGGAATGACGAGTGCAGGATAAGTTGTAGTGTCCATAATAACTATTTCGTGTAAGGTAGATCTGTAAACCTATCAGCACAATGATATCAGTAAAACAAAAGGATGATTATTATCACTTGCTTTTGTTGTTGCTCTGTAAAACGCTGAGAATGAACATCATTTCTTCCGACAACATTGATCAGATTTTTATTGAATTAAAAGCAGTAATCTAGCAAAAGAAACGATATTGTATTAAAAGCCGGTTCTTTATCCGGTATTAAAATTTTTGTAACGGGTATGCTCAGTTTTAATAAGCAAATCAAACAGGTAATGATCTTATTCCTGTTGCTACTAATGATCTTTCTTGCGGTCAAGGAATTGTATATGTTTTTTCCGGGGTTACTGGGTGCTCTCACTTTATATATCTTAAGCAGAAGTAGTTATTTTCAATTGGTCTATCATTATAAATGGCGAAAAGGATGGACCGCAGGATTATTCCTGTTTGTTTATTTTCTCCTGCTGGCCGTTCTTGTATATTTCATTTTTACATTATTGGAAAAAAAAGTGGAGCCTTTTTTAAACGACCCTACTACCAGTCTTAATAATGTAAAGGCAGCGATTCAGGAGGTTCAGCAAAAAGAAGGTTTTACACTTGTTTCCGATGACACCCTTACCAATCTGCAAGTAAAAATTTCGACCATTCTGCCTTCCATGCTGAATAGTACGATCTACCTGTTTTTAAACCTGGTCATCCTGCTTTTTATATTGTATTATATGTTGGTGTATGGAAAAGAGATGGAGTCCTTTCTTGCCAGGATACTTCCGTTGAAGAAAACCAATATTCATTTACTGGCCACTGAAACCAAAGTGCTGGTAAAGGCAAGCGCATTAGGGATACCGCTGATCTCTATTCTTCAAGGGTTAACGGCTGCCGCGGGCTACATCATTTTTGGGGTGGATGAGTTTGTGTTGTGGGGATTTCTTACGGGTGTATTTGCCTTTTTTCCGGTAGTAGGTACCATGATCATCTGGGTACCACTGGTTGTTTATATGTATGTAACCGGTGATACGATGAATGCAACAGGCCTTGCATTATTCAGTTTTGTTGTTACGGGTAATGTTGATTATTTGTTTCGCATCAGTCTGCTGAAAAAAATGGGAGATGTACATCCGGTGATTACGGTATTGGGAGTGATTGTGGGTTTGAACTTATTTGGTTTTATCGGATTGATATTCGGTCCATTATTGGTAAGTTATATCGTTCTGCTATTTAAGATTTATACCAATGAATTTATTGATACTGCAGATAATGATTAGCACCTATTCACTTTTTTTTAAACACCGTGTTTATTTTTTGCTGAATTTTTTCTACTCCTTTTGCTAAGGTCGTTTCAATTTTTTTCTCTGCCTTTTTTGAAATTCGCCGGCTGATATAATTTATGCCATAATGAAGTAAATGTGGAAGCAGGGGCTCATTATCCGTTTTTTTTTCGCCCTGCCCTTTCAGTTTATTTCTTAAAATAGTACCGGGCTTAAGATCCGTCTTTAATTCATGCCATAATTGGCGGATGGTATTCTCCTGTTCCAATTGTTGTATGCGAAGCCGCATTTTTTCCTGCGCCAATCCTGATATGTGTTTACTCTTTTTCATGTAAAGCATTCAACACTGCATTGATGATCGGCTTGCTGAATAAACGATCTTTAACCATCCAAAGCAACCAGCCGATTAATAAAACTACCCCTGCTACTATTACAAAACCAAGCCACAAATTGTTAAGCCATTGGCCAATAACAATTGCAGCCGCAATGCTGAGCAGCAGAAAAAACAGAAAGAACACCAGTGCCACCATCAGTGCAGCTATCAAAACGGCAACAAATTTCGAAGTATTCTCCGCCACCGATAACTTTACCTGCGATAGCCTGGTGTTCAGGTACGCCTTTAACAGATCTACCAGCGATTCCACTTTTTTAAATTCGTCTGACATGTTTTTATCTTTCTAAACAGCCTGTACTTAAACCAACTCTTCTACTTTGTGATTTATCTTATGCAGTTGCTCTTCTATTTTCTCTTTTCCCATCTTTACTTTTTGACCGAATTTGTTTTTCAGTTTTTTTCCACTTTCGGCAATTTTGTGACGGGTTTCTTTTCCTTTGTCAGGTGCAAATAAGATACCCAGTATACCACCAATGGCTACTCCGGCTCCTAAGGCGATCAGTATTTTTGAAGTGTTTTTCATACTAAGAAGTTTTAAAGTGAACAATCATTTTCCATCCCGCTAAATATACCAACTCATAAAGCCAAAAAGAATGAGCATGTTCAGGTAGTAGGGTGATGCATATCAACCCGGAGGGGCAGTACTGAAGGGGGTCGGTTTTTTGCAGGAGATGCAGCAGGCAAAAGGGGATACTTCTTTTATACAATTTCTCTTGTAACACCCGGTACTTCCAGCACCAGATCGGCGCCATAGCAACCCGCTGGTGTTTGATAACCCGGTTTAAAATTTCCTTCCAGTATTTTTTTGGCAATGATCAGGCTGGAATGTGCGGTCAATGTATACCCATCGGGTCCGGTTAATCTGGCCGATGGCGGTTTGTCCGGCTGCATTTTTTACCTGACCCCAAACCAGCCCCTTGCTTTTTGATCTCTTTTCATCCGAGGGTCCTGCCGGTTGGCGTTTGATTTTACGGAGCTGCCTGTTACGCATAAACGAAGTTCGCAGCAGCCAGTTAAACAGGAACTGGAACTTCAATAATTTATAAACGTTGGGAGCAATACCGGTATAGGTTTCAATATCCGGAATACCGGTGGTCGTATAGGCCGTTGAAATATCACCCCAGGGAATCGTCATGACAAATATTTTCTTCACCCCGAAATCCACCCACATGCCTTTATTGACCCAATGGCACCCTTACAATTTTACCATCTTTTCTGGCAGCACTTTTTTCGCCCATGCCACCCGCCATCGTTACGGCCGTACCATGACTAAGTCCTCCACCAACAGCCGCAAAAGCCAATTTCAATTCGCTGGCATCGGGTAATGTATTTTTCAATAACAGGGCGATGCAATCCGTTGGTACCACATCAAAGCCCACACCCGGCATTAATTGGATACCGGCTTGCAACGCTGCCTCATTCTTTCTTTTGGCCATTTCATACACTTCAATCTCACCGGTAATATCGATATAATGTGTTTTTGTTTTCAGGCAGGCATCGATCATTGGTTTTGCGGTAATGCGGAAAGGCCCAGCTGCATGCAATACCAGCGGTACTTTTTGTAGAATTGTTTCCAAGGCAGCGGTATCATTCAACTCCACAACCTGGTACTCCATATTCAGTTCTTTGGCCATTGATTCCAGCGCTGCTTTACTTCGACCTGCCAATATCGGTTGCAGTCCGTACGTAGTTGCCAGCTGTGCAATTAATTTACCGGTATAGCCATTGGCGCCATAAAGTAAAAATGATTTTGTATCCATAGCTGTTGTTTATACTTGTAATGTAACCAAAATTGTAAGCTTATCCGTCCTGATCTCCCTTCCGCTTGCTTTCAAAACAATGATTTATGTCTCCAGGAACCAGAGCGAATAAAAATGGATTGCTTAATTACATTTTATAAACCGGATTTTTTACGTTATATTCTGGAGAATCAAATAAAAAAATGAATTATGGAAAGTGTAACAAAGTTATTGATGAGTCAATTAGGTGAGAATGGTTTGAATACCCTGGTAGGGAAAACCGGTGGCGACAAAACAAAAGTTTCCCAGGCATTGGAAGGAGCGGTTCCGTCGTTATTAAATGCAATTTCAGGTAATACAAAATCGGAGGCGGGTGCCGCAAGTTTTTTAACGGCATTGGATAAAGATCATGATGGAAGTATATTAAATGATATGGGTGGCTATTTAAAGGAGCCGCAAAAAGCCAATGGATCCGGCATATTAAATCATGTACTGGGTGATAAGCGCAGCGAGCTGGAAACGAACCTGGCCGCCCAATCAGGTTTATCGGTAGATAATACGGGAAGCCTCCTCGAAACAGTAGCACCGCTCGTGATGGGATTTTTAGGAAAGCAGAAAAAACAAGCGGGTGGAGCACTCAATGCATCCAATATCTCCGGCGTACTTAGTTCATTAGGTAGTGGAAAAGGGTTTGATCTTTCTTCTCTGGCCGGGATGGCAGGCATTGGCAATAGTGCTGCTGCAAAAGGAATGATGGATAAAGCAGGTGGTTTACTGGGTAAACTTTAATATATCCAGCTGGAAAATTATTCAGGACGGGTCCCTTTTCGGACTCGTCTTTTTTTTGATAAGCCGGTTCAGATAGTAGCCGTTTTGATGATCAACCGACAGGGCGGAACAGCGGCGGGACAGCATCCTGCAACTCCCCCCTTAAAAGAATAATGGGAAAGACCTGCTTACCTCTACGGGGGAGGCTGGGATTGTTTTTTTTATTGCTTATTTGTACATTTAAGAAAACAAAAACCATTCTTCACCTGCAATCAAACAATCATGAAAAAAATCATTACCATTGGGTTGCTGTCATTATTGGCTGGTGTAACAGTTTTTTTTAGTAATTGTAATAATAACGATAGCACTACTGCCCTCTCCAAAGAAGATTCTTTGCAACAACAACTGGAACGGGGAAAATACCTTGTTTATTCTGTTGTCAACTGTGTGGATTGTCATAGCCAGCTTGATCTGACTAAATTTTCAATGCCCCTTGTGCCTGGCACAGAAGGCGCCGGTGGATTTCCGATGCATGAAGTAGATAAGAACATTCCGGGAAAAGTTTATGTTTCCAATATTACACCGTTTGCCCTCAAAGACTGGACAGATGAAGAAATTGCCATAGCCATAACAAGAGGTGTCAACAAAAAAGGGGACACCCTGTTTCCCATCATGCCTTATCATGGATTAAGTGTGATGGCAAAAGATGATGTGGAAGCCGTGATCGCTTTTATACGAACCTTGAAACCCATTGAGAATGCGATTCCGGCCCGGGAAATGTATGTGCCCATGGCTGTCTTTGGTCCTTTGCCCGACCGGGATTATAAATTGAATAAAAGGCCGGATACAGCTGACCGGATAAAGTATGGGGAGTATTTAACTTCGATTGCGCATTGTACCGATTGCCACACTCCTTTTACTCCGGAAGGACCGCCAGATATGAGCAAGTATTTAGCCGGAGGATTTACATTTGATGTGCCCGGTTTTTCAGTGACCACTGCGAATATTACACCCGATTCCGCAACCGGTATCGGCAGCTGGACAGAAGCCATGTTCGTGGAAAAATTCAGAAACAACGCTACCCCGGAAATGCTGAATTCTATACCAGGCAAAATGAATACGATCATGCCCTGGTCGTTTTATGGAACCATGAAGGAAAATGATCTGAAAGCGATCTATGCTTATTTACGAACGGTAAAACCGGTTGCCCAAAAAATTGAGAAATGGAAGCAATGATCAGCGTCACTATCTATTGATTTTTTCCAGGCGGGTCGCTACAAGGACCCGCCGCCTTAAAAACAGCTCATCTGTCTTTTTCGTTACAGACGAGTCTCATTTTTTGGCACTGGAGTTTGCGAAGCCGATAGCTATCGGCACTTCGTGATGCAACGCCATGGTGCCTGTCTCCATGAACCATTCTTCAATCATTTTTATTCATTCACCGGAGATGGTTTCATTGTATCTTCTGTTGATGATTGCGCTGAATTACCAAATCGCTTTTTCAGTTTTTTGCTGATCGCTTTAATTTTTTTACGGGTCTTTCTCCCTTTATTCGGTGCAAACAAAACACCCAGCATGCCACCGAATGCGGCCCCTATCAATACTTTTGTTGTCCCTTTCATATGCCTCAGAATTTATGATGAATAATTATTTTCGGTCTTACTAAATATAACAAATGATAAGGCAAAAAAAAAGACCTTATACAATAAGGCCTTTTTAAGAAAAAATGGTTTTAAAACCGTCCGTCTTTTTTATCCTTCGAGCGGCCCAAAACATAACCGCCACCACCCAGTACCACCGCACCGATCACGGCACCCTTTACCGGGTCTTTCTTGTTAATAACGGCACCCAGGATACCACCACCGGCAGTACCGATCGCCGCATACTTGGCAGCTTTGCTCCAACCTTTTTTCTTTTCCACTTTGGCTTGATTGGTTGTTTCAGATTTGTTACTATAGTTTACTGCAGGAGCTGCTTTCCGGCTGGCGGCATACGCAACCTTATTATTTTTAGCAAGCAGTGCCTGTGCTTCCATCGCTTTCCATTCGTTAAACTGCGCCAGCCCGGCTGTGTCGCTGTTACCGGCAGGTTGTGTGGAAAGGGGGTTACTGCTACAAGCGGTAACCAGTACTGCAAAGGCTGCAACGATTGAAATTGAAAGTAGATTTTTTTTCATAACTGTAATGTTTAAATGTGAATAATTAATTACTACAGTAGTTTCATAAACAATGCCTGATAATGGGCAATTGTTAAATCAGGAAATAATAAGGGGCTACTCAGTTGAGGGCAAGGGTTTTAAAACTTTATTGTTTTAACAGTAAAGGAGTTTTAAAGTGTTGAAATAAAAAAAAGAATCTGCAGCAGCCAATAACTTTAATGAATGTTTTGCGATACGATTGGGTTACCTAATTGTTTTTATTCCAACTTTATTGCAGTTTTTACACTTTCATTCCCCGTTCTGTCCACCGCCGTTACGATTATTTTTTGCAGTGTTGCACCGCTTTCATTGGCGAGGTTGAGGTGAAAGGACCGGTCCTGCCGGTTCAGTATCCGGTACTGCCATGCCGTTCCGTATTGATAATAGACCACCCAATGAAATACATCTTTCTCATTGGCATGTGTCCAATTCATTTTTAAAATCGTTTGTTCTTTACTGGTAGTTACTGTTGGTGCAGCCGGGGCTTTATCATCCAGCCAGGGACTTGCAGGCACCAGTGCCTGTTTTTTATAAACGCTTTTTAATAAAGTATCTGCCAGTTTCGGATTTCGGGTGAGTGAAGAAATGCTCCAATGGATCACTCCTTTATCATCGGGCTGCATACCGCGGTCGATCATGATCTGGTTCAGTACTTCATCAATGTTTCGGCTACTGGAATCTCTTCCCACACTGATGCCCGGCCAGAGATGCCGCTTCATTTTATTTTCGCCTGCCCACCAGCCCAATAGAACGGGATAGCTCTGCGCATAGCGGTTGACGGGCCAATACAACTGGGGGGCAAAATAATCCACCCATCCTTTGTTCAGCCACAGTTTTGCATCGGCATACAACTGGTCATACTGATCAAATCCTTCTATCGATTCCGGATAACCGGGCCGCCAGATACCAAAAGGACTTACGCCGAATTGCACCGTCGGCTTTTCCTTCTTAATATTTTTATATAAGCGTTCGATCAGTTTATTGACCGCATCCCGCCGCCAGTCGTTTCTTGAAAGCTTACCGCCAGTTTTTTGATAAGCCGACCAGCTCACCGAATCGGGAAAATCGGCCGTGCCGTTATAGGAAGGATAGGGATAGAAATAATCATCCATGTGCACGGCATCGATATCATATCGTTTTACAATATCCATCACTACGGCATTGGTTTGATCCTGTACTTCTTTTTGTGCAGGGTCCATCCACCAGTATCCTTCTGCCAGGTACATCACCTGCTCCGGATGTTTTTTAATGATGGACTGCTCACTGATTTCCTTTCCATCCTTATGATGCGCCCGGTAAGGATTCAGCCATACATGCAGTTCCAGCCCACGGTCATGAGCTGCTTGTACCCAAAACTCCAGCGGATCATAATAGGGATCAGGGGCCTTGCCCTTGCTGGCCGGTGAGGTAGTAGGACCAGGGCTCGATGGCACTGTTATACAAGGCATCAGCTTGTGGCCGCACCTGCAGAATGGCGGCATTAAAATGATGCGCCTGTAAAAAATCCAGTAAGGCGATAGCTTCTTTTTTTTGTATGTCTGTACTCAGTCCGGGTTTACTGGGCCAGTTGATATTGGCCACGGTAGCGATCCAGGCGCCACGGAATTCCCGTTGTGCAGCGGGCAATTTTTCCGTTGTCTTGATGGATTGTGCGTTGGAAGATAATAGCACCAACTACAAGGAATGAAAAGAGGATAATTTTCTTTAGCATATCGTTTGGATTGTCTGACGAAAAGATACAAAAGATGGAGAGGAATAAATGAATGAATTTTCGGCCAATGCAGGAGGTAAAAACCCATTAACGATGAGTCCCTTGCAGGAGACTCGTCTGGGAACAGAAAGTAATTTTATTGGTTGTAAGATGAGAGTCGTTTTTTTATTTGTTCGGTTGGTGCAAGAAAAATCTGCCTACTCGCCTTCGCAAAGCTTCAGTCGCTTGCGCCAAAGCTTCAGCGACGGGGCACGGAGCAAGGCCGGCAGGCACCAACAACGACGGAACCCGGCTGTTAACCGGGCTCTCTGCTTTTTGATCTTAGCGTAATTTTTTCTTTGGATTCGCTTTCTTTTGTGCTGAGCTTTTCTTTTTTGTAGGCTTATTCTTCCTGGGTTCAGCTTTTTTTTCGGCATAAAATTAAATTTTAGGTTAGTGAATTATTTACATATGGCTGCAGGGTATTCTCTTCCCGTTTTTTCATGTTTTCCCATACGGAAACAAAGATATGTCTATAATGGTACTGTTTCCTTTATTCTTGCTCATGCGGTATAAGTACAAACGGTAACACCAATCTTTAGATTTGTCTTCAGCATATTTCCACGGCGTGAACACCGCCACGGCGGAAGCATAATTATTATCTTTTCCACCAGTTATCATCTTTCATCATCCATCACCATCACCAAAACCATAATCGTAAGGCTCACCATTTTCATCATCATAATTTTTATCAAGATGGTAAGGATAATATTTCATCCAATCATCACCATGTCTTCTTTTAATATGATTCAATTCAATTTCCAATGCCCTTGCCCTTTCTTCTTCAGGGGAAAGTTCTTCATCAGTCATGTGTTTAAAAAACTCCTTGTAAAAAGCACACTGGCAATATTCGCCCAATGTACATTTTCCATATTCAGTTCCGGGTTTGCAAACTTCAAAGAAGCCCATATGCCATCGCTTCAGTTTTACTTCCTGGTTAAAATGCTGCCGGATGGTTTCGTATTGAATTCGTTCCGGCACTTTTATTTGCAATACAAACGACCAATTACAGGCATTCAGTAATTTGTTTAATGCATCGAGCAATTGCAGCACCTGCTCATCACTTCAGCATCGCTTCCGGTGGCAGCATTGCTGTTTTAATACCAGTCCATTCTTCCAGGTTACGGATGGGTGCTGTTTTGTCTTCTTCCTCATCGGAAATCCAATCATGTAACTGCAACTCCTTTTCTGCAAAAGGCCAGCTTAAATTTTCAATAGCTTCAGCTATATCGGTTAAAAGCTGATCAATATAATGCTGCATGGTAGATATGTTTTTTTAATCTGATTGTAGAAAGGCAAAGTTACGTAGTGACGGGTGCCTGTCTACCATGGTAAGTATCAATTATCATTCAACCCAAACGAATTCGTTCCTGACTTTTTCTTGAAAAGGATTTCTTTTTTGATGGCCTTAGTTCCCAGGCGAGTGTCGGATAGCCTTGTGTGCAGGTCTGTGGCACTCGCCTCCGCAAAGAAGGCAGGGCAGGCAGTGTTACGAAGCGAATAGAAAATAACGCCGAGTCAACGCCACGCACAAGGCTGGGCTGTGAGACATCGGCTGAGAAACGTAATGCTGGAAGACTCGGCAGGGAAGAAACAACGATATGTCTATAATGGTACTGTTTCCTTTATTCTTGCTCATGCGGTATAAGTACAAACGGTAACACCAATCTTTGATTTGTCTTCAGCATATTTCCACGGCGTGAACACCGCCACCGCGGAAAGTTGGGTGGCATGTTATTTATATGTTATCCTGAATGGATGCAGCATCTTTGCCTGTAAGTTGGCAGAACTTGTATTGGATATAATGAGAAATATGCGAGGGAATAAAAAATTATTTTATATCTCAATCTTTGATCTAAAATAATTCTCTGTTTCCTTATCTGTGAAATATACATAACACCCCTTCATCCCCCTAGTCATTAAAGTTCTATAGGTGTTTTTAATAATCATACGAAGAGTTGATTTTGCTTCTTCAGCGTTCTTCTCTAATAATTTTTTGTATCCCTTAACTGAGCGATCGGATTTAGCTCTAGCTGCAGGTTGAGTTAAAACATTTTCGTTTTTTACGATTAAATCGGGGCCAACAATAACTCCTATATAATCCAACTCTAAACCTTGGCAGGTATGAATACAGCCAATTTCATGAACAGATTCCGGACTAACAATCCAAAGGCTCCCATCCTTTGTCAGATTCCACTTCATCTTAAAATCAAATTCAGGAATTACCACATCATAAAGTTTAGAATTCTTTTTACTATTCCATTCCCAACAATAACCAGCAACCATCCTTGATTTATTATTGATTTTATTCTTTTTAATAATTGCATCTCTTAGTTCAACTGGAGAAGAAAATATTTTGAACTCATAATCTATTCCATTTAGAGTAGTATTTGCGGTATTTTTTATTTGTAATGTATTGTCCAGCCAGGCAAGATAACCATCAGAACCGTTACAACGAAATTGCGAAGTCAACTCTAGTTCCTCTACTTCTGCATTTACTTGGCCTGACCATTTTCTAATTTCCTGTAATGTTCCTATATCATTCAGAGTTACACGTTGATTTTCATCTATAAAAAAAATTGTACTTTGTGAAGCATTAATAAGTTCTTTTATCTGGTTTTCACCCAAATTGCCGTATAATCCTGACTGAGCATTTAATCTATGTGCTTCATCAACAATTAAAGTATCAAACACATTTTTATTTGTATTATAAAATCCACCTGAACCTTTAAAGAGATTGGAAATTTCACTTTTTTTGAAAGACCCTGTAAGTTTACTTTCGTAAACTGCACGAGGAGCAGCATTTTTTGAAACGTAAAGAGTTATTAAACCATTCTTTGTAAGCTTCACCAAAAGATTAATAGCTACAACAGATTTTCCTGTGCCAGGACCTCCTTTTACAATTAACACCTTTTTTTTATTTGCATTTGCCCTCTGAGACAAACTCAAAGCAGTTTCAAAAACTATCTTTTGCTCGTCAATCATTATAAATTCATCATTACCCTTCAGCATTGACTCCAGACTATCTGCCAAGCATTTTGGAAGGTCGTATTTTGCCTTTTTCAATGCGATAAATGAATCTTGTTTTTATCTCCATACTTTACATATTGCTTGATAAATTCTCTTAGTTTTCCGGCATCACCTTTTAAAAAAACGGGAGCTTTTTGTAGATGTTCTTTATAATGTTCATTAGTTATAACATCATCTTGAATATAATTATGCAAATATGCACATGGTTTCAAGTTGATTTTATCTTTTGAAACTGTTTCATTAAAATTGTATAGGAGACTTGCATAAGACCATGCCTGGTAAGAAGGATGAGTAAATTCACCAAAATGCCTTCCAACTCTGGTATTTACAATAGCATCTTTTGAAGAAATTGATGCCTCTGACCAGCGCTTTAATTCTACTATTACACAATATTCCTGGTTGTTTTCTCCATTACCAGTTAAAATGAAATCAATTCGTTTACCTGATTGTGGTAGCTGGTATTCTATAGCAACTCCACAATCGTCTGGTATTTCATCATCTCTCAAGACTCTTTCCATATATTGCATAGAATCTCTCCAGGAACTTATTTCATTCGAAGATGTTGATCTATTTAGATTCATTCTAAAGAAATCTAATATTTTTGTTTCTATCCGGTCTTCAAAAACATCATCAGTAAAATCAGATTTTGAGGCTTGATAAACAATCATAGATTATAGTTCATTATATTTTTTAGCAGACCCTTTCGCTTTATCAACCGGATATTTTTCTCCGTTTTGTTTGATTTTATCTAAGACAATTTGTTTCACATCAAATCCATATTTATCTGCTAACAAAAAAGCAAAGGCCAGTATATCAGCTAATTCTTCTTTCACTTTTTCCTTATTTGCATCTTCAGCATTTTTCCAAAGAAATAATTCTAATAATTCACCAGCTTCCACATTTATAGCTAATGCCAAATCTTTAGGGTTGTGAAATTGTTCCCAATCTCTTTCGTTTCTGAATTTGATTAAAGCATTCATTATTTCGTTAATATCACTCATTTCTTAAATTATACCATTAAAACTTCAAGATACTTGAAATTTCAAAAAGTGCCTATACCACAAACTGGTTATTGTTGATTTGTACTCGCTACAACATAATTCCCTCTCAATCCGGAAACATAAGATGGCACTCATCCTATCCTGCCATGCTGCCAGAAGACCTGGCCAGCGCCGGTCTTGAAGCATTAGGTAAAAAATGGAGCTGATGGGTTTATTTTATTCGCAATAAAATGCCCCGGAATATTTCGGGGCATTATTATAAGAAGGGTACTAATTAACGAATTAGTTTTAAAACTTACATCGTACACCTCCTTCAAAATTTAAATTGTTTGAATTATTGCCTTTGTTGAATACCATATTATCGCTGCCCTTGATGCCAATACCCCAATCATCATTTAGATTATAATAACCACCCACACCCAGCTTCAGACTAAAGTTGCCAAAGGAATTGCTGTTGTTATTAAATTTCTGAGATATGTTGGTATAACCGGCCAGCGTATGTACCGATAAGGTTAGCTTATCATCCAGCCCATGTTTTTTCGGGCAGGGTACAAAGGTCGGTCCGGCAAAGCCGGAGAGAATGGTATACTTTACATCATTTACTTTTCCAAAATTAATACCTGCATCCACTGTAAGACCTACCCAGGGTTTGATCATATTGGTATAAGCAACATCTACACCGGGAAAAACTTTTTTCTCCGAGCCAAAATCCTCTAACCGGAAGGTAAGGTCAAGATCGACAAAGTCAATATCATCATCGTCATCGCAGGCCGATTTATCATATTCATACGCTAAACCTTTAAAAAAACGACCCATATCAACTTTATAGGGTAACTGAGAATTGGGTCTGAAGGTATTGTCCGGTACATCCAGGTACTGCATGAACGATTTATCAACGCTGAGGTCGGGAATAAAAAAACCAAATAAAGGTTTATTGTTTTCGTACTCTACATTATAATTGGGATACGAGTATCCGTAATGATCGATCAGGTTTAAACTGGAATAATCAAGCTTACCGGAGCAATCATAAAAGTTGGTGAGCCGGGAAGCATAGTGTTCGGGATAATATTCTGTTTCTACCTGTTGCCGGAGATTATTATTCCCATCATAATAATTCTTTTCTTCGATCATAAAATCAGCATTCATTTTTACCGTTAAGGATAAGGTACCATTCATGCCATAGGTATAGTCGGGACTGGTTGTGGATCGGGCTCCTGAGTTAAAAATCGTAGTCACAGAATCTTCCCAATCTTTTTCAAAAATATTTTTTACTCCTGAATAGTCTGTTTCAGGAATGGTAAAATGAGATTTATATCCGCTATTGATAAACCGCTCATCCACATCGTTAATAAAATTTATCACACCGGCAACGGCATCCTGGCCATATACGGTTCCTTGTGCATCGGTTATTATTTCTATTTGTTCAATAGCAGCAGTAGGGATTTTATTGACGTCGAATTGCAGGGTTTGTGAATAGGTCATGTTCCTGTTGTTATTCGTATAGGCGTAGCGGGTGCCGTTTACTAAAGTCAGGGTGTTATTAGCCCCTACACCTCTCACGTTGAATTGGGTGTTTGCATTTTTAACTACATGTTCCGGGGTATAGCTCATGGTTTGAATGAGATCTACCGCATTGACGGTGTAGGTTCTTTTTATCTCCTCTGCGCTAATAACGTCTACCGCATTAGAACTAACCCTTCTGTCACGGAATATTTTTTGAGGGGCTGTTTTTTCTGCAGTTGTTTGGGGTCCCGATTGCGAATAAACAAAAGGGCTGATCATGAGTGCACAACAAAAAAACAGGAGAAATCTTAGTGGTGGTTGATAGTACTTTCTTTTTCATATTTATACGTTTTATTGGTCGTTAAATAATGAATAGACAGGTACAGAAGAATATTGATAGAGACAGCCTGTTCAGTAAACTGAATCAGTGAAATTTTATTATTTAAACAACAATTGTAAGGTGCAGAAAGCACTGTTGTTTTGGTTCGTAGTTAATAACCAGTATTTATTTAAATGTAACGATTATTCTTTTAAAGAAAAAGTAATAGCTGATTTTGAATCACTACTTTACTATTGATTGGTGAGTATCAGTTATATAAGAACTTGAAATAGTAAAATGAAAATCAGCATTGCTGATATTTATAATTTTATAGTTTACAAAAACCCCCGTTCCACTTTTTCCGATCATATAAAATCAGAATAGTGGAACGGGGTGTTCTAAATAAATAAAAAAATTATTGAGAGCTCATATCTTTTCTCAGCTTACGGATAAACTGTTCAGTTGATACAACAGCATCATCCATCAGCTTGGTCTCTTTTGTCCCAGTCTAATGTGCCATAGTGTTGAATATATACATCCTTAAAAGTAGGGCTGCCATCATCCATTGGTCCGAAATATTCCCTTTCTAATTCTTTAAACCCATCTTTCAACGAACGGACAGTTACCAGTACCTGATCGGAACCATCCCATAGTTGTTGATAATTTCTAAGGTTAAGGTTATCCCAGAATTTCCCTTTTAATGCATGCAGCACTTTGAAACTTCTTTTTTGCTCATTATAGTAATCTGTTCCCATTCCTGATTTTATATGCCGCACAGTAATCACTGTTTTATCGGACTGCACTTCAGGATGAAAAAGCAGGCTATCATCCAAACGGAAATAATTGGTGGAGACTTCGTTTTCCAAATAAGAAAAAAAGCTTTTATCAAGGTCTATATCATGAACGGTATTATCCGTTCTTTCTCTATCCATATCAGCCCAGGTAGCAGGGCCACTTACAATCTGATAAGCACCGGTATTGTCGCCACTCAAAATTTCAAATACACTTACTTTTTCTTTATCTGCCTTGTGAAATTTGGCTACATGCTGTTTGTAGGCAGCTTCAAAAGCCATTTTTTGACCGAGCTTTACTTTAATGTTATGAACGGTGTAAATTTTTGTCTGCTGTGAGTAAGCGGCCAGCGTTACGATCGACAGCAGAAATAAAAAGATTTTTTTCATAAAAGTTTGTTTTTGGTGAAAGAAAATATTTGAACAGTACCTGTAAATACTACAGGTGCATAATTGTAATCGTTAGAAACCTGGCTGTCTGCACAATATCAGAAGGGAATTACCGGGAAGAATTAATAGAAACGGAGAATAACGTGATATCAGGAATATACCGATTTATGAGCAGGGAAACAATTTATTGGCAAACGTTATGATAAGTTGCTAGTAGTTAGTAAGATGCCAATTTTTATTTGTCAATAACAGTTATTACAATCAATTTATTAGTAAGGAATAATTGGTACTTCTTCCACCGGCGGTTTCTTTTATCAATACTTCTTTAAACATCAGATCTTCTATATCTCTTAATGCTGTATCCTGTGAGCAGTTGGCAATCTTACCCCACTTTGATGTATTGAGCTTACCAGAAAATCCATCCAATAATTTATTGATCATGAGTTTTTGTCGTTCATTCAAAATAGTGGTGGCATGTGTTTTCCAAAATTTTGCTTTTGTAAGAACGGTTGCCAGGCTTTCATCAGTTGCTTTTATGGCGCGGTGCAAACATTCTAAAAACCATTGTAACCATGCTGTAATATTGGAAGTTCCTTTTTGTGTTTGCTCCAATAATTCGTAATAATCTTTTCTTTCTTTTCGTATCTGTGCACTCATGCTATAGAAACGCTGAGAAGTTTTGTCGGCACGGGCCAGTTGCATATCGGTAATAGCTCTGGCAATACGTCCGTTACCATCATCAAAAGGGTGAATGGTTACAAACCATAAATGCGCAATGCCTGCTTTTAAAATGGCATCTGTTTGTTTGTTATCATTGAACCATTCCAAAAAAAGTTTCATTTCATTTGCAAGCAGTGCAGCAGCCGGTGCTTCGAAATGTATTTTCTCTTTTCCTACAGCACCCGATATTACCTGCATGGGATCATCTTCCGTATTGGTTCGCCATCCGCCTACTACAATTTTATGCATACCACTTCGGCCTGTTGGAAACATAGCCGCATGCCAGTTAAACAACCTTTCATCCGTTAAGGGTTGATCATGTTGCTGTGTTGCATCCAGCATCATTTCTACAATGCCTTCGGTATTCCGGTCAGATGGTACCAGACCTGCAATATCCATCCCAAGTCTCCGTGCTATGGAAGAACGAACCTGATCGGCATCCAATACTTCTCCCTCAATTTCACTGGATTTTATTACATCAAGGGTTAATGTTTGCAGTGTTGCTTCATGCTGCAATTCGAAGCCGAGGGCTTCCATTCGGCCGAGTAATCTGCCCTGCTGGTGCCATAGCTCAGTGAGCATAGGAGTCAGTTTCTCCTGGTTCCATGTAAACTGCTGCCAGTCAGGGAATTGATGAATATATAACCTTTTAGTCCGCATATTATGCGGTGAATATACCATCTTTTCTCCGCAATTGCAAAGTATTCGCTGCAATTTATGCGGAGATTAAACTGCTTAATCTCCGCATAACTTAACAAATTGAACCTGAGATTTCATTTAATTCATTCATTTTTTTTTCTTTGCAAATGGAGTTTCTCTTTTATCAAATACTGGCATTCGGATTGTAAAAGCTATTGTATGAAAGCAACAACCTTTTATATTTTAATAAATATTAATACCGCAAACGGCTACCAAAGCATCGGTAAATTTTTTATCGGCGATAACAGAGCTGTTGCCACTACAATTTTTAATCAGCTAAAAGGGGATACATCGGTAGATGATAAAACCATGCTGACCATGGAGCTGATGGAAACCTTTAATGAACTACCGCTCAACCTGAAGATCAAAACCTGTACACTCAAAGAACTGGGCGATAACTGCTGCCTGATTACCAAAGAATTGTTTAAAACCATCAACCTGGAAGAGTTATAGTCATTGTTATTATCAGTTGGCAGACTTAAGTCAGGTAGCCTGGAAGAGGCGTACTATTAGTAGAATCAGTGGTTCAGCTTAGGTTTACAGAGCCCCTTCGGGGCGATATGTAAACTATTTTTCAACTAATATTTTGTCTCTGACCGGAAGTTCGGTCACACAGGCCTCTGGACTTCCATGTCGCTTAATAAATAACACAGCCAACATGTTATTATATAAGAATGCCAACTGAAAAATTTTCATTTTTTCTGCAATTTTTTCACTTTGCTTGTCAATTTTTCAGCTAGTAAAACGGTTGGCATTTTGTTTGAATTTTCTTCATTATTCATTGTTAAACCAAAAAAACAAGGAGGTTTTTTATGACAACAAGTATGATCAGAAGAAACGGGACCTTGCCCGCAAAACCGGTAAGCGGCTGGGTTGACAGGTTACTGAATGAAAACCTGAATCGCTTTTTTAATGATGACCTTTTGGGGCTCAATGGGCTGGACACATCTGTTAACGTGCCGGTGAACCTACGGGAAACCGATAAAAGTTATGAACTGGAACTGGTAGCACCGGGATTGAAAAAAGATGACCTGAAGCTAAACGTTAGCAACAACCAGTTGACCATCAGCTTCGAACAAAAATCAAGCAACACAATCAGGAAAACCAACACGAAGGATGGCTGCGCAATGAATTCAAGCTGCAATCCTTCACCCGCAGCTTTTCGTTGGACGACTCCGTAGAACTGAATAAGATCGACGCTGCGTACAACAACGGTATCCTTTATGTAACCCTGCCTAAAAAAGAGGCAGCGCAAAGGATTTCAAAAACGATCCCGATCAGGTAATCGTTTCAGGGACTGTATCAATGCAATGGAGGGTTTTAGTATATCAGGTTAGTAGGTACCATTGTAAAAAATTGATGCAGTCCCTTTTTTGTTTCTGGATATTGTGATTATTTCTTTTTTATTTTCTTCGCCTTTTTTTTATCATCCATTTTTTTTATGCTTTTTTCAGCGGGCAGGTCTTCCGGCATAGTGCCACCTAATTCCTGTATGGTCTTTCTTACTTTTTTACCAACTTCAAAATGGGCTTTGTTGGCTTTTTCTTTTCCTTTGATTTGTTCTCTTTTTAATTTTTCTTCTGCTTGTGTGGCACGAAAAAGATTCGCTGCCAATTCAGTACTGCCCATATGATCCAGTATCTGCTGGCTTTTTTTTAATCCTTTCTTTTTATGAATACCTTTTGCATCAAGCCCTGCATACAAACCCATATAACCATGATTCTGGAAAATGGCGTAGTCCATAGGATTAATGACTCCTGCACTTTTAGCGGCTTTCGCCAGTTGAATATTATGTTTTGCTAATTCGGCACGAAGAAAGATTCTTTTTTCTTCTTCGCTGCTAAGCTTGTTAAAGGCTTCCATTTGCTGTATTTCCTGCAGACGGGTTTGCACAGCAAAATAAGTTTGCCCCAGTGCCACTTCTTCTTTAGAAGGATCTGCATTTTGTACAATAAGGTAACAGGCATAGCGGGATAATTTAATACCATCATCAAATTTCCTTTCAGCACCAGAGCCAATACTGACCATCTCGTGGAAATCCACGAAATGGTTTTCAATAAGCTGTCCGCTTTTTTGACAGGCAACTTTGGCTTTTTCAATAACGGGTTTGAAATTTCTGTACTCTGCATATTCCAATGCTTTGGCCATTTCCCGGGCACTCCAGAATTCATTGCCTTGCTTATCTGTTTGTTTGATGGTTTCAAATAAGGATTTATGTGCTTTTGAAACTGCTGTTGCCATAGTTAGTATTTGTTTCAAGGTAATTAAAAAATAAAAACACTAAACCAGTTTAGAGCCAAAAAAAGGTAAAGAATTACGATGGTTAGTGCCAATCTGTCAACAAAACCCCCTTTGGAATGGTATTAGCGTAGCCAACATGATTTTTTAACTATAAAACGATATAATGGCGAAGTGCCGGTGACAATCGGCATACATTAGCAGCGTCAGCAAAAGCTGAATAATTCTTAATTATTAATTCATAATTCCAAGCACATGGTACAGGAAAAAGGAACTATTTCAATCAATACAGAGAACATATTCCCCATCATCAAGAAATTCTTATACTCCGATCATGAGATCTTTCTGCGGGAACTGGTGAGCAATGCTGTAGATGCGTCGCAAAAAATGAAACGATCTGGCTACGCTGGGTCATTATAGCGGTGAGCTGGGCGACCTGAAAATTAAAGTGGATTTTGATAAAGAAGCCAAAACCATCACCATTACTGATAATGGTATTGGGATGACAGCTGAAGAGATCAAAAAATACATCAACCAGGTGGCATTTTCCGGCGCTACGGAGTTCATGGAAAAATTCAAAGAAGCAAAGGATGCCAATGAGATCATCGGTCGCTTTGGTTTGGGTTTCTATTCTTCTTTTATGGTGGCCGATAAAGTGGAGATTGAAACCCTAAGCTACCAGGAAGACGCCGACCCGGCTCACTGGACCTGCGATGGCAGCACCGAATTTGAAATTACGGAAGGCAGCCGTACCGAAAGAGGTACTACCATTACCTTATTCGTCAATGAAGAATCCGCTGAGTTTTTAGATAAGAACCGCACTGGAGGGGATATTAGATAAGTATGCAAAATTTTTACCGGTGCCGGTTCAGTTTGGCATGAAAACCGAATCTGTTCCCGATGGAGAAGATAAAGAAGGCAAGCCGCAATATAAAAGCGTAGAGGTTGAGAATATTATCAACAACACCAATCCTATCTGGACAAAAACGCCTTCAACGCTTACCGATGAAGATTATCTTTCTTTCTACCAGGAGCTATATCCTTTTCAGGAAGAGCCTTTGTTCTGGATCCACCTGAATGTGGATTATCCTTTTAATCTTACCGGTGTGCTCTACTTCCCCAAACTGAAAAATGATTTTGAGATAACAAAGAACAAAATAAAATTATTCAGTCGCCAGGTATTTATAACAGACGAAGTAAAAGATATTGTTCCTGAATTTTTATTGTTGCTGCATGGGGTGATTGACTCACCGGATATTCCGTTGAACGTTAGCCGTTCGTTTTTACAGGCCGATAGCAATGTAAAAAAGATCAACAGTTATATCAGCCGTAAAGTGGCGGAAAAATTATCGGAGCTGTTTACCAAAGACCGGAAGAACTACGAAGAGAAATGGAACGACATCGGCATTTTTGTGAAGTACGGTGCATTAAGCGATGAAAAGTTTTATGAGAAGGCAAAGGATTTTGTGTTGCTGACGAATACCAATAAAGAAAACTACACCCTTCCGGAATACGAAGCGAAAGTGAAAGATTTTCAGACGGATAAGAATGGTAATCTCGTTTATCTGTACACGATAGATGCGGAGCACCAGCATAGTTATGTACAGGCAGCGGAGAAGAAAAACTATGATGTACTGCTGATGAACTCTCCGATCGATAATCATTTTATCCAGATGCTGGAAAGCAAACTGGAAAAAACATCGTTGAAGAGAGTGGATGCGGATATCCTCGATAAACTGATCGAGAAAGAAGATGCCGAAAAGCATACACTTTCTGAGGATGATACAAAGAAACTGTCCGAAATTTTTGATAAGGCGATCAATAACAAAGCGATGAAGGTGGATGTGGAAAGTTTACCTGCAGATGCGATGCCGGTCACCTTAACCGAAGAAGAGTGGATGCGCCGGATGAAAGACATGAGTAAGATGGGCGGTGGTGGCGGTATGAACTTTTATGGTTCTATGCCGGATAATTTTAAAGTAGCAGTGAATGCGAATCATCCGCTGATCACAAAAATATTAGCGGCAGAAGAGAGTCAACAAACGGTGTTAGCGAAACAGGCATTTGATCTGGCGTTATTAGCAAAGGGAATGTTGAAAGGAAAAGACCTGACGGCGTTTGTAGAACGTAGCGTCGGGGTATTGTAGCGGTGAGCCACTTTTTTTGCTGCTGAAGCAGCGGTGTTAGCCACGAATTACACGAATGACACTGATTACACGAAAAGGAAAATTAAAGACAAATAGAGAAGCTGCGCTAGCAGCTTTTTTTATTTAGCCGTAGACCCACTTACGGGTAGGCGGATCGGTGGCAATCCATTTGTTGCGTTAGCAACATAATTTGTATTGAATTGTATTTATTAGTGGCATTTGTGTAATTCGTGGCTAAAATTCTTATTTTTGTCCCTGTTAATTACACGAATATGAAATTCACATCAGTCCTCGTCTGATCGTATCGTTCACCAGGGGCAACTCTTCAGGACTTTAATAATGGCTGACAGCCGCTTTGCTGTTGCCTTCTTCATTTATCTGTTTATTTTTATTGTCAATCATGTCGCAATCTACTTATACCAATAAGCTATCTCATTTTTATGCTTTAGTAAAGCAATCTATAAAAGGCGGGGAGCATGACTATACACAAGGCAGCATCCGTGGTGCCATTGTATTACTCGCTATTCCCATGATCCTTGAACTGAGTCTTGAATCTGTATTCGCCGTAGTGGATATGTATTTCGTCAGTCATTTACCCAATGCCAGTGCGGCTATGGCAACCGTGGGTTTAACAGAAGCCGTTGTTGCATTGGTCTATACCATTGCCATTGGACTTAGTACCGCCGCTACTGCTGTAGTAGCGAGACGTATCGGTGAAAAAAATCCGGAAGGGGCTGCACATGCAGCCGCACAATCATTGTTGATCGCAATGATGGTGACCGTGGTGGTTAGTATTCTGGGAATTATTTTCGCTGCGGATGTGCTGCGATTGATGGGTGCAAAACCCGAAGTGGTAAGAGATGGAACAGTGTTTACCCGTATCATGCTGGGTGGTTCGGTTGTCATCATTTTATTATTCATGATCAATGGAATATTTCGTGGTGCCGGTGATGCAGCCATGGCGATGCGGAGTTTGTGGATCGCCAGTATCATCAATATTTTTTTATGCCCAATGCTGATCAATGGCTATGGCCCTTTTCCGGAACTCGGATTGAAAGGCGCAGCTATCGCTACCACGATCGGCAGGGGTATTGGTGTGGTTTATCAATGTTTTCATTTATTCAGCGGCAAGCGAACGATAAAAATAAAATGGCCCCATTTTAAATGGGACCTGCCGGTCATTAAAACATTGGTGGAAGTGGCATGGCCGGCTACCTTTCAATTCTTTATTCAAAGTGGCAGCTGGATATTTATGGCTTACCTCGTTTCCATTACCGGAAGTACGGATGCCAGTGCCGGTTACCAGGTAGCCATTCGTAACGTAGTATTTTTTATTCTTCCTGCCTGGGGATTGAGTAATGCCGCCGCTACACTGGTGGGCCAAAACCTGGGAGCGAAACAACCGTTACGGGCTGAAAAAAGTGTGTTGCTAACGGCAAAGTATAATGCCATATTCATGGCTGCTGTGATGTTTTTTTTCTTACTCTTTTCAGCACCGATCATCAGCATTTTTACTACGGAACCAGCTGTGCATAACTATGCGGTGCAGGCTTTACAGATCATTGGTGCCGGTTATATTTTTTATGGTATTGGTATGGTAATGATTCAGGCATTGAATGGTGCCGGCGATACGAAAACGCCAACATGGATCAACCTGTTTGGTTTCTGGTTGTTTCAGATACCGTTTGCCTGGGTAATGGCCAAGCATTTTGATCTGGGACCACTGGGCGTTTTTATTGCCATACCGGTTGCAGAAGTATTTATGGCATTGGTTGCCTGGTATTATTTTAAAAAAGGAAAGTGGAAGGAAGTGAAAGTGTAGGGAGAGGTTAGTGGGGAGTAGGGAGTAGGAAATAGATTCCTGTAGTCTGTTTTTTTCGTCTGCTATATGCTTTGTATTTTATTAATTAGTGGTATTAGTGTCATTCGTGGCTAAAACAATTTTACCTTAGCAAACTAATAATTATTATGGCCAACGTCATCGATCAGAACAGGATCCGGCAGATATTATTCATCATTATTATTATGATGCTGGGTATTTTGCTTTTTATTCAACTGCAATCATTTCTTCCGGCAGTGCTGGGTGCTATCACCATCTATATATTGCTGCATAAATGGATGAACTATCTCACCATTAAGAAAAAATGGCGTAGAGGATATGCTTCTCTATTGTTGATGTTGTTCTCTTTTATAGTGATACTTGTTCCGGTGGGCTTGTTGGTCAATATGCTTTCTTCCAAAGTAACCTATGCTATCCAGCATTCTTCCGAATTAATAGTGGCCTTGAAAAAAGTAGTTGCAAATATTGAGCAGCAATATGATATTATACTGGCCAGTGAAGCGAATATCAATAAGATCGGCGGAGTAATCTCCCAAAGTTTACCAAAGATCGTTGGCGCTACTTTCAATACACTCACCACCATTTTCTTTATGTTCTTTATTCTCTATTTTATGTTGATGAACAGCAAAAAAATGGAGAACACTGTTTATGAGTACATGCCCTTGCGGGATGATAATGTTGCAAAGCTGGAGAAAGAAGTGCATTCGATGGTGTTGTCCAATGCGATTGGAATTCCTTTGATCGCTTTTGCGCAAGGGCTTGTAGGATTGACCGGTTACCTAATCATTGGTGTAGATGAACCATTTTTTTGGTTTGGTGTTACCTGTATTGCCGGTATGATTCCTGTTGTTGGCGCAGCGTTGGCATATGTTCCGATGGCAATCATTGCTTTTGCCAATGACAGAACAGGTCAGGGAATATTTTTATTGGTTTATGGATTTGCCGTAATTGGTACAATAGATAATGTACTGCGATTTACCTTATTGAAAAAACTGGCGGATGTACATCCGCTCACCACCGTATTCGGCGTTATTATCGGTTTAAACCTGTTTGGCTTTATTGGATTGATCTTTGGTCCGTTGCTGATTTCATTATTTATGTTATTACTGAAGATCTACTCTACCGAGTTTATCACGAAGCAACGGGATATCAATAAGATCATGGAAAACTAGCTATTGCCTGATAAAGCAGATGACTCGGAGTGATCCCAATCCCGGATCGGATTCAATACGGCTAACAGTGCTTTTGTCATTTCAATCTGATACAATAAATTTTAAATAGTATCCGTCAATCCTAGTGCACTGACTAATGGAATGACAACCAGATACCCTCAAATTCGAATCAATCTATTCGCTATAGTTTTTCAGAACAGCATCCCAATCATAGTCGTTGAACTTTATGCTATAGCCTGAAAGGTCTTTACCAAATTCTTTACCCAATATTTTTCTGATTCCTTTTTTACCACCAAAATCACCTCTGAACCAGCTCAGGATCTTTGAAGTAGTGATTTTTTTTTGCTCATCATTTATGTCTGTTTCAGATTTCAGAAAATTACGACCCGCCAGATCCAATTGCTGATCGATCTTATCATAATTATAAAAAGCAATCGGTGGACAGCTTTTGGCACCACAATTCAATGCAAAATGAATCCGGTAATCAATTTCACTCACAGCCAGCTGTTTTATTAATTTACCCGGAAAGAAACGGGGCAGATAACCCATACTTAGTTTCCAGCGGTATTTTCTTAGTATATCATGTTCTATATTATCAAGACTGAATTTTGTACCGGCAATGAGTATTGCTTTTTTCGTAAAAATTTCAGGCCGGGTCATTTTCTCTCTCCCTGCCAATAGCTGAAACCATGCGTTATACATATTGATCCAGAAAGTTTTGATGGCAGCATCATTATTCAAACCATCCTTGAGCCGTTGGATATCCAATGTTGCCAGTTCAGCTTCAAGAGAAGTTGTTGGCTCTTCAATTTTTACTTTATACAGAAACTGTTCAGATAAATATAATAAGGCGGTATCAGGCATAGCAGCAGTATTATTTTTTTTGATCGGGATTGCAGACGCAAAGCCAGCGGATAAATATAACAGCACTGCTGTAAAGAGCCATAGGCTAATTTTTTTCCAAACTCTTTTTTGGCGCATACGCATAAGTTAATCGTTTAAATGAAACTGTTATATATAATATATATACAGGCAGATTCTGAAGACAGATGTATAAAGTAAAACTGTTTCTAATTCTTTTCCCTTATTTTTCGTAGTAGTCCCCGTAGATATATGAATAGCGTAACGTAGTTCTTCGTAAATCGTTATAAAACAGTACTTTATTTCTTGCAAAGTTAAGATTTGCATAATATTTTGCAACAGCTTACGTTTTTAAATCCAATCCAAGGATGTAACAACTGAAAGGACGTTATTAACCGAAGAAAAACCGTACCCAAATTGAAAAACCAACTTATTCCATTCGCCATGGGATTAATGTGTACTTCGTTTACCATTATTCCTTCAGACAAATATACGGCCAGCAGCACTGTTGCTATGGCGGTTTCCCATCTGATCATAACGGATTCCACTTCATCAACGGATGATATGGCAAGTCGTTTATATAATTCAATACACCTTGCTGATGTTGGGTTATCAGAAGAAGCATTTGATTATGCCTGGAAGGGGTATGTGGAATTATTGGAGAAGAAAAAGATTCACCGGGGCAATTTACTGTCGATCTGTGATTTCAGTCAGCCTTCTTCACAAAAGCGGTTATATATAATAGATATAGAAAACGGGGTATTAATGGTGAATACATATGTGGCCCATGGAAAAAATTCCGGTGGTGAGTATGCTACAAAATTTTCAAATACACCCGAATCATTACAAAGCAGTCTCGGTTTTTATATTACCAGCAACACCTATACAGGGAAGCATGGTTTATCACTTCGCATCATTGGCGTAGATCCCGGGTATAACGATAAGGCGTTGGAACGAACTATTGTTATTCATGGAGCAGCCTATGTAGATCCTGCAAGAGCAAAAGCAGGCGTATTTATGGGGCGCAGCTGGGGATGCCCGGCAGTACCAAAAAATGAATCAACAAAAATCATTAATACAATAAAAGAAGGCTCCTGTTTTTTTATATATCATCCCGGCAAAAATTATTTGCTTGGCTCTAAAATATTAAACGGCTGATTGGACACAACAAGGATGGATGATTAACAAAAAGCTCAACTTACCCCTATGGTTGAGCTTTTGTTTTTTTGTAATTAGTTTCTCACTAACCTGCCTGCCGGCCTTGCTCCGTGCCCCGTCGCTGAAGCTATGGCGCAAGTGACTGAAGCTATGCGAAGGCGAGTAGGCAGGGACACAAAGAACACAAATTTTATTAGTTAATTAAACCATCTTTTCGTTATAACTTATGTATGTATTGCTGAATAGTAAGTGCACCCATCCATGTCATAGCCGCAACAACCAACCAACCAATAATATGCAATACCAACGGATGCTTATATTGTTGAACAACGGATTTTTTATTTGCAGCTATTAAGATGACCGCTAATGCAACGGGTAAAATGATTCCGTTAATGGCGCCGGCAAATATGAGCAGCTTAACCGGATTCCCCACTACCACAAAGATGATGGTTGACAAAATGATGAAAGCACTAATGACAATTTTTTCGTTCTTCTTTATGGAAGGGACCAATGTTTTCCAAAATGAAACGGAAGTGAAAGAAGCGCCGATAACCGAAGTAATGGCCGCACTCCATAGCACAACGCCGAAAAATTTATAACCCAATTCTCCGGCGGCTGATTGAAATACGGATGCAGCAGGATTGCCTGTTGCCAAATGAATCCCTTGCGATACAACACCTAATGCTGCAAAAAATAACATGAAACGCATTATGGAGGTGATCAATATTCCGCTTACAGAACTTCTTGTTACCTGCGGAATATTTTGTCTTCCTTTAATGCCGGCATCAATTAACCGGTGTGCTCCTGCAAATGAAATATAACCGCCAACGGTACCACCAACGAGTGTAACAATCTTCATCACATCTATTTTCTCCGGCCAGATCGTTCTGTATAATGCTTCCCCCACAGGAGGATTGGAAGTAAAGGCAATATAGACTGTTAGCCCTATCATTATTAATCCTAACAGTTTTACAAAATTGTCGATCAGCTTCCCCGCTTCTTTATACCAGAAAATACCAATTGCAATGATGCAACTGATGATCGCACCGGTTTTTGGAGCAATGCCGGTTAAAACATTTAACCCCAGACCTGCACCTGCTATATTGCCGATATTAAAAACAAGTCCACCAAAAGCGATCAAGGCTGCGAGCAAAAAACCAAGACCGGGGAATACTTTGTTGGCAACATCCTGTGCTCTGTTTTCACTAACCGTTACAATCCGCCAGATATTTAACTGTGCACCTATATCCAATAAAATAGAAATAAGGATTACAAAACCAAAACTGGTGAGCAGCTGTTCGGTAAATAAAGATGTTTGTGTAAGAAAGCCCGGACCAATGGCTGAAGTAGCCATAAGAAATGCAGCACCGAGTATGGCAGAATTTTTTTTCAAACCGGCAAGCCTTTATTGTAGTGCTTTGTGAATTGCTTTTGCAAATGCCACTGCATGTTTGCCATCACCATGTATACAAATTGTTTCTGCTACGATGGGAATGGTAGTACCTGAAACAGCAGTCACTGTTTTTTTATTTATCATTTGTAATACCTGCGCCACTACTTTATCTTTTTTTTTGATCATCGCATTTTGTTCAGTACGGGGTGTTAGTGAACCATCCTCCTGATAAGTCCGGTCGGCAAAAGCTTCACTGAGAGTTTCCAGTCTCATCAGTTTTGCTTCATTAATAGAATGGCTGCCACTAAGACCATATAATACCAGTTGTTTATCAAAGTCCTTTACGGCTTTTGCAATTACATTGGCGGTCAATGCATCTTTTGCTGACAAATTATATAATGCACCATGCGGTTTTACATGTTTTATTTTTTCATCAAAACTATCAGCCACTTCATTGAAAATAATCAGTTGCTGGGTGATCAGATCATACAGATCATCTGCCTGCATATTGATTTCTTTTCTTCCGAAATTGTCCCGGTCGTAAAAGGAAACATGAGCACCGATCGCCACTTTATGTTTCATGCAGGTGTCAATTGTCTTTTGAATGGTAGGAATATCTCCGGCATGATAGCAGCAGGCAATATTGGCTGAAGTAATAAACGGTATGATCTTTTCATCATTACCAATGCCTTCACCAAGGTCGCAGTTTATATCTGTTTTCATTTAATTGAACTATTTAAAATATTCCTGTAACCTGAAAGTACAGGCATTTTGCAGTTGTAGCAAATGTTGTTGTTGTTGTAAGTAAAGATCTTCGGCTGTTTGCTGATCTGTGATGCAAAACTGAATTTTATCGCCTGCTTTTAATTGTGCCATGGTGGAATGATCGGCAGAAATGATATGCGCTATTCTGGGATAACCGCCGGTAGTTTGATGATCGGCCATTAAGATGATCAGTTTACCATCGGGCAATAGTTGAAGAGTGCCGTAACTAACACCCGATGAAATTACTTCCTCTTTTATATGGGTGTTCAATGGAATATTATTCAGCCGGTAACCCATCCTGTCAGATTGTTGTGATATTTCAATTGGTGCTGTTGTTATCAATTGTTTTGATTCATCCGTAAGTCTGTCCCATTCTTTTCCGGGCAATATATTGATGCAATGTATATTTTCAATTTTGGATGGGCGTCTCCATTGAATAGCTGCCTGCCAGGGTAAAATGGTAAAATCAGTCTGATGGCTGCTAAATGTTTTTGTTGTGCGTAAAATCAATTGATCATCTTTCTGCAATTTTCTTCCATAAAAGCCACCTGCTTTTGCTTTCAGGTTGGTACTCTTACTGTTCATCCATTCTTTTATCAGTATCCCACCGGCAACTGCAATATAGGCTCTGGCTCCGTTAACAGGTTTATGAAATTGCAGCACATCATTTTTGCCAACAAGGATCGGATGCAGACAGGGTACCGGTTCGCCATTGATGCTTGGAGAGAAATCAGCACCGCCTATGGCAATCAATGCGGGTTGCGTAAACATAAAGACGGGGGCTGGAAAATGCATTTCTATCACCGCTTCATTCAGCTCATTGCTGACCAGCAGATTGGTTAGCTGCATGGCATATTTATCCATTGCGCCGGTTGGATTAATACCAAGATGCTGATGTCCGTACCGCCCGGCATCCTGAATTGAATCCAATATGCCTGATTTAATAATGCGCATACTCCGTTTTTGAAATTGAATAAAACTGTATGCTATCCCCTGTTTTTAACAGGATCGCATCTTTTTTTCCCGGATCAAATATTTTCAGTGGTGTTCTGCCGATGATATGCCACCCTCCCGGCGAAATCAATGGATAGATCCCTGTTTGTTTTCCGGCAATACCTACACTTCCGGCTGCTACAATATTCGGTTGTTGTTTTCGGGGCATTGCAATTTTATCATCCACTTCACCCATATAGGCAAATCCGGGAAGAAAACCGATCATAAACACTTTATAAATTTTTGTAGTATGTAATTCAATTAGTTCTTCTTTGGAAATTTGTTTGGCTGAAATGAATTGTTGCAGATCAGGAGCAAAATCCTGTTCATAACAAACAGGCACTCTGACCAATCGTTGCTCCATTAAAGTTTGCTGAACCGGTTGCTGCATTCTTTTATCGATCCATTGCCTGATGGTTTCAAAAGCAGAGGTGTTGTCCGGATTATTCTTCCGGATCTTTACAATATCATAATGCACAGTAACAGCACTATAGGCTGGCACTACATCAATCATTCCGGGAAAAGGATCTTCTATTAATTGATGAAATAAGTTGATGACTTGCTGATTGATTGTTTCGTCAATTGTATTGCCAAGTTCGATGGTAATAGCAGCATCACCAAGGGAGAAAATGGAATATGGAAAATACGCAGTGTTCATTTATTTGCTTATTGAAGTTATACCAAATCGGTTTATTAAACAGTAGCTAGGATAAATGTCAGCATCTCCGGTTTTTCGTCAGTACTTCTCAAAATGTATCATCGGTAGTAGAATGCTTGAACGGCAATGTGAAACCGGCTTACCGCTTAATCAGTAACTTTGCACCGATGGCGAGATTCAACAGAAGAGACAGTTTCAATTTATTATCAAAACTAACACCCCGTCGTGCCTGGAATGGTATACAAGTGCTGAGTAGTTATTATATAACGAAATGGACAAAAAAACCAGTGCAGTGGGGTTATCCGGTTTCTATTTCTTTTGAACCCACGACTTCCTGCAATCTTCGTTGTCCGGAATGCCCCAGTGGATTAAGAGCATTTACACGACCCACCGGGATGTTGCAAAAAGATTTTTTTACCGAAACGATCGATCAGTTAGCAAAAGAGTTATTATACCTTGTTTTTTATTTTCAGGGAGAGCCTTATCTCAATCCTTCTTTTCTGGACATGGTGGCCTATGCATCAAAAAAAAGAATTTATACGGCCACTTCCACCAATGCGCATTACCTGAATGATGAGAATGCAAAGCGAACCATTGAAAGTGGGTTGGACAGGTTGATCATTTCCATTGATGGCACTACGCAGGAAGTGTATCAGCAATACAGGGTAGGCGGCACTTTATCAAAAGTAATTGAAGGAGCAAAGAATATTGTCAAGTGGAAAAAGGAATTGAAGAGTAAAAAGCCATTTGTCGTGTTTCAGTTTCTGGTTGTTAAACCTAACGAACACCAGATAGAAGATGTAAAAAAGCTGGCTAAAGAAGTGGGTGTAGATGATCTATGGTTCAAAACGGCACAGATCTATGATTATGAAAATGATCCAAACCAGTTAATTCCAACAATTGATAAGTTCAGTCGTTATAAGAAAACGGAGAATGGGCATGCGTTTAAAGGGAAACTGCAAAATCATTGCTGGAGGTTATGGCATGATCCGGTCATTACCTGGGATGGGCTGGTCGCTCCCTGTTGTTTTGATAAAGATGCACAACATCAATTGGGTGATTTAAAACAAAGGCCTTTTAAAGAGATCTGGAAAAACGGAGCATACAGTAAATTCAGAAAAAGGATTACAGAAAGTCGAAAGAATATTGACATCTGTTCCAATTGCAGT
The DNA here is from genome assembly GCA_963705465.1 of uncultured Chitinophagaceae bacterium. Classification (GTDB taxonomy): domain Bacteria; phylum Bacteroidota; class Bacteroidia; order Chitinophagales; family Chitinophagaceae; genus JJ008. The sequence continues at coordinate 242,127 of CAVPJN010000003.1, read as the reverse complement.
GAGGGAACCAAAGTGTGGAGTAACGATTAATCATTAATTTTTTAAAAATGAACCTGACATCACATCATGCTACCCGGATGCAGTATCAGCATAAAGCATTGGTTGATCTGATCGATGGTCTTTCCATCGAAATGGTAAGAAGGCAGGTTATAACCGGCAAGTGGTCAATCTTCGAGAATATTGTTCATTTACAAACCTATCAGCATACTTTTTTATACCGGATCAATGAAATATTGAAAACAGATAATCCGGTCTTTGAACGTTACACGGCTGAAGCAGATCCGTTATTTCTTGAAAATTGCGGCAAAACCACCCGTGAGATCATGCACGATATGATCACTGTACGAAAAGAAATGGCTGCGGTGATGATGGCATTTCCCGAGGAAGTATTGAAAAGAAAAGGAACACATCCAGTTTATGGTGAGATGACCATTCCACAATGGATCAATTTCTTTTTGTTACATGAAGCACACCATCTTTATGCAATTTTTAAATTGAAAGCAGCATTGTCAAATCTTAATACTGAGGAGGATTGATGATAAGATCGGAGGCGATTTTATTAAAGCACTCACCATTTTTTCACTTCATTATAGAACAAGGTATAAAACGAGGTAAAACCTTCAAAGAAGCTGCGGATGGATTCAAGTAGTAGTTTCATGTTTTAAGGATGTAGGTTGCTACTGCAAATCAATGCAATTAAATCATATACGGCAATACCACTAAGAGGGATTTTTATACACTAGTGCTGCCACAGAAATGTTAATAAACGGCTAAGAAATAATTAATGAAAGGAAATATTTGGAAAATCGATGTTACAACATTAATTTTGATGTTCAAACATTGAATTATATAAAAACACATTTATGAAAGATTTAAAGACAAACGTCAATCAGTTGAATCAGATGATCCTGGACGGAAAGATCCTGGATGCCTTTGACAAATTTTATGATGATGAAGTAGTAATGCAGGATAATGATTATCCGGCCCGGGTAGGGAAAGCAGTAAACCGTCAGTATGAAGAAGCTTTTGTAAACGGGTTAACAGCATTCCGTGGCGCCAAAGTGGTTAATACCATTTTAAGTGATGATCTGGCCGTTACAGAATGGTGGATGGATTATACTCATAAAGATTATGGTACCCGCAACTATACGCAATTGGCGGTACAGCGTTGGAAAAACGGTAAAATAGTAGAAGAAAAGTTCTATTATAACAATTAAGAACGTCAATTTAGCAATTCATTCAAAAAGTTTCGGGTGAAGCGATGGCTTAGTCTGAAACTTTTTTATTTTTACTACATTATGGGAATTGAAGAAGACATACAGCAGAACAAATTCCGCAACCCTCATCAGAAGGCAGCAATCAATTTGCTTTATACTTATTCATGGATGCGGGATAAAACAAAAATTATTTTTGATGCTGAAGATATTACACCGCAGCAGTTTAATATATTAAGAATACTCAGGGGAAGTTTTCCGCAGCCGCTCTCTACATTACAAATACGGGAACGGATGCTCGAAAAGATGAGCGATACAAGCAGAATTGTGGATCGTTTGATTGCAAAAGGATTAGTAAAAAAAATAACCTGTAAAAATGATCGCCGGCTGGTAGATGTGATCATTACAGATAAAGGGAGAAAGATGCTGGAACGATTAGATGCAAAGCAAGATGAAATAGATGCAGTACTTGGCAAACTATCAGAAAAAGATGCTAATGTTTTAAGTGATCTGCTGGATAAGATTCGGGATAACGGTGAATGATGTATTTTTACGCCGTTTAACTAGTAGTCCAATATTAAAGCTCACCGAATCCGAAAATATGAAGAAGAATTTGCTCCGATTAGTCCCTCTATTATTTTTATTCCAGACTTTATCCGCTCAACCTAAATATGAATTTCGTGGCGTATGGATCGCTACGGTTGATAATATTGACTGGCCTACACATGGTGTGTGGGATAGTGAGAAGCAAAAGGCTGAATATATCAAACTCCTTGATAAACACCAGAAGAATGGCATGAATGCGATGATCGTTCAGGTGAGACCTGCATCGGATGCTTTTTATCCCTCTGCCCTGGAGCCCTGGAGCCAATGGCTGACAGGTACACAAGGGAAACCTCCCACTCCTTATTATGATCCGCTTCAGTTTATGATTGAGGAAACACATAAAAGGGGAATGGAGTTTCATGCCTGGTTAAACCCCTACCGGGCTGTTTTCAATATTAATACATCATCTGTTGCTGCCAATCATATTACCCGTATTCATCCGGAGTGGTTTGTTAATTATGGCGACAAAAAATATTTTGAACCGGGTAATAAGGAAGGACAAAAATTTGTGGTGGATGTTGTGCGGGATATTGTAAAGCGATATGATGTGGATGCCATTCATATGGATGATTATTTTTATCCCTATCGTATTCCGGGAAAAGAATTTCCCGATGAAGCATCCTATAAAAGATCAGGTACCAAATTAAATAAAGACGACTGGCGCCGCAGCAATACCGATTCAATCATTGAAGCGATCAGTATCGCTATAAAAAGAGAAAAACGACTTTGCCGGTTTGGTATTTCGCCTTTCAGTGTATGGCGCAATAAAGACAAAGACCCCGAAAGAGGCAGTGATAGCCAGGGTGGGCAAACCAATTATGATGATCTCTATGCTGATATTTTATTGTGGTTACAAAAAAGATGGATCGATTATGTAACACCACAATTATATTTTCATATCGGGCATCCAAAAGTGGATTATGCAAAAATGCTTGACTGGTGGAGTCGCAACAGTTATGGCCGTCATGTTTATATTGGGCATGGTATTTACCGGGCCAGCGCCAAAGAAAAAGATTGGAATGATCCCCGGGAACTTCCCAGCCAGATAAAATTATTACGTCGCTATCCGAATGTACAGGGCAGTATTTATTTCAGCAGCAAATCCTTTGATAGAAATCCCAATGGCTGGAATGACAGTTTGCAGAATACCTATTATAAATACCCGGCACTGTTACCTCCGATGCGCTGGATCGATAAAGAAAAACCATGGCCGCCAATTGTAGAAAGATCCATTTCCGGTGATTCCATCATTCAGCTGACGGTAAAGCCAGATCCAAGAAATCTGGTAGAAATAAAATACTATGTCGTCTATCAATATGCGGCTAATTCTGATCAGGAAACCTTTGGTAATATACCTGAATATATTTCTCAGTTTGTTGTTAAACCGGAAGGCTTTGTGTTAAAAGAATCGCTTTCTTCCAAAAACTATTCTTACCGATACCTGATAACGGCAGTTGGAAAAAATAATAATGAAAGTGACTTGAGTGAGATCGCTATTCTGGTACAGCCGGGAGGGAAATGGGGTTTTTATAAACCGTAAAAACTATTCGGAGGGTTCCTTTTTGTTTTTTAAGTACCAGAAGAGGGAGAAGCCAAATGTATTATTGGTTTCTTTCCATTGATGTCTTGATATATCAAATATGCTTCTTGAGTAATCTATTCTGATTCCATATCGGTTAGTTATTTCATATGCAGCCATAATATTAAAACCCAGATCGATCCTTTTATACCAGCTATCTTTTCTATGGAGATTTATTTTAGTCAGCTGAGAACTCATATGCGTAATGTGTTTTCCTTTAAATCCATAAGCTGTAAATATCCCTGCACCAATCATTAATCTATTTGTACCCCCTTCATTAAATTTATATCCGATGTTAATCGGCAAATCCAGATAATTCAATTTGGTTACCATTGTGTCAAATGGCTGTATGGGGCGTTTGACTCTGACCCTATTCCCTTTTCCTGAATAATAAGGCAAGGTATAAATAAACCAGTTGTCATTATCGTTCAAAGGGATTTCTAACTGCAACCCTGCATTTATTCTTGTTAGTAAAGTGCCGGTACCTTTATTATCACCACTATATTGAGGGTAGTAGATAAAATTGCTGAAGTTCATTCCTCCTCTAAATCCAATTTTTGTTTGAGCAGTAACAACAAAAGAAAAGGAGAGTAGAAAAAGAATTAAAATTTTTCTCATAAAATGGTTTACACTTCAAATTACAGTTTAAAACTCAAGGAATTCTATAGCGTATTCATAAAAAGTTCTAAAACCATCTTTTCCTCCCCATGTTTTACCTTTGCGAAACCTGCAGTATATTTTTATCAGCAGGCAATTATTAATTCTTAATTATTCATTTTTAATTAAATAAACATGCCTGGTTTTGAACTCTGGAGCGATAAAGAAAGAAAAGAAGTAAATGATGTACTGGAAACAGGTATCCTGATGCGCTATGGATTTGACGGGCCGAGAAAAGGGATCTGGAAAAGCAAAGAACTGGAAGAAGCGATCTGCAAAAGATTTGGATGCGAATATGCACAACTGACTTCCAGCGGTACAGCTGCATTAACAACAGCGATGAGTGCACTGGGCATTGGTTATGGTGATGAAGTGATCTGTCCCTCTTTTACATTCGTAGCCAGCTTTGAAGCGATACTTAAGTGTTGGTGCTGTGCCGGTATTGGTTGATATAGATGAAACACTGACCCTGGCTCCGGATGCTGTACGCAAAGCCATTACTTCAAAAACAAAAGCAGTAATGCCGGTGCATATGTGCGGCAGCATGGCAGATATGGATGCATTGCTCGCCATTTGCAAAGAACATAAATTGATCTTACTGGAAGATGCCTGCCAGAGTATCGGCGGCACTTATAAAGGAAAACAGCTGGGAACGATTGGTGATGCAGGAACTTTTTCCTTCGACTTTGTAAAAACAATGACCTGTGCCGAAGGTGGTGTGGTGATGATGAACAATAAAGATTTGTACGAAAAATGTGATGGCTATACCGATCATGGGCATGATCATAAAGGTGCCGACCGTGGAGCTGACCTTCATCCGTTTATTGGATATAATTATCGGATTTCAGAATTACATGCTGCTGTTGGTTTGGCGCAAATAAAAAGAGTGGATGAGTTTCTAGCCATTCAGAAAAAGAATCATGGTCTGCTGAAAAATATATTGGCACAGGTTCCGGGTGTTTCCTTCCGGCATGTACCCGATCCTGTTGGGGACAGTTGCAGTTTTGTAAGCTGGTTCTTACCAACCAAAGAAATTACACAAGCTGTGGTAAATGAAATGAAAGCAGAAGGCATTCTACCCGGTAATTTTTATTGGTACGACAACAACTGGCATTATATCCGTAAATGGGATCATCTTAAAAATTCTACTACATTAAATGCATTACATCCTGAGTTAAAAGCAAGGGTGATGGAACAAGCCAATAAAGATTTTTCTGCCAGTGATGCAGTAATGAGCCGTTGTATTTCTACTGCCATCAGTTTATTGTGGACAGAAGAACAGATAAAGGAGAAAGGAGAGAAAATGGTGAAGGTGATAGAGAAGGTATTAACAGAACAACCAGTTTCTAATTAATTAGGCTTAATTGCATTGGGTTTCCCTTCCATCCAGTTTACATAATCTAAAGAGCCAAGGCGGAAACGAATTGGAATAGTTGTTAGTTCTTTCCAATTGCAATTCCTTTTTACAAAAAATTCCAAGTTCGGTCATCATAACGTCATTTTGTTGAAACAAAATCCCTCAGGGAAAATTTTAGATTGCAATTTGGTTTGCACCTAATCAGTCCAAGGCAATCCTGTACACCTGCAAAAATTACATTTCTTGAATTTTGTTTGAAATCGTTCGGCACCGATTTCAGCCTTACTGGAAGTTTTAACAAATTTCCTGGGGACATAAGTATCCTGCCCCAAAATTTCTCCCGAAAACATTAACAGGAACACAACAAGAAAACGAAAAGGTCTTAGTACCATGCTGTTTTATTTTAAAAGACCTGCTACAGAAATGTCTTCATCTAGATCCTCCCAATGAATACCTACCCCTCGTCCAATCAGTCGCCAGTTATTTAATTGGTCAATTGAAGCATTTGCTAATTTGGAAAACCAGACCAGGGGAGTGTTTATGATTCGGCCATCCATCAATTCCACACAAAGCATACTTTCTGTAAAAGAAACATTTTTTGCAAGCACTGAAACAGAATTATTTAGTAAAGTACTCATTCCATTTTTGAATAAAAAGTAAACGATTATTATCAATCAATTCTTTTATCTGCCTTAGTTCTCTTGAAGAAAATCCAAAATTGTATTCTAAGGCTGTCGGGGTAAGCCAAAATTTAGCAGCCCCATCTCCTTTTTCAACATGAATGTGTACTGGTTCGTCATTTTCATTACTAAAAAAGAAAAATCTGAAACCGTTAACGAAGAGTACAACAGGCATTTATAAAGCTACAAAAAACAGCAAATATAATTGTGAAGAAACATTAACAGGAACACAACAAGAAAATGAAAAGGTCGTTGCGTCATTCTTCTTTAATTTGTACTTAAATTTACGGCATTATTTTTGATGTAAGGCCGGATTTTTAAAAAAAGAACCCAGCCCTAAAATTATCGATAGAACCTATGGCTCTGAGTCAAAGCTTTCAGCAGAAAATGCTGCAAAAATTATCGCCTCAGCAGATTCAACTCATGAAACTGCTACAGGTCCCTACGGCTAATCTGGAAACCCGGATCAAAGAAGAGATGGAAGAAAACCCTGCGCTTGAACTGGATGAGGATAAGATGGATGAAGGTGCAGAAGAGATAAAAGATGAATTTGCTGAAGCTGGAAGAAGAATATCAAGAACCCGATGGCAGTGAAGATGAGTACGAAAATATTGATGTTAGCGAATATGTATCTGAAGGAGATGATGAAATTGGAGATTATAAATTACGGGATGAAAATTATCCCGAAGAAGATGATGGCCGCCAGTTGCCTTTTAAAAAAGAAACCAGTTTTTATGAAACGCTTATTACGCAACTGGGGATGCTGAAATTAACCGATAAAGAAAAAGTGATTGCCGGACAGATCGTGGGAAGTATAGATGAGGATGGTTATTTACGCAGAGAAACGGCCGCCATTGTTGATGACCTTGCTTTTCGCCAGAATGTAATAACCAATTTAGCTGAAGTGGAAGAGCTGATCAACCGGATTCAACAGTTTGAACCACCGGGAGTTGGTGCAAGAGATCTGCAGGAATGTTTGCTGATACAATTAAAGCGAAAGAAAATTGAATTACTTGAATCGGATGAGGAAAGTAAACCTGTTAATCTGGCCATCAAAGCATTGACCAAATACTTCGATGAGTTTACCAAAAAGCATTACGAAAAAATACAAAAGGGGCTTGATATCGATGATGACGAATTGCGGGAAGTCATTCAGCAGATCATCCGTTTGAACCCTAAGCCGGGAGGGAATGTAGGTGAAACGAATAAGGGTCAGAGTTATGTAGTACCTGACTTTTTCATTATGAACAATGCAGGCAAACTGGAGCTAACACTAAACAACCGTAATGCGCCGGAACTTCGCATCAGTGAGGGTTACAGAGACATGTTGAAAGCCTATGACAGGGGTGCCAAAAAAGATAAACGACAAAAAGAAGCGGTCATTTTCATCAAGCAGAAAATCGATTCAGCCAAATGGTTCATTGATGCCATCAAACAAAGACAACATACATTGTTAAGTACCATGAATGCGATCATGGAGCATCAGTATAATTTCTTTTTAACCGGTGATGAAACGGAATTGAAACCGATGATCCTGAAAGACATTGCGGAAAAAACAAATCTTGACATATCGACGGTAAGCCGTGTGGCTAACAGCAAGTTTGTGCAAACAGAATTTGGCACATACCGGCTGAAATTTTTCTTCAGTGAATCCTTAAGTACAGATAGCGGCGAAGAGGTTTCTACCCGTGAAGTAAAAAAGATCCTTAGCGACCTGATTGAAGAAGAAGACAAGAAAAAACCCTTGAGTGATGAAGCGCTGACAGAACTGTTACAGGAAAAAGGTTACAATATTGCCCGCCGTACCGTTGCCAAATACAGGGAGCAACTGAATATATCAGTAGCGAGACTCAGAAAAGAATTGTAAGATCTTTAAAATGGGAGATCGTCCTTCTCTTCCTCCCGAAAGCTATCGGGATGGCCTTCATCAAAATATACCTGATCATCTGGCCGCTTTATCAATCGTAGCACCATTTGCCGGTTCTATCTTCCAAGCTTTTACATCGGTGTACCAGCGGCTGTTGTATTCCCGGCTTTCTACATCAAAAGAGATATTCAGTTGTGCGCCTATTTGCAAAACATCCGTTTTTATTTTATCACCCCAGATTGAGATACAAACTTTTTTAGGGAATTGGCCTTCTGTTTCTACGATAATGTCCTGTTTTTTCCACTCGCCGTTTTTTCCGGTGCCTGTTTGTAAGGGAAGAAGTTGTACCAGTTTTGCTGTTAATTGCATGAATATTTTTTTAGGTGGTAAAGGTACTTATTGCTTAGCATTTTACGTTATAGTAAAAAATAGATAAGATTTCGAAAAAAAGCTGCTAATTCATTTTGATTCAATGTGTAAAGTAGTATTTTACGGTGCTAAATAAGACCAATTCCTATTATGGTATTCGCAAGCCTGATCTTCCTTTTCCTGTTCCTTCCGCTGAATCTTTTGCTGTATTACAGCTCAAAAAATGCAACCTGGAGAAACTGGGTGCTGATCGTTTTTTCCCTTGCTTTTTATAGCTGGGGTGAGCCCATCTGGATCACATTAATGATTTTTTCTGCATTGATCGATTATATTAATGCATTATGGATTGAAAAATACAGAGGGACCAGGTGGGCAAAACTGGGAATTGTATCTACACTTGTCTTTAATCTTGGATTACTTATAACTTTTAAGTACGACGTTTTTATCGTTGAGAATGTAAACTCCATTTTCGGCACATCCTTTACATCCCCCGGTTATGGATTGCCGATCGGTATTTCTTTTTATACATTTCAAACCATTTCTTATGTAGTAGATGTGTACAGAGGCGATGTAAAAGCGCAAAAATCTTTTCCAAAGTTCCTGATGTTTGTATCGCTATTTCATCAGTTGGTGGCAGGCCCGATCGTACGGTATGCTCATATTGCAGATGAAATTGATAACCGGAAAGAAAAACTAAGTGATATCAGCAAAGGGGTTACCCGTTTTTGTATCGGGTTATTTAAAAAAGTAGTGATAGCGAATATTGCTGCTGAGCTGGTAGCAAAATATATGGATGCCGATATCGGTGGCTTAAGTACCGGTGCAGCCTGGTTTGGGCTATTGATGTTTGCCATTCAGATCTATTTTGACTTTTCCGGTTATTCGGATATGGCCATCGGTTTGGGCTGGATGTTTGGTTTTCATTACCATGAAAATTTCAAATATCCCTATACCGCCACTTCTATTACCGACTTCTGGCGACGATGGCATATCTCTCTTGGGACATTTTTTAAAGACTATTTATATATCCCGCTGGGTGGTAACCGAAAACGGGTTTACCTGAATTTGTTCATCGTCTGGTTTCTCACCGGTATGTGGCATGGTGCCAGCTGGAATTTTATTTTCTGGGGCTTATACTTTTTTGTTTTCATTGCTTTGGAAAAAGCATTCCTGCTTAAATTTTTAAACCGGCTGCCAAAATTCATTTCACATATTTATGCGTTGATCATTATTATACCGGGTTGGGTCATATTTTATTTTACAGATACCGCAAAGCTTGGTGCTTACGTTGAAAAATTATTTTCTTTTGGTGCCGCCAATGCATGGAATATGGAACTGACCAATGATATTACCAGTAATTTATTCTGGTTAGTAGTTGCGGTGGTGTTGTGTATGCCGGTATATCATAAAGTGCATGACACGTATTGAGAACAGATTAAAAAAGCCTGCATTTTTTCAGGTGGCCTCTATTGGGTTAAATCTCTTTTTTCTTTTTATATGTGTGGCACAGTTAGTCGGGAAAAGTTATAACCCGTTTATTTATTTCCGGTTTTAAACCGGTAAACAGGAGTATTATGCGTGAGAAAAATAAAGGACAAAGTATGCAGGTGTTGAATGTGTTACTTTTTGTTGGGTTACTGACAATAGGTGGCATTGCATCGCTAACTCCTAAAAAAGAATCGGTATCTGAATTAGAAAATCGAAAATTGACTCCTTTGCCCAACTATTCAGATAGTCTTTTGTGGAGCGGGGAGTATTTTCGTCAGCTTGATCTGTATTATTCAGATAATTTTCCATTGAGAAATAAATGGATCAATGTATCAGGTGAGTTTCGGCAGGCGATAGGTTTTCAGAGTAGCGAAATAAAAATGTATGAACCAACTAACGATGCAGAAGCAAATGAAAAGACTGCTGATACCACAAAGAAGGAAGAAGTAATAACGGATGGTCCATTACCGGATGATGGTGCTTTAGGGGAAGTAAAGAAAAGAGTGTTTGTTTTTAAGAACAGGGCATTTGAAATGTTTGGTGGCGGACCGGCCATGGGAAAATCATATGCGAATATGATAAACGCCTACAATAAGTTACTGCCCGGTGTACAGATTTATAACCTGATCATACCAGTGGCATTGGAGTTTGAGATCACTGAAAAATATGCCAAACTTCAAAAGCCGAACCGGCCGGCCATTGAAAATATCTATGATGCGCTGGATAGTAATATTAAAAAAGTGTGGGCTATTGATGAACTAAGAAAACATCGCTCCGAGTATATTTATTTTAATACCGATCACCACTGGACAAGCCTTGGCGCTTATTATGCTTACCGGGCATTTTGTAAAACTGCCGGGCTTGACACCTGTATCGTTAGATACGATCCCTTCTAAAACCAAATCTTCCTTCCTTGGTTCTTTGTATCGGCTAACGAGAGACAAAGGATTGCAAAGTAACCCGGATTCGGTACGGTATTATTTATTTCCGGACTCGTTAGTTTTTTATGTCGGCAGCAGCAAGAGTATTTCCTATTGGGCCAAATCAAAAATGTATGGAGAAGGTGCCAGTGGTTCCAATAGTTACTCTGTTTTTTTACAAGGCGATCTGCCCATTGTTAAAATGGAAACACAACATACAAATGGCAGAAAGATCGCCATCGTAAAAGAATCATATGGGAATGCCTTTGCGCCGTATCTTATTAATAATTATGAAAAAGTAGTGGTGGTAGATCAGCGGTATTATACCGGCGATTTTATGGGCATGCTGAAAGCAGAGGGCATCAATGAATTATTGTTCATCAACAATATTTTTGCAGCACATACTCCTTTTCATATTGACAAAATAAAGGGGTTAAAGAAATAAATATTCCGGATGAGACGTTGCTTTTTACTTCCAACACTATCTGTATTTATTGTATTAGGATCCTGTAATAATTCAACGCCGGCTATAAAAAAAAATGAGGGTGCTGATACAGTAGTAAACGAAGCTGTAAAGAAAGATTCAGTAATTATTCCCGAGAGAATTTTACCTGATGACGGACAAGTAGGTATAAGAAAGGGAGCTGTTTTTATTTTTAAGAACAGGGGGTTTGAACTTTTTAGCGGGGGTGAAGGAATGGGAAGAAAATATGCGGAAACAATAAATATGTATAGCCGCCTGAAGATACCCGGTCTTACAATCTATAATCTTATTATCCCCAATGGTTTTGAATTTGAGATCACAGAACCGTATAAGGATAAAGCAAAGCCAGCCAAAGAGGCGATCAATGCTGTATTCAATGCGGAAGACCCTGAGATCATTAAAATAAATCCGGTAGATGAAATAAGAAAACATCGGACGGAATATATTTATTTTAATACCGATCATCACTGGACTAGTCTTGGTGCCTATTATGCCTATCGTAGTTTTTGTGCTGCAGCTGGCCATACACCCATTTCATTAGATTCGATTCCATCAAAAGTAAAACCAGGGTTTCTTGGTTTATTTTACCGGCTTACAAAATCTGCTGTTTTAAGAAACAATCCTGATTCAGTTCGTTATTATTTGTTTCCTGACTCCGTCAACTTTTATATCGGCACCAGTAAGTCGCTTAGTTATTGGGGTAAATCAAAAATGTATGCAGAGCAGGTAAGTGGTGCCAACAGTTATTCCGTTTTTCTGCAAGGTGATCTGCCTATCTGTAAAATGGAAACCCAACATAAGAATGGCAGAAGGATTGCATTGGTAAAAGAATCCTATGGAAATGCCTTTGCTCCTTTTCTTACAAATAATTATGAAAAAGTAATCGTGGTAGATTCACGGTATTACAGCGGTGATTTTATTGCTATGCTAAAAGCAGAAGGAATTAATGAACTTTTTTTCCTGAATAATATTTTTGCTGCACATACACCGTTTCACATCAGTAATATAAAGGGGCTGATGAACCCGGGAAGTCCGAAGGCAAAACCATAGAACACAAACTATAACGTAAGGTTCTTTTTTACCCAGGCTACTTTTGGTTTTAATTCTTTTGTGTATTTATCACCAGTAGCATACCCCACGCTTTTCAGGAAGTGATAATAGTCTGCTTTCGGATTTTTCTTTCGCCACTTATCATAACGTTTGTCCTGCCATTTTTTGTAATACTCGATGCATTCTTCATCTGATTCAAATTTTTTGCATTTGTTTCCTTTAAGATAAAAGCCAAAAAGATTATGATAGCGAAGACAACATCTTTTACAATTCAACCAACCCGTTTCCTGTATACATTGCGCCATTACAAAGTCCGGATGCCGGATGCCAGCTGCTTTGATAGCATCGTACATCTCTTGCATTTTAGCTTTATTGGACTGCTGGGTATGGCCCTGCTGAAATATGAAAACCAGCAAAAAGGCAAAAAATATTTTTTTCATTAATAATTATTTGATGAGGATAATTTCAGGTTCAAATAAACGGATACTTGGATTTACTGTTCTAAAGATAGTAAAATGGTCTTCTTTTGCAGGATTCCTTTACTTTGCAATAATCACCCTTAATTATGAGTTCAACTATGATGTTTGATGGACCGGATCAGTTGCAGCCTGAGGAAAAGGAAGCTAAACCTGAACAGCCAATGATAGCGAGGATATTTGCAAATATTTTCTCGTATATTTTTCATCCGGCCTTTGTGCCTGTCTATATCGTATTCTTTATTGTGTATATCCACCCTAATTTATTTGCTGGTTTTCAACCGATGGATAAAACAAGAACAGTGATCATGGCATTTGTGATGTATACTTTTTTTCCGATCATAACAGTACTGTTATTAAAAGCGTTGAAATTTATAACAACCTTTCAACTGGCTACACAAAAAGACCGTATCATTCCATTAGTGGCCTGTGGAGTTTGGTATTTCTGGATATGGTATGTATGGAGAAACCTGCCAGACTATCCAACAGCGGCGGTGCAACTGACATTGGCGATATGGATCTCCGTTAGTTTGGCACTGATGGCGAATATTATTATGAAAGTGAGTTTGCATGCCATCTCTATGGGTGTAATGCTGACTTTTATTTTACTGCTTGCTTTTTCGCAGCCACTCAATTTTGGTGTTTATATTTCTATTGTGCTGTTCGTCACTGGTCTCGTTCTTACATCCCGGTTTATTGTTTCTGATCATACTGCAAAAGAAGTGTATGGTGGTTTGCTGGTTGGCGTTGTTTCGATGCTGATCGCTTATTTTGTTGGGTAATAAGTGAATAGAATTAGCCTATCAGATAGTGTAATTCAAAGATTGACAGACTACTTTCCTATTCGGATCGCTTTTCAATTGTAAAGCTTGAATATTTCTATTGTATTACTATTTTTTGTGTAATTCCATTTGCTACCATGAAATAAATTCCTTTTGCATACCAGCTTACATCTATTGTTTTTGTACCGGTATTAACGAATTCTCTCCAAATCAATTTTCCATCAGCAGCATAAATTGAAAGATCAGTATTCATGTGTACCTGCAAATTAATAGCATTGGTAACAAGATTGCCGATAATTGTAAATGGAGCATTTTCATTTGTAAACTTTAAGACCCTTGTTTCGCTGTAGCTACTCCGGTTATCCATATCAGATTGAAGAATACGATAATAGTTAAGACCTTGTATAGGGTTAGTATGCAGATAACTATAATCAGCATTTGTGGTGCTGGTTCCAGCGGCTGACAACAGTCCGATATTTGCCCAGGCGGCCCCATCAACACTATGTTGCACAGTAAAGTCTCTTGTATTTATTTCCTGAGAGGTGGTCCAATTTAATAAAGCTGTTTGATTTTGTTTAGTTGCCGTAAAGGATAACCAGGTAAGGGGTAGTGGCGATAATTGGCTACCGATAAGCGTTAATTCGTTTAATATGGAGGATACATTGTTTGTCAGCACAAAATTATTTGTGGCGTCTCTGCTAAAAGGCGCTAACACCCTCCAGGTGGTTCCATTGTGTACACTGAGTGTAAGTTGATTTTCTGAAATTCCGTTTAGTTCTGCTCCATCATTATAGTTGATCTGTACAGCACCATTGAAAAGGTTGGTGTTATTACTGAATTGATATACTCTTGAAATATAAGTATTGGGAGATGTATGAGCGACTGTTGAGAGTTTATTCAACGTGTTATCACTGATTGTAAAATCTGATGACGGAATTATTGTAAGGCCATCAGCATGAAATACGGTTCCGCTTTTAATGTACAGATCATTACCCGATGTAACTGTTATAAGTTGAGCTTTTACTAAGCCAGCCAATGAAATGGCGATTGCAAACAGAAGTAGTCTTTTCATAATTGTAGGTTTAGTTTACGAAATCGAAAGGACTTAATTATGCGACAGGAGTTAGTAACGAGAATAAGAAAGGTAGTATAATTTGGAAAACTATTTTTATTATTTATAATAAAAATTTATTTAAACAGTTTTTTTTATAAATTAAAAGAATAAATTATTTTTTCTGTTGTATGCAAAATAAATCATAATAAGTAAAGCACTGTTTTTTAAATACTTAATAAGAATTCGAAATAATATTCTGAAAATACTACAAATGGGGTATTGTCTGCTAGATTCAAATGGAGTAACTTCAAAATACCTAAGGATTAGTTCAATCAATTTTTGAAATTCATTTTGCTGATATAATATACTATTAATCATTTCGATTTTACAGCTTACTAACCAACTATAAAATCTAATAGATCCAATTGTAAGGCCGAGTAATTTTTTTATTAATCTTAAAATTTTAAAAAGATGAAAGGATTAAAACTAAATTCTGCTTTCAGCATTTATTTGCTTTCAGCAATTCTATTTTGTTCTGGAATAAGCATTTTTGCACAAACAGGTAAAGTGGGAATTGGTACTACTACACCTACTGCCTCTTTGGAAATAAGAGATAACAGTAATCTTTCTACTCCTCATATTTTGCTGCATGAAAATGGCAATGATTACAGCCGGATAAATTTTGATAATAATAATGGAACCAATTACTGGACAATTGCTGCATATATTGCCTCTAACCATAGAAATGATCGACTCAATTTCTGGAACGGAACAGGAGGAGATGTAATGACCATAACTGGTGATGGAGAAGTGGGTATTGGTGTAGGGATTTCACCAAAAGTGCCTTTTCATGTTGGGAATGGCCGCCGTGTTTTGTTTGGTATAGATACATTGGGGAATGGAGATAAATTAATGTTTTTACCTGACCTGCATGCATTCAGAGTAGGTACAGTTGCTACAGGTGCAGCCAGTACATACTGGAACCGTGATAGCATTGGGTTATATTCATTTGCTTCGGGTTATAATACCCGTGCACAGGGCTTTGGCGCTACTGCCATGGGCCGGGATACTGAGGCATCAAATAGTTATGCCTTTGCATCAGGTTTTTTCACTAATGCTGATGGTCAATATTCAACAGCAATGGGTTTTAATACCGATGCCCTTGCATTGGGCAGTACGGCGCTGGGGTATAGTACAGATGCAGAAGCGAATTATTCCTTCTGCGCTGGGTTATTTTAGCTGAAGCGCAGGCAATTTATTCTACTGCTATGGGTAATGCAGTAAGGGCACAATCCTATTCTTCGATGGCGGTTGGCAGATATAATGTAGGTGGTGGCAATGCTACAGTCTGGGTAACTGCGAATGATCCGATTTTTGAAATCGGTAATGGCACCGGCCCTTCAACAAGATCAAATGCTATAACAGTTCAAAAAGACGGAGAATGTAGGAATAGGAACAACCATTCCGTTTGAGCATTGCAATGTATAAGCGGAAGAGTTCGTATTGCAAGCATTGAAGTATTTTCAGATGGCGGAGTCCTGTGAAATTGCAGGTCTAATGGCGATATTCTGCCTACCCAAACAATGTAAACGACTTAGGAAATGCAACGTATCGTTGGAGTACGATGTATATGCTACAAATGGCACCATTAACACATCCGACTATGAGGGATAAAAAAAATATACAACCGATCAATTACGGAATAAATGACTTAATGAAACTAAAACCTGTAAGTTATGAGTGGAAAAACAGTAAGCAAAATTCAGTCAAAGCTTGGTCTTATTGCACAGGATCTGATGAGCAGTGATACCCGAAGTTGTGGTGACAAATGAATTGCAGGAAGGTGAAACAGGTGAAAGCAGAATGGTAAAAGATGAAGATACTGGGCGTTTATTATTCTGATCTGATTCCAGTACTTATCAAATCTATTCAAGATCAACAAAAGGAGATCAATGAACTTAAGTCGATGTTAGAATCGTTATCAAAAAGAATAGAAAAGCTTGAAAAATAATTGAGGTCAGGAAGTAATTTAAGATATTCGAATAAATAATTGTACAATAAAAAAGGTTTCAACGTTTTTGCGTTGAAACCTTTTTACTGCTCCCCTTACTGACGAAAGTTGCAACCAGTTAATGTTGCTTTGGCTATCTAAATTTATTATTAACTTATTGATTGTTATGATAATAGGCTCACGATTATGCTAACGTTTATTTGAAGAAAATAAAGTTTATAGAGAATAATATTCCTTTTTAAATGTCATGGTATCCTTATCAACATCCTCAAGATCTGGGTCAGATTGATTGATAAATGGGTCATACCAATCGGTTTTGTTTTCCGCCCATTGGATCCAATTCCTTAATTCCTCAGTTAGTTCTCCAAAACCTTTCGCTTTCTCCTCTACAGCGGCTATATATTCCCGTATCATTACAACCTCCTTGTGTTTCCAGGAATTCTTGATAAGTGTTTTGAAATCCTCCAATTGTTTTTCCTTAGCCTTTTGTATGTCTTCAATAATTTTCCTCTTTCTGTCTTCTTCTGCCCACCTTTTTTCCCGTTCTATGGTTTCTTCCCGTTTTCTTTTTCCTTCCAACTCTAATTTCGCCAGAATACCTGATAGTTGGTCTTCCAACTTTCCTTTCCCATCCTTCCATTCCCTAGTATAAAAACCTTCAATATTAAAACTAAGGAGACCTGTAGACTTAAGTTCAGTATAACTGTAAGATCGATCAGTCATAACGATCCGTTTTGCTTTCTCTCTACAGCTAATTTGAATTTTCTCAGAGTAAATCAAAACATTAGTTTCACGATTTCTAACCTCAATATCATGACCCCTCGCCCTGATTGCCTTGATAAATGTATCCATAAACCTTAGTGCCCGTCCTACATTCGCTTTAGTGACGAGTACACTCAACTGATCCCATGCTTTAATTCTATTACCGTCTGAGCTATACCCCGTTTTATTTTCAAGTTCATTTTTTAATGACTCAATCAATTTATCTGGTTTGGTTAGACGATCAGGAACAATCAAAGAGACTTTCTTGTCATTTTCAATCTCAGTTTTTAATACGTCTAGCGGAGATTGTTTTACTAATAAAGTGATTATATTTTCCCAGGTTGGAGTCTCAGCAAGTGATACATCATTTGGACCGTAATAATTCTCATCAAGTATATCAACATGCACAGGTTTTCCAAACTGGATTTTCATCCAATGACCTGATTTTGGAAGAGGGATTTTAAACTTTTTACAAACGATCCTTAAGGCGTAATCAGTAGTCTGATATTTTTTTGCAACAACTGTAAGTGGTTCTGACCAAACTTGGTCATACAATTCTTTCCTTGAAACAGTCAATTTACTCATAGTAAAACTTGATTAATAATACATTTCCGTCAAGTTAGATTAAAATCTTAATTTTCGTCTTTGCACGATAACATAATTTAAGTTATTAAGCAGTATTTTGTTAGTATTTGATTTAGAAGCTAATAATCAGCTATTTATAAGTGTAATTAATTTTAGTATTGCATGAATTTTAAATGAATATTCATGCATTTTACGTTTAAATTTTGTACATTTGTAACAGAATTAAATATTATGTCAAGATTAGATCATTTAAAGAAACATCTGAAACGAGGGGAAGTGTATCGAAGAACCGATTTGACTAAATGGTCAAATGCAGTTGATAGACACCTCGATATGCTTGTGCAGGATGGAACATTTCAAAAATTATCTCAGGGAATGTATTATTACCCAAAAGAAACTGTTTTTGGAAAAACTCCTCCAGACGAGAATGTACTTGTGCGAAGTTTCTTAAAGGACGAGAATTTTCTATTGACTTCTCCAAATGCATATAATAGTTTAGGAGTAGGTACAACTCAACTATATAACGAAAGAGTTGTTTATAACCATAAGCGACATGGTGAATTTGAGTTGGGGGGAAGGGTATTTAATTTTCGATTAAAACCTCGATTCCCTAAAAAAATTTCTCGTGAATTTTTAATGGTTGATTTAGTTAACAATTTAGACTCTCTTGCTGAAGATTCTACCAAGGTGTTGAGTAATGTAATTGATCTGGTTAAGGATATAAATATAAAAAAACTGGAATCGGCTGTTTCAAATTATGGGAATGTAAAAGCAAAAAAAATATTCCAAAAGTTTTATCATGTTTAAAACTGTTAAATGCCAAAAGACTATCTCCACAATCATAAAGATTTCAAAGACCTACTAAGAATATTAGAAGAAGAAACTAAAATAGTAGCTGGGCTTATCGAGAAAGATTACTGGATAATGCAAGTTTTGTATGGCCTTAAAAAACAGGGGTTCGAGTTTGAATTAAAGGGAGGAACTTCTTTATCAAAAGGATATAAAATAATAGACAGATTTTCTGAGGATATAGATATACATATTAAGCCACCAGTGGATTTCAATATAGATGAAGATCCTAATAACAATAAGAAGGCTAATGTTGAATCAAGAATGCAATTTTATGACTGGCTTGCAGATTCAATTAAAATAGATGGGATAGTTTCAATTGAAAGAGATAAAGTTTTTGATGATCCTAAAAACTATAGAAGTGGAGGTATACGTCTGAAATATGAAAGTAAAACAACAAGTATTGAAGGTGTAAAAGAGGGAATTCTCTTAGAAGCAGGATTTGACACTGTTACACCAAATTCAAAACTTCAAGTGACTTCATGGGCATTTGATAAAGCCAAAGGAATCACGGCCATCAATATTATTAATAATATGGCTTATGAAATTGCTTGCTATAATCCTGGATATACATTTGTAGAAAAACTACAAACTATAGCGACAAAATTTAGACAGGAGCAAGTAGATGGTAAGCCAAAGCCTAATTATATGCGGCAATATTATGATGTCTATTGTTTGCTAGGAAATAAAGAAGTTCAGGCTTTTATTGGTACCCCTGAATATATAGTTCATAAAAATATTCGATTTCCGAAGCAAGATCTTGAAATTCCAATAACTGAAAACGAAGCCTTCTTACTTTCTTCTGATGAATTAAGGAATGAATTTAAAAATCGTTATCAAGCAACCGCCAAGCTCTATTATAAAGGGCAACCTGATTTTGATGAATTACTTGATAGAATTAAAGCAAACGTTTCAAAACTTTAATTGAATTGGTTACACCTTTAAGAAAACTTGCTTGAAGAATTGGAAAACTGCAACCAGACCATTTACACCTCCGATTGAAATACTATTCAATGCCAGCAAGGTTCTTGAGAATAGTAAAAATAAAAAGGAGGTCGAAAATGACCTCCTGTCTATTATGGCTCCCCCTGTTGGACTTGAACCAACGACCCTCTGATTAACAGTCAGATGCTCTAACCAACTGAGCTAAGGAGGAATACCTTTCCCTTTCGGGGCTGCAAAAATAGCGGTTTTTAGCTTTTCAACAAGCTATTAACAATCATTTTATTTGAAAATATTCCAGAATCCGGCTTCTGATTCCATCCCAACATAGATTCCATCTTCCCGGGCTTCTACCGGCCAATGTTTCAGGTAATATCCTTCGCCACTTACATTACGGCCATTCTGCATATTGTATTTATAACGATGCAATGGGCAAACAATATTTCCTAATGCATCAATATATCCATCCGCTAAAAACCCGCCGGCATGCGGACATTTCCAGGCAAAAGCAAATACTTCATCTTTAAATTTTGCAATGCATATCTTCTTACCATTTAAATCAGCAGCAGCAATATTATTATCTGCAAAATTGGAGATCAGTAAGATGATCGGCTATCTTATGCCAGTTGTATTTTTTTTCACTCATTTATCAGACTAATATAAAAAATCAGTTTTATAAGGATACCTGATCTTGTATAACTCTCTCACTTTTGCGAGGATCGTATTTCTTAATACATCAATATTCTTTTTTTCAATAGCAGAAACAAATACAGCATTACCATTGGTTTCATTATTCCATCTGTTTCTCAGGTCCTGTAATATTTCTTCTTTGGTGCCAGGTTCCAGCCATTCATCAAAAGTTTGTTTTTCGTACAGATCCATTTTATTGAAAATAGTGAGTGTGGGTTTTTCAAAGCAACCCAATTCCTGTAATGTTTTATTTACTACTCCCAACTGGTCTTCGTAAGCCGGATGCGAAATATCAACTACATGTAACAAAATATCAGCTTCTCTTACTTCATCCAATGTACTTTTAAAGCTTTCCACCAGATGATGTGGTAGTTTTCTGATGAATCCAACCGTATCGCTTAATAAAAATGGAGTGGTTTCATAAACAACTTTGCTGGTAGTTGTATCTAATGTTGCAAATAATTTGTTTTCTGCAAACACATCTCTTTTACTCAGCAAATTCATGATGGTGGATTTGCCAACATTGGTATAACCCACGAAAGCAACACGAATAAATTCTCCTCTGTCTTTTCGTTGTGTAGCAGCTTGCTTGTCTATTGTCGCTAATCTTTTTCTCAGTAAGGTAATTTTATCTCTTACAATACGACGGTCGGTTTCAATTTCTGTTTCACCCGGTCCTCTTGTACCAATACCTCCTCCCAATCGTTCAAGGTGCTTCCACATACCACGAAGCCGGGGTAAAATATATTGGTATTGCGCCAGCTCTACCTGAGCTTTGGCCTGCGCTGTCTGTGCCCTGCTGGCAAAGATGTCGAGGATCAGATCACTGCGGTCGATCACTTTTACATTGATCGCTTTTTCAATATTATTGATCTGTGCACCACTTAGCTCATCATCAAAAATGACGATTCGTATGTCTTTACTTTTTACATAAGCGCCTATTTCTTCCAGCTTTCCTTTTCCTACAAATGTTCTGCTATCAGGATGAGCTAATTTCTGCGTAAAGCGCTTTAACGTAATGGCCCCGGCTGTTTCTGCTAAAAAAGCCAGTTCGTCCAGGTATTCCATCACCTGTTGTTCGGTTTGATCTTTATTGATCACACCCACCAACACCGCTTTTTCGTCGTTTTGTATTTTGTTTTTATTCTCCAGCATAGTTATAAAAAATCCCCCGCTTATGACAGGGGTTGTGCAAAGATAAAAGATAGTTTTTCGTTACGCTTGTATATAAAAAACCAAAAGCGATCCGCCACGGCGAATCGCTTTCTACAATATTTATTAAAGTCAGTAATTATAATCCACTCAATGTTAAACCGATTGAAAAAGGTCTTACTTCAGGGCCCGATCCGTCTTTAAGTAAGGTCGTAAACTGGTAACTTCCAAAAAGGGAAAAATGACCGTAACCCACTCTGGCCATACCCGAAAGGCGGGTTTTATTGAAGAACCTTTTACTGATTTCCTTCATCGTATAATCATTAATGACAGTATTACTTCTGGATGAGAATTTAGTATTTCTTGTATGTGCATTGATTAACGTACCTACTTTAACACCAATTGCAAATTTGAAACCATCTCCTGTTTCAGGGTCAGCCGAATACCTGAATTCTATTGGAGCTTCCAGATAGGCAGTAGCTAGTTTGGTTTTTTTGAAATGATTCGTATCCGCCTGATTAGTAAAATACATTGTTGGGGTCAGGTCTTTAATACCTACACCTGTTTTTGTAAACAAAATATGATCTGTTGCTATACCAGGGCCAAATGCCATACTTAATTTAGGGTTGGTCTTAAACGGAAAGTCGAACATGAAATAAGCATTGATGCTTTTCGAAAGACCGCCTGTAGTAATGCTATCTGGCTTACCTGACCAGGTTGTGTATCCAAACTGAACAAGAAAATGATCATTTGCCCGGTTACTCATATCAATTTTTGGCTTTTTTTCAACCGGCTTATCCTGTGCAATCAGCGTATTAGTAATCAAAGCGGTACAAAAGGCGAACGTTAAAATCTTCTTCATAAATGTTTTAATAGTGGACAAATGTATTTTCATCCCGGTTAACAAAAGGTTAAAGAACCTTTTATAATGAAAAAGCGGAACAATGTCCCGCTTTTGTGAATTCCTGCCCCGGTACTAACCGGGGCGACCCCCTTGTGGATCCTGCAGGGAACGATCCTGCGACCCCCTGATTATGAGTCAGGTGCTCTAACCAACTGAGCTAAGGATCCATTATATTAAAAAAGAACTATTCCGAACGATCCTTCGACCCTCCCGATATAATCGGTCCCGAAAACATTCGGGATAACCATTCCGATAACTATCGGAAGAGCTAAGGATCCTGAACTTTCGTTCGAGGCGCAAAAATATAAAAAACCAATGTAAATGACCATTTTATATTAAGGAATTCTTAGATTTACAGTGATTGCTATATGACTGAAAATGACGAAATAAAAAGACTGCTTTCTGCAATTGCATTTCAAAATGATCATGCAGCTTATAAAGATTTATTCATCCTTCTGCATAGTCGTTTAAAGCAATTTGGGTATGCAATCCTGAAATCGAATGAAGAAGCTGAGGAATTGGTATCAGATATCTTTATCAGGGTTTGGGAAAAGAGGGAAAAGCTTATTACAATTGACTCCCCTCTGCTATATTTTTATACGACTGCCAAAAACCTGGCATTTAACCGACTACAAAAACAAAAGCGGCTGCAAAATCTTAAGCCGGAAGAATGGTTAATACAATTAAATAGCATTTACCTTAATCCTGAGGAATTAATGATTACAGCAGAAATGCTGAGTAAAATACAAAAAGCTGTAAACGAACTCCCCCCTCGCTGTAAATTGATATTTAAACTGATAAAGGAAGATGGTTTGAAATATAGAGAAGCCGCAGAATTGCTACAGTTATCCGTAAAAACCATTGAAGCTCAGATGGCTATTGCCCTGCGCCGTCTTGGTAAATGCATGCATCTTGAATTAAAGAGATTTCACACATTCCGGATTTGCACTAAAAAAATAATTTCCTTTTCTTTTAGGGGTAAGTACTGATTACAACTGTCTTACTATTATAGCATTACAGATAAATGAACAAACAGG
The DNA here is from genome assembly GCA_963705465.1 of uncultured Chitinophagaceae bacterium. Classification (GTDB taxonomy): domain Bacteria; phylum Bacteroidota; class Bacteroidia; order Chitinophagales; family Chitinophagaceae; genus JJ008. The sequence goes on along the minus strand of CAVPJN010000003.1, from coordinate 218,612 downwards.
AAAATTATTGGTTATTGTTTTCTAAGAAATTATCTAACGAAGCCACTACCAACGAGTTATTGGAATTAGAAAACCTTATTAAAGCATCACCCTGAATGGCAATATGCTATTCAGAACCTGGAAGATCTTTGGAAGCATCAGCCCGAAAAAGATCAAATCCTTGAAGAAGATGCTTACATGTTACATATCCACCGGATGAAGGAATTGGGTATCCCTTTTGGAGAAATGCCGGATGAAAATCCGGTAAAGAGATAAAATAGGAATATAAAATGGTATTGGGCTGCTGCTGCCGCAATTGTAATTGGCGGATTTCTGGTTTTTGGTAACTTTTTTTACAGCAAAGGGTAATAAAACAGCAATTGCAAGACAGGTAAATGAAATTTCAACAAGACCCGGATCAAAATCAAAAGTAGAGCTACCAGATGGTTCAGTTGTTTGGTTAAATGCAGGAAGCACTTTAACGTACGATAAGGATTTTGGAAAAGAAAACAGAGCGGTAACATTGATAGGAGAAGGATTTTTTGATGTTACTAAAAATAAAGAGAAGCCATTTATTATCAGTACGGAAAGCATCAGTATTAAAGTATTAGGAACTGTTTTTAATGTAAAAGCCTATAAAGAAGACAAACAAACGGAAACCAGTTTAATTCATGGAAGTATTGAAGTAACTATTAAGAACAGGCCTAATGATAAAATAATTCTGTCGCCAAGTGAAAAATTGATTGTTGAAAACAGCATCTTAAAAAATGTACAAAAGGAAAACGAGAATAATTCAGATAAGATTAAAAGAACCACTGTTCCCGGATATTAAGGCCATGGTTTCTATCATGAAATTAAAGTATAACTCAGCAGATAGTACTGTTGCAGAAACGCAGTGGGTAAATAATAAACTTGTTTTCAGGGATGAGTCTTTTCTGGATCTGGCTACTAAAATGGAAAGATGGTACAATGTAACGATAGAAATTAACAATGAAAACATTGCACAGGAAAGGTTGAACGGAACATTAGAGACAGAAACAATTACTCAGGCGCTGGAAGCCCTGAAGGAAACGACACCGTTCCGGTATGAAAAAAATGGCAACAATATTATTATTCATTAATAAAGTAGTTGAAAATGAATAAAAACAATAATACGTCTTAGATCTAAAAAAATGCGGGATCTCGCTGTAACGAAATCCCGCTGTTTAACAATTAAAAAGAGTGTCTAACGACAAAAACACTCATTTTGTAAACCATCAAATGTAAAGTATGAAAAAAAACGAAACGACTGCTGTTTCAGTTAAGGGTCTGTTCTACTTAAAGCTTGCAAGAATTATGAAACTAACGATTGCTTTTTTGCTTTTTGCTGTGCTTAATGTTTCAGCCAAAGGCTGGTCACAGGAAAAAATTACCCTGAAAATGGAAAGGGTTGACATTAAAAAAGTACTGTTCACCATTGAAAAGCAAAGTAACTATCGCTTCCTTTTTAATGAAGAAGTATTAAAAGGAAAATCAAAAGTATCGGTAGATGTGGCGGAAGCATCGCTGTCTGAATTGTTAGACAAATTATTCTCAAATTCAGGAGTAGGTTATAAGATCATGGGTTCAAACCTGGTAGTGCTCAAGGAAACGACCAATGATGCCGCGATAACAGTAAAAGAGGTCAGGGTTACCGGAACGGTTATTTCTGCTGCCGGAGAACCTTTGTCAGGAGTATCGGTAACAATTAAAGGCACGGTTACAGGTACTGTTACTGATGCTTTGGGAAATTTTGCTATCACAGTTCCGGATAATGCAGTGCTTGTATTTTCCTATGTTGGATTTAATAATGTGGAAGAAAAAGTGGCTGGTCGTACTTCTATAAATGTAGTACTGCAAACGGCTAATAATTCATTAGAAGAAATTGTAGTAATTGGTTATGGTACACAAAAGAAAAAAGATCTGACAGGTTCTATTTCTTCTATAAAAGGAGATGAGGTGGCAAAAATGCCGGGTACCAATCCGATTGGTTCATTACAGGGAAAAGTTCCTGGATTAACCATTGCTAATTCAGGCAGAGCCGGTGAAAGCCCAACAGTGCGAATCCGTGGTATTAATAGTACCAATAGTGCCAGCCCGGTATATGTGGTAGATGGTATTTTGGTAGATGATATAGGCTTTTTAAATCCTGCTGATATAGAAACGATTGATGTATTAAGAGATCCTTCTTCTATTGCTATCTATGGATTAAGAGGTGCGAACGGAGTCATTGCTATTACTTCAAAAAAAGCTGCCAGAGGAAAATCCAGAATAGCTTTTCAGAGTTCTGTAGGAGTCCAAAAGGTTAATGACATTATTAAAGTAACCGATGCTGCAGGATTTAAGAAATTATATGATCAGCAGATTGATTATATACAGTTAACCAGCCCAACAACGCTTGATTTTGATTACTCTGGTTATACCGGTAATACCAATTGGCAGAATGAGGTATTACGATCAGCTGTTATTACTTCAAATAACCTGAGTATTTCTAATAGTGGTGAGAAAAGTACTTCCTATTTGAATATAGGATATACAAATCAGGATGGTGTATTAAGGAATGATAATTTTCAGCGTTATCTGGTCAGGTTTAATCAGGAAATTAAATTTAATAATAACATCAAAGTAGGCGGAAATATTACAGGGTATCATACTATCAGCAATCCTCCGACTGTTTCTATTACGAATGCACTTTGGGCAGCGCCGATCGTACCCATTCAATATGATGCGAATACCTATTATAGTATGCCATCATTTCAAAGAGCACAGGTTGGCAATCCTATCTCCACTTTAAGAAGAAATGACAGGACATCAATTAATAAAGATTACAGGGTGATTGGTAGCGTTTTTGCTGAGATCAAATTTCTCAGAAACTTTACCTGGAAATCAACCGTGTATGGCAATTTTAGTTTTGCAACTGGGAGGAACTATAATCCTTTGCCTTTTGCACAAAGAGATATTGGGGAGAATGGAACACCTGATGTAACAGTTCAACCTACCAACGCCTTTACATCTATTAATCAAGACCAGAGCGAATCAAAAAGATTTCAACAAGATCATACATTATCATTTGATAAAAGAATAAACACTGATCATCAGTTGTCTGCTATTTTAGGTTTTACAACTATTCATAATAGTAGTTCGTTTATAAATGCCAATAGAAGAGATACTACTGTAGTGATTCCAAATAACCCTGATTTTTGGTATATAAATATTGCTAATGCAGCTAATCCGGGTGGATATAATGGTGGTGGAAATAATAATGCAATTGCCGGTGCTTTTGGACGTGTAAGTTATTCACTAAAAAACAAGTATCTGTTAAATGCAACGATCAGAAGAGACGGTAGCTCGAAGTTTTCTCCTGAAAATCGGTGGGGTACATTTGGAAGTATAGGCGCTGGTTGGGTAGTAAGCGACGAAGATTTCTTTAATGGACTTTCAAAAAACATTAATTATTTCAAATTAAGAGGTGCCTGGGGATTAACAGGTAATGCCAATGGTATCCCTGATAATTTATATCAGCCAGGACTTTCAAACGCTTCAACCGCTGTTTTTGGTAATAATATTTATACGTCTTTGCAGGCAGCCTATATCGTTGATTCGGCGCTTAAATGGGAAACAGTAAAAGGTGTCGATATCGGTTTTGATCTGAGAGCATTGAAAAACAGATTAAATGTTGAAGTTACATTTTATAACAGAACTACTACGGATATCCTAACTGCTGTAGATATACCAAATGATAGCAGAAGAAAATTCACCAACCTGGGTAAGATCACCAATAAAGGAATTGAAGTAAATGTTGGCTGGAATAATAAGATCGGCAGAGATTTTACGTATGGAGTAACAGGTAATTTCAGTTATAATAAAAACATTGTGGATGCTATTGGCGATAATATCACCTTTAACCTGACGGGTAATGGAGGTGTAAACCTGACAGAGTCAGGTCAGTCAATCGGCTATTTTTACGGTTATCAGCAAGTGGGTATTTATCAAACATCTGCTGATTTAGCAAAGATGCCAGCATTTTCAACATCATTGCCTGGTGATATAGCGTATGCTGATATTAATGGTGATGGAGTTATTACGACTGCTGACAGAACTTATTTAGGTACACCATTTCCAGTTTACAACTTCGGCGGTAATATTAGTTTGGGATACAAAGGACTTGATATGCAAATTGAATTACAAGGTGTAGCAGGTAATAAAATTTATACACAAAGACGTACGCTGAATTTTGCTGTATTAAATTATGAAGCCAACCGGTTAAATGCATGGACCGTGGCGGGTAGCACCAATATAGAACCTATTTTAGATAACAGACGTGGAAATAATTATCTGTTTAGCACCTATTTTCTGGAGCCGGGTGATTATTTAAGGCTACGTACGCTGCAATTAGGTTACACGTTTAATAATAGTGTACTGAAAAAAATCGGAGCTGATAATGCAAGGGTTTATATAAGTGGTCAAAACATAGCAAACTGGTCTCAAGTAACAGGTTATTCTCCCGAAGCACAGATTGGTAGTATTCTTGGTGGGGGAGCAGATAATGGAGCTTATCCGGTTCCGGCAATTTACTCTTTTGGCATTAACCTGACTTTTTAATAAAAAATAAATTTTCATAAAATGAAAAAACTATTTAATACTAATCGAAATTTGTTTTTAGCAATTATTGCTATAGCAATGCTCCTGCCCTTTTCAGGATGTAAGAAGTTTTTAGACACGCAAAGGCAGGGAGAATATAATGAGGATAATTATCCTTACCCTGGCGGATCAGGTCCATATGATCAATTTATTTTTGGCGCCTATAATGATCTGAGAAGTTATAGTGTTCATGTATTTGGATTTCTTCATGCTACCAGTATAAGAAGTGATGATGCTGATAAAGGAAGTACAGCAGCTGATGGTGGAGCCGATTCTAATGGCATGGATAATTTTCCGGTAATTACTAATAGTGGTCTTGCAAATGGATTATGGACCGGGCATTTTGGGCTAATTAATAAGTGCAACAACACGATATACCAGATCAATAATAACGCTTTAATTACTGCAACACCGCAAATAAAAATTCAAACAGAAGCAGAAGCAAGATTTTTAAGAGCGTATGCTTATTTTAATATGGTTCGTTTGTTTGGTCGTGTACCATTGTATGATCAACTTTATTTAGATCCCGCAACACAAAATAATATTCCACAAAGCTCACCGGCACAGTTATATGCTTTTATTGAAAGCGATTTAATGTTTGCTGCTGCTAATTTACCTGCAAGTTGGGATGAAAGTTTTGTAGGTCGTGCTACAAGTGGTGCGGCAAACGGATTATTGGCTAAAGTATATCTTACGCAACAGAAATGGCCACAGGCTATGAGTACTGCCAATTTGGTAATGACGTCTGGACAATATGATCTATCAACTCCTTACTTCAAAATTTTTGAAGAAGGCGGAGAAAATAGCAAAGAGTCTGTATTTGAAGTGCAAGGTACAGCCGATGCCAGTGTACAGACAGCTAACGGCATTCAATATACGCAGGTTCAGAGTGTAAGAGGTTCAGGTGTTTGGAATTTAGGCTGGGGTTTTAATTCACCAAGTCAGCTTTTGGCCGATGCATACGAAGCGAATGACCCCCGCAGGGCCAGAACAATATTATTTACAAGTACTTCAACAACTCCGGGATTAACAATGTATGGGGAATTAACTCCGGTAGGCTTGCCAAACCCACGTTATAATCAAAAAGTATATACAGAAATTGCCAGAAGAAATTCAGTAGGAAGCCAATCAGGCTGGTGGATGAATATTCGGATACTCCGTTATGCTGATATAGTATTAATGTATGCCGAAGCAGCAAATGAAGTGGGGGGTGCCTCAAATATTACAGCCGCAAGAAATGCTTTGAATGCTGTAAGGGCAAGAGCAAGACAAGGAGCACCAGGCGGAACGTTGCCTGATGTTACTACTACCGATCAGAATATTCTGAGAGATGCTATTCGTTTTGAAAGAAGAATCGAATTAGCTATGGAGCATGATCGCTTTTTTGATCTTGTTCGTTGGGGTATTTCCGGAACAGTTTTACAAGCTGCCGGCAAAACTAATTTTAATCCTTCAAGAGATAATCTATTACCAATACCTCAGCAGCAGATTGATTTAAGTGGTGGTGTATTAACTCAAAATCCCGGTTATTAATTTTAAAAAAAATTAAATTGTTATTATGTTCTATTTAAAAAGATATAAAATAAATAGTTGGATACTTGCCATTCTGATCGCTACAGGTTTCAATGCTTGTAAAAAAGATGGCAATCCTAATAACCTGCCTTCGGTAAGTCCTGCTGATTATGCTGGTGGAATTGATGGTTTCAATAGTTCAGATGAAGTATTCCCATCAAAATTAATTGCTTATTGGTCTTTTGATGATACTAAAAATGAGCTACAAAGTGCAACTGCTCCAACAAGCTCAGTCAATAATTCTTTTATAACAGGCGGGGTAAGAGGAAAGGCATTAAGCTTAGCGGCAGGTTACTTACACTTTGCTACTCAATTTCAAAAGTTTAAAACCGATTCTCTAAAAAGTTTTACTATTAGTATGTGGGTTCAAATTTTGAATAATGGGTCAAAAAAGACGCAGATCTTTCAGTTAGCAAGACCCGGGATGTTGAATGGGAATATCGACTTTATTCTTGAAACAAATGCAAACCCGGCTTCCAATACCAGTTACCTTCAGATCCATCCATATTTTACTACGGTTGGGGGAGGAAGACAGGATAATATAAATAATTATGGTGCGCAGAACCTTTCTCCGCAATTTGGTGCTACCGTATGGACTCATTTGTTAATCACCTATAATGGTTCGACGGGTGTTTTCAACCTATGGGGTGATGGAGTTAAAATTGGTAATTATCCTAACAGAGGAACAGGTAACAATCTTTTCAAATCCTGGGAACCAAGTGAAATATTCATTGGTGGTAATTATAATACTACCCCATCGCCGGTTAGTGGGGACGTTAGCTTCGCAGCCATGACAGGTTCAGTTGATGAGGTTAGGGTTTATAATATAACATTAGGCGACGCCTTTATTCAGGCTTTATATAAATTAGGCAGAGCAGGAAAATAATCTTTAACGAAAAGTAAGCACACAGCTCTCACAGTATCTGTGACTGTGTGCTTTTTTATTTACAGCTTTTCAGAATTAAAAAATTGCCATAATAAATGAATGACTGGGGTTACAAAAAAATGAATAGTATTAATAAGCTTAGGCTTTCCCGTACTTTCTTTTTTGCAGGGTTGATTTTTGTAGTTTGTTTTATTGCTTGTAGTAAAACAGAAACACCTCCATCCGTTCAGATAAAAGATACTTCATTATCATTCACTGTTAACGGAACGAACAATGGAACGACTACTTATAAAGGATTAAATGTAAGACCTGTTATTGTACTTGAATTTTACAGAACCGATAAATCCTGCATCAATAGCTGCCAATATTAAACTAGCAGACGCCTCTTCTGCTGTTGTACCAATAACTATTTCTGTGGGTAATGGAGATAAGCAGTTAACAATCACACCGCAATCAGATCTCTCAGCATTTATAACGTATATATTATCGATAGGTAATGGTATTACTTCTTCAACAGGTGGCAGGCTTACCAATCCTGTTTACGATTTCTTTATTAATTGGTATTACCTACAATGATAAATTCCCCCGTATCACCGATGACGAATTATTGACTAAAGTACAACGGGAAACTTTTAAGTTCTTCTGGGATTTTGGTCATCCGGTAAGTGGTTTGGCAAGAGAAAGAAATACATCCGGAGAAACGGTTACATCCGGCGGTTCAGGTTTTGGCATCATGGCTATACCGGTGGGCATCAGCCGCAATTTTATTACAAGAGCCGAAGGGCTTGCAAGAATGCAAAAGATTGTTGGGTTTTTAAAAAATACAGCCGTAAAAGTAAAAGGGGCATTCCCACATTGGCTCAATGGAACAACTGGCGCTATCATTCCCTTTAGTGCAAACGATAATGGAGCAGATCTTGTAGAAACTTCTTACCTGATGATGGGATTACTAACTGCCCGTCAGTATTTCAATGGTGTTGATCCTGCAGAGACAACTTTAAGAAGCGATATTAATGGGTTGTATAATAATGTAGAATGGGATTGGTTTCGCCAGGGCGGACAAAATGTTTTGTACTGGCATTGGAGTCCGGATAAGGGATGGGCGATTAATTTACCAATCAAAGGATGGAATGAATCATTGATCACTTATGTAATGGCAGCTTCATCTGCTACACACGGCATTCCGGCTGCAGTTTATACTAATGGGTGGAAAAGCGGATCAAATTTTATTAATGGAAATTCTTATTATGGTATTCAACTTCCATTAGGTCCGGCATTAGGCGGTCCTCTTTTCTTTGAACATTATTCATTCATGGGAATTAATCCGAATGGATTATCAGAAGGAGGAATAAACTATTTAACACAGGCTAAGAATCACACACTCATTAATTATAATTATTGTAAAGCTAACCCGAAAGCATGGTATGGCTATGGTGATAGCTGCTGGGGATTAACGGCCAGTGATATAGAAGGAAGTTATACGGCGAGTTCACCAAATAATGACAGAGGGTTTATTGCTCCTACTGCTGCTCTGTCATCGTTTCCCTATACTCCTACAGAATCAATGCAGGCATTAAAATTCTTTTATTATACAATCGGCGATAAAATTTTTAAAGAATATGGATTTGTAGATGCATTTTCATTATCTAATCCCTGGTTTGCAAGTTCGTTCTTTGCAATTGATCAGGGGCCAATCATAACAATGATTGAAAATCACAGAACCGGATTGATTTGGAATTTATTTACCAGTTGCCCCGAAGTAAAAACTGGAATGCAAAGTTTAGGATTTACGGCTCCATATTTATAAAATTAAAAGTATGAAAAAAATATTTTTATCTGTTAGTGTTATTGCAGTTGCATGTTATTTATTATTTACGCCTGCAATACCGGGAAAAAAATGGCAACTACCGGCTAGGATATGAAAAGCCCGATAGGCAGCTGAAGACACTGCATTATTTCGTTTGGTACAGGAAAAAACATTTCAGTATTTCTGGGATGGTGCTGAACCGACCAGTGGATTGGCAAGAGAACGATTTCATTCTGATAATATTTATCCATCTCATGATAAGAATATAGTTACAAGCGGTGGTGGTGGTTTTGGTGTAATGGCCATTCTTGTTGGAATTGAAAGAGGCTTTATTACAAGAGAACAAGGTGTTGAACGATTTGAAAAAATTGTTCATTTTCTGGAAACGGCTGATCGTTTTCATGGTGCCTGGCCGCATTGGTGGCAGGGCGAAACAGGAAAAGTAAAACCCTTCAGTAAAAATGATGATGGAGGTGATCTGGTTGAGAGTTCATTTATGATACAAGGTTTGCTATGTGTCCGTCAGTATTTTCAAAAGGGGAATGCAAAAGAAAAAGCAATTGCAGCAAGAATTGATAAACTCTGGAAGGAAGTAGAATTTGATTGGTACAGAAATGGAAAAAATGTTTTGTACTGGCATTGGAGTCCGAATAACGGATGGAAAATGAATTTTGCAGTGCATGGATATAATGAATGCCAGATCATGTATATTCTCGCTGCATCATCACCTACACATGGGGTGCCTGCGGAAGTGTATCATGAAGGTTGGGCAGAGAATGGGAAGATCAATGAATTCCCTGCTTTTTATGATGACATCAAACTGCAAATGAATCACCAGGGTGAAGCCGGTAATAGTGGTCCATTATTTTGGGCACATTATTCCTATCTTGGACTTGATCCAAGAGGATTGAAAGATAAGTATGCTGATTACTGGGAACATAATGTGGGTCATGCGCATGATCCATTATAAATGGTGTGTCAATAATCCAAAAGGATATAAAGGATATGGAACCAATAGCTGGGGATTAACGTCTAGTTATTCCATGAAAGGATATGCAGGGCATGCTCCCAATGATAAAAGGGATCTTGGTGTGATTTCACCAACAGCAGCATTGTCTTCTTTTCCTTACACACCAAAAGAATCAATGGCGGCTATGAAACATTGGTACAATGATATGAAGGATAAAGTGTGGGGAGAATATGGTTTTTATGATGCGTTTAGTGAAACGGCTGATTGGTACACGCCAAGATATTTGGCGATTGATCAGGGACCAATTGTTGTAATGATGGAAAACTATAGAAGTGGTTTGTTGTGGAATTTATTTATGAGCTGCCCGGAAATAAAGCAAGGGTTGGAAAAACTAGGATTTGAGAGTCCGTGGTTGAAAAAATAAATATTTAGATTTAAACATTATAGTTCCCCTTTAGGGGATAGGGGCGAAAGCCACTGGCTGAAAAAATAATTATATTCTTTTTTAAACTTTTTTCGGGGAGGGTTTTAAGCCCCTCTCCCAAAGGAGAGGGGTTGGGGTGAGGTCATATAAAATAATCTATTATGAATATAAAACGATTACTTGTTGCAGTATTTTTCATTTCACCATTACTGTTAATAGCACAAACAGAGATTAAAGTAATGTCCTACAACATACGGTTAGATGTTGCTGCCGACGGAGAAAACCGCTGGGATGCCAGAAAAGATAAAGTAGCCGGGTTGATGAATTATTATGAAGCAGATTTTATCGGCGGGCAGGAAGTACAACATCATCAATTAACATATTTGCTGGAAAACCTGAATGGTTATAGTTATATCGGTGTTGGCCGTGATGATGGCAAAGAAGCCGGAGAGTATTCCTGCATTTTTTATAAGAAAGATAAATTTGAAGTAGTGGAACAATCAACTTTCTGGTTGTCGCCTACACCTGACTCAGCATCCAAAGCCTGGGATGCAGCTTATAAAAGAGTTTGTACCTATGGGTTGTTTAAGAATAAAAAGACAAAACAATTGTTTTGGGTATTGAATACGCATTTTGATCATGTAGGTAAAGTAGCCAGGTTAGAATCGGCTAAACTGATTCTTGAAAGAATAAAAGAATTGAATACAAAAAATTATCCGGTCGTACTATCCGGTGATTTCAATAGCAAACCCAATGATCCTCCGATAGAATACCTCACTAATAATATGCAAAACAGTCGCAGCATCAGTAAGTTGGTGTACGGTCCGGCTGATACCTGGAATGGATTTAAATTCAATCAGAAACCAGACGGCTGTATTGATTATATTTTTGTTTCGAACGATCAAAAGATCAGTGTAACAAAATTTGCAACGTTAACAGATTCGTATGATATGAAATATCCATCGGATCATTTACCAATAGTAGCAACGATACAAATCAATAAATAATAATAGATGAAGCGAATGGTGTTTATAGGATTCCTTTTTTACTGTTGCTTTTTTACTTCGGGTGCAATTGCACAGCCTTTTGCCAATGAAATAGCAGCTTTTCAAAAGCAGGATTCCATCAGTATGCCACAAAAAAATGCTATCCTTTTTGTAGGTAGCTCCTCTTTCAGGATGTGGAAGAATGTTCAAAGTGATTTTCCTGATCATACAATTATTAACCGGGGTTTTGGCGGTTCAGCTTTGCCAGAAGTAATTCTTTATGCGGATGCTATTATTTTCCCCTATCAGCCAAAACAAATTGTAATTTATTGTGGTGAAAATGATATAGCGGCTGCTGATACGGTGACCGGTGAAATGGTCAGCGACCGGTTTAAAGTTCTCTTTGAATTAATAAGAAATAAAATGCCGGAGGTTCCTGTTGTTTTTGTTTCAATCAAACCAAGTCCTTCCCGTTGGGCTATGAAAGACAGAATGATCAATGCAAATGAACTGATAAAAAAATACCTGAAGAAACAGCAGAAAGCCAAATTTGTAAACATATGGAAGCCAATGCTTGGGGAAGATGGCAATCCATTGCCAGCTATTTTTATAGGCGATAATTTACACATGAATGCCAAAGGCTATGCGATCTGGCAAAAAATAATAGAACCCTTTTTATTGAAATAGTAAAACACAAAACATGAAGAGATTGTCAAGAATGTTATTCGTTTCATTGCTGTTTATTTCCTGTAATAGTAGCAGTCAGGTATTGAGTAGTAAATCAATGGATACTTACATTAGCGGTTTGATGAAAAAAATGACCCTGGAAGAGAAACTAGGTCAGTTAAATCTGTTAACTCCGGGCGGAGGAGTAGCTACCGGTGCCGTAGTAAGTAAAGGTGTTGAAGAGAAAATATCAAAAGGTCAGGTGGGCGGATTGTTTGGGGTAATTGGGGAAGCAAAAATTCGCCAGGCACAGGAGCTGGCTATTAATACCAGTCGTTTAAAAATTCCATTACTGTTTGGATCAGATGTAATACATGGTTATAAAACAACCTTTCCGATACCGTTAGGATTGTCCTGCAGTTGGGATATGCCGATGATCGAACGTAGTGCAAGAATTGCAGCAGAAGAAGCAACGGCGGATGGATTGAACTGGGCTTTTTCTCCGATGGTGGATATTGCCCGTGACCCACGTTGGGGAAGAATTGCAGAAGGTGCCGGTGAAGATCCTTATCTCGGTTCGCAGGTGGCTAGGGCAATGGTAATAGGTTATCAGGAGGAGATCTGAGTAAAGACAATACATTGCTGGCTTGTGTAAAACATTTTGCTTTGTATGGTGCAGCTGATGGTGGAAGAGATTACAATACGGTTGATATGAGCAAGGTGAAAATGTACAATGATTATTTACCACCCTATAAAGCAGCAGTGGATGCAGGTGTTGGTTCAATAATGAGTTCTTTCAATACGATTGATAATATTCCTGCTTCAGGTAATAAATGGTTACTGACCGATCTGTTACGTAAGCAATGGGGTTTTAAAGGAATGGTGGTGTCTGATTATACTTCCATCAATGAAATGATCGATCATGGTTTAGGCGACCTGCAAACAGTTTCAGCTTTATCATTAAAAGCGGGGATGGATATGGACATGGTGGGAGAAGGATTTTTAACGACGTTGAAAAAATCATTGACAGAAGGAAAAGTCACACAAAAGGAAATTGATGATGCCTGCAGAAGAATACTGGAAGCAAAATATAAACTCGGATTGTTTGATGATCCTTTTAAATATTGCAAAAAAGAAAGAACAGAAAAAGAAGTATTATCAGAAGAAAAGAAAATGGCAGCAAGAGAATTTGCAAAAAAATCTTTTGTTCTCTTAAAGAACAATCCCCTCCCGGGAGGAGCAGGATACACTTCCATTAAAAAAATCCGGATCCATTGCATTGATTGGTCCATTGGCAAATAACAAAGCGAATATGCTCGGCACCTGGGCCGTATCCGGTAACAGGGATCTGTCTGTTCCTGTTTTGGAAGGGATAAAAAATCTATGTGGGGATAATGTAAAAATAAATTATGCAAAAGGCGCCAATATTTCAGACGACTACAACATTTGCTAAAAAAGTAAATGTATTCGGAACAAGAATTGATATTGATAAACGTTCTCCTCAGGAAATGATAGACGAAGCCGTGTGCGATGGCTAATCAATCAGATGTTATTGTTGCTGTAATTGGTGAAGCATCAGAAATGAGTGGTGAATCGGCCAGCCGTTCAGATATCAGGATTCCGGTGGGTCAGCGTCAATTGGTAGAAGCATTGAAAAAAACAGGCAAGCCATTGGTGCTGGTGGTGATGGCCGGCAGACCGTTGATCATCAATTGGGAAATAGGCGCAGGCAGATGCTTTGCTATATGTTTATCACGGCGGACAGGAAGTGGGCAATGCATTGGCAGATGTATTGTTTGGCGATTATAATCCTTCCGGCAAACTCACCAACAGTTTTCCAAGAAATGTGGGACAGATTCCGGTTTATTATAATCATTTGAAAACCGGCCGGCCACAGGCAACGGATAAGTTTGATAAATTTAAAAGTAATTATCTGGATGTAGAAAATAGTCCGTTACTTCCATTTGGTTATGGCTTAAGCTATACTTCTTTTTCTTACAGCGATATTAAATTAAGTGCAGCTTCACTGAACACTACCGGTAAGATCGTAGCAACGGTTACTGTAACGAATACCGGCAACTATGATGGTGAAGAAGTAGTACAATTATATATCAGGGATCTGGTTGGCAGTATCGCAAGACCGGTAAAGGAATTAAAAGGCTTTCAGAAGATCATGTTTAAAAAAGGAGAATCAAAAGAAATAAGTTTTACAATTGGTGTGGAAGATTTGAAATTTTATAATAGTGATTTGAAATTTGTTGCAGAGCCCGGCGACTTCAAATTATTTATTGGCGGTAACAGCCGTGATGTAAAAGAAACAAACTTTAAACTCGTAAAATAATTGTGATGAAGAATATCAATAGGAGGAATTTAATTCAGTGTTTCTGTGCTCCCAAATAGTGGCAGGGGAATAATACTATTGCGAAGCAATTAGTTTTTACTATTCTTCTTTTTCACTTTCTTTTTCCACTTTCAGCACAAGTCAGAGAGAAGCAATCTATCAACAGCGGTTGGCAATTTGTGCTGAATGATCAATCAGCTATATCATCCTTAGCGAAAACCAACTGGCAAAAAATAAATCTCCCACATACCTGGAATGCATTGGATATTGTGGATGATACAGTTGGCTATCATCAGGGTATAGGCTGGTATAAGAAAACTATTGATATACCCTCATCATTTGCAGGAAAACACCTTGAATTATTTTTTGAAGGTGCCTGTAACAAAACATCGGTATATATTAATGGCAAATTAGCTGTCGAACATAACGGAGGATTTACTGGCTTTACTGTAAACCTGGATGATAAAATTGTCTTTGGAAAGAATAATGAAATGCTGGTAAAGGTTGATAACAGTAAATATTTGAAGGATAGTATTCCGCCTTTCAGTGGTGATTTTAATTTAATGGGTGGTATTTACAGAGATGTATGGTTGATCGCTACAAATAAAATTCATTTTCAGGGTCTTTATGGAAATGAAGGTGTCATCTTTGAAACACCTGCTGTTAACTGAGAACAAGGCATCATTTAAAATAAAAGGTCTTTTCAAAAATTCGAATACCGGCGGTGGGGGAAATATGACTTATGAGCTTTCAACAGACAACAAATTTGTACAATCTGGTGGAATTGATATTAAAAGTTTTAACCAGGGCTCAGTAGAGATTATCGGGGTTATTAAATAATCCGGATTTATGGACTCCCGAAAACCCCAATTTATATACATTGCTTGTTCAATTAAAAAATGAAAAAGGAGAAGTGCTGGATGAACTTTCACAAAATGTCGGATTTAAATGGGTAGGCATCAGCGATAAAAATGAATTTTTATTAAATGGCAAACCATACAAATTAAAAGGAGCATCCCGGCATCAGGATTATAAAAACATTGGCTTCGCCTTGACGGATGCAATACATGTTCGGGATATTGAATTGATGAAGGAAATGGGCTGCAATTTCTTACGAATTGCACACTATCCGCAAGACCCGGCTATCTACGATGCCTGCGACAGACTGGGATTAATTACCTGGAGTGAAATTCCCGTAGTGGATAAAGTAGTAAACAATAAAACATTTTTTGATAACAGTGCTGTGATGCTCAATGAAATGATTTTTCAGAATTATAATCATCCCTCTATCGCCATCTGGGGTTATCATAATGAAGTGAGGAACTTAGATACCGTTTCAATTGCCCATGCAAAAATGTTGAACTGGATAGTGAAGAATATTGACAAAACGAGACTCAGTGCAATAGCTTTTGAAAGTAATATTGATGCGCCTTATTTTT
Source organism: uncultured Chitinophagaceae bacterium (assembly GCA_963705465.1). Taxonomy (GTDB): domain Bacteria; phylum Bacteroidota; class Bacteroidia; order Chitinophagales; family Chitinophagaceae; genus JJ008. The sequence goes on along the minus strand of CAVPJN010000003.1, from coordinate 202,883 downwards.
CAAATCCATTAACTAAAAGAAATGTTGAACATTGCTGATATCAATGGATATAATGTATATCAGGGTTGGTACAGAGGTAAGCATGAGAACATCGGCGATTTCTTAGATACGATGTATGCGTATAATCCAAAGAAGCCGATCATGTTGAGTGAGTATGGTGCCGGAAGCATTACCAATATTCATACTTATCAGCCTACATTGTTCGATTTTAGCGAAGAGTATCAATGTAGACTTTCATGAATCGTATATCAAAGCAGGTAACACCAAACCCTGGATGATCGGTTTCGCTATTTGGAATTTCATCGACTTTCAAAGAGACGGAAGAGAAGATGTGATTCCGAATATCAATAAGAAGGGAATGGTGACCACGGATCGTCAACCAAAAGATGTGTTCTATTATTATAAATCACAATGGAACAAGGAACCTTTTGTTTACATAACAGGAAAGCATTGGCAGCAACGAATTTCAGTTTCAGGAAGAGATAAATCAAAACAAATCCCCTTAATTGTTTATTCAAATCAACCGATGCTTCAATTGGAAATAAATGGGGAAAATAATAGCACTAAAACTTCTAATAATGGAAAGTTTGAATGGCAGCTAAATGTATCGGAAGGAATGAACAGTATCATTTGTAAGACACCTGATGGAAAACTAACTGATGTATTGAAAATTAATTACAGTTTTATTGACAGTACTTCTTTTCCCCAAAATACTGGTTGGCAGCAACTGAATTTCAATACCGGACAAAGCCGTACTTATTTCACTGATACAAAAAGCACAGAGCAATGGATGCCTGATAAGCCTTATTCAACAGGAACCTGGGGTTATGTTGGTGGTACTATCTGGAACACATGGCCCTCAGCGGCATGGAATGGAATCAGAGAAGGTATTCATAGTCCCATTGCCAACACCGACAACGAGCCGTTGTTTCAAACATTTGTAGAAGGATTGATAAGTTGGAAGGCAGATGTGCCTGCGGGAAAATATCGTATCACTTTATTATTAGCTGAACCATTTACTTCATCGCAGCGGAAAAAAGAAGAAAGAATATTTTCTATAAATTGTAATGGACAGTTTTGGATGCAGGATGTTAATCTTGAGAAAGAGTACAGTGTTCAAACAGCAGCTATTTTCGATAAAGAAATTATAGTAATGGAAAATGAAGGGATTGAAATTTCATTCAACGGAGTAAAAGGAAAAACAATTTTGAATGGAGTAAGTATCCGAAGATTATAAAATACATTTCCCACAAAGCCACTAAGAACACAAAGGCTTTGTGACCTTTGTGTCTTTGTGGGATAAACAAAAATGCATATGAAAAAGTACCTCCTTTTGTTCCTGTTAATATTGGGATTGACATACTTTAACCTGCAGGCACAGAAAACAAAAAAACCAATGAACATCATTTATATATTAAGTGATGATCATCGTTACGACTTTATGGGTTTCACCGGTGCTGTCCCGGGATTGGAAACTCCCGGTATGGATAAAATGGCGAAAGAAGGTGCTCATATTAAGAATGCGTTTGTAACAACAGCGCTTTGTTCGCCCAGCAGAGCTTCCATATTAACCGGTCAGTATGCACATACACATACGGTGGTAGATAATTCAGCACCGCTGCCCAATAACCTTACGTTCTATCCGCAATATTTGCAAAAGAAAGGGTACAAAACTGCCTTTATGGGTAAGTGGCATATGGGTAATTCCGGTGATAATCCCCAGCCCGGTTTTGATGAATGGGTGAGTTTTGAAGGGCAAGGAAAATATTTTGGAAATACATTGAATGTAAATGGGAAAAGAGAAACTTTAGACAGCGATAATTATATCACCGATGAATTAACGATCCGTGCAGAAAAATGGATGAACAGTGTAAAAGAAAAACCTTTTGCTATTTATTTATCACACAAAGGTGTGCATGCAGAATTTATGCCTGCCAAACGGCACCAGGGCAAATATAAGGACCTGCCGATCATTAGCCCGCAATCCATGTATCTTACGGTTACAGATAGCAGCAAGCAATTTGGCATCGTTACTCCACCTAAGACGGCAGTTAATTATAAAGACATTCCTAAATGGGTGAGAGAGCAACGATACAGCTGGCATGGAGTAGATCATATGTACGATGGTCAAATTCCATTCGATGCCTTTTATCATTTATACCTCGAAACGTTGCAGGCTGTTGATGAAAGTATTCAGTCCGTTTTAAAATGGGTAGAAGAGAATGGACTGAAGGAAAATACAATGGTGGTTTATATGGGTGATAATGGCTTTTTGTTCGGAGAACACGGATTGATCGACAAAAGAAATGCGTACGAAGAAAGTATGAGAGTGCCATTATTAGTCTGGGCGCCGGGAATGGTAAAAGCTGGCTCTGTTATTCCGCAGATGATATTAAATATTGATCTTGCACCAACATTTTTGGAATTGGCAGGAATTGAAAAACCAACACCAATGCAGGGACAATCCTTTCTTCCTTTATTAAAAGGAGAAAATATTGCCTGGCGGGATAAAGTTTTTTATGAGTACTATTGGGAGCAGGCATTTCCGCAAACACCTACTACCTATGCTGTACGTTCAGATAAATATAAATACATAACGTATAATGGGGTGTGGGATATAAATGAATTGTATGATCTTGAAAACGATCCTTTCGAAATGAATAATTTAATACGAAACAAAGCATTTGATAAAGTCGGCATTCAATTGCGCAAAGATTTATATGAGTGGCTGGAAAAAACAAATGGATTACAAATCCCGTTAAAGAAAATACAGGAGCGAAAGAATGACCATATATACAGAGGCTCGTATTAATTTAATCAACGATTGATAAAAGAAATCCGAAGAGTTAAATTGAAGAAATGCAAAATCATCGGTTCGATTATATTGTTGAATCTGTTAAATCCGCTTGCATTTAAAAATATCAAATCATGAAAAAATTATTAAGTTTTGTTTTACTGTTAATAACAACTGTAGCATTAAATGCCCAGGATTTATCGCTGTACCAGAAAAAATGGATGGTACAGAATGGTGATACATTGCCCTACAGAATTTTATTACCGGAAGGTTATGACAGCACTGTAAAATATCCTGTTATCTTTTTTCTTCACGGCGCCGGTGAAAGAGGAAATGATAATCAAAAGCAATTGGTACATGGCGGAAAGTTATTTTTGAAAGAAGACGTAAGAGCAAATTATAAAGCGATTGTTGTATTTCCCCCAATGCCCTACCAATAATTATTGGGGCAACCTGCTACGTACACATGATGATAAAGGAAAACGAAGTTTTGATTTTCTGGAAGATGGAGAACCTGGCAGATATATGGTCTTGTTGCAGGAGTTAGTTACTTATATTTTAGAAAAATATCCTGTCAAAAAAAGAGCAGGTATATGTTGGTGGTTTATCGATGGGTGGTATGGGCACATTTGAATTGGTAAAAAGAATGCCGAAAACCTTTGCGGCAGCATTCCCTATTTGCGGGGGTGCTAATCCGGTCACTGCCTCGAAAATGAAAAAAACAAGCTGGTGGGTCTTTCATGGTGCCAAAGATGATGTAGTGCCGCCCCATCATTCGGAAGAGATGGTGGAAGCATTAAAAAAAGCAGGGGCAAAAGTGAAATTTACCCTTTATCCAAATGCCAATCACAATAGTTGGGACAGCGCATTTGCTGAACCTGAATTGTTTACATGGCTTTTTTCCCAACATAAATGAAATTGTTGCCTTAAAATTATTATAATCGTCAACTCTTTACCCGTTTCGCAGGATTTTAAGTAATTTTATTTAAGATTGCCTGCTGAAGTGAAACGATATACTCAATACGAAGACAAAGAATTGCTTTATCTCCTTTCTCAAAATGATAAAGAAGCCTTTACAGAATTATACAACCGATTCTGGAAAAAACTCTTTGCAATTGCCTATAGCAGAATGAACGAAGTACAGGATGCAGAAGATATGGTACATGATGTAATGGCCAGTTTATGGATAAACAGGGAAAAAGTTGAAATTGATCTTTTAGAAAACTATCTGGCAACTGCAACTAAATATGCTGTACTTTCTAAGATAAAAAAGAAGCAAAGAGAATTTGAGTATCAAAAAACTCTGGAATTACCCGTTGTAAGGGAATTACAAGTTGAGAAATCACTCCATTTTAAAAAAGTATTAGAAGTAATTAAATCAGAGGTTGAACAGCTGCCAGAAAGATGCAGGTTAATCTTTAAATACAGCCGTGAGCAAGGGAAGCCTGTCAAGCAAATTGCAAAAGAATTAAATATCTCCCCCAAAACGGTAGAGAATCAACTCAATAAAGCATTGAAACAGTTACGTTTAGTAGCAAAAAGCTTTTTTCATTCGCTATTTTCCTTCTTTCTTTAGAAAATCATATTTTTTCAATTTATTTTTTATTTGCGTAGGTGCTATGGCTACTTTCATATACTTATATAGTGAAGCCATATGCAAATTCCAGAAAACATAAAAAGCCTGGTAGAAAAATACCTTGACGGTACTGCTACAGAAAAAGAGAGAGCTATTGTCAATAATTGGTATAACTCTTTTTCTGCTTCTGAAATAGAGATACAATCTCCCGATACCTTGAGTGAAGAAATTCTTAAACAACGGATCAGGCAAAGATTGTTACAATCCATTACAGCAGGAAGAAAATAGTAAAACGTATTGGTGGCGAAGACCTGCTGCCGCTGCTGCAGTAATTATCATTCTTGGCTTATCCGTTTACTTCTTCATAAATAATAGCAAACAACAAGAAAAACCGATAGTAGAGAAAATTCCCCAACAGCAAAATAATGATCTTAGTCCTGGTGGAAATAAGGCTGTACTTACCCTGGCAGATGGCTCTACCATTATTTTAGATAGCGCTGCAAATGGCTTGCTTACCCATCAGGGGAACATAAAAATACAAAAGCTGGACAACGGTTTGCTGGCTTATGCAATAAATGGCAAACTAATTACTGAAAACGATCAGGCCTTTTATAATACAATAAGTACTCCCCGTGGTGGTCAATACCAGATTACCTTATCAGATGGAACGAAAGTTTGGTTGAATGCGGCATCGTCCATCCGTTTTCCGGTTGTGTTTACAGGTAATGAGCGAAGAGTGGAAATAACCGGTGAAGCTTATTTTGAAGTAGCCAAAAATGCTGCTAAACCATTTAAAGTAAATGCAGCAAATTCTGAAATAGAAGTATTAGGGACTCACTTCAATGTAAATAGTTATGAGGATGAGGCTGCTATAAGAACTACATTGCTTGAAGGTTCAGTAAAGGTTTCAGTTCCTTCCTCTCCTCACCAATCAAGTGTAATAATGCCGGGTCAACAAACCGGCATCAGCAAAGCAGGGACTAATAAAAGTTGTAAATAATGCGGATGTAGAAGAGGCCGTGGCCTGGAAGAATGGCAGATTTCAATTTAAAAGTGCAGACCTGAAATCAATACTACGGCAAATTTCAAGATGGTATGATGTGGATGTTGAATATAAAGGAAATGTTGATTTGCATTTTACCGGTCAATTAACCAGATCTGAAAATGCCTCAAAAGTTTTTGAGAAGCTTGTATTAACCGGAGAAGTGCATTTTAAGATCGAAGGAAGAAAAATTATTGTATCACCATAAGCTCAATTAAAAACCGGATTCCGTTTGCGGCGAAATCCGGCGAATATTTGAGTTATTAAACAAACGATGGCTGTCGAAGACTGCTTATTCTTTAACCCAAACATTGCAAAATTATGTATTTAACTGCTTTTAAGAAATCCCATTCAGGAAGTACGGGGTTTCGAACTCAAATCTTCAGAATTATGAAACTTACAACAGTTTTATTAATTGTGACCTGTCTTCAGGTTAGTGCTAGTGGGTACTCTCAAAAAATCACTTTAAAAGGAGAAAACCTGTCACTTCAAAAAGTATTCGGTGAAATCCGTAAGCAAACCGGGTTCCAGTTTTTTTATGCCGATGAAGTGCTTTCAAAAGCAAGAAGCGTTACGGTTAATATCAAAAAAGCAAGCATCGAAGAAGCACTTGATTATTGCTTTTCTAACCAGGAACTGTCTTACACCATTTCAGAAAATACAATCATTGTCCGGCGAAAAATATTATCTCCGGAACCTGCGATGATTGAGCCGCCTGCACCAGTACCTGCAGAAATAAAAGGAAAGGTTACTGATGATACGGGACAACCGCTTGTCGGAGCTACTATTCTGGTGAAAGGGACCAATATCGGAACAAAGACAGATGCTGATGGAAATTTCACTATTGATGCACCACCTAATTCTACTTTAGTTATTTCTTATGTAGGATTCGAAAACAAGTCAGTAGTTATTCTATCTACAACCAAAACAGTAGAAGTTGTACTTACAAAAGTACCTGATGAAATGCAAGTCATTGTTGTTACCGCCTTGGGTATAAAAAGAGAAGAAAAAGCACTGGGGTATTCTGTTCAGAAAGTGTCTGGAGAAAGCCTTCAAAAAGTTTCAGGTCTTGATGTTGCTACATCCCTTACCGGTAAAGTAGCAGGTGTTTTGGTAAAAAATTCACCTGATTTCGCTGCTCTTCCTGTTGTTACTGTTCGTGGAGAGAATGCTTTATTAGTTATTGATGGTATTGCTTATCAAAACAAAACATTAACCGATATATCTTCGGAGGATATTGAATCCATAAGTGTACTAAAAGGTGCCACTGCTTCGGCATTGTATGGTTTTCGGGGTGCAAATGGTGCTATTTTAGTAACCACCAAAAATGGTAGTACTGGTAATGCAGGAATAACAATTAATTATACAACCAATACGATGTTTACAGCCGGGTTCCTGGCCATCCCTGAGAAACAATTTGTGTATGGCCGTGGAGGTAGTGGTATTTATAATTTGAACGATGATGCGTCATGGGGACCATTAATGGACGGATCATTGCAAAATCAATGGGATCCGATTTCAAAGACTTTCACAGTTCGCCCCTATCTTCCTGTTGGCAAAGACAATTTTAAAAACTTTCTGGAACAAGGTTATGTAACCAATAATAATTTGAATATCGGTTATAAAAAGGATAATATTTCGCTTCGGAATTCCTTTAACTGGACTGAAAATAAAGGTCGCTATCCAAATTCCAAATTGCAAAAATATACATACTCTTTTGGTGCTGATGTTAGCATGAATAAATTTAAAATGAGTACTAATTTATCTTATGCCAAGAGAGCCTCAAAGAATATCGGATCAAACGGTTATACTTCCTATGATCCGATGTATAGCATATTGATCTGGTCGCCTTCTGATTGGGATCTTAGTCTCTACAAAAATAATTATTGGATTAAGCCAGGTGAAATTCAAAACAACCATTTTGGATTGATAGCTGGGGGCACAATTAATAATTATTCGGGTAAAAATGAAAACAACCCTTATTTCGACCGTTACGAAAAAACAAATGAAATTTCCCGCGACATATTTAATGCTGATCTCGTCATGAGTTATCAGTTGACAAATTGGTTAAAAGCCACTGTTCGTTCAGGTGTTGATTTTTATAAAGAAACAGGTCAGTTAAGGTCTTCATGGGGTTCTTATCTTTCTTCTGGTAATACAGGTGTTCCGGGTGCTGATTACAGCGGTTGGAATGGCGGAAGAAAGGGTCAATATAATATTGGTGTAAGTAATGGATTTAGTAATAACTCCGATTTGATGTTGACTGGCGATAGAAAATTCAACAAGTTTACTGTTGAATACCTTGCCGGTGGAACTATTTTTTACAGACGGGATGAAAATATGAATGCCAGTACCCAGGGTGGTATTTCATTACCTGGATTTTTCTCCATCAAAGCGTCAGTTAATCCTGCCCAGGTTAGCCAGAGTACTTATGCACAACAGGTAAATTCTGTATTTGGTCGGGTGGGTGTTTCCTGGAACAATATGGCATTTATAGAAGCAACCGGTCGTAATGACTGGAGTTCTACATTAGCAAAGTCTCAACGATCTTATTTTTATCCATCTGTAGCAGGAAGCTTTATCGTTTCTGAATTATTATCGAATACAAAAAACTGGCTTGATTTACTAAAATTGAGAGGCTCCTGGACTTTGTCAAAAAGGCCTGCTTCTATTTATGAAATTAACAGCAGCTATTCTATCGCTGCAGCTACCTGGGGTACATTGAATGGTGCAGGAGTTCCGGGCAACTTATATTCTCCAACCATTGCTCCTACAAGTTCTGAAACATTTGAGCAGGGTTTACAGGCGATGTTCCTGAAAAACCGGATAATGCTTGATGTTTCTCACTATACAAGAAGAGAATTTGACCGGATCACTACCGTAGGGTTAACATCGGCTTCCGGCTATAGTGGCCTGGTTACAAATTTTGGTGAAGAAATAACAAGACGTGGCTGGGAAGTTATCCTTAATGGAACCCCTCTTAAAAATAAAAACTGGCAATTGGATCTGGGTATTAACTGGAGTACTTTTGCCAGCTATTATACCAAGTTAGATCCCCTCTATTCTGCTAATAAACCATGGGTAAAAGTGGGTGAACGATCTGATCATTTTATCAGCAGAGATTTTCAACGAGCCCCATCAACAAAAGACGGTGCTTTAGGAGAACTTATTCATAATGCCAGTGGAAGGCCAATTGTTCACGGATATGATGTATTATTTGGCTACCGCGATCCAAAATTCGTTTGGGGTGCAAATGCCAATTTAAAGTATAAGAACTTAAGTTTATTCATATCATTTGATGGTGTAAATGGAGGTCTTGCAAACACAAGAACGGAAAGCTATATGTGGCAGTCGGGTGTTCATCCGGAATCTCTTTCACCAGAAAGAGCCTTAGATGTTGCCACTCCAGGTTCCAGTAACTATCTGGGTCAGGGAGTAAAAGTAGTATCGGGTGTAGCAACCTTTGATGCATTTGGAAATATCTTAACCGACACCCGTGTCTTTGCGCCTAATGATAAATTTACTACCTATAAACAATATATGATCGATTTGCACAACAGCAGTGCATGGGGTGGTAATGGAAGCAAAGCAGATACCTATTCAAAAACATTTTTCAAAATGCGTGAAATTTCTTTATCGTACAATATGCCGGCTAAACTGTTTCGTAAAGTTGTAAAAGCTGCTTCAATTAGTTTAATCGGACAAAATGTATTACTGAAAGCAAAACAGTTTAAATATTCTGATCCTGATGGTGGTAATGAAGATTTTGCAGATCCATCAACAAGGTATCTTGGTTTCAAAATTAATTTCACTTTCTAAACACAGTAACGATGAAAAAAATACATTATATACTGCTTGCAACTGTTTCCCTTACCATTGCAAGTTCATGTAAAAAATTTGATGAATTAAATACAAACCCTGATGTGCCAACATCGGTTTCACCCGATTTGCTTGCAACATCGGTATTAAAAAGTACCTACCGGTTCTGGAATCCAAATCCAACAGATTGGGGTACTGCACAGTTATGGGGTAAACATTGTACAAATCTTCAAAACAATCCCAATCCTTATCAATATTATTCATCCTATTCTCCTTATGGATCATTTGGAGGTGCAAAAAATCTAACGATTCTTAAAAGAATGGTAGAGTTTGCTCAAGGGAATCCTCAACTTCCTTCCTATGAAGGTTTAGCCTTATTTCTTAAGGCCTGGTATGGTTTTAATGCAACATTAGATATGGGCGACATTCCTTATTCAGAAGCAGGAATGGCAGAAGATGGTATAACACAACCCAAGTACGATAAGCAGGCTGATGTTTTTGTGGCTGTACTGAATGATTTAAAAGCTGCTGAAGCCAAATTTGCAGTAGGTGTCAATTTTGACGGTGATATAATGATGGGTGGAAATGCAGCAAAATGGCGCAGACTTTGTAATGCAATGCAGTTAAGGATTTTACAAACCATAAGTAAAAAAATTACACCAGCACAAAAAGCCCGCTTTGCAGAAATAGTCGCTGCAGGTAATTTAATGACGGGCAATGCTGATAACTATCAATTAGCATATCTTGATAATACAAATGCAACCTACCCTTTTTACAATGGAGAAGGCATGAGGATCAACTTAGCAATGTCGAAACTAATGGTTGATTCGTTAAAAAAGTATAATGACCGCAGGTTGTTTTATTTTGGAGAACCGGCTGCTTACAAGATCACCGGGGGGTTACTGGAAAATGATTTTAATGCTTATGAAGGCGCACCATCAGAATTATCGCCAAACCTGTTGGATCTTAACAGGGCAGCGGGGAAGTATTCTTTGCTGAATAAACGTTATGCATCATCAGCATCCAGAATTGGCGATCCTTATATTTTCTTTACTTATGCTGAGCAATGTTTCATTATAGCCGAAGCTATTGAGGAAGGTTGGGTGCCTGGCAGTGCACAGACCTATTACGAAAATGGCGTAAAAGCCATGCTTGACTATTACAGAACTTTATCGACTGTAATACAGTCAAATCTGCATGGAATGGCCATCACTACAACTTATATTAATAATTATTTTACAGGCGAAGCTGCCTATAAAACGGCTGGAACAAAATTGCAACGTGAGCAGCAGATATGGATGCAACGGTATTTTATAGATTTTTTCCAGGGTGGCGGAATGTCATTCAGAACTTATCAACGTACAGGATTTCCTGTCTTTCCACTTGACCCGGCTACTTCTTTAAATTCCGGGGCGCCGACAGAAGTTCCTAAGCGCAACAAGTATCCGACTGATGAGCTGACCAAAAACCCGGTGAACTATCAAAAGGCAGTTGATGAGCAGTATGGTGGATTTGATGATGTCAATAAAACCCCATGGTGGTTACAATAAAAGTAAAATCTTAGTTGCATGAACAGTAAGTGCAATAAGGGCAGTTATGAATAGTTAAAAAAATGGAGGAGTAATTACTCCTCCATTTTTTTATTCTCAGTTTTAATTTTTTTATATGCGTGTTATTAACCTGATATTTATTATGGCAACTTGCGTTGCATGCAATACTTCTAAAAATACTGCCAATAATACTTCTGATAGGATTCAGAATTCATTAGCCGGAAATTCTATTATTGCCCATCGTGGTGCCTGGAAGAAAAATAATCTTCCTGAAAATTCCATTGCTTCTCTTAAACAGGCAATCGCATTAAAATGTTATGGCTCTGAGTTTGATGTCAGAATGACTGCTGATGATTCTTTAATAATAAATCATGATACGACTTACAATAAACTGCATGTAGAAAAAACAACTTATGCAGATTTGGTTTCTTTCAAACTTAGTAACGGGGAAAAACTGCCAACATTAAGAGAATACATTTTATCAGGTCTTAAAAACAATAAAACTACAAAACTGGTTTGCGAAATAAAACCATCTGCTCTCAGTAAAGAAAGGGGATTAGCAATTGCAACGAATGTAGTTAACCTGGTGAAAGAGCTTCATGCTGAAGAATCATATTCATGTATATCAGCTTCAGTTACGATATACTGAAGAAAATTAAAGAATTAAATCCCAATGCCTCAACTCAATATTTATATGGAAATAAAACACCTGAACAACTAAAAGCAGATGGCATCAGTGGTGCCGACTATCTTTTAAATATATTTAAAACACATCCTGAATGGATTGAATCTGCAAAACAAAACAACATTACTTTAAATGCATGGACAGTGAATGATGCAGACGATATGGATTGGTTCTTGGCAAATGATTTTGATTATATAACTACCAATGAACCGGAATTATTATTTGAAAGAATAAAGATTATCTCCAATTACGGCAGGATGGAAATTGAAATGGAGTGATGAATTTAATTATAAAGGATTGCCGGATAGTACTAAAATGGGGTTATGCTGTAGGTGGTCATGGTTGGGGAAATAATGAATTGCAGTTTTATACAAATGCTGATACAAGCAATGCTAAAGTAAAAGACGGAAAATTAATAATAACAGCAAGAAAAGAACAGAAAGAAAACAGAAAATATACATCTGCCAGATTGATAACAAAAGACAAAGCAGAATTTAAATATGGAAGAATTGAAATAAGAGCTAAACTACCTTCTGGAAGAGGTACATGGCCTGCCATATGGATGTTGGGAAAAAACAGAGTGGAAGCTGGCTGGCCTTTATGTGGCGAGATAGACATCATGGAACATGTAGGTTATGATAAAGACAGTATTCATGGTACCATTCATACGCTGGCTTATAATCACATGAAAGGAACTCAAAAAGGCAAAGCCATTTTTATTGAAAACCCTTACAATGCTTTTCATATTTACACGATAGAATGGACAGCAGAAAAAATAGACTTTTTAGTGGACGGAGTTATATATAATCATATTGCAAATGAACATTTATCCGAAAAAGAATGGCCATTCGATCAACCCTTTTATTTAATTCTCAATTTGGCTGTTGGTGGTAACTGGGGAGGGAAAAAAGGAATTGATGAAACTGTTTTTCCTGCTTCCATGGAGATTGATTATGTGAGGGTATATCAATAAAAACTGAAAAACAATTTGGTTCTTCAAAAACAGATGAATATGATTAGGATATTAGTGGCTTTTATATTATTGCCGTTTACAGTTCTTTCGCAGGGGTTATTGATTAATTCGTCTAACCGAAATACAACTTCCCTGAATGGCAACTGGAATTATATAGTTGATCCTTATGAAAACGGGTATTACAGTTTCCATTCAGAAGTGTTTGATCAAAAAAAGACTTTTTCACCTTCCGCTTTTTATAATAATTTTCATACAACAGATAAGGCAGCATTAGTAGAGTACGATTTTGACAAATCACCGGTCATGAAAGTTCCGGGAGATTGGAACACACAGAAAGAAAATCTTTTTTATTATGAAGGAACAGTCTGGCTTAAAAAATCATTTGATTATAATTTAAAAGATGACAAACGTCTCTTTGTTTATTTCGGCGCCATCAACTATAAAGCCGATGTTTATTTAAATGGCAAAAAGCTGGGTGTTCATGAAGGTGGGTTTACTCCCTTTAATTTTGAGATCACCTCAGTTGTAAAAGCAAAAGACAATTACTTGATTATAAAAGTGGACAACAAACGTTTTAAAGAAGCCGTGCCTACAACCAATACAGATTGGTGGAATTATGGTGGTATTACCAGGGACGTTTTGTTAATAGAAGAACCAAAAGTTTTTATTCAGGATTATTCTGTTCAATTAAAAAAAGATGATAAAAATCGGATTGCAGGCTTTGTGCAGTTGACCGGTATTGCAGATGAAGAACGACCAATCATCAGCATCCCAGAATTAAAGATTGAGGAAGAACTGAAAATACAAACTGATGGAAAAGCCACTTTTGATTTTGAAGTGGGCAATAACATCCAATACTGGTCTACTGAATTCCCCAAAATTGTATGATGTAATTATTAAAACAAAATATCAAACATTAAAGGACCATATTGGTTTCAGAACAATTGAAACAAAAGGTGCAGACATATTACTTAATGGAAAATCAATTTATTTAAGAGGCATTAGTTTGCATGAAGAAATAAATGGCAGAAGGGCAAATACAGAAGCCGATGCCTTACAGCTTTTAACCTGGGCAAAAGAATTGGGTTGCAATTATGTGCGGTTGGCACATTATCCCCACAATGAGCACATGTTACGTTTGGCAGACAAATTGGGCTTACTGGTTTGGGAAGAAATTCCGGTTTACTGGACTATTGATTTTAATAATAAGGCAACTTTTACAAATGCGAAAAATCAATTGACCGATCTTATTACACGGGATAAGAACAGGGCCTGTGTCATCATCTGGTCTATGGCCAATGAAACTCCCTTATCAGATGCAAGGAATACCTTTTTAATCAATCTGGTTAACCATACCAAATCGCTTGACAGTACAAGATTAATCAGTGCTGCACTTTTGACACGAAGCGAAAATGGCGTTAGCATTATTGATGACAAAATGGGACAGTATTTTGATATCCTGGCTTTTAATCAATACCGGGGATGGTATGGTGGGGATTTGAAAACCGCACCCGATGCAAAATGGTCAACACCTTATAATAAACCCGTTGTTGTATCCGAATTTGGCGGAGGTGCAAAACAAGGTTTACATGGTCCCAAAGAAGAACGTTGGACGGAAGAGTACCAGGAATATCTGTATCAACAAAATTTATTGATGATTGAAAAAATGCCCAACATCAGGGGAATAAGTCCATGGATATTAACAGATTTCAGATCACCGAGAAGGCAATTACCGGGCATACAAGATGGGTTTAACAGGAAAGGATTGGTTTCTGATGAAGGGGTAAAGAAAAAAGCATTTTTATACACTTCAGGCCTTTTACAAAAAAATCGAATTACTGTACAATTAAAACTATTTTATGAAATTAACGTATTGGATACTACTTGTTTTTGGCATTTCTTCCTGTAGTGTTTCAAAAAAGAATTCTGAATCAGACAAATGGAAACTGGTTTGGAGTGATGAGTTTAATGATGATGGATTGCCTGACAGCACTAAATGGAAAATGGATGTAGGTGGGAATGGATGGGGTAATAATGAAAAACAATTTTATCTGAATAATTCATTGGAAAACTCTTTTGTTAAGGATGGGATATTGCACATTGTTGCATTGAAAAAAAATCACGAAAAAAACAATTATACTTCTGCAAAAGCTATTACTTATCAGAAATTTTCATTGCAATATGGCAAGGTGGAAGTAATGGCAAAATTACCCAGCGGTAAAGGTACCTGGCCTGCCATCTGGATGCTTCCTGAAAGTTTGAGAAAAGGCGAAGAGAAGTGGCCTCTCTGCGGTGAAATAGATATAATGGAACATGTAGGAAAAGATCCAAATGTAGTCCATGTTTCATTGCATTCAGAATTATACAATCACATAAAAAGAACACAAATTACTCATTATGATACAGTGCAAAATGTATTTGACAATTTTCATAAATATGGAATTGAGTGGACAAAAGATGATATAACATTTTATATTGATGATAAATTGTTTTATAAATCTGTAAAAGGTCAGGATGGAAGAGTATCAACCAATGAAGGCTGGCCTTTTGACAAACCTTATTACCTGATTTTAAATCTTGCCATAGGGGGTAATTGGGGCGGCGCAATTGATGACAATATATTCCCTTCCGAAATGCAGATTGATTTCGTAAGGGTTTATCAAAGCAAATAAATAATGAAACTATAAAAATCAGGCATCTCAATCATTATTTTACTTATGAGCATATTTTCTTATGCTCAATCGATAAAAATGATGGCTTACAACATCCGTTTCGATGTTGCAGTTGACAAGGAAAATGACCGGGTGCACTGTAAGGATTTTTTTACTATACCAATTCAGTTTTATGAACCGGTAACCGAATTGATGGATTATTTTTTTATATCAGATTCAATGGGTCTAAGCAATCCACCGGACCATTAACCGGTATAAGTAGAATTAACAATAAATAAAGCGGCAATGATGAGAAACTATTTGATACAGTCTTCCCTATTGATGATTTTCATTTTTCAAATGCATGTTTTAAATGCACAACGATCAAATCAATTGATCAAAAAGTTGATTCCGTATTGAGGTTAATGACGCTTGAAGAAAAAATTGGCCAGCTTAAATCAATACAATGACGACTGGAAAGCAACCGGACCTGTTACAGTTGACAATGATAAAGCCAATCAAATTCGAAAAGGACAGGTCGGTTCATTGTTGAATAGTTTGGGAACAGAACGTACCAGGAGCTGGCAAAATATTGCCATGGAATCCCGTTTAAAAATCCCCTTATTATTTGGTCAGGATGTAATTCATGGTTATAAAACTACTTTCCCAATTCCATTGGCGGAAGCAGCCAGTTGGGATCTGGATGCAATGGAATTATCGGCCAGAATTGCAGCCACTGAAGCAAGTGCCAGTGGAATACACTGGACCTTTGCACCCATGGTTGATATTGCCCGTGATCCACGTTGGGGAAGGGTGATGGAAGGTGCAGGAGAAGATACATACCTCGGGTCTGAAATTGCGTATGCAAGAGTCAAAGGTTTCCAGGGAAACAAATTGGGCGATATAAATTCAGTGATGGCCTGTGCCAAACATTTTGCTGCTTATGGTGCTGCCGTTGGTGGAAGAGATTATAATTCGGTTGATATGAGTGAACGAATGCTTTGGGAAACATACCTGCCACCTTTTAAAGCAGCCAGTAGATGCAGGTGCTGCTACTTTTATGAATGCGTTCAATGATATTAACGGAGTGCCTGCCACCGGAAATAAATATTTACAAAGAGATATTCTAAAAGGCAAATGGGGCTTTAAAGGATTTGTAGTAAGCGATTGGGGTTCTATTGGTGAAATGATCAATCACGGAAATGTAAAGAATGAATATGAAGCTGCATTATCAGCAATCACCGCTGGTAGTGATATGGATATGGAAAGTCGCAATTATAAAAAAAACCTGGCTCAATTAGTTAAAGACAAAAAAATATCTGTAGCATTAATTGATGATGCGGTAAAAAGAATATTAAAAAAGAAATTTGAATTGGGATTGTTTGATGACCCATTTAAATTTTGCAATACTGAAAGAGAACAAGCAGGCATTGAATAATCCGGAACATCCAAAAGCTGCAAGAGAAATTGCTGCAAAAAGTATTGTACTATTAAAAAATGATAAAGCAGCTATTACCATTATCAAAAAATACAAAAACCATTGCTTTTATCGGCCCGTTGGTAAAATCATTAAAACAAAATAAAGGGTTTTGGGATGTTGAAGTTCCTGGTGTGGATTCAAACTTTATTGTTTCGCAATGGGAAGGATTAGCAAAATAAAGTAGGATGCTACCGCCAACTTACTTTATGCAAAAGGATGTGAAATTGAAGGAAACAATAAAGACGGTTTTGCGGAAGCAATTGCTATTGCAAAACAATCAGATGTAGTTATACTTAAGTATTGGTGAACGAAGAGATATGAGTGGTGAAGCCAAAAGTCGCAGCAATTTAAATATCCCCGGTGTACAGGAAGATTTATTAAAAGAGTTATTGGCAACAGGTAAACCGGTTGTGGTTTTAATAAATGCCGGCCGGCCATTGGTTTTTACTTCAGTTAATGATGCACATGCTATTTTATATACCTGGTGGTTGGGTAGTGAAGCTGGTAATGCCATTGCAGATGTTTTGTTTGGCGATTATAATCCTTCTGCAAAATTACCCATGACTTTTCCGTTAAGTGTTGGTCAAATACCCATTTACTATAATCATTTTAATACAGGCCGTCCTGCAAAAAATGATAATAACCATAATTACAATTCATCTTATATCGATTTATCTATTTTTCCGAAATATGAATTTGGTTACGGGTTAAGCTACACCACATTTCAATACAGCAATTTGCAGTTGAGTAAGAAGAAAATAAAAGGTAATGAACAGATTGAAGTATCTGTTACCATAACTAACACTGGAAAATATGATGGAGAAGAAATTGTGCAATTGTATATCAGAGATAAAGTTGGGTCAATTATCAGACCGGTTAAAGAACTTAAAGATTTTCAAAAAATAAAATTAAATGCGGGGGAAGCAAAGTCAATCAAGTTTATTATTGATAAAGAAAAACTTTCTTTCTACAACCAGCAATTACAATGGGTGGCTGAACCAGGTGATTTTGAATTGATGATTGGAGCATCTTCGAAAGATATCAGGCTGAAAGAGGAATTTGAATTGATTAAATAAATCAGCTCCAGAAAAATTATAAAGAATGAAGCTTGTATTGTTTCAGTTGTTGTTTCTTATAGCTTTTAATTTTCCTGTCAAAGCACAGGAGAAGGTTGTTTTATGGGATGATGTCACTAAATCTAAATGGAGAAATGAGTTCACTTTGGTTCAGATAAAATCTTCAGCCGACTCTTTGGTGCAAAAAGCCTGGTTTTATAAAACTAAAACTAAGATATCACAACCTTTAATCATATCACTGCATACATGGAGAGGAGATTACAATCAGGAGGATCCGTTAACAAAAGAAATTTTGCAGCGTGACTGGAATTATATTCACCCGGATTTCAGGGGCCCGAATAATAATCCGGCAGCCTGTGGCAGCTCTTTAGTGATCACTGATATTGAAGACGCCATTCTATTTGCAGTTAAGAATGGAAATGTAGATACAAATAATGTACATATAATCGGTGTGTCGGGTGGCGGCTATGCGGCTATGCTGTCATACCTGAAAATAAACTATCCCGTAAAGAGTTTTAGTACATGGGCCGGAATCAGTAATCTAAATGATTGGTATTGGGAGTCAAAAGGCCGGAATTTAAAATATGCAACCGACCTTGAGCAGGTGGCAATAAATAATAATCAGATGGACTGGGAGGAGCTCGATAATCGTTCACCCATGAAATTGATAGTGCCTTCAGATAAAAGGAAAAATGCCGCATTACATATTTTTACAGGAATTCATGATGGATATACCGGATCTGTTCCGATCAGCCATTCTGTTTTATTTTACAATAAAATAGCAAAGGAATTATTTCCTGATAAAAAGGAAACAATTGTGGCAGATAGCCTACTTATTTCAATGCTTTCAAAACGTATTAATCCTTACGCTGATACTTTCCATACTTTGAATGGCCGAAAAATTCATTTGCAAAAACAATTGCCCGGTCTCAGCCTCACAATATTTGAAGGAGGACATGAAATGCTGGTTCCATCTGCACTAACATTACTATCTGCTGATGAAAATAAAAACATGCAACCGCTTACTATACTTGCAATCGGAGATTCGAATGGGGCATTTGATTATGGATGGCCACAACAAATGATGAAGCTAATGCCATATGCAACTATTATCAACAAATCAATTGCCGGCAACACCATTGGTTTTGATAACCTGGATCAGCCCAAATTAAATACACTTACCAACCTCAATCAATACCTCGATGATGCTTTTAACCGGTTAGGAACAAACCGTCAACTTGATTATGTTTTCATCGGTCTTGGGACAAACGATACGAAAACCATTTTTATTGACAGGCAAAATGAATTGTCAGCGAATATGGATATTCTCTTAAAGAAGATCAACCTCTACTTTAAGGAACACAAAAAAAAGCTCCCATATATTTGTGTCATCACACCTCCGCCAATGGATGAACAGAAAGCAGATAGCATAAAATATGGTGGAAGTGATTTACGTATCCAGAAAAACAATAGAATTTATCAAAAAATTGCCCAGGCCAACCGGGCTGATTTTTTGGATAGCTATAGTTTGCTCAAAGCAAACTTCCCCGAAAAAACAACTGATGGTATTCATTTAAATGAAAAAGCCCAATATGAACTGGCAACTATAATTCTTAGCTACATCAATCAAATACATAGATAATGAATGCTTCAATCAACAGGGTTTTGGCCTTTGCATTGCTGGTGACAGGCGTTTCAGCAAATTCACAATCAATCTCCAAAAATTTACTGAAACGAACTGTAGCTGATACCAACCTTATTTTACCTCCGGCCTGGGCATTTGGTGTATTGTATGGCGCCTATACCAACCAACAGCAAACGATTGACCGGATTGAACAGATTAAAAAACATGATTATCCTATTGATGCCTATTGGATTGACTCCTGGTTTTGGAGTTTTGCTGATAAAGGTATTGGCCCACATAAGTATATTGACTTTGTTGCAGATACTATTGGTTATCCCAACCGAAGTAAAATGTGGAAGTACATGCAGAAAAATAGTATAAAAGGTGGCTTTTGGATCTGGGATTGCATTTTGGAAAAAGGAAATGAAAAGGCATTTAATGATTTTAAGTCCAAAGGTTTTTTTTCATCCATATATAGCAACAAGAATTCATGGCATAATCATGGTACAAGCACAGCTATGTTTCAGGATAAGAACGAACATCCCGGAACTAATTGTGGTAATATAGATTTTAATAATCCACAGGCTGTGGCTTACTTTAAGCAGAACATTAAACACTTCTTTGAAGAAGGTGCTGATTTCATTAAGCTTGACCGGACTTCAAATATAAATACCTGCAAAGCTATGTTTGAAATGAGCCAGGAGTTTGGGAGAGAAACCAAAGGCCGGGGATTTATATTGTCGCATACCGGAGGAATGGAAAAAGAAGAATACAAACGCTATCCAACCAAATGGACTGATGATACCCGCAGTGACTGGACAGTTGAAAACCCATTGATTAAATTTAATTCCTGGGTTCCGGATGTTGCTTTCAAAGAAAACATAGCCATGTATACGGATCCTCAAAAAAAGACCAGTGAGATCCCTTTTTTAACCAACGATCTTGGTGGATTTGATATGGGCAAAACACAAAAGCCCGAAGAAGAATTGTACATCCGATGGCTGCAGTTTTCCATGTTCAATCCTATCACTGAGATATTTTCGCAGCCTGAAAATCCAACATCGAATTTGGCATGGCTCTATTCCGAAAGGGCAGATAGTCTTTTCCGTTATTATGCACATTTGCGTATGCAATTGTTTCCTTACATCTACACCTATGCGCACCGCACCCGGATTGAAGGGAAAAATATGATCGGAAAAATTCCCGGTCATTTGTATCAGTATATGTTTGGTGATGAAATGATGGTGGCACCCGTTTATGAAAAAGGTGCAACCACCCGGAAAGTTTTCCTGCCAGCAGGAAACTGGATTAATTACTGGACGGGTGAACAAATGCCGGGTAATATCGAAGTTACTGTTGCCGCACCCATCAATCAAATCCCGGTATTTATTAAACAGGGTTCCATTATACCCATGCGCAATTATGCATCATCTGTCGAAAAGGGAGATAATAACACATTGTCACTTCATATCTACCCCGGCGAAAATGGTAGATTTGATCTGCTGGAAGATGATGGCACAAGTAATGACTACCTCAACGGAATATATGCTTCCAGTATTATTGAGTTAAAAAACAGTGGAAATGAATTTGCGCTGAAAATATATCCGGTAGAAGGGAATTATAAAGGAATGGATCATACCAGAAATTGGAACCTGATTATTCATTGTGCCAAAGCGCCAAAACAAGTTAATATGAATAATCAGCACCTGAAATTTCATTACGATGAAATCAAAAAGATAGCTATTGTAGAGGTTCGTAAACTTTCCGTAAAGAGATTAGTGGAATTTAAATTTCATTAAAAAATTCAGGATATGACCGGTTCCGACTAAGAACAGGCCAATTAAATATCCCATTATTATTTTGATGGGATGTTTTTCATGGGTTTAAAATAGCATTTCCGACTCCACTGGCAGAAGCAGCCAAAAGGATTTGGATGCAATGGAACTGTCAGCAGCCGATGAAAACTGGTGCAAAGTAAATCTGGAAAAATATTAAGTACAAGAATAAATCTTATTTCACTTCTTCATAATCAATATACTCACCAGCCTTTACTTTTGGCTCTTGTGCAGCTTGAGTAGCATTATTGGGCTGACTTTGCTGTTGCTTCATATGCTCCTGCATCTTTTCCTGCATTTCGCCAAACCCCTTTTTGAGTTTTTGACTTGCCTGGTATACAGGAATGATAAACTTAAAAACGAGGTTATACAATATGTAGGCCAACAGGGCAAATAATACATATTTCATGCTGTAA
Organism: uncultured Chitinophagaceae bacterium; assembly: GCA_963705465.1. Classification (GTDB taxonomy): domain Bacteria; phylum Bacteroidota; class Bacteroidia; order Chitinophagales; family Chitinophagaceae; genus JJ008. Next base: position 181,362 of record CAVPJN010000003.1, on the reverse strand, counting down.
AGGTAAGAATGTCTGTCCGGCTGTTACCGGAGTTTTGAAGTTGTTTACCGATTTTTTAACCCTTTAGTTTCACCTATAGAAATTTGGCTGTAAATCGTATTTACTTTACATTTGCATCGGAAATAGCAGTAAGAAGGGAACGAGGCCGTTCCCTTCTTCTTTTATACCCCATGAAGGAAGAAACACACATAAAGGAATTGGAACACAGAGTGGAGGCTTTAATAAGCTCAGAACCAGATCTTTTTCTGGTAGAAATAAGGATAAAGCCCACCAATAATATTAAGGTGTTTATTGATGGTGATAAGGGAATCAGCATTGATAAGCTGGTGCGATACAACAGACAGTTATACAAGCAGTTAGAAGAAGAGAATAGGTATCCAAACGGCGATTTTTCGCTGGAAGTTTCTTCTCCGGGTCTGGATGAACCGCTTAAATTACATCGCCAGTATTTGAAAAATATTGACCGGTTTGTTGAAATAACTGATAAAGAAGGGAATAAAATAGAAGGGAAATTGAGTCAGTGCTGCAGAAACAGAATTGGTTATAGAAGAAACAAAGGGCAAAGGAAAAAAAATGGAAATAGTACAACATACTATTCCTGTTGAAAATATAAAAACGACAAAAATTCAAATTAAATTTTAAACGTCAGAACTTTGTTTTGACCTCAAATTTCAAGTGTATGTCAAGTATTAACCTGATTGATGCGTTCCAGGATTTTAAAGATGCTGAAAATATTGACCGCCCGACCATGATGAAAGTGGTGGAAGATGTTTTTAAAACCCTGTTGAGAAAGAAATACACCAGCGATGAAAACTTTGATGTGATCGTCAATGCAGAGAAAGGTGACCTGGAAATTATCCGCCACCGCATGATTGTAGAAGATGGACAAGTGGAAGATCCGTTGGCACAGGTAGCTTATTCAGATGCGGTAAAAGTGGAACCTGACTTTGAAGTGGGGGAAGAGCTATACGAGCCAATTGATCTGTATGATTTTGGTCGCCGTGCTATTCTTGCTGCAAAGCAAACATTGGCCAGCAGGATCAGTGATCTGAAGAAAAATGTATTAGCAAAAAAATACGGAGATAGGATTGGCGATATTATCAGTGCCGAAGTATATCAGGTTTGGAAGAAAGAGATCTTATTGTTGGATGAAGAAGGGAATGAACTTATTTTGCCAAAGAGTGAACAGATTCCACAGGATTATTTCAAAAAAGGAGAAAATATCCGGGCGATTGTTAGCCGGGTAGATATGAAAAATAATAATCCGGTAATTATTCTATCCAGAACTTCACCTGATTTTTTAGCAAAGTTGCTTGAGATAGAAGTGCCTGAGATATTTGATGGATTGATCGTTATTAAAAAGATTGTCAGAGATCCGGGAGAAAGAGCTAAAGTAGCGGTAGAATCTTATGATGATCGGATTGATCCGGTAGGTGCCTGTGTGGGAATGAAAGGAAGTCGTATACATGGTATCGTAAGGGAGTTGAAAAATGAAAACATTGATGTAATAAACTGGACAAGCAATATTCAATTATTAATACAACGTTCTTTAACACCAGCTAAGATCACCAGCATGGAATTGGATAATGAAGCAAAACATGCAAATGTTTATCTGAAGCCTGACCAGGTTTCATTGGCTATTGGTCGTCGTGGGGTAAATATTAAATTAGCATGTGAGTTGACCGGATATGAGCTGGATGTTTATCGTGACAATGAAGGAGAAGAAGAAGAATTTGATATCGATCTTGAAGAATTCAGCGATGAAATAGAAACCTGGGTCATTGATGAGCTGAAGCGGGTTGGATGTGATACAGGAAGAAGTGTTATGGCCTTAACTGCTGAAGAATTAGAAAGAAGAACAGATCTGGAGAAAGAAACGATTGAAGAAGTAAGAAAGATATTGACAGAAGAATTTGAAAAAGAATAAATAAGAAGTCAGTTAGACATATAAGTCAAAAGAAGTCAAATGAAAAGCTTCTTTTACTTGTGAAATCAAATGACTAATATGACTATTTTGACTTATTTGACAACACAAAACAAAGAATGGCAGAAAAAAAACTTCCAAGATTATTAGCTGCGGCCAAAGAATTTAACGTAGGACAGGATACCATTGTGGATTTCCTGATAGGGAAAGATTTCCCTAAGGATGAATTGAAGCCTACCTCCAAGCTTACGGAAGAAATGTATGTTGCCTTGCAACAGGAATTTCAGAGCGATAAGGCAGCTAAAATGAAAAGCGATCAGGTAGATCTGCCAAAAGGCGGCATTACTGAAGTAAAAAAGAAGAGAGAAGAAGTTGAGATAACTTTCAAGAAGGATGAAAAACCTGCTGCAAAAACCAAAAAGAAGGAGGATGAAGTTCCTGCTCCGGTGGAAGAAGAAGTAAAGCCAGCTAAAAAATCAAAGAAAGAAGAGCCGGAAAAAGAGAAAGAGAAAGAAAAAGAGAAAGAAGAAGAAGTAACAAAAGTAGATGCTCCTGAAATAGAAGCCCCAAAAGTGGTTACTAAAATTGATCTTTCTACAATTGACTCTTCTACAAGACCTAAAAAAGGGATTAAAGCTAAAAAGGTTGAAAAGGAAAAACCTGAAGTAGAAAAGAAACCAGCGGTAAAGGCCATTACCAAAAAAACCAAAAAGAAAGAAGAAGAAGAAGTTCCGGTAGCAAAAGCAGAAGAAGTAAAAGAAGAAACGCCGGTCACGCCTCAGGAAGAAGATCAACCTGCAGTTATTGAAAATATTGAGATCAAGAAATTATCGGGACCAAAAATTTTAGGTAAGATAGAATTGCCGGCGAATAGCGATACTCGTCCGGTTAAAGAAGAAAAGAAGAAAAGAAAACGTATCCCGATTGAAAAGAAGGATACACCGAGAAGAGAGATTTTTATCAATAAAGATACTGGCGGTGGAAGACAAGGCGGTGGCGGTGGTAATTTCAACCGTGGCCGTGGTGGAGCAACAGGTGGTCGTGGTCGTAGTGCCGGCACAGGTGGTCGCAGAGAAGAAAAATTAATTGACGAAAAAGAAATTCAGGAAAAGATCAGAGAAACACAAGCTAAACTAGCTGGTGGTGGAGGAAAAGGCAGAAGTACAAAATCCAAGATACGCAGGGAAAAAAGACAAGAGCTGGCAGATGCGCAGGGAGAAATGGTAGATGATAACAAGTTGAGAGTAACTGAGTTTATCAGTGTAAGTGAATTAGCTAACCTGATGGATGTAAGTTTTGCAGAAGTTATCGGAAAATGTATGGGTCTTGGTATCATGGTATCAATCAATCAGCGATTGGATGCAGAGGTAATTGAACTGGTAGCCAGTGAATTCAATTTTGATGTTGAATTCATTGATATGGAGAAGCAAATGGAAATGGAGGAAGAAGAGGATGAAGATGAAGAAGGCGAATTGGTGGCAAGATCACCAATTGTAACGATCATGGGCCACGTTGACCATGGTAAAACATCGTTGCTTGACTATATCCGTAGAGCGAATGTTGTTGCAGGAGAAGCCGGAGGTATTACGCAACACGTAGGTGCCTACCAGGTGGAACTTGAAAATGGAAAAGAAATTACATTCCTGGATACACCGGGTCACGAAGCCTTTACTGCCATGAGAGCAAGAGGTGCAAAAGTTACCGACATTGCTGTAATTGTAGTTGCGGCGGATGATGCAGTGATGCCACAAACCCGTGAAGCAATCAGCCATGCACAGGCTGCAGGTGTTCCAATGGTTTTTGCAATCAATAAGATTGATAAAGACGGAGCTAACTCTCAGAAAATTTATGAGCAGCTTTCATCTATGAACATATTAGTAGAAGAGTGGGGCGGTAAATTTCAAAGTCAGGAAATTGCTGCGAAGACGGGCTTGAACATTGACAAACTGCTGGAAAAAATTCTTCTTGAAGCAGAGATATTAGATCTTAAAGCTAATCCTGACCGTGAGGCTACCGGTACAATCATTGAAGCATCCTTAGATAAAGGCCGTGGATATGTTGCAACATTGTTGGTTGAGAACGGAACACTTACGTCCGGGTGATCTGATCGTGAGCGGCCAATATTTTGGTCGTGTAAAAGCATTATTTAACGAAAGAAATAATAGAGAAGAAGAAGCCGGACCTTCAGCACCTGCAGTAGTTTTAGGATTGAATGGGGCACCGCAGGCTGGAGAGAAATTTAAAATATATACTGACGAAAGTGAAGCAAAAAGTATTGCTAACAGACGGGCACAAATTTTAAGAGAACAAGGTATTCGTACCAAGAAACATATTACATTGGATGAGATCGGTCGTCGTCTGGCACTGGGAAGTTTCAAAGAGTTGAAAGTAATCATCAAAGGTGATGTGGATGGTTCGGTAGAAGCATTGAGCGATTCTTTACAGAAATTATCTACACCAGAAATTCTGGTAAGTGTCATTCACAAAGGTGTTGGCCAGATCAATGAAAGTGATATCGTATTGGCAGAAGCATCCGATGCGATTGTCATTGCCTTTAACGTTCGTCCATCTATGCAGGCATCTAAGATGGCAGAAAATGCAGGTATTGAAATAAAGATGTATTCAATCATTTACAATGCTATTGAAGAAGTGAAGAGTGCAATGGAAGGTATGCTGGAACCAAAGGTACAGGAGAAGATCACCGCAAATGTAGAGATAAGAGAAGTGTTCAAGTTTGATAAAGCTACAGTAGCAGGATGTCAGGTAATCTCAGGTAAAATAAAAAGAGATTCAAAGATCCGCCTCATCAGAGATGGTATTGTTGTGTACCCAACGGCTGAAGGTGTAAAAGCAGAATTAGCTTCTCTGAAAAGATATAAAGACGATGCAAAAGATGTGTCATTAGGTATGGAATGTGGACTGACGATCAAGAATTACACAGATATTAAAGTGGGAGATATTGTGGAAGCTTACGAAGAAGAAGAAGTAAAGAGAACACTATAAAAGGAACAAGGAACAAGGAACAAGGTACAAGGTACAAGGAACAAGTTCAAGGACCATTTTTCAGACAGGTAAGGGTTAATGATTGATTTTTTCGTCAAAACGACCTACTTATACTTTGTAACTTAATTCTTGGCTCTTATGCCTGACAACCGTAACAAATTTTTGTTAAATAGCCCTTCAGCTCATTAATAGTTATAAAGGGAAAGTATTTTTGAAACTTATGCAAAACGCAAAACGAATATTAATGGCTGGTCTGGTTCTGTTATTATTTACAGCACCGGTTCTTGCTCAGCCGCAAAAAGTGGTGGCCGATAGAATTGCAGGGATAGTAGGTGATCAGATCATTTTATTATCTGACATTAAAAACTCAATATCAGATATCGTCCGTCAGGGTGGTACGGTTCCTCCGAATGCGGAATGTTTGATAATGGAGCAGGCGCTAATCTCAAAAGTGTTGATGATTCAGGCTCAGAAAGATTCATTACCGGTAACGGACGAAGAAGTAGAAGCTGAATTGGATCAGAAGATCCGGTATTACATTAATCAATTGGGTAGCCAGCAGGCATTGGAAGAAATGGCTGGTAAAACGATCTACCAGATCAAAGACGATGCAAGAGAATCAGTAAAAGAGCAAAAACTGTCTGGTGCCATGCAACGTAAGATTGTAGATAATGTTAGAATGACACCGGTGGAAGTAAATACTTTTTTCGATCGTATCCCAAAAGATAGCTTGCCTTTTTATGAATCTGAACTGGAAATTTGTCAGATCATTCTATACCCTAAAGCATCAAGGGATATTGAACAATATGTATATGGCGAAATGTTGAATTATAAGAAGCAGATAGAAACAAAAGTCACAACATTCGATAAATTAGCAAAACAGGTTTCAGAAGATCCGGGTAGTAAAGACCGGGGTGGTCAGTATCAGATCAATCGTAATGAAAAAACCTGGGATCCTGTTTTTATGTCAACGGCTTTCCGGCTGAAAGAAGGCGAGATCTCTGCCCCTGTTAAATCAAAATTTGGTTATCACATCATTCAAATGGTACAACGGAGTGGTGATGATGCAATTGTTCGTCATATTCTTCGAATGCCACCGGTAACAGATGATGAATTAAACCATGCAAAAACTAAACTAGATACAGTACGATCAAAAGTTATTGCAGGCACAATTGGATTTAATGAAGCCGCCTTGAAGCATAGTGATGACGAAGCAGCAAAATTTGCCGGCCCATGTATTACTGACAGAGATGGATCTACCTACGTTACTATTGATCAGCTGGATAAAGAAATGGTTGGTATGTTGAGTAATATGAAAGTGGGCGATATCTCACAACCTACCAGATTTGAAAGTGAACAGGGCAAAAAAGGGGTAAGGATCGTTTATCTGAAATCAAGATCTGAACCTCACCGGATGAATATGCAGGACGATTATAGTAAAATATCACAGTTTGCTTTAGAAGAAAAGAAAAGCAAAACGCTGGAGAAGTGGTTGAGTACTAAAATTCCAACCTACTATATAATGGTAGATGATAATATGGTGGAAGAATGTCCGCAGGTTGCTAAATATGCAACCGATACAAAATCATTTTGATTGATAAAGAAACTACTGAAAAGCCGTTACAATTGTAACGGCTTTTTACTTTTATAGATATTTGGCACCCTTTATTATACTGATCTCGCTAATCATTATAATAGTACTTTTATGAAATACAGAACAATAGACATCTGAAAATATACATGCAGCTTTCACAACAAATAGCAGAATCGGCAAAGTATTTTATTGATTCAAATAAATTTTATTATTTATTACTGGATCAGCAAGGGAGGATTAAATATGGCAACCCGTTATTGTTAAAAAGGTTGGGAATAAAAAATGAAGAAATTGAATCTCTTTCCTTTAGTGATTTTTTTCAGGACAATGAAGAATTTCAATTTAAGAAAGCTTGTGAATACTTGTTGGCAACATCGGGATAGCAGGAAAGAAGTTGGACTACATCTTAAAACAAATGACGGTCTTATTTTTCTTTCTAAATGGGAGATTGCTGTATATGCTGATGAGAGTGGGATGCCTGAATATCTACAGGTCATTGGTCATGAAGTTGAATTGCTGAAGAATGGGTCAGCAAATGAATTACTGGAAAGTGAGCTATTCTTTAAAAATCTTATTGCTGAGTCTTTAGACGGAATTGTTTTAGCTGATATAAACGGTGTAATTGATTTTGCTTCACCCAGCATTAAAAAAATATTGGGTTATAATTCAGAGGAAGTCCTGGGAAAAACGCTGTTTGACTTTACATTCTCAGATGATGCTGAATTAGCTATTCGTACGTTTAGAGAAGAGATTGAGTCCAGGCAGGATGTAAAATTCATTAATATCAGGCTGATAAAAAAAAGTGGCGAACTCTTATGGTGCATAGTGCGGGGGCATAACATGTTGGAAAACCCCCATATAAGTAAAATGGTTATTTATTTCTCTGATGATACATTACGAAAAAATGCGGAAGATGCTTTAGTTGAAAGCAAAAATAAATTAAAAGAACAAGCTACAATTGTCAATAATGTTACAGATATAATTGTTACAACTGATCTGAATCGTATCATAACTTCCTGGAATAGTGTCATCGAAAAATTAACCGGCATTACTGCTCAGGACGCAATTGGAAGAAGATTCAGGGATGTAATTGATACAAATTATGCTCCATATGATCATGATCAGGTAGCAGCTATAGTTATGAAAGATGGGATATGGCGTGGAGAGATATCTTTTGTACGTAATAATGGTGAAAAAATATACTTATTACATACTGTATCCATGTTGTATGATGAAAGCGGTGAAACTATTGGTATGTTGGGTGTTGGAAAGGATATTACTGAAAGAAAAAAGGCCGAAACAAGATTACAGCAAAGCGAATTGTTTTATAGAAGCCTGAGCTATTATTCTATTGATGGCGTTTTAATGTCTGATCATAATGGCTACTATAACTTATTGTGGTCCATCTGCTGAAAGGATTTCGGGTTATGACGCATCCCAGTTATTAGGGCGCCATTTTTTTGAATTTGTTCATCCCGATGATATTCCGGCAGCAACAGATGCTTTTTATAAAGAACTGAATAAAGAATCGGTCTTAAATTATATTTTTCTCCGGCTAAAACATTCGAACGGCGAGTGGACATGGTGTATAGTAAGGGGGCATAATCTTTTAAATGTTCCGGATCTGCATACATTTATTATTTATTTTACGAATGATACAAAACGGAAAGAAGCTGAAGATCAGTTAAGGAGAAGCGAAGAGAAATTCAGGAGCCTGATAACCAATTTAAAGCAAGGTGTCATTCTTCTGGATAATAAAGGAATTACAATTGTTTGTAATCAAACTGCTCAGGACATGCTTGGTCTTAAAGAAGATCAAATACTTGGAAAGACAACCTTCGAATATTCTTTGGATATTATAAGTGAAGATGGAAGCATTTTTAAAGGTTCAGAAAACCTTCTTGGCGTACTGCTTACAACCCATCAATCCGTAAAAGATCTTGTAATAGGAATAAAAAAGAATGAACAAGGAAACAGAATATGGTTATTGGTAAACGCAGAACCGGTTTTTGGAACAGATGGAGGACTTATTAATATTGTTTGTTCTTTGACGGATATAACAGAGCAAAAAAGACTATCAGAAGAGTTGTTTCTGCAAGAAGTTCAAAAGCAAAAAATGCTGGTGAAGGCTGCTATTGATGTGCAGGAAACAGAACGACAGGAGATTGGCAAAGAATTACATGACAATATCAATCAATACCTTACTACGGCCAGGCTATATCTGGAAGTGGCAAAAGAAAAATCATCTGGCGAAGTACTGGAAATGATCAATCTGTCGCACAAGACATTGTCTGACATTGTAAAAGAGATCCGGAAAATATCACAGTCTCTTGTACCACCTACTTTGGGCGATATTGGCCTTATAGAATCTGTTCAGGAATTGATAGACTCCATTAAGCAGGCGCATACCATTAGTATAGATTTTCAGCATCGTTATTTTGAGGAGTCAATATTGAATAGCAATATGAAATTGACGCTGTTTCGCATAATACAAGAACAGATAAATAATATATTGAAACACTCCGGTGCAGTAAATATGCAGGTCCATTTACAATCTGATGCTGAGTTTATTATACTTTCTATAATGGATGATGGAATTGGTTTTGATAAAGGAAATTTCAAAAAAGGAAGGGGGTTAGGCAATATCAGCAGCCGTGCCAGCCTTTTGAACGGGAAAATGGAAATAAACACTGCTCCGGGCAAAGGTTGTGTACTCACTGTAACGATTCCTATTCTGGAATAGAGAAAGAAGGGTTTTTAGTAATTACATATTAGCATTTGGGCTTACATTTGCCCTCTACATGAGCGACCCAATTAAACATGAATGCGGATTGGCATTCATCAGACTAAGAAAGAATTTCTCTTATTATCAGCAGAAATATGGAACCGTACTGTGGGGGCTAAATAAGCTTTACTTATTAATGGAAAAACAACACAACAGAGGCCAGGATGGTGCTGGTGTGGCGGCTGTTAAATTAAATGTTGAGCCAGGCTATCCCTTTATGAATCGCATCCGTAGTAATGCAACGCAGGCCATTTCCGATGTATTCCAACAAATTAAAAAGGAGATAGACGATCTGGAAGAGTATCATCCAAATATCAAATCACATCCCGGATTGATGAAAGGTCATGTTAGTTTCTTAGGCGAATTGTTATTGGGTCATCTTCGGTACGGTACACAGGGAAAAAATAAAATGGAATACTGTCATCCATTTATAAACCGGGATACAATCCCTGCAAGAAACCTTGCATTAGCCGGAAATTTCAATATTGTCAATTCTGATGAACTGTATAAATTAGCAGGTAAAGAACCACATGAAAGTGTACGGTTTAGTGATCTGGCCGCAATGCTGGAGCTGATGCATTCTTTTTTATGTAAGGAAGATGAACTTTCTCCCGGAAGAATGGATATTAAAAATGTGCTGAAAAAAGCCCTGCCATTATTTGATGGAGGATTTCATGTGGGGGGTATTACCGGAAATGGAATCGGATTTGTTTTCAGAGATGCACATGGTATTCGACCTTCTTATTATTTTATTAATGATGAAGTAATCGTTGCTGCATCAGAAAGAGCTGCGATTCGTACCGCATTTAATGTTGGAGAAAATGAAGTAAAAGAATTAATGCCCGGTCAGGCTTTAATTGTAAACGAGAAGGGAGAGATTGAAATTGCGCAAATTCTGGAACCAAAAGAAAGAAAGGCCTGCAGTTTCGAACGGATTTATTTTTCAAGGGGCAGCGATGAAAAAATTTATAAAGAAAGAAAAGCATTAGGCTATAATTTAAGTGAACGGGTTTTAAATGCTATTGATCATGATCTGAAGAATACAATTTTCTCCTTTATTCCAAACACAGCAGAAGTAGCTTTTTATGGAATGGTAAAAGGAATGGAAAATTATCTTAATAAGATAAAAACAGAACGAATATTAAGCTGGGGAAAGGACTTCGATGAAGAGAAGTTATCCGAAATGATCAATCGCCGCATACGACAGGAAAAAATTGCGATCAAGGATGTAAAAATGCGGACTTTCATTACTGAAGATTCAGGCCGTAATGAAATGGTGCAGCATGTGTATGATATTACATATGGCACTGTTCGTCCCGGGTTGGATACATTAGTAGTTATTGATGATTCAATTGTCAGAGGCACTACCTTAAAAGAAAGCATCATCAGAATGTTGGGCAGATTAAATCCCAAACGTATTATTGTTGTTTCTTCATCGCCTCAAATCCGATACCCGGATTGTTATGGAATTGATATGAGTAAGATGGGAGATTTTATTGCTTTTAATGCGATTGTTGCATTAATGAAAGAACAGGGAAAGGAAAATTGCATGAATGAGTTATTAGAAAAATGCAAAGTGCTGAAAGAAAAAAATGAATTGCATACGGAGAACGTAGTAAAACAGTTGTATAAGCAGTTTAGTTTGGATGAAATTTCAGAAAAAATAGCACAGCTGATTACACCACCGGAATTAAAAATTCCTGTAGATGTAATATTTCAAACCATCGAAGATTTACATAAATCATGTCCGAATAATCAGGGCGACTGGTATTTTACAGGCGACTATCCCACACCCGGTGGCAACAAAGTAGTGAATATGGCATTTATCAATTATATGGAAGGAAATAATGTGAGAGGTTATTAGCCCCCAACCCCTAAAGGGGACTTCCTATGTGTTCGATCAAATAAGATGATTCATTATCTTTATTCTCAACAGCAAATTATCAATTAATTGAAATGGGAAAATCAAACGACATTAATTCTCCGACAGCCGACGGAGCTGGGAGTAAAACTTTAATACTTGTTCGTCATGCTAAAAGTGATTGGGGAAATCCGGCTCTCAGTGATTTTGACCGACCTTTGAATGAGAGGGGAAAAAGAGATGCACCTATAATGGCACAACGTCTTTTAGATAAAAAAATAATGATCGATGCAATTATTTCCAGCCCGGCGAAAAGAGCCGCAAAAACAGCAAAATATTTTGCAACGGCATTTGGGGTAAAAAAAAGTGATATTGATTTTAAAGAAAAACTTTATCTCGCAGAGCCAGCAGCATTTTATTCGGTCATTGAAAATGCAAACGACAAAGACGAATGCATTGCATTATTCTCTCATAATTTCGGGATTACTGATTTCGCCAATATGCTCACTACTACCAGGCTTGATAATATGCCAACTGCCAGTGTTTTTGCCATAAAAGCAGCTTGTAAAAACTGGAAGGATTTTAAAACAGCAAAAAAAGAGTTTCTTTTTTTCGATTATCCAAAGGCCATTCAATAATTGTACACTTACTGTCTGGCAAGTTGCTTTAGCAATGATTCTATTTTTTGAGGCAGCAACTCATTAGATTCTATTACCGGTAATTTGTATTGAAATGTTTTAGCAGCTGTTAATGCAGTACTCAATGAAAAATCCTGCTGGTTAAAACTAATGGCTAATCCTTTTTTCATTAAGGATGTTGCCAGGTATTCCTGTTCCGTTTGCCCGGGAGTAGGAATAAGAATACTTTTTTTCTGCAAAGTTGCGATATCCATAACTGAGCTATAACCGCTTCTGCAAATAATAAATGCTGCCTCTTGCATAGCGATAGCTAAATTCTTCAGAAGATAAATGGTTGTAAAATTTTATCATGTTGGTGGAAGGAATCAACGAAGCGGCACCGGGAAGTCCTCTGACGATTGTTGCGGTTCCGTTATAATGACTGATTTCAGTAATGATCATTTCTTCCAGCATACTACGTTGGGGTTCTGGTCCAGATAAGATGACTAATAAATGGCTTTGTTTTTCTTCAGATATCTTTTTTCACTAATCTTGATAACAGCCCTATATAATGAACAGGCACTTTAGGTTTGATTAATGGATGTGATAGTTCGCCGGCAAGATTGTTTTCACCAGGCCAATCAGGAACCCAGCATTCCATAAACCGGTTGATGTAGTGATAATTTCTTTTCTGCAATATGTTCTCCGTCCATTTGCCAGCAGGGCTTTTTATTTGTAATTGATGCGTTATAAAAATGCATGGAATAGCAGTATGATGAAGCCCATATCTGTTATCGCTGATAACGGCATCAAACTCATATTTCTCAACAATTTGTTGCAGCCATTTATTTTCAGCGTTGATGGCTCTTTTCAATTTTAAACTTTGCTTGATCATTTTCCAGACTAGCCCTTGCCTGGTTTTAGCATATTTTATTCTATAACCCGGAAGTTCCAGCATTTGCAGATCTGGAAACTCGGAAGCTAATAAATGTTGTTGTGCGTTTTCAGCAGCAAGCCAAACATCACAATTTTGTGTAAGTAACTCTTTTATGATGGGTATACACCTTGTTGCATGTCCCAGACCCCAATCGAGCGGGGCTACCAGAATTCGTTGTTTTCCGGGTATTTTTTCTATTAAAGGTTGATTCATGCTAATTTTTAACTTATTTGACTATCAGACATACTAAATTGTTTGTAAAATAGTTTTAATTTAGTACTTCCTCAGCGGGGAGTCTAACAGACAAATTATGAAGATATTAAGTAAAATAGCGATTGCATTATTATTGATCGTTTTTCTGGCGGCTTGCAACAAGAATTATTATTCTGGTGCTGGCAAAGGTGGAAAAAATTGTGGTTGCCCAAGTGTGAGATAACTTTGATCTTATGACTTTTTGCGGTATGAATAATTACAATAAGAATCTCCTGATTCTGTTTAATACCGGATGGTTGGATGAAAAAACCATCGAATTTGAAACTGAAAGTTTAGCTACTTTATTATTATCGATTGAAACTTCTGAATGTTTTTGCTCGGCTTTTGAATTAGTTAACCGGAATACGATAACCAATAAGCATACAATAATTTTAAGAGAAGCAAAATATTTTAGATTAAGACCCTTCAGGTTTTTGATCAATAAGAATTAGATAAAAAAGAGAGCAACTGCTCTCTTTTTTTATTAAGATAATGTATTCAATGCTTCTCTCAGCTTACCAATCATTTCTTCAATTTCTTCTTTTTTGCAAGTGCCCACACTCAATCTATACCAGGCTGATTTTTTATCGGCACCAAAACAATAAAAAGGAACTACGGCCAGACCGGCTGCATTTAGAATGTAGGCTGTAACATCCGCTTGTGTTTCAATAGTTTTTCCTGCTGCTGTTTTTTTACCAACAAGATCTATTTTGATGGTTAGGTATAGCGCTGCCTCAGGAGCAATAGCATCAATTGGTAATCCTTCTTTTTTTAAGGATATCAATCCGTCATAAATACGGCGTAGTCTTTCTTCCAATTCAATTTTAAAATGCTTGTTATATGCTTTTATCGCATCTCTCTTACCCAGATATTGCGCTACGGCTTTTTGTTCGGCCATGGGCGCCCAGGCACCTACATGGGTAAGGATGGCTCTCATTTTAGCAATCATTTTAGCCGGGCCCAGTGACCAGCCAACTCTAACGCCTGTTGCCGCAAATACTTTACTGATGGCATCAATAAAAACAGTATACTCTCTCATTTCCGGTCGTAGTGAAACGGGATTATAATGTTTGATGTCGCCATACGTTAACTGCCAGTACATCTGATCATATAAAACATAAAGCTTCTTTCCGTTCTCTCCTCTTCTTTTATTTTCTTCAATCACCATATCGCAAATTTCTTCCAGCGTTTCTTTTTTAAAAGTAGTACCCGTTGGATTTTGTGGTGAGCAAAGCGAAATAAGTGTGGCTTCTTTTATATGCGGACGAATATCATTTGCAGTAGGCATAAAGTTAGTAGCAGCCGTTGCTTCTATAACAATATGTTCTCCTTCTACAAAATGAGTGTAATGATTATTGTTCCAGCTGGGTACCGGATAAATTACTTTATCGCCTTTATCACAAATGGCTCTGAATGCTGCATAGATCAATGGACGGCCACCACCAGAAACTAAAATCTCACTAATGCCATAATCCAGCCCACTTTCATCTTTCATGAAGGAGTGAATCGCTTCTCTCAGATCAAGATTTCCTTCTGCTGCCGGATAGTTGGTAAAATGATTTCTATAGGCTTCCACAATACCATCTTCCAGTTCTTTAGGAATCGGAAAAATAGAAGGATCAAAATCACCAACGGTGAAGTTATAAATGCGTTCGCCCTGGCGGATCTTTTCTCTTATCTCTCCACCGAGTTTTACGATCTCGGAACCGATTAATGTTTCAGCTAAATTCGACAATTTCATACGCTAACCATTTCGGCAAAAATAGCGGAATTGGGGGAGATGGATTTAGGAGTGATCAATCACCACTTTACTACTATCATAGAGATCATATTTCACAAAAATCTCTTGTCCCGGCTGGTATTTTGGTATCGATGCTTCGGCAATAACTCCTTTTGCTTTGCCAGAAAAAGAAGCAGCATATTCTGGTAGTATTTCCAGTTCGAGTTCTACATAGGGATTGTTCCCATTTACATTTACGCCAAGCCAGGTGTATTTTTTTATGATGGCTCTGGCTGATTTCCCGGTGGCACTAATGGCTTGCCCTTCTGTTTGCAACCGCATTATCTCTTCCTGTATCGATTTTTCATCAGGATGAGCAGCTGCAACCGGAGTAGGTGCAGCATAATCAATAACTACATTTTGTTCATTCTTAGGATCAATTTTTACGGGCACTTCCATACCTGCTTTAAATGCGCCGGGGTTTAACCGGGACACCAATGCCCTTGTTTCAATTGTATATTTTTTACCGAAACTATTTTTTACTTCCAGTTTTAATTTTACTTGTGGACTGTTATTAATAGTTATCCCGGTATCGCTTACTTCCAGAATCGTTGCTTTCCCGGAGATGCCTGATTTTTGTAAACGGCCGGCATTTAATAGTGGCTTTAAAAACATCCGGTATATTAAATAAAAAACTCCTCCGAAAATTAATAGCATGGCAATGCTAATATAAATGCCGGCAGTTCCTGCAGTAGTAATGACAGCAAAAAAAGCAGCTAGTATTCCAATGATACCGCCAATAATACCCATCCAGATGCCTGCATTCATCTTAATCATATAGAAAGGTTTTGGAATAGTAAGATAAATAAAATAGCCGGAAAGGTTAGAAGACGGGAAGTACCTTTTCAAAGATCCTTTCCGACTTACCTTCTTCCCGGCTAACAAACAGCCTATACTTTATTCGATCGGTTTATAATCTTTAAACAAATTCAGTTTGGTACTTTCTGCCTGTTGGCGGTAATATTTCCAATCTATGGAATGAAATTCGTTTATTTTTTTAACAGCTTTATCTAATTGATCTTCTGCAAGCATTACCAGTTTTTCTTCCTGTGCACCGGGTGCTACATTTTTAGAACCAATATACTGAGAAGCTATCTGGTATGCTCTCATAACAGTGTTGCCTCTGTCCCGGTTAATACCTTGCTTTTCCGAAGCTTTACCACTGATGAACTCTCTGATCGATTTGATCTGATCCTGCATAGCCTTCGTTGACTTTCTTAATGAATCGGCATCTTTGCCTTCCAAATCTTTTAATTGTACCATCATTTTTGTACAAACTTCATCGCTTTCTGTAAGCTGATCCATGGCTTCAGTTAATTTATCACCACTTTTTCTTAAGCGGTCATACATTTTTCTTTGGGCCAGTTTATAATCATTCTGATTTCCCATTCTGGGATCATCCTTTACAGTAATGTAGGTAGAATCTGATTCTTTTTTTAATGTAAGTACCAACTTGTAAGTGCCGGGCAAAACCTGGAACCCACCTGGCTCCGGAGCACCTGGCTTTGGTTTTGGCGAACCGGGGCGACGATCTCCTTTTTCTTCCAGTATACCAGTATTCCCGGTTGAATCCTGTATCCACTTTCCATTTCAGATTACGAATGATCTCATTCTTGTTATCATATATTGTAATGGTTACAGAATCTGCTTTCAATTTTTTTGCATCGTTATCTTTTGAGGGCGCCACAAAAAATGAAACAGGTGCACCTCTTTTTCTGTTAGGCGCATCATATAATCCTCTTGTGCTCCATTCGTATCCGGTAGCAGCACGGTATTGGGCCTGGTATGCTTCTGGTGACGGGAATACTGTTAATTTATTTGTGAGTGATCCTTTTCCGGCGGCTACTTTTCTAAGCGGTCTGATGTCATCCATGATCCAGATAGCCCTGCCAAAAGTACCGATCACCAGGTCTGCTTCTCTTTCCTGAATTGCCAAATCGTAAGTAGATACGGAAGGGTAATCATTTTTCCATTGCTGAAAAGTTGACCCGTTATCAAAACTTATCCAAAGCCCATGTTCCGTTCCTACAAAAATCAAATTAGGTTCTGTCGGATCCTGGATCATACATAAAGCATAACCATTTACTTTTTTCTCATCGATCATTCTTGTCCATGTCTTTCCAAAATCGGTTGTTCTGAAAATATAAGGTTTAAAATCTCCACGACGATAATCATTCGCTACTACAAAAGCTTCTCCAGCATTATACCTCGAAGCCCTTATTTGAGGTATCCAGACACCCGCTGGTAAGCCCGGAATCTTTCCACGGAAATTGGTCCATGTCTTTCCATTGTCTGTTGTTAACTGTACATTACCATCATCCGTTCCTACCCAAATTACGCCGGCTTGTTTTGTGGATGGCTCAATAGCAAGTATGGTACAATGGTTTTCAGCACCGGTAATATCTAATGTCAATCCACCTGTTGTACGCTGATCGATCTTTACAGAGTCATTTGTAGTAAGATCTGGAGAAATGGTTTCCCAGCTTACCCCTTTGTTTGCGCTTTTATGTACATGCTGGCTGCCATAGTAAATGGTATTCTTATCAAAAGGATCTTGTGCAATGGCTGCATTCCAGTTAAACCGGAATTGATTTTTTTCTACCGTATCCAGATACGGCGGACGGATACTCCATCGTTCACCGGTTTTATAATTTATCCTTCCCACAGCACCGCCCTGACTCATACTATACACCCATCCCGGTTCATTGGGGTCTGGCATCGCATCAAACCCATCACCACCACCAATATTTTTCCAATAGTAATTTCGGATACCACCATTTGTCCAGGTGTAGGCTGGTCCAAGCCAACTACCATTATCCTGCATACCGCCCATTACATTATAAGGTAGTTCATTGTCAACATTAACATGGTAGAACTGACCAGCAGGTAATTTTTCATCAAATACCCATGTCTTTCCTCTGTCTCTTGAAATGCCGATACCTCCATCATTTCCTTCAATGATCAGATTAGGATCTTCAGGATGTATCCACCAGGCATGGTGATCAGGATGTATACCAGAATAGGGAAGCATGGTGCTGAATGATTTTCCTCCATCCTCACTAAAGGTTACCGTAGAATGAATATCATAAATGCGATTTTCGTTTTGTGGATCCACATATATTTCCTGGTAATAAAAAGGGCGGTCACTTACTTCTTCCGGTTTGCTGTTGACCAGGGTCCATTTAAATCCACCATCATCGCTTTTGTAAAACCCATTTTTGGCTGATTCGATCTTTGCATACACCCTGGATGGCATGCTGCGGGAAAAAGCAATACCAATTCTTCCGATACTTCCTTTTGGCATTCCATCTTCAGGCGTTAATTTTTTCCAATTTGTTCCTCCATCAATAGTGATATACATTCCACCTCCGGAACCGCCACTTTGCATTTTCCATGGTAATCGATAGTGATGCCACATGGAGGCGATCAGTTTATTCGGATTAGATGGATCCATTACTAATTCGGCACAGCCAGTTGTATCATTTGCAAAAAGAATACGGTTCCATGTTTCACCACCATCCGTGGTTTTATAAACTCCTCTTTCAGGATGTTGTGCATATGGATTGCCGATAGCACCCACATATACTGTGTTTGGATGATTGGGGTCAATGATTACACGATGAATATTTCTGGTTTTCTCCAATCCCATCTTTTTCCAGGTCTTACCGGCATCCAAACTTTTATAAATGCCTTCGCCAATATTCAATGAGTTTCTTGGATTCCCTTCACCGGTTCCAACCCAAATAACAGATGGATTAGATTGCTGTATTGCCAATGCGCCTATATTCAGCAAAGGCTGGTCATCAAATACCGGATTCCATTCTGCACCGCCATTCTCTGTTTTCCAAACGCCACCGGAGGCGGCACCAATATAAATGATAGAAGGATTTTTGTGGACCGCATCGATCGCTACGATACGGCCGCTCATTCCTGCCGGGCCAATATTGCGGACTTTTAATTCTTTGAATTGATCAAGCGTTACTTTTTGAGCAGTGGTGGTTAAACAAGAAATGACAGAGAATGCTACTAAAAAAAATAATTTCATACAGTATGTTTTGGGAGATAAACTTACTGATAAACAAAAGGAATACAAAAAAGAATCTATGAATGGTTATTTGCTGAATGCTGATTGTGTTGGCATTGAATTATTCAATTCAATGAATGATTTCAGGTTTTTTAAACCTGTTTCAAAATCGGCTCCCATTTTTTTATCAAAGCTATTCATCAAATTGAAAATATTGGAAGGTCTGGGAGTAGCCAGTTTAAATACCCAGGTAACAGTCGTTTGATCTTTTTCTTTTTCATCAAGATTAAAGGAAGATTCAGCTGTTCCTTTTTTGGGCTTTATGAAAGTAAAATCATGTACAATTTTCCTGTCTTTTTCCAGCGCAATGATCTCAATCTTACCTTCACCGGATATTTCAGGACTGCCTATCCAGGAAGTGCTTGCGCCAACTGTCCCGTCAACTCCATTTAATTTATATTCGGCAGAAGAGTCTTGTTGGCTCCAGACAGAAAAAGTATGAAAATTTTCCAGTTTTATTAATTGATCATATACTGTTGCGGCTGATGAATTGATTACAATGGATCGTTCCACTTTTTGGTGCGTTGCCATCAGCATCGAAAGGGCGGTAGTTATAAGCAATACAGCTAACAGAAAGAAAATGATCAACCGGGTAGCTTTCATAGAAAAGTTTTATATCAGAACCCTTTCAAAGGTTTGTCATCCTTTTTTTCGGGCTTCAATGTTGCAATAATGTAGCGATTAAGGTTTATATATTTTTTAGCAGCATCCTGAATGATTTTGGAAGTTAACGCTTCCGTCATTTTTTGTTTGTGTAAAATTTCAGCAGGGTTAGTTCCATAAAATAATGCATCATAAATATTATCCATCCAGAATCTGTTTTGCTTACTATCTACTTCCAACTTTCTTTTTTGCTGTTCTTTTATTTTTTCAAGATCTTCTTTTGAAACTCCATTATTCATGATCTTTTTCAATTCTTCCAGAACCGCTTTGCTTAACGTATCAATGTTGTCCGGCGCACAGGGAAATGTAATTATAAAAGAAGCGGATGAAACAGGAATGCGATTAAAATTTCCAGACGCACTGATGCCATAAACACCGCCTTTTTCTTCCCGTAATTGTTCGATCAGTTTAATACTCATCACTTCGCCAAGGGTGCTTAATGCGTATGCTTCTTTAATCGAATAAGGGGAAGGGCTGTTAAATACCATTGCTACAAGGCTTTTAGGATCACTGCCTTTGTTGATCTCTTTTTTAACCATGCCTACAGGCGGACGAATGCCAAGATCTTTGAAAGTTTCTTTTTTAGGGAGAGAAGGTAAACTGCCTATATATTTTTCAATTAATAACTTTAATGAATCTTCATTAAACGATCCCACAAAAAGAAATGTAAAATCTCCTGCATTGGCAAATCGTTCTTTATAAATCTGTATGCTTCTGTCCAGATTGATTTTATCCAGGTCATCAGGTTTAGGAAGACCACCGGCACGGGGATGATTTTTGGTCATCAGTTTCTGAAATTCACCGCTAAAATAGATTTGAGGATTTGAGCTGAGATTTTCAAAAAATTGTTTCTGCCTTGTTTTAAAGGAAGCGAATGCGCCAGTATCTTTTCTGGGAGAAGTAAAATAAAGGTTCAGCAATTGCAAAAGTGTTTCTGTTTCTTTTGGTATAGTAACGCCATTCAAACCTTCACTGTATAATGAAATATTAGGGGTAAGACTGGTACTTTTTCCTTTCAGCATATTGCCAAGGTCAACGGCATTAAAATTGCCGATTCCACTCTGCGAAACGACCTGAGAAGCATAACTGGCCGAATAATAATCTCCATCTTTTACCAATGAATGGCCACCTTTGCTGAAAGCTCTGAAAAGGATCTCATCATTTTTGAAATTAGTTTGTTTCAATATTACAGTGGCTCCGTTCAAAAGCCTGATGGTGGTGATTCCGGTTTCTTCATCGAGTTTTGTACTGATGATTTTACCCGGCTTTAATTTTTGATCATCCATTAAATTTTCAGCAAGTATTTTTTCTTTGTAAGGCGCAATGCTGGCATTGTCAACAGCTGCCAATATTGTTTTTATTTCATCCGAAGTTGGGATGCTGATATCTGCCTTATCCGGCGCATTCATGGTGATCACCAGGTTGTCTTTGGTGATCCATTGCTTTGCAAGGCTATTGATCTCATCCAATGTAACGATGTTGAGATATTGTTTTACAAAATCATACTCCCATTCTATTCCGGGTATTGGTTCATTCATCAAAAAATTATTGACATATTCATCGGCATACTTAAATGATTCTTCTTTCTCCCGTTCATTAAAAATCCTGTCGTAGCCACTTTGCATTTGTTTTTTCTGTAATTCAAATTCTGATCTTGTAAAACCATGCAATAAGACTCTTTTATTTTCTTCTATCAAGGAATATAATGTATGGGCCATTCCGGTATCGCTGGTATTGGCAGATACCTGATATGCATCTTTCGTTCTTGCATAACTTTTGCCAAAAAAAGAAAAGGCACCGACAAAGGGAGGATTATTGCTAAGAGTCAGCTCCCTTAACCTACCGTTCAACATACCAGTAAAAAGACGCTGGTTCATATATCTTGCATAATCACCGATAGTAGCTTCTGGTTGAGGTTCTTTTTTAAATAATAACTGAACGGTAGCAAAAGCAGTTTCTTTATCCTTCGCAACCACTGATAATGTTTCAGCATGATCCGGTACTTTAAATGCTTCCCTTTTTCTGGGTGCTACCGGAGCAGGGATATCTCCAAAAATCTGAATGATCTTTTGTTCCATATCCTTAATATCAATATCGCCAACGACAATGATTGCCTGAAGATCGGGGCGGTACCATTCTTTATAAAATCGTTTTAAAGAAGCATGTGAAAAATTATCAAGACTTGCTTTGGTACCAATGGGTAACCGTTCTGCATACCTGGAACCTTTGTATTGAACCGGTAGAGTTTGTTTCATCATTCTTTCATCAGCCCCACGACTCAGGCGCCACTCTTCAATAACTACGCCTCTTTCTTTTTCTATTTCAACAGAATCCAATAAAGCATTATGTGCCCAGTCTTCCAGTATCTCCAATCCCTTTTGAACCAACTCAGGTTTGTCTGTTGGCACAGGAAGGATATAAACAGTTTCATCAAAACCAGTATAAGCATTTAAATCGGCGCCAAATTCTACGCCAATGGTTTGTAAATAATTAACCAGTTCATTTTTTGGAAAACGTTTGGTGCCATTAAAGTTCATATGCTCCATAAAATGTGCAAGGCCAAGTTGGTCTTCATCTTCCAATACCGATCCGGCATTGACTACTAATCTCAGTTCTACTCTTTTTTCAGGAAGATTATTATGTCTTATATAATAGGTAAGTCCATTTGCTAAACGTCCAATTTTTACTTTAGGATCAAGTGGCATTACTTGAGTAGCATTGATCTGGGCGGCAGTATCAACAACAAAAACAAATAGTGCAACAAGGCTCAACCACCATTTTTTACCCATAATCATAACTTTCATTTGGATAGTAAATTTATCCAGATAGAATTAGTTAGAAAAATAAAAAAATCCCTTGATTTACCCGGGATTTTCAATTTCTTAGTCAAAACTCCTGTCCGACCATATCGTTTTTTGAAAGAGTGGACTGGCGTGTATTATTCTGGTTTCTCTTTATTGTTGAATTTTTTTTCAGCTTCTTTGGCTTTTGCAAAATCCAGTACCACACCGTTAATGCAATATCTTAAACCGGTTGGAGGTGGGCCATCTTCAAATACATGACCTAAATGTGCTTTGCAACGACCACATTGTGTCTCTGTTCTGGACATTCCATGGGTGTTATCAGGCGTATAGATGATACTTTCTTTGCTGATGGGTTCATAAAAGCTGGGCCAGCCACAGCCACTATCAAATTTGGAATCACTTTTAAACAAAGGATTGCCACATGCTGCACAATAAAAAGTGCCAATTTCTTTGAAATCATTGAAGATACTTGTGTACGGCCGTTCAGTACCTTTTTGACGGGCAATCTGGTATACATCAGCCGGAAGGATTTTTTTCCACTCCTCATTTGTTATGTCCACTTTTGATGAGTCGGAAGTAGAATAAACGGGATTATCTTTCTTTTTTATCTCCATGTTTGCAGATTTACTTGTAGAACTATCATTTTGGGAATAGCTGCATTGCTGTAGCAAGCTGGCTATAATCAAAATGATGCTGTAGTGTACTTGTTTCTTCATGATCTTGTTTATCAAATTTACGTCAATACGGGAAGAATGGTTTGTCGGAAATATGACAGGGACTGATTCTTAACAAAATGGAAAGAATTCATGAAAATGACAAAATAACCGGATCTGTTGAGAATACAAGTCCTGAATGTTATATTTGTCCGAACACAAAGGTTAGTAATTGCTTATGTTTAATTTGATTCTATTTGGCCCTCCGGGTAGCGGTAAGGGGACTCAATCGGATAATTTAGTGGAGAAATATGGTTTAATTCATCTGTCAACGGGTAATTTGTTGAGAGAGGAAATAGCTCAAAAAACTCCCTTGGGTGTTGAAGCCAAAGGGTTTATGGATAAGGGCCAGTTAGTACCGGATGAGGTTGTAATTGGGATGGTAGATTCCTATTTCGATAAACATAAAGATGCTAAAGGGTTTTTATTTGACGGATTTCCCCGAACAGTTAAACAGGCTGAGGCGCTTGATAAGTTATTGGATCTGAAGAATACAGCAATCGCTTCAGTAGTAGCATTAAATGTGAGCGAAGAGGAGTTGGTAAAAAGGCTGTTAAACAGGGGCAAAACCTCTGGTAGAAGTGATGATACCAATGAAGAAGTGATCAGGAAAAGATTCTCTGTGTATAGTAATGAAACAACACCTGTTGCTGAACATTATAAAAAAGCAAATAAGTTTCATCCTGTTAAGGGAGAAGGAACAGTTGAAGAAATATTTAATTCCATCTGTAAAGAAATTGATAAAAGAATAGATTGATCTATTTAGATATAGTTATTTAAAATGACGGCTTTGACCGTCATTTTTATTTATAAGCAGGGGTTTTGTAAATTGCCGGATTCAACGCAGGCTTTATGAGTATCGAAAAAGAAAATTTTCTTCGAACAAGACTAGTCTCTTACTTACAGCAATTAGATCCTGCAACACCTCCGCAATGGGGTAAGATGAATGTACAGCAGATGATCGAACACTATGCCGGTGATGCACTTCGTAATGCCAATGGTAGATTAAAGTTTGAAAATATTGTGACACCAGCGGAACACCTGGGTAAACTAAGAGAGTTTTTAATGAGTGAAAAACCGTTTAAAGAAAATACCAAAAACCTGTTAATGGGTGAAGAGCCGGCAACACTACGATACAGAACAGTACAGGCTTCCATTGGGGCTTTAAAAGAAGAGTTGATCTGTTTTTTTGAAGTATACGAAAAAACACCTGAGTTAATAATCCGGAATCCATTTTTCGGGGATCTGGATTTTGAACAAAACGTTCAGCTGTTACACAAACATGCACTACATCATTTAAAACAATTTGGCGTAGTGCCGCTGGAGCGGTAACTGAAAATAGCTAGAATTTTTCTTTGAAAAGTGAATCTGCTTTTTGTAAACTAGTAAGGATGGCCTCTTTCATTTTATCAACCTTCATTTTTTCAGCTGTCAGATATTTAAGACGTTGTTCAGCATTCTCTTTGGCTGAATCCATTTCAAACTCAGTCATCCATTTTTCCATCGCAAAATCAGCATAATCAAGGTCTTTTATAGTTTCGTTTAGTTGTGCAACAAATCCGGCAGCTGTTTTTTGCGTGTTAGCAGGAAGTATAGCAATTGAATCCAACATTTTTCTTGCATTTTGTTGTGCTTTGTGCAGCTTAGCCATTTTAGACATACCCAAAATATGGCCATCATCAATATCTTTCATCAGGCTATCTTCCAGTGTTTTTGGAGCTTTATCATTATAATTATGACCTTTGTTTTCATCATTGTTACAGGAGAGAACAACAATTGCCAATAAAAAAGAAAAAGGAAGGGTCCATTTTTTCATGTTACTAAAATTTAGAATTGCAAAGATAAGCAGATGAAAAAATCATTGTTGATGCTTTTTTAGTTTTCAGGTACTTTCGTAAGTATACAATGAACGCTATATGAATAAACTTGGAAATTATATTACCGGAAGTTGGATAGAAGGCGATGGTGAAGGACAGGCTTTATACAATGCTGTAACGGGTGACGGGATTGGTGCTGCCAGTACAAAAGGGTTAGATTTTAAAAGTATAACAGCCTATGCAAGAACTGTCGGAAATCCGGCGCTGCGAAAGATGACTTTTCATGCCAGAGGAAATATGCTGAAGGCTTTAGCGCTGCACTTAAGAAATCATCTTGATAAATTTTATGCAATATCCTATCAGACGGGTGCAACAAAAGCCGATAGTTGGGTGGATATTGAAGGAGGAATTGGCAATCTTTTTTCAAATGCTTCTTTACGAAGAAAGCTTTCGGATGATACTTTTGTTATTGATGGCGAAAGTCATAACCTGAGTGAGCACAAAACTTTTATGGGAACGCATATTTTAGTTCCAAAAGAAGGAGTAGCGATTCATATCAATGCATTCAACTTTCCGGTTTGGGGAATGTTGGAAAAAATTGCGGTGAATTTATTAGCTGGTATGCCTTGTATTGTAAAACCTGCTACCGTTACTTCCTATTTAACAGAAGCAGTTGTAAAAGAAATTATCGCCTCAAAAATTCTGCCCGAAGGTGCTTTGCAATTAGTTTGTGGCAGTGCCGGCGATTTGTTAGATCATGTTACTTCGCAGGATGTAGTAACATTTACCGGATCAGCTAAAACCGGATTGCTATTAAAATCAAATCCGATAATATTAAGAGAGTCTGTCCCTTTTAATATGGAAGCAGACTCCCTGAATTGTATTGTAATGGGTGAAGATGTTGTGCCGGGAATGCCGGAATGGGACATTTTTATAAAAGAGGTAAGAAAAGAGATGACCTTGAAAGCCGGGCAACGTTGTACCGGAATCCGTAGAATATTTGTGCAGGAGAATAAGATGGAAGAGGTGTGGAAAGCTATCGGAACTTCTTTATCACAAACGGCCATTGGCAATCCATTAAATTCAACAGTCAGGATGGGTTCGTTGGCTGGGCAGTCGCAACGGAATGAAGTAAAAGAACAGGTACAAAAATTATTAGCTTCTTCTCAAATTGTATATGGATCACTTGGATAGTGTGGAAGTAATTGATGCGGATGCCAGCAAAGGAGCTTTTATGTCGCCGGTATTATTGATGAATGAAAAACCATTTACAGCTACAGCCGCTCATGAAGTAGAAGCTTTTGGTCCGGTAAGTACCATTATGCCGTATAAGAATTTAGAGGAGGCGATTGTACTAAGCAAACTGGGAAAAGGAAGTTTGTGTTCTACGATTGTAACTGCAGATTATAAACAAGCAAGACAATATGTAGTTGGTGCGGCTACACATCATGGAAGAATATTAGTATTGAATAATGAATGTGCTAAAGAAAGTACCGGACATGGTTCGCCATTGCCATTATTAGTACATGGAGGTCCGGGAAGAGCCGGAGGTGGAGAAGAAATGGGCGGATTAAGAGGAGTAAAACATTATTTGCAACGTACTGCATTACAGGGATCGCCAACTACGATTACAGCCATAACCAACGTTTACCAACCCAATGCAAAGGGGAAAGATCCGGGTAAGCATCCCTTCACTAAATATTTTGATGAACTGGTTATTGGTGATCAGATCATCACTGAAAAAAGAACGATCACTTCAGAAGATATTGACAAGTTTGCAGACTTAAGCGGCGATCATTTCTATGCGCATATTAAAACAACTGATTTTACAGGTACAATGTTTGAGCAACAAGTTGCTCATGGATATTTTATTATGAGCCTGGCAGCAGGATTGTTTGTAGAAGGGTATGAAAAGAATCCTGTGTTATTGAATTATGGCATTGACGAATTACGTTTTACCAAACCTGTTTATCCAGGAGCTGAAGTGTATATCCGGTTTACCTGCAAAGAAAAATTACCGAATGATAAAAGAGTGATAGAAAATCCTGAAGATTTTAAAAGAGGTGATGATATTGAGAAAGGAATTGTAAAATGGTTAGTGGAGTTTTTTGATGAAGCAGACGAGATTACGGGAATTGCAACCATTCTCACAATGGTTAAATTAAAAAATCAATAATAAAATTTGTATGACAGAAGCATCCGTAAAAAGTGAATTTCACAACGGAGTAACGACGATAGAATTTTTTCATCCGCAGAGTAATTCGTTACCAGGTAAAATGCTGGAACAGTTAACACAAGCTGTTCACGGAGCGGGGAATGATCAATTCACAAAAGTGATCATTTTGAAATCTGCCGGTGAAAAAGCATTCTGTGCCGGCGCATCATTTGATGAGCTGCTGGCGATTCAAAACGAAGAACAAGGTCTGGAATTCTTTAGTGGTTTTGCCAAAGTGATCAATGCCATGCGGATCTGTCCGAAGTTTATAATCGGTCGCATTCATGGAAAATGTGTTGGAGGGGGTGTTGGATTGGCTGCTGCTGTTGATTATGCCATTGCAAAAGAAGGTGCAGAAATAAAGCTAAGTGAACTGGCTGTTGGTATTGGCCCTTTTGTGGTAGGTCCTGCAGTAGAAAGAAAGATTGGAACATCGGCTTTCTCTCAGTTATCAATAGATGCAACATTATGGCGCAATGCTGATTGGGCAAGAACCAGAGGTTTGTATGCAGAATTGCATCCGGATAAAGCAGGGATGGACGAATCTATACGAAAATTAGCGGATTCTCTGGTTCACTCAAGTGCTGATGCCATGGCTGAGCTGAAAAAAGTATTCTGGCAGGGAACCGATCATTGGGATAAATTACTGATGGAA
Source organism: uncultured Chitinophagaceae bacterium (assembly GCA_963705465.1). GTDB lineage: Bacteria > Bacteroidota > Bacteroidia > Chitinophagales > Chitinophagaceae > JJ008. The sequence goes on along the minus strand of CAVPJN010000003.1, from coordinate 153,658 downwards.
AGAGCTGCTATAAGCGGACGTTTGGTATTGAGTGATTTCACAAAAGAAGCAATAGAAAAATTTAAGAAAAAATAGTGCAGCGATTTGATGCAACAAATTTTCACACCCTCTGTGATAAGCTTTCAAAAAAAGATAAAGAGCTAAAAGCGATCATTAAAGAATATGGCTATCCACCCATGTGGACAAGGCCCAATACTTTTCAAACGTTAATACTAACCATTCTTGAACAGCAGGTATCGCTGGCTGCTGCTTATGCAGCGTTTAAAAAACTGAAAGAAAAGATCGGATTTGTAACCCCATCAAAAATGTTGTTGCTAAGCGATAAGGAATTAAGAGCTTGTTATTTCAGCCGGCAGAAAATAATTTATGCAAGAGAACTGGCTAACGCAGTTTTGTCAAAGAAAATTGTTTTAAAAAATTTTGCTTCTTTTCAGGATGATGAGATAAGAGAAAAATTGATTCAGATAAAAGGCATTGGTCACTGGACAATTGATGTATACCTGATGCATGTATTGCAACGTACTAACCTATTCCCGTTGGGTGATATTGCTTTGGTAAATAGTTTAAAAGAAGTAAAGCAACTTCCAACAAATATTTCAAAGGAAGAAATGTTGATCATTGCAGCACCCTGGAAACCTTATAGAACGATTGCTGCAATGATATTATGGCATGCGTATATCCAGAAACGGGGAATTAAGTTACAGGGATAATGAAATTCAGATTTTTATAAAGTCCATAATTCACCGGCTGCCCATTTTAAAGTATTGGTGGTTTTATGAAGCGTAACAGTTGCTTCAGAAAGTTTTAATAACGTTTCGAGTGACTTGTTTTCCCTTGTATTAACCAGAAACAGAGAACTTTCGCCATTAAAAAATCTTGTTTCTTCTGCTTTTTGGAGAGAGAGAAAATTAGTATAGGTTTTTTGTAACAGATTTACCTGCAGGTTGTAATTCACCAACTGATTGTAAACGGCTTTTACCTGATTTGCAAAAGCATTTTTTTTCTGGCTAAATTCTAATTCGGTTTCAGCAATTTTTAGTTTGGCAGTTCTATAAGCTCCTCTACCCTGACTTATTCTTAATGGCATACTGAAATGTAAACCATAACGGTAGTTGTTTTCGAACAATGGTTTTGTAGCAGTAGAAGCAATATTATAGCCCTTCCCTAATTGATTATATTTTACATCTAAGTTGGGTAGTAATTCCTGAAATTTCAACTTTCGCTCTACCGTTAAAAAATTCAGTTTGTATTGAAATAATTGTAATTCAGGATGATTGTTTTTGGTGTTTTCTACTATTTGCTCTATTTCCGGAAAGTTTACACCGGTAAAAAGCGATTCGATTTTTTCTTCAGGAAAAACAATATTAAATGGCAGATAGTAAGGTTCATTGTTTTCCTTCCATAAAAAATTATTAAGTACTAACGTTGCATTTTGTAGTGCTACAAATGCTTCGTTTTGAAAGTACTCAAAGCTTTGCAGTTGTGTAGTAGCTTCAATCGTATCAATGGCTGCTATTTCTCCAATTTCAAATGCTTGTTTTACCATACTGATCCTTTTCCTATTGGTTGCCAGTACTGCAGTGTAGGTTTGATAATTAAAATTAGCCAGTACCCATTGCCAGTATGTATCAGAAGCTTCTTTTAGTAAATCATTCAGCATTATTTTCTGTTCCTGTTCCGAGGCATCCATCATAATTTTTGCCTGTTGAAGGGCTGCTCTCCGTTTATCCATTAATAAGTTTTTGGCCAATGGAATGCTGATACCTGCAAAGCTTGTACGGCCGGAAGTTTCCTGTGGATCGGTTCTGTTTCCTGTCAGGTATTCAATACCCGTTTCAATTTCAATTCCATACCAGGTGGGGATACTTATCTGAAAAGTATTGTGCTGATAATAGTTGATGCCATCAAATGTTTTATTGCTTCCATTTGATTCTAAAAAAGGATCAAACTCACCTTTTGCCATCAACACACTGGCATTTGCTTTATCAACCTGTATGCGGGCTTGTCTCGATACCGGGTGGTATTTTTTAACGATTTGCAAATAACTATTTAATGTGAGTGTTCGTAAACTGTCATTTGCCTGTACAGTTAAAATGATTAAAAGTGAAACGGCTACTGCTACTAATTTTTGCATCTTATTTCTTTTTTTCAACAGGAGATTTTTGATTGTAATAATCCGGTGGGAAACCGTTGATGTTTCGCCACAGTTCATACCAAACCGGGACATTTTTTAGCAAAGCAATTCCCTGACACCCGATTCCGATCTTTAATTCTTTCGGCCATTTCTTTTTATAACCACTATCTTCTTTTACCAGCACCCTGAATTTACCATTCGCACTAACAGAATTTTCAATGGCAACTACTTCCCCACTGAAAACCCCATACGATGCATTTGGCCAACCGCTGAATACGATAGCGGGGAATCCGTCAAATACAAAACGAATCTTTTGATCAATATTCACTAAAGGCAAATCCATCGGATCTATAAATAACTCCACTGCATATTCAATTTCGTCGGGTACGATCTGAACAAGCATTTCACCCTCTTTAATTATTTCGCCTATACCTGCTTTTTTTGCTTTGGTGATCTGACCAGATTGAGGTGCAGTGATATAATATAAACCACTTCTGATATTGTAATTGCTATACTGATTCTGAAGTTTGGCAATATCTTTCTGGCTACCTGCTATGTCAGACATCGATTGAAATTGTTCACCTTGAGTTTTAGATACTTTCTCACTGTATTCCTGGTTAATGGCATCCATTTCAAATGATGCGATTTGCAACTCCTGCCTGGTACTGGCAATTTTGTTTTCTGCAACTATTTTTTTAGAAGCAGCATTCTGAAAAACAACATTGCGTTGTTCAAGCTGTGTTTTTGAAACAAACCCACTATCAAACATTGTTTGTTGCCTTTTAAATTGCAGGGAACTGATGTTATAATCATTATTGGCTGCAACAAATTCGATGCTGTCACTCTGGAGTTTTAATTTTAGTTGCATGATCTTATTCTGCAACTGGTTTTGCTTGAGAGCCCGGTTGTTATTCATTGCGCCGATTTGAGATTGGGCTGTATTCATTTTATTTTTATAAAAAGTAATACTTTGCTGACTGGCATTAATTTGTTCTCCGGTTCTGTCAACCAGTTTTGGGTCCAGGTAATCATCTTTCACTTCACTTATTTGTAAGATGGTGTCACCTGCATTTACAAAGTCACCTTCTTTAACATACCACTTTGTAATTTTTCCAGGGATGATACTATTGAGTTCCTGCGGCCTTTGTTCCTGCCTTAATGTCGTTACACTTCCTTTGGCTCTTATGTTTTGCGTCCAGGGTAAAAACATGATTATTATTAATGTTACAATAAGCCCGAGAAGCCAGTATTTTATATGGCTCTTCCTATTGATTCCATAAATAGTTTTATATGCTTTATAGCTTTGCATGATCTTATTATTTTTATATTTTCTCTTAACTCTTAGCAGCGTTTTCTGTTACGATACATCCTTCTTTTTTCAGATCGATTACTTTGTCACAAACTTTTGCAAAACTTGTATCACTGGTGATAATAATCATGGTTGTATTTTTCATTTCAGTTAAAAGCATCTTTTTGATTTGTTCCTGGTATTGAACTTCCAATCCTATCCATGGTTCTTCAAGCAACAATAGCTTGGGTTTATTTAATAGCGCTCTTACCCAAAGTATTTTTTTAATGGCATGGGCTGGAAGTTTCTTACCAATGGCCGATATGGAGGCATCAAAACCATTTTTTAATGTGCTTATATATTCCGTTAATCCTACTTTATTGCAGAGAATCTGAACTTCCTGCAGGTCTACATTTTGTAATCCCATACATATATTTTCCATTAAAGTGCCTTCAAAAATATCCTGCATTGTAATTACAACACCTGTATTTAACCTGAGCGAGTGCAGGTCATAATTTTTTATCGGAACATCGTTTATCAGAATAGAGCCAACGAAATCCGGATAACTACCTGCAATTAATCTGAGTAAAGTGGATTTTCCGGTACCCTCATCGCCACGTAAAAAAACTTTTTCATTTGCCTTAATATTTAAGGATATATTTTTTAATACAGGTTCCGTGACATTAGGATAGTTAAATGTGGTGTTTATCATTTTGATAGCAATGCCTTCCTCCCGATCTGATAATGTAACAGTGCCACCGGTTTCTGTTTCCAACTCCGTAATGTTTTCAATTTTTTCAACAGAGGTTAACACATCATACACACTATCAAGGTTGGCAATTAATTTTTCCACAGAGCTGATAATAGTAAGAATAACAATTTCTGCAGCAATAAACTGTCCAACATTGATTTGTTGATCTAGTAAAAGATAGGTTCCAACAATTAACATTGCAGACGTTACAAACGTTTTAAAGCCAACCAATGTTTTGAATTGTATCTGCAGAATTTTAAAGTGCTTTGTTCTGCTGGTCAAGTAATTTGTAACATAATTATCAGTCTTATTTATAAAAAAAGCAGAAGATTTTGCGAACTTTATTGACGGGGCAATTCTCGCCATTTCTTCGAGCCATTGGGCGACTATAAACTTATCGGTACTTTCTTGAATGCTGGCTTTTAATCCCCTGTTACCTGAAAAGTACAGGATGCCCCAGATGATTACTATCAGGAAACTACCAAAGATGATAAATACCGGGTGATAAAATGATAAAAGTATTAATCCGAAAAGAATCTGAATGATCGCAATGGGGAAATCAAGTAAAAGCTTTGATAAACTTTTTTGTAAATTGATTATATCAAAATAGCGGTTCATTAATTCAGGTAAATAATAATTGTCTATAGCTGCCAATTTTACTTCAGGTATTTTTTGGGCCATGGCAAAGGAGTATCGTACATGAATTTTTTGCTGAATTTTTTCAATCACCTGCATTTGCTTCACCTGCATTACTCCAGCAATAAATACACTGATCACAATTAATACAATCAGTAATACAATGGAGGAAGAAGTAGTACTGGTTTGTGCAAAGCCTATCAAGGCCTGTATACCTACAGGTATTGATAGTAAAATCAACCCTTTCATAATTGCATAGAAGTAAATAGAAGTAATTTCTTTTTGCTCCAGGTTTACAAGCTTTAATATTCTTGTAACCGGACTTGGTTTCCCGTTCATGTCAAAAAAATTGATAATAAAATAAATAGTCGGATTGTCAGATACGATCAGCAATCTTACAACAACTGTAAAAGAAAATAGTTAGATGCAATCCGGAGGGGGAGATTCTACCTGATGCATAAACGCTGACTTGTTCATTAAGTAGTGTAGAAATTGAATCGAAATAGTGTTATCCACAGGCTGCATAAAAGAAAGATACGCAGTGGTTTGTTTGTTTTTTTCTTTTTCGGCTTCTTGCATACAATTTTCATTACTATCAACAGCATAAGCGATTCTTTGGCTGTTAACAAGCTCATTAAAGGGTAGTACATGTGCTACCGTAATAAGAATCAGTAAAAATGATAGTATTACTTTCATAAAAGAAAGCAAAGCTACCATTTTTATTTTATAAACCTATAAAAAAGTGTAATTTTCTTTATTTTTTTTAAATGTTCAGCCCACCACAAACACTCAACGTTTGTCCGGTAACATAAGAAGATAGATCACTTGCCAGAAACAAGGCTGCATTCGCAATATCTTCCGGAGAAGCAAATTTTCCTAATGGAATACCTGCTTTGTATTTATCTGCGCCTTCGCCGTCTTTTAAATAACTGGTCATATCGGTTTCTACAAAACCGGGAGCAATGGCGTTGCAACGGATATTTCTACTACCGAGTTCTTTTGCCACTGATTTGGTAAACCCAATTATACCCGCTTTGCTGGCTGCATAGCTACTTTGCCCTGCATTACCAATTTCACCAATGATAGAACTCATATTGATAATCGATCCGGATTTTGCTTTCATCATCGGGCGGATAACCTGCTTCGTCATATAGAATACACTGTTCAGATTCACCTGTATCACATCATTCCATTGCTCAGGCGTCATACGCAGTAAAAGATTATCTTTTGAAATACCGGCATTGTTTACACAGATGTCAACCGTTCCAAATTCTTTCAATACATCGGTTACAAACGTCTCACATTGGGCAAAATCTCCCGCATTACTTTGGTAGGCTTTTGCTTTTACTCCCATTCCGGTTAGTTTACTTTCCAACGCAGCAGCTTTTTCAGCACTGCTGTCACTTATATAGGTAAAAGCAATATTGGCTCCCTGTTCTGCAAATTTAATAGCGATCGCTTCGCCTATTCCGCGGGCTGCACCTGTTACAATGGCAACTTTTCCTTCAAGTAATTTCATGCTGTTTATATTAAATAATTAATCAGAATTTCTGTTGATCAGTAATATTTCTTCTATTAATGTTCTTTCATTGGAAAGCCTTGGCACTTTATGCTGACCACCCAGTTTTCCTTTACTTCGGAGCCACTCATTAAATACTCCTTTTTTAAGGGCATGTACGATTGGCAAACCTAAGGCAATATTTTTATGTCGTTTGGCTTCGTAATCACTGTTGATATTTTTTAAAGCAGCATCTAATTCAATCGTAAATTGTGCTAAGCTATCAGGTTCTTTTTCAAACTCTATCAGCCATTCATGTGCCCCGTTGGATGTATCGGAGAAATAAACAGGTGCAGCCGTGTAATCATTGACAATAGCTCCTGTTTTTTCTGCCCCAATGGTAATCGCATTATCTGTATTATCTACAATTATTTCTTCTCCAAATGCATTGATGTAATGTTTTAACCGGCCCGATACTTTTATTCTGAATGGTGTTAACGAAGTAAACTGAATGGTATCTCCCAGCAGGTACCTCCATAACCCTCCGTTGGTGCTGATGACGGGTGCATAATTTTTTCCAATCTCTACATCCTGCAAACCAAGTGTAAGCGGGTTTTTTTTACCATATTCATTTACCGGCATGAACTCGTAAAATATGCCATGATCGGTAAACAACAACATTCCCTGTCTTTCCTGTAGACTGTCATCCTCAGCAGGAATTTCCTGAGCAGCAAAAAAGCCTTCACTGGCATTATACAGATCAAGGTAATTGATTTTTTTTCCGATCAGTTTTTCAAATTGTTCCTGATAAGGAGTAAATGAAACACCCCCATGCATATATAATTCCAGTGACGGCCATACCTCACTCATTGTTTTCTTTCCGGTAATTTCTAAAATTCTTTTAAATAATACCAAGGTCCAGGTGGGCACACCGGAAATAGAAGTTACATTTTCATTGATCGTGCTTTCGGCTAATTTTTCAATTTTGTTTTCCCATTCATCCATCAACGCAATACTTAAATCAGGCGTACGCAGCCAATGACCCCAGAAGGGTGTGTTTTGCAATAGCACTGCACTCAAATCGCCATACTGTGCCTCATTATTCATGGGGTTAATATTATGACTGCCACCTAATACCAAACCCTTTCCGGTTAATAATTCTGATTCAGGATTATTAAGGTAGTATAAAGACAAAACATCTTTTGAAGCTTTAAAATGTCCGTCCTGTAAACTCTCATCACTGATGGGAATGAATTTACTTTTATCACTGGTAGTGCCGCTGCTTTTGGCAAACCAATAGATCGGCGTATTCCATAAAATATTCTGCTCGCCATGCATGATGCGTTCTATATAAGGTTTAAGGTCATTATAATCATGAATGGGCACAGCAGCCTTAAAATCCTTCACAGTAAAAAGGTTAGAGAAATTATATTTTCTGCCAAATTCAGTATACTGAGCAGATGTAACCAGATCCTGCAATACCTCTCTTTGTGCATCCAGCGGATTATTTTTCCAGGCTTCGATGCGCCAAAGTCGCATTCGGGCAAGAGATGATATCGCCGGGGAGAGTAATTTCATTGTGCAGCCAAAATAAGAAATTTAAAGCCACGAATTGCACTAAAGCCACGAATAAATACAGGTAAAAACTGATTAATTTTCCTTTATTCCGGATTAAGGGAAAAATCTATGCGTTATATGTCAGAAGTATTTGTTGTTTCAATGATTCTTTCAACTCATTTGAACAAAAGGCATGACGAATGGCTTCCAGATTGCATTTCAGAAAATGATCCTTGTTCCAGGAAAAAACTTTTTCTAAAACGGCATATTCACTGGTAAGCGTTACCGGAGTTATGGTGCGGGCATCCGTATTGATGCTCATGGATACCCCGGCATTAAAAATTTTGTTTGCTGAATGATCTTCTATCTTGTCAAATACATTGGTTTGTATATTACTGGTGGGGCAAACTTCCAGATGGATATCTTCCTTTCTTAAAAAGGAAAGCAATGAATCGTCTTCAGCGCTTCTCGTTCCATGACCAATACGGGTTGGGTGAAAATTTTCTAAAGTTTCCTTTACACTTTCCGGTCCTTTGGCTTCTCCGGCATGTGCGGTGCAATGAATATTATTGGCGTTGGCATATTCAAATGCCCTGATATGATTTTTTACCGGAAAACCTGCTTCATCACCGGCAATATCAAAGCCCACCACATTGGTTCCTTTAAATTGTGCTACGAGTTGCACCGTTTCCATACTTTGTTCTTCAGAGTAATGACGAAGCGTACAGCAAATCAACCGGGCTTCTACGCCTGTTCTTTTTATACCTTCTGTTATGGCGTCATTTACAGTTTGTACTACCTCCTGTGGCGTTAGTCCTTTTTCAATATGAAGTAAAGGAGCGAAACGAATCTCTGCATAAATAACATGATCTGATTTTAGTTGTTCCAACAGATCAAGTGTAACCAATTTCAATTGCTCTTTTGTCTGCATCATTTCGAAGCCTTTTACGGCACGGCTGAGATAATCAACCAGGTCGGTACACTTGGGAGGAGCAATAAAGGAATTCTTGTATTCTTCAACTGAAATAGTGGGATCGATCTGTTGCACCACTTTATAACTCAGACTACAGTCGAGATGAAGGTGTAATTCAATTTTTGGTAATTGATGATAATCCATAAATACAATTTAATGTATCCGGTAAAAGTTAGCAAGATAAACTGAAAAATCAGGAAAGCAGATCCGGGATCAGCTCTTTGATGGTAGCTACCTGGCGGAAATTCGGATGGTCAATCGGATGTTCTACTTTTTCATGTTCCCATGTAATATGATAAGGAATATGTACAGCATGACCCCCAATGGCCAATACCGGCATTGCATCCGACTTCAGCGAGTTGCCGATCATTAAAAACTCTTCAGGCAATATGTCAAGATGTTTGATCAGTTTTTTATAATCTGCTTCCTGTTTATCACTCATTATCTCTATATGATGAAAATAATGTTCCAGGCCCGATTTCTTTAATTTTCTTTCCTGGTCCAGCAGGTCTCCCTTGGTGGCCACTACTAATCGGTATTTTTTCTTGAGCTGTTGCAATGCTTCCTCCATATTATCTAATAGCTCAATCGGTTTTTCCAACAGATCTTTTCCATAGGCAATTGCTTTTTCAATAATATGAACCGGAACTGTTTTGTTGGAGACCCGCATGGCCGTTTCGATCATGGATAGCATAAAGCCTTTTACACCATAACCATAAAGGGCAAGGTTTTGGATTTCGGTTTTGAATAATTCTTTGGCCACTGTGTGATGGGGTAAATAATCTTCCAGCAGGGAACAGAATTTGTCTTCTATCTCCCGGAAATAGGGTTCATTGACCCAGAGGGTGTCGTCTGCATCGAATGCGATTATTTTAATAGGCATTGTTAATCCTGGTTATTTTTTGCCTCATCATGTAAATAATCCTTACGCTTCAGTTCAAAATTTCTGCCGAGGTATAATTTTCTGACCTGTTCGTCCTGCGCCAATTCTTCTGCAGTACCATGTTTGAATATCTTTCCTTCAATCAAAAGATAAGCCCTGTCGCAAATGGACAAGGTTTCCGTAACATTATGATCAGTGATCAGGATGCCGATATTCTTGTATTTCATTTTGGCAACAATAGCCTGAATATCTTCTACGGCTATCGGATCTATTCCTGCAAAAGGCTCATCCAATAAAATAAATTTTGGATCAACGGCCAACGCACGGGCAATTTCTGTTCTACGTCGTTCTCCACCGCTTAACACATCGCCATTACTTTTACGAACATGTTGCAAACGAAACTCATTCAGCAATGATTCCAGTTTATTCTTTTGGTCTTGTTTTGAAAGTTTGGTCATCTCCAGGATAGCAGCTATATTATCTTCAACACTTAGTTTGCGGAAAACAGATGCTTCCTGTGGCAGATAGCCGATCCCCAATTGTGCTCTTTTATACATGGGAAGTGAAGTGATATCCTTACCATTAAAGAAAACCTGGCCTTCATCGGGTTTTACCAATCCTACTACCTGGTAAAAGGAGGTTGTTTTTCCGGCGCCATTAGGCCCCAGCAGACCTACAATTTCACCCTGTTTTACTTCAATGGAAACATGATTGACGACAACACGGTTGCCGTATTTTTTTACCAGATTCTTTGTTTCGATAGTAACTGCCATGAAGAGCAAAAATACGGGTTCGGACAGAATCCGGGTGAATACTTGTTGGTTATAACAAACCTATAAGACAATTGGAATAATTGATATATTTAGATACTGCCTGATTTACGGCAACTGCTTATATGAATCAATCGACCTTACAAAAATTGATTTTGTCGTTTTTTTGTATTGCCTTCACTATTATTTCTTTTGCACAGCAAAAAACAGTGGATTATTCCGGGCAAGAGAATCTTGAAATAATCTATGGACAGCTAAGTTATATTCCGGCAGGAGATTCTGTGTCAACATTGGCACAAGCAGAAAAATTGCATCGGGCAGGTCAGTTTTCTATCAATTCTAAAAAATATGTAAATCTCGGAATAGCAAAGGATAATTATTGGGTAAGCATATCCATTCAGAATACAGAAGCGAAGGTTTATGATCTGATATTAAATCTTGAAAACCCACGACTGAATGAAGTGGATATATATATTCTTAGAGAAAGAAGTGAATATGCTTATTATAAAGTTGGAGACAATTTCAATTTTTTGAGGCGCCCGGTACATTTTAATCAATTTGCGATTCCTGTTTCATTGAGAGCTTCAGAAAGAGTAGAAATTTTGATGCTTTTGAAACACAAAGGGAATACTTTGCAGTTACCTATTTCGCTTCACTCCCGCAATTCATTTTATAAGAAAGTTGAGACAAACTATTTAATTGTTGGGGTGACCACAGGAATATTTCTGCTTACATTTTTCTTCAGCATTTTTCTATACCTGAAATCCTTTAACAGGTTATTTATTTTTTACGCTATTTATCTGATCAGTATCCTGCTGTGGTTATTTTCAACAGAAGGTTACGGGTTTCAGTATTTATGGCCCGATCAGCCGGAATGGGCCACCCGGTTTGGTCCGGGGTTCAGTGTTTTTAACCTTACCACTTTTATTTTGGTTGCACTTGAGTTTACAAAACCCTATGACAATTCAACCGGCATCAGGCGAACGCTTTATGGAATTGCTCTGTTTACTTTGCTTTGGGGATTGCAGGCATTTATGCCATATATAGATATTAGAAGTACAAAACTGATGTCTGTTTTCCTTAATACCAGTTTTACAGTATATATCGTTTCGCTTTTCATAATGATGGCCTATCTCCTGTATGTTTCTATTAAAAAAAGCAGGTTGGTTTTCTATTATTTTTTTGCGGTCATTGTCAGTATTGTTTTTTCACTACTGGTAGTTGCCAGGCATAGTGGCTGGATAGATTTTCCTATTTCATCCGGCAGCTTCGCAAGCATCGGTGTTATTTTTGAAATAATCCTGATGACAATGGGTATCGCCAGCCAGTTTAATCAATATAAAAAAGAAAAAGAGGAAATGCTGATACAATATATTGATCAGCAGAAATCCATTACACAACAAATAATAGAAACACAGGAGCAGGAACGTAAACGGATCAGCCGGGAAATGCATGATGATATAGGAGCAGGGTTAACACAGATAGTATTAATAAGCGAATCCATCCGGAAAAAAGTAGGAAATGCCAATGAAAAAGAGATCAGTGATATCGCAGCTACCAGCCGAAAACTGGTTAATAATATGAGTGAAATCATCTGGAGTATGAATCCGGAGAACAAAACATTGGGGCAATTACTTTCTTATCTCCGGGAAGAATTAAATAAACAACTAGAATATGCAGGGCTAAACTTCGCCTTAGATCTTCAGGAACCGGAAAGGGAAGTTATAATGTCAAATGTGCAACTGAGGAACATCGTATTAGTGACAAAAGAGATAATAAACAATAGTATCAAACATAGTAATGCTAAAAATATTGAAATCAGGATGATGAAAAAGGAGAATCGCCTGATTGGTCATATTGTGGATGATGGGTGTGGATTTGATCTCCAGCAAAAAAGTGCAGGCAACGGTTTGAAGAATATCAGGCAAAGGATTGAAGAGTTGGGAGGAGAATTGTTCATTCAGTCCAAGCCTGGGCAAGGAAGTGATTTTGAATTTATCATCCCGCTAAGCAGTACTACTTAAATCACATTTTATTAAACAAGTATTAAATACATTTTTGGATGGTGAAAATAGATTCCATAGCTATAATTGAGGATGATGAGAAGGTTCGTCATTACCTGTCTGAGCAAATACAATTACATATTGATGTAAAGGAATTGAGAGTATTTAGTGATGCGGAGTCCGCTTTAATGGAATTGACTGCAGATCCGGTAGAGATTGCCTTATTTGATGTGAACCTGCCCGGAATGAGTGGTATCGATTGTATACAACGTTTGAAGATTTTACATCCCCGGATGCAGATGATGGTACTCACCGTTTACGATAATCCCGATATTGTTTTTAATGCATTAAAAGCAGGGGCTACCAGTTACCTGCTAAAATCAACACCAGCCGAAAAAATTCTGGAAGCCATTGCCGAAGTACAACAAGGCGGCAGTCCCATCAGCAGCCAGATAGCACGGAAAGTGATTGAAGCGTTTACAGTAAAAGCCAAGACTAACGACTATTTCCAGGAGCTGAGCCTACGGGAACAACAGATGCTGGAAGAACTCAGCAAAGGGTATCGTTATAAAGAAATTGCTGATAAACTTTTTATCAGTCTGGATACGGTTCGTACGCATATCCGGAATATTTATGAAAAGCTGCAAGTCAACAGCCGGGTAGATGCGCTGAAGAAGACCGGGTTATTATAATACCTGTTTTTGATTATATTTCATAATCGGAGAATTCGTCTAAACTAAATAAAAAATGAAAAGATTTTTTTTACTTTTAATTATCCTTGCTTCGGCATTGAATGCATTTAATCAATTGCCTGAGAAAAATCAGATCAAAAAACTGGGGATAAAAAGGATTATAGCAAACACAGGCAGGACAATTGGAGAAACTGAATTCGATAAAGAAGGGAATGAAATCCTGCAAATAGGTGGCGGAAAAGTAGTGAGAGAATCAAAAATATATTATAATAAACATAATTTTCCTGACAGTATAATTATTTCTCATAAATACTCGGGAATAGAAAGGAAAATTTATAAATACTCATCAAATGGCAGCTACAACATCGTAACCATCATCTCTGCCCATAACAGCATAGATACTACGTTCTTTGATAATCAAAAAAGACAGGTTAAGCAAACATGGGCCAATGGTAAAAAAGCGACTTACCAATACAATGCCGCCAATCAGCTTGTAAAAATCATCACAATAAATCCCAACGGAGAAATATTCAATGCTGTTTTCGGGTATGATGCCAGCGGGAGAAAGATCAGCTACAAATATACCATAGGCTTGTCGATTATTAGATCACAAATCGCCTATACCTATAATGCAAATAACCAGTTAGCGAATGAACGCCAGACGGATGAAAATGGCAACCTTTTTATGGACACCTATTACCGATATACTGCTGAAAAGGGGCTACTCTCCGCCACTTCAGGGAAATTAATGAATGAAGATGTGAATACAACGTATACCTATCAATTCTTTTGAAATCATACGCTGTTTCTTTCTTTCCCTACTACTTTTATCACATTTTTTATAAGTACAATACAGCGTTTCTTTAAAAGAAAAATGAAACAATTATTTAGCTTCTTTTGCCTATTGTCTCTACCTGCAATATCGTATTGCCAATTTCCTGACGCTAATACAATTAAAAAAAATAAAATAAGAATTATTTCTCTGTCAGGTGAAAGTGGCACCGATCACCAGCTTTATGACGAAAACGGCTGGCCAGTGAAAGGTGCTTACGAAGACACTACTTTCAAAAATCCGGGTTGGACAAATAAGATGTTCTATAATGAAAATTCAATGCCTGACAGCATTTATTCAACAGGACATAGCAACTCAAAAACATATTTTAAATATGCACCAGATGGAAGCTATACAAAAATTGAAATTGAAAAAACTTCTAGCGATACCTCCTTTTATACAAAAGATAATAAAATTAAAGAACGTCGTAAATCGAATGGAAGTATTACAAAATATGAATACAATGCAAAAAGACAACTTATAAAAGAGATTGAAACCAGCGGGAAAAACACTTCTATAACTATCTATGTTTATAACGCAGCCGGTCAAATACAATCTGAAAAAACTACTGGTGGGGATACCCGTTCTTACTTTTACTTGTATGGTAAAAAAGGATTACTGGTAAAACAAATCACCGACTATGGAAGTGGCTCAAAATTTACGACCAGCTATTTTTACAAATTCAAATAGTAATCAGGTCTTATTGTGAAATTAATTATGCTGTTGGCAAAACGAAACAATTCATAACCATTTTTTATTAAATAAGAAAGGTATTCAGAAGCGATTTTCAATTCAAAATTGAACGAATTCAAAAAGTAAAACCAATGAAACTAAGCAACTACCTATTTTACCTGTTTGTTTTTTTACTTGTGGGCACTAACATTTTCGCCCAGAAATTAGTACCCTGTAGTTGCACTGGAGCTTCTACAGCGAAAAAGCAATATGGCTATTGTGATTCTTTAAGAACAAAGTATGTTATTCAATGCCAGTTTGATTCGGCTTATTCGTTTAGCTAATGGCCTGGCAAGGGTTATTCAATCAGGGAAAATTGGATACCTGGATGTTACTGGAAAGCTGGTAATCCCAGCTGTATATGAAGAAGGAGAAAATTTTAGCGAAGGGTTTGCTTTTGTCAAAAAAGACGGACATTACTTCTATATTAACAAATCCGGAAACAATCAATTCAAGAAAAATTTTCCAATCCCTTCATTAGTCAAAATGGAAGTGTTGAGTGAGGAGACAAAAAAGTTACTGGCACAACAAATAGCGATGCTGCGAAAAGAATCCTCCTTTCGGGATGGGTTTGCTAAATTCTATGATACCACCACTAAAAAAATAGGATTTATTAATACAAAAGGAGTAGTGGTGCTGCCGGAGAAATATGCCTTTGCTACCAAATTTTCAAGCGGTATTGCTATTATAAAAGAGTTGGCTGCTGATCCGGCTAAGGCAATTGATAAATCAGGTAAGCAGCTGTTCACCCTTGAAGCTGATATTATTCCGGCCGACGAATACAAAAATGGGTTTATTAAAATAATGAAACGGATTACCAGTAGTTATAAATTTAATTATCTGGATACAAAAGGCAAGTAATTATTTACCAATTTCTACGATGAGATCAACGGAATTGAAAACGGATATATTATACTCACCACTATGGTTGCTTCAGGAAGCGAGGGCAAAAAAATGGGTGTTGCAAATATAGCGGGAAAAATACTGATCGATCCTGCATATGATTATCTGGGAACGTCTGTTATTAAGGGGATTTTTTACTACTCCAACAAAAACACTCAAGGTGTCATTGAAGGCTACGGATTGATGGATAGTACCGGAAAAAAGATTACGACCACCAGCTACTTTGAATTTGAAAAAGCAAATGATACTGTTTTAGTTGCCAGGAAAAAAGAAGGCAGTTATGATAATAAATTTTGCCACTATACGCTGATATCAGTCTTAGTGGCAAAGAATTGTGCAAGCCAGCTTATTTATATAAGGAATGGAATACTGTAAAGGGGCAACCTGTTCTTTACTTATTTCAAAGCAGGTATAATACAGGTGGCTTTAACAGGCAGAACTGGTGCTTTTTTAATCCCCAAAGAGGGGTTTTTGCAGAGTATGATGATGACCTTGTAAACACACATTATAAACTTGGGACTATTTATAGCACCGAAAGAAGGAAGAGTTTTTGATTTGACTGGAAAAACCATTTTGGACAGCTCAACCTGTATCACCCTAAATGAACATCGAAAAGATGTTCCCTACATCCAAAGTGATATTGTTCTGGTAAAAGGAGAAAAAACCAAAAAATGGTATGCATACAACCTGTTACTAAAAAAATAATTTTAAGTGATATAGAAGTTCCGGGTGAGAATTTATGGATATGGGGTGCATAAACACTTTACAGAAGGGATGCTGCCGGTACAAAAGAATGGATTGTGGGGTTACGCCGATGCGAATGGAAAGATGGTTATTCCTTGTAAGTACAGCGAAGCAAATTCATTTTACTTTGGATGGGCATTGGTGGTGCAGGAGGGTTCTATACATTTTTTTATTAATAAAGCAGGAAATAAAATGCCGGGTTTGGAGACTGATTGGGCTAATGATTTTTATGAAGGCATTGCAAAAATTCTGACCCGATCTACTTCGGCAAAGGGAGAGCAGGTTCATTATATTAATGCAGCAGGGAAAATCATCTTTACTCCAGAATTACCGGAATTTTTTGAACAGGGAGATATGACTGAAGGACTTGCAGCAGTTTGTAATAAGAACAAAAAATATGGTTATATAGATAAGAATGGCAAACTGGTGATACCATACCAATATGATTTAATAAAAGATAAATACCCCGGATCAATAGCCTTTGAAAACGGAAAAGCTACAGTGAAGTTGGCTGGTAAAACGATAACAATTGATAAGACAGGTAAAGAAATTAGATGATGATAGTTGTTGCAAAATTCTCAAAAGTCTCAACTTAAGAAAATAGGTATTAAACAATAAGCTTCTTGAAAGCAGCTCAATATAGATGCCTTTAAATATAATTTTATTTTTGCTGCCGACTTTGACTAATGCCTCCGCATCATTAGCTTTGCATCCCAATGAAAGTTATTGATCATATCAAACAGGCCAAAGAAACCCTGATCTCTTTTGAAGTACTACCACCCTTGAAAGGGAAAGGTATTGATGCCCTGTATAAGCATCTGGACCCATTAATGGAATTCAAGCCGGCGTTTATCAACGTAACTTATCACCAGAGTGAGCATGTTTTTAAAAAAAGAGTGGACGGAAGCTTTGAAAAAGTAGTGGTTCGGAAACGCCCCGGTACTGAAAGTATTTGTGCCGCCATCATGAATAAGTATGATGTAGACACCGTACCTCATCTGATTTGCGGTGGCTTTAGTGTGAATGATACAGAAGATGCACTGATCAACCTTCGCTATCTCGGTATCGACAATGTACTGGTGCTCCGCGGTGATGCAGCAAAAAACGAAAGTGCCTTTGAACCGGAACCGGATGGTCACAAATATGCCAACGAGTTACTGAAGCAGGTCGTAAACCTGAATGCAGGAATCTATGTAGAAGACGAATTGAAGAATACGCATAAGACAGATTTTTGTGTTGGTGTAGCAGGCTACCCTGAAAAACATTTTGAGGCGCCTAATATGAAATCAGATCTGCAATACCTGAAACAAAAAGTAGAGGGCGGAGCCGACTATATTATAACGCAAATGTTTTTTGATAATGCCAAATTCTACGCATTTGTAAATGCCTGCCGGGAAGTCGGTATTACCGTTCCTATTATACCCGGATTAAAACCGATCTACTCAAGAAAGCAACTAACGGTCCTTCCCAAAATATTCCATATCGATCTTCCGGAAGACCTCTCCAATGCCGTATTAAATTGTAAAACGGATGATGAGGTAGAAAAAGTAGGAGCTGAATGGTTGCTGATGCAATCGAGAGACCTGAAAAAGAGTGGTGTTCCGGTTTTGCATTACTATACATTGGGCCGTCCACATGTTGTGGCGAGTGTAGTGAAGGCATTATAAGAAAAAGAGAAATACAGGTCTAAGGGCTTTAAAGGAAAAGTAGAAATTTTTTTCTGTCCTTTGCGTCTTTGTGGGAAATTTTCCCTTTAAACTCCTGTTTTTACTTTGAAATATCTGCCAGCACTTTCTTATCGATCACAACCGGGTATTTCTTCCGTAAAGTTTCATCCCATTGCTTTTCAAGTATTACCTGGTAATCATTGACCACTAGCCCTTTTGCATCGCTATAGCTGCGCTGTGTTGGCTGATCATACACATTAATAATATACGCAAAGGAAGCTGTATTATCATTTACATTTACTAATGGTGATGTGATCATGCCGTTCTTTGGTACTGTTTTATTCAGATTGGGGATCTGCTCCCATTCGTACCTTGATGAATCGGCAACGATCTTTTCCGAATACTGCTCAGTTATTTTTCTCCAGTCCGAAGGATTCTTCTTCAACAGTTCATAAGCGGTTTTGGCAATCGATTGATCTGAGCAAAAGAGGATGATCACTTCTGCACTTTCCTTCCATTTGTATTGACTCTTGTTTTTTTCATATAGAGATAATAAGACGGCAGAATCAAGTTGTGCTTTATTCCATACTTCCTGCTGCATGATCTCGAAAAAGATATTGCCATCTTTAAACTCATCCATCTGGCTACGGAATTCTTCATTAAAATCTTCCAGATGATCTTTGTAATAATTCAGCATGGCGGATCTTTCAAACTCATCGTTGATCTGATTCCAGCTTTTTGCTCCTGTTCCATCTTGTTTGTAGCGGTAAATTGTTGCATAGCTGATCCACTGACTAACCGTATAGATCGAATCGCCGATTGAAAAAAGAGGGGTATTATCAGTCATAGATTGACCTGCAACAGCCAACGGTGTTTGATTCAGTAAACTGTCGGCAAAAGCATATAAAGCAGCATCCTGATACGAATATTTTTTAAAACCGGCTTTGCTTATTACCTGGTTATAAATAAAATCTCTTGATGATTTCCAACGGGCATCTGTTTTAATTTTTTGCTCCAGCTCCTGCAAATTGGCTTTGTCCTTCGAATCAGACACAACCGGTTTTACTGAAATTCGTTTTACAATATGGATGCCATGTGATGTTGTAAAAGGTTTGGTAAAAGCTCCGTCTTTTGGAATTGACCATAATGCTGCTTCAAAAGAAGGCTCAAATTGTCCAACGCCTGCTTCCTGCATAATGCCGCCATTGACTGCCGTAACATAATCATTACTGAATGTAGTTGCCAGTTTGTCAAAATTTTCACCGGCAACCAGTAATTTATATAAGGAGTCTGCTAATTTTCCCAAATGCTTTTTCCCATTTTCATCAATGCCCGGAGGAAATGCCAATAAAATCTGCTGTGCTTTTATTTTTCCCACAGCTTTTCTTTCTCCCAGATTTTTGAATAAATGGTAACCGATCTTAGAAGTGATGACGGAAGAGTATTTGCCAACGGGGGTGGAATAAATAGCATTTTCAAATTCATAAGGCAACGTAAATACGGTTATATAACCTAATTCGCCTTTATTGATTTTTGCATTGGCATCATCAGAGTTTTCCTGTGCTACCTTCAAAAAGTCTTCCCCTTTCTGTAAGCGAATCAACACCTCGTCTTTCTTCTTTTTAGCTGTAATAGTATCGGTTACGCCTGCTGCATTTTTAAAAGAAATAAAAATATGTGCCACCTTAATATCCTTCTGGCTTCGCTGAAAGGCTTCCGTCGTCATTCGTTTCACCAATTCCGGATCACTCATATAGTTTTCCGAGATCTGTGAACGAAGATTGGCAACCTCTGTAATTATTTGTGGCAGGGTATCAAACCGGCGATCAAGTGCATCCCGGACCTTTAATTTTGATTTGATATATAATTCCAGGTAATCATTGATCGCTTTTGATTTATTACTTACGGTTGAGGGGTTGTTTTTTTTGTAAGCGTTTAAGAATTCCTTTACATCAGCCTTATGCTTTCCGTAAGTAAAAAGGGTTTGTGAGTTGGCAGAACATACTGCAAAGCAGGTAATGGCAACTGCAAAAATTCTTTTTTTCATTGAAGTAATTTTCATTTCTCTGGATATTTCAAGGTTTGGTTACTGGCCCTTTAACTTTAACTGAAGCACATCATTGATCTGATCCAATGCCAGTTTTTTGGCTATGATCTGTTTGTCTTTGTCCAGCAAATATATTGTAGGAAAAGAAAGCACATCGTATAACTGTGAATAGCCGGGAATATTGTTATCGGTCCGGGCTTTATCATCTGCTTTGGAATAATAAACATGTGTCCAATCGGTCAGCTTATGTTCACTTATAAAATCAAGCCAGTCTTTTTTTGATCCGTCCGTTTCTTTGGACACGGCATAGATACTGACAGTATCCGCTTTCCAGGTTGTTTTGTAAAAGGAATCGATCCGGGGTAATACTTCCTTGCAATGACCACAGGTAGCATCCCAGAAAACAACAATGGTGAAATTTCCCTTTTCAGCATACAGGCTTTTTATTTTGCCAGTGGTATCAGGCAATTCAATTTCAGCAGCAGGGGTACCCATAATATTGGCCATCAGGCTATAGGCTCTGTCGGTAATTGTTTTTTTACCGGCTTCTGTCAGCCAGGAATAATTCTTCTGTGCAAAGTATTTTTCAAACAGGTGCAGAAAAACAGCATCTTCCCACATATACTTTTGATTCAGGTAACGGTTCACATATTTGATCAGCAGGAACCTTGTCATTTCGGGATTGATGCTGGCGGTACCCAACATCCAGTCCAGCTCTTTAATAATAGAATCGGGGTGAGGAACTACGAGTTGAGAAAAATATTTATCAAGTTTTTCCTCAAAGAAAGTGGTGTACGCCATTCGTCCATCGTAAAAACTTACATCATCCCAGAAATGTGATTTAAAATACTGCCAGGAGTCAATAGAATCTTTTTGTGTTGTTGGGTTTTGTAATCGTCCGGGAAGTGCCGGTTCTTTCATGGTCAGCAATAAGGCAGTAAGAATATTGCCAGGATGGTTTTTAATAATATCGTTCCGGAAATTGGCGATATCCTTATCTATTTTTGTTAATTGCTCCCTGATGGTTGCCGAATCTTTTTTAGTAGTACTGGTTTTAAATGAATCCCGGAGTTGATTGATCTCTTTTCCTCTGGTAGTCATGTATTGCTGGTAATGATTAAAAAGCACATTGTCTGAAGAGTTTTCAAACTTTATTTCTTTGCCGATCGTTGCCGTATCTGCAATAACGGAAAAATGCTGTTGCTTGTCGATCAGCACTTCAAAGAAACCGGATTTGTTGGGATAGCCGATCAGGTAAATACCGCCATTTAATGCTTTATCACCCTTAAAGATCGCTTCACTCTTATCATTTAGCATGACCGAGTCAATGATCGGATAGGTCTTGCCAAAATAATGTCCGAGGTAGATATGCTGATTTTTAAAGGGTTTGAAAGTTATCTTGATCTCATAACCTTCTTTTTGACCAGCAGCAAAAAAAACACTCAATAAAAATCCAACGAATAGTACTATTTGTTTCATAAGTCTGAATGAATCGGGTAAAGTTATTAAAAGGAGCTTTAATAGTTTACTATTTAACGGTTTAGATTCCGTTAAAGAGGGGTTTAACTTTGATTTCGTTGCTTTTATACGGAGGATGGCCTCCACTTTTTCAGACCCTGATTGAATGAAAGATAGAAGATGGCTAAGGGGTATATTTGCGCCGTGAGAAGAAAAAAGAAAAATATTGTACTGGAAAAGCTGTTGGTAGAAGATTATGCAGCAGGTGGTAAATCGCTGGCAAAACTAGATGGAAAAGTGATCTTTATCGAAAATGCAGTGCCCGGCGATGTGGTAGATGTCCGGCTGTTAAAGAATAAAAAAGACTGGGCGGAAGGTGTTCCCATACACACTCATTCCTTGTCGGCCGACAGAGTGACCCCGTTTTGTTCGCATTTTGGTGTTTGTGGTGGCTGTCAGTGGCAGATGCTGCCTTATGAAAAACAACTGGAGTATAAACACCGCCAGGTAGTAGAGACACTGAAACGGATCGGGAAAGTAACGATACCGGAATGTATGCCGATATTGGGTGCAGCAGACACCCAACATTACCGGAATAAGATCGAATACACATTTGGTAACAAACGATATTTATTAAAAACTGAATTGGCCGATGAATCGGTGAATGGACAGCAGGACGTTGCCGGTTTTCATGCCAAAGGATTTTTTGATAAGGTGGTAGATATAAAGGAGTGTTTTTTACAGGCAGAACCAACCAATAAAATACGGCTGGCAGTAAAGGAGTTGGCAATCGAAAATGGCTGGCCTTTTTATGATATAAGAAATCATGTAGGTTTTTTAAGAACGATGCAGGTACGGCTTTGCACTACCGGGGAATTGATGGTCAATATTGTGGTGGCAGAAGATGATATGGATAAGATCAATCAGTTGATGAAGTATGTTACAGAAAAATTTCCGGAGATCACCACATTGCTTTATACGATCAATACCAAATGGAATGACAGCATGTTTGACCTGGAGCCGGTGGTGTACCATGGAAAAGGATATGTAATTGAAAAACTCGAAGACTTTCAATTTAAGATCGGTCCTAAATCTTTTTTTCAGACCAATACAAAGCAGGGAGAGCAGCTGTATAAAGTAACAAGGGATTTTGCAGAGCTTAGCGGTAGTGAAACGGTGTATGACCTGTATTGTGGTACCGGTAGCATTGGCATTTTTGTAAGTAAGCTGGCAAAAAAAATCATTGGAGTAGAAATGATAGAAGCAGCTATTGAAGATGCCAAAGAAAATGCAACGTTGAATAATTTATCCTCCACCGCATTTTTTGCAGGTGATGTGATTGATATCTGTAATGATGATTTTTTTGCAGCACATGGAAAACCAGATGTTATCATTACTGATCCACCAAGAGCAGGTATGCATGAAAAATTAGTGAAAAAGATATTGGAAATGGCAGCGCCGACAGTTGTATATGTTAGTTGTAATCCTGCTACACAGGCCAGGGATCTTTTATTACTGGATGAAAAATATGCTGTGACGAAAGTACAACCGGTAGATATGTTTCCACACACACATCATATTGAGAATGTATTGCAATTGAAGTTGAAGAATTCCTGATTGTCGATTTGTTAATTTTTAGTAATACTTTTTCATAACACATTCTTTCAATCATTTCAATCCAAATGGACAGTCATTTAATCTTACTTTTGCCCAATGAGTAATTTTCAGTTTACAAAGCCCAATAAGTTTCCTCCGGTAGTTAAAAACCTGATCATTGTTAATGTATTGGTGTGGATAGCTCAGTTGATCTACGACAAACAATGGGGGCTTACGGAGAAGATCGCCTTATACCCGTTCGATACACCAGCGTTCGAGCCTTACCAGATCATTACGCATATGTTCGCTCACGCAAGCTATACTGCAGGTGGAGGTATCATGTTCTTTCATATACTCTTCAATATGTTTATGCTTTACATGTTTGGCAGAATATTGGAAAATGTATGGGGTGGCAAACGATTCTTTATCTTTTATATGGCCTGTGGTATCGGAGCAGCGGTAGCCCACCTTGCTATGCAATACATTATGGGAGGATACGCTTCAGCAGTAGGTGCATCAGGTGCAGTAATGGGAGTATTTGTTGCTTTTGGTTATTTATTTCCCAATACTGAATTAATGATCATTCCTATTCCGGTGCCGATCAAAGCAAAATGGCTGGTATTGGCTTATATTGCTTTTGATCTGTTTGGTGGATTTGGTAATTCAGGTAGTGATGGCATTGCTCATTTTGCACACTTAGGTGGTGCATTAACGGGTTTTCTGATCGTACTTTTCTGGAACAAAACGAATCGTAAAACGTTATACTAATAAACGACATTTGTAAAACAAGAGATGGCCTACTCAGAACAACAATACAAACAAAAAATTGCTTTAGGGCAAAAAGGCAATACACTGGTCATGCTGATTGCTATCAGCCTTATCATGTTTGTGGGTCTGGCTTTCATGAAAGCGATGTCTTATTTTGCCAATCCCAAAGAGCTGGCATTGCCGCTTTATTATAAAAATGTGTTGGGCTTATTCGTCATGCCTGCTGATGGTAACCAGTTGCTGCATAAACCATGGACACTCATCACCCATATGTTTGCCGATGATGGTGTATGGAATGTATTTACCAATATGATCTGGCTCTGGTGTTTTGGTTATATCATGCAGGATCTGGCGGGGAATAAAAAGATCGTCCCCATTTTTGTATATGGTGCTATCGGTGGCGCTATTGCATTTATGCTGGCGTATAATTTTATTCCGTCATTGCAGACATTGGTACCGACAGCAACACTGGGGGGAGGTGCTGCGGCTGTTATGGCGGTAGCCATTGCTACTACAATGTTGTCTCCGGGTTACCGGATTTTTCCATTATTGGGTGGCGGTATTCCATTGTGGGTGTTAACGGCTATTTATGTTATTACCGATCTTTTAACGGTATCGATCAGTGATTCAGCTACACTGATCACACATATTGCCGGTGGTGCAACCGGTGCTTTATTCATCTTATTTTATAAAAAAGGGTACGACTGGGGAGGCTGGATGAATAATTTCTTTGATTGGATCACTAATCTTTTTAATCCCAATAAACCAAAGAAAGGAACCAATATTAAAGAAGATCTTTTTTACAGAGCTACCGGTGCGCCGTATAAAAAAACGCCGAATGTTACACAGGATCGTATTGATGACATTCTCGACAAGATCAATCAACAAGGCTATGGTCAACTTACAGACGAAGAAAAAGACCTGTTAAAAAGAGCAGGCAAAGAAGGCTTGTGAGTTGATGAGCTTGAATTCATAACGGGTTACCCGAAGCTTTTTAATTAATTTGCAACAATGGCCTCCAGGTTCCGCATCTTCACCAAGCGGTTTTTCATTTATACCAACATCATCGTTGTAGCATTGCTATTATTGTCATGCCTGGCACCTTATCTCAATCCGCAAAAATGGTGGGTCATTAGTTTTCTGGGTCTTGGATTTCCATTTTTACTGGCCATCGCTTTTTTTTATCTGGTTGGGTGGCTGGTATTGTTGAAACCAAAACTTACATTGATTTCCGGCGTGGCCATTTTATTAAGTTTTAAAAGCATCAGTGTTTTTTTTGGTTTTCATCAACCTTCGTCATTCAATATTATTAGAACTCCCGGAACAATACGTATTGTTTCCTGGAATGTGGCCCGGTTTATTGAACTGAAGGAAAATAATAATAAAGGAAGTGGAATTCGTAAGAAAATGCTGGCGCAATTGAAACAACAGAATGCGGATGTGCTTTGCCTGCAGGAGTTTCATACAGCCACCAGGAAAGAATATTATGACAATATCAAGACCATTCAAAATGAACTGGGGTATCCCTATTTTTATTTTGTTTACGATCTGGATGGTGATAATCTTTACTACAGTTCCATTATTTTTTCCCGTTTTCCGATTGTAGATACCGGTTTGATCCGCTATCCACGACCGACTTTACCGGATGTTTTAATTCACGCCGATATTAAATTCGGGAATGACACGGTAAGGGTTTATACCACTCATTTGCAATCTGTACAGCTAGGTACCAAAGATTATGAAGAGATACAAAAGATAAAAAGCGGCGAAGAAAATCCGGTATCCAGTTCAAGGGGAATACTTTCCAAAATAAAAAAAGGGTTTGCTTACCGGAGTATTCAGGCAGATATCATCAATGAAGTGATGGGAGATAGCCCGAATCCTGTTATTTTCTGTGCGGATCTGAATGATGTCCCCAATTCCTATTCTTATTTTACGGTAAAAGGAGATATGCAGGATGCTTTTCTGAAAAAAGGATTTGGTATTGGCCGTACGTTTTCGGGTTTGTCGCCAACACTACGTATCGACTATATTTTTGCGGATAAGAATTTTAAGGTCAACCAATTCAAACGGACAATCAGAAATCTTTCTGATCATTATATGCTGGTGGCTGATCTGCAATTGAAAAAATGAATTATTCCCTTATTTTTAATGAACAATGAATGCATTTCACCTACATCCCTGTTGTTGTCTCCGAATGGTAGCATAATTGCTATTTTTGCTTTAATCGCATTCTCTCGTTAATCATTTTATTTTTCAATAAGGAATCAAGTTTATGAGTGAATTGAAAGTTTATAATTCCATCAGCAGGCGGAAAGAAGTTTTTACTCCCATCACTAAGGGGCATGTGGGTATGTATGTATGCGGACCAACCGTAAGTGGCGAAAGTCATCTTGGGCATTCAAGACCTTATATCACTTTTGATGTGGTGCATCGGTATCTGAACCATCTCGGGTATAAGGTTCGCTATGTAAGAAATATTACCGATGCCGGACATTTTGAGGAAGAAGGCAGAGAAGCGGAAGATAAGATCTCTAAAAAAGCGGTATTGGAAAAACTCGAACCGATGGAACTGGTGCAGAAATATACCAATCTTTTTCATTGGGCGATGGAACAGTTCAACACCATACCACCTTCAATTGAACCAACAGCAACCGGACATATTGTAGAGCAGATAGAAATGATCAAACAGATCATTGATGCTGGCTATGCCTATGAAGTAAACGGTTCTGTATATTTTGATGTTAAGAAATATGCAGCGAAGTACGACTATGGTAAACTAAGTGGAAGGATAATAGAAGACCTTTTAGAAACAACCAGGGAACTGGAAGGGCAGCAGGAAAAAAGAGATACGGCTGATTTTGCCTTATGGAAAAATGCCGCACCGGAACATATCATGCGGTGGCAGAGCCCATGGGGAGTTGGATTTCCTGGCTGGCATATTGAGTGCTCGGCCATGGCAACAAAATATCTGGGTGCCGAGTTTGATATACATGGAGGAGGAATGGATCTGTTATTTCCACATCATGAAAGCGAGATTGCACAAAGCACTATCTGCAATCATACCGCACCGGTGCGTTACTGGATCCATAATAATATGATCACCATCAACGGAAGGAAGATGGGGAAGAGTTATAATAATGTGATCAAGCTGACCGAATTGTTTAGCGGTGACCACCCTTTATTGGAAAAAGCATTTCATCCGATGACGATCCGCTTTTTTATTCTGCAGACACATTACAGAAGTACATTGGATTTTAGCAACGATGCATTGGTGGCAGCAGAGAAAGGGTTGAAACGTTTGTGGGATGGATATGAGAATTTGGGAAAGTTGGTAGTGAGTGGTGAGTGGGGAGTGGGATTTGATGCGCAACTGGATGCAAAGATCCAAAAACAGATTGCGGAGTTCACCGAGTTCATGAATGATGATTTCAGTACGGCCAAAGTAATGGCGAATATGTTTGAGATCGTTCCGGTGATCAATTCCATGAAAGATAAAACGATTCCTGTTTCTGCTTTATCAAAAGAAACCTTTGAATTGCTGCAAAGCAGTTTTAAGATCTGGCTGGAAGATATTTTAGGTATCAGAAGTTTCAGTGAGGCCGATAATGCAACACTGCAAGGTGTGATGCAATTGCTGATCGACATTCGTAAAGAAGCAAAAAACAAAAAAGATTTTGCTACGTCTGACAAGATAAGAAATCAGCTGACTGCACTAGGCATTACATTGAAGGATGAGAAAGGTGGTGAGATGAGTTGGAATATTGAATAACAGACACAGAGATTTTTTTGCCGGGAAGAAAGTAAGACGGAAAGAAGAAGACGAAAAAGCTTCCCGCCTTTTCGTCTTCCCGGCTATTTTATTTTTAAGATGACCTGATCAATATTTAATTATGGAGTATCTTATTCATTTAAGGAAGGACAAAAAATTTAAAAGACTCATCGATGATTGCGAACCGCATCAGTTAAAAAAGCGGAAGAATATCTGCACTTATCTCTGTGCTTCCATCATGAGCCAGCAACTTTCTACGAAAGTGGCCGATATTATTTATAAACGTTTCATTGATTTATATAATGGTAAAGAACCAACACCTCTGCAAATAATTGATACCCCGTTTGAAAAATTAAGAGGCATAGGGTTAAGCAATGCCAAAGTAAACTACGTACAGAATGTGGCCCGGTTTGAAATAGAATTTGGCATGGATGCTAAGAAATTGGCAAAGATGAGCAATGAAGAAGTGGTGGACTACCTCATCACAATAAAAGGCGTGGGCAAATGGACGATTGAAATGTTACTGATGTTCGCATTGGGAAGAGAAGATATTTTTGCTGTTGACGATCTTGGCATTCAGCAGGCAATGATCAAATTATACAAATTAAACAGCGCAGACAAAAAACAGTTGCGGGAAGATATGCTACGTCTCTCTAAAAAATGGAGCCCCTACCGGACTTATGCCTGTATACATTTATGGCAATGGAAGGATACTGCACCTGTTGTAAAAGAAAAAAGGCCCAAAGAAAAGATCAGGTAATTTTAAAAAGATCACTATCGCTTATTGTGCTTTCTTTTTGGAGCTTGACAGGGGTAAAGATCAAATTGTTTTCTACAAGAGACTTTAATTATTTATATTTCAAGTATTCTTAACATGAAAAACAGCAACATGATCATTGATGTACATACTCATTTAAATAATTACCACGAAGACAAAGTATTGCCCATTCAGGAAAGCCTTGATAATTTATTGGGGCAGATGCAGGAAAACAAAGTGGATCATTCGTTGATCCTTACATCCTATAAAGTAAATGAACACCGTCCTTCAGTTAAAACGGTGGTAGAAGCAACAAGGGATATACAAGCACTTTCTGTGGTGGCAGGAATCAGTTATCTCCATTATAAAGAAAGAGACTTACGGGAGATTGCAGATTATTTAAAAGACGGACTCATTAAAGGGTTGAAATTATATCCGGGGTATGAACCTTTTTATCCGCATGACAACAGATTGCAGGTAGTGTATGAACTGGCTACAGAATTTGATGTGCCGGTCATGTTCCATTCCGGAGATACCTATACACCGAAGGGGAAAGTACGGTTTGCTCATCCCTTGCATATTGATGATGTAGCGGTGGATTTTCCGGAGTTGAAAATAGTGATCTGCCATGTGGGTAACCCCTGGATCCGGGACTGCATGGAAGTAGTATATAAAAATGCAAATGTGTTTGCCGATTTTTCCGGACTGGTGCTGGGAAATTTTTCTGACAAGTTTGAAAAATACATGCGGGGACAACTGGAGGAAATGATCCTATATGCGGGTGAACCGGAGTATTTATTATATGGAACTGATTGGCCGATCTCCTCCATGAAATCATACCTCGCTTTTATGAAGCAACTGGATCTGCCGGATGATAAGAAAGAACTGATCTATTGGAAAAATGCGGCGAAGCTTTTTAAGTTGGATGTAATGGAGAAAACTGATAAAAGTTAGGCAGGTAAGGTTCTGAAAGTCTTACATCTTTCCCGGCTGATAAGGACTGGTCGTTTTACATTTTAACTCCGGTATACCGTTAGGCATAAACGGGTATAATACCTGAATGGATGGCCATAACATATGAAAAAGAAAAAAATATAAGATTGTTTAAAAGCCTTGTATCTGCGTTTTGCTCCGGAAAGTAATAAATAATTAAGTTTATTAATATCACTTTGCTGAATGATTTTGGTCATATTAATATCAATTGTATGATTACACTTTTGCGTGGTGAAAAAGGTATTCGCAGTCATATTGGTATGTATTTTTTCCATACAGTTTGTGTATTCAGCTGTTGTGATTACCTGGTTTCTTGCTAATCGGAATTATGTGGCAACTGTACTCTGTGTAAATAAGGAGAAACCGCAGATGATGTGTAACGGAAAGTGTTTTCTCAAGAAAAAGCTTAGTGAATCGGAAAACAAACAAGCGGAGCAGTCTCCAAAAGAAATAAAAAAACTTATTGAAACCTCACCTTACCTCCTTACCAGAATGAATGGTCAGGAACAAGTCCTTCTCACTGTTTCTGTTCCTGGATCGCTAACTCCGGAGAATTATCGTTTTATCAATTACAAAGAAATTTTTCATCCACCGCCCTTTACTTTTTCATAGGCTTATTTTCTAGTCTGTTATTGCTGCAACTACTTTTAGCAGCCTGTATCTCTGTGTATTTTATTAAACAAATAACAATTTAATTATTTATGAAAAAGTCATTGATGTCTTTATTGTCTTGCACTATATTATTTGCAGTTATATTCTTAACCGCCTGTTCAAAAACGGATACACCTGAACCATCGCCAACTGCGGGTTTAACAAAACTTACCGAAGGCTATGCAACCGGTGCGTCTGCAAAAGTTGAAGTATATACGTCAGGTACCGTAGTCAACAGCGGGTATTCAAAATTTTATATTGCATTATACGATTCAATTAGCGGCAACAGAATTGAAAATGCCAATATTCAACTGATGCCAATGATGGATATGGGTACTATGCAACATTCCAGTCCGTATGAGAATCCTGCATCTGATATGGCAGTAAACCATTTGTTTCCCTGCAGCGTAATTTTTATAATGCCATCTACTGCAGGTAGCTGGACCGTACAAATAAAAGTAACCCGTAATGATAAAGTGGGAATGCTTACGATTCCGGTTACCGTTACTGAACCGGTAAAATCAAGAATGAAATCGTTTACTTCTTTTAGTGACGGAACAAAATATTTTGTTTCACTTATTGATCCTGTTTCGCCAAAAGTCGGGATCAATGATATGGAGATCGCCATTCACAAAAAAGTGTCGATGATGAGTTTTCCTGCGGACAACAGCCTTACTGTTACACTTACCCCCGAAATGCCAACAATGGGACACGGTTCTCCCAACAATGTAAATCCTGTACATGTTGGCAATGGACATTTTAAAGGCAAAGTTAATTTTACAATGACCGGTTTGTGGAAACTAAATCTTGATTTTATGGCGGGTACTGCAGTTGCAGACTCTACCCAGT
Source organism: uncultured Chitinophagaceae bacterium (assembly GCA_963705465.1). Lineage (GTDB taxonomy): Bacteria > Bacteroidota > Bacteroidia > Chitinophagales > Chitinophagaceae > JJ008. Next base: position 122,704 of record CAVPJN010000003.1, on the reverse strand, counting down.
ATTTCGAAATCGAATTTTAAATAACCAAAATACAGGCAAAGCATGATTTTGCCTGTATTTAACTATTCCTGTTATGAAATATTTTATCTCCTCAATACTGTTTTTACTGACAGCATTTTTCTGTGAGGCGCAACATAAAAAAGCGGTTAATGTGATAGACAGTAACCGTGTTATTGATCTTACTGAAGCGATAGTTTATACAAAACAAAATATACCACAACGCCGGTTGGTTAATTTCTTTAGATCAAACAATGCCGCTACGCTGGAAGATATCATGAGCCGGCTTCCCGAGCTTACGTTGACAAGAGGGGCGCTTACGGTATGGAGCCTTCTATCCGTTCTTTTAGTGCCGGGCAAATAAATGTATTGGTAGATGGCATGAGGATTCATGGCGCATGTACGGATAAAATGGATCCTGCAACCATTTATATAGAACCTATTAACCTTGAGAGCCTGGAAGTACAAACTGCGGGTAACGGTATAATGCAAGGCTCGGCAATTGGTGGAAGTATAAATATGAAAATTGCGGAGCCGGATTATTTACATAATAACCGCATTACCGGTATTGTAAGCAGCGGTTACCAAACAGCGGCTAAGAGTTTCTATGAATCGGTAAGATTGAATTATTCAAAAGACAAATTGGCAATACGGCTAAGTGGTACTTATCGTCATCATAAAAATTATCGCAGTGGCGGCGGTAAGACCATTGATTTCTCTCAATTTGAAAAACTCAACTATTCTTTGTCTGTAAAATACTTACAAAGTCAATACAATTATATAAAAGCTGATTTACTGATGGATGAAGGATGGAATCTTGGGTATCCGGCGTTGCCAATGGATGTAGGGTATGCCGGTGCAAAAATTGGATCACTAAGTTTTCATCATGAAAACCGGCAGCAACGGTTGTATAAATACCAGCTGAAAATTTACGCCAACCAGATCAGGCATTTTATGGATGATACCAAACGTCCGGATGTACCCATACATATGGATATGCCCGGCATCAGCAAAACGTATGGTGCATACGCAGAGGGGGATTTAAAAATTAATCACCATCAGCAATTATCTTTTAAAGTTGATGCGGCATCTACTTTTCTTAAAGCATCCATGACGATGTACCAAAATGGCCAGTTGCCGATGTATATGCTTACCTGGCCAGATAATAAAAAAGACCAGTTGGGCATTTCTTCGTCATGGCTTTTAAATATTGATAGTACAATGAAATTACAAGTAACAGGAAGGTTGGACTATATGCATTCTTATTTGTCTACGCCTGAAGCCAAAGACCAGGTTAGCATTTTTGGATATTACAATGCAGGAAGAAATGACGTATTAAAAAACCTGTCTTCTCAAATCAGTAAAAAAATAAGTGGCAGGATTAAATTATCAACAAGCCTGTCTTACTCCGAACGATCACCTACCGCCAGTGAATTATATGGTTTTTATCTTTTTAATAGTAATGACAGTTACGATTATATTGGTAATCCTGATATAAAGATTGAAAAAGCTTTACAGGCTGATATTTCTGCCAATTACAACTGGGGTAGCAACCGTATACAGGTAACAACCTATTTTAGCAAAGTCCTGGATTTCATTTCAAATACGATTAACAACAATTTAAGTGTCATGACGATTGGAGCCAAGGGTGTAAAATCGTATATAAATATTCCTGAAGCGAGTATAATGGGAGTAGAAGCCAGTTGTTTTTTAAAACCAGTTACAGCTGTAGATATTATTTCAACTATACGGTTAACTTCCGGCAGAGACAATAAAAAGGATCCTTTGCCTTCTATAGCCCCGTTTAAAAATATAACAGCAGTACGGTATCAGCCCAAAAAAGTCTTTTATCAGTTTGAATATGAATTTGCAGGCAATCAAAACCGGGTAAATGCTTTCACAGGGGAAGATAGAACAGAAAGTTATTTTTTGATGCATACCCGTTTTGGATATCATACTAAACTATTAAACAACTTTATAGAAATGCAAGCTGGTGTTGAAAATATTTTCGATATACAATATCATGAACATCTTGACTGGGGGAATATTTCAAGACCCGGGAGAAATATGTATATACAGCTTAAGGTTTCTTTTTAAGATTCCTTTCAGCACTTTTCAGCATAGGAGGCAGATCCTATTAGTTGTCTGCTGGCAGCGCAATAAATTCTTTTCGCTTGCTTTCGAACCATTCGTTCATCGCATCGGGGGTCTGCATCAGTTGTTTCATGTCATTCATTGCTTTAAGATGTGCTTCATCTTTTTGTTGAAACATATCCATACCATGTTGCTTACTTTGTTTGACAAGCTCTTCAAAACTATTGGCATGAAATTTCAGGTCACATGCCCCGCCCAGTTGTTTACAGGTCATTGTTTTCATGATTGATCATTTTATGAAAGTTAGCAACAATGACCGGGTAAACCAATTTTATATACCAGTTTATTCATGGTTGACAGCGATGTGTCAAGCATAATCAATAATGAAAGGAAACTCAAAAAATGATTTAAATCAGTTGTACTTCTATTTGTAATTAGTTTTTGCTTCTCAATGTATTTCCTGGTACTATTTATCTCCCGTTTTAATATCAATCAGGTATGGCTTTAGAGAAAGGGCATAGGTTTCATCAGATCTGAAACCACTATTAATGATAATTTGATACTGCTGATCAGGGGCTAATGCTATGTCAAAAGTCGCCGATTTTTTATCTGCTGAAAAACCAACAAAGTTTGTCAATCGCAGTACATTCTTTTCTCCCAGGGGCCCCAGTTCAAAATTTCTAAAACGTTCATCCATCGGTTTTGAAAAATGAATGGTTAGTTGCGTAATAGAGGGACTTACATTGATTTCGCCATTTTTAAATCCTGTAATGCCAGTGACATAAGGTTGTGTTTGTTCAAACTGCTTTTTTATTTTTTTTAGTGGCTTTGAAAAATAGCCCGATTGGTCAACGAACCTGATCAAAGCAGTTTCATCATTATAATCCAGCTCAATCATTTCTTTGATCGCCTTTTTTTTATTGGTTGCTTTATTATAATATTTTTCGCAGATGGCATATCCGGTGTAATAGCCCATATCTCTTACCTTAAATTCATTTTCTGCATTGCTGTACAACCAAAATCCGGTAAACACATTAAAGAGTTGCTTTGAAAAAATTTCTCTTACCTGGTTTTCGTTCTGGTTGCCATAAGGAATGGCAGGCGTTGTTGATGATTTTCCTGTTCCCAGTACAGTGATAAACTCGGCCACACCTTCAATTATACTTTGTGCCAATAAGGTATTGCCAATGGTGGTAGTTTGCTGCGTATGTATATACTCATGTGTATTGTTAAAAGCTACGCTATTGATGGGGTTGGTTTTAAAATAAGGAGCTAAATGCCCCATCTCATTGGGGAATTCTGATGTAACCGTGTGTTGATCCGCCATAGCGATCTCACTGCCTATCAGCACCATCCCATCCAATGTAGTACCGCCGGTACGTAAAGCTCCAACGGTAAAATATATTTTTGCTGGCTTTAGCTCGGGGTATATAATTTTTATTTTGTTGATGTCTAATTCAATGTCTTTTGCAAACCTGGTTGCGTTAAAAATGTTTTTTCTTATTGAGGTCCAGAACTGCGGGTAATTATTAATGGCATTGATATACGATTCAGCCGTATAGTTTCTGGCAATCATAATTGCTTTTAAGCCCGGTGTGCCTTTTTCAAGAAACAGGCTGTTTAAATATTGGAGCTGTTGCAGACTGTCTTTAGTCGTTATTATTTTATCATAAGCCTGCCAGAAATTAGTTACATCTTGGGTAATAATATGTTGTCCGGTCTCCTGACTAAATGACTCTGTGGCAGTAAGAACGAAGAGAAAACTTAGCACAATAATTTTCAATGCTTATGATTTAGTGTAATTAAATAGTACCTGACTGTGTAAAAAAATGAATCACTTCTTTTTCTTTCAATAATTTTTCAGTGTACGCTTTTAATTCATCCGATGTCAAAAAAGGAGAATTGATCTGCATGGAACGAAATGAGTTGTCTCTTTGCGGTGCTATTAAAATTGTTTTGCCCATTTGTAAATCAAACAACCGCATATTGATAATAGCGTATGCATTACGGTTTGCTGTCAAAAACGCCGTGTATTCAATTTTATTGTTCATTGTTTTGTAGAAGCCCTGACCAATATAGTCAGGATGATTTCTTGATATGATATTGCTTGATACATGAGTGTAATTAATCGTATCAACAAAATCGGTCAGTACAATAATCTGAAAGAACACTTCATTTTTCTTTTCTTTAACAAAATCTTTATGAACAGCACTGGCGCCAACTAAGAAAGAATTAAATAAAATAGTTTTATCGCTAATCTTCAGTTCATCGCCATCTCCGCCAGGAAAGGCAAAATTACTGACACCTTTAAAACTATTCTGTCCCGCCAGATTATAATCAGGAACGGGGAAAACACCTATTTGAATTGGTAATTCTGATTTTGAATTTACATTTAGCAGGTCATTCTTGAACATTTCTTTATCCCAAGTTGCAGAATCATGCAGTTGTTGTAAATGTGTTGTTGCCTTTTCTTTTGTCCAGAAAGGATTAACTGGTTTAGCAATGTCACTCTTATAAACAGAACAGCTGCTTGCGAGAACGGCGAATAACAGGAATGTGTTTAGTCTCATTTATTATTTTTTTAGAAGGGTTGGAATATCACTGTAATTAATAAATAGTAAGCCATCCAATCGATCTCTGGCTATAAAGGAAGCGATGGCACCCTTATTCTATATTCCTATAAGAAACTGAATGGTACAATCAACTTTTCTATGATCGCTCAGGTCCATTACAATTTTATAATTCCATTTCGTAAAGCCAGTATTTTTTTCCAAGCCGGGGTTCAATTTCCTTAACTATTTTAAAACCCAATTTTTCATAAATATGTCTGGCGGAATTCATAAATTCTGAAGTATGTAATGCAATTATGCTTTCCCTGTTTATTCTTGCTTGTTCAATACAGAGTTTAGTAAGTTCCTGCCCGAGTTGTAAGCCTTTATATTGTTGAGAAACGGTTACAAATCGAATATAGCATTGTTGAGCATTAAAAATTTCAGTTGGGTTGCCACTGGGTACCAGATAACTCATTCCAATAATTTCATTTTTTTCATTTTCGCAAACGAAACTATGTGCCTTTAGTAAAAGTTCTTTGTAAGTATCGATACTCGATAAATTGTTATACAAGACCTCCCAGTTTTCTTTTGTCAACTCGTTTTCAAATTGTTGCCAGGTAGCCATCCCTAACTGTCTTACATTTTCCAAGTCATTTATATTCCCGGTTCTTATTTTCATTTACCAAATAGTTACTGCATTTATTTTATATGGCTTGTAGATGGCAGACCTGCCTGCTGGTTGTTATTATTGGCAATCTGGTATTCAGTTGTAATTATTTTTTCGAAAATGCTATTTTTTTATAGGCTGCTTCATCTGGCGGACCCATTGTTATTTGCATAAAAGGAGTTCCTGTCAGGGTCATAATTACAGACGCAAATGTAAAACCCCCTTCATTGCTATTCATGGAGCGGCAAACAGGATTATTTGAATCGTCTTTGGAACGTAAGACTTCTTTTATCAGTTGGTCATCAACCGTTGGGATTTGTGATATCCTTTTTTGTACGGATGCCAGCCGAATATGACTATTCGAGTTTACCGGCTTGTCGGTTAAAACGGGACTGAATTTTTCAAACCAGGGTTTTATATCATCATTGACAATAGGATGGTTGGTATGATATATGGTTCCGTTATTATTCTTAGGATCAAATTGCACCACTTTATTGGCCGAAGCTTCTAGGTCATAAATTTCACCTTTGATTCCAAGAATATAGTTTTGACCCGATGCATGTGGAACGGTCTTTATGAAATTCAGCAGTTCTTCTTTATCGGTTGAACTGATGATCCTTCTTACAATAAAGGCAACAGGCAAACCAGTTGTTGAAGCTTTTAACTGCATCAGTGTATTCATACAGGCGCCAATACCCGTATCATTCATCCCATTCAATGCAATTAATCCCGGATGTGTTACTATTAATTGCTCAGGTCTTGTTTTTGTTCTTGCAAGACGTATTAAAATTTGGTAGCCATCGGTATATTTTTCAATATCCATGTTTTGCGCAATATAACTGGTGCTTCCATTTACAGAAGGCACTCCCATGCCGCTGCAATGATGGTTCGCCATACTATTGATGTACACCCAAAATTCATCCAGCAGATTCAATACCATAATATCATTAAACGCCTGTCCAGACCCTTCAGCAATACCTCTTATTTCTTCGTATAGGTCAGGCGTATATTTTTTTATACTTTCATCGAAGTTGGCATACGCATAAAAATCGCTGATAACCTGTCCGGCATCTTTTTTCAAATTAGTGGAGGTGTTTTGTTTCATTTTATTTACTACCTCGCCAATTTCCACTTTTAAGAGCTTTCCATGTTGTAAACCCAATGCATAGCCAGTTCCTGAAAAGTTTATTTCCCGGATTTCCCGCTGACTGAATACATTGACTGAAATGATCAGCAAGAGGATTAAAAATTTACTTCTCATATTTTTATTTTTTCTTGTCTAAATGCTTTTACTGAGGTTGTAAACAATGTTTATGAATTTCTAAATGGGGGATATAAGATTCCGGCTGCAACGGCTAACTGCTTCTAAAGTAATCAATAAAAGTTGCAAATCGTTGACAGGTCGCTCTACGCATCCCGTAAGATCTTTTCCATCTTACGACCTTTTGCCAACTCATCTACCAGTTTGTCCAGATACCTTACCTGTTGAGTGAGAGGGTTGGTGATATCTTCAATCCGGTATCCACAGATAACGCCTGTTATAAGATGGGCATTCGCATTTAATTTAGCTTGCTTAAAGAAAGTCTCAAAAGTTGCTTTTTTATCAATAACATCGTTCAGTTTCTTCTCATCATAACCAGTAAGCCACTTAATTACCTGATGTAATTCTGCTTTCGTTCTGCCTTTCTTTTCCACTTTTGTTACATAGTGTGGATAGACCGAAGCGAAGGTCATGTTGGCAATGCGTTCATCATGATGAAGTGTAGTGCTCATAACTTTTATTTTAACAGCTCTAAATTAATAAATAGTTGATGATTAGTATCCCGATAGCTATCGGGATTAATTAGTACTGCATTTAATTAATGTGGCTGTTGAAGGGCAAGCACTAAACACGGCGTGCATTAATTCACAAACCGATTCACCACATCTATCATTTTATTAGTTTTAGTATTTTCCCAGCGGTAACGAACGGTGTATTTTTTATTATTCTTATTGGCAGGATCAAGCGGTACCTGGATTAATATATTCACCATATCGTCCACATCCTTCTTTGTTTTAGCGACATAATGAGTGCCTGCTTTGAAAGGGTTTATTTCATTCATGGATTCATCAAATAACCAGATGGTATAAGTGCCGGCATTCACTTCTGCTGTCGTCAATCCTTCTAATTCTGCTAACCGGATGCTATGGTAAAGAAATGTAGGGTAATATAAACTGTCCAGGTATGTTTCCGGGTGCTTAAGTGCTACGCCGGTAGAAGCCGTAGTATACCCTGTATAAGATTTTGAAGTATACACCATATTGGTATTATCCAGTGGTAGGTTGGGCGATACAATTTTTACCGGGAATACCAGTTGTAGTTTATTATTGCTTTTAAGGTCAAGATAGTTCATATAGATAATACAATCATCGCCGGGATTTACCTTTTTATTAAATCCCAATGTCAGCGTCAGGTTGCTAAAAGAATATTCATCCATACCGATGCCTTCATTCTTAACAAACATATTGGGGGCATAGCCGAGGGTATCATTGTTTTTATTCGTTATCAGTAATTCCAGCCCCGGAAAAAACCGCCCCTCTTTGTCTTTACTAAAGCCGGTTGGTTTTTCCAGCTTAATAATAAATTCTGTTTCAATTGGCAAACGGTTGCTGGTCCAGGTTTTTCCGTCCAGTGTTACATCAATATTTTTTGCCCAGAGCCCCTGTTTAAAATATTTCATTCCGGTATAAGGGAGAATGCCATTCTCCTGTGCAAAAGCAGCAGGAGAAAACAGGATCATCAAAAATAAAAGTCGGGGTCTTGATTGATAGATCATAGCGTAATGATAAGTGGTGAAAATAGAAATTTATTTAAATATAATAAATACCCCGGGTAGGGTATTTAAGGTCTGATTAGTAATTGGAAAATTGCAATTTGTATAAAGTCAATTTATTTTGATGCACTTGAAATTTATCAATGTGGTTGAGTATAAGGTAGATTCTTTTACCTTGCAGGCAGGGCTTGGTGAAGGGTAAAAGTTAAAACATGCCCTCCGTCCAGCTTATTTTGGCACCCCCCCTTGGTAATAGTTGTTTTTTATTTGTTACAATTGTCCTTTTTTAATGTTGGTCAAAATCCACCATCCATTCAATGCCATATTTGTCTCTGAACATACCAAAATAAGAACCCCAGGGACTGTGCGCCATAGGCATTTCAATATTGTCCACCTGCTGAAAGTCCGTTGAATAATTGATCGGCTTCTTCTTTACTTTCTGCACTAATTACAATTTTACTTCTGTTCTCATTTTCGTTTGTTCGTCCCAGTATTTCAGGTACATCATTTGCCATTAAAATACTTTTACCAATTGGCAAAGAAATGTGCATTATTTTATTGGCTTCATGTTCTGCAACCGGGAATTCAGCACTTGCTAAATCTTTGAAACGTATAATTTTTGCGAACGCTCCGCCAAATACTGATTTGTAAAAAGTAAATGCTTCTTCGGCATTTCCATTGAAGTTGATGTGAGGATTTATTTGTGCCATAGTGTAAAATTTATTTCTTCTTCAAATTCCTTGTTCATTGTAGTTTCGGTTTGCTACGCCTGTTTTGGAAATTTTGTAATGTCCATAAAAAACACTTCCCAGGTGTGTCCGTCAAAATCTTCAATTGTTCGCTGTTGCATACAACCCAATGTTAGCGGGTCGTTGTTTCTATTTCTTTGTCAGTTTATATCTTAAATGAGTTGTCAAGTCTGATGGTATTACTTCTTCAATTTGTATGTCATATTTGTCTTTGTCAATACCGTCAAAGAGTCGGATACCACTTCCTAAAAAAACAGGTGCAATGTGAATAAAAAATTCGTCCACAAGTCCTGCATTTAGAAATTGTTGAATAGTATTTGCACCACCTTGTATTCTTATGTCCTTTCCTTTTGCTGATTGTCTTGCTTTTTCCAATGCACTTTCTATTCCGTCATTGATGAAATAAAAAGTTGTTGTTCCTTCTTGAACCCAAGGTTCCCGCTTTTCGTGTGTCAATACATAAACGTCAGCTTTGTATAGGTCATTTGGCCAACTGGCTTCGCCTTCCTCAAACATACGTTTTCCCATAATGAATGCACCTGTTCGTTCAATTGTCTCTCTAATAAATTTTCCATCAGGTCCATCTTCTTTGCCTCCTTCGAATCCTAAGTATTCCCAGAAAGCCTTTTGATTAAACATCCACGAGTGAATTTGTCCTGAAACACCACCCATAGGATTTTTAGGACTTCTGTTATCTCCTGCGAAAAAGCCATCAAGTGATATTCCACTGTCAAAGATTATTTTGCTCATAGTTTACTCTTTCATTTTTTTTCCGTGGCCGGAAAGTTATGAATTCTCTGGTGAATAGCGACCCATTTGCAAATGGTGGTACGGCTGATGCCATACTTGGCGGCCAGTGGTCTGAAATCGCATCCTTGCACAAAACCTGATGTTAGCGGTTCGGGCTTTTACACTTAATGTTTTTTACTTTGTTGTTGTCATTTTGAATATGACAAGGTGAAAATATTAAAGTCAGGGTTTTTTTTGTCTGCTACTGTTGATTTTATAAAGTTAAATTTCATCAATAGTTTGGTCGAATTGTGATTGGCGTTATGAGTAAATGCCACTATTTCCTGAAACTTCAATACCTGAAAGGCATAGTCAATAATTTTTTTTGTTGCTTCTTTCATTATGCCTCGTCCTTGAAATTTTGTCATAAGTTCGTACCCAATTTCGCATCTTTTATTTTCACTTGAAAAGTCAAACAGGCAAATTGTCCCAACAAATGTTTTTGTTTGCGTCAAAGTAATTGCCCAATAAATTGAATTATTCTTCTTAATGTTATCATTAATCATGTTTATAAAGCCTATTGCATCTTCAATAGTCTTGCTGGGTTGTCTGCCAAGATATTTGTTTATCTCTGCGTCTGAACGCAACGCAAAAATACTTTGCTGGTCATCAATTGATAATTGTCTAAGTGTAAGCCTATCAGTTGTCAAAATTGGGAAAGGAATGAAATTTGTGTTTACCATTCTGTCACATTTACTTTGATTAAGCGGGGTATGTCATAGCCTGACCGCTAACGTCAAGGGCTTTCTGTATCGTCCTAAAATCTGTTTACTCTTTTTAGGACGATACACGAAGTTGAAGTTAACAACAAAAAGCCAAATAGTTATTCGTACAGCCCGATATGAAGCACTGTAGAATTAATCATTGCTGAAGATAACCTTGCCAAGCCCGTATTTTGGTAAACCCGATCTGTAGGCATGTGCCATTTATATTTAGGTCTGTTTATTCTCTATCTAATGCCAAAATAGTATGTAGCAAAACATTTGTTCCATTGGCCATATCTACTGCTTTTGTAAATTCTTTTGGTGAGTGACTGATGCCAGCCACGCTGGGAACGAAAATCATTCCAATCGGGCAAATCAATGCCATGTCTTGCGAATCATGTCCTGCACCGCTTTGCATGTATTTATACGTAAAGCCAAGAGTCTTTGCCGAATTTTCAATTTTATTTTGAATAGATCTATTAGCCAATGCGGGTTCTACAGGTTTTGATGGTTGTACAAATGAAATTTTTGTTCCCGTGGCTGTCGCAATGCTATCTGCTTTATTTTTTATGTCGTGAAAGAGTTGTCCTATTTTTTTAATGGAAAGGTCTCTTATTTCCATCCCCAAAACTACTTTTCCTGGGATAACATTGTAGGCTCCGGGTTCGGCAACAATTTTACCAATCGTTCCCACTTGTTTTCCTTCATAGCTTGTTATTACTTCATTTACTGCAATAATTAATTTTGCTGCTGATAGCAAAGCATCCTGTCTCAAATTCATGGGAGTAGTTCCTGCATGGTTGGCAACACCTTCAATTGTTATATTCCATTTTTCTATCCCGACAATCCCTTCCACCACACCAATCTGAGTGTTTTCCTGCTCCAATATGCCCCCTTGTTCAATATGCAATTCAATAAAAGCTGTTAGGTCTCCTTTTTTTCTGATAACTTGATTTAAACTATCTGGGTTACCACCAATTGCTTTTATTCCATCTGCAATAGTAAGTCCGCTTTGGCTTTTCACTTTTACTGCTTCGGGGCTATACTGTTTAACTAGCATACTACTACCAATAGTATAGCCTTCTTCATTAGAAAAAATAATTACTTCTAAAGGATGGGTGGTTACAATTTTATTTTCATTTAGCACTTCAATTATTTCTAACGCTGCCACTGAGCCCACGCATCCATCGTAATTGCCTCCATCAGGTACCATGTCAATGTGTGAACCGAAGGCGATTGGTTTCAAAGATGGGTTTTTCCCTTTTCGTTTGCCAATGATATTTCCTGCATAGTCGATAGACACATCAAGTCCTGCTTTTTTCATTAAGTCAATAAACCAGTTTCTTCCTTCTATGTCTCCTTTTGTATACGCAACCCGATAACCTTTGCCAGTTGAATCTTTACCAAATTTTGCAAGCTCAAAAATTCTGCTTTCGATACGTTGCTGATTTACTCTGAGTTCTTGATTCTTCTTTACTGGTTGGCTAAAAGCAGTTACTGCAATAAATGCTAAAAGGAAAGTGAAGGGCAACCGCTTTAAATTTTGCATGTTGGAAATATTAATTTCTAAATAAGTTTAAAATGTTTCTGTCTGTTCAAGTTAGCTTAATGGTCTGTCGGCATTGCCTACAACGGGAGTTTGTGAAAAAACTCCCATCACTCTATAAATATACACACAATGTTAATAGGTGTAAAGTGTGTATGATTTTTGTGTAAATAAAGTCATGCAATATATTTCAGGCCAAGCCCGCCAGCAAACCTACTTTACTACATTAGATGATCAGGTGTCAGCCGATAATCCTGTAAGGCTTATAGATGCCTTTGTGGACAAGCTGGATCTGCAAAGTCTGGGTTTTCAAAAACGGTACACCAAAGCGAAGGTCGACCGCCGTATGCACCCGGTGTACTATTAAAGCTTTACTTATATGGTTATCTGAACAAGATACGCAGCAGCCGTAAGCTTGAAAAAGAAAGTAGCCGCAATATAGAATTACAGTGGCTGCTGCATAACCTGCAGCCCAACTACCATACCATTGCCGATTTCCGTAAGCTACATAGTGTACCATTACAATCCATGTTTAAGCTGTATGTACAATTTTTAAGCGAAGCTGGTTTATTGGGTAAAACAACCATTGCAGTTGATGGCAGTAAGTTTAAAGCAGTGAACAGTAAAAAAAATAATTACAACCAGAAAAAGATAGACAAGCACCAGCAGTTAATAAAAGATAAGGCCGAAAAGTATTTACAGGAACTAGATGAGCTGGATAAAGAAGAACAAACAACACACAAAGATGAGTTTGAAATTAAAAGAGAAAAGCTAAAACAAGGGCTTGAAAAACTAAAAGACCGGAGCATTAAATATGACAAGCTTCAACAACAGCTAAATAATACCGAAGACAAACAGATCAGCACCACCGACCCGGACAGCCGCAGCATCCTTATCACAAAAAGTATAGTGGAAGTAGCTTACAATACACAGAATGCTGTTGACGATAAGCACAACCTGATAGTACACACGGAGGCTACCAATATCAATGACGGGAAGGCTTTACAACAGGCAGCCACACAAGCCAAAGAGAATCTGCAATTACAAAAACAAGATAACCTGATGGTACTGGCAGATAAAGGCTATCATACGGGAGCCGAGCTACAGCATTGCCAATCAGCAAATATGATAACTCATGTAGCTTATAAAGAACAACCCTCTGTTAAACATATTGCCAGTGAATTTCTGTCAGAGAATTTTAGTTATGATAAAAAGACAGATAGCTACACTTGTCCGGCAGGAGCCACACTTACATCACTAGGCACCTGGCACAACAAGAAAGGCGAAGCGAATGAGACCAGTTATCGTTTTAAAACTTACAGAACAGCTGCATGTAAAACCTGTGCGTTAAAAGATCAATGCACCAAGCTACCCAAACGCATCATTCACCGCAGTGAATATCAGGATGCGGTGGACATCAATGATAACAACATCAAACAAAATCCGCAATATTATAAACGACGGCAGGCGATAGTAGAACATCCCTTTGGCACCATCAAACGTCACTTTGGATTTACCCACACCTTACTGAAGGGCCTGCAAAAAGTAAACCTGCCTGCCGGCAGGCAGGTGGAGAAATGAACCTCATCATGTTTTGCTACAACTTTATGCGAACAAAAAATATATTGGGGTTCGAAAAAATGCTTGAAGCAATAAAAAATTGGCAACCAGACTACAGCAAAGTAGTCTGCGCATTAAAAAACGTCTTTATCAAAAGTATTTACAGACAAAATGGGCTATCGCTTTTTTTGAAACTACACGGATTGTCTTTTATAAAGGCTGCTTAAGTAAGTCTTACTACTTGTTGAGTGAAATTTTACAGACTGTATCATAAGCGAAAGATAGTTTTTTCACAGTCTGACGGTCGGGGCTTGCTGTTCGTGCCGGTATTCAGGGAACGTCCAGCTGGCACCGCTGCCTGAATTTATTTTGAAGTTGAAGTTAAGATATACAGTTGAGATTTATACGCCCAGCCCGATATGGGATGAGTAGCGAACGGGACGATGAGTTTTTATTCGTCGCCCGGCATGACAGCAAACCCGGATGGATCCGGGTCGTCATGCAATGATGATCCGTGAAAGCATAAAATTTATTGTACTAAAAATATTTTAATGAAAAGATAAACGACCCGGATCCATCCGTGTTAACTTCAGCCTGGAACTGTCGATGAACGGAGTTACAGAAGCTGAGGTTTTATTCTGACTACGACCGGAGTCTTCACATTAAATACAAAGTATTAGCTATAAAAATTTTTTGCGGAGCGGAAAAAACTGCTGAAACGATTGCCGATACCATAAGGTACATGCCAGTTAATAGTTGCTAATAAATCAGGGGAATAACCAGGGCGGCACAAAGCGGAAGCCGCTTTTAAAAGTATTATTTTTTGATAAAGAACCAACCGGCTGACGGATGTTTTTTAAAAAAAACTGTTTTCAGGATATTCCCGACTCTGTTTAAAGGGCAATACCGGCATCAGTATTCAGCACTGCTGCATCAGATCCTTACTTTCTCCATTTTATGAAGCCGGTCTTCGGCTATCGTAGCGCCCAGACCCGGCACTTCGGGTACTTTTACCACACCATTCTTTTCATAAATAATTCCCCCGGTTACCGGATCTTCCCTGAACATAAGTGCTGTATCAAAATCAAAATGCACAATATTGGGACTGCACAAAGCATAATGCGCAAAAGCCGTCATCGCAATTCTTGACTCCAACATCGCACCTACCTGTAAATGAATATTGGCAGCTTCGGCCATTCTTGCCATTTTTAATGCTTTAAAGATACCGCCTGATTTTCCGAGTTTGATATTCATATACTGGCAGGCATTCAGTTTTATCAATCGTTCTGCATCATGCTCATCACCACAACACTCATCTGCCATGATAGGAATGGGGCTTTCTTTATTAACTCTTGGCAATTCCAGGTAGTTCCAACGGGCAATGGGCTCTTCGCAATGCTGAATATTCAAAGGGGCTAAGGCTTTTAAAGTTTCAATGGCTTCTTCCACTTCCCAACCCTGGTTGGCATCAATTCGTAATGGGATCTCATCACCAACTGCTGCACGGATCGCTTTCATTCTTATCACATCCGTTTTGCCATTCAATCCAAGTTTTACTTTGATGGCAGGATAACCTGCTGCTTTTATTTTTACAGCATCCGCTGCCATTTTCTCCGGATCGCCAACACTTACTGTATAATCTGTAATGATCGTTTTATTATTTGCTCCACCAATGAATTTATATAACGGCACTCCTGCATGTTGCGCAGCAATATCATACAAGGCTATATCAAATGCACTTTTGATACTGGTATTGCCATAAATGATGTTATCCATCAATTGAATACAAGCTTCAATATCCAATGGATCTTTCCCTTTTAATGCTTTGGCAAAATATTGCCCGACGATGAAACAGGTATCCTGACTTTCTCCATTGATGGGCATATACGGACTGCATTCGCCAAAACCTATAATGCCTTCTTTGGTGGTTATCTTCACGATTACATTTTCTGCATTGTCATCAGTGCCTAATGATGTAGTAAAGGGCTCAATCAATGGAATGGAAAGTTTGTAAAGGTCTATCTGCTGAATGGTGAGTGTGTTCATCCTGTCAATAATTTTAAAAAGAAATTAAAGATAATGGCTTCTGGATTTCCAGTTACAATCATTTTTAGCATGATTTATGTTTCTGTATATGATAATTGTAATAAATACGTTAATCAAGATAGAATACCTGAGTCATGAAAAAACTATTCATTTATTGTTTGCCATTACTATTACTGGTTGCCTGTAAAAAGGAAGTAGAAGAATTACCGCCTGCTACACAAACGGGTGCGAATACATTTGGCGCTAAAGTAAATGGCAATTTCTGGATTCCACAGGGCTTTGGGTCATTTCCGGCCAGTAATCTGCTGCAAGTAAGAAGACTGAGTACCAATTTTTATATCAATGCCCGGAATTTTTCATCATCGCCCAATGAAACCGAATTTGAGATTTTTTTGAAAGGATGTAACGGGTGCAGGTACTTATTTATTGAACACCACGCTGAACGGACCTTCATCTGGTGCCAGCTACGGATTCTATGTAAAAAGAAATTTTACGCCTTCCAATGAATGGATGACATCTGCTACTTATACCGGCAGGGTTACGATCAGTTTATTAGATACAGCTAATAAAATTCTGGCAGGAACATTTCTGTTTGAAGCAGAAGATATTTATGGTAGCGATCCACCCCTTTCTGTTACGGAAGGAAGATTTGATCTGAAATATTAAAATAAGATCCTTAAGCCGAAAGCCAGCATCGCCGTGAGCGGCGCATTATCATTTATAAAAATATGTTTACTGGGATAATCCGATGCGGGGATCCACATTTTCCCCTCGGCATAAAAATAGAAATCGGCGCCGATCGGTTTTTCATAACCAACGGCAAGATCAGCCGTTAATCTTTTAAAGTTGGCAACACCCACCCGAACCGGAACATTGTAAGCTGCCGTATCGATGGCGACGTTATGAATATTAGAGACCCTGCCAGGCATTAATCCAAATCCGGCCGAAGCATAAAGACTCCATCCTTTTTCAATATCGCAGGCCCCGATCAGATATTTTCTCCAGCCGATGGAGATGTGTTTGAACCGCATCTTTGACTGGTTTTCATAATCGATGGTTTGCGGAATGGTAATGGGTGCTTTGGCAGTAGCCGTCAGATTATTTTTGAAATTACCATTGGTATAGTAAGAGAACCAGACATAAACCGCTTCTTTGGGTGTAATATTAATTAAGGCGTTGATGGTTTGCCCGATGGCCCAGAATTGTTGTTCTTTTTTTATGCTGCGCTGAAGACCAAGATCTGTAGCGATGCTAAACCGTACTTCCTGTGAAAAAACAGATAAAGAAAGCAGCAGAATAAATAATAATATGGGGATTCTTTTTTTCAATCGGAGAAGTTCCCTGCAATGTTACTGAATTAATCGCTTGCTGAAAACAGAAAAGCCATCCTGTTGATAATCGGGATGGCTTTTCATAAATAGTGAAATGCATTACTTCACCAGTGTTAATTCTTTAATGATATTTGATCCACCACCTAATTTATCAATACACCATAATACATAACGGATGTCGACACAAATAGTACGGTTAAGATCCTTATCAAAAGCCAGTTTATGACTTAATGCTTCGTAGTTGCCATCAAAGCAAAGACCGATCAGTTCTCCTTTGCCATTGATGACCGGGGAACCGGAATTACCTCCGGTGATATCATTGGTCGTAATAAAACCGATCACCAGATCTTTACGGGTAGGATCCATATACTGACCGAAATCTTTTTTCTTCAACAATTCGATCTGGTTCGTTGGAAGATCGAATTCATAATCACCCGGTTTATATTTTTCCAACAGCCCTTTTGAAGTAGTCACATAATCATAGAAAACAGCATCTCTTGGTTTATACGACTTAACGGCACCATAACTTACCCGCATGGTGAATGTGGCATCCGGATACATCTTTTTTGCTTTCACCGGATCCATTTCCATAATACCTTTCATATACAAGCGGCCAAACTCCGCATTCTTTGTATTGAATTCCTGATAATAGGGGCTGTATTTGGTAGTGTAATTCGTAAAGAAAGCACTGGCATGTGCAAAGGCCGGATCGCTTTGTAGCGCAACAGCATCCGGATTGGCCATAAAAGCGTCCCATTTAGCATCATCAAAGATCATCGTCTTGCCAAACATATTGGCCGCATACTTTTTGTAAGTAGCATCATCATCTAATGGGCCATAAGCATTTTTTAAAGTGCCATAAAAGCCAATCGGTTGCTGGTCTTTAATAATGTCTTCATAAAACATTTTTGTAATAGCGGCTACTATTTTTTCGTCGGAAATTTTATTTTCTCCTTCCAGAAAACCTGTTCTTCGCTCATTAAGAGACTCCAGAATTTTTTTAACATCGGTCATTGGCGTACCGGGCTTTACCAAAGCTGCTTCCAGCTGAAGCAGTGAACCTGCAAAAGAAATAAGCGGCGAACCCGCAATACCTTCGTTGATATATTGGCGGTGTTTTGTATAAGGACGCCAGGCTTCATATGCTTTTTCCCAGTCCGCAAATATATTTTCATATTCAGGTTTTCCTTTTGCCCAGGCATTGAATGTTGATTCGAACTTTTGTTTCTGCCCGAATATATCATACTTTAATAACTGCTTTGTTTCGCCATCAAAGAATTTCCAGTAATTGGCAATACCGGCAAATGAAGAGGAAAGTTGCAGTTTGACTGCCGGATCTTTTTTCATTTCATCAAACATGTATTTCAATCGTACATCACGTAGTTTGACCAATGTAGGATTATTAATATCCGTGGCAATTTTTATTCCATAAGAACTTTCATATCGGTTGGTTCCACCCGGATAACCCCAGATCATAGAGAAATCACCATCTTTTAAAGGCTTTAATGAAATGGGTAAATGCCATTTTGGTTTTAATGGAATATTCTCAGCTGAATATTTTGCTGGCTTACCATCAGCATTGGTGTACACACGAAAGACAGAAAAATCGCCTGTATGACGTGGCCACTCCCAATTATCGGTATCTCCACCAAACTTGCCTACACTCTCCGGAGGTGTGCCAACCAACCGTACATCTGTATACCGCTGGTAAACAAAAGCAAGAAACTGATTGCCTTTAAAAAGTGAATTGACCCGTACTTCGATATTTTGATCAGCATCACTCATTCGTTTGTTGATGGCTGTCATTATTTCTCCTTGCTTTTTCACCCTGTCATTACCCGTTAGGCCTTTTAGTGCATCCATCACTTCTTTGGTAACATCGTCTATCCGCAACAAAAACTGTACACTGATAGTAGTAGGAATTTCTTCTCCTTTATTTTTTGCATAGAATCCATTTTGCAGATAGTTATGTTCCATATTACTGGCAGCAGCAATGGCATTATAACCACAATGGTGATTCGTAAATATCAATCCCTGATTACTGACGATCTCGCCGGTACAGCCACCACCAAATATGATGATCGCATCTTTCAACGAGGGTTTATTGATATTGTATAATTGTTCATTGGTCAGTTTCAATCCTTTTTTCACCATGTCATTATATACCTGCTGACCCAACAACATCGGTAGCCACATGCCTTCATCGGCAAAGGATCTGATAAACAAACTGACAGTAAGAACCAACGTTATTAATATCTTTTTCATATGTTGAACTTTTTGGATAACAAACCTACTATAAAATAAAGGTGATGCCAAAAAGCAAACGGATTGCGAAAAAATGTATTTTACTGGCTGAATATCAACTTATGAGATACAGTAATTTATTCCTGCTGCTGATTATTTTAACATTGATCATTAATGGGTGTAGTAAAAAAGAAGGTACCACCCCACCGCCAACCCCTGTTCCGGGATGTGCCAGTAATACGTTTCCGGCAAACAATGCTTTTATAACTACTTCATCTGTTTCGTTTACCTGGACGGCAGTGAGTGGGGCAGTATCGTATGATCTTTATGTAGGCGCTTCTGCGGCAACAGCAGCTGTTATTGCCAGTAATATTACCAGTACCACTTATAACCATACATTGCCCGTTTTTGCTTCCAGCCAACCCCTGTACTGGTATGTACAACCGAAGAATGCCAGTGGTACGGCCACTGGTTGCAGTACTGCAGCCTCCGTTTTTACAGTAACCAATATTTCAGCACCATCACCTTTTGGTTATTATGTAGTAGGGTATTTTCCATCCTACAGGAATATTGCTGATGTACCGGATGTAAAATTCAGAATGACGAATGTAGTGGTCTATGCATTTTTTGGTGTCAACAGCTCCGGAACAATTTCTGCTCCGGCAGCACCGGTAACTACTATTGATGCATTGGCAACAAAAGCGAGAGCTAATAATTCCAAAGTATTTATGGGAATCAATGATGGCAGTGGTGATGGGAAAACAAATTTTAAGAACATGGCAGCAACTGCAATTGGAAGAAATAATTTTATTAAGGATGTGATGAACAAAGTCCGTCAGTATAATCTGGACGGGGTGGATATGGATTGGGAATTTCCAACTACGAGTGACGGAACCGATGCAACCTTTACATTAATGATGAAAGAATTATCCGACTCCCTGCATCGTGACGGCCGTTATTATTTAACAGCAGCAGTTACAGCGGGTAAATATGCCGGTGGCATAAGGGATGCCATACGAAATGAACTTTTTCCTTACGTTGATTTTTTTAATGTAATGGCTTATGATGATTTTAGTACCAGCACTCCTTACCGTCATCATAGTGATTATGTATTGGCACAAACCTGCCTGAACTATTGGTTAACGACAAGAGGTATGCCTGCTGCAAAATGTGTATTGGGTCTTCCGGCTTATGGGCGGCCATCAGGCATTACTCAATCAGGTACTATAAAAACGTATAAAGATATTCTTGCTGCAGGTGGTAGTTCGCAATCAGACTCTGCTATCGTATCTGCAACTGGTTTTCCTTCTTACACAGTTTACTACAACGGACAATATACCATTAAGAGAAAAGCGAAACTGGCAAAAGATATTGCCAACGGTGTAATGCTCTGGGAAAAATGGCAGGATGCACAAGATGGCAATTCACTGTTGAAAGCGGCATGTGATACGATTGGGAGGGCCTATTAATTATTTATAACCAGTCCATGTTCTGGTATCCTGATCAAAAGCCCAATAGATACCATTAGCATATGAGAAATTGAATGCAGACCAGGTTGGGAGATTAGCCGGAAGTTTTAATAGTTGAGTCAGCAAACCCGTTTTGCTGTTGTATAATTCTACCTGTTTCTTATATATATTCAATAAGCCAAATTCGGCTTTTGGAATACCTGTATAAATAAGTAACACTCCATTATAATCCTCACTCAGGTATTCGGCATCATCATCTTCGTCAATGTCATTTTTATTTACAATACCGGGATATAGTCTTATAAGTTTATCTTCTTCCTCCATCCCGTTTTTACTATAGGTATATATTTCCTGTCCGTACAGAAAATGAACCATTTTTGATGCCGGATTGTAAGTGCCTACTGATTGTGCATCGGGTTGAATCATACCTTCTACCATTGATTCTGCACCTTTTGGAATTCCATTGCCATCAAGATTATAGCTAAACCAGCCAATATCGGAATAACCGTTGCCACATATTTTCTTTAACTCAGAATCATACCAGAGACCTCTTGTATCAGCCATACATTGCAGATCATCGTCAGAAAGTAATTTGCCGGAAGCATTAAAAACTGCCATCGGATACTGATAGTTTCCTGCAAAAGATGCATAATATTTTTTTTGAACCGGATGCCATGCCACTGATGCTCCTCTTGTACCCGGTATACTATCAGCTCCGGTATTTTCACTTTTATATACTTTACCGGGCATTTTTAATTGAATGGTTTGCTTCAATGTTTTAGTAAGCTGTGCATTAATTAAAAAAGGCAGTAGTAAAAAAAAGGGAGAGATTATTTTTTTCATTTTTCATTTTTTAGAAATACAAACTAAACTTATTTGTATGTAAATGCACTTTCAAAAATAGTTTTTATTATTTTTTATGCAGTCGGGTCTTCATTCAGCACTTTCCACAAACTATCCTTCAACTCTGCCAATCCTTTATTGGTGACTGAAGAAATAAATAAATGGGGTGTGTTTTCAGGCAATTCTTTTTCGATGGCAGTTTTTAATTCATCGTCCAGCATATCACTTTTGCTGATGGCGATAATGAATTGCTTGTCCAATAATTCAGGATTATATTTTTCAAGTTCATTGACCAAAATGTCAAATTCTTTTTTATGATCATCACTATCAGCAGGTATCAGGAATAATAAAACAGAGTTTCTTTCTATATGCCGGAGAAAACGATGACCCAATCCTTTACCTTCTGCAGCACCTTCGATAATACCGGGAAGATCGGCAATACAAAAACTTTTTCCATCCCTGTATTCTACCATTCCAAGATTGGGAGTGATCGTTGTAAAAGCGTAATTGGCAATTTTTGGTTTGGCTGCAGTAATAACAGAAAGCAAGGTTGATTTTCCGGCATTGGGAAATCCAACTAAACCTACATCAGCCAGTACTTTTAATTCCAATACTTTCCAGCCTTCTATTCCAGGTAGACCAGGCTGTGCATATTCAGGTGCCTGATTGGTCGGTGTTGCAAAATTTGCATTACCTAAACCGCCTTTTCCGCCGGGAATCCATACCACTTCCTGCCCATCTTCCAATATCTCAAATTCCTGTTCTCCGGATTCCTCATCTCTGGCAATGGTGCCTAATGGCACTTCTATAATAATATCTTTTCCATTTCTGCCATGGCAATTATTGGCACCACCTTTTTCACCATCTTCTGCCAGCACATTTTTATAGTATCGTAAGTGTAATAAGGTCCAGAGATTACTGTTACCTTTTAATATGATATGAGCACCCCGGCCACCATCACCACCATCGGGGCCACCCATCGCCGTCAATTTATTTCGCATAAAGTGCTTATTGCCAGCACCACCATGCCCGCTGCGACAAAAAATTCGTATCTGATCAACAAAATTACTCTTCTCCAAAGTTGTATTTTTACAAGTGAGGCCACTTCCGGTAAAAACTTTGGTGGCTAACTGCAAATATACCTTAACGCTCATCAAACCCCATTAAATGAAATATCTGGCACTTCTCTTACTCATTCCATTTTTATCAACTACAGAATGTGGCAAAAAGAAAAAAGAAGCGGATACCGTTGAAGAAAAAACCGAAGTAATGGAAAATAAGATAGATAGCATTCCGCCCTGTGTTCAGCAACTTATAGACGATGGCAGGAAAGAGACACCTTCTACCGCACCTGTGCAGGTTGATGAATATCTTTATAACGGAAAGAAAGTTTTTTTGCTAACAGCACAATGTTGTGATTTTTTTAATGAGGTATATGATGAAAACTGCAAAAAGATCTGTGCGCCAACCGGTGGGTTTACCGGTAAGGGTGATGGTAACTGCCCTGAATTTTCCAAAGAAGCCAAATTGATAAAAACGATCTGGAAGGAAAAAGAAAATTAGATTTCTGAATCATAAAAAAAGTCCTGCATCATAGCAAGACTTTTTTCTTTAGATCAGGGACATTGTTTATTGAACTAAAATCTTTGTGCTGAATATTGCTCTCTTATGCTGGTCCACCACTTTTACCAGGTAAAATCCTTTTGCTGCAGATTGATCCATTTTGATAGATTGTATTTGCTTGGCTCCCCCTACGTTGATGATCTGTTGAGAAATGTTACGTCCCGTAACATCCGTTACCTGTATGGTATATTGACCTGCTTCCAGATCATTAAAGCGAACGGCAAACTGATTATTAGTAACAGGATTTGGAAATATACTAACCTTGCCATCATCTGCAGTTGTTGTACGGGCCATTAAATCGATCGTTGTTGCTTCAGGTCTGTTAGCGGTTGCCAATAGGTTGCCATTTGCCAGATCAGAAGTTTGCCAGATGGTTCCGGCAAATGCATAGGGAGTAGCCACTAATGTTTGATGATCGATCGTAAAATATGTTGGCGCCAGTAATGCACTTCCAACAATAATTTTATTTTCTGCATTGATGGCCGCACCATTTACAGTAAACCCGGCTAGGTAATCCGGTAATGACACCTAAATGTGTTGCCACTTTTGATTCAAGATTTACTTTAAATACATGATTGCGGGCTGAGAATACATAAATATTTCCCTCATCGTCAGCAATGATATCCCCTCCAAAGCTGCTGCAGGAATTATGAATAGAGACGCCTTTATTGGCCTGTGCATCAGCTATTGAACCAAGATCAGTAATGTCTGCTTTCTTCCCGGTAGAAAAACGGATCATCTGTGTGGCATCATTGGTCATGGCATAGCCATATCCATCTGATGCGATGACCATGCGGGTAACGATATTTCCCTGGTCAGGAGATTTTTGAGGCTTACCGGTAAATACTTTATCGGTAACAAAAAACACTTTCATTGTTTTCAGATCGATATACCGTAACTGGTCAATGAACATGGGGGTATAATATAATCGGTTGTTCTTTTTGTCATAAGCCAATGCTGCAACTCCCGTTGCAAAAGCAGCATTCACCGCAGTACCAAAACGGGCATCATTAATGGGAGCATCGAATTGTTTACGGGTAGTGGCATTGTAGGCCCGTAAAGAAATATCTGTTCCATTTAATAAAACATTACTGTATTCTCCTGTCTTTAAATCAATTTTTCTGAGGTAACTCCAGTTAGCACCTTGCTGCTGCATATCTGTAATGGCATACGCAAACTGATCGGCCTGCTGGGAGAATGTGTTGTTGGTTAGCAGTAAGCTTCCTGATAAAAGCGATAAAAGAAGTAAACGTTTTTTCATAAACAATAATTTTAGGGTTTATAATGGCTATAATAGTAAATTAAATTACGACTTTTCTACTACAGAGAGAATTAATTTTTATGAATGGTGCTACATAAAAACCCTCCGCAAAGGCCGGAGGGGTAGGGCTAAAACCCTGAGCATGAAATACTTTATCAGCTTCTTATGTTTTTTTACATTTATAGTAAAAAAACATCATATTATAAAAATGGCAGATACATTTTGTATCGTCTTAGTTGTAATATTTCATTCACCTATTGGCTAATAATAAATTTTGTTGAAAGCACTTCATTGCCATTACTTATTTTCAGAATATAAACACCCGGATGTATCCGATCAAGATTGTTTAGCGAAATACTATTCGTTCCTTCCGTAATATTGTTTTGTTGCTTATACACTACGCTGCCCGCCATATCAATAATTTTAATAGTTGCTACGGTCTTGGATTGTGATGCAAAACGTAAAGTGGTAGCAGCGCCTTTTATGATCGGGTTTGGAGTGATAGAAATATCCGTCATGGTCTTTTGATCCTTTCGAATCAGAATTACATTCGAGTATTTATATTCACCAGTAAGATCAATCATTTTAAGCCGGTAGAAGAAAACCTGGCTATCCATGAAAGATAGATCATCAATATATTGATACGAGTTGGTAGAAGCAGTAGTACCCAAAGCCTGTCTGCTACCGATGGCACTGAAGTTTGTACCATCTATACTGCGTTCTATTTCATACGAAGAGAGATCCTCTTGTTTTTCTGTGATCCAGTTTAGCGATGTTGTGTTATTTTTAAAAGAGCCTGTAAAACTTAATAATTTTACGGGAAGAATAATGGGTTGCGGAAATCTGAAGCATTCAAACTTAGATACATATAATCTTGGATCCTGGTTGCCATATGTTCCTGATGCAGGCAGATCCTGATAATCATATCCCATTCTTATGGTCAAAAAAGATTGTTGTACCGGGAATTTAAAACTTGCTGCAACTTCAGCATAACGGGAAAAATTTGAACGATTACAGGTAGTACCAGCATAGCCCTTCCAGCTATCTGCTCCATTTAAATAATTGTAAGGAATAAGTTCTGTATTGTTGTTAACCGATATTTGTAAATTTCCTGTTGGCTCTTTTACGGCACCGGTTTCCCGAAACCAATATCCAAGATTACCATTTACTCCATCAATATCATAATGCGAATAATTAATGCCATCCAGTAAAGCAGGAATGATCCAGCCATTTTTCCAAAAACGGATAGTGAATTGAATATATCCGTTTCTATTTGTGCTGCCAAGGCTTTGGTCAGGATCAATTCTTGGAGCGAAAAAGGATTGGAGGGTTGAATTGCCATTTTCGTCAGGTGCATTGTCCTTGTCTAATTCTGCCAGCACTGCATGGTAAGCTGCATCAATGGTTACTGTAGCATTAATAATGTCACCAGCTACGTTGGCAACAGAATTGTATCTCCAGACTGATCCGGCTGCAAGTCCATTATCGCCAGCATTTGTAAAAACTGTACCACCAATAAATGATGCGGAGAAAGTTCCTTGCGGACAATTAGTTGTGGTAACAGCAGTACCTCCATCAACACAATTTACCGGTGTAGCAACAGGTGCTGCTGCAAAAGGGATCTGGCCAAAAGCGAGATTACCGGTAATCAGATTCGCTAAAAAAGCGAAGACGAATAAAAATTTAATCTTTTTCATGCTCAAAAGTTTAATGATTGAATAGTTACTAAAACAAGTTGGTTTTAGCGGACTGGATTAAACCTTTGGCTTTATGCAGGATTGGACCAGCTTATATGGTCAAAAAAATAATTAATAAATCTGTGGAGATTCAGAAGATGTTGGGTACGAGAAGCTGATTAAAATGTAGTGTATCGCAGGGATTGGATGTTGAAGGATATAAAAGTAAAATATGTTTTGTTTTTATACAAGGGGAAAATACGATACTACAAAAAAATTAATTTTTGCCTTTTTTAAAAGGCGCATACACAATGCTTTGCTTCACTTTTTGAGAAGGGGTTTTTCTTAAAGGGGTGCAGTTTTTCAGGGAGGTAAAACAAGCTTCAGGAAGTTGTTGGTACAATTTTGTGCCTTCAGATTTCCAGTTTATCATCTCCTCACTAACCTTTTTAATTATTTTTCCAGGGTTGCCTGCTACTACGCTTCGCTTTGGAATTTTCTTTCCTTCCTTAATAAATGTTAGGGCACCAACGATACACTCGTCGCCTACTTGTACGTTATCCATAATTACTGCATTCATTCCAATCAAACAGTTTTTACCAATGGTAGCACCATGAATAATAGCGCCATGACCGATATGTGCTCCTTGTTTTAGCAATACTGTTACACCTGGAAACATATGAATGGTACAGTTTTCCTGCACATTGCATCCATCTTCAATAATGATCTGACCCCAATCACCTCGTAATGCTGCACCTGGCCCGATATAACAATCTTTTCCAATAATTACATTTCCTGTAACGGCAGCTTGCGGATGTACAAAAGATGATGCATGCACAACAGGTTTTATTCCATTGAATTCGTAAAACATAGTTTTAGCCCCTGTCCGACCGGGTCATCCCCGCATGTATAAGGCAGCCGGTGAAGCGGGCGGACCTAAAGGGAAATTTTAATATTATTAAATAAGATGCTTATCCGTTCTGTAACACAAACCTTTGAATTGTGCTATCAAATGTTCATGCTGGTTAAGAATATTTATATGGTATAATCCGGTTGACTTACCATTATGTAACTCTTTCGCCTCTGCAATCAGCACATCATCTATATGAACAGGTTTTAAGAAAGTTAATAGAAGTGTCTAAAGCAACAGATAAAACATTTCTGTTGTTGCAGGCAAATGCAAAAGCACTATCCGCTAACGAAAAAGCTATTCCTCCATGAACAATACCAAAGCCATTGATCATTTCGTTTCTTACCGTCATTTTAATTTTACTATAACCTTCCTTTATTTCCAGCACTTCAATACCCAGCCATTGACTGAATAAATCATGCTCCATCATATGATCGACAACTTTTTTGGCTGTTGTATCTTTTTCTGTGTCCATTGAATTTAATATTATTCGCCTTTAAAAACAGGCGCTCTTTTTTCTAAGAATGCCTGAACGCCTTCTTTAAAATCTTTTGTAGCAGCAGCCCACTGTTGCAATTTGTCTTCATTATGCAATTGCTCATAAATGGTATGTGTGCTGGACCATTGCAATGCTTTTTTAGTATAAGCCAATCCCATCGTTGGCAAAACTGCAAGTTGCTCTGCTATTGCATCAATCGTATCTGAAAACTTATCATCATCAACACATTTATAGATCATCCCCATTCGTTCAGCTTCTTCAGCAGAAACTTTATCACCCAACATCATTAAAGCACTTGCCCTCTGCCAACCCACCAGACGGGGCAGGAAAAATGTACCTCCGCTATCCGGTATCAAACCGATTTTAGAAAAGGCTTGAATAAAGGTTGCTGATTTTGTTGCAACGACTATATCACAACACATTGGAATATTTGCACCAGCACCAGCAGCTACGCCATTAATGGCCGCAACTACAGGTTTTTTGAGCTCTCTGATCCTTGTTATGATAGGATTGTAATGTTCACTCAAAATCCGTTGCATACCCGGTCCGTTCGGATCAACAACTTCTGCAAGATCTTCACCAGCCGAAAATGCCTTGCCCGCACCAGTAATGACGACACAACGAATTGATTTATCATCCTTACACAGATCCAGTTTCTCCTGCATCAGCAATGCCATTTCTCTGTTGAATGAATTAAGCTTTTCCGGACGATTGAGAGTAATTGTTGCAACGGCGCCTTTTATTTCGAAAAGAATAGATGACATTTTCAAAAGATTTAATAACGAAGGTACTTAATCTGAGTTCCTAATGACATTTGAAATAATCAAATGGTTCTTTGCAATCATCACATTGATATAATGCTTTACAGGCGGTACTGCCAAATTCGCTGATGCGGTGTGTATGATAGGAATCACAAAGCGGACATTGAATAGCTTCTTCTTTTTGAAATAGCGCTGTTGTGCAAACCTGTTGTTTTGGATTGGGAGGTGCAATGCCGTATTCTTTTAATTTTCTTTTTCCTTCTTCACTCATCCAATCTGTTGTCCATGCCGGAGAAAGAACAGAGGTGACCTTTATATTTTTATAGCCTTGCTCCAATAAGGCTAACCTGATATTGATTGTAATCATATCCATGGCCGGGCAGCCGGAATAAGTAGGAGTGATCACAACTTCTAATTCATCATCATTAAATTTTACTTCTCTTACAATTCCCAGGTCAAGTATAGTAAGAACCGGAACTTCGGGATCAGTAACAGTGGAAAGGATGTTCCATACTTTTTTTTCTTCTATGGTTGCGGGGTTTACCATGTTGCTCCCGGGTATGCCCGTTGCATATATTGTAATTCAGTCAATATAAATCCAAGTTGTTCGGTATGTATTCCATCTTTACCGCCAGATTGCATAAAAACATTTTCAGGAACCGGTAATGTTGCTTCTTCCAAAATGGCAGTTACTTTTTTTAGCCACACATTTTTTAATTGGGCTACATCCACCAGTGTTTCATATCCGGCAGGTTCAAACATTTCACCGGTATATCGCCATAGTTCATCAATTGCTTTTAACATTCTTTTATGACTTTCTTCAGTACCATCTCCTAAACGAATCACCCATTCACTACTCCAGCGAAGATGATAAGTAGTTTCTTTTATTGACTTGGCTGCAATGGCAGCTAATTGTTCATCATTACTAATTTTGCAATTGTGTCAAACAATAAATACTGAAACTGGCTGAATAAATATTGACGTAAAATAGTTTGCCCCCAATCGCCATTTGGTTGTTCAACTAAAAGCAAATTTTTATATTCTCTTTCTTTTCTTAAATAGGCCAATGAATCTTCGGTGGCATCACCACCAATAAGTGTTGCAGCGTATTGATAAAAATTTCTTGCTTGCCCCAATAGATCGAGTGAAATATTTGTAATAGCAATATCCTGTTCCAATACTGGGCCATGGCCACACCATTCACTGTTTCTTTGAGAAAGAATAAGTGTAGTATCTGCCAGATGTAACATATAATCGATAATCGAATTGTCATCGTAAATTTTGTTATTTGATAAAATCAAATCTTGCATTTGTAAGTAAATTTAGAACTTTCATACTCTTAAGCCCCTCTTCGGAGGTTCCCAAATGGGAAGGAACGAAGTTCGGGGAGGCTTTTACATATGGTTTACTTCGTCAGGCAACTGATAAAAAGTCGGGTGACGATAAATTTTATCCATAGCAGGTTCATACAATTCACCAGCCTCGTCAGGATTAGAGGCCGTGATGTATTTACTTTCTACTACCCAGATGCTGACTCCTTCCATTCTGCGGGTATAAACATCTCTGGCATTTTCAATGGCCATTTGTGCATCAGCGGCATGCAGACTACCAGCATGTTTATGATCGAGCCCTTGCTTGCTACGAATAAAAACTTCCCAAAGTGGCCAGGAAGCAGCTATCGTCTTTTGTTTGATAATTACTACCGCCCCCTTTTTCTTCGGGTATATCGCCGTAGTAAAATTTTCTTATTTGAATATTCATTTTTCATTAATTGAATTGTATAATTTATCAGGCGGCTTTTGTTTTTGCTTGTTGCTTTTCTGCAAATGCCATGGCCGCTTCTCTTACCCATTGCCCCTCTTCATGTGCTTTTCGTCTGGCAGCAAGTCGTTGTTTGTTGCAAGGACCATTTCCTTTTACCACATTCCAGAATTCATTCCAATCAATTTCTCCAAAGTCATAATGTTTTCTTTCTTCATTCCATTTCAAATCCGGATCCGGCAAGGTCATTCCTAACACTTTTATCTGCTCAGCGATCATATCTATAAAATTCTGACGCAGCTCATCATTTGTTTTTCTTTTGATCTTCCACTTCATACTCTGATCGCTGTTGGTGCTTTCACTATCTCTTGGACCAAACATCATTAACGATGGCCACCACCAGCGGTTAATGGCATCCTGGCACATGGCTTTTTGTTCATTCGTTCCCCGGCTTAATACCAATAACGTTTCAAATCCCTGCCGTTGATGAAAACTTTCTTCTTTGCAAATTCTAACCATTGCCCTTGCATAGGGTCCGTAGGAGGTTCTGCAAAGCATTACCTGGTTTAAAATAGCAGCACCATCCACCAACCAACCGATGGCACCCATATCAGCCCATGTAATTGATGGATAATTAAAGATGGAAGAATATTTTGCTTTGCCACTGTGCAGATCATTGATCATTTCATCACGGCTCATTCCCAATGTTTCAGCAGCAGAATATAAATACAAACCATGCCCGGCTTCATCCTGTACTTTGGCGATTAAGATTGCTTTTCGTTTTAATGAAGGTGCTCTTGATATCCAATTGCCTTCAGGGAGCATACCTACGATTTCGCTATGCGCATGCTGACTGATCTGCCGGATATTCGTTTTACGATAGGCATCTGGCATCCAATCCTTTGGCTCAATCTTGATCTCTGCATCAATTTTTTCCTGAAATATTTTTTCGAAATGCTGTACGGTCATCCTTTTAGTATTTAGTTTATCTGCCTATGCAACATTCTCCCTTATAACGACGGTAGTTAAAAAGGCTTCGGTAGACAGGCAAATTTACTAAAAACTAACGCCTGTTTGGGCATTTTGTTCACTTATTATAATATGGGAATATTTATTAGACATACTTAAAGAAAAGTTTATTTCACATCAAAATCAACCACCACTTTTTCTGTTTTAGGATGGGATTGACAGGTAAGAATATAACCTTGTTCCACTTCTTCATCTTCAAGTCCCCAATGAACATCCATTGCAACTTCACCTTCTAGTAGCCTGGCTTTACAGGTACAACAAACTCCTCCTTTGCAGGCAAAGGGTAGATCTGCACCTTCTTTTAGTGCAGCATCAAGAATTGATGTATCACTGGTTAATGAAAGATCAAAATCAAAACTTCTTCCATCTAGTTTAATAGTGATCTTACTTTTTGGTCCGTTATCTGTTTTTGCCTCCTGACTACCGACTACCGGCTTTTTCACTTGTCCCGGCGTTGTAAACAATTCAAAATGAATTTTCTTCTTATCAATTCCTTTTGCTTCTAAAAAATCTTTTACACAAAATATCATCTCTTCCGGTCCGCAGATGAATGATTCATCCATGGATGTGTAGTCTATCAATTTGGATAACTCATTGAGTTTGTCTGTATTTATTTTCCCAAAGTTGAGTGTGGCGTCGGTTCTTTCCCGGCTAAGGATATTGATGAAATTGAATCGTTGCAGGTATTTATTTTTCAAACCTTCCAGCTCTTCGAAAAAGATGATGGAGCTACGACTTTTATTACCATAGACCAATGTAAATGAACTTCCGGGTTCTGTTTGTAAAGTGGTTTTTATGATTGAGATGATCGGAGTAATTCCACTACCGGCTGCCAAGGCGAGGTAGTTTTTTTTATTGGAGGGATTCAATTCAACATGAAATTTCCCGACCGGTTGCATCACATCCAGTACATCACCTTTTTTTAAATCTTTATTTGCAAAGGAGGAAAATAATCCTCCCTCTACTCTTTTTATTGCCACTTTCCATTCATTCTCCAAAGGGGAGCTGCACAATGAATAGGTTCTTCGAACTTCTTCATCATTGAATAGTTGTTCGCATGGTAAGGCTTTGGCCTTCTCTGAATTGGAAATCCCCTTTAAGCTTTTCGGGAATTTCGAAAGTTACTGAAACGCAATCTTCTGTTTCTTTATTGATGGCTTTTATCTTGAGGGAGTGAAAGTGGATAGACATTTTCTCAATTCTTTTTTAATCCATTGATCAGGAGGTTTACCAAATTGTCTTCAATTTCCTGAGGTGTAATTTTTTCATCACTACGATGCCAGAACTCAAGTCCCCGAACGGAGGATAATATGGTAAGTACAACGACATAAGGAGAAATTCCCTTTATTTCTTTTTGCTGAAAACCTTCTGCAACAATTTTTTCCATTTTCACAACGTACTGATGACGTTGAATATTAAAGTTGGTTAAATAAGGTTCAGAAAGATGCATCCATTCATTGATCATTACAGTATAATCATCGCAGCGATTGATCATCATCTGTATATGAAAACGAATCAGCGATTCTAATTTTTTAATATTACTCAGTTTACTTACTTCCAACTCTTCAAGATGCACATTACAATCATTGGCCATCCGGAAGATGATTTCCTGTAATATCTCTGATTTTGACTGGATATGATTGTACAAACTGGCAGCTTCAATACCTACCATTTCGGCAAGATCCCGCATAGAAGTTGCTGAAAACCCCTTTTCTCTGAACATGGCAGATGCCCTGAGTAAGATAAAATCTTTTTTGGATGCCTTTTTCCGTCGCACTGTGGCCATGCTCAAAGATACTATTCTGCAGCTAAGTAGATTAGACAGAAATTATAGTGCTGATATTTTATAGAAAGGATCGATCTGACAGTTTTTCCTGTAAGCAAAATTCATGTAGGTTTGCCGCCGAAACAATGTTGGAATAAAAACATACTTTATTATTATTCAGGCATTTCTGTTAATCTTCAAATTATACTATGTCTTTGATTACTGTTGGTACAATGGCTTTTGATGCAATTGAAACACCTTTTGGAAAAATAAACCAGATCGTTGGCGGCTCTGGTACTTATGTGGCTTATGCAGCCAGCCATTTTGTAAAACCAGTTCAACAGATTTCTATTGTTGGATTTGATTTTCCTAAAGAGGAAATGGAAGAAATGAAAAAAAGAGGCGTTCAGCTGGAAGGCGTAGAAATTGTCCCTGATAAAAAATCATTCTTTCTGGAGTGGTCGTTATCATGAAGACATGAACAGTCGTGATACATTAATTACGGATCTGAATGTATTGGCTGATTTTGATCCGAAAGTTCCGGATAGCTATCAGGGTGCAGAATTTTTAATGTTGGGGAATCTGCAACCAAAGATCCAGCTCAATGTGATCCAGGAATTAAAAAAGCGTCCAAAGCTGATCGTAATGGACACCATGAATTTCTGGATGGAATCGGCCATGTCAGAATTAAAGATCGTTATGAAATATGTTGATATGCTGATGGTAAATGATGCAGAAGCAAGGCAATTAACAGGTCAGTTCTCATTAGTGAAAGCAGCAAGAAGTATAATGGAAATGGGACCGAAATACCTGATCATAAAAAAAGGCGAACATGGGGCGCTATTATTCCATGGAGATGATGTTTTCTTTGCGCCGGCATTGCCACTAGAGGAAGTTTTTGACCCTACTGGTGCTGGTGATACTTTCGCTGGTGGATTTATGGGGCATATGGCTAAAACGGGTGACATCTCTTTTGAAAATATGAAAAGAGGAATAATCGTTGGCTCAGCAATGGCAAGTTTCTGTGTTGAAAAGTTTGGACCAACAAGATTGAAAGAAATTAATAAAGAAGATATCGAATTTCGGATTCAGCAGTTTAAGGATTTGGTGAGTTTTGATATTGAGCTTGTATAAGTACTTGCGAGCACCTAAGTACTTTTTATATAATAGTGAATATTGCAGGTGCGAAGCAAACTCATTTTGCGTAAAGAATCTCTTTATTCATATAAGCTCTTAATGAACCTGATGAATAGTATCAATCAGGTCTTTCCATTCGGGGTTTATGCTTTCTATTAATTCAATCTTTTTCTTTCGGAACCACCCTTTGCTTGCTTCTCTCTGTCAAAGGCATCACTTAAATAGCTGAAGCATTCAAAATAGACAAGCTTTTCTAAATTGTATCTCGCCGTAAAACTATTGGTAAAGGTATTGTTTTTATGCTCTTGAATTCTTCGGTACAAATCATCTGTAGCACCACAGTATAAAACTGTATTGTGAGTGTTGGTTAAAATATAGAAATAGCCGATTGAAGCATAGGTTACATATTTTTTACGTAGATCTCTTGAGTTTTCCAATACAATCATTTAATTAAAGTCTCACTAATTGCACTATAGTTTCAGGAGTTTGCTTCGAAAATTATAGGGATGAATATTCGTTTGTAAAATAAATTCTATATGCCCTATAATTTTCTCGCAAGTACAACTACATTCTTAAACTTCTCTTTCTTTCCTTGCAGATTAAAAATTTCTGTAAAGATGATATAGGAACCAATGGAAATTTTATTCCCCTTATCATCCAACCCATCCCAATTCCAGTAGCCTTTTAATCCAAGATGTGCCATTACGAACAAGATTGCGGATCGGCCTTCCGGCTGCATCAAAAATGGTAATATTGGCAACATAGCCTGGTTCAGTTACTTCATATTGTATCGTTGCAATATCATCTCTTCCGTCATTGTCAGGCGAAAAGACCTTGGGCTGAACTTCAATTCTTGCATTGATCGATTCGATCAATTTGTACTGTGAGTTTTTGTAGGTTGGTGTACCATACCCGGCCGTGGAAGCTGCACTATGCCAGTTGGTAGGTGCTTGTGAAGGTCCATCGGGATCAATTCTTTCTAACGAAACGCCTTCATCATTATCAAGTAATTTAAAATGCCAGTTCTTATCATAATTTACTTCATCTACAATAGTCCCTTGCAGGTTCAATAAAATTGAAAATCCTTTATCATCGGGCATGGAGGGCAGTGAAGATTGAGTGAGCACCCCCGATTGATTTTTTACCAGATACTCTCTGTTCAGGCTGGCAGCATCTTCGGTAATAACAAGATAGTCTTCCGGAAATACCAGAATAGGTGTTATAGATAATGGTTTGATGTTGCTGATCACATTGCTACTGTTTCTATTTGCAATAAATAGTTTTGATGCATCAAAAATTTTCAGGCTTCGGTTATAAAATTCTGTATAGTCATTGGCATTACTTCTTGGGTTAAATAATATTTCATTAACGACCATATCCAACACTTCAGCATCTTCAGGAACGCCTATCCTTGCTTTATTATCAGCACCTATAGTATTGCCTTTACAATCCTTAATATTATTGGCTGTAAGCGTATACACCTGCCGGGTTTGTAATGCTGCGTTAAGTGTCAACTGAACCTCATTGAACAAAGGGGCTAAGGTAATAGCGCCAGTAATTGTAATGCCGTTGCTGAAATTATAATTTGTAATGCTTGCTCCAATTAGGCTGTCAATGGGTTCATTGAATACGGCTACAATGGTGGTAGTGTTGATAGAATAAGTATTTATTAAAGAAGGCGGCGTCTGGTCGTTATTAAGGGCATCAATGGAATTCTTTTTTCCGGGACTGCCTCCCATCGGATTTGTACTGGCCCGCCAATTATTAAATCCCGTACATGGATTTTTGGTATCGATCATTTCTAATGTCCATCCACCCTCTTTTTTTAATTCATTCTGATACCACTCAACTGTGTAACTAAGGGCATGAATAATGCTGCCATTAGGTGCTTTTAAAAAGACCAGATCACCAGTGTTATCGAGCGAAGGAAAACCGGTAACTGATATTGTGGTGCCAAAAGCGGATAGTGCAGCGACAGCACTTCCCGTACAAACAATTACAAAGCTATCTGGTTGTAAAATAAAATTAGGTAATGGGCCGCTTTGCCCGGTGGCATCGCCGATTCGCCAGTTCTGTAAATTAATTGCGGCCGTAGTTGTATTTTTTAATTCCAGCCATTCATTATTTGGCAATCCAACTTGTGGCGTTGGGTCAGCCATCAATTCATCAATAACAATGTCAAACCTGTTTTGTGCAGGTACAAGTCCCGGAATGATGATAAAAAGGAATAATAACAGCCGAAATTGCATAACAACAAGTTAATACAAACAGTTGTAATTAAATAAAAGTGTAAAAAAAAGGAATGTTTATTTGGGATGAAACCAGTACACAGTTATTTTTGCAACCAACATGAAATTAATGAAACATACAAAACGTACGAAGAAACATTCCTGAGGGAGGTTTGCAACGTT
This sequence comes from uncultured Chitinophagaceae bacterium, assembly GCA_963705465.1. Lineage (GTDB taxonomy): Bacteria > Bacteroidota > Bacteroidia > Chitinophagales > Chitinophagaceae > JJ008. The sequence continues at coordinate 86,467 of CAVPJN010000003.1, read as the reverse complement.
ATGTATGTAAAAACATAAAAAAGTTCAGCAGGCCTTCCCTAACCGGAAGGCTTTTTTTTGTCTGACGGTCTCCGTCTGACAATTAAATAATAAACAATTAAAAATCTAAAAAATGAAAGTTGCAGTTGTAGGTGCTACCGGATTGGTGGGCACTAAAATGTTACAGGTATTGGCAGAAAGAAATTTTCCGGTTACAGAATTAATTCCGGTGGCTTCGGAAAGATCGGTAGGAACGGAAGTGATATTTAAAGATAAAAAGTATAAAGTAATTGGAATGGCCGATGCAATAGCCGCAAAACCAGCGGTTGCCATTTTTTCTGCAGGTGGAAATACTTCATTGGAGTGGGCACCAAAATTTGCAGAAGCAGGCATCGTAGTGATTGATAATAGCAGTGCCTGGAGAATGGACCCCGCAAAAAAATTAGTAGTGCCGGAAGTAAATGCTGATGTGTTAACCAAAGAAGATCTTATCATCGCCAATCCAAATTGCTCCACCATACAAATGGTAGTAGCATTACAGCCACTGCATAAAAAATATAAAATAAAAAGAGTGGTGGTGAGTACTTACCAAAGTGTAACCGGTACTGGTAAAAAGGCTGTTGATCAGTTGTTCAATGAAAGAAAGAATGTAAAAGGTGAAATGGCATATAAATATCCAATTGACCTGAATGTGATTCCACAGATTGATGTGTTTTTAGAAAACGGATATACAAAAGAAGAAATGAAAATGGTGAAAGAAACTTGTAAGATCATGCAGGATGATTCCATTAAAGTAACGGCCACTACTGTTCGTATACCTGTAGTTGGCGGCCATAGTGAAAGTTTGAATGTAGAATTTGAAAATGAATTTGACCTGGGGGAGGTAACCGCTTTACTGACCGCTTCAAAAGGAATTATTGTACAGAATGATGATGCAGCCCAGCTTTACCCAATGCCGTTGTGGGCACATGAAAAAGATGAAGTATTTGTTGGCCGTCTTCGCAGGGATGAAACACAACCAAAGACCTTGAACATGTGGGTAGTTGCTGATAATCTTAGAAAAGGTGCTGCTACCAATGCGGTGCAGATAGCTGAATATATGCTGAAACAAGGTTTATTATAAAAGTATAATCGAAGCTGCTCAAAAGCCGTGAATTCGTCTTTGCGAGGGAGGTACGACCGAAGCAATCTATTAAATAATAATGATGAATTTTTTTCAGATTGCTTCTCCCGCTTAAGGCGGGATCGCTATGACGATTTTTGAGTCAGCCCGATTATTTAATATCTCCAGGAAGTAATATCTGCATTTGCAGGTTTTCTTGTTTTCACTTCTTCTGCCCATTTTTTAATGAACATCTGGTTATAACGTAACCGGCTTATATAATTCGGTTGAGTATGATCTCCGTTCCAGCAATGTTCTGCCCTGTCGCCATAATCAACCTCACAATTACAAGCAGGATTTTCCAGTTTTTTGATCATATCCTCTGCTTCATACACGGCATTATTCAAATAATAATTATCCATATCACCCACATAAATATGAATTTTCCCTTTTAGCTTTTCGCCGATTGTTGGCCAATCTCTTTTGATGATATGTGTCAGGTCGTAATTTTCTTTCCAATATTCAGCCACCTTTTTATTGATCACACCGGTGTATTTATCAAAGATCCTTTCAGGATAACCATCTTTTCCTACAGGAGAATACACCGCTTCCCAAATATCAAACTGTTCCCCGCTTCTGCTTTTTGTGCCTAAGTGCCAACTCTCTCTGATTCATATCTTTTACCATACTGCTCACATGGCCTAAATAGTCTCTATGTCCCGGTCTTAATGTTTTTTTAAATGGGCCTTCCTGGTAATAGGCATTCTGGTCTTTATAAATATTTACTGTTGTATAATGATTGAAATCTACAGGATCAGGACATGCGGAATAGCAACCATTATATTCATCCGGATAAAAAACCTGTGCTGCCAACACTTCCCATCCACCGGTACTGCCGCCATACATAAATCTTGCCCAGCCTTCACCAATTCCTCTGAACCTTTTTTCAATTTCAGGGATCAGCTCATACGTTATCGCATCACCATACGGACCAAGGTTGGCAGAGTTTACAGCATAAGAATCATCATAATATGGATTAGCATGTTGTATCTCAATCGCAATCACTCTTGGAAAATCAGGGCCTGTCCATTGTTTATAAAAATCATATGCTTCCTGTTGCACAATCTTATTGTATCCGATAAGATTAAAGCGACTAACGGTATCTGGTATTAAATTTTCATCCGGAGGAGTGGTTCTCCAACCGCCAAAGTCATCAGGAAAATGTCCATGAAAAATAGCAAGCGGATATTTTACATCAGGATGTGTATCCCATCCTTCGGGTAATAATATATGAGCACCGAGAAACATGGGTCGTCCCCAGAATTCAGTAAGCAGCTTGCTTTGAATTTTTATATGTTTTACATACTTACTATCTTTTGGCTCTTCGATAGGAGGTATTTTCTTACTAAGCGTTAAGTCGTATTGGTTTTTTATTGGTCGGATTAAAATTTTGTTTTAAGGGAACTGAATATAAATTGCCCGGAGCAAGATTCCAATGCTGACCCTCGCCTCTGTCCATGGGTAACTTCACAACATGACCATCTTTTCGCTTAAATGTTTCATACAAATGAAATACTACCTGAATAGAATATTCGCCGGCTTTAATATGCATTTAACTTCTCAATTGGATATCCAAATGCGGAAGCATCAATTGTTTTGCTGGTGCCCGGTTTCCAGTTATCTACATCAATACCGAATATTTGCTGCGATCCGGGTCCGTCAGAAATTTGAAACCTGGGTTCACCGGTATGCTTTTTGGAAAGTAAAACAAGTAACCTGCCATCTAAGGATTGTTGGCTGAGGCTATCGGGAAGGGATACCGAAAAACTTTGGGCAATAGCTAAGGTGCTCATTGCAAGCAACAGGAGGGAAGTAAAAATTATTTTCATTTGTTTATTTGAAATTGGAAAATCAGGAAAGAGATTTATTTAGAAATTCGATTAACAGGTTGAAGTGTTGCAAAAGCGTCAGCGGTTTTCTTCACGATATCCTTTGATGTAAGGTCAGCATTTTTTATTTCAATCATGGAAATAAAACTTTTCAGCTTGAGGTATTCGGCAGCCGGATTTTCAGGATCATATCCTTTAGGCACACGGACTAATGAATATTCCGCACTTTTAGAAAGGTCGCCATAAAGTGATTTGAATTTTTTTGAATTGATTATCTTTTTAAATTCAGCAAAGTTATAATCAATTTCCTGTCTTACTTTTTTTAGCTCATCAGGCATTGGCATATAAATACCGCCACCAGCAAAACTTCCATCAGGATCAAGATGAAAATAATAACCGGCAGCACTCATTGCTTTTCTTCCGTCCTTATTAATACTTGCTCCGAAATTAGATTTGTAAGGAGTTTTATCTTTTGAAAAACGGATATCTCTGTTAATACGAAAGATGCAATCTTTGGCTATCAGGTTTTTTATGGACGGATCTTTTTTGCCATGTAAATCGATTACTGCCTGAATGAATTGCAGAAAATCAGCTTTTGCAGTTTCATACACTTTCCTGTTTTTATCAAACCAGGGCTTATTGTTATTCTTTTTTAAATCTTTTAGAAACTTAATTGTAGATGGCTGAAGCATAAAATTCGATTGTTTATGCTTAAAGATAACCTGAATCTAAAAACTATAAAAAAGTACTAATTAGATTCTGGCCCAATTCTCTCCACTTTTTATCCGATACATTGTCATTTCACTTACACCATAATTTTCTGCCAGTTTTTTAATAGTGATTTTTCTGTTTTTACTGGAAAGTACAGACTTTATTTTTTTTACCTGCGTAGCGGTAAGTTTTAACCCTTCAGTACGATTGGCTTGTTTTACTTTATAGGCAATTTTAGCCGGACTTCCTTGCTGATGATCGATCATCTGTTCCAAGTGTTGCCCATTTTAGATTTTTAATATTATTATCCAGTTTTTTATGATTTCGATGAATAACATATTTATGTTTTGGAGAAGGCTTTTTCAGAAATAGTTTTGCCATTTCTCTATGAATGTACAAAGTGCCTTTATTATTGGGCCGATGAAGATTTAATGTACGGTACCCTGTCGTTAATGATCCGCTTAGCAATTTTCCATCTTCCAGCACATCTTTTTTATAACTGGCAATTCTGCCATGGTTGGATACTGCATAACGGTTTCGAAGTTGCCTCCATCCGGAAAATAAAAGTGGTTTCCAGATTTCGCCGGCTAGTTTTTTTATCATAATAATTTTTTTTAGTCAGGGACAGAATGCAGAGTATAACGATGGTACGTAAAGGTTATCTGAGCGGATGTTAAATGGTATTTACTAAGATAGAATATTTAAAAAGGACAAACAATATTATTTTTTACCAATTATTTTTAAGAACTCAGCTTCGGATATAATTTTTACAGAGTTTATCTTCTTGGCTTTCTCCAGTTTACTACCTGCATCCTCCCCTACAACCAGATAGTTAAGCTTGGTGCTGACCCCGCTAACTAGCTGAGCACCGTTAGCTTCGGCCATCGCTTCTGCTTCGCTTCTTTTCAAAGTAGGTAGAGTGCCGGTAAAAAGAAAGGTCTGGCCCGTTAGATTACCGTCACTAACATTCTCTTTTTTATCATTATGTAGTTGAAGTCCAATCTTTTCTAATTGATCCAGCATCTCTAAATTGCTTTTATTGCTGAAAAAGTGAAGAATACTACCGGCAACTTTCGGACCTATATCTTCAAGGTTTTGTAACTCTTCCTGTGAAAATTTTTTCAGATCAAGAAGATGGCTGATAGTACGAGCCAACGTTTTTGCAGTTGTTTCACCAACAAAGCGAATGCCTAAAGCATATAGCAGACGGTGCAGCGGTTGGCTTTTCGATTTTGTAATAGCTGCCTGTAAATTATCGATCGATTTTTGCCCAAAACCTTCCATTCCGGTAATCTTGCTAAAATCCAGCTTATATATTCCCGGAATATCATTTAGTAACCCTAGCTCATAAAACTTGCGGACATTGGCTTCTCCAAAGCCGCGGATATCCATTGCATCTTTACTTACAAAATGGATGATGCGTTCAACCACCTGTGCAGGACATTCTATATTGATACATCGCCACACAGCTTCTTCAGCTTCCTTAAATAATTTACTGTTACAAACAGGACAGGTTTTCGGGAAAATGATTTTCTTTTCTTTTCCTGTTCTTACATCTGCATTGGATTTTACAATTTGCGGTATTACATCTCCGGCTCTTTCAATTAAAACGGAATCGCCAATACGCAAATCTTTTTCGCTGATATATTCTTCGTTATGGATCGAGATACTGCTAACAGTCACTCCTCCAACAGCAACCGGCTCCAATTTGGCAACGGGTGTTACGGCTCCGGTTCTTCCTACCTGGTATTCAACATCAATCAATTTTGTTGTGGCTTGTCTTGCTTTAAACTTATACGCAATGGCCCAACGGGGATGATGAGAGGTCATTCCCAGTTTATCCTGGAGTGCTATGTTATTAACTTTAATAACCATTCCATCAATCTCATAAGGCAGATCGTCTCTTCCGGCTTCAAATTCTGTACAGTATTTTATTACTTCTTCAATTCCTTTGAAAACTTTTTTTTCTTTTTCAGGGCTCCGGAAACCTAGCTCCCATAACAGTTTTAATGTGCCGGAATGTGTTGTTAATGCTTCCGGTATTGGCTTTTCTTTTAATAAAGAAAAATAGCTGACATGATAAGTAAATGCTTCCAGATTTCTTTTCGCCACTTCTGCCGGGTCTTTTATTCGAAGCGAACCAGCCGCAGCATTTCTTGGATTGGCAAATGGTGCATAGCCTTCTTCAATAATTTGCTCATTATATTTTGCAAAATTCTTTTTATTGATCAGCACTTCTCCCCGTATTTCAATTTGCTGAATTCCATATCCGGAAAATTTAGCTGATAACGGCAGTGAATGAATCTGTTTGATATTGGTAGTTACTTCATCACCTTCTACACCATCGCCCCTGGTAGCACCTCGAACCAGCAAATCATTTTCATAAATAACAGAAATACTTCCTCCATCAAATTTGGGTTCCACACAATATTCAATAGTTGATAATCCGGATAATTCTTTTGCTTTTCTGTCAAAATCAATAAGATCATCACTATTATACGAATTGTCAAGTGATAACATGGGCACAAGATGTTGAACCGATGGAAAATCTTTCGTTAACCCCTTGGCTACTCGTTGCGTTGGTGAATCAGGAGTAATTAATGCCGGGTGTCTCCTGTTCTGCTTTTTCTAATATTTTATATAATTGATCATATTCAAAATCTGAGATAAGCGGATCATTCAGAATATAATACCGATATTCATGAAAACGAAGAACTTCCCGTAGTAACTTCAATTTCTTCTTTTTGTGAAATAACTGATTAATTTTTTATTAATGAATTCGGTTGTTAATTTTTGCAACTTCTTTATTTTCTCTTTTGAATACATATAATAAAAATTGGGAGGTAAAGTTAATGTCTCATTTGATACGATAATAATAAAGCTGTGTATGTATATTATGCTTAAAAACTTCTAATTTGTTACCTTCGGATCGAATAATTTAAAATCTAAAAATTGATTACTGTATTTTAAAGTTATAATATGGGTAATGTAGTTCAGCTAAAAACGGCCGAGATTGAAAAAAATAGTCATCTTGATTATTTCAATATTGCCATTTCTGTTGATTGTGTCATTTTTGGATATGATAAAAAAGATCTTAAAGTATTATTAATACAATCTGATTTGGAAGAATATATGGGTTTATATTCTCTGTTAGGTGATTTTATAAGACCTGATGAGGATCTGAATGCAGCATCTTACCGTGTTTTAATAGAAAGGACAGGATTGGATGATGTGTATCTGGAACAAGTACAGGCATTCGGAAGTATAGACAGACATCCTTCAGGCAGAGTCATTACAATTGCATTTTTTTCACTTATTGATATAAACAATCATAAACTTCAGCTTAGTCATAACGATTTACATTGGTATGCAGTTAGGGATATTAAGAAACTGGCTTTTGATCATAAGCTCATACTTGACAATTGCCTGAATCGGTTGCAAACACAAATAATGGAAACGCCAGTGGTATTTAACTTGCTTCCGGATAAGTTTTCATTAAGGCAACTTCAGGAATTGTACGAAGCTATTTTAGACACAGCATTAGATCGTCGTAATTTCAGGAAAAAAATAGCTTTAAAAGATTGGTTGGAAGATATAAATGAGATGGAGAATGATGTGCCTCACAGACCTGGTAAATTATATCGGTTAAAAAATAAATTCAGGAAATAAATCAATTACAAGTCATTACCGGTTTGCAGTAACTTTTAACGATATCCTTTTGCTGCGTTGCCGTATTTTTTATACAAAAGAGCACTCAGTATCAGTCCTTAACACACTATATACTACATTACAGGGACTTCCTTAAATCCATTTAGGCTCGTTTAATTATACCAATGAATGATAGGTAAAATTTAATGTGTATGATGTACATATTTATTTATCTTTATACAACGGGTATGAAATATCAAGTATCCATACTAAATAAACGATTCGCTTTTTAAATACACTTGCCATGAAAAAAAGTTACCTGCTTTTCATCATACTACTTGCTGCCAATTCAACTGCATATTCTCAATTACTTTCCTGGGCACCAGACTTTATAAAAGACAATGACAATATTGTCATAACGATGGATGCTGCCAAAGGCAATGCAGGCTTATTCAATTACACTCCCACTAATGATGTGTATGTCCATACAGCAGTAATTACAAACCTAAGCGCAACGCCATCAGACTGGAAATATGTAAAATATACCTGGGCGACAACTCCTTCCGGTGCACAGGCTATCTCTATGGGAAGCAATAAATGGCAATACAGTATAACTAATATCCGAAGTTTTTATGGCGTAGCACCGGGTGAAACAATATTAAAAATTGTAATACTTTTTAGAAATGGCGCTGGCACTGTAGTACAACGAAATACCGATGGAACCGACATGTATATTCCAATTTACGATAATACTATTGCCGCTCGATTTACTATTCCTTTTTTTCAGCCAACTTATAAGCCTGTTCCCGAGCCCATCACCAGGCAAACTGGCGATAATATAAATCTTACTGCCGTTGCAAATAGTATAGCCGATAATATGAAATTAATTCTTAATGGCAGTACTATTCAAAATGAAAACAATGTGACAACAATTTCAGCCAACCCAATATTAAATACAGCGGGTAACCAAACAATTGTTGCTGAAGCCACCAAGGGAGGTATCACGAAGGCTGATACTTTACGGTTTTTTGTATCCGGTAATATTTCAATATTACCATTGCCGGCCGGAGTCAAAGACGGTATAAACTATGAAACCGGGAATACCTCGGTGGTATTGGTACTAAATGCACCCGGAAAGAACAGTGTTTCTGTAATAGGGGACTTTCCCGGAAGCAACTGGCAAGAACAGCCCTCTTATGTAATGAATAAAACACCTGATGATAATTTCTGGTGGTTACGTATATCCGGGTTAACACCAGGTATTGAATATAGTTTTCAATACCTGGTTGATGGAACGCTGAAAGTTGGCGATCCTTATGCCGAAAAAGTTTTAGATCCATTCAATGATAATTTCATTAACACTGCCACTTACCCAAATCTTAAAACATATCCCACCGGGTTAACTACAGGAAATGTGAGCATCTTACAAACTGCATCACCTGCCTATAACTGGACGGTCAATAATTTTACAAGGCCAGATAAAAGAAGTCTTGTGATCTATGAATTGCTGGCAAGAGATTTCGTAGCAGCACACAACTGGAATACCATCAGCGATACATTAAACTATTTACAAAAACTGGGTATCAACGCAATAGAATTATTACCCATTAATGAATTTGATGGAAATGAAAGCTGGGGATATAATCCCTCCTATTTCTTTAGCCCCGGATAAGTATTACGGGCCGAAGAATAGTTTAAAAGAATTTATAGACACCTGCCATCGCAGAGGCATTGCTGTTATTTTGGATATAGCACTGAATCATACGACGGGAGCTAATCCATTGGCGGCTCTGTATTGGAATAATACTGCCAATCAACCTGCTGCCAATAACCCCTGGCTGAATGAAACTGCCAGGCATCCATTTAATGTATTTAATGATTTTAACCATGAAAGTCTTCGCACAAGATATTTTACCAGCAGAGTTGTAGAGCATTGGCTGAAAGAATATAAAGTAGATGGGTTTAGATTCGACTTATCAAAAGGATTTACGCAAGTAAACTCTGGAAACAATGTAGGGCTATGGAGTAATTATGATGCAAGCCGGGTGGCTATCTGGAAAAGGTACTATGATACATTGCAACTAAAAGCACCAGGCTCCTATGCTATTCTGGAGCATTTTGCCGATAATAATGAAGAAAAAGAATTGTCAGACTATGGTATGTTACTCTGGGGGAATAATTCAACCCAATACCAGGAAGCCGCTATGGGCTATATATCCAATTCAAATTTTGAAGGCAATTTGTTTACGGTACGAAATTGGAGCAAACCCCACCTTATTGGTTATATGGAAAGTCATGATGAAGAAAGATTAATGTATAAGAATATCCAATTTGGCAACTCGTCTGGCAGTTATAATACAAAAGATATTTCTACAGCACTAAAAAGAATGGAGCTTACAGCTGCATTCTTCTTTAATATACCAGGGCCTAAAATGATTTGGCAGTTTGGGGAGTTAGGCTATGATTTTTCGATAAATACCTGCCCCGATGGAAGTATCGATCCCAACTGCAGAACAGCAAACAAACCTATACGGTGGGACTATAAGAACATAGAGCCACGCAAAAAGCTTTATGATGTGTATAGTGCATTAAATAAATTACGGGTTCATCCATTCTACGCAGCAAATTTCACATCGGACAGAATAACAAAAAATTTAACAGGTGCTTTTAAATGGCTACAAACCACTACGGATACTTCGAATATTTGTGTGATTGGTAATTTTGATGTAACATCAGTAACAGGTTCAGTTACTTTTCAAAAAGCAGGCACCTGGTATGATTATTTTAATGGTGGCACAATAACTGCAACAGGTAGTATACAATCTTTCACTTTACAGCCCGGCGAATACAAGGTTTTTATAGATCGCAATATTAACGGCAATACAACGCCTGCCCCTTCTACTCTATTTACCGCTTCCGTATTTCCTAATCCATTGGCAGCAAATTCTATCCTTCAAATAAATTTACCGGAAGTAGCCAATGTAAGTATTGATATTATCAATCATCTTGGTCAAAAAGTTATAACAATATACGAAAGCCAATTAGCAAAAGGAATAAACAACATAGATCTCAATTCAAAAATACCTGATTTACAGGCAGGTATTTATATAGCAGCAATCAGGGCTTTTAATAGAACCGTTTCAGTAAAAATGGTAAGGCAATAAAAAGTTGAAAATGACAACGGAGTTGAAAATAAAAAATGCTGAGATAGAAAAGATTAGCCATATTGGTTATTTCAATTTGGCAGTTTCTATTGACTGTGTAATTTTTGGTTATGATGGGACAGACCTTCAGGTGCTATTAATTAAATCAGATCTGGAAGAATTTGAAGGGTTATACTCTTTATTGGGTGATCTAATAAGGCCTGATGAAGATCTTGAAATGTCATCCTACCGGATATTAAAAGAGAGAACGGGATTGGATGATGTGTTTCTTGAACAAGTCAGAACTTTCGGCAGTATTAACAGACACCCATCGGGGAGAGTAATTACCATTGCTTATTATGCATTAATTGACACGAAAAATACCAACCTGCAGCTAAGCCATAATCAACTTAAGTGGCATCCTGTAAACAAAATAAGAAGACTGGCTTTTGACCATAAGCTTATTCTGGAATTATGCCAGGAGAAGCTGCGACAGAAAATAATGGAAATACCTGTTGTTTTTAATTTGTTGCAGGAAAAATTTTCGTTGCGACAATTACAGGAGGTGTACGAATCTATTTTAAATGTTAAACTGGATCGGCGGAATTTTAGAAAAAAAATAGTGCTTAAAGACTGGCTGCGAGATATCAACGAAATGGAAAAAGGTGTTTCGCACAGACCGGGTAAATTATATAAATTAAAGAGGAAATATGAAGAAAATAAAATAGTAGAAAAAAATACAATGCTGAGAATGTAGTGTTAAAAGCTTGGTAAGCTATGCTTGTTAATGAGGGGGTTGAAAACTTTAATTAGTACAGGATAAATTTATTAAAACAGCTCATAATTTATTTAAACAAGTTGAATATCAATTGATTACAAATAATTTACTATTTATTTAAATTAAAAATTTGAGAAGGATAAAAGATTTATTTCACCGTTATTCAGAAAAGAATTAGAATTGTGTCCTGAATACACATATAGGGCGAATTTTTCGAATTGCTAACTATTATAACGATTGCTTATGTCACTTAAAAATTTTGTAAAAGCTATTGGCTTTTTTGTACTCCTGCATGTTGCTCATTTTGCTCTTGCACAGAATAGAGTTATTACCGGTAAAATAACTGATGCGAAGGAAGGCAATGCGTTGGCAGGTGCGTCCATTACAGCAAAGGATACCCGAAAAGGTGTACAGGCAAATGCTGATGGAACTTTTTCTATCACTGTTCCTGCTACCACTACGGTTTTAATTATTACAAATGTTGGTTATGCTTCTCAGGAAGTTTCAATAACGGCAGGCAACAGCAACATTAATGTGTCATTGCTGGCTACCAATTCGTCATTAAATGAAGTAATTGTAATTGGATATGGTACACAGCGCCGGAGAGAGGTAACCGGGGCGATAGCGAAAGTAAGTGGTGAAAAACTAAATACGATTGTAGCCCCAAGTTTTGAATCTGCACTGCAAGGGAAAGCACCCGGTGTTCAGATAGTGCAGGGAAATGGTTTGGCAGGCTCAGGTGCAGTTATACGTATTCGTGGTAATGCCTCCATCTCTGCAGGAGGAGATCCGCTTTATGTAATTGATGGAATTCCCATCATTTCTGACCAGTTTTTACGGGGTAATGGCGGGGCTATGAATCAAAATCCTTTAGCATCTATCAACCCTGCCGATATTGAATCAATAGAAATTTTAAAGGATGCAGGAGCTACCGGAATTTATGGTTCAAGAGGCGCCAATGGTGTAATCCTAATTACCACAAAGCGAGGGAAGTCCGGAAAAATGAAATTGAATTATTCTACCAGACTTGGTGGTGCCACCTATGCAAAGCGACCGGAATTTGTGAATGGGACTGCATGGTTACAGTTAAGACAAGAAGCATGGGAAAACGACGGAAGAACAGGGCCGGCTATTCTACCAGGGGGATTAACTTTCGCCACCGCAAGTCAAAACAATACAGATTGGTGGGATTTATTAACACAGGTTGGTTTTATCAATGAGCACAACCTAAGTATGACGCAGGGCACCCAAAAACTAAAAACGTTTGCCAACCTATCTTACAGTAACAATGAAGGTTATATTAAAACGAACAGTTACGAAAGATTAAGTGCAAGGCTGAACATGGATTATAAAATACTTGATAATTTAAAAGTGTCCCTCACTTCTGGTTACAACAGGGGTACTAATAGAAGAGTAGCTGCCGCATGGGATGGCGGTATCGGCGATGCAATGAGTAGTGCGCTACCTATTTTTACTCCATATAACGCGGATGGCAGCTATTTTATAAACGGTGCAAACCCAGTTCGTAAAATTGAAGAAACAAAAAGAAGGGAAATTAATAATAGATATATCGGTGGGTTATCTGTTGAATATGAGCCTGTAAAAAACTTATTTGTAAGAGCAAATGTTTCTGTTGAGTATATAAGAGGTCTTGATAATATTTTTGAATCTGCCAACTGGATCAATAACCCGGATTCTGGTTATGCCAAAGCATTCCCTTATTGGGGGACTAATAAAAATGGGAATGTAACAGTAAATTACTTAACCAATATCGGAGAAGCACATAAGCTTAACTTCTTACTAGGTGCAGAAGCAAATGAGTATGCACAGAAAAGTTATTTATTTGAAATAGGGCAATTTGCTGTACAACCTTACTGGAAAAATACACAGGCTTTTAAAGATCGAAGAGATTTTTTCATCCAACAAAGAGAATCACAAATTCCTGCACAGGCCACAGTTAAGTCTGATGGAGAATATACATTCAATAGTTTTTTTAGTAGAATCAATTATTCATACGACAATAAATTTGCCGCCCAGGTAACTCTTCGTGCAGACGGTTCTTCTAAATTTGGCACCAATAACAAACATGGATTTTTCCCTGCCGCATCCGCTGCATATACTTTAAGTGAGGAAGATTTTATTAAAAATATAAAATTTATCAACTTCTTAAAACTAAGAGCAAGCTGGGGTATAGTGGGTAATGCAAGTATAGGATCTGGGAATTATTATGACAATTATAGAGTTGGTGGCACTCCTTATAATGGAATGAATACTTTATATCTGAATAACTTAGGTAATCCTGATTTACAATGGGAGCGGCTGAAAAATGTAGATGTGGCGGTTGAATTTGCGCTTTTATCAAGCAGACTTACCGGAGAATTGGCCTATTATAATAAAATAACAACATCTACAATCTTAAACCCCGGACTTGCGCCTTCAACCGGTGTGCCAAACATAAATAGAAACCTCTTTGATAGTAAAGTGCTAAATGAAGGTTTGGAACTAAGTCTTAATTATAAAATTATCATTAAGCCTGATGTTAGCTGGACGATTGGTGGTAATATAGCCAGAAACTATAATGAAGTGTTGGATTGGGAACTTGGTCCCGATGCAGTGAGTGGTGGTACCAATGACACCCGTGTAGTAAAAGGATTACCAATAGGTGTAAATTATCTGGTAAGGTACCATGGTGTAGATCCAACGGATGGATTACCTATCTGGCTTGATAAAGATGGCAAACAAACTAAAACCTTCTCTTTGGACCATAGAGTGTTTGCAGGTAGTGTAATGCCAGATTATATTGGCGGTTTTAACTCCTCTGCAGAATACAAAGGGTTTGATTTTAATGTATTGTTTACTTATGTAATTGGTGGAAAAATTTATGACAACTCTGCCAAGTATCAGTTTATGGGTGTATCTAAAAAGAACTGGAACTTTAGAGATGATTTTCTGGACAGGTGGACGGCTCCCGGTGATATGGCGATGTACCCAAGACTTACTTATGATGCCACTACTTATCCCGGGTTGCCAAGTGAAGATCAGTTTAACTCTACTATGTTTCTTTATGATGCCAGTTACTTACGATTAAGGGAATTAACAATAGGATATTCCTTACCCAAAAAAATGCTGGAAAAAGGAAAGATTACCAATGTAAAGATTTATTTAAGTGGGTCTAACTTACTCACTTTTACAAAATATCCGGGAGGTGATCCTGAAATTACAAGGGATTTTGAAAATCCTCAAGATAGAAACCTAAGTGCCAATGTTACTTATCTCACAGCCCCAACACAAAAAACATTTGTAGTTGGAGTAAATATTGGCTTCTAATTGCTAATTTATTAATTACTCGCATATGAAAAATATAGTAAAATTAATTGTTGCAGCATTGTTTTTTATAAACCTGAGTGCCTGTAAAAAATTTCTGGAAAGACCCCCTGAAGGTCAGTTAACGGAAGAGCAGGCACTAAAAACAGAAGCTGATTTGGCTGCTTTTTCAAATGGGATTTATACAATTATCGCAGATGGAAATTTTTACGGCGGTCGTCATCAGGTACTTAACGAATTATTAGGAGATCATTATAGAGGAGATTTTTTTACAGGAGATTTTTCTGAAATTTTTAAAAGACAAAACTCCATTTTTGGTGGTACGAGAGATGTATATTATTCTAAAGGCTATGAAGCCATTGCCCGAAGCAACAAAGTATTATCAAGATTAGATTTAGCGACGACTCAAAAAAATCAAATAGAGGGTGAAGCTAAATTGTTCAGAGCTGTTTCTTATTTTGAACTGGTTCGGATGTTTGCACAACCCTGGGGTTATACGGCAGATAATTCACATTTGGGTGTTCCATTGCGCACTATACTCGATCTAGCACCAAAAGCAAGAGCAACAGTCGCTCAGGTATATGCACAAATTATAGAAGATCTGGAATCGGCAGAAACTGTATTACCTGACCTGCCTTCTAATGGAAAATATTATTCGGCTACAAAATGGGCGGCTAAGGCTTTTTTAGCAAAAGTATATTTTCAACAAAATAATTTTGTAAAAGCATATCAGTATTCAAACGAAGTAATTAATAGTAATAAATTTAGCTTAGACGCCGGTTTCTCATCAAGATATTCATTAGGATTAAGTACAGAAGGAATTTTATTGATTGCTGATGATGTAAATGGGTTTAGACCGGGTGGAGGATTAATTGGTGCATTCAGATCAGATGTCGGGTTGCCTAACTTTAGATTTACCGACCAGTTTTATGCTGTGGCAAATGCCCGAAGTGCAGATCTTAGAAGAGCCTGGTACAGTAATACACTACAACCTGGTTTTAACCTGCTCACTAAATACAATAAAAATAATATTGCATTACCCCTGGTACATCTTACTGAATTAACACTTATAAGAGCAGAAGCTGGTGCAGAAACCGGTGGCGCTAATTTAACCGTAGCAATTGGTGATATCAACAGAATTATGACCCGGGCTTATGGCAGTACTGCATTCAATTTAGCTCCGGCTGCTTCCGCAGCACTTGTAATTTCAACTACAAGAACAGAACGGGAATTGGAAATGGTAGGCGAAGGTAACCGTACACAGGAAATTAAACGAATTGGTGCAAGGTCTGGAATTAATATCGATCGCAGGAATTCACTATGGAACTGCAATGGTTTTATTTTGCAATTTCCAAAAGCAGAACTGGATGCCAATACCAATTTTATAATGAATGTGGAAGGCGGTTGTTTCTAAATATTCTTAAAAACGATTTATATGAAAATAATATTAAAAGGAAGTTTACTCTTTATGGCTTTCACACTATTTTTTGCTGCGTGTACGCCTGTTGAAAAAAAAGAATTGGGTGACCCAAGAAATATTGTGCAATCCTTTGAAGGCACCTGGAAATTAATAAAAGCAATTCAGGTAGATGAAGATGCAGCAAAAAAAGGATTTCCATTTAAGGAACTGGATATAACCACTCTTTTTCCGTATACAAATTTTGTACTGAAGCTGGATCTGAACTAATGGAAACCCATCAACATTTACTGCAACTTCAGGCGCCTCTCCAAAGATTATTAAACTGCCAGCTGGTAACTGGACAGTTGATGATAAAGATGCCCCAAAAATTATTACCCTCAGTAACGGTGCTGTAACGGAAAATGTAACGTTAGGAGGCTACCCTGTTGGACCTTACAAAACCCTGAAATTAACGGTAGAAAGAAAAGATGCTGCTACCAATAAACTGCTTATTTCTTATAGTTATGAATTTGCTAAACAATAAATGATTGCAATATGAAGAAGATATTATTATTCATTGGTTTTATATTCAGCGCAATGACCGTTGTGAAGGCACAAAATCCCTCTTTTGTACCTTCCAGCTTTACTGCTGAAGATCAGGTTACTTTAACAATAGATGTTACGGGAACCGGCATGGCCGGAGCAGCGGAAGCTTATATTTGGATTTTTTCTAACCCAAATGGAACAGGGGGCGTAAATGGCACAGTAAATGGAGATTGGTCCAATTCTTCAAATGCTGCTAAAATGACTGCTGCTGGAACTAATAAATGGAGCTTTACATTTGTAGGGACTACTTTATTTGGTCAGGCCCCGGCTCAGTTAAAAAGCTTTGGTTTTTTGGTAAAGAAAAAAGATGGTTCTGCACAAACACCAGACTACAAGCCCTTTAATTTTGATCCATTGGTATTTACTCCGTCTATGCTTAGGGTTTTTCCGTCAAAAGTGGGAGCAGATGATGTAGTTACGATCAACTTCGATCGCAATTATGGGGTTTCTGTAGATGAGAAGCGTATGTCTCCTACTACTGCTACCATCACAATGTATGATGAAACAGGTGCACAAGTAGGGACTCCATTAACAATTCCAGTTCGCTCATTTGAATCGACAATCTGGGCAGCTACATTTATTCCTGGCAGTAGTTTTACACCTGCTACCGGACGAAAACTTTTTAAATTCAAGTATAGATTTAATGGGACAGTGTTAGATGCAAATGGTGCTGCAACTCCTGTTTCTTCATCTGAGACAGAGATAACTTTAACAACGATGCAATAAATTCGGTAACGTATAAACGAATTAAAAAAATACATAATGAAAAAAATCATCTATATACTTTCCGCTGCAGTAATACTGTTTTCAGCGTGTAAAAAAGCAGAATTTGCTGGTGATGATGCTACAGGTGAAGGTTTAGTTAATTTCAACCTTAGAACACCTTCGTCCGGTGTAAAGTTGGTTTTAAATGCTGCTACGCCAAACAATGCTGTAACTATTACCTGGACAGCAGCAACGCCGGGCTTATCAACCGCTCCAAAATATAGCTGGGTTGCAGCCTTAAAAAATGGAGGAGATATTGCCGCTCCAGCTTTAGAAATTCCTTCAGACAATGGTGGTGCTGCAACTACACTTACACTTACACAAAAGCAAATTGATGACGCCTTAAAATCAAAAGGTATAGCTGATGGTGCAACCACTGATTTTATTTGGAGTGTGGTAGCTTCTAATGGAGATGTAAAAATACGATCAACTGATATCTTTAATATTACCATTACAAGAATGAAAGATGGGGCAAGTCCTTTTGTACTTTTAGGGCCTGCATCTACATTAACCGCACAATCAATTAATCCTAACTCTACTGCCGACTTTTTTACATTTAACTGGACAAAATCCAAACCTGCTACTGGCGGACCAGTTGTAAAGTATAAAGTACTTTTTGCAGAAAGAAAAGTAGATGCCGGTGGGAATGAATTAGCTACAGATTGGAATACTCCGCTATTCAGTATTGTTTCAGGCAGTGCCGGAGTTGACTCTTTTGCAAAAGTTTCTTACAAAGCATTAAGTGACTCCATGACAAAATATGGGTTTGCAACCCTTCCGCTCCCAGTATCATTAAAATGGACTGTGGTAGCTACTTCTGGTACCTGGAACCAGCAAGCTGATTATACCAACAATATTGTTATTATCAGAGAAGTAAAAATATTTATTGTTGGCAGTGCTACTCCAAATAGTTGGGATGCATCAAAGGCAATAAGAATGATACCCGACGAAACTAATTTTGGAACTTTTTACATGTATGTTTATCTGAATGCCGGCGAAATGAAATTCCTGAATATGCAGGCCTTTCCACCAACAGCAGGTGCAGTGGATTGGGGGCAGGATCCTACAAAACCAGCAGGGAACCTTACCGCAGATGGAGAAATAAATATTCCAGTTTCTACGGCAGGGAACTACCGGATAACTTTCGATTTAACTAACCTAAAGTTTTATTTACAAACCGGCCGAATGGCAACTGTGGGTGATGCTACACCAGCAAGCTGGAATCCTCCGGCTATATTCCCTTCACAAGCACTTACATTAATTGCTACAAACAGATTTTTGGGTATAGTGCCCTTTAATGGTGGTGGAGCATTTAAGATGATTGATGATAATGCCTGGCCAAGTGGTGGTGGTCCGGTTAATCAACCAAGAGATTATGGACAAGGGGCAACTCCTGGGTCAATGCTTGAAGCCAACGAATCGAATATTAACGGCCCAACTGCTGCCGGAGACAGAAGAATTGTTTGGGATGGAGCAGATCCGTTAAACTTAAAGTTTAGTAATACGCAGGCAAAAATGTATTTAATTGGTGGCGATCCGGCAATTGGCAACTGGAATAACAGTGCAGGTACAGCATTACCTGAAATGACTTACATGGGAAATGGTTTATGGACAGTTAATATAACCTTAAGCGGAGCTACCGTCTTTAAATTTATAGTAGAAAAAGGAGTATGGGGATATCAATATGGTGATGATGGAACCGGCAAAGCCATATTCAGAAATGGGGATAGTGATCCCGATCCAAACGCTATTAATATTTCTGCCGGAGCACATACTATTACATTAAATGAGTACACAAAAATTTATACGATAATGTAAGTAAGTTGAATTAGCGTATATAAAAAAGCTGCATTTTCGAAAATGCAGCTTTTTTATATGTTAAATATTTTTTTGGTGATCAATAATAAATTGAATCAATTCTTCCAGTGTAATATCAATTCTTGTTAGAGCATCAGCAATATCTTCCCTGCTTACCTGTGCAGCAAATGCTTTTTCCTTTAATCGTTTCTTTACACCTTTTACTTCCATGCCTTCGTATTTTTCAGGTCGAAGCAGACTGTAGAGCATGCACCAGTCCACTCAGCTCATCAATGGCATAGATCATTTTATCCATTTTGCTTTCCGGTTCCACACCAAATACTTTTGGTCCGTGAGAAGCAATACAACGGATCACTTCCGGATCAATATTTCTTTTTTCTAATTCTTCAATGATCACTCTGCAATGATCCTCCGGAAATTTTTCCCAATCGGCATCATGTAACAAACCTGCCAGTTCCCATTTTCATGGCTGTTTGTTCGTCTGCATTTTCTTTTTCAATAGCCCATGCTTTCATATTGGCTGCTACCTGCTTCATATGCAGCCGCAGTTTTTCATTCGGTACCCATTCATTTAGTAAAGAATGAGCTTCATCGACGGGCATCAGGTTGCCTGCATTTTTTGGATCACCGAAACTTGTACGATTAAGAAAACGATTGGACATAATGTATAAATTGAGTGATAAAAATAAGATTGAAAAACTATTAATCAGCATTTCAGGTTTATCCTCAGGTTGAATCTATGTTGAACCACATAGGCACTCCCGATAATTATCGGGAAGGAGCATCGTTAATCACATAGGTTATACGCTATGTGTGCATTCCTATTGTTTACTATGTGTCTATGTGGTTCAATTTCGTAATTAAATCGATCGCTTCCGCTACTTCACTGTAAATTTGCAGCAATACAAAAAAATGGACGAACAAATAATTTATAAAGGGAAAATATCATTCGTTAACTACGAAAAGCATTTTGCTACCATCGATTATTCCTATAACAACAAGCACAAATCGGTCAATTGTAAAACTGATGCTGCCGATAGCAGCAAAAAACCACATCATTACCGCCTGGGTGATGAAGTAAGTTTTCAAATGAAGTTATCTGACAGAGGGGATAAAATGACGGCTTATAATGTTACCTATCGGCATAATGAAGCAATTGCGAAGATGATACAACAATCAGCGATAGAGAATCGTTTTTCCGGGTATCTTAAAAAAGATAGATGATAAGTATTTTATAAAAGAATGGGAGAGTTATATTTTATTTCCCTTGCAACTATCTCCCTGGGAAGTACCACCGGCAGCCACGGCAGAAAATGTAGCCATTAGCTTTAGCCTGGTGAACCTCGATAAGCCCAATGCCATCAAAGCAGAATTATTTTCACATTTTTATATTCCGGAATATAAAAAAGCAGAACTGCATTTTGAAAAGCAATTTGATATCAATGCAGAAGTGTCAAAAATAACACCATATGGTGTCTATCTGAATTTGTTTGGAGACAAGATACAGGCAAAACTCAACCTTACTCCAGAAGAAAAAGCAGTAATTAAAGAAGGAGATATAATAAAAGTGGTCATTACACATCTTACGCCTACAAAGATTGCGATAAGAAAGTCCTCTGTTTGATCATCATTTAAAAGGTTAGCTCTAATTTTTAATCTAGATATTGGGTTCTTTTTTAAGGCCATAAATATTTTTGGTCAAAAATATTATTGTAAATCAACACATTACAAAGGTGCAATATAAAAATACCTTTGTAAAAAATAGGTTTGGATTCACCCCACACCTACCTTTGCCATCCATTTTAAAAAACGACCTACCGGGATAGCGGAGGTCACAAAAACAGAAAACAAAATGAGCAAATTACATTTCACAACCAAACATGCGAACGAGGCTACCGTTCAACGCAACTGGTATGTTGTAGACGGTACTAATCAAACCGTAGGCCGTATGTGTGCTAAAATTGCTGCGATACTTCGTGGTAAGAACAAAGCATACTATACGCCACACGTTGACACAGGAGATTATATCATTGTGATCAACTGCGAAAAAGTAGTATTAACCGGTAACAAGATCGACCAGAAAATTTATGACCACTTTACTGGTTATCCTGGTGGACGTAAAGAAGAAGTTGCCAGAAACCTGATCAAGCGCAGACCAGAAGTGGTGATTGAAAGAGCGGTAAAAGGAATGTTGCCGAAGAATCGTTTAGGCCGCAAGATGTACAAGAAATTATTTGTGTACGTAGGCGACAAGCATCCGCATACTGCACAGTCTACCAAAAGAATTAAATTTTAATTTAAAAAACGCCCAAACACATAATTAATGGAAAAGCAAATAAACGGAATTGGTCGTCGTAAAGCTGCTGTAACCAGAGTGTTCGTTACAAAAGGTACAGGAAGCATTACCATCAACGACAAAGATTATAAAACTTATTTCCCGTTGGTTTATTTACAGAACCAGGTAGAACGTCCGCTGAAAACAGTAGATGTTGCTGATAAGTTTGATATAAAGATCAATGCTACCGGTGGTGGCGTAAAAGGACAGGCCGAAGCAGCCATGCTGGGTATCTCCAGAGTATTATTGGAGATCAATCCTGAATTTCGTCCTGCTTTAAAAGCAGCAGGTCTGTTGAAAAGAGATCCAAGATCTGTTGAACGTAAGAAATTCGGTCATAAGAAAGCAAGAAAAAGCTTCCAGTTCTCTAAACGTTAATCGCAGCAAACAATTTTTAAAAACGATCATTTATATACAATGGAAAATAATACATCCTTACAACAGCAACTTCTTGAAGCCGGTGTTCATTTCGGTCACCTGAAGAAGAAGTGGAACCCCAAGATGTTGCCTTACATCTTTGCTGAAAAGAAAGGTATCCACATCATCGACCTGAACAAAACTGTTGAGTGCCTGCAGGAAACGGCTGCTGCATTAAAGCAGATTGCCCGCAGTGGTAAGAAGATCTTGTTTGTGGGAACAAAAAAGCAGGCGAAGGACATCGTAATGGAATCTGCTAAAAAAGTAAACATGCCTTTCGTAACGGAACGTTGGTTAGGTGGTATGTTAACCAACTTCAACACTGTTCGTAAAAGTGTAAAGAAAATGCAGAGCATTGAAAAAATGCTGGGCGATGGTTCTTTTGACAGCGTAACGAAGAAGGAACGTTTAACATTGAGCCGTGACAGAGATAAAATGGAGAAAGTATTAGGTGGTATTGCTCAGTTGGGCCGTGTACCTGCTGCTTTATTCATTATCGATATCGGTCATGAGCATATTGCATTAGCAGAAGCAAAACGTTTAGGCATTCAGACTTTTGGTATTGTAGATACCAACTGCGATCCTAATAAAGTTGACTTTGCCATTCCTGCAAACGATGATGCTACCAAATCAATTGCCATTCTTGTAAATTATATCACTGCTGCTATTGCAGAAGGTTTGGCAGAAAGACAAGCTGCAAAAGATGATGATGTAGAAGAAGTAGGAGATGATGAACAGGAAAAAAGAGCAGCAAGACTGGAAGCAGAAGCGCAGGCTGAAGGTGGTCGTACAGGTGGACGTACCCGTGGTCCGGGTGGTGCAGGTGGTGCCGGCGGACAAAGACGTCGTACTACTGGCGGTGCTGGTGGTGGAAGCAGAGGACCTGGTGGTGGAAGAAGATAACTGACTATAAATACCAAATAAGAAAATTCCAAATTCCAATTAGAAACTTACGATTGGAATTTGGAATTTTCAAAACCTGGAATTTGAACATGTCAATTTAATAAAATTAAACTTTGAATAACAATGAGTACAGCAACTATAAGTGCACAAGACATAAACAAATTACGTCAGGCTACCGGCGCCGGAATGATGGATTGCCGCAAAGCATTGACAGAAACAAACGGAGATTTTGAAGCAGCGATTGACTGGTTACGTAAGCAAGGCCAGAAAGTAGCCGCTAAAAGAAGCGACCGTGAAGCAAAAGAAGGTGTGGTAATTGCTCAAACAACTGCCGATAACAAAACCGGTATTGTTGTTTGTGTAAGCTGCGAAACTGATTTCGTTTCCAAGAATGCAGATTTCGTTGCCTTTGGTCAATCTATTGCAGATGCAGCCATTGCCAACAATGTAAAAACACTGGAAGAATTAATGAACACCAAAGCCGGTGCTACTACGGTAGCAGAATTGGTAAATGATAAATTAGCCACCATCGGTGAAAAGATCGGTGTTACTAAATTTGAAAGAGTAGATGCTCCTTATGTAGCTTCTTATATTCATGGTGCATACCGCATTGGTGTGTTGGTAGCATTAGATAAAGAAGCAGCTGATGCTGGTAAAGATGTGGCCATGCAGATTGCAGCATTGAATCCGGTAGCAGTTGATGCGGCTTCTGTTTCTGCAGAAACAATTGCCCGTGAAAAAGATATCATCCTTGAATTGATGAAGCAGGATCCTAAGATGGCAGGTAAACCAGATGAAATGCTTGCTAAAATTGTAGAAGGTAAAATGGGTGCTTTCTTTAAAGAGCAAACATTGACGGCTCAGTCTTATGTAAAAGATAGCAGCAAAACGGTTGCTGATTTCTTGAAAGAGAGTGGTGATGTGAAAGTGACAGAGTTTAAGAGAGTGGCATTGGGATAAGAATAATTAATTTAATTTATATGAAAGCGTCTCGTTAAAATCGGGACGCTTTTTTTATTTTTACTTATTATGAAAGAGCATCAAAAATATTTCGAAGCCAATAAAGAACTATGGAATAAGCGTACTGCAATTCATAAAGATTCATCTTTTTATAACCTGCCTGGCTTTAAAGCTGGTGAAAATGTATTGACACCAATAGAATTAAAGGAAGTAGGCGATGTAAAAAACAAGAAAATGCTTCACCTCCAATGTCATTTTGGAATGGATAGTTTGAATTGGGCAAGATTGGGAGCTGATGTTACCGGAGTAGATCTTTCTGATGAAGCTATTAATCAGGCAAATCAGCTCAATGATGAGCTAAGGATGAATGCAAAATTCATTTGCTGCAATGTGTATGATCTGAAAGAGCATCTGAATGAAAAATTTGATATTGTCTTTACTTCCTATGGAACCATTGGCTGGTTGCCCGATCTGACATAAATGGGCCGGAATAATTGCACATTATTTAAAACCGGGTGGCATTTTTTATATCGCCGATTTTCATCCGGTATTGTGGATGTTTGATGATGACGTTTACCCATATCAAATATGCGTATGATAACCAGGAAGTGATTGTTACAGAAAGTCAGGGAACATACACTGATAAAAATGCGGATATAAAAGCAAAGGAATACGGTTGGAATCACAGCATCAGCGAAATAGTAAATGCATTGATACAAGAAGGTTTGTCTATTCAGCATTTTAATGAATTCATGTATTCTCCCTATCCTTGTTTTAATAATACAATTGAGTTTGAAAAAGAATAAATGGCATATTAAAGGACTGGAAGGGAAAGATACCGATGGTATATTCTATAAAGGCAATAAAAGTTGATATTTCGGGAACAACTCAATAGAATTGATTTAGTACAAGCGAAAATGCTTTTTCTTTCTTTCACCGGAAGAAAGAAAAATCCCAATCCGTTCGATTCAACAGTCGACCTGACTGCCGGCTGGAAGTTGCGCAGGGAACTACAGCCGGCTAAAAACAATTTATTCCCCTATCTTCGCCCCGAAAAAATTAGTCCACATGTTACCAAAGTACAAACGAGTTCTTCTTAAACTTTCCGGCGAAGCATTAATGGGTGATAAAAGTTTTGGATTTGACACAAATGTGATCAATCAATATGCCCAGGATATTAAATCTATAACCGAATTAGGTGTTCAGGTAGCAATTGTAATTGGTGGTGGTAATATTTATCGGGGAATGAATGAAGCAGATACCGGCATTGAAAGAGCCCATGGCGATTATATGGGCATGCTGGCCACTGTTATCAATGGGATGGCCTTACAGGCAGGATTAGAGAAAGCCGGCGTATATACAAGGTTACAGAGTGCTATTAAAATGGAGCAGATAGCGGAGCCTTATATCCGCAGGAGAGCCATTCGCCACGTTGAAAAAGGCAGAGTAGTCATCTTCGGGGCGGGTACCGGAAATCCTTATTTTACTACCGATACAGCCGGATCGCTCCGTGCTATAGAAATAAACGCAGATGTAATTTTGAAGGGTACAAGAGTGGATGGTATTTATACAGCCGACCCGGAAAAGGATCCTACGGCAACAAAATATAATGTGCTGACCTTTCAGGACTGCCTTTCCCAGAATCTCAGGGTAATGGATATGACCGCTTTTACACTTTGTATGGAGAATAACCTGCCGATTATTGTTTTTAACATGAATAAGGAAGATAATCTCCGCCGGGTAGTAACCGGGGAAAAGGTTGGAACACTCGTAAAGGGGTAATTACCAAGGGATTTTCCTATTTGTTATTTTGCAGTATCTACTATCTTGCAGAAGATATTCGAACACACTTGTGAAAAACTATAAACGGCAGTTTGCCGATTTTTTTATAGTTTCCAAAACTTATGTTACTGTTTATGGACGGCCAACTCTCGCTATCTATGGTTGAAATTGTAGTGCTCATGTTAGGCGCTATCGTGCTGGGTATCACCATTCACTTTTTTATTACAAGCCGCCGGTCTTTAAAGGATTCTGTTGCTGAAGCACCAGGTGGAAGACTCAACCGTGAATTAGATGACTGGAAACGACGCTATTTTAATGACATTGAATACAAGGATAGAGAGTTAGAAGAATTAAAAAAGAAATTTGCAGATGTAGAAGAAAATGATGAGATCAATTCAATTGAAGCAGATGAAATGCGAAAGCAGAATAAACTGCTGAAAGCCGAAATGGAATTGCTGAAAAAATCTGTACAAACTACAAATATTACAAGTACTGATAAGCCGGATTATATTGAGCAGTTGCGTCTTGCTCAAAGCGGATTATTGGAGCATAATTCAAAGATCAACCAGCTGCTACAGCAGATAGATATTGTAAAAGAAACAGAAGAGAAGCAAAAGGATATTCTAAAGAGCAATGAAGAGTTAGCAGAGCAGGTAGATGAATTGAACTCGAGACTTTCGCAAAAAGAAAAAGAGCTAATCAATATCCGTCAGAAAGAGCATTTAACTACAGAGATGAACGCTATGCTTGATAGTGCATACTCAGAATTTAACACATTGCAGGACAAAATGCTGAAATTGGAAATGCAGGTGATCAATGCCAAGAAGGTAAATATTGAATATGAGGATATGAAAGAAGGGTATAATAAAATTACCCGTGATCTGGAAGAACAGAAGCATAAATATCAGGCGGCACATAATGAAAATGTACAGTTGAAAGAAAGCCTTATAGAGGTGGAAGAAAAATTAAAAGAAGCCAACTTTCAACGACAGCAATCACAGAAAAAAGTGGCTTATCTTGAAGAATTGAATATTGATATGCAGGCAATAGCAGATGCCAATAAGAAATTGGAAGGTCAGATTAAAAAAATTGGCGAATTGGAAAGTATGTTAAACGTAGTGTCTGAGGAAAGGGATGACCTGGCCCGTAAACAACAAAAAGCATAATTTTTTATATCGAATTTGTAAAAGGCCGAAAGGCCTTTTTTATTGATGGAACGAGCCGTTAACTTTGTATTTTAAATAGATCAGTTATGTCAAAAGATATTGCCGGAATCAGAAAGAATTATTCAAGGAAGAAGTTAAGTGAAAAGAAAATTGATAATGATCCGATGAAGCAGTTTGCCAGGTGGTGGAAACAGGCTGTTGCTTCAGAACTTGATGAAGTAAATGCTATGACATTGGCAACAGCTTCTTCTGATGGATTTCCATCGGCCAGAGTAGTGTTGCTAAAAGGTGTAGAGAAAGATGGATTTGTATTTTTTACCAATTATAATAGTTATAAAGGGCAACAATTGGCAGAAAACCCTAAAGCCTGTGTTGTTTTTTTCTGGAAAGAATTAGAACGGCAAGTAAGGATCACCGGATTGATTGAAAAAATCGCCGGAACAGATAGCGATACCTATTTCTTTTCCCGGCCCGAAGGAAGCCAGATTGGGGCTATTGCATCACCTCAAAGCCAGGTAATTGAAACCAGAGAATGGCTGGATGAGCACTATAAACTAATTAAAAAGAAATTAAAAGGCAATAAGATTGAACGACCCGACCATTGGGGAGGTTATATGCTAAAACCTGTAATTATCGAATTCTGGCAAGGCCGTACAAGCCGTCTGCATGATAGAATTCAATACACATTAGAAGATAATGGTAATTGGAAGATTGAACGATTAGCCCCCTGAATTAAAATGAGCAACTAAAGTATAGTTGAAAGCATATACTTTAGTTACCGACAAACTTATTTACTTTCCTTAGCAGCTTCTTTCTTAACTGCTGCTTTTTTTGCTACTGCTTTTTTAGCTGCACTTGGTGTAACAGGTCTGCTTTTACCAAATGAACCTTTGAAACGCTTTCCTTTCGCAGTTTTTTTATCACCTCTTCCCATGTTTTTTATTTTAAATGTTTGTATAATTATTTTCTGATGTTAAAAAAAACTCCTTCCCGCTACAATGGGGATGGAGCTTTAAATAAGTTTTGTGCGCCATTAAAGTTTACCGGCAAGTTCTTTACCAGCTTTAAATTTTGCAACTTTTCTGGCTTTGATCTTTATTACTTCACCAGTTTGTGGATTACGTCCGTTACGGGCAGCTCTTTTGGATACGGAAAAAGTACCAAAACCAACCAGGGTAACCTTGCCACCACCTTTCAGTGTTTTGGTAACAGCTTCAATAAAAGAATCAAGAGAAGCGTTGGCCTGGGTTTTAGTAATACCTGCATCATCAGCAAGTTTAGCGATTAATTCTGCTTTGTTCATGTTTTGTAAATTTTTTATTGTTTTAGAACAGGCGACAAATTTAGAAGGTTTTTCATTCCAATAAAATATTATTATTCAAAAATCAGAAAATAATATTCTTACCGAACCCACACCGGACAAGGTTTTAAGCTAAAGCACAGGTTTGTAGTGGTGATAAGAATTTACTATTTTAGCTTAAAGCCTTGTATATAAGGGGGTTTGCTCTGTCCATTCGAAATCCTTGCCTGTAAAGGGTTTGAAAGAAATATACAATTGTTTTGCTGAAAGAAAAATAAAAACATTTTTTTACACACTCAATACACAACTTCCATTACAGATCGGAAGGCAATGAATTTATTGCCCCATTTATCCATACTTTTTTTTCGCATTGTATCAGAAAATTTTTGGATATACCTATTGTAAAGAGATTTACTTTCTGTATGATATTGTACTGCATAGGTCGGTCCTTCTGTTTCATCCACTTCTATTAATCGTAAGATAGTAGCATTCGTGAAACAACCGGTAGCTATTAATTCAGGAATATGTTCTTCCTTTAACCATTGCAGCCAGTTGGTTGCAATAGTATGATCAACTTTTATGGTAACGTTGTAAATGAGCATTAGGAATTATAATTTAATATCCAGATATACCGGACAATGATCACTATGTTTCACATCGGGATAGATTTCTGCATCTTTTAACTGTTTTTTTAGCGGTGCTGTAACATTTATATAATCAATTCTCCAGCCTTTATTATTTAAGCGAACTGTTGGAAATCGCTGGCTCCACCAGCTATAGCGGTGTGGTTCCGGATGAAAGGCACGGAAAGTATCGATCCAATCATTATTTAAAAACTTTGTCATCCATTCTCTTTCTTCCGGTAAAAAACCGGAAGATTTTTTATTTCCTTTCGGGTCATGAATATCAATTTCAGTATGGGCAATATTATAATCTCCGCAGAGAATCAGCTTGGGAGTTTTTTTTCTTACTTTATTAAGGTATTTATTGAATTCATCAAGCCATGCATATTTAAACGTTTGCCTTTCATCGCCACTGGTACCTGAAGGAAAATAGGCATTGATCAAGCTTCACATCTTTAAAGTCTAACTGAATAACTCTTCCTTCAGCATCACTTGCTTTGTGCCCCGTTCCGTATTGTACCTTATCGGGTTTTATTTTTGTGAACACAGCAACACCACTATATCCTTTTTTTTGTGCACTATACCAATAGTGATGGTATCCCAATTCTTCAAGTTTTGATACATCTACATCTCCCTGTGTAGCTTTTGTTTCCTGTAAGCAGATCACATCAGCAGGATCTGTTTTCAACCAATCAATAAAACCTTTTTTTATGGCAGCTCTTATTCCATTTACATTGTAAGAAATTATTCGCATTACATCTTATTTTTAAAATATATAACTCCCCTTTAGAGCCTGTCCCGAATTTTTTCGGGAGGATGGGGGTATAATTGTTTAAATTGGCAGCAATTTACATTTTACTATGGAAGCATCAATACAAAAGAAAGAGAGTTCAATTATTCCGCCAAAAAAACCAATTTATCTGGAAGGCCCAAAAAGCCGGGGATATGAGTTAAATTTTGCATGGAGAGTATTCTGGCAGTTTATCAAAGGCTTTAGAAAACTGCACTTTGTAGGACCGTGTATTACTGTTTTTGGTTCAGCCCGATTTACGGAGGAGCACCAATACTATATAAAAGCAAGAGAATTTGGTAAACGTATTGCAGCATCAGGTTTTACGACAATGACAGGAGGAGGACCGGGAATTATGGAAGCCGCAAACAGAGGTGCATTTGAAAATAACGGAGTTTCTATTGGTTGTAATATCCAATTACCATTCGAACAGCATGAGAATCCTTACCTGCATAAATCAATAACATTTGAGCATTTTTTTGTACGTAAAGTGTTGCTTGCGAAATATTCATATGCATTTGTAATAATGCCCGGTGGATTTGGTACGATGGATGAACTTTTTGAAACATTAACGCTGGTACAAACAAAAAGCGTTACCCAGTTTCCGGTTGTACTTTATGGTAAAGAATTCTTTCAGCCTTTAGTTGAGCATATGAAATGGATGGCAAAGGAAGGGACCATTTCAAAAGAAGACCTTGACCTGATGCTGATCACGGATGATGTAGATGAGGCAATGGAATATATACAGAAGCTATATCGGCACTAATTATAAAATAAAACCCCGTAAACGTTCCTGGTGGTTGTTTGAAAAAAGGTAATATTATTGCAGTACAATTCTAAACTATGACAGGAATCGATATTCTTGGTTACGCTGCTTGTGCAGTTACAGCGCTTACCTTTTTGCCACAGGTAATAAAAACCTGGAAAGAAAAGTCAGCAAAAAATGTCTCCCTGATGATGTTCATCATTGCCTTTATCAATGAAATAATGTGGATTGGCTATGGCGTATTAAGAGATGATATGGTTATCATTGTAACCAATGTGATCATGATAACCATGTGTTCTGTAATGATCTCCTTAAAGTTGAAATATAAAAATGTATAATGATCAATACGATAATTTTTGACCTGGGTGGTGTGTTAATAGACTGGAACCCGGATTATGTATTTGATAAAAACTATTTTGAATCACAGGAAAAAAGAGATTTTTTCTTTCAACAGGTATGTACGCCGGATTGGAATGAAAACCAGGACGCAGGTTATCCCATACAAAAAGCTACAGAAGAAAAGCTGGCCGAGTTTCCCGAATGGGAAAAACCTATTAAAGATTTCTATGGACGCTGGGTGGAAATGCTGGGCGGTCCGATACAAGGCACTCTTGATATATTCAAAAAATTAAAACAGCATGACAATCTGAAGTTTTATGCATTAACCAACTGGAGTGCTGAAACTTTTCCGATTGCACTGGATCGTTTCGATTTCTTGCAATGGTTTGATGGCAGAGTGGTAAGTGGCGAAGAGAAAATGAGAAAACCGTTCCCGGAGTTTTATCATTTATTACTGAAAAGATATAATGTACAGCCGGAAGAGGCTTTATTTATTGATGATAATTTAAGAAATATAAAAGCTGCCGAAGCCATAGGTATAAAAAGTATTTTTTTTAAAGAACCGGCTCAATTGGATGTGGAACTCAAAAATATTGCAATATATTAGCCATACAATCAACCACGCATTTTATGGAAGAAAATTTACCGGCAGAAGAACAGATCAATCTTTTTGACACTGAAGTTATGTACACTGAAGCTTCGCAGGGTCAGCGTTTTTTAAATTGGTTGATTGATAATTTATTTATGCGTTTTGCCCTTAGCTATGCCACCGGGTATGCAGTTGGTTATTTATTACTGGCAGTGGCTCCTGATTTTCTTACAGAGATAGCGTATAATCAAAGGGGTTGGCGGTTTTTTTTACTGGCCTATATCCTTGGTGTATTTAATTATATACTTTATTACACGATCTGCGAAAAAGCATTTAAAGGCTATACAATAGGTAAATTAATTACCGGAACCAGAGCTATCCGAAATGATGGCAGTGAACTTAGTTTTAAAGATGCAATTTTAAGAAGCCTTTCCCGTATTGTTCCGTTTGAAGTGTTTAGTGCGTTGGGTGGCAAGACCCTGGCATGATAGCTGGACGGATACAACGGTGGTGAAAGTGAGGTAGGTTAAAAATTATTCTTTCTCTTTTATATCTGGATTTATCATAGCAGTTACTTCATTAAGTTTTGAATGAGCTATATAATATTCGAAAGAACGTTTGTCGGATTCAGTTCTTTTCTTCTCAATTAATTCCTGTTTCGACTGCAGGAGATAAGTATATTTTTTATTGATTGAAGAAATGATATCACTTCGTTGTTTTTTTTGCGTATCACTATTTTTCTTGCCAACACCAAGAACTTTATTTAGTTCTTCTATACTGGTGTAACACCCTTTTAAAGAGTTTTTAAAAACGACTTGTATTACTTCAATTTCAAGCGGGGTAAAGGGTATTACGAATTCCTTTTTATTCTCACCTTTTATCTCCATATCTGTTTCGGAATGAGAAATTATCTTTTTCTTTTTTGTGCCAAAATGGTAGCCAAGTAAAGCTGCAGTAATTATTCCAACTATTATTAAACCAATTGAAAGAACATTCCCCGACGAATTATTTTCAGCCAGATTTACAGTTGCCTGACCAGGGGTATAAACTGTCTCATTTAATAGAACCAGGTCGTTCTTTGTGATCTTCATGGAATCCATAAGACCTTTTTCTCTGAGCCATGAATAGAAAATAGAATCAATAAAATAATTTACATGAGCATCTCCGGTACTGGTAGCCATTTGCTCTATCTCTCTTTGTTTTGTGTCACTTAGCCTGTAAATTTTGTTATTGGCGTAATCCAGAAAGATATTCTTATTCTTGAAAGCTATCATTTGCCCAAAGGGACTGGATACAATATTTCTGATATTAGTCAGATCGTTTTTCAGGAAAGAAGAAAGTGTTCCTATTTGCTCCCATTCTTTTTTCTTTAAATCGAGTACATGGGTTTCAAAATGTAAATCATTTTTTGGCTCTTGAGACGTGGTTGTTTCAGGCCCTTCATTTATAAAGCCAAAATATAGTTTCCCGTTTTTCTGATCATACCATACCAGGTCGTAGATTTCTCCGGTCTTTAAAGAAATTTCTTTGTTCAGTTTCATGATTTCCCATTCATGTCTTTGTTCCAGATAATAGCGGAGAAGTCCGTTGGTTTTCCAAAAACCATAGCCACCCAGTGAATAAATAGTATCTCTGAAACTGAAAATGAAAGAGCCAAAGTTGCTGCCGAAATAAATGGTAGAGTCTATTCTTTGAAAAGACAATATATCTTTATTTACTGATGCCTTATATAATCTACCCGAACCATTGAGAGCAATGTAAAGGCCTTTACTGTTTTTTACCAGGCGTTGTGGAAAATTAACAAATGATGACTCCCCGGGGATAAAATACTTATTGCCATCCCAATTGATGCTGGAAACATTGCCAGAATAATTATATAAGCTTAAGGTAGGTGATTTATTCACCTCCTGACCGATGCCCGTCAGACTAATTGCAACAAGAAAACCAACAATCCCCGAATATTTATTCATATTGAATTACAAAGTAGGTGAATTACCAATCTCTCATATTCTGATAGTCAACAGTTTAAATCAATTTTATTTCAAATGTAGAAATTACTTATTTGAGAACCTAAATAAAACCCGATTAATCCTTTCAGATAGATCAAGTAATTATTTTCGGCACCAATTCTTAAAAAGTATGATATATCGGTTTCTTATTATTTTCAGTATTTTACTCGCTTCAGGTTGTGCCAAAGAATATTCTTGTGAGGATTGTATTCCACCGGAACCACCAGTGGTTAGTACCATCAAGATAACGGATGTAACTATTAATGCTGCAACATTTCATGGCGAACTGATTAAAACCGGAAAGCTATTAATTACAGATTATGGCTTTTGTTGGGCATTGCATTCTATTCCAACAGTTAATGATATCAAGATTAGTTTAGGTCAAACCGACAGCCTGCAAAGTTTTGTCGCTACTCAAACAGGACTAGCTGAAAACCAAAGTTATTATGTAAGGGCTTTTGCCATTAATAATCTTGGGACAGTTTATGGCGAAGAGCTTAGTTTTAAAACCTCACATAATACTTTGAATGACTGCCTGGTTGCTTATTACCCTTTTAATGGAAATACGAATGATGAAAGTGGAAATAATAATAACGGAGTTGCAAATGGCGGAGTCTTAACTGCAGATAAAAATGGCAATGCTAATAAAGCCTTTCAATTCAATGGTTCAAATTTCATAAAGGTTACCAATTCTCCTTCACTTTCTGGTATTAGTACTACGTTCAGTATATCTGCCTGGATCTACAATGCACAGCCTGAAGTTTATGTCGTTTGTAAATCTGCATATAATGGTCCAGATATGCAATTCAGATTGTATGCAGATCCAGGTGGAGTTCATTTTGCCAATTTTAATAAAGCCGCTGATTTCAATAATACATTGAACCCGGTAAACTCCTGGAAGCATATAGTGATTACAAGCGATGGAAATCTGGCAAAATGTTACGTTAACGGTGTTTTAGTAAATACAACATCATTTCATAATGATCCTTCAGTTGGTAATAATAGTACAGAGATGTACTTAGGAGCTGATCCACATAATGCAACTGAATTTTTTACCGGAAAATTGGATGAGATAAGGATTTATTGTAGAGTGTTGAGTGATGCGGAGGTACTGCAATTGTATAATTTATAATTATTAGCAGGTCTGTTTAATTAAAATAGGGCATCATGAAAAAATTAAGTAATTGGTTATTTGCATTTATTCCATTTTTATTGTTGTATTGTCAAGATTCAACAAATACAAAATCAGGGTCTAAGCTATCTCATAATTTGTCGACCAGAGCTGAGCCATTAGAAATTATTGATATTCAAGGAAATTACAGAGGAAGTTACACAGATAATGAATATGGATTTCGCTTAGCAATTAAGCTAGTAATAAATAAAGACGGGACCTATAAAAAAATATTTTTTAGTGAAGGAGACCCCATAGACTCGTCAAATGGTAAAATTGAGATGTTTGTAGAATCAAATGATAAGACTGATAATTATGGCGAGAATAAGGTTACTACATATCTACATGGTATTAAGTTAAACTTTAATAGCAATTGGGGCTACCGAACAGAAGTATACAAAATACAAAATTCAAATTTAATACCGGTAATTAGCTTTGATGATAGCAGTAACGATATTATACTGCGGAAGGAATAGTTTAAATTATTAATCTTCAATTTTTAATATGGCTTTATGTAGATGTAAAAAGCACTTACCAAGAGGCAATACTTACTTGCAGTATATTAAACCCATTGGATATCCTCATACATCATCAATTTGTGGTAGGAAAGGATGTAATATATCCGGATTTATATGGCTCAATCTAGTAGAGCTGAATCATTTCATGAACAATAACCAAAGAATATTTGAGTTTCCCACAGCATCAACTAAAGTAAGAGTTACTGATGCGATTCGTAACCGATGATATTATATATAGTTTTTACTCCAAAACCGGTCTCAACCATCTTTCCATCTCCTCCAGACTCATTCCTTTTCTATCAGCATAATCTTTCAACTGGTCCTGATCAATTTTGCCCAATCCAAAATAATGACTTTGCGGATGTGCAATATACCAACCACAAACAGATGCAGGAGGATCCATGGCCAGACTTTCCGTCATGCTGATACCGATATTCTCTGTTACATTCAGCAGTTC
Source organism: uncultured Chitinophagaceae bacterium (assembly GCA_963705465.1). Lineage (GTDB taxonomy): Bacteria > Bacteroidota > Bacteroidia > Chitinophagales > Chitinophagaceae > JJ008. The sequence continues at coordinate 51,180 of CAVPJN010000003.1, read as the reverse complement.
AAATAATTTTATTTTTTCGGTATGATCCGGACAAGCAGGATAACCCGGTGCGGGGCGGATACCTTTGTATTCTTCCCTGATCAATTGTTCATTACTCAGCGTTTCATTTGTTTCATAACCCCAATATTCTTTTCTTACTTTTTGATGCAGACATTCGGCAAATGCTTCTACAAAACGATCGGCCAATATTTGTACTAATATTTTATTGTACTCATCATTGTCTGCAGCATATTTATCAATGTGTTTTTTGGCACCATGAATGGTGACGGCAAACGACCCCATGAAATCCTCCCCAAGCTCTTTTGGACAGATAAAATCTGAGAGAGAGAAATTTGGTTGTCCCACGGCTTTTTTCAATTGTTGACGCAGTGATTCTAATTTCACTTCACCTTTCTCTGTTGTGAGTGTGATTGTATCTGCATTATTACTGGTTGCCGGCCAGAAGCCAATAACGCCATCAGCCGTAAACCATTTTTCTGCAATGATCTTTTCTAATAGTTTCTGAGCATCAGCTAATAACCTTTTCGCTTCAGTTCCAAATATCTTGTCTTCCAATACCTGCGGATAATGACCCGGCATTTCCCAGGCAATGAAGAAGGGTCCCCAGTCAATATATTTTGCGATGGTACCAAGATCAAAAGACTTTAAAACTTTTACGCCGTCGATAGCTGGTTTTGTTGGATGGTAATTCTTCCAGTCAAAATATTCTTTTGTGATCACCGCTTCCTGGTATGGGATCAATGTTTTCTTTCCTTTGGTAGCAAACTGTGTTCTTAATGCTTCATACTCTTCCGAAGTTTTTTTGATCAGTACTTCTTTTTCTTTGCTCAATAAAGTACTTACAGCGGTTACGCTTCTTGAAGCATCAAGAATATGCAAAACCCCGTTATCATATTGAGGTGCAATTTTAACAGCTGTATGCATCCGGGAAGTGGTAGCACCACCAATCAATAAGGGTTGTTTCATATTACGTCGCTTCATCTCATGAGCTACATGTACCATTTCGTCCAGTGAAGGAGTTATTAATCCGCTCAGCCCGATAATATCTGCTTTTTCTTTTTCAGCTGTATCTAGGATCTTATCTGCCGGAACCATTACTCCCAGATCAACAATATCATAACCATTACATCCCAATACAACACCTACGATATTTTTACCAATATCATGTACATCACCTTTTACTGTTGCCAGCAATACTTTTGGTGCACCAGCTGCCTCTTCATTAATTGTTCCAGCCAAAAGATGAGCTTGTTTACGATCTTCTTTTTCCTGTTCAATAAAGGGTGTTAAGACAGCCACACTCTTTTTCATCACTCTTGCACTTTTTACTACCTGTGGTAAAAACATTTTACCGGCACCAAACAGATCACCAACCACATTCATTCCATCCATTAATGGACCTTCTATTACATCCAAAGGCTTAGGATATTTCAATCTTGCTTCTTCTGTATCTGCTTCAATATAATCAGTAATGCCATTTACCAGTGAATGTTTCAATCGTTCTTCTACCGAAGTTTGCCGCCAGCTTTCATCCTTTATAATAACTTTCCCTTTTGCTTTTATCGTTTCTGCAAAAGCAATCATTTTCTCTGTTGCTTCGTTGTTATCATTATTCCGGTTCAATATTACGTCTTCAGCTAACTGTTTTAACTGAGGTTCTATTTCATCATACACCACCAACTGTCCGGCATTGACAATGCCCATATCCATTCCCGCTTTAATGGCATAATAAAGAAAAACACTGTTCATGGCTTCCCGTACATGATCATTTCCCCGAAAAGCAAAGGAAAGATTACTGACACCACCACTAATTTTTGTTAATGGCATTAATTGCTTTATTTCTCTGGTTGCTTCTATAAAATCAACACCATAATTATTATGTTCTTCCATGCCGGTAGCAATGGCAAATATGTTGGGATCGAAAATTATATCCTGTGGATCGTAACCAACCTGTTCGGTTAGTATCTTATAGGCTCTGTGACAGATCTCTACTTTTCTTTCTTTTGTATCAGCCTGTCCTTTCTCATCAAAAGCCATTACAATAACGGAAGCACCATAACTCTGACAAATGAAAGCTTGTTCAATAAATTTTTCTTCTCCTTCTTTCATGGAGATAGAATTCACAATACATTTTCCCTGTACACATTTCAATCCTGCTTCAATGATCTCAAACTTTGAACTATCGATCATGATCGGGATCTTCGCAATATCCGGTTCGCTTTGTACCAGGTTTAAAAAAGTGGTCATCGCCAAAACTCCGTCAAGCAATGCGTCATCCATATTTACGTCCAGCACCTGGGCACCATTTTCTACCTGTTGCCGGGCAACACTCAGCGCTTCTTCGTATTTATTTTCTCTGATAAGACGGGCAAACATTTTTGAACCGGTTACATTGGTTCTTTCGCCTACATTGATGAAATTTGTTTCGGGACGAACGATAAGCGGTTCTAATCCGGCTAGCCTCAGATAGGGCTTAATGACAACAGCGTCTTGCATTTATGAATTCTTTTTTACAAAAAGGTTTTTAAGCATCGTAAAATTGTTTACGACAAGAATTGATATGGCAAGAATTAATAAAAAATTGGCAGTTGTCATACAAGTTCTTTTTCAACAACAGGAAGTTGTCTTGGTTTAATATTTTTTACTTCGTCAGCGATATGCTTAATATGATCTGGTGTAGTGCCACAGCATCCCCCTACAATATTTACAAAGCCTTCCCTGGCCCAATCCTCAAGATAATGTGCAGTATCTTCAGGTTCTTCATCATATTCTCCCATCGCATTTGGTAATCCGGCATTAGGATAAGCTGAGACATAGCAACCAGCTATTTGAGAAAGTTCTTCAATATGCGGACGCATTTCTTTAGCACCTAACGCACAATTCAATCCAACACTTAATGGTTTGGCATGCATGATGGAAGTATAGAATGCTTCTAATGTTTGCCCGCTTAATGTTCTGCCAGATGCATCAGTAATAGTGCCACTGATCATAATTGGTAAAACCTCCCTGCCCTCCAAAGGAGGGTTCTCTCTGAAATATTTTTTGATCGCATAAATAGCAGCCTTGGCATTTAGGGTATCAAAGATGGTTTCAATTAGTAACAGATCTGCTCCGCCGTCTACCAATCCTTTTACCTGTTCGTAATAAGCTTCTGCCACTTCATCAAAAGTTACAGCACGGAACCCTGGATTGTTTACATCGGGAGAAAGGGATAAAGTTTTATTCAACGGTCCGATGGCACCTGCCACCCAGGCCTGTTTGCCGGATTGCCGGATCGCTTCTTTTGCACATTTAGCGGCAGCAACATTTAACTCATAAGCCAATGATTGCATTTCGTAATCTGCCATGGCGATGGATGTGCTGCTGAATGTGTTTGTTTCAATTATATCAGCACCGGCATCTAAATATTGCTTATGAATTGCTGTAATGATCTGAGGTTGTGTAAGATTCAACAAGTCGTTATTCCCTTTTACATCCAGGTGCCAGTCTTTAAATCGTTCCCCACGATAATCTGCTTCCGCTAATTTATGGCGTTGAATCATAGTACCCATGGCACCATCAATAATTAGAATCCGTTCATTCAAACAATCCTGGATTGTTTTCATACTACATTGTTTGTGAACTATAAACGTTGGGAAACTAAAGTGAGCGTTTCATACGTTTATTAGTTCTGTTTGAGAGCAGGCTGAACAATAAACAAATCCGCCTGTAAGAAGGCACAAATCTACAATATAAATGCTGAAGAAACAAGCCTGTCAGGCTTATCGGTTAGTTACGTAGCTTTCAACAGGTAAGCGGTTTTGCAGGCTTCTTGCCAACGTCATTTCATCTGCATATTCCAATTCACCTCCAAAAGCAATACCTCTTGCAATCGTAGTAATACGTAAGGGTAGTGGTTGAAGTTTTTTCTGAATATAATATATGGTAGTATCTCCCTGTATATTCGGATTCAGTGCGAATATGAGCTCTTCTGTTTGTTCTTTTTCAATCCGGGAAATTAATGTTGCAATATTTAACTGATCAGGACCAATGCCATCCAACGGAGAAATTACACCACCAAGTATATGATAAGTGCCATTGAATTGTTGCGTACTCTCAATGGCAATCACATCACGGATACTTTCCACCACGCAGATCACTTCCTGCTTTCTTGAGGAATTGGAGCAGATGGAACAAATATCAGCATCAGCTACATTAAAGCAACGATGACAGAACCTGATCTCACTCCGCATCTTTGCAATAACCTCACTGAAATTACCTACTTCTCCCGGTTCCTGTTTTAATAAGTGTAAGACCAGCCTCAATGCAGTTTTCTTTCCGATACCCGGCAATTTGGCAAATTCGTTTACAGCATTTTCAAGAAGTGAGGAAGAGAATTGCATGGGGCGAAGGTACAAGAAAGTCAGACAAGGTACAAGGTACAAGGGAGAAGGGACAAGGGACAAGGGACAAGGAACAAATTGCGGAGTGCAAGATAAAAGTCAGGTTGTAATAATAGCACGACTTGAACCTTGCCTGCTTGTACCTTGTGTCTTTATAAATGCTATTTCAAACTCATTTTGCCAGGCAGCTTTTACCGAAATTTTTCTTTCTATTGGTTTTACTATTTCCGGTTGAAGGTGCTTGCCAAAGAATTGACCCGGATCCCAAACTCCGTTTTTATTCAGATCATAAAGAATACGAAGTTCATATTCTCCCGGTAAAAAAAGCTCCTGAAAAAGATCTCCCGTTTTCATGGGTAAGGATTTGTAAATCCTGTCATTTACGATAAACTGGATAACAGGATTTTTATCAAGGCCCAGGTTACGGAGCTTTAATTTTAATGAACCATAATCAGATAGCTTTTTTGTTGAAAAGTTCAGCGTATCAGTCCTTAATAATTTTTTACCGGTTGAGTCTTCTGCAAATTCTTTGTCAATGGTAATGTGATATAATGTATGCTGTTTCCACTGGTGTGCAAGTGTAACTTTGGTGCTGGAACTGTCAATACTAAAATTGTAATCAGCTATTTCAGTAAAAGAAGAGTCGGTATATAATTTTAGCAGGGAAGAATCAAAAGACCGTAACGGCTGCTCGAAAGTAAAATAGAAATTGTTTAAAAGATCCTGCTGTTCACCGATCAGGTTGGTTTGGTATTTCAGTCTTTTGTCAGTTGCTGCGCCCTGGTTTCTGTTTTTTAAACCGGGATTAATACTTCCGGTAATAACGGGAACAGTATTTGTGCTTTTATTTGCATAAGCAAAGAGTGAAACGGGAATCGTTTCTTTTTTAACCTGAACAGGTTTATCTGCAAATGCGAATAATTGTATATCTGTAGTATATCGACGGGTATTGTTCTCGTCTTTCAACGCATATAAATAAAATGTTCTAGGGGGAAGATTCCTGAACACAAAATTTCCTTTGTTATCGAGTTTGGCAACATACCGGGGTTTGTCTTTTGTAACTACTGAGTCATCAGAACTGGTATGCAACATAACAATTAATGTAGTGTCAATTTTTCCTGTTTCAGCAAGTACTACATTGCCGGTTAATTCCAAAGAATCGATAAAACTTCCGGTTGAAAAAGTATACGTAAAATTTTTAAAGGGATTTCCTTCTGTAAAATCCCGGATCGCATTTCCGAAATTGATCGTATAAGTTGTGTTCGGCTCCAGCGTATCTTTTAATTTAACGGATACCGTCTTTAGCTTATTCTCTACATAAGGATTGATGGATGGAGTAGGTGAGAATAAAAGATTCTCGCCAATATTTTGTATTTCTACAAATTCATCAAATGTTAAAGTGATCCTATTTCCTTTGAAGTTGAGGGCAGAGTCTCCAGGCTCAGCTTTTATTAATTGCGGTGGTATGGAATCTCTTTCACCCCCTTGCGGAGGAATGATATTGGCACAACCTGTAGTGCCAGCAATGCTGAACACTATAATGATAAGGATCACAAAAAAAGAAAGTAACTGCTTTAGATTCATGAGTTGTGCAAACTTAGTTGGTTTGTTTGGGATGATTTGTTTTTAAAATCCTAATTAATATCTTCCTCCGATTCTGGTTCGTGTAAGGTTACAGCCAGGTTATTCGATTTTACAAAATTGCACCATTCGCAATCAGGTTTACCGCAGCCGGTTCTGAACTCCTTATTTTGTATTTTTTGCCAGGTGACAGAAATCTGATGCGTCACCGTAGTAATATCGGCAGGACTAATTTCAACAATCTCTGTTTTGTAATCCTCATTTACAGGTTCTATAAAATCAAACTCAGTACTTACTGCCTGCCAGTCGTTGGTCCGGTCATTATCCAATAATATTTTATAGAAAACCGCCTGCCGCCAATAGTCGCCTCCATTTGGTTCTTTATCATTAGGCGGGACTAATTTCTTTTTTGCATTTTCATATTTACCGGTTTTATAATCTACCACATTTACCTGCTTGCCACTAAACTCCAGCTTATCTAACTTTCCATTGATCGGAACATTTTGAACAACCACATTCCGCACAGGCTTTTCGATAATGACAATTTTATTCCAGCGGTTCACATGGAAATCATAATAAGCCGGTAGTATTTTTTCGCCGTAGTCTGTTTTTAATTTGAAGGATTCGGGTGTAAAAGCTTCCCGGTTATTTTTCATGTACCAGTTAAAATCTTTCACCAGATCTTCCTTCGGTGGAAACACATTCTGATTGTCTTTCATCTTCATAAACAATTTTTCAATAGACCAGTGAATGGCACTGCCAAAAGCCATGCTTTCATTTTTTGCTGACGGCACTTTTATCAAATTCTGATAATAAAAACGTAACGGACAGTTTAAGTAATTATTGAGATGTGTTACACTTAATGTATATCGCTTTAATAGCTGGTCAATATATTCAGCTTCTACTAATTCAATTTCAGGTCTTGCCTTTTCTGCAAACTGTAGCAACAGGTAATCAGCCAGTAATGCATCCGGTACTTGTTTGGGACTGATTGACAGGTTATTGTCTTCCAGTAATTCTGTAATAAATGTGCTTTTAACCTGTTCTTTATCTTTTTCATCTTTTACAGGATAAGAAACATGCAAATGTGTTTTTGCCCGGGTTACAGCTACATAAAAAAGTCTTCTGCTTTCTTCCAGATCAGATGCATTTCTGCTGGTATTTACAAGATTGTCCGGCAGTTTATAGTTGCGGTTCCCCCCTTTATTATTATCATCCCATATTTTTTGTGTGCAGCCAATTACAAATACATGAGCAAATTCAGAACCTTTAGCACCATGTGCAGTTATCAGGTTCACCCCTTCATCATTCGCCGTTATTTTATACAATGAAACAGGAAGACGATTTTTTTTCATTGTGTTGAGGTCAGCCAGCCAGTCAGATAAAGTCAATTCAGGATTACGTTTATTTTCCTCTTTCACCTGGTTGAAAAAGGCATTCAGTACCTGCATCAGCCATGATTTTTCAGGGCTTTGCATGACGTAAGACAACACACCGGCTTTTTGAATTACTGATTCCAGTAATTGTTGCAGCGTACTGTTAGCTGAGGCTTTTAATAAATACTCCAGCACATCACTTACTTCTTTGAGAGAATGACCATCCGGCTGACTGAACAGATCAGATTTTGGCATGGATGATTCTGCCATCAACCGTCGCAGCGAATATGTATCCTCTTTACTTACCCTATTCTTTGCATTCACTGTCATACTCAGTTTAGCAATCTCCAATGGCGGTAACCGGAAAAAATCACTATGCAAAAGCATGAACAATAAATCATCAGCACTGTAAGGAATGTATTTCTCCTTTTCAATCCATTTTAGAATTAAAAGTACATTTTGAATAAACGGTAATTGCAGGATATCAATTTTCCTTTTTGAGTTCACAGGAATTTTCTTTCCCTCCAGCATGGTAGTAATGGTTACTACCTGCGCATGGTTGCGGTAAATAATTGCTATCTCTTTGCCGCTGATTCCCTGTTGCACTAAGGATTCTATCTGCATTGCCACATCAATAGCTTCCTGTGCAGGATTTGCATATTCAGTAATTACTGGCTCGATAGAGATGCCTTTCAGATTTTTATTGGCCGCAATCAATGGTTTATCATTTTCCGGACGAATAGTACGGAGGTTATTATTGCTGATCAACCGGTGGGCAGCAGCTAATACATTTTGTGTGGAACGATAATTTTTGACCAGATTGATCCTGGTAAGGTCGTCAGCATATTTATTTTCTACTTCAATAATATTTTCAACATTGGCATCCTGAAAAGAATAGATACTTTGATCAGCATCGCCTACTACAAATAAGTTGGGTACATCCCAATAGCTGGTAAGATGTTGCAATAATAAATTTTGAGAACGACTTGTATCTTGAAATTCATCTACTAAAAAATACTGGTACCGTTCCTGGTAGTCGAGTAATAAATTATTATTATTTTCAAAGGCATCAAGTACCCACAAGATCATATCATCAAAATTATAACGGCTTTCGGCAGTCATCATTTCATTATACCTGTGATAAAGATTTGCCGCTGCCCGCAACATTTCCATTTTTTCTTTTTCATCGGTTATGGCAGCAGGCTTCGGATCGCCGGCATTAAACTCTTTGTATTTTCTCTTATAAAAAAAACCTTCTTTGGTAGGGAGCTCTGCAAGGTATGCATCAATGCGTTCATTCAAATAAACAGGCGACCATGCTTCTTTCTTCATTAAACTGTATAATGATTTCAGACGGTCTTTTTCGTAATACACTTCGCCCCGAAAGCGTTTCAGCGGATTATCTTTCTCAATGCTGTCAATTAGTTTATAAAAGAGGGCAATCTCTTCCAGGTCACCAATTGGGGCAAGATTCAGCTTTCCAAAATAGGTAATGTTATCCTGTATTACCTCATTACAGAAAGAGTGAAAAGTATGGATGCGAACATTGTAAGCAGCACTGCCGATGATTTTCAGCAAGCGGTTTCGCATTTCAATGGCACCATTATCGGTATAAGTCAGGCAAAGAATATTAGTAGGATTAACATCTGTCTGTTGTAATATACTGGCTATGCGTAAAGCAAGTATCTGTGTTTTACCGGTACCCGGCCCGGCATTTACCATGACAGGTCCTTCGATAGTACTTACAGCCTGTTGCTGCTCAGGGTTTAATTTTTCAAACTCCTCTTTGAATTTTAATTCCAGCCTTTCTTTGTTAAATGACATTATTCACTGAACTTTTTATTGTGTAAATGGTTATTCAAACGAATTTAAATCAATAATCTCCATGGCGGCACATTCTCTCAAAACTGTACAAAAAATCCCTATTTCGCTTGATGAAGCATGGGCTTTCTTTTCTAATCCGGCTAATCTGCAGGCTATTACTCCTTCGAATATGGGATTTAAAGTCATCTCAAAACATCAAGGTGATACAATGTATGCAGGTCAAATAATTGAATATACGGTAAAGCCGGTGTTGGGCATTCCCTTGTATTGGATGACGGAAATTACACAGGTAAAAGACAAACAATATTTTATTGATGAACAACGATTTGGCCCCTATAGTTTATGGCATCACCAGCATCATTTCAAAGCAATTGATGGGGGAGTTGAAATGACGGACATTATCCATTATAAAAACCCGATGTGGTTTTTAGGGCGATTGGCAAATACCCTATTTGTGAGAAAACAGTTACAGGGAATATTTGATTTTCGGTTTAAGAAAGTGGAAGAGATGTTTGGTCAATGGGTCATAAAATAAAAAAGGTTGACAATTTCTTGCCAACCTTTCTCTCAATAAAATAATTTTTATTATCCCGGCATTCTCGAAATGTATTTCTCGATCTGTTTGATCTGATCAACAATTTGAGAAGTGGTTGGCTTTAATGCTTTAGCTTTTCTGAAAAAATCTTTAGCAGCACGGAACTCTCTCTTATTCATCATCAGACTGCACATCTGTAAATAGGCAGCTGCTTCGTTTTCTTTATCTGGTAATCCTTTTCTGATCGCTCCGCGGATATAGCTCTCTGCCTGTTTCAGATCATTCTTTTGCATATAAGATCATCCCCATTTGCAACATGCTGGCACCTTCAGCTTCTTTCATGGGCATGCCAAGGTCCAAACCTTTTTTCATCATTTTTTCAGCGCCATCAAAATCCTGCTTCATCATAGCGATATTGCCTTTCAAGGTAAAATAAACAGAACGGATAGGTTTGTAAAGGAGGTTAGGATACTTAATTGAAGCCAGCACTTTTTCTGCTCCATCCATGTCACCATTTTCCATATACTCCTGGATAAGACGAAGAGGACCAAAAAAGATATGGCCAGCAATTAATATTAAACCAACAAGGTATAAAGGAAACGCAGGCCAGAAACCGGCTGAATAATTAATAAAACCACCTGATGCGATCAAAACGACCCCAAGCCAGAACCGGTATTTAATTAATAGATTGTAAAATTTCATTTTTGGAATTTTAACCGGAGTATGTTCCGGAGGACTGCAAATATAACAGATGTCAGGAAAATGCCTTATTATTATCATAATTGCTTACGTCAGTAATTCTGATATTTGCATACTTCAGCATTTATTGAAGAAAATAAAAAAGAATATGAAGATCATTATTCAAACACCGGATTTTAAGCCAAGTGCCTCATTAAAAGATTTTATTATTGCGAAAGTGTCGAAGCTGGAAAAACTGCATCAGGAAATTATATCTGCAGAAGTAACAGTGGAAAAAGATAACAGTAAGATCAAAGAAGTAATTAAGTGTAGCATAATTATCAATATTCCAGGTAAAGATGAGTATGTAAAAGCTACTTCTTCCATTTTTGAAGACGCAATTTTAAAAGCGGTGGATAATGCACAACGTCGGTTACGGATTAGAAAGACGCAGTTGATGGTTTCCCGGAAAAAAAAGTTAAAAGAAAAAAGTAAATAGGGGTCAAATGAAAAAAGAGCAGTTAATATGCTGCTCTTTTGTAGTCCCGACAGGAATCGAACCTGGATCTAAAGTTTAGGAAACTTCTATTCTATCCATTGAACTACGGGCCAATAAAAACCTTTATCATTGAATGCTGACGAAGCTACGCTTATCAGCATCCCGACTTGTAAAACAACGTCGGGACTACGGACCAGACTCTGAAATTGCAAGAGTGTGCAAATATAGGAAACAGCACATGTTTTCGTAAGTTACAGCGTCAAAAATCAAACCTATCAACTGTTGACTGAATCAGAATTAATACAAGGACTTCGAAATGGAGATGAAGAGTCTTTTCGTTTTTTGGTAAGCACTTACCAGGATAGGATCTATAATACGATTATTAGTATTGTACAGAATGCAGAAGATGCGGAAGATGTGGCGCAGGAAGTTTTTATACAGGTTTTTCGGTCTATTAATAGTTTTAAAGGGGAATCCAAATTGTCTACCTGGATGTACAGAATAGCTACAACAAGGTCATTGGATCTTTTGACGAAGCCGCAAAAGCAAAAAAAGGTTTGGGTTTATGCAACGTCTTTTTGATGATGGAAATGAGCCAATTTATGAAATACCTGATTTTAATCATCCGGGGGTGACGATGGACAGAAAAGAAAATGCGGCGAAATTGTTTAAAGCCATCGCAAAACTGCCAGAAAACCAGAAAATAGCATTTACCCTGCATAAATTGGAAGATCTTAGTTATCAGGAAGTTAGCGAAACAATGAAGACTTCTGTTCCGGCTGTAGAATCATTAATGCACAGGGCTAAGCTAAATCTTGAGGAAAATACTTGAAAAAGAAGTGGAGTAAGATAAATTAATGACGAAGGTTTTGAAGGCTAATAACGTCAAAAACTATGTATCATGGAAAATAAAAGAAATAAACAAATTGAAGAAATAATCGGCAGTCTGGATAATGTCCAGAGGGCTTCTGCGCCAGATTTCTTTTATACCCGGTTAAAAGCCCGGATGGAGAAGGAATTGGTAGCTAGAACCACGCAGATCATGGGTACTTCGCCCGGTTTATATTTTGGGTGTTCTATTACTTGTACTTGCCGTGAATGCGGCTGTTTTATTGAAAGGTTCATCCACTGAAACGAACATTACTGATACAGATACGATGCAATCTATTGCTTCTGAATACAGCATCAATTCCAATCTCACCTATGAGATCAATCAATAAGAATAATGAAAAACTCTACTAATAAATTTCTTACAATTGCAGTTGTTCTTTTGTTGCTGGCCAATATTACATTAGTGGCTTTTCTGGTAATGGGAAAAGATAAAAAACCTACAGCAAGAGATGGCAAATCTCCATTTGACAAAATGGTGAATGAACTTGGTATGAATGAAAGCCAGAAAAAACAATTTGATAGTTTAAGAACTGTACATTTTGGTACCATCCGTCCATTGTTTGATTCCATCCGTGCTACAAGACAAACCCTTTTTAATTTGATGAAAGAAGAAACGCTGAATGATAGTCTTGTTACGGTATATACAAACAGCATTGCTGAGAAACAAACCCGTGCAGATAAACTTACTGTTAATCATTTTCGAACCGTAAGGAAAATGTTTAGCGGGGATATGCAGAAAAAATATGACGACATGGTGCAAAAAATGCTGCAACGTGGAAAAAGAGATTCATCAGTTAAAAAAGAAAAAAATTAAGGTCAGCTCAGGAATAGATTCTTTCAATTACATCTCTGTATTTTTCCATCACTACTTTTCTTTTCAGCGACATCTTAGGTGTAAGTTCGCCTGTATCAACACTCCATTCATCAGGTAGTAATTCAAATTTCTTTACCTGTTCTACATGATTGAAAAACTTATTAAAGCTTTCAACCAACTCTTTAAGCATTTCCATTACTTTGGCATTTCTGAGTAAATCTTCATGACTCAGTTCTGGTAACCCATTTTTTCTTGCCCAATCTTTCAGATTTGGAAAAGAAGGAACGATCAATGCACTTACAAATTTCCTGTCAGCACCAATAAGCATTACCTGCTCAATGAAGGGAGATTCTTTCAATTTATTTTCAATAGCCAAAGGAGCTACATATTTTCCGCCACTGGTTTTAAATAACTCTTTTTTCCGATCAGTAATTTTTAAAAAATTATCATTTGAAAGAATGCCGATATCTCCAGTATGATACCATCCATCAGTAATATCCTGCGCCGTAAGATCGGGTCTTTTATAATACCCCATCATTACATTGGGTCCTTTGCAAAGTATTTCTCCGTCTTCTGCAATTTTTACTTCCACCCCTTCGATCAACGGCCCAACTGTACCAAATCGTCTTCCAATTTCATCGTATCTGTTCACTGATATTACAGGGGAAGTTTCTGTTAAACCATATCCCTCCATAATAGGAATTCTTGCTGCTGTAAAAATCCGGATAAGCCGAACCTGGCAGGCTGCACCACCGGTTACAATACATTTAAGATTGCCACCTAAGCCCATCTCTCCATTTATTAAATATTAGTTTATTGGCAATACTCAATTGAAGATTATACCAAACTCCCCTGATTTTTATTGATCTCAAATTTTTCTGCCAGTCCATGCGCCCAGAAAAAAAGTTTTCTCTTAATACCAGAAAGTTCATTGCCTTTCTGCATGATCTTATCATATACTTTTTCGAGCAACCTTGGAACGGTGGTAAACATGCTTGGTTTTACTTCTTTCAGATTGTCACCAATGGTATCTAAACTTTCTGCATAATAGATAGCCGTTTGATTAAACAGATAGAGATAAGTAACCATTCTTTCGAATATATGATTCAGTGGTAAAAAACTCAATGAACGGAGATTATCTCCCGGAGGGAAACAGGGAGAACTGGCTATTACATTTGAAAGGATATTACGATGCGAAAGCATAACCCCTTTGGGAGTTCCGGTAGTTCCTGAAGTATAAATGATAGTAGCCAAATGTTCGTATTCAATAGTAGCAGCAATTTTTTTTGCTGCAGCTATTCCTTCAGCAGTACTTAATGCTGTTACTTCTTTCCAATATCTTGCATTTTGTACATGTTCAAACGTAAAAATATCTTTAAGGCTGGGAACTTTTTCTTTCAGGCTTGCTATTTTCAAGTATAGCTCTTCATCATTTACAAAAGCCATTTTTACCTGTGCATCGCTTAATACAAATGCAAGTTCATTTATATTGATGGTAGGATAAATTGGAACCAGAATGGCGCCGATTTGTTGTACTGCCAGATCAAGCATGATCCATTCCGGACGATTTTTACAAAGGATTGCTACCTTGTCTCTGCCTTCTGCTGTCATATCTCCACAACCGATACCGAGGCTCAGTAAACCTGCACTTAAGTCATCAATGATCTTTTTACATTCTTCAGTACTGTATTTTTTCCATTGACCTGCTTCTTTACCTGCGAGCATATCTTCCAATGGTTTTCGTTCCAGGTTGTAATCTAATACAATCAAAAAGTCTTTTTGGCTCAGTCATGTGCAATCGTTGTTTAGTGAGAATATCAGGCGTTAACTAATTGACAATTTAAGTAAAAATTAGACATAAAAAAAGCTCCGGTAAAATTCACCGGAGCCTGCTATACTGTAATTATAAGTTTATAGTACCTGATAATATTGACCTGGTGGCATCCGAAAGATCCTGTTTTTCAGAAAGGCATTGAATCCGGTATACTCTTCGGTATGTGTTTTTGTCCAGTTTTCGAATGCAGCAAGGTTTTCAGTGGCTCCAAACAACCATTGGTTATAAGCATCAAAGAGTCCTTCAGCAATTAACTGCTTATGGAAATCAAATAACCGGTAAGGGAATTTTGTTGCATTAGTTGCATACCAATCCAGAATAAATCTTGTACGGATCATGGACAACGTTTCAGTTGTAAGTCCTTTATTCGCCAGAGAAGCCTGTTTACCCATACTGGTAAGAAAAGCTTTGGCAAACTCACTTTTATTTTTTTCTTCTCCCGTCATCATGTCTGAATCGGCAAATAATTTTTCTTTATAGGCCTGTAGTAATTGTTGTTTCATTGCAGTACCTCTTTCAGAAAGGCTTTCCATGTTGATGAATATCTCACCATACAGCAGACTCCATACTTTGTCTTTTGCATAGAAATAGTACATCGCAGCATTATAATAATTGCCACTATAACCCGGATCAACTTCGATTCCTTTTTCCCAAAGCTGGATTGCTGAAAAATCTTTTACAGCAAAAAGTAATTCTCCATATTCACTATACAAAGGACCGCTTTTTGGAAATTTCTTTAATCCCTTTTTATACATTTTCTCGCAATCTTTTACTTCTTCCAACGCCTTGTAAACATTTCCGGCAATCTGAAAGGACATTACATCGGCATCATTCCGGTTTATCAATTCTTCAGCACCAGACAATGCTTTTTGGTAGTCTCTTTTCAGGTAATATGACATTACCAGGTCTTTCTTCAGATCCAGATTATTCTTGTCATTCTGTAAAGCCCGGGTAAGCACCAAAATGGCATTATCATAATCGCCGGTTTGCATAAATGCTCTGGCAGTTTCCTGTAGTGTTTTTGAGTCTTCAGGTTGTGCAAAAACAAAAATGGAGGCTATTAAAATGAGAAGTAAGAAAAAATATTTTTTCATTAAAAGGTATTTTGTGTTTATCTGCACAATTCATGCAGTGGTTTAAAAAACAAGAGACGTTAGAAGTAACGCCTCTGTTGCAAAATAACAAATATTTAAGGAGAGCAATTTGTTAAATAAGGTGAGTCAGTAAGCCATCTCTCAATTTTGGTTCAAACCAGGTAGATTTAGGTGGCATTACATTGCCGCTATCGGCAATATCAAACAATTGTTCAATGGTAACGGGGTATAGGCTGAAGGCAATTTTCATTTCACCACTATCCACTCTTTTCTCTAATTCTTTTAATCCACGGATACCACCGACAAAATCAATTCTTTTATCGGTTCGCTGATCCTTTATTCCTAATAATTTTTCTAAAACATTTTTGGAGAGAATAGATATATCAAGGATTCCTATCGGATCATCCGTAAAAGTTCCTTCACGGGAGGTAAGAATATACCATTGACCTTCCAGGTACATTCCAAATTCATGTAACTGGGAAGGCTTTACTGGTTCTGTGCTAAGCGTAATGTAAAAGTCATCCTGCAAACGGGCAAATAGTTTTTCGGATGATAATCCGTTCAAGTCCTTCACCACCCGATTATAGTCAAGAATTGCTAATTCGCTGGCAGGGAAAATAGTCGTTAAAAAAAAGTTGGCATCTTCACTATCGGGGAATTGCTTACTTACTTTGGCAGCAGATGCGGCTCTGTGGTGTCCATCAGCAATATAAGTGCAAGGAACATTTGTACTGAATAAATTAGTTATTGTTTCAATTGCCTCATCCTGATTAACGATCCAGATGGTATGACGGATATCATCATCAGCCGTAAAATCATAAACAGGTTGGTTGTTCGACTTCCAATTCTCAACTAATTGATTTAATTCATCAACATCACGATAGGCAAGAAATACATTACCTGTTTGTGCCCTGATCGTGGTCATATGGTCGATCCTGTCTTTTTCTTTTTCAGGACGGGTAAACTCATGCTTTTTTATTATATCATTATAATAATCATCCACTGAAGAAGTGCATACCAATCCCGTTTGTGACCTTCCATTCATAATAAGTTGATAGATATAATAGCAGGCTTTATCTTCCCTGAATAGGATATTGCTCTTTATTAATAAAATCTACCAGATTTTCTTTTGCTTTATCATACACTTCCTGGCTATGACTGTCGGTATCTGCTGGTAAATCAATTTCAGATTTGGTTATGTGCAGAAAGGAAACAGGATTTCCTTTTGCTTCTTCTCTTGCTTCGTCGCTGTTTAATACATCGTATGGTCTTGAAGCGACCTTTTGTGCATAGTTCTTGTTTTGGTCTCAGCGCATTGAACGGTTTAATTATTGCCATTTTTGTTATCCTTTTTTATTTGCGAAATCTTTCATCAGATCAGTAATTGCTTTTACACTATCCAGTGAAAGGGCATTGTACATAGAAATTCTGAATCCACCAACACTTCTATGACCTTTTACGCCTACCATTCCTTCCCCTTTACATCTTTCGAGAAATTCTTTTTCCAGCAAACTGTCTTTTATAGTGAAGACTGCATTCATCTTACTTCTATCTTCTTTTCGAACGGGTCCATTAAATAGTGGTAATGTATCAAGCGTTTCATATAGCAAAGTTGCTTTTGCGTTGTTTTCATTTTCCAGCACTGAAACACCACCTTTTTTCTTTAACCATCTTAATGTAAGCATAGCGACATACACTGCAAAAACAGGAGGCGTATTCAGCATACTTGCTTCATTGATATGATTCCGATAATCCAGTATGGTGGGGATTGTTCTTTTAACCTTTCCAAGAATATTTTTATTGATGACAATCAGGTTGACGCCTGCTGCACCCATGTTTTTCTGTGCACCGGCATAGATCAGATCGAATTTGTTGAATGCAAGTACACGACTAAAAATATCACTGCTCATGTCCGCCACCAATGGTACTCCGCGAATCATAGGGTAGCGTATGCCATTGTGTTCCAGCTATTGTTTCATTGGTAGTGATATGCAGGTAGGCAGCAGTAGGCGGCGTAATAATGTTCTTTGGAATAGAAGTGTAATTGTCAGCTTTGGAAGAGCCAACGATTTCTACATGGCCAAAAAATTTTGCTTCTTTAATAGCTTTATTAGCCCAGGTGCCTGTTTCAGTATAAGCAGCTATTTCATTTTCATTCAAAAGATTCATAGGTATCTGCATAAACTGTGTAGTAGCCCCTCCATGCAGAAATAAAACTTCATGATCGTCATCCAAACCCATTAATTCTTTTACCAAAGCTCTGGCTTCAGCCATTACTGGTTCAAAAAGTGGTGTCCGATGCCCAATCTCTAGAATGGATAAACCTGTGTCATTAAAATTTATAACTGACCGGCTGGCTTCTTCAAAAACCTCCTTTGGTAGTACGGAAGGGCCAGCATTGAAATTGTGAATACTCCCTATCCCCCTAAAGGGGGAATTAGCAAATTCTTGTTCTTTCATTTGAATGCAAATGTAAGAAATACATGTTCAGACTTATTGTTCTTTTACTCCCCTTTAGAGCTTGTTCCGAATTTACTTCGGAAGGTTAGGGGGTATCATGTTCCCGTCCTTTAATCGATGAGTTTTTCCAGGTATTATTGAGGCTTTTCAAATTCTTTCAGGTCTTCTGCAGAAAATTCTTTATTGGATAAATTCTTTAAGATCCGGCTGACCTGCATTTACCCATGCAGTATACCAGAATGAAGCCACCGCAAAAATGGATTGCCGCATTCTTCTTTCTACCATACCCTTCATCATCCTGTCATATGCAATGGTGAATGCAGATGAATATTGACGAATAGTTATACCATTTCTTTCTTCAAATGAATACTTCTGATCGCCGGGGAAATTAGTTGTCAGTTCTTTTTCAAATTTTAAAACCGTATCTGCGGCTGCGGCACTTTCCAAAACTCTTTTCCAGATAAAATCTGCAGGATTACTGATATACTCCGCTTTGCCAATAAAAAAATCCCACCCACATTGTCGGGTCCTTTTCGGCAAGTAATTCGGGGATACGACTCTCCCAAAATCCATGAATACCTTTTTGATCAGTAAATTGTCCGTTATGATTGGAGCTGGCATGTAATGGCACATGGGAGTCTGCAATATAATGACCGATCTCTGCAGAATATTTTAAGATCATGGCCTGATTCTTTTCCTTGAACGCATTGGTAAGACGGCCCAACATCGTTTGTAACCACCAGGGTACAATGCCATATGTTTTTAGTGTGTCTTCTGAAAATTTTGCAACTGCATCATCCCATTTTCTTGGCAAAGAATCATATGGATATTTTCCATAATGATCAATATCTATATAATGTCTGGGGCCTTCTTCAGGTACCGCATATCTTCTTTTATCGGGGTCTACTGCATGTTCGGATAGAAATTCGATCTGTGGTTTAAAGAGAACCATCATTTCAGGAGGCAACAGAAAAACAGCATAGTGATTGATCTTTCTATGACCATAAAAACCCCAGCAGAAGCATTGTTGTGCAACAAAAGAAAATAGTAGTAAAAGAAAAATCTTTTTCACTTCTATTTATGCTCTTCGTTTTTAGAATTTTCAATTCTTTCTGCATCCAGGTCTACCACACCTCCAGTTACTGCATATTTCATGGCTTCACCGGAAGTGATATGTTCTATTTTTTTAACCTTATCTCTTGGTAAAATATATAACTGTCCCGCAAAATTGTAAGACTGTGGTACATACACGGCCACTTTATCGGCTCCCATATCGAATTTCTGCATTTCTTCATCGGTAAGAAATCCAATGATCCAGACATCTTCCGAAAAAACACTGGCCATTACGGCTTTATTGAATTTTCTTTTATCACCAGCAAATGCTTCAAAAAAATCTTTTGTAGAAGTATAAATGAATTTAATACCGGGTGTTCTTTCCATCCATTGATCAAAGAAATTGATAAAACTACCCATTAAGAATGTGGAGCTGACCCACCCTACCAATATGACAAAAAGGATAATTATGACAAACCCAAGCCCTGGAATATTAACAAAAGGCCGTAGAATACCATCCACCAGGTCAAAAAGCCAATAAAGTACATACCCGGTAATGCCAATCGGTGCCAGAATAATCAATCCCTGAACAAAAAAGCGGAGAACCTGTTTTAAAGTACTCTTTGGTTGTGGTTTTATAGCCTTACTCATAAGTTGATTTACAAGCTAAGGTAGCTCAAAAAATATGGCTGTGAATTCGGTGAAAATTCTGGTGAACGGTAAAAAAACAAGGATGGAAACTTTGGTTACGATTAAAGTTTCCTTAGTTTTGCCCCTCCCGAAATTATCGGGATTGAAATATGGAGACAAAAGATAGAATATTATTTAAGGCGGAAGAGCTGTTTATGCAATTTGGGATCCGCTCTGTTTCGATGGACGATATTGCCAATAACCTTGGTATGTCTAAAAAAACACTTTATCAATACTTTGCAGATAAAGATGAACTGGTAGATGCGGTGGTAGAGCTGCATATCAATAAAATTCAGGAAGACTGTCAGAGTTGTAAGAGTGAAGCGAATAATGCGATTCATGAAATTTTTATAACAATGGAACGCATCATGGAAGAGTTCAGCAATATGAATCCAATGTTGCTTTACGACCTTGAAAAATTTCATCACAAAGCATACCAGCGTTTCAGAAATCATAAAGACAAATTTCTTTTGCAAGTAATCAACAATAATATTGAGTGGGGGATAAAAGAAGAGCTATATCGTTCAGATATTGATATAGACGTGATGTCGAAATACCGGATTGAATCAATGATGATCCCATTTAATGTATCTGTATTCCCTCCGGGTAAGTATAACCTGGCAACTACATCAGAACTTATTATTGAAAATTTTACTTATGGATTAGCCACTGTTAAAGGGCATAAACTGATTCAAAAATATAATGAACAACGACAAAAAAACCTTTCGCATGAAGAGAGTAAGACATTAACAGACTTGTTATACTATCCGGTTTGTTTTTATTGCCGGCAACGTTATTGGCACAAAAACCTGAAGCTGCAAAATCAGCAAAGCATGAATTTAGTATTCAACAAACAGTTGACTATGCTAAAAAGAATAATGTAAATGTTAAAAATGCATTGGTGGATGTGCAGTTGCAAGTACAACAAAACCGGGAATTTACATCCAACGCACTACCCCGTATCAATGCAAGTTTTGAAACAGTCTATAATCCAAATGTGGCCACGCAGGTAATTCCCAACTTTATTTCTCCCGCTACTTATCAGGTATTAATTGATGAGGGGGTTAAGGATGGTAACGGACAGCCTATTGTAATGCCGGATGATTTTGGATTTATTGCAGCACAGTTCGGAACCAAATTCAGTACGACTGCCGGCATCAGTCTTCAGCAATTGTTATTTGATGGTCAGGTATTTGTTGGGTTGATAGCCAGAGATGCTGCTGTTGAATTCAGAAAGAAGAATGCAGAAGTAACGGAAGAAATGATTAAAGCAAATATTTATAAGATCTATTATCAACTGGTAGTCAGCAAAACCCAGGTTGAATTGCTGGATGCTAATATTACCCTTATTGATAAATTATTAAAAGATACCCGCATCATTTATGACAATGGATTTGCAGAAAAATTAGACATAGATAAAGTAAGTGTACAGTTAACCAATTTACAAACAGAGAAAAGAAAAGTTCTGAATACTATTTCGAATGGATACTATGGATTAAAAGTATTGATTGGCATGCCAATTTCAGACGAATTAGTACTTACAGATAAACTTACCGATGACGAAATTAGAGAAGGGATGCTGGAGAAAAGCGTATATACCTATGATGACCGCAAAGATTTTCAATACATTAAGTTGGGTAAAACATTAAATGAATATAATATCCGTCGCTATAAGCTTAGTCAGATACCTACCATAAGTTTAAACGCTTTGTATGCTAAAAATGCACAACGTAATCAATGGGATTTTGTTGGAAAAGGTGATTGGTTTACCATTTCAAATGTAAGTTTGAAATTAGCGATCCCCATCTTCAACGGGTTTTTTACCAAATCAAAAATAGAGCAGGCAAAACTGGAAGTGCAAAAAATTGATAACCAGATCGAGGCCATGAAACTTTCTATTGATAACGAAGTAATGGCGGCGAAGAATAATTTCAATTCTGCTATTACTACAATGGATTTTCAAAAAAAGAACATGGAACTGGCCGAAAAAATATTTCAACAGACAAAAAAGAAATATGAAATGGGCACCGGTTCACAAATGGAAATCAATACGGCGCAGACAGAAATGAAAACAGCACAAACGAATTATATCACTGCTTTGTACGATGCAATCATTTCAAAAGTTGACTTTATGAAAGCAACGGGTAAACTCTGATAAAACAACAATCAACAAAAGCTTATAAAATAGAAGTATATGAATAACCTAATAAAAATTTCCTTTTGCAGTCATCCTTGCAGTTATGCTCGTGGCCTGCGGTGCAGGTGCAAAAGACAAAAAGGGTGAGATCGGCGACATGAAAGTGAAACTGGAAAAGCTAAAGAAAGAAAAAAATGAATTGGATGCTGATATCCGTAAACTGGAAGAACAATTGCCAAAGCTGATCCTGAAGCAGCAAAGCTGGTACAAAAATTAGTATCTGTAGATACATTACGTATTGCGGATTTTGCACATTATATCGAACTACAAGGAAAGATCGATGCTGAAGGTATTGCTTATGTTGCTCCATCCGGACAAGGCGGACAGGTAAAAGCTGTCTATGCAAAATTAGGAAACCGTGTAAGCAAAGGACAATTGCTTTTAAAACTGGATGATGCAATAGCAAGACAGGCAGTAATTGCTGCACAACAGCAAACAGGAGTATTAAAAGCAAGAGTGGCGCAGGCACAAACAGTTTATGAACGTTACCAGAATTTATGGAAACAAAATATTGGTGCAGAAATACAGGTGATCAATGCAAAAGCAGATGTGGATGCACTGCAAAGTCAGTTAAAAGCTGCACAGGCACAGGTAGGAATGGCGCAGGAGCAGGTAAATATGTCGAATGTATATGCAGGCATCAGTGGTGTGATTGATGAGATGAATGTAAAAGTGGGAGAATTTTTCTCTCCACAAAGTGCAGCTATGCCAGGAGCAGGTATCAGAATTGTCAATACAGGAAATTTTAAAATCGTTACTTATGTACCTGATACTTATATAGCCAGAGTGAAGAAAGGAGAAAAAGTAGAAGTTGATAGTACCAGAATCTGGTAAACCTCCATTTACATCTACCATTAGTGTAGTAGGTGCTTCCATTAATCCTAACACCAGATCATTTGTTACTGAAGCAAAACTTCCTTCTGATCCAACGTTGAAACCCAATCAGACAGCAACAATGAAAATTCTGGATTACGAAGCAAAAGCGGCGGTAGCTGTTCCGATCAATGTGGTGCAGAGTGATGAAAACTCGAAGTATGTATTTGTAATGGAAAAGAGTCAGGCGACAAAATGATTGCCCGAAAGAAAACAGTTATTGCAGGTGAAGCATACAATGGATTGATGGAAATAAAAAGTGGGTTATCGGGTGGTGAGTTAATAATTACAGTCGGTTATCAAACAGTGTATGATGGGCAGGTAGTAACAACGAACAGATAAAAAATGTTGTATAGCGATTGGGACCCGCCTTCGCTAAAGGTACGGACGTGCAGGCGATGAACGGAGTCCCGAAAATATCGGGACAACGAAAGTTGAAAAGTGATTCAGACGCTGGTAAACAAAAATAAATTGACGAATATAAAATATTTCTGATGAAAATATTTGAAGGGATAAAAGATAAGTTCAAAGAATTTGGTCCTACAAGCTGGGCGGTAAATAACAGAACTGCAGTTTACATCATTGCAATTCTTATTACTGTATATGGATTGATTCAGTTCAACAGTATGCCGAAGGAACAGTTTCCGGATATTGTGGTGCCAACCATTTCTGTTGCTACAGTGTATGTAGGTAACTCGCCAAAGGATATTGAAAACCTGGTAACAAGACCGATTGAAAAACAACTGAAAGGAATCAGTGGTGCCAAAGTGAATAAGATTCAAAGTACTTCGCAGCCCGATTATAGTTTGATTGTTGTGGAATTTGATACAGATGTAAAAACAGAAATAGCCAAGCAAAAAGTAAAAGATGCAATTGATAAAGCAAGAGCTGATCTGCCAACGGATCTGACAACAGAACCAGATGTTCAGGAGTTTGCTTTTAGCGAAATGCCGATCATGTTTGTAAATATCAGTGGCGATTATGATGGAATGAAACTGAAAGCTTATGCTGATAAAATGCAGGATAAGTTTGAAGAACTGAGTGAAGTTACAAGAGCAGAAATTGTAGGTGCGCCGGAAAGAGAGATACAGGTAAATGTAGATCCATATAAGATGACAGCGGCAAGAGTAAGTTTTATGGATGTAGAGAATGCCATCAGCAGGGAGAATAATGATATTACCGGTGGATTGATTGAGGTGGGTAATATGAAACGGACCTTGAAAGTAAAAGGACAGTTTTCTTCTATTGCAGATATGCAGAATATTGTCGTACGAAGCAGTGCACAGGGAGCATCTGTTTATCTGACGAGATATTGCTGAAATAAAAGATACCATAAAAGAAAAAGATAGCTATGCCCGGTTGGATGGGAAAAATGTGGTTACGCTCAATATTGTAAAAAGAGCTGGGGAAAATTTAATTGAATGTGCAGACAAGATAAAGACAGCAGTAGAAGAATTACAGAAAACGGAAGAGTTGCCAAAAGACCTGCGGGTGGAATTTACAGGCGATCAGAGCAAGCAAACAAAAACTTCTTTTGGCGAGTTGATCAATACGATCATTATCGGTTTTGTATTGGTGCTATTGATCCTCATGTTCTTTATGGGTGTTACCAATGCCTTTTTTGTAGCATTGAGTGTGCCACTGAGTGTATTTGTTGCATTTTTATTTTTACCAATTGCAGATAGTATTATTGGTAGTACTGTTACATTAAATTTTATTGTACTCTTTGCATTATTGTTTGGTTTGGGAATTATTGTGGATGATGCCATTGTGGTGATAGAAAATACGCATCGGATTTATAATAACGGCAAAGTGCCGATAGAACGAAGTGCAAAAGAAGCAGCGGGTGAAGTTTTTATTCCTGTATTAGCTGGTACCGCAACCACATTGGCACCGTTCTTTCCGCTATTATTCTGGAAGGGATTGATTGGTAAATTCATGATCTACCTGCCAACGATTTTAATTCTTACACTGGCAGCTTCATTGATTGTTGCATTTTTCTTTAACCCGGTGTTTGCGGTAAGCTTTATGAAACCGGAAGGAAAGGAATATGAAAAGCCTAAAGAAGGCAATTTTTAAAAATAAATGGTTCCTCGTTTTTGCAATTGCAGGCATCTTATTGCATTTGCCCGGTTTTCATGGTATTGCCAACTTTCTTAATATTAATGGCATTGTTGATGATATTGAATGCTTATGTGCTGAATGACATCATTCATCGATTCCAGAAAAGAGCATTGCCTAAGTTGATGAACCGCTATGAAAAATTATTGAAATGGATATTGGTTGGTAAGCGACCAATATGGGCATTTATTTCTTTGTTTGGCATTTTTGCTTTCTCTGTTGGTTTATTAATGGTGAGGGGAAATAAATCTACCTTCTTCCCAAGTGGTGATCCCAATTTTGTTTATGTGTATTTGAAATTGCCTGCAGGTACTGATGTAAAGTATACGGATAGTATTACAAGCGTATTGGAGAAAAGAGTAGAAAAAGTTTTAGAAAAAGATAAACCTGGAGCACCCGGTAGTATTGTTGAAAGTATTATTACCAATGTTGCAGTAAGTGCAAATAATCCAAGGGATAATAACAGAAGTATTCAATCCAATTTGGGTCGTATACAGGTGTCATTTGTAGAGTATGAAAAAAGGCATGGCAAGAGTACGATGGTCTATAAAGATGCGATAAGAGATGTAGTTCAAGGAATTCCAGGTGCTAATGTTGAAGTAGCACAGGAAGATGGAGGTCCGCCAACTGATCCGCCGGTAAATATTGAAGTGGTGGGAGATGATTTTGAGAATATTTCTATGGTTGCAAAAAATTTATTCAACTTTTTAGATACCAACAGAGTGGATGGTATTGAAAATTTACAACCTGATATTGATCTGGTGAATCCGGAGATAACAGTGAATGTGAACAGGGAAAGAGCCATGATGGAAGGTGTAAGTACCGGACAGATTGGTATGGAATTACGTACCGCTGTTTTTGGAAAAGAAGTGAGTAAGATAAAGATGGCGAAGATGAATACAAAATTCAGCTTCGTAATTCAGAAATGATGCGGAATAATATTACCGACCTGATGAATATGCGTATCACATTCATGGATATGAATACGCAGCAGGTAAAATCAATTCCACTTAGCATCAGTTGCAAGCATTGATTATACCAATACAGCAGGTGGAATTAAAAGAAAAAATGTAAAACGTACTATACAATTACAAAGTAATGTGCCCGATCCTACAATGGTAGGTCCGGTGAATGCAGAGTTACAAATCAAGATCGATGAGTTCAAACAGATCTCAAAAATTCCGCCTGATGTAACAATAAAGCTGAGCGGACAAAGTGAGCAGGAAAAAGAAACACAGGCATTTTTAGGCACGGCCTTTATGATTGCAATTGGTCTTATCTTTTTGATATTGGTTTTGCAATTTAATTCGATGAGTAAGCCGTTCATTGTAATTACAGAGATATTCTTCTCGGTTATTGGAGTTTTATTAGGCTATGCCATTACCGGAATGACGATTGCAACGATCATGTTACTGGTTGGTATCGTTGGTCTGGCAGGTATTGTAATTAAGAATGGAATATTGATCATTGAATTTACAGATGAGCTTCGTGGCCGTGGTATGCGAACAAGAGAAGCAGCAATACAAGCCGGTAAGATCAGGATCATTCCGGTATTGCTTACAGCCGTGGCAACCATATTAGGATTATTGCCGTTGGCCATAGGATTCAATATTGATTTTGCTGGTTTGTTCAGTCATCTTGCGTCCAAATATTTTCTTTGGTGGAGATAGTGTAGTATTCTGGGGGCCATTAAGCTGGACGATCATCTTTGGTTTATTGTTTTCCTTCTTCCTTACGCTGGTGATGGTGCCAAGTATGTACCTGATAGCGGAAAGATTAAAGCGACCAATGGGACAATTTTACGGAACAAGATTTATAGCCCTGCTAGGTTTTGCAGGTCCGTTCTTCTTCATATTTGTTGGCATAATGTATGCGGTAAGAAAAATGCAAGGTAAAAAAGTGTGGATGGGTGAACTAAAAGAGGCAGCGAAAGAAACAGAAAAAGAGTCTTAAATAGTGGTGGTTGGTTTTGGTTATAAGAAGCGGCTCCGTGGTTAGGGGCCGCTTCGTTTTTTATATCTCCTTCTTAATTACCCACTTGTGGGTATTTTTCTGAAACTTTTCCCCTGCATCTTTGTAAAAATTAAAAAACAAAAGATGAAAAAAGTTATTGTATTCGCATTTATTGCCGTTATTCGTCTTGATTGCTTGTGCTGCAAAAAAAGAAAACTCATTGCCGGCACCAGCCTCAGTTGCTGAAGTTGTAAAATCTAATAACCGGTAAAAACATTTATTACTGATCGGGTAGGGACGGTGTCTCCATTTGCAACAACAATGGATAAGGAAAAGCCGAACAGATGGTTTGATGAAGAGAAAGAGTTGAATGATTTTGCAAAAGAATACCAGGAAGAAAGAATGAAATTCATACTTCAGTTTGTGAATGATACGTTACTTCGTATTACTGACGATGGTAAAACCTGGGATGCTGTTTATAAATTTGACGAACAACAGAAGGATAAAGAAAAGACCTGGAATAAAGCTCAGATTCACTTATCCGGATACTGAAGGTAATATGAATTTTCCCGGAGCATCGGGACCAATGATGCTGACCTCATCCTATCTTATTGCAGGGATGAGTGATAAAGAATTAGTATTAGAAACACCGAGACAATTTAACAGTAGTACAGTGGTTGTTTGGATGAAGGGGAAATAAATTAATTTTACGGAACCGAATAGATCTGAAAATAAAAAAACGTCCCATAGAATAAGGGACGTTTTTTTAGTACTAGAGTCATATTATTTTTAGAATCCTTTTTTCTGAACAGGATTACCATCAATATCCAGTTCAATGATTTCAAATCCGAATTTTTGCAAAGTAGGTAATACTTTTTCTTTATCACCTACCAGTAAGATATTCATCTTATCAATATTCAGCCACTTCTTTGCAACTGCATCTATTTCAGCTTTTGTAATATTCTTCAGTAATATCATTTTGCTGATCTACATAGTTGGCAGGTAAATTATATTCCAGAATTCTGCCAATGAATCCTGCTTTTTGAAAGCCGGTTTCATAACGCTGTGCATCTATTTGGCCCAATGCACTTTTCATAAACTTCATTTCATCTTCATTAATACCGTTGGCAGCATATTCCTTTAATTCTTTTAATACTTCTACCAAAGCACTGTCTGTTGCAGCAGCTCTGATACCAGCACTAAATTGAAATTCACCAGTATATTTATCACCACTGAATCCGCTGCGGGCACCATAGGTCCAGCCTTTATCTTCTCTTAAGTTCAGATTTAGACGACTGTTGAAAGCGCCACCTAATGCATAGTTGGTTAAAAATGCTTTGATAATATTCGCCAGTAGCGTCATATTTCAGATTAGTAATATCTCCCACACGGAACTCAGTTTGTGCTGCATTCTTTACATCTACAAAATAGATCTTTGTTTTTTCTACATTGTTCGTTGCTTTTACTTCCGGTATTGCAACTTTTTTATTTGGAAGCTTTGTAAGGAAACTCAAGCTTCGGAACAATTTCTGATTCTGTAACATCACCCACTACTACAACATTCACTCCCTGTGATCCCATATTATTATCATAATAATTTTGTACATCTTCCAGTGTAAATGTTTTTACCGTCTCTTCTGTCCCCTGCTGGCTGATGCCAAGGATATTGTCTTTACCATAATTCAGTTTATCGAATACAAGAGAAGCAATAGCTGCAGGTTGTGACTTTATTTGTTTAAAGCTTTCCAATGATTGACGTTTCAATCTGCTGAAAGCATCTTCCGTAAATTTCGGATTCAGCATTCTCTCTTCCAGCAATGCAAGAGTGGCGTTCAGATTTTTCTTTAAAGAGGAAACCTGGAAGTTGATGCCATCTGTTCCGCTGGAAACATTTATTCTGCTACCTAATTTTTCCAATTCTTTACTGAAATCTTCTGCTGATTTATTTTTTGTGTCTTCTCCCATCATAGCTGCGAAGAAAGATGAAAGACCAGCTTT
Organism: uncultured Chitinophagaceae bacterium; assembly: GCA_963705465.1. GTDB lineage: Bacteria > Bacteroidota > Bacteroidia > Chitinophagales > Chitinophagaceae > JJ008. The sequence goes on along the minus strand of CAVPJN010000003.1, from coordinate 22,327 downwards.
ATCTAAGATTGTTCGCCTGCATCAAATGGCCACCAGGTACTTTTATCGACAAATGTAACCAATGGTAACTCTGTATTTTCTGTACCAATTGCTTTAATACCATTACCCAGATCTTTGGTCCAGAAAGCAGGAACTTTAATTACTGGATTTGCTCCACTAGGTGGCTGATTGCTGCGATCGAAATTATCTTTTGCTTTTACATATTTTAGACCATTATATCCATAATCCGGTGCCTGTATAACTTTCTTCATTTACTTTGTAATTATTATCGCCTACAATTAATTTGTCCTGTCCTTTCGTTAATACACTTAACACAACGCAATGTTTCTTTTTAACATATTTATGATAAACCCGCATCACATCTTCTTTTGTTACTGAACGAACCATTGCTAATTCCTTTCCGATCATATTCGGTGTGCCGGCAAAAGTTTCGTAGGCTGCTAATTGAGCTACTTTACCGGAAACACTTTGCAAGCTATTGATAACCTGTGACTCCTGTTGCCCTTTGAACTTGGCAATATCTTCATCTGTTACACCTCTTTTCTCAAAACTCAATAATGCCTGATCTAATAAATAATACATCGATGCTAATGATTTTCCTGGATAAGGAACTACCTGAAACATAAACTCTCCGGACAATTCTGAATTCTGATGATTGGCACTTGCTGCTAAAGCCAGTTGTTTTTTTACTAATTCCTGGTAAAGCACAGAATTATTTCCTTGTCCTAATATTTCTGCCAAGCAATCCAATGCTGCCATGTCCTTATCATAATTAGGTACAGTTGGATAAGCCCGCAGCATAACCGGAACTCTGGCGTAGTTGTCAACATAAGAAACAAAACGATGTTTTGTTAATTCCGGAATCATCTTCGGCATATTCTTTACTTCTGGTCCACGGGGAATAGATCCATAATATTTTTCGACCAGCTTCACTACTTCTTTTGGATTTACATCGCCACCTACAGTTAACGTTGCATTATTAGGTCCATACCAACGTAGGAAGAAATTCTTCAGGTCGTTTACGTTCACTCTGTCAAGATCTTCTACATAACCAATGGTCAACCAGCTATAGGGATGGCCATACGGATACATTGCCTGCGATAATTTTTCAAACGCCAGACCATATGGACGGTTATCATAGTTCTGGCCTCTTTCATTCTTTACAGTAGCTCTCTGTATCTCAAATTTTTGTTGTGTAACGGCATCCAGTAGAAAACCCATCCGGTCAGCTTCCAGCCACAACATTTTTTCTAACTGGTTATTAGGAACCGTTTCAAAATAATTAGTACGGTCACGGTTCGTCGTTCCGTTCAATGTACCACCAGATTCTGTTACTATTTTAAAATGTTGCTCATCGCCCACATTATCACTTCCCTGAAACATCATGTGTTCAAAAAAGTGGGCAAAACCTGATTTGCCGATCTCTTCTCTTGCAGAGCCAACATGGTAAGTAACATCTACTCGTACGAGTGGATCACTGTGATCTTCATGAATGATCAGCGTAAGCCCATTGGCAAGTTGATATTTTTCGTAAGGGATAACGATCTCATCTCCCTGTTTTTCTACTTTTTCAATCAATTTTGTCTGGCCGTTTGCAAGTGCCAGAAAAAACATTGTAGAACGGCACTTAGAAACATTAATTTTTGTTTCATAAACATTTTTTTAGAGGATTGCAAAGAAAAGCAATTCAGGCTTTTTTTGTTTACCATTTATCGAAATATAAACTAAATTAAAATATAAGGTAAATAATTTATATGAAATGGAATTAAACATCATTTGTATAATAGCTTGCGATATATAGTTAGTGAGAAACTAATTTGTTGAATTTGAGAGCTTTTTATGAAACACTTTAAATTATATTTGCTGAAATAAATCCGCCTATCAAAAAAAGTATATTTTTTATTTTGTGTATTTCTCTCTATAACCTTTTCAAAAGAGCCTCCAGAGTGTAGAAATTGATGACTTTTCTAGCTAAAAACGATGGAGGAATAAACCAGTACTTATTTTTACTTAAACCTAACAACTTAAAATCACGATGCAAATCCTAAAAAAGAATTCAGTAATCTTTAGCTCTATTATTTGCTTACTTATAATAGCGGCATGTAACACATCAAGAACAATTCAGAAATCAACAACTCAAGGTATTGATGAAGCCTTTTTACAAGACTTCGAACGGACGAAAGACATAACAACCGGCATAGTGCCAAGAGAAAGATTATTAACTGCAATACAACGGCAAAATGAACTTTTTGCAATGCAAGGGCAGAACCGGGCTGTACCCGGTATTGCATGGGAAGAAAGAGGGCCAAATAATATTGGAGGTCGCATAAGAGCAGTAATGATTGATTCAAGAGATGCAGCTCACAAAAAAGTTTGGGTTGGCGGTGTAGGCGGAGGAATATGGCATACAGATGATATAACTGCTGCCGCTCCAGTTTGGATAAAAGCTGATGATTTTCTGGATAATATGGCCATATCTGATATTATTCAGGATCCTTCTACACCAAATACTATGTACGCTGGCACTGGCGAAGGCTTTTTTAACAATGATGCACAACAAGGCTTAGGAATATTTAAAAGCACAGATGGCGGAACTACCTGGGCTGCTTTAGCTTCTACTGCAAGTTTTCAATACGTACAAGATTTAGAATTTGATAACACCGGTAAATTGTATGCTGCTGTTCGTAGCAGTAGTGCTGCTAATAGGGGGATTATGCGTAGTGCAGATGGTGGTACTACATGGACACAGGTATTAACAACCGGAACATCTTCATCGAATAGAGGTGTTGATATAAAAGTATCTAAAGATGGTGATCTATATGCCTCATTAGGCATTTTTGATGACGGAGGTATTTATAAGTCTCTGGCTGGTGCTACAGCAGGCAATTTAGGAACCTGGATAAACATTACACCACCGGTGGCAGGAGGAGCTCCCGAAGCGCCAAATGATCAATGGGCAAGGATAAAACTGGCAGCTTCGCCATCTGACAATAATGTTTTGTATGCATTACTGCAAGGTGGCAGTGCTTCAGGTGCTACTTTTGAAAATGCCTGCCGTAGTATTCAGCAATACAATGCAGGCACCAACACATGGACAGTGAGAACGGTTCCAAAAATTATTGATCAGCAAAGTTTGCCTGTTAATTATCCATTGTTTACAAGAGAAGGAGGTTCAGGGCAGGGATGGTATGATTTATCTGCTGCGGTTGATCCGAATGACCCTAATACGTTGGTAGTTTCAGGAATCGATATTTGTAAAAGCACTGATAATGGTGCTACCTGGAACCAGGTAAGTGTGTGGGCATTAGGTGGTAATGAACAAGCTGCCGGCTTTTCATCAAATCAGAGCGTACATGCCGATCATCATAACATTTTATATGTTGGAGGTAGTTCCGCTAAAACATTGTTTGCAACAGATGGCGGGCTTTATTATTCAACAGATTTTAATACGGGTACCAACAGGCCTTTGTACACTACAAAAAACAATGGTCTTAATATAACACAATTGTACGCTACAGCTATTCATCCAACGGCAGCTACAGAATATTTTTTGGATGGTTGCCAGGATAATGGAAGCCATAAATACACCAATGCGGGATTAAATAATGTTGTCCAGGTTTCAGGTGGGGATGGCGGTTTCTGCCATATCAGCCCTTTAAATCCCAACCATCAAATAACAGCCTACACAAATAATAACTATTACATTTCTACTGATGGTGGAGTGACTTTCCCATCGGCTGCTATAAACAATGGCAGGGGTAGTTTTATAAACCCTACAGATTATGATGGTAATAATATGTATGGAGCAGATAGTCTTAGTTCATTTTTTAGATGGACCAACCCCCAGGGAAATGGGGCTACAGGATCAAAACAAGTAGTAACAAATTTTAGTGGTGCTACTGTTACGCATGTATCCATTTCAAAACTTACAGCCAACCGGGTATATTTTGGTTTGAATAATGGTAGTGTAGTCCGTGTTAATAATGCCAACACTTTAAATACCGGCGTTATTACTGGTACGCCGAGAGCAGGTTCTGTTTCCTGTGTAACACATCGATCTACCAATGAAGATAGTTTGCTGGTTAGTTATTCTAACTATGGAGGTAGTAAGATATATGTAAGTGCCAATGGAACAGCAGCCGGAGCAACATTTACAGATATCACTGGCAACTTACCGGATATGCCAGTTCGTTGGGTAATGTTTGATCCCCGTAGTCATAGAATGGTAATTGCTGCCACTGAATTAGGTGTATGGAGTTGTGATGATATTACTGCAGGCACTCCACAATGGACTATCACCAGCTCGGGTCTTGCCAGAGTAAGAGTAGATATGTTGAAGTATAGAAGCAGCGATAGAACTTTATTAGCTGCTACTCATGGCAGAGGTTTATTCAGTGCAACTATTCCGGCCAATTTAAATCCTGAAGTAAACTTTAATATTGGAAGCATAACGGTGGCAGAGAAAAAAAGTCTCACTACCAATACATGTGTAAATTATACTGACTATCCTGCCGCTATTGTAATTAATGGTGCACCTAGTGGTGCTGATGCTACGGTTACATTAGCTGTTGCCGGTGGAACCGCTACAGAAGGAAAAGATTTTGATATATTGGTAAATGGTGTATTAAGTAAAACAATTACAATACCCGATGGCACTACTGATAGCAAAGCATTTACAATTAGAGTGTATGATGATGCCATTGCCGAAAGTGCTGAAACAATATCGCTAAATTTCTCAACAAGCGGCGGTGGATCCAGTATTGGTACTGCAAACCCAACATTGGCAGTAACTATTACAGATAGTGATGTGGCTATTGCAGCACCCACAACTCCAGCTAACAGTTTTGTTGGTGCTTCTGTTAGTGATATCAACGTGGACATTGGCCCATTTTGGGGAAATGGAAGTACGGATGCTAAGTTTCAAACTGTTTATCTTGCCAGTGAATTAACAACTGCAGGCATGGTGGCAGGAAGCAACATAACAGAACTTGACCATCAATGTCTTCCAAAAAAACAGCACTAATCCATTTAATAATTTTAATATTAAACTGGGACACACAACGGCAGCTCCTACTACCGGATCTGGATTTTTATCCTATACAAACCAGACAACCTGCTATACAAATGCAGCGTATAGCACAACAACCGGTGATAATGTTTTCACATTCAGCACTCCTTTTGTTTGGGATGGTTCTTCAAATATTGTTACGGAATATTGTTTTGACAATACAATCGTATTTGGAAGCTTTGACTTTGTCAGGGCGAAAAATGATGCATTAGGAGCAGGGGTAAGAACTTCTCTTGTGGTTGATAATAATTCGGTAGGTGGCACTGACGGCTGTTCATTAGGTACAAGCAGCTTCTATCAGGATGACTACAGGCCAATTACCAAATTTAAACATTACAAGCCCGGTACCGGTATAGAAACGGTTGCAGGAAATACGAAAGTAGAAAGTTTGCCAACAGCGACAGCTGAATACGATTTCTTATCTGCCAATAATAAAGTGATTGCTAAACTAAAAGACCCTTCACAGGATCTGGGTTGTGTAACGGCAACTGTTGAAAATGACGGTGTTGGTGTTACTACTCCTTTTGCAAGCGGTTTAAGAAGTAATAAAGTGTGGGCTATTACGCCAACTACAAACGGTAGCACAGCGGCTTATACTATTACTTTATATATGACCACCGCCGAATTGAATGGCGCCATTCCTACAACGTTTAAGATCTATAAAACAAGTGCAGGTTCGATTGGAGGAGCTACTGCCGCTAATACCGTATCGGCACCGACCACTGTATCGCAAAATGCGGAATTCACTTCCTTCACGGCTACCTTCACCGGTTTTAGCAGGTTCTTTATTGGTAACGATGCAATAGCATTACCATTATACTATAACGACTTTACCGGTGTACGTTCCAACAACAAGAATATCCTGAATTGGAAGAGCAGCATTGGTAATCTTGATAGATATGAAGTAGAACGTAGCCTTGATGGAATTCGCTTTACCAACATTGGGGCTGTAAACTATTCAACATCGACCAGTCAATACAGCTTAACAGATAATTTAAGTTATTCAGGTACGGCGTATTACCGGTTAAAAATGTACACCAGCAATGGTAACTATTCTTACTCCTACATTATCTCAATTACGGCTGAGAAAGATGACCGGATAAGGATCTATCCATTGCCTGCCAAAACTGATGTTATCGTTAGTGTAACGGATAATGCATTGATCAACACCTATATTTCTATTGTGGACAACAGAGGAGCAGTAGTAAAGCAGGTTTTATTGACAGGGCTGCAACAACAGGTGCAACTGAATGGCCTGCCTGCCGGCATCTATTATTTCCGTTTTGCCAATAAGCAAGTACAAAAAATAATAAAAGAATAGAAAAGATTTGATCTATTTGCAACACTGCGGAGAATATTAACTTCTTCGCAGTGTTTTTTATTATATAATAATTAAATTTATATAATGAAAATCAGTTTTTTATTAATGGCTATACTTATTGGTACTGTTGTGATGACACAACCAGGTAAGCAACTAACAGGCATCATAATTACAAAAACCGGTTCTTATTGCGGAGGCGCCAATCCTCCACAACATATACTGGATGAACTCGAAAAGAAAAAAATACCTTTCGGTGAAAAATTTTATATCATAAAGGGTTCTTGTAATGAAAGCAATAGAAAAATAATAGACACTCTTGTTTTTGACTCGTCGGGAAAGCGGACTGTAATGCTGAAACCAGGTTGCTACTCGATCATCAATGATTTTGGATTAAATAAACCAGCAACAGATACTACCCAATTTGATATGAACTGCTTACTGGAAGAATGGAAAAAACCGCTCTTTACTTTTGAAGTACGCAAAGGTAAAAACGAAACGTTTTCACATAATATACATGAAATTTGCCCGCACAATATGCCATGCCGTATAGGAAAAATAGCACTACCCATGTAATAGCTACGGCAACGGATTGCAGGTTACCAGAAAACGTTAAGTCAACTATTCATCTATTAATATAAATAACCATGCCTACTACAACCCGCAACAATCATGAAATTGATTTTAAAATTTATGGTGAGGAATTACAATTCGTAGAAGTAGAACTCGATCCGCAGGAAACAGCTATTGCCGAAAGCGGTGCCATGATGATGATGGATGATGGAATTGAAATGCAAACCATTTTTGGAGATGGATCTGCCCAGGCACCAACCGGATTTTTAGGAAAATTAGTTAGCGCAGGAAAAAGAGTGTTAACAGGCGAAAGTTTATTTATGACTGCTTTTACCAATATCGGTCATGGTAAAAAGAAAATAAGTTTCGCTGCTCCTTATACCGGAAAGATCATTCCGTTGGATCTGCAACAACTGGGTGGTACGATCATTGCACAGAAGGATGCTTTTTTATGTGCCGCCAAAGGGGTGAGTGTTGGTATTCACTTTCAACGGAAACTGGGTGTTGGCATCTTTGGTGGCGAAGGATTCATTATGCAGAAACTGGAAGGTGATGGGATGGCTTTTTTACATGCCGGTGGATTTATTGTAGAAAGAGAATTAAAACCCGGCGAGATATTAAAAATTGATACAGGTTGTGTAGTCGGCTATACACCCTCCACGCAATTTGATATTGAATTTGTAAAGGGAGTGAAGAACTTTATGTTTGGTGGCGAAGGATTATTCTTTGCCAAACTGCAGGGTCCCGGAAAAGTGTGGATACAATCATTACCCATCAGCCGGCTGGCCGGAAGAATCGTTGCCTACGGAACTTATAAACGCAAAGAAGAAGGAAGTGTGTTAGGTGGATTGGGAAATTTATTTGATGGACGGGAATAATATTATTTTTTTATAGCAGGAACCGGATTCACGTTGATACAATTTCTTTTTCAATTTTCACACCGGGATATGTACTGGCCAATACCAGTTCATAGTCCGGATTGTTTTTCAATTGCTGAAAAAATTGCTGCAGCTTGATAATGTCTTCCTCTTTTTGAAAAGCCTGGTCATGTGCCAGTAATACAAGGTGCCCGGGAGTTTTGGTGGTAGCAGCTTCCAGCATATTCTGCATGCGGCGCAATAACAAATCAGTATCTGCATCGGGTGCAAAGGTCTTATGATCAAAGGTCCATTCAATATCCCAACCCATTACGGCGAAGCCGGCACGATGCACTGCATCAATGGTTTGTTCGCTGGCTTTTATATCGGTATGATTGATCGAATCGATCCGCCAGGCATTACGGCCCGGCATTCTTGCTACATTATTCGTAAAACTTAATTGATTGGCACTGCGTTCAAAATCATTTACAACCAGGTTGGAGTCTTCATAAAATTTTGTATAGCGGCCGGATGCATGGGTATAGCTATGGTTGCATAATTCTATCGCACTGTCTTTTTTCAGTTCCTGCCATACGGCAGTTTGTTGCGGGCTGTCAAAAACATGTTTGCCTACTACAAAAAAACTAACGGGAATATTTTCTTCTTTCACGGTTTGCAACACTTTCAGGGTGCCCCTGTTAGGACCGTCATCAAAGGTGAGGTATATCTTCTTCTTTGGTTGCAATGGGTTTTGCAAAAGTATTTGCTGCCACTATTTAATTTTATGACAACACTGTCAATGATTGCGAACTGCATCTTTTACATTGTTTTGTTTTTGTGTACAGGAAGGGATAAATAAAAGCAAGAAGAAAAAATAGAATAGCAGGAAATAATTCCGGTATGCTTTGCCGGATTCGCCATCGGTGCTGGTTGAGTGAATTTTCATTTTGCTGTTGTGGTTTTAAGCCAGTCCTAAGGTAATTGGTAGTAATAGTAATTCACAGTAACAATTGGTTAAAGAAAGATTAAAGTAAAGATGCGAGAGTTAGAACTAATAACGTATTATCCGTAGCGTCTACACCTCGTGCCATCTTAACTTGCACTGAATTTTCTTGATTACGTACTAAAATAGATTATATATGAAAAGAGATATTGTTTTTGTTGCTGCTGATCAGTTCTTACACTGTCAATGCGCAAACATTAAAAGAGTCTGTTGTATAGCGGAAAACTGAAATCCGATTCGGGCACGGTCGTTAAAAAAGAGGATGACCTGTCAACAAAAATAGATACAAGCCAGCGAAAACCGGTAGTAGCAGAAGTTAAAAAGTCGAAAACGGTTGATAACGATGCGGCTTTAAAAGATTCAGCCACTTTAGCCAATGCTGATGAGAGTCCGGCTGCTGGTAAAAAAGATAATAACGATCCTCTGGGATGAATTTATTGATGGCATGACGGAAACACTGAAAGCAGAAGTGTTGTCTTCTAAAAAAGTTAAAAAAGGCGACTACTTGATTCTGGTTGATTACGAAATAGGGCTTGATGGACAGGTGACCATTAAAAATGTATACCCCTCGCCTGAAAACGATTATTTACAGATTGAGATCAAAGAACGGCTCAGTATTGCTGCACCAAAGCTAAACCCGGTTATTGGGAGTAATGGCAAAGCCCGGAAGCTGAACAGAAGATATTCGTTAAAGCTGAGTAAGTAATTGTTTCCAATAGAAATTAGACGATAAAAAGTAACTTAAGTGATTGAATTATTACACAGTTCATGTTGTGCGGTCGCCCTTTTTATTTTACTCGTTTCATTGGGAACGTCTGTTTACGTTCCTTTCCGTTTTTTGTACCTGAAATTTCTGCAACCAAAGAGTCTGCATTGATTTTAGTGTAGGAAATGACTTGTGGGAAATCGTGCTGCAGATTTTCAAAAACTAACTGTGTTTCTGAAACGATTTTTGAGGCAAAACGCACAGGCAAACCGTCATTTTGATTTTTAACTTTTGGGACATAGAAAAAGTTGTTTTGCTCTTGAACCAACCGTATTGTTTCAAATACTATGGTGTCTTTTTCTTTAAGAATATAACTCTTCCCTGATAGTTCAACATCACTTATTTTTGCCCAAGTTTCATAAATGCTTCCTCTTTGGGTTTTGTTTTCCCAAGTCCCAATAAGCCATTCGGCTTTTTTAGTTTCACTTTTTTGTTGTGCAGTCCAACTGCAAAAAATAATTATACCAACGAGTGCAAATACTATTTTCTTTTTCATTTAATTACGTTTAATTTATTGACTGAACAGCCATTTTATTTCCCTCTGTATCGATGAACATTCCGAAATATCCCATTTCAGGGCTTATTTGGGTTTTAGGAACTATAACTTTTCCATTATTAGCTTCAATTTTGTCTAACACCATTTGTAGATCATTCGCCACCATTGAGATAAGCAAGTACTCCGTTCGTTGATGGTTTGTAATCTTCCCCTTGTACAATAGCGCCCGATACATTCTTACCGTCAGAGGGAAAGAACCCCATTTTTGTCCCAAACATTTCGGTTTCCTGAATTTCTACCCCGAGAATTGCTTTGTAAAATGAAACCGCTCGTTCGAAATCGGTTGCAGGAATTTCAAACCAATTGATTAAATTTTCCATTTTAAATTATTTTACGTTAATTCAACAAAGATGCCAACAGTGTTAAACGTAAAATTGTAAAAATGCGACAAGCTAATCGGTACCATAAAATAAGGAAGACATTTTGAGGTTATTCGCCATAAAATTCTTTCGGTGTCAACCCAGTAAATTCTTTAAAGTCTTTTATAAAATGAGCCTGGTCGTAATAATCTCCTTCATAAGCTAAAGCAGTAAGGCTTGTAAACTGTTTATTCAATAGCATTTTAAGAGTGGCTTGCAATCTTATGGTTTTTGAAAGTTGTTTAGGACTTAAACCGATAGTGGAAGAAAATTTGCGTTCTAATTGTCTGCGGTTTATGTTAATTTGCTTGGAAAGTTCATAAACCTGAAGCTGTCCGTTAGCGGTCAATATAGTTTCAACCGTTGATTTTACAATACGACTAATGATTTCTGTATCTCCTAATCTGGCTGATTAAAAACTTTTCGATAAGTTTTATTCTTTCAGAGGTTGTGTTAGCATTTAAAATGCTATGTTCTATTTCCTGTCCATCTTTTGCAAATAGTATTTCCAATGAAACGGCCCTGTTTTCCATTTCTTTTATTGGGATGGTCGCAAATGGCATAAAACCACTGGGGTGGAAGCGTACCGAAAAAATTCCTGTCTCGCCTGTCGGTTCAATTTTAAGGGCTTGTGTAAGTTGGCCAATTACAAAACATCTTGGCTGGATGATACTTTTGCCGTTTTCTTCATGTTGTTTATATAAGTCTCCATAGTGGAAAATCATTTCCATACAGCCGTCTGGAATTATTGTCTGCCTTTGTGTGATTTTCATCTTTTGGGCTTTCCAATGTCCAATAGCATTTCACAAGTGTGCTTAAGTCTTTACTTGGTTCAAATGTTTGATAATTCATTTGTTCAATTCTTAGTAGAGTGTTCGTTAGGGTGTCGCACAACGTTGACGGCTTGCTGCTGTGCTGGAATTCATTGATTGGCCAGCCCGGCACCGCAGCCGATTTGAAAAACTGAAGTTGAAGTTATGAACTATTAAAACAAGTATTTGCAGTGGTAAAAAACAACAGTTTGTATCAGCCTAATTATTGTTCAGCAAAACCATAAAAAAAATCAATATTTCTTTGGTTTTTTACACAGTTCATGTTAGCGGTTCGGGCTTTTTTGTCAAAGGTTTTCAGTCATTTTACCCAAATTGATTTTCTCCGCTTTTGTAAATGTTATCTCTCTTACATATTCCATCTTGCCCCATAGATAATTATTTCCTTTTAGCCATTTTGTTGTTCTCATTCTTGCATTTAATCTTTTTGTTTCTATGTCGGTGGCTTTTCTTTTGTCGCCAAGTTGTCCGTAAAGTTTAATGGCAGGATAACTATTAAATTGTACTTTGAATAGTGAAGTCAACCAAAAAAAAGTACTGCTGTTAACACATAAAACACAAATATTTTTATGGTCTTTACTATTTTCTGGAAGTTTTGTAGGGAATTTTTCAAAGTAAAATCCTGTTTGATTACTGTTGAGAAATAAAGAACCAATCGGTGTAACTATCGGATTGCTGGCGCTGTCTACCGAAGCTATTGAAACGTGAAAATTAGTCCTAAAACTTCTATTGAAATGTTTTCTTATTTCTAACCAATTAGTCTGAATATCCATATTGTTTATAGTCTGTCTAATGTTATTAATACTGCCAATTTAATATTGACTTTGTTGTTGATTGGTCGTTGTCATAGCCTGACTGCTAACGGGCGGGGCTTTGCGTTTGGCTGGTCTAATTTAGGAAGACTTCCGGCGAGGTCCCAGAAATGATCTCCTTTATTAAGAGGCCGAGCCAACGGAAGCCAGGCTAGCGCCAAACCGTATGTTAGCAGCCAGTTTAATCTAAATCTATAGTAGTCCAAGGGCTGGAAGGGTTCTTTACCAATTCAATCACGACATCTTTATATTTTTTTTCGCCTTTCACAATAATTTCAAAAATTGCACTACCTGATTCAATCCCATTAACTTTTATTGTTTTTGAGGAACCGGTAGTAATCAGTCCAAATCCTTTTATGGTTCCAATTTCCTTTCTTATCTCTGGATTCGCTTTCAAATATTCAATTGCAGCAATATATGCGTCAGATGATTTAAGTTTTGTAATTAGGATTGGAAGAAAAATTAAACAAAAACTGACAAAATAAAGTCCTAATCTAACCCAACCATTTTTTTTACCTTTTAGTTTTCTGGTTCTATAAAGGTCAATCCAGTATGAAAGTAAAGTAATCAACAATATGATAAATCCAATCGCTTTACTATCCCAAAAAAAGTTGATGGGAGCTATACGACATACATAGCCGTATGCGAGAAGAAAAATACCAATAAAAAGAATTGTTTTAGTTAATCGAGACATTATTTGAGTGGCTTAAAATTGCAGCTAACGTTCAGGGCTTTGCGTTCGGCTGGGCATTTGAAAAATGTCCAGCCGGGACTGAAGCCGATTGAAATACTAAAGTACAGAATATATTCAGTTGTTCATCTGTGTTGGGTCAAGCCCGAACCGAAGCTGATAGTAGTACAAAAGCTCGGCTTGACCCCGTCAGCCCCAGCTGACGCAAAACCCCATGTTACCAGCAGTGTTTCTGTCGTTAATTTCACCAGCGTCAAGTGTTTTTGATATTGAAGTCTCCTTTTATTGGAAATGCTTTTGTAATTCTTTCAAGTTGATTTGCTATTGATTTTAAAATTGTCTGGTCAAAACTCATAGTGAACTCAAGTGTCGAACCATAAATGCCGGGACTGTCACAAGCCACTACGTCAAGTTGAAAATGTCCAATGCCGTCGCCTTTGATTTTTAGTTCCAAGGCTTGTTCAAGGTCAGAAAAACTTGCTGAACCTCCAAGATTTTCGTAAAGTGGAGTTAGCTCTTGTTTAAATCTTTCAAAGTCAACCGTCATCATATCTGTAACATATTGTCCTGTAAACGCACCTGCTTTCAATGTCACTCTTGTCTTAATCCAGTTATTGTCCCAGTCTAGAGTTGAGTTGTAGTTGATTAATTCAAGCGGTTCAATTCTAACCATATTGCCACTGTCAGCAATTTCAAAGTAAAGGTCGTTGTCCATAGAAGCGTTGTCAGTTTTGTTAAGCGATTATCTGTCTGCAATAATTTATTCTATAAGAGTCAACGGTGGACTGTCCACAGACAAAAATTGATACGAAGCAGGAACCTTTGAACTTGTGTCAAAGTCAAGGCGAAGTCGAGTAGTGGACAGTCCAACGAGGACTTTACAAACTGTCTTGATTGTGTGGTCGTCTAACATTGCATGGCAACGTTGACGGCTTGCTGCTGTGCTGGAATTCATTGAATGTCCAGCCCGGAACCGCAGCCGATTTGAAAAACTGAAGTTGAAGTTATGAACTAAAGCTGAAAATTGAACGTCGAGCCCGAACTGAAGCTGATAGCGATTTGCAGCCGATTGTTACTACGTCCGCCAGCATAGCAGCAAACCGAATGTTAGCGGTAGTTTTATCAGAGATTAATTTCGTTCGCTTTTAAAACTCTCAATAAATTTCCTCCAAGGATTTTTGTAATATCTTTTTTGCTATATCCTCTTTCCAGTAAGGCTTTTGTTATTAATGGGTAACAAGAAACGTCATCTAACCCTGCTGGCGCAAATTCAATTCCGTCAAAATCAGAACCAAGCCCAACATAATCCACCCCAACCAATTTAATCACATACTCAATATGGTCAATTAAGGTGGATAATGGCGGACGTATTGCGTGTACTTCGGTACTGTACTTGAGGCACAAAATACCGCCGGCTATCCAATCAGTCATTCCAGATTTCATCATTGCTTCATATTCTGTTGCATGCACAGCTAAAAACCTGTCTAACTTTGCTTCAGCCGAGCTATCAATAAATAGTGGATAGAAATTAATTTGTATTACACCACCGTTTTTTGCAATAGCCTTAATTTGATCATCTTTAAGGTTACGGCGGTGCGGCATAAGATTATATACAGAACTATGGGAAGCAATTACCGGTTTGGAACTTGTGTTTATCACATCCCAAAATGTTTGTTCGCCTACATGGCTTACATCAATCAACATACCCAATTCATTCATATGTCTTACAATCTGCTTTCCAAAATCATTTAATCCTTTCGGAGATCTAAAATCGGGGTTGGTTTCATCTGCCGCACTTGAAGCCCAGCTTGTTGAGTTATTCCAGGTAAGGGTTATATACCGTGCACCACGATTGTACAGTATATCCAGTTTTGTTAAATCATCTTCAATTTGGTGTCCTCCTTCAATACCGAACATTGCCGCAATTTTCTTACGCCTTACTGTCTTCATTATTTGTTTAACAGTAGCCACTTTTTCAATTTTGTCTGGATTGCGTTTTATCACTGCGTCCAAGCTGTCCATTTGCCTCATGGCATAGGCAAACGGACTAAGGCGGTTCCCGTCACTCCATATAGAAAAAAACTGTACATCCATGCCTCCTTTTTTCCATCGGTTCAAATCGCTTTGTGTTTTACCGGTTAAGTCCTGATCAAGCAAAAATCCTGTTTCCAGTACTTTGGCTAAAATATCATTGTGTGTATCTACAAGAATAGCCTTGTCGTGTATTTTTTGGTACGATTGAGCATTAGCACTAAAAGTTATTAAACATGCCAATAAGAGTTGTTGAAATTTCATTTTGTTGGTTCTTGAATTGTCTATATAGTTTCTCACTGTTAAGTCAAATTACCGCTAACGTTGCAGGGCTTTGCGTTCGGCTGGGCATTTGAAAAATGTCCAGCCGGGACTGAAGCCGATTGAAATACTAAAGTACAGAATATATTCAGTTGTTCATCTGTGTTGGGTCAAGCCCGAACCACAGCTGATAGTAGTACAAAAGCTCGGCTTGACCCCGTCAGCCCCAGCTGACGCAAAACCCCATGTTAGCGGTTCGGGTTTTATCTTTTTCGGCATTTATATAATGGTCAGTAAAATGTCTTAGTTGTTTTGGCTTTGAAAATTTGTCATTTTTATGTGTTTGCAATTTTCCTTTTGAAATTCATAATGATGTTCAATTGATTTCTGCTTGGTGATAATTAAAACGATGGTACTTATTACTTATTAACCTCATTTCCTTTTTCATCCCAATTTTTCTGACTCACTATTTTCTTGTTGGCATAGGTAATTTCTTTTTTCTTTTGCCCGTTAAAATACCATTCTGTGTAAATGCCATCACTTATGCCCCAAATAGACACCACCGCCCATTAAACTATTTTTGTATTTCCACTCTGTGGAAAGGCCTGCTTTCGATATAACTACTTCTATCCATTTTTGGCCATTGTCATACCACTCAATATAATTACCGACAAGTTTGTTGAAGTTGAGGTGAGTTCCTTCAGATTTTTTTTGTCCGTTTTCGTGCCAGGTTTTTTTCCCCTTTAATACATCATTAATATAATATCCTTCCTCTTTTTTTTGACCATTTTCCCACCACATAGTTAGAAGACCTTCTAATTTTCCGTTTCGGTAAGTGCCCTCTTGTTCTTTTTGCCCGTTTTCCCAATATTCGGCATAAGTACCTTCAGGGTTTCCTTTACTATAATTCCATTTTTTAGCAATCTTTCCATTTTCAAACCATACTGTAAGTAGACCATCATTGATACCATTTTTGTAATGTACTTCACTGGCAATCTTTCCATTTTCATGCTTTTCAAAAACAATACCGCTATAAGGGATTTTGGAACCTTTTTTATACACTATTTCCATGTCCTCTGGATCACTTTTGTTAACATTATATTCTATTTGACTAGTTGCTATTCTATTAATGGGTTTTGGTTGGCCAAACATTAAAAATGACAATGAGATTGATAAAATTAAGCTGAATACTTTTTTCATTGTATTGATATTAATTATTAATTAGGAAATTATTAGAAGAAATTTGGATCATTAAAATGTCTTTCACTTGCGAAAAAGACTTGTCCCCAAGCGTTTTATAATACTTAATTTTTTTAACCGCTGTCTAAATAATCATTTATCATAATTTGGTTTTTTGCAGTGGGTCGTCCAACCTGACCGCTAACGGTAGGTATTTATGCAGTATGGGCATTCTGTGTTACGTCTGCTGGGAACGTCAGCCGAGCAAAGATATGAAGATGAGGATATGCATATAAGCTGATTCTTATTCGTTAAGCCCGAACTGCAGATCATTGAAAATATGGGCTGAGATTTTATTCGTCAGCCCATATTGCATAAATACATTTGTTGTAAGCATGCCCTTCTGTTGAACCGAAAAAAAGTTTCTATTGTTTTATTAATGTAAATTCTTTCGGTAATGTCATGCCAGTTGCTCCCGTAAGAAATCCAAAGCCCTCACTATGTCGCTGCTTCCATGTCATAATAGTGCCTGTAGCATCAAGTGTGACAGTAACAATTTTTGTTTCTTTAGCTTGTAGATAATCAGTAATAGAGCCAGAAGCTTTTCGAGGAATAGCCGCACAATCCACGTCAGTTCCCATCTTGAGCCATATTGAAAAACTATTTTTGGAAATAGTATCAACATTTGAAATTGTCATAAAACGATTTGGGTAAGTGCTTTCAATTATGGTATTACCTTGTTTATATTCATGCCATCCGAAAATCCTATCTTCAAGACTATTATGCTCTGTATAAATGTTTCTCTGGGGTTTTAAAAAGACCCGTATAGTATCATTACCACTTGCATACATCCATTCGCCAGCAAACTGACTGATATATTGGCAAGTATCAAAAGTCGCTACTTGAGCTTTCAAATCTGATTTGATTAAGATAATACAGATTAAGCTGATTAATATTTTTTTCATTTCAAATAAATTTAAAGTTAAAAGCAATTGGTTGAAGGATTAAAATCATCAAAACCATCCCAGTTGAGTTTTTTCCATTGGTCAAAATTAAAATTACTACTATTGTCAGGTACAGCTTCATAAACTGACAATCCAGCCAATCCTCCCAATTTTTGTAACATTTTGAAAAATTCTTTTAAATTTTTTGTATTATCTCCAAAATTTAATTTGCTATTATAGGTCGACGTAAACCCATTATTCAAAACTTCCATTGCAAGAATCTTTTGAGCAAATATTCCAAACTTAGTTGGGTTAGATACCTTAATTAGATATGGCAGACCGGTATTACTTGTCATTCCAAAAAAAAGATTATTGGGGTCTTTTGCATAGCCATTTACAAAAATCCGTGCCATATAAAGCAAATCATCAGGAGAAAATATATTGTTATATCCCTGAAAATGGCTGTGCAATAATCCATCAATTTGCGTTCCGGGAACAATCACATCATTCCAATAAATGAAACCATCACCAGGCGACCCTTCTTTTGCCACATAATTACCATTTACTCTGTCAAAAACAGCAAACCCTTTTTCAATTGAACCTGCCGTAGCTGCTGTGCCGTTTAATGATATAAATTTTTGTTTGAAAGTTGCATCGTTTTGAAGGTTAATTATGTATTGGTCGCACGGTGGTGCTGGGGCGGTTCAGGGGGAATCCATCCCCGGAGTACATTCATAATATGTAGCTCCTCTGTTTGTAGCAACCGGACACGGTGGTGGCACCCATCCGCCACCCGTATATCCACCACCACCTCCACTTGGTGGTGTACCACCTCCAGTTCCGTGCCGCCCCCCGTTCCGCCACCACCTCCGCTACCCGGAGGATTCCATGTTATTTCAATACAAACATATTGAGGCACCCATTGGAAGCATGGGTCTTCCGGTGAGCATCCAACAACCTGACCTTCATTTGCAGGAATCCATTCTGTCCAGCAAATTAAAGACGTTATAGAAGATGTTCGGCCGGAAATTCCGGCTTGAAATAATATCTTCCGGCAGTCTCATTATTCAATTTTATATAGCCAACACTATCTTTAAAGATAGTACTGTCAAGCAATTTAAACCTTCTGTTGCCAAATACACCATTATCTAGCAACATCATAGTAAGAGCAAATTTTTTGGCGATAGCCCAGTTTGTACAGTATCATTGTATTGCCAGTCACACATTATTCTGAATGTTGTATCAGTAGGTGAAGTAGCTACCTCTAAGGTCGCATTTACATAGTTTTGGCTATCCCGGACAAAAGGAATAAAAGTGATATAGTTGGAGTCAGAAGCTCCACGATTACTTGCCCCACTTGCAACAGTAATAGCTTTGTCCCAGTATGGATACCCGATTTGCTTAACTAACTTGTCAACAAATTGATATTTGTTATTTTGGCCTTTTGTAAACTGGGTTATTGCTTGAACCAACGGATTAGGAGAAACATGATTTGTAAAGAATTTTGATTCTATAAGTGATGTTGAAGGTTCATCAGGTTGCCGGTCAACTTTACGGCATGAGATATATACCAGCAGTCCCGTCAATATAAGTCCCGGGAAAAGTAGTCGGTTAAATTTCATAAACAATCAGGTTTAATAATAAATAAATTGGTTGGGTAATTACATGAACAAGTTCCACAATAATACGCTGGAAGTAAGGGTAATTATGTCAAACAAACAATGACAAGCAAGATATTTTTGCAGAGTTTGTCTGTCAGGGTTGCTTACAACGTTCAGGGCTTTGCGTTCGGCTGGGCATTTGAAAAATGTCCAGCCCGGACTGAAGCCGATTGAAATACTAAAGTACAGAATATATTCAGTTGTTCATCTGTGTTGGGTCAAGCCCGAACTGAAGCTGATAGTAGTACAAAAGCTCGGCTTGACCCCGTCAGCCCCAGCTGACGCAAAACCCCATGTTAGCTGCCGTAAAACGTCACTTTGTTAATTTTAAATTAGTGATTTATAACCGTTGAAGCTTGTCATACCATGTTCTCCTAATGGTTGTCAAAGTCGATAATTTCGTTTGTCAATCTAATTTTCCTTGTGCCACAGACTCTGTCATTTTTATAAATTAGTCCTTGTCCTGATTCTTTTATATCTTGCTTTGCTTCATGTGACAACTTGTCGCGGTCGCCTGTTTTCAAAAATATAGTTGAGTCATCTTAAGTGCGGAATCTTCGAATTTTATAATTTGAAGAAAGCTGTCTCACCTTGTTTGTTTAAAAGTGTCAATACGACTTCAAGTCAGTAATCATAGTTTTTGTCGTGTTAATTGAGGCAATTTATGTTTGTCATTGTGTCAACGCATTGTCAATTAAATTAAAATAAGTCCTTGAATTGTTATAACTTTTGGGTAACATCTGTTTTAGAATTGCAGCTATAAAGCACAGACAATTGTTGTGCTTAATTAGCTAAAAGCTCTGAAGTAATGATTGTTGTCAATGTAGGGTGTCTCACTATTTATGGCTAGCTAACGTTCAGGGCTTTGCGTTCGGCTGGGCATTTGAAAAATGTCCAGCCGGGACTGCAGCCGATTGAAATACTAAAGTACAGAATATATTCTGTTGTTCATCTGTGTTGGGTCAAGCCCGAACCGCAGCTGATAGTAGTACAAAAGCTTGGCTTGACCCCGTCAGCCCCAGCTGACGCAAAACCCCGTGTTGAGCTGCCGTTATTCTTGGCATTATGTAAATGTCACGAATTATTATCTCTTTGGGAAGTCATGATTGTCATTAATGTACACCTTCTTTTAATCAACATAAACATGCGGACATAATGTCAACTGCCATCATTGATGCATTTGATTCACCCAATATGATTTTTGGGCTATAAAAGTCTCTTTCAAGTTATTGAATCGCTTTTCTGTCACAACTTGTGATCCCTTTGACTTTGTTAAAGTTCCCGAATATAGAGTTGTCCGTTATTAGTATTTCTGTATAGTCCGTTTCAAGTCAGTCTTTTTTATTGTCTTCTAGTGTCTGTTAAGTCCAAAATTGAAAGTCCTGGTTGTTCTTAGCCGAACCCGAAATTAAATGCCTTAACTGTCTGTAAAAGCGTCATTAATTTATGCATTTTTAGTTAGCAGCTTGTCTGCTTCATTGATTTTCTTTTGAGAAAATGTCATGATTCTGGCATGAATCTTTTGAGTTCAAAGTCTTTGCTTGTCAAACTGTTCAAAAGTCTTTCATTGTTTACATCTAATGAAAATGTCGTCGGCTATAAATTATTTTGTCCCGAGTATGCAACTAAGTTTGACTAGTGTGTCCATAAGTAAATAATTTGAAATGTAAGGGTCTTTTTATAATGGCATGCAACGGGCAGGGCTTTGTGCAGGTGTGGAATTAGCATTCCGTCCGCCCGGAACCGCTGCCTGGCTTTTTGATAAAGTTAAATAGTTAGTACCAAAGCTGGGCTTTATTCGTCAAGCCCCGAACTGAAGTACAGAAAAGTTACTGCTGCTGATTGTTATTCCGTCAAGCCACACTTGCACAAAACCCAATGTTAGCGGCAGTGCTTATCAATTGAACTTTTATAATATTCTTTCGATCTTTGGATCAGTTTCAATTAAAGTTTTATATTTTTCAATTTCCTTTTCAATCTGCCCAGTCCTTATTCTACTGTCATCTTGAATTTGCTCCTGTTTTAATTGTGAAGAAGTCCGCAGTGTCAAAAATACTGATACTAAAATGCCTGAGATGCCTAATATTTTTTCAATGCCAATATTAGAAAGATATTTGAATTCAGAAGAGCCGAGAAGTATAATTCCAAAGCTTACAAATGCTATTACTACTGAAATAAATATCATTTGGAATTTATATAACTTCCTTCTTTTTATCGTGCTATTTCGATTTAAGAAATATTTTTTCTTCTTCCATTTTTTTTAAATTATTTCTAATTTCATTAAACCAATCACCTACAACATTATTTTCGAGATCATTTAAATCTTGACTGAATTGTTGGAAAAGAGATTTACATAATCTAATTACACCAATTCCGAAAGCAGATTCTTTGGAAAGAATATCAGGAATATTTCCAAGTGAAAAAGATGCTCTAACTGTCCAATCAAATGGAATAGCAGGAAGGTTTGGAAAAATCGTACCGCCAATTATTTTATCGTAAATAAGCCTTTCATCGTCAGATAACTTGTTGAATATTTGCAATGTGTTTTTAGTACTAAGTTTATTTCCCAACTGTAAGAATAATACTCTAATTGAAGATGCACTGATTGAGTCGGCCTCCATTACAATTAGATTTTTATCACTAACTGAAATAACTGACTTCATTACTTCAGAATAACCTGCTTGACAATCTAGAATAATTACATCATAGATTGTTTTTAATTTAATAATAGTAGTTTCAATTAGTTCGGGATTTTCGTAGATATTGTTTGAAGTATCTATGGAAGAAGGGATAAAATCAAAATCATTATTTATTTTAAGAGGTTTAATTTTAACAGTTTCAGATTTTGCAATCTCTTGTAAAGAAGTAATACTTTCGGAGAAATCCATTAGATTTTCAAAAAAATATGTTGCTCCGTGTGTTGAAGTATCGCAGTCAATTAATAAAACTTTTTTATTAATACTTGATAATGCGTTTGCAATAGAAAGGCCTATAACAGTTTTACCTGAACCGCCCTTTCCGCTAATTAAAGCTAGAATTCTAGTTTTATTGCTCATTATTTTCAGATTTAGAAGGATCAAAGCCAAGATAACCTTTGACACTGTTATCTATAAATTTTTTTGCAATTTGATCTTCATTTTTTTTATAGTAAAGCTCTCCGTTTATTTTTAGCCATTGATCAAATAATCCTTTGTTTTGTAAAGAAAATATTGTCTGTTCCTTTAAGTTTTTAAGTTCTTCCAAAAGCACACTCAATCTCTCATTTTTATCAACAACAATTGATGAATCGTTACTTACAAGAGTCCGAAAAGCTGAATTCTGAAATATTGAAATACTTCTGTTTAACAAAGAAACAACCCTTTCTTCATCATATCTCATCCAAATAAAATTGTAGCTATCAGATTCACAAATGTCTTTT
>CAVPJN010000002.1:0-455890 GCA_963705465.1 uncultured Chitinophagaceae bacterium | reverse complement strand
ATACAAAAGTGGAGGTGGTGACAAAAAAACGGCACCACTTTTTACGGAATATAATTGGACTGTTCCAGAAGGCGTTACAAAAATAAAAATTGAAGCTTGGAGTGCCGGGGGTGATGGATGGAATAGACTATATAATAAAAGGTCTAATGGGAATGATTCTATTTATGTTATCCATGGTGGCGGTGGCGGCGGTGGTGCATTTTTATTATCTTTTATAGAAGTAAAACCGGGTGATATTTTGAGAATGAAAATACCCGACGGTGGAAGCAGATATAATTTGACTTTACAGTTGAATGATAGGAATACAGGAGGATTAAATTTGGAGAGTGGTCGCAATGCAAAAGTTGAAACAGGAAGTGAAATATTTGATGGAAAGGGAGGAAAGTTAGGGCTCGTTTCTGGTGTTTTTTTAGAAAATAAATTTAGTCTAAAAGGGTCTGATGGTGAAGCTGCATGGCTAGATAATTATGAAAATATAACTGATAATGTAACATTAACATCTTGGAGTGGATTGCCTAGACTAGACAAATATGACAAATTTGATAGGCATGGTGGTAATGGAGGGCAAGCTCCAAGATCAACTCATGGTGGAACTGCTAGTTTAATAATATGGTCACCTTATCATGAAGTTGCTCCAAGGGATGGTGGATTTCCTGGGGGAGGAGGAGGTGGTGGATGGGAAAGTGGAAAGGGAGCTCCAGGTTTAATCATCGTTTATTATTAAATTCAAATCAGATGAAAAAAATCATACCTGTACTTTTTCTTGCTACGATTGCTCTACAATCATTTGCTCAAGTAGTTATTGAAGAAAATCCTTCTTATACGAATTCAAGGGAAAAACCATTTTTAGATAGTGTATTAAGAATTGATGTGTTAGATGGCACTACTATGCCCGAAGAAATTTCACCAACAGCACAAAAATTATGTTTTGATAAAATTTTTAAAATCACCACTACTACACCTCAAGGCGAATCGTCTGTTTGTTTATTTATAAATACAAAGATCGGACTCATGGCATATACGCCAATAAAAGTAGGGTCGAACCCAGGCGTATGTGATATAAAACCTGCAGCTCCAGATTTTGTTTTAAATGTAATTAGTTTAAAAGGGAATATTTATAAATACTTTAATGTAAAAAAGCCATCAGGAATTGAAAAATGGTTGATGACAGGAAATAGTAATACCCATTTATACAACTTTGCAACTGCACAAGAAAACCAGTTCATTTTTAAAAAAGATGAAAGTAGAGAATTCTTGAATGGAAAAGTTAAGGCATGGGCATATAAGTATGAAAACAGAAGCGAATCATGGTTTTTATTTGGGAAAAATTTACCGGATAAACTTATCATGCAACCGCTGAAATATGTTGGCAATTTTGCTGTGGGTTATCAGTATACTCAAGAAGGTGTTTTTATTATTTTACAAGTTGAGAGTGAAGGTTATAATGCAGTTGTAAAAGAAATTACCGACACCTACATTTGTTTTGACCCCGCCCCATATAGAAAATTTGAAAGTGAAATATTTGATAAACAAATGCTAGCTATCGAAAGAGAAAAAAGTAAATTAGATAGAGATAAAGCAAAAGCAAGCAGTTCCTCATGCCCTTCAGAGGAATTAACTAAAATACAATTTGAATTAGAAGCATTAGAAAGAAGGGAGCAGGCTGTAAGAAGATCAACAGAGCAGAATATCTATCAAAGCACTACTACTCAAAAAGCAAGTGCCGATGCCACTATGAATTACAATGATATAATACAAATTAGTATTTATGATTTGGAAGCCAAAATATGCAGGGCAGATGGTCAGCTATCCAGAATGACGTCTGGAACCAGCAGTTATCAAAAGGCATTGCAAAGACGTAACTGCTTGAATGAAACTAGGAGTTTGCAGCTTGAAGCAATGAGAGAGATGCAGCGGATTGATGTACAATACAGAAATAAACCTGGTGAGGCTTATGGAAGGAAAGCTCAGGTGTTAATGAAAAGTATGAGGAGTTGTAATTAAAAATAAATTTCCGATTACCCCATATTATGAAACACCTTCTGCACATCTTCATCCTGTTCTAAGCGATCGATCAGTTTACTTACATCTTCAGCCTGTTCATCAGTCAGCGGAACAGTTATCGTAGGTAACCATTCCAATTCTGCACTGATGGGGTTTAGTTTTTTTTCTTCTAATGCACTTTGCATGTTTCCAAAATCTGTAAATCCACAACGGATCACTAAAATGTCTTCACCATTTTCGCCAGTACCTTCACCTAATTCCTGCAAACCAAAATCGATTAATTCTAATTCTAGATCCTTCGGCATTCAATCCTTCTGGTTTTAATTTAAATACACCCAGTTTGTTAAATTGGAATGAAACACTTCCACTATTTCCCATTGCACCATGTCCTTTAGCAAAATGTGATTTTACATTCGCTACTGTTCTTACATGGTTGTCAGTAGCCGTTTCAACTAAGATGGCAACACCATGTGGTGCATATCCTTCATATAAAATTTCATCATAGTTCACCAACTCTTTACCCTGTGCTCTTTTAATGGCAGCTTCCACACGGTCCTTCGGCATGCCCACACTTCTGGCATTCTGAAAACAACGACGCAGTGCAGCATTATCCTTTGGATCGGCGCCACCAGCTTTTACAGCAATGATAATTTCTTTACCGATACGGGTAAAGTTCTTTGCCATTTTATCCCAGCGGGCAAACATCGACGATTTTCTTACTTCAAATATTCTTCCCATTGTATGGTTTATTGCCCGCCCGGACGACCGGGTCGGACGGGGGTATTAGTTAAATAGTTAATTGGGGCCTTGCCCGCCGTAGCCATTTGGCGAAGGTGGGTGCAAATTTAAGGCAATAGAGGTAAAAGAAAAACCGTCTCGATCCTCGAGTTTATCGAAGGATAGCGAGACGGTTTAATATTATGAAAGATATTTAATTAGATCATTGGCGGAATATCTTCCGGAATTTCATGTTTATCATCTGGCGGATACTTGTCTGGGTTTCTCAATTTGCTGTTATTTTTTCCATAAACAAAATAAATAACCAAACCGAGGCCAAGCCAGATAGCCAAACGTAACCAGCTTTCTACTGGTAAAGCATACATTAAGTAAACACAAACGATAATACCCATAATTGGAACAAAAGGAACAAATGGTGTTCTGAATGATCTTTTGAGGTCTGGCATTTTTTTACGCATTACCATTACACCAAGGCATACAAGTGCAAATGCAAACAGGGTTCCTATACTAACCATATGTCCCAGGTCAGAAATTGGTACAAATCCCGCAAAAATGCTAACAAATACCATAAAGAACATATTCGTCTTAAAAGGAGTTCTGAATTTTTTATGGATCTGACCAAAGAATCGTGGAAGTAATCCATCCTTACTCATGGAATAGAAGACTCTGCTTTGTCCCAGAAGCATAACAAGCATCACAGAAGTATAACCAGCCAGAATGGCTACGATCAATGCAGTTTGTAAAAAATCATATCCTGTTTCCGCAAAGGCAGTGGCTGCTGGTTTTGCATCACCGGCAAACTCTTTATAGTTTACAAGGCCGGTCATTACATGGGCGAAGAGTATGTATAATATAGTACAGACAACCAGCGATCCCAGAATACCAATAGGCATACCTTTTTTAGGATTTTTGGCTTCTTGCGCAGCCGTTGATACTGCATCAAACCCAATAAAAGCAAAAAAGACGACTGCTGCACCTGTAGCAATACCTGTCCATCCAAAATTCTCAAATTTACCGGTGTTCTCAGGAATATAAGGATCGTAGTTAGCAGGGTCAATATGGCTCCATCCTAGAAGTATGAACATGATCACCACTAAAACTTTAAGTACGACCAGAATGTTATTGATTCTGGATGATTCCTGTGTACCTCTGATCAGTAATGCAGATAACAGTACAACAATAATGATAGCGGGCAGATTTAATATACCGCTTTCATAAATTGTTCCATCACTTAATGTAACTGATTCCCAGGGAGAGCTAACCAGCATTTTTGGCAAATGGATGCCGAAACTGGAAAGTAATTCCAGCAAATACCTCGACCAGCTTACTGCAACGGTTGCGGCACCAACAGCATATTCTAAAACCAGGTCCCATCCAATGATCCAGGCAATAAACTCACCCATGGTAGCATATGAATATGTATAGGCACTTCCTGCAACAGGAATCATTGAAGCAAATTCTGCATAACATAAACCGGCAAATGCACAGCCTACTGCGGCAACTATAAATGAAATAGTAACCGCAGGTCCTGCATTCTCAGCAGCAGCTATTCCTGTCAGTGAGAATAAACCAGCACCGATAATTGCACCGATACCCAATGCCAGTAGGGACCTGGAGTTTAACGTTCTCTTTAATGTGTGTTCACCAGTTTCTGCCGCTTCCCTTGTTAAGGAATCCATTGATTTTCTAATAAATAAACTCATACCGGGTTTTTATTTTTGCTCTATTTTTTAATTCTTGATTCTTTGATTGCTTTCATATACCGGTTCATTTCTCCTTTTACTTTAGGGAACAGGAAAAGCAAACCTATCATATTTGGAAATACCATTGCCAATATCATTGCATCAGAAAAATCGGTAACAGCCGATAATGAAATGGATGCTCCGATCACAACAAATATCAGGAACAATATTTTATAAGCCAGATCTGCAATTTTTCCTCTTCCAAATAAATATTTCCATGCCTGTAAACCGTAATAGGACCAGCTAATCATGGTTGAGAAGGCAAATAGAACGATAGCAATAGTAAGTACATAAGAGAAGTGTGGAATCACATCATTGTAAGCTAATGTCGTTAAATCAACACCACTTGCACTTATGCCAGAGCCTTCTAAAATTACAGAACCTTTTCCATCACCTCCATACGGGAACATAATTCCTTCTCTGTTAAAAATGATAATAACCAAAGCCGTCATGGTGCAAATAACTACTGTATCAATAAATGGTTCCAATAGTGATACTACACCTTCAGATGCAGGATATTTTGTTTTAACTGCTGAGTGAGCAATAGAGGCAGAACCGGCACCAGCTTCATTGGAGAAGGCGGCTCTTTTAAAACCGACGATCAATACGCCCATCAATCCGCCTAATCCGGCCCTTGGATTAAATGCTTCATTAAAGATCATTGCAAAAGCATCATCAATAAAACTGTAATGGGCAAAGATGATAATAAGAGAAGCTACTATATATATTATTGCCATGAAAGGAACGATCTTCTCAGTAACTTTTGCAATTTTTTTAATACCGCCAATAATTACTATACCAGTAATGATTGCCAGAATGATACCAATTATAAACCCAGCTGAAGAACCTTGCATGCCGGTCATCGCCACTATCTGTTGTGCCGCCTGGTTGCTCTGGAAAGCGTTACCGCCACCCAATGAACCACCTACACATAATATGGCAAACAATATGGCAAGGAATTTGCCAAGTCCTGCTAATTTTATTTCTTTAAACCCTTTGGTCAGGTAATACATCGGACCTCCATAGACCACACCGTTCTTATCTATATCACGGTACTTAACGCCCAATGTACATTCAACAAACTTACTGCTCATACCCAGTAAACCGCAAACGATCATCCAGAAGGTAGCACCAGGTCCGCCAATGGCAATGGCAATGGCCACACCGGCAATATTTCCTAAACCTACGGTACCCGACACTGCAGTCGCCAATGCCTGAAAGTGATTTACTTCACCATCTTTGGACTCGTCTTTAATGGTGTCAACAATATCACCATCCACTACATTTAAGTTTTTTGGGATTACATCCTGTGTACCTTTTTCGATATCATCATGTTTACCTCTTACTACCTGAATGGCCAATCCAAAACGCCGGATATTGACAAAGCCAAAATACAGCGTAAAAAACAAAGCTCCACATACTAATAGGATTACAACAAGCGGTACCTGCTGACCTCCAATATTAACAGCATAAAATACGATACTACTCCAGGCATCAGTAATGGGTTGAAAACCTTCATTGATCCGTTGGTCGAGTCCTTTTGTTTTTTCCGGAATGTCTTGTGCAAATGTAATCAGGGGAAGTACGAAAAGCCCAATAAGAGCCAATACTTTACGAGCAGATTTTATCATTGGTTTTGTCAGTTTGAAGCGTTTAAGTTATCTACTTATTTTAATTTACCGCAATAAACAGTAGTTTATTTTGAAATAAATATATCAGTGGTTGAAATTGGATACATTAATTCCACAAATCAGGATAAACAATTGCCCTGAAAACCGATTCCACAGTAAAAAGTCATATTTTCCCGATATCATTATTAAGGTGAATTAATCTGAATCAAAAATCAACTGTATGAAGCGAATCCCATTATATATAAAGATCATCGGAGGTATGCTACTCGGAGTACTTTTTGCAGTTGCAGCCATTCAATTTGATGGCGGTGTGAAGTTTACCAAGGACTGGATAAAGCCGTTTGGTAACATGTTCATCAATTTACTAAAACTGATTGCAGTTCCTTTGATCCTGGCTTCCCTGGTCAAAGGCGTTTCTGATCTTAAAGATATTTCGAAGCTTTCAAAGATGGGATTAAGAGCTATTACTTTCTATTTGTTTACAACCGTTTTTGCCGTATCACTAGGCCTGGTTGCTGTTAACCTTGTGAAGCCGGGAAAATCAATTACCGAAGAAACAAGAAATGCAATGCTTGCTACTTATGGAGATCAGGCAAAAGAGAAGGAGACAGAAGCACATTTGCAAAAAGATTCCGGCCCGTTAAAAGCCCTGGAAGATATTATTCCCGAAAATATTATTGCGGCTACTTCATCAAATAAAATGATGCTTCAGGTTATCTTTTTTGCATTATTTCTTGGCATCGCCATGATAACCTTACCCGAAAAAAAAGTGCAGCCATTTAAAGATTTTTTCGACAGTTTTAATGAGATCATTTTGCGAATGATCGATCTGATAATGAAGGGAGCTCCTTTTGGCGTCTTTGCTTTAATGGCAGCATTGGTTGCTGAATCGCCCAGCATGGATATCTTTAAAGCATTGGGAGCCTATGCCCTCACGGTACTTGGCGGCCTGCTTATTTTGATCTTTGTTTTTTATCCAACACTACTTTATCTTTTTACAAAAAGGGATCCACGAAAATTTTTAAAACAAATTGCACCGGCGCAGCTATTGGCATTTTCTACAAGTTCCAGTGCTGCCACATTGCCGGTAACAATGGATGTAGTTGAAAACAGAGTAGGGGTAGATAATGAAGTAACCAGTTTTGTATTACCGATTGGGGCTACTGTAAATATGGATGGAACAAGTTTATACCAGGCCGTTGCTGCAGTTTTTATTGCCCAGGCTTTTGGTATGGATCTCTCTTTAATGGCACAATTGGGAATTATTGTTACAGCAACCTTAGCTTCCATTGGCTCTGCTGCTGTTCCAAGTGCCGGAATGGTAATGCTGGTAATTGTATTGGCGCAAGCCGGTATACCAGAGGCGGGCCTAGCTTTGATTTTTGCCATCGACAGACCACTGGATATGGTTCGTACGGTTGCTAATGTAACCAGCGATTGTACGGTATCAACAATAATTGCCAAGTCGATTGGTAAGCTGGAAGAACCAAAGGGCTAACCAATCAGATACGATTTTATTGTATTGATATGAAACATTAGCTTTGGCGATATTTAAATTTGTCTATGAACAAACGTTTTGCTGGTTTACTTGCTCTTGGTTCTTTTACCTTAGTAGCACTCCTTCACTTTCTTCATTTTCAAAATTGGGTCAATATCGATTCAGCTGTGTTACAAACCGCACGATGGGTTTTTGTAGCCACTTTAATTGTTTTCGCATGGTATAAAAAATCATTAACCACCTGGATACTGGTAGCAATGGCTATTGGTGTTGAGATCGGATTAGATTTTCCGGCGTTTTCACAAAATTTACAATTCTTAAGCAAGATATTTTTACGTTTGGTGAAAACCATTGTGGCTCCGTTGTTATTTGCTACATTGGTAGTCGGCATCGCCAGTCATTCCAATCTGAAACAGGTAGGTAGAATGGGTTGGAAATCACTTTTATATTTCGAAGTAGTAACGACCATTGCTTTACTTATTGGTTTGGTATTTATTAATATTACAAAGGCTGGTGTAGGCATTGAGGTACCAGAAAATTTGTTGAAAGAATTACCAGCCGTGGTTCCTAAAGGATGGCAGGATCACATTATTGATATATTCCCTGAAAACATTGTCAAATCAATCTTTGAAGGAAACGTTTTACCGATCGTTGTGTTCAGTGTCATTTTTGGTATTGCGATGGCAATGCTCAATGAGAAAAAGAAGAAACCATTACTGGAATTTTCTGAAAGCCTTGCTGAAACAATGTTCAAGTTCACCAATATCATTATGTACTTCGCACCCTTTGGTGTTGGAGCTGCCATTGCAGTAACAGTTGGTCACCTGGGAATAGATATTCTAAAGAACCTTGCATTATTGTTGATGACATTATATCTTGCTTTAATTACATTTGTTTTGCTCGTACTACTTCCGGTTGCATTGTTTATTGCAAAGATTCCTATTAAAAAATTTATTCAGGCGATCAAAGAACCTGTTTCCATTGCATTTGCAACAACCAGTTCCGATTCTGCATTGCCAAAGGCATTGGAGAATATGGAAAAATTCGGAGTGCCGCGAAAAATAGTATCATTTGTTATTCCAACAGGCTACACCTTTAATCTGGATGGAACTACTTTGTACCTTTCGTTGGCCTCAATTTTTGTAGCACAGGCTGCAGGTATGGATCTGTCTTTTGGCCACCAGATATTAATTGGATTGTCACTGATGCTTACTAGTAAAGGCGTAGCAGCAGTTCCAAGAGCATCTTTGGTAATACTAATTGCAACGGCCAGTACGTTTAATTTTCCGATCTGGCCCATTATGGCCATTTATGGTATTGACGAATTAATGGATATGGCAAGAACTTCGGTGAATGTTATTGGAAATACATTGGCTAGTTGTGTTATTGCCAGATGGGAAGGAGAGTTTGATGATGAAAAAGCATTTGCCTTTACTGAAGCAGAAGCCGATGCGATCAGAGATGAGGATTCAACATTTTAATTTTATTATTGATGTACACTATTTTATTAGACAGTTTTCATTGGACAAATTTATTACAACCTCAGTTTTATATTGAAAACGGCGGCCTTTGGTTATTACTATTTGTAGTTTTTGCCGAAACAGGATTATTTGTCGGATTCTTTCTTCCGGGTGATTCTTTATTGTTTGTTGCCGGAATATTTGCGCATAAAATAACAAAAGCTAGTGGCGAAGTGGTTCCTGGTCTTGCACATCAGTTTCATAAATTAATTGGATTAGGAAATGTACAAAATGAGTGGATTGACCTTTTCACATTAGTAGGGTTGATCTCATTGGCAGGTATTGCGGGGAATGCTATTGGCTATTGGACAGGTAAGAAAGTTGGTCCGGCTATGTATACCTGGAGAGATCGTTTTTTATTCAAGAAAAAATATTTGCACCAGGCGCATGATTTTTTTGAAAAACATGGTGGTATTGCAATCATCGGTGCCAGGTTCTTGCCATTTATAAGAACATTCGTTCCAATTGTAGCTGGAATTGTAAAAATGGATAGAAAGAAATTTCATTTCTTTAATGTAGTGGGTAGTTTTGCATGGGTATTCTCTATGATATTTGCCGGTTACTTTTTGCAAAAATGGATATTAATCGAATTTGGATTTGACCTGAAAGAACACCTGGAAGTGATTGTGTTGGGAATAGTGTTGATTACAACTGCACCTGTGATCATAAAAGTAATTTCTTCAAGAAATAAAAAAAACGATAAGAGCGATACTCACTCAGCAGGTTCAACTCAATAAACTGTATGAGCAATAAACAATATGGAATTTTTTCAATGACGGTAATAGTAGCTGCGTTGGGCTACTTTGTTGATATTTATGATCTGCTTTTATTTGCCATCATCCGTGTTGAAAGCTTACAATCATTAGGACTTAGTCCTGAACAAATAAAAATTGACGGGGAGTCCATTTTGCAATGGCAAATGGTTGGTTTACTGTTAGGTGGAATCATTGCCGGTATTATCGCTGATAAAAAAGGTCGCCTTAGTGTTTTATTCGGATCAATTCTCTTTTACTCGCTAGCCAATATTGCCAATGGAATGGTGACAAACGTGGAGCAATATAAAATTATCCGTTTTCTTGCAGGGTTAGGATTGGCTGGAGAATTGGGAGTTGGGATCACATTGGTTTCCGAATTAATAACAAAAGAAAAAAGAGGCATTGCGACTTCTATGGTAGCCGGAATTGGTTTAACTGGTGCCGTTGTCGCCTTTATCATGAAAAATAATTTCGACTGGCGTACCTGTTATTATATTGGTGGCGGATTGGGATTGCTTTTATTGGTTCTTCGTGTTTCTGTTTTCGAATCATCTATGTTTAAAGAAGTTAAAAAACAAAAAGTGGAGTTGGGTAATTTTTTCATGCTCTTTAATAAGCCAGAAAGATTCAAAAGATACCTGACCAGTATATTGATTGGCCTTCCCACCTGGTTTGTAATTGGTGTATTAGTAGCATTTTCCAACGATTTTGGAAAAGCAATGGGTATTCAGGAAAAAATTGATCCCGGCAAAGCAATTATGTATGCTTATGTTGCGATTTCTATTGGTGACATATTAATTGGTTTTATCAGTCAATGGTTAAAGAGCCGGAAAAAGGCGTTGTTTCTTTTCTATTTTATAACAACCATTTTCATGGTGTTATTTTTTACAATACAATGGAATGGATCGGCAGCAAAAATGTATTGGATATGTGCGGGAATGGGATTTGGTACCGGCTTTTGGGCAATATTTATTACCATGGGAGCAGAGCAGTTTGGCACCAATCTGAGAGCTACTGCGGCAACAACGATTCCAAATATGGTTCGTGGTATGTTAGCTATTTTTATTCTTCCACTTTTTCAGTGGTTGCGTAATATTGATGGAGTAGGATATGTGAATGGAGGGATTTATACGGGTATCATTATTATGGTTATTACGGTTGTAGCAGCAGTAATGACAAAAGAAACTTTCAATAAGGATCTGAATTTTGTTGAAGAATAAATAGTCTAATGAAATTTCTCATCATCCGTTTTTCTTCTATTGGTGATATTGTACTCACTACACCTGTCATCCGTTGTTTGAAACAACAAGTGCCGGACGCAGAAGTACATTTTTTAACGAAGAGTAATTTTCATTCTGTCGTTGCACATAACCCTTATATCGATAGAATACATTTACTGGCACATAGCTGGGAATTAATGATCGAAGAATTGCTGACAGAGCAATATGATTACATTATCGATCTGCACCATAATACCAAAACGTTAAGGGTTAAAAGAGCATTGAAGGTAAAATCGTTTTCATTCTACAAATTGAATATTCAGAAATACCTTCTTACGGCTTTTAAGATCAATGTGCTGCCAAAGGTGCATATTGTTGACAGGTATATGAAAACCGTGGAATCGTTTGGTGTAAAAAACGATGGCGCTGGTCTTGATTATTTCATTGCTCCGGAAGAAGAAACAAGGCGACATGATATTCCGGCGTCACATGCTGCGGGATATATCGCCTGTGTAATTGGGGCTGCATTGGGAACCAAGAAATGGCCGGTACACAAATGGAAAGAATTCTGTAAGCAAATGGTTCATCCTATTATTTTACTGGGAGGGCCGGAAGATGCTGATGCCGGTAATGAAATTGCCAGTATTGATGATGTTAAGATCTATAATGCCTGTGGTAAGTTTAAACTGAATGAAAGTGCAGACCTTGTAAGGAAAGCGAAATTTGTGATCAGTAATGACACCGGGTTGATGCATATCGCAGCTGCGTTTAAAAAACCTGTTATTTCACTTTGGGGAAATACGATACCCGGATTTGGAATGACACCCTACTATGGAGATGCTCCAGTTTCAGACGTTATGTTAGAAACAAAAAAACTGTGGTGCAGACCCTGTTCTAAGATCGGATATAAAAAATGTCCGCTCGGGCATTTTAAGTGTATGGAGAAAATTGAAGTGGAAGATGTACTAAAAAAAGCCAGGCAAAGAATATAAAATTCCTGCCTGGTATACAATCATTTAATTGTAATCTTTTGTTTTTTAGAAGAAGAAAATTGCCAGTATGGCAAAGGCAATAAAGAAACCGCCGATAAGAATTCTTACCTGTACATCTTCGTTTTTAACCATTTGTTTAATTTTTTTCATAACCTGATTTTTAGTTTTCAAATAGATTTAGTAACCAGGTTTTCACGGAAGCTGGGAATACGGAGAATCAGTAAGGAATTGGAATTTTTAGAGAAGTGGTACAAAGGTAATTTTAAACGGATTAAAAACAAATGGTTTAATAAACTCTTTTTTGAACTTTTTAAGGAGACGTAGATTTACGATAACTTTTTTATAACTAACTGAAACTAAGCTGTAATTTTATTTAAAAGGAGATATTGAAACCTCATCTGCTTATACTATTGTTTGTTTTTGTCCGTGCAAATGGGATTTCACAGTTGAACACGCA
The DNA here is from genome assembly GCA_963705465.1 of uncultured Chitinophagaceae bacterium. GTDB lineage: Bacteria > Bacteroidota > Bacteroidia > Chitinophagales > Chitinophagaceae > JJ008. The sequence continues at coordinate 443,333 of CAVPJN010000002.1, read as the reverse complement.
AAGAATTGATTCTTTTCGTACCTATGGCGATATCAAAATTACTATCGATAGACCGGAAATATTTAAACGGGCAAAAGAAACGATTGTAGTTTTTTATGCCTTGCCCAATGGAAATTCTACAGAGCAGACGATGGGAAAGTTAATGAAACCCGGAGATGACTGGCATTTCGATATTCAACATATAAAAGCACAAACGGTTTTTATTAGGCAACAATTGAGTAATAAAAACCTTGCCGTCATCTATCTGGAAAATGATTTTAAAAGCTGGCCGGCATGGAAACAAAAACATACTGATTTTAAAATACTGATTCCGCATCTTGTTGATTCTTTAACCTCACTCATTAAAGGAAAACGAAAAAGTATATACCTCAACGGACATAGCGGTGGGGGTAGTTTTATATTTGGTTACCTCGCAGGTGTTGAAAAAATTCCTGATGCCATACAAAGAATTAGTTTTTTGGATAGCGATTATGGTTACGACAGTATTTATTATACAAAGTTTCAAACCTGGCTTGCTGATGTAAAAGGCACTTCATTAAATGTGTTTGCCTATAACGACAGTATTGCATTGTACAATGGGAAACCTTTTGTATCGGCTACTGGTGGCACCTGGTATCGTAGCCATTTGTTCTTAAAACATTTGCAAAACGATTTTCAATTTGTAAAATCAAATACAGATAGCCTTATTATCTATAAATCAGGAGATAAAAGAATACAGTTCTATTTCAAAATAAATCTGGACAGGGGAATTTATCATACTCAACAAGTGGCATTGAATGGATTTATTCATTCAGTATTATCCGGCACAAAATGGGACTCTAAACGGTATGCCTATTATGATAAAAGGGCATATGAACATTTTATTCAATAGTGCAGTTAATAAAATCTGGTTTGAAATAATACGGGGAATAGCTTTTTTAGTTTAGCCTGTTGTTTAGCAGAAATATTTTCATACCGGTTTTCAAATTTCTGAAGGCATAACTCTGTTAAGGCTCTTTGCTGTCCTTCTTTTATTTCTTTTAAAACGATCTCAGCAACGATCTCAGGTACTTTGTCATTCGCCCTGGCAAAAAGGATCTTATCGTACATGCTGCCCGTTCCCATATAACTTTTAAAAAGCCGGGTTTGAATATACCTGGCCAACACATCACTGGAAACAGTATCTCTTCCAATGGAAATGATACCTGATTCATCCACGATTACAAGGATGACTTTATCAGCTACGATATTTTTATGGATTAATAAATTGTCAGTAGGAACAAAATGGCTGGTGAAAAGAGTTAATAAGGATACCAGGTAAAGCATCTTGTAATTTTGGTAAAAGTTACAGCATTTTTAAAGTGCAAAAAAATGTAACACTAAACCTGTAATTCACTTAGTTCCAGCCAGCGGAATTCTTTCTCATCAAGTTCCTTTGTTATTTCTCCGATACGAATTGAAAACTTTTGTAATTCATCGAAGGGCGTATCGCCATTATTCAGTTTTTCAGTTACAATTTCCTTTTCCTGATTTAGTTGTTCAATTTCTTTTTCCAATTGTTCAAATTCCCTTTTTTCTTTAAAGGAAAACTGCTTTTTCTGCAATTTCTGTGTTGGTTCTGTATTTGTATTTGATTCATGGCTGCTATCCTTACCGGAGACAAATGATCCTTTACTGTCAGCCGGTAATAATCCATTAACAATCGTCTCCCGGTATAACGAATAATTTCCCGGAAAATCTTTGATCTGGCCCTCCCCTTCAAAAACAAAAAGATGATCGACGAGGCGATCCATAAAATAGCGGTCATGAGAAACGATCAACAAACAACCGGGGAATTCGCTTAAAAAATTTTCAAGTACACCAAGTGTAGGAAGGTCCAGATCATTTGTTGGTTCATCCAATATCAGGAAATTCGGGTTTCTGAAAAGGATAGAAAGCAAATGCAGTCTTCTTTTCTCTCCTCCGCTCAATTTACTGATATAGGTATATTGTTTATCAGGATCGAATAAAAAAAGTTGCAGGAATTGAGCTGCACTTAACGTACCGCCACTGGCTAAGGGGAAATGTTCGGCAATATTCTTCACAAATTCAATAACTCTGATATCGTTTTTAATCTTCAGTCCTTCCTGTGAATAATATCCGAATATAACAGTGTCACCGATATTTATTTTTCCGGTATCCGTTTTTTCAATGCCTTGCAGAATATTTATAAAAGTGGATTTACCGGCACCATTCTTACCAACGATTCCGATTCTTTCTCCTTTTTTAAAAGTGTAATCAAAACCTTTAAGGATCGTTTTGTCGCCAAAACTTTTGTAGACTTTTTTTAATTCAACAATTTTACCTCCCAGCCGATTCATTTTCATGTCCAGTTGAAGCTGTTCATCTACAATTTGTTCTTTGGCTTTCTTTTCAACTACATAAAAATTATCCTGCCGGCTCTTACTTTTTGTTGTTCTGGCTTTGGGTTGTTTTCTCATCCATTCCAGCTCTTTCCGGTAAAGGTTTTTGGCTTTATCGATGCTGGCAGCTTCGCTTTCTATTCTGGCAGCTTTCTTTTCCAGGTAATTCTGATAATCACCTTTATGTGTGTAAAGGTTACTGCCTTCCATTTCCCAGATCTCATCACATACAGCATCAAGGAAATAGCGGTCATGGGTTACTAATAGCAAGGTCACATTTTCTTTATCCAGATAATGCTCCAGCCACTCTACCATTTCTACATCGAGATGGTTCGTTGGCTCATCCATAATAAGTAAAACATGTTTATGTTCAAAGCCGATATCGATCAATGTTTTGGCTAATGCTACTCTTTTCCGCTGTCCGCCACTCAGTGTTTTTACCTGTTGATTAAGATGATGAATATTTAGTTTTCCTAAAACCTGTTTTACTTTGGTGTCGAAATCCCATGCACCCAGATCATCCATCTTAACAATGGCATCGCTTAATTTATTGATATCACCTTCTTCACTGATTACTTCAAATTCTTTGATCGCATTGATGACAGGATGATTATGAAAGAAAATATTATCCAGTATGGATTTGTTTTCATCAAAGACCGGCTCTTGTTCAAACAAAACAACATCTACATCCTTATTGACCCAGACCTTTCCGTTTTCAGGTGTTTCTGAACCTGAAAGGATCTTTAATAAAGTCGATTTTCCTGTTCCGTTCCGGGCAACAAGGGCAATTTTGTCTCCTTCCTCAATATGAAATGTTATATTGGAAAAAAGGGGTTGGATTCCGTAACTCTTTGATAAATTCTCTACTGACACATAATGCATTTTGCAAAGATACTACTCCGCCAATTGGCTTTAATAGATTAATAAGGCTAATAAGAAATGTTTTTAAAATAAAGCAAGATTCGAAGTACTTGTAACCTATCCTGCTGCCAACAAGATAAGCAGACAAAGAATGAATGTGATGGAGATGATAAAAAGCAGAAAATATTTTTCTCTGAGAAACCTGCGATTGGCCTTACTGGAATAGGCTTCAATTTGTTGATTTGCCAATGCATTATCAGCCGTTAACCTGCTTAGCTGCTGAATAACCGATTTTGTGTATTTTAATGGCAATGGCTCTATTGCCTTTAGGATAGTAATGGCTATCTGAGTTGTCGTATCCGCTTCATCAAATTTTTTAAGCTGATCAACTGTTTCATTGGACAACATTTCAAGAATATAAAACTCTAAACCTTGTTTATCCATTCTGAAGACATCCAGTGTTGAAACATATTTTTCTAATTCTAATGACTGTTTTAAAATATTAAATGGTGTTATTAAAGCCTGCTTTTTCTTTTTTGCTATGCTTTGTTCAAACCAACGTTGTTGCAGATAGTATTCTTTTTTTGCCGGATTGGTTAATACCTCATAAGCCTCTTTTATTTCATGGAATTGCGCAGCAGCATAGGGGTTGCTTTGATTTTTATCCGGATGAAATTGTTGCGCCAGTTTTCTGAAAGATCTTTTGATCTCTGGAATGCTGGCTGATGTTTCAACTTCTAAAATATCATAGTAGTCTTTTAAATGCATATGCAAAGAAAAACTACTTCAGGTGTTTATCAAAAAAACTGAGTGTTCTGCTCCAGGCCAGTTCTGCAACTTCTTTATTGTAACGGGTAGGTGCCGTATCATTATGAAAAGCATGATTAGCTCCTTCGTAGATATATAATTCGTAAGCAATATTATTTTTCTTTAATGCTTCTTCGTAAGCCGGAATACCGGCATTCACTCTTTCATCCAATCCGCCATAATGCAGCTGTATGGCAGCTTTTATTTTTGAAACATCTTCCGCTGCAGGTTGTCTGCCATAAAAAGGGACTGCAGCTTTCAGTGAAGGAACATGTACGGCCAGGTTATTAGCCATGGCTCCTCCCCAACAAAAACCGACGCAACCAAATTTTCCGTTACAATCTTTTCTTGTGCCGAGGTAGTCAAATACTTTAATAAAATTCTGTAAACTGTCTTCAGCTTTTAATTGCTGGAATTTTGTTCTTGCTTCATCTTCATTTTCCGGAGTTCCTCCCAAAGGTGATAATGCATTGGGGGCAATGGCAAGATAACCTGCTTTTGCCGCCCTTCTCGTTACATCTTCAATATGGGCATTCAATCCACGGTTTTCATGAATTACTACTACGGCTGCATATGGCTTCATTTCTTTGGGTCTTGCAACATAGGCCTGCATATCACCATTTATTCCGGGGTATGTTATTTTTTCTGTAAAGAGATCTTCCGGATCAGTTGTAGCAGCATTTGCATAATTCACTTCAAGTAAAGGCAATAAGGTCATTGCTGCAGCCGTGCCTCCGGCCAGTAATGCTAATCTTTTTAAAAACTCATGTCTGGTTAAAGGTTTATGAGTGTATTCATCGTAAAGATTGATTATTTGCTGATCCATAGTTATAGTTTAAAGTAAATTAAAGATACGATTTAGTCCAATTTGAAAAATGTACAATTATCCCGAGACAAATTCTTCTTACCTTTAGTGCCTAAAATTTAGATAATGAAAATGAAATTATTTATTTCTGCAATATGTTTTTTGATGATTGCTTCCTGTAACAATGCAGCTGATGATAAAGAAAAAAAGGACGATTCAACTACTATGAATCATGAAGGGATGGATCATGGACCCGTTAGCGGAGGGGTTCCACTGATTCCTGAAATACCCGAAGGGGCTAAAGTGGTATTCAGTAATTTAAAAGACAATGCAACCATATCTTCTCCTTTTACTTTGCAAATGGGTGTGGAAGTAATGAAAATTGATACTGCGGGTCCGGTAATACCGGGCTCTGGTCACCATCATCTTATCATAGATGGACCGGATTCCTTATCTATGGGATCAATAGTTCCTAAAGATTCAGTGAACATTCATTTTGGAAATGCCCAGACTGAGTATGTATTGAATTTATCACCGGGAAAGCATAAGCTCACCTTGCAATTGGCGGATGGTTTACACCGTTCTTATGGAGGTCGCTTATCTACTACTGTATTGGTTACTGTGAAATAAATCTTTCTTTAACTTTTTGAAAAGGCAGTTCATTATGAACTGCCTTTTTTATTTTAACACTTAGCACAATGTTTTCTTAAAATAAGATTGTGTAACAATAAAAAGCCACTCATGGCATAATAATCGCATCTGTTGAATGTGTTCAGGAGAAAGACTTAAAACAATTTTCCGTATGCTAATTTTTTACAAAAACATTTAACATGAAACGTATCTTGAAAATTACAGCAATCGCTTTCATCATGGTACTTGTTAGCTCCACCGTCACCAGTGTAACGGCACAGTATTATGACAACGATCCACAGTACTACGACAATGGTCAACAGGACTATGGCAATAACCGTGATGTTTCTTATCAAACATTTTATGATGAACTTAGTCCTTATGGTCAATGGATAGATTTTCCGGGCCGGGGTTATGTTTGGGTACCCGATGCAGCGGATGATTTCCGTCCGTACAGTACCAATGGTCATTGGGTATGGACGGATGATTATGAATGGATGTGGGTATCAGACTACGACTGGGGTTGGGCGCCGTTTCACTATGGTCGTTGGGACAATGACCCCTACTATGGTTGGTATTGGGTGCCGGGTTATGAATGGTCACCCGCATGGGTAGCCTGGAGAGATGGAGGAGATTATTATGGATGGGCACCGATCAGACCGGGTATCAACATCAGTGTCAATTTTAATATTGGCAGTTATTCTCCGCCTTATGATTTCTGGTGTTTTGCACCACGACGTTATATTTCTTCACCTTACATCAACAGATACTATGTTGACCGTGGACGAAATGTTACGATCATAAATCAGACAACTATTATCGTTAATAATTATCGCTATGGTGGTAACTATGGATTCAGGTCCGGCCCAAGACGTATGGAAGTTGAAAGATATACTGGTAGAATAAATCCGGTTCGTTTCAGACAATCTTATACATCCGGAAGAACTTCTTTAAGAGGAAATGAAGTTTCTGTTTATCGTCCGAATGTAAGACAGGATAATAATAGAAATTTTGCCCCACGTCGGGTACAGCAGTACGAAAGAAGAGAAGGAACTTTCAGAAGCAACAGAAATGCTACTGTCAATAATGGAAACAATGGAAGAAGAAACGACAATGTAAACAACAACGGAAATGATCGTCGTGACTTTGGCAGAAGAGAGGAAAATACAAACAACCGGGGTAATAATCTTCCTGACAGACGAACAATTGACAGAAATACAAATAATGGAAATGACAGAAGAATAACCAGGCAACCTGACAGGAACTCTCAGGGTAGTAATAATAATAATGATAACGACAGAAGATTTGATCGCCGCGATGACAGAGAAAATACAACCCGTACTAATCCGGTTCGCCAGCCTGAAAATAGAAGAATTGAAAATGAAAGACCACAACGTCAACCGCAACAAGTAGAGAGAAGTCAATCGCCCCGATCGATACCTCAGCAGGAGCAAAGACAACCATCTCAACAACAGCCTCGTCAGTTTGAAAGAAGAGAAAGTGGAAACAGACCGGCTCCGCAACAAGTTGAGAGAAGGCAGGCTCCACAGCAGCAACCACGGCAAGTGGAAAGAAATGATAACAGAAGCAGACCGTCATCGGATAGTCGTGGGAGTAATGAAAATGGAAACAGGAAAAAAAGATTTTGATATTGAATCCTTATGAAATAAAAAAAGACCTCCAACATGTTGGAGGTCTTTTAGTTTGAATAACTATTTATTTAAAAATATCTTATCCTACTTTTTTTACATTTACGGCATTCATGCCTTTTTTACCTTCCTGTAAATCGAATTCAACTTTGTCGCCTTCGTTTACCTGGTCGATAAGTCCACTGCTGTGAACAAATGTTTCTTTTCCGGAATCATCATGTTTGATAAATCCGAAACCTTTTTCGGGGTTGAAAAATTTAACGATCCCCTGATTTTTGTCGCTCATTGTATTGTATTTATTGATTAATGTCGATAAAAATACCACTAATATTCCGTAATGTCATTTAAATGATAATAGTACTTTAAATCCACTGATACTGATGGGTTTATAAAATTATACTTCTGCCTCCATGTAACTTTCTACAGGTTCGCAGGTACAAATGAGGTTTCGGTCGCCGTGCGTATTATTTACTCTGGCAACAGATGGCCAGAATTTATTCATTGTAACATAATACAAAGGAAAGGCAGCCGTTTGTCGGGAATACACATGATTCCATTCATCAGCAGTTACTACAGCTTGTGTATGTGGTGCATATTTCAATGGATTATCTTTTTTATCCGATTGGCCTTCTTCAACAGCTTTTATTTCTTCACGGATGGAAAGTAATGCATCACAAAAACGATCCAGTTCAGCTTTGTCTTCACTTTCTGTTGGCTCAATCATGATAGTGCCGGGAACCGGAAAGCTCATTGTTGGTGCATGAAAGCCATAATCAATTAAACGCTTAGCCACATCTTCTGCTTCTATCTCTGCCGATTTTTTAAAAGGTCGTAGGTCAACAATAAATTCATGTGCACATTGACCATTGTTATTAGTATATAATATATCAAACTGGCCATGCAATCTTGCCCGCATATAATTTGCATTCAGTATGGCATATTCTGTAGCAGCTTTAACACCTTCATTACCCAGCATTCTTATATAACCATAGCTGATCAGAAGAATGGAAGCACTTCCATAAGGTGCAGCACTTACGGCATTACCCGATCCTGTTGTAATATGGCCTGGTAAATGTTTTGCCAAATGTGACTTTACGCAAATTGGTCCCATGCCGGGGCCACCACCGCCATGGGGGATAGCGAATGTTTTATGCAGGTTCAGGTGACAAACATCTGCCCCGATCAATCCCGGCGCTGTTAATCCTACCTGTGCATTCATATTGGCGCCATCCATATACACTTGTCCGCCATGCTGGTGAATGATAGTCGTAATTTCTTTCACTGTTTCTTCATACACACCATAGGTACTCGGGTAGGTGATCATGATACCCGCCAGTTCTTTACTGTATTGCGTTGCTTTTGCTTTCAGATCTTCTACATCTATATATCCATTTTCCAATGCTTTCACAACCACTACTTTCATACCGGCCATTACTGCTGATGCAGGATTAGTACCATGTGCAGAAATAGGGATCAGCATTACTTTTCGTTGATGCTCGCCATTGGCTTCATGAAATGCTTTGATGGTTAACAATCCTGCATACTCACCCTGGGCACCGCTGTTAGGTTGCAAACTACAAGCGTCAAAAGCTGTGATCTCACATAGATATTTACTCAATTCATCAACAATGAATTTATAACCCTGTGCCTGTTCTACAGGAACAAAAGGATGTATCATGCTCCATTGCCGCCAACTTAATGGCATCATTTCAGATGCTGCATTCAATTTCATGGTACAACTACCCAAAGAGATCATGGAAGTGTTCAATGAAAGATCTTTATTTTCCAATTGTTTGATATAACGCATCATCTGGCTTTCGCTGTGATGTGAATTGAAAACCGTATGGGTAAGGTATTTTGATTTTCGGGAAAAAGAAACCGGAATCTGATGTAACTCCGCTTCTTCATCAATCATAAATGCAACAGGATCTTTTTCATTTTCAAAACAATTGATCAAATCGTAGATATCACCAATATCGGTTGTTTCGTCCAATGAAATGCCGATATTTTCATCATCAATATATCGAAGATTGATGTGTTGTTGTTCTGCCTTTGTTCTGATAGTTGCAACTTCTTTTGTCTTAACAACAATCGTGTCAAAGAAATTTTGGGAAACCAATTCAAAGCCTCTTGCTTCAATTGCTTCTGCAACTGTCTGCGTTAATAAAGCGATACGTTTTGCTATATTTTTTAATCCATCCGGTCCATGGTACACTGCATACATAGCCGCCATATTTGCTAACAATGCCTGTGCAGTACAAATATTGGATGTCGCTTTTTCTCTTTTAATATGCTGCTCTCTTGTTTGCAAAGCCATTCGTAATGCCCTGTTGCCTTGTGCATCTATACTGATGCCAATGATACGGCCAGGAATATTTCTTTTGAATTCATCTTTGGTCGACATGAACGCAGCGTGTGGTCCACCATAACCTAAGGGCACCCCAAAACGCTGGGCAGAGCCTATTGCACAATCTGCACCTAATTCCCCGGGGGGTGTAAGCAATGTTAAAGCCAACAGATCTGTTGCCATCACTACAAATCCTCCTGCACTGATGAACTGTTTCAATAAACGAACGGTAATCTTCAATCGACCCTTTATCATTTGGGTATTGTACAATTGCTCCAAAGAAATTTGAATCTATAGTTGCCGTTTTATAATCGCCTGCAACTATTTCGATACCAACCGGAACAGCCCTCGTTTGCAATACATCTTTTGTTTGTGGAAATATGGCCGAGTCTACAAAAAACTTTGGACGTTCAATATGATCCTGTTTGTTCAGTGTGTTGAAGAACATGGCCATGGCTTCAGCCGCAGCTGTAGCTTCGTCTAACAAAGAAGCATTGGCAATAGGTAACGCAGTTAAATCACTAACCATTGTTTGAAAGTTTAATAAACTTTCTAAACGACCCTGAGAGATCTCTGCCTGGTAAGGTGTGTATTGCGTGTACCATCCCGGGTTTTCAAAAACATTTCTCAATATCACCGATGGAGTGATGGTGTCATAATAACCCTGACCGATATAATTGGTAAATACTTTATTCTTTAAAGAAACTTCTTTTATATGTTTCAAATATTCATGTTCACTCATCGCTGGCGGAATATTCAACGAATCAGCCATTCGTATTCCTTTTGGTACTGTGTCGCTGATCAAAGCAGTTAAACTTTCAGCTCCAATTTTTTTCAGCATCAGTTTCGTGTCTGCTTCATTGGGTCCGATATGACGGGGAATGAACTCATTGGATTGTTGTTCGAATAGATTCATAATCTGATTTGTCAAAAAGGTCAAATAAATAGTCAAATAAGTCAATGGTAGTCAAAATGGCCAGCGGGTACAAATAGGAAAGATTGTATTTGACTCATTTGACTTGCATTACAAGTCTGACTTTTAGCGGGGCAAAGTTAAGGGCAGAACAGGAGAAATTCAGAGGGTTGTTGAGCGAAGTGGATAAGAAGTGTGCTAAAATCTGAAATGCTTTACAGTAACCGATTTCGGGACTCTTACAATTGATTTTTTTTCTCCCTCTCCCTCATTTCGTTACTGGTAAAAGTACTTCCGTCATGACTCCAGCCAGGTGGACCAAAAAGATAATTGCATCGTTGTTTAAAGCTTAACCCTTTTTTACGAAGATCATTTCCTATACTTCGCCATTCATGCACCACAATATTGACAGGATCTTCTTTCTTCAATGGTTTGGTCAGTCCGTATTTTATGGGTTGGTATTCTTCAGCAGATAATTCAGGCTGAAATGTGCCAAATAGTTTGTCCCAGATGATCAGGAACATACCCATGTTCTTGTCAAGATATTTAGGGTTGGAGCCGTGATGCACTCTGTGATGTGATGGAGTGACCAAAAAATATTCCAGCCAACCGGCTTTATTTATTTTTTCTGTATGAATTAATATGCCCCATGTTTGGGTAGCCGCATAAATAAAAGCAATATCTATTGGTTGAAAACCAACCAAGGCAAGCGGAATAAAATAAACAAAGCGATATAAAGGCTCCAGTACCGAAGATCGGAAACCAACCGTCAGATTAAATTTGGGGGAAGAGTGGTGGGTTACATGAGTGGCCCAAAACAAACGACATTCATGGTCTACCCGATGCAGCCAGTAATACATAAAATCTTCTAACACCAGCAATGCGATCCAGTAGACCCATGGATTCTGAATGGGTTCAACCAAACGAAGGTCGTAGAAAAAAGAAAGAATAAAACCGATATAGATAATACGAAACAACAGGTCAATACCGCCGTTGAGTAACATGAAATAAAAATTCTGCGTCGTATCTTTTAAAGAATAAGTGTTTTGTTTGTGTAGTTTACTAACGAACAATTCAATCCCGATCACAATTAAATAAAGGGGTGTAGTAATTAAAATAAGTAATTGTTCTCTGGCCGTTCCCATGTGGGCAAATTTAGTCATACAAGTCATAGAAGTCAAATAGGTCTGATAAGACAGAATAGTCAAACAAGTCAAACAAGTCAAATTGGTCATATGACCTGATTGACCAATTTGACCTATTATGACCAATATGACTTATTGTATCTTGCAGTATGGCCAGAGACCCCGACTTACTAAACAACTGGGAAAAAAAATCCGGTGAACGGCAGAAAGAGTATAAAAAATTTCTGAACCGTGCGAATAAGAATAAAATACTGAAGCAATTGCCTGACCTTAATGAAGAAGCATTTGAAAAAATAGATTGCCTGCAATGTGCAAACTGTTGTAAGCAATATTCACCAAGGTTTACACCGCCGGATATTAAGCGCATCAGCAAATATCTCGGCATGAAGGAGGGGGATTTTAAGGACACTTACTTACGAACTGATGAAGAAGGCGATAATGTATTAAAAGAATTGCCCTGTGCTTTTCTGGGTGCTGATAATTATTGCACTATCTATGATATGCGACCAACCGACTGTGCAAGATTTCCTTATATGGATGATGACTTTATGCTAAAACGACAACCCATGGCATTAAAGAACAGTTCCTTCTGTCCTATCACTTATTATGTAATTGAAAAGTTGATTGAAGTAGAGAAGGGGAGGTGATATTTTCTTGTATGCCGAAGTCCAGACGAAGGAATATTGTCCCTGCGACATTACTACATAGCATCGTCTGTTGCGACGCTCCGTTCATCGTTCTTATCGCTATTGAACATTGTCATCACTTCCGCTATTTATTTAAATTACCCTGGGGTATTGAAGGGTTACTCTCTTGAATGTTCGGTGACCTGCCTGCCGGCAGACAAATTCTACTGAGCCTTTGCGAATAGTTTAACCCGTTGGTGGAATTAAGTTCCTTAGCCTCCGCCCGGACGAGCGGTCGGACGGGCCTCTGGGGCTTTGATTTCGTTTATAATTATTAACTCCGCCAACGGGTTAGTTTACATTTGGATTAATGGCAATTATTAAGAAGAACTCTCATATAAGGAACACCCCAGAATAACCAAGAAGTTGTAACTAAAAAAAATATTATAGTGACTATGATTGAAAATTTGTTGCTGCCAAATAGAACTGGCACTTCTTTAATTACTTTTTTACTCCTTCGATTTCTTATATAAATAATGTAATTGATAAAAAAAACTATGCCGAATATTAAAAAAAGCATAAGCTTATTGGAGGCGAATTGATAACAAAAAAATTTTGCACTTACAAAACTCAGAATTCCGATAATTCCAGTTGATTGTGATGCCGATAACATAAAGTTAGTTACTCCATGAGGTTCTTCGTCTTTAAGAACTTTAATCGAGTACCTATAATAGTTGTAAAATAGAACATCGAAAAAGTTCATAAAATTTATTTTGGTAAGGGGTCACTTCCCACTCAACTCATCCCAAGCCGCACCCAACGGTCTTTGTATCCCATCGGTTTTCCATTCTACGCCGCCGGAACTAAATTACCTTTTGCATCTTTTCCTAAGTTCGTCAAAACACTCTTTACAAATTACTTCAGCCATATAAAATTCTCCTTTCATGATTTCTTTGTTTTTGGCAAGCTTTATTAGAACATATAGATTGAGTTCTGACGGAACATTAACATTAATAGTCTCATTCTTTACCCAGCGGCTATCAATCATTGAAATGTTAATAATTTCAGCTTTTAAATTTATGTCAAGGCAATGACCTGCTTTTAATTTATATGAGTTTCCATTTATGTCAAAATTGAATTTAAAAGGCGATACAAGGTTGCCTGGAATAGTAACAATATGCAGATTACATTCTTGCTGAGCGGATAGCCTAAAAGAGGATAGCAATAGCCAAAAAAGAAAGATAAAGTTCCTGAAAGATATTCTATTCATGTACATTATTTTGAATTCAACTCATCCCATGCCGCACCCAACGGTCTTTGAATACCATCCGTTTTCCAATCTTCACCACCGGGTATGATAGTAGCTTTTAAAACTTCTTCTTTTGTTTTGCCGGCTTTTATTTCTCCTTCTACAAACTTTAACACATTGCCGATATAATCCCTGAAAGCTTTTACATCATCGGCAGTACCTTTTACTTCGTATCCGGTACCTGCATGACCGAAAACATATTTTGTTTTATTGTCAAACTTTTTTAATCCGTTATCCAATACTTCCATCCAGCTTTTCATATTAGCACCGGCACTTCTGTCAACATACGGATGCCGGCGGTTAAAAACCAGATCACCACAATGCACAATATTAGCATGTTCAAAATGAACAAAACTATCGCCGTTGGTATGGGCTGCTCCAAAATAATGCAGGCATATCTTTTCGTTATCAAAATTTTGACACCAGATATATTTATAAACCTGATCAGGATATAATTGTTTATCCTCGCTTTTATTTTGCTTCGCTGAATTTTGTTGGTTGGTTTTGGAATTTTCATGCGCCACAACAGTTTCTACCATTCCTTTAAAAGAAATATTTCCTCCACTATGATCACCGTGATGATGAGTGTTTATTAAATATTTAAAAGGCATTTCCGATTTCTTTTTCAACTCTTCAATCAGGTGTTTACTCTGATCAGGAAATTGCGAATCCACTACTACTATTCCTGATTTTGATAACAGGAAGGCAATCGTGCCACCTCTTTCTTCAAAAATTCCTAAATTATCGGTGAGCATGGTGATCTTCCAGGGATCCTGGAATATTGATGCAACAATGCTTTTCTGTGCAATCGTCAAAGCTCCTAAAGTAAAAGCGGTATTTTGAATAAACTGGCGTCTTTTCATACTTTCTATTTTCTGTAATTTACGAATCTATAAAGACATTTTTGTCAGTTACTTCTTATCGGACTTCCTTAGATTTGTCTTTCTAAAGCTATTTCATGGGTTGGAAGGATACTCGATTTTACAGGACTGTACGTTATATTCTGCTTAGGGTAAGGTTGCCTAAGGATCAGGAGAATATTGACATTACGACTGAAAATATTAAAAACGGTGCTGTATTAACCGGTGTCAACTTATGGGTATTAGTAGGAGCTGTTTTTATTGCTTCGCTCGGTTTAAATATCAATTCCACTGCGGTGATCATTGGAGCCATGTTGATCTCTCCGCTTATGGGCCCTATCATGGGTTTCGGATTTGGCTTGGGTACAAATGATTTTTCATTGGTGAACAGATCCGTGAAAAATTTTATCATCATGTTTTTATTGAGTGTTACAGCCTCTTCACTTTTTTTTCTTGTAAGTCCTGTTAAAGAGGCAGGTTCAGAATTATTGGGACGTACATCCCCGACTGTTTATGATGTGTTGATCGCCTTTTTTGGAGGGATGGCTGGTATTATTGCGGGTGCCAGTAAATTAAGAAGCGGGAATGTAATACCAGGTGTAGCCATTGCAACGGCTTTGATGCCACCATTGTGTACAATGGGTTATGGGATCAGTCACCTGAACTGGCAATATACAGCAGGTGCTTTTTATCTTTTCATGATCAATTCTGTGTTTATTGCATTGGCAACTTATTTTATAGTAAGCCTGCTTCGTTATCCGGATGTCGAAGAGTCAAATCCTGCACGAAAAAAGAGACTTCGGGTCATCATCCCATTTATTATTGCGTTAATGATAACACCAAGTATTTACCTTACTTATCATATTGTAAAAAAATATTTCTATCAGCAGAATGCAGATCTTTTTATGAATAAAGAGATACTGGATGGTCAGCATATAATTGTAACCAGCAAAATGGAATACAAGCCGGCAGCATCAGAATTAAAAATAGTAGTGGTGGGAGAGCCTTATGATAGTCTGGCTGAAGTGTCATTGCAGGAAAAGGTGAAGGAATACGGGATGCTAAATACAAAACTTATTTTGTACCAGGGTGATGATGGAAGATTAGCTGCAAAAGATATGTTCGGTGCATTGGATAAAGACATGCAGTCAACCAGAACATCCATTAAAGATATTTACCTGACGATGGATAGTATAAAGCGAAAAGTAAATAAAGTTGCTGTTCTTGATAGCCTGCAGGCAGCTATTGCAAGGGAAATAAAAAAATCAGATTCTACCTTAACAAGATTTACGCTTCGCCGGGTTTTTAGCTTTAACCCTTCCAAGAATGCAAATGATACGATCTGGTATGCATTAGGGGCCTATGAAACAGAGATGACTACAAAGAAAAAGTTTGATCTCGAAGAATGGTTAAAGAAAAGATTGAAATCTCCCAATGTAAAGTTTGATGAAGAATAATCAGTATTCAAACTTTTTTAATGTCGGTGCTTTAAACCAGGTAACTACTACTACAGCCAACGTCATACAACCACCAAAAAGAACAGAAGGTACGGTTCCCATCAAAGAAGCGGTTACCCCGCTTTCAAATTGTCCGAGTTCATTCGAAGAGTTAACAAACATGGAGTTTACGCTGGATACCCGGCCCCTCATTTCATCGGGTACGAATAATTGAACTATAGTGCCTCTGATGATAATACTGACACCATCAAACAATCCGCTGGCGAAAAGGGCGGCAAAACTTAACCAGAAATTTTTTGAAATTGCAAAGACCAGCATACAAAGACCAAAACTTGCAACAACATATAATAATATCTTCCCTTGCTTTCCTTTCATGGGTCTAGTAGTAAGCAGGGCAATTGCAATAAAATTTCCCATATAAGTTGCTGCCACCAACCAACCTAATCCTTGCGGACCAACTTTCAAAATGTCAGTAGCAAACACAGGAAGTAAAGCAACAGCTCCTCCAAATAATACAGCAAACATATCAAGACTTAAAGCTCCTAAAAGTGGTTTGTTATGCATGACAAATTGTAAACCTTCTTTTACACTTTCCCAGGTGCGGCTTTTCCCGGGTTGCCACATGATTGGTTTTGGTATTATGTTACCAAACATAAAAAATGAAATAGCCACTAATACACAAACTGGTATAAAGGCAATTGTAATATTGGTATATCCCATTAGAATACCTGCCGTAGCAGGGCCAGCCACTGCTGCAATTAACCACACCATACTATTGATCGAAACGGCCCTGACCAGCGTTTCCCTGGGTACCAATTGTGCCAGAAAGGCATTGAAAGCGGCGCTGCTATAAGCTCTTACAAAGCCGGTACAAAATACAAGTGTATAAATTCCCCATTCGGCAGCTTTTGCGGATGTGTTCGTTTCCATCCAATGAGATGTAACCAGCATTAAACCTAGCATCAATATAAAATACAACGCAATGCAAATGCGTAATAATTTATGTTTATTACTTTTATCTACACGAACGCCAGCGGGTAAGGCTATACCGATGGCGGGAATCACTTCTGACAAACCAAGTATACCCAATGCAAGTTTGCTACCGGTAATTTCATATAATCTCCAACCAAGTAATACCGGAGTCATTCGTAAACCTGCGATAAATAAAATGCGGGCAACAACAAACCATGTAAATTCAATATTAATGATGGTAGAGAAAAAAGGTCTTATGAAATGTCTTCTACTCATGGCAATGTAATAAAATGCTGCCCATCATCATATTCTTTCTCTAGCGCATCAAAAATAATCTGTAAATGCTTCTCATTCCCAATAAAATCTGCATTACTTGCGTCCACAAATAATGTTTTTATATTATGTTGTTTGATATAATGTGTATATGTTTCCTGAAGATTGAATAGATAGTCGTCTGGAATATTTTGCTCGTAGGATCTGTTTCTTTTTTTAATGTTGGCTTGTAGCTTAATTACTGGTGCATGCAGGTATATAAGAATATCAGGTTTTGAAACTTGTTGATTGATGATCTCAAATAACCGTTGATAAAGTCTGAATTCATCATCGGGTAATGTGACTTTGGCAAAAAGTAAACATTTGGTAAAAAGATAGTCCGAAATGGTAAGCGTTTGAAACATGTCTTTTTGCTGTAGCAATTCCTTTTGCTGTTTGAACCGCTCAGCCATAAAAAATAATTCCAGCGGAAAAGCATATTGACCGGGGTTTTCATAAAATTTTGCAAGAAAAGGATTGTCAGCAAACTCTTCGAGAATAATACGGGCATTATAATGTTTCGAAAGTAAGTTGGCCAGTGTTGTTTTTCCGGCACCAATATTTCCTTCTACGGTAATAAACTGGTAATGCATGCAAAATTAGTGAATAGTGATTTAGCTCATTGCTTCAGATTCTTATCCGATCGCTGACCTCATTTGCCTGCAAAATAGTGTAATTGAAAAGGTTGTCATCTGTTTAAAGAAGATTGTGGAAAAAATCAGGAATACTTTTTCACCTCCAGTTGATCTTTACATTCTTTCAATAATTGTTTTATAGTTTTATGAAGAACCGGATGTTTAATTGCAGGCGCAAGTTCTGCTAATGGGAGTAAAGCAAATTTGCGGTGTTGCATTTCAGGATGTGGAAGTTTTAGTAATGTATAATCATGTATCTCCTCTTCATAAAGTAGAATGTCAATATCTATTAACCTTGGGCCATATTTTTCTTCCCTCACCCTCCCCATCATCTTTTCAATCTTTAAAATACGGCGCATTAATTGCCGGGCCGTTAATGTTGTTTTTATTTCCAATGCCTGGTTCAGGAAACCTGGCTGATTAGTATTGCCCCAGGCTTCTGATTCATAAAGTGATGAAATGTTTGTAATGACACCACAATATTTATTAATATGTTCAATTGCGGTAATTAAATTTTTGGCTCTGTCGCCTAAATTACCTCCCGTAAGTAAATATGCCGTAAACATAATAGGTTCAAATATCATTAATTTAAGTTTTGCTACCTCTAATTAAATACATTTGCCACCATTCATGGAATCCGCTGTTAAGAAATATAGCCAGACAAAAGCCCTTTGGGCCATAACGAAAGCAAGTTTCAAAGCTATTTTTGCCAATCCAAGTGCTATCATTTTCAGTATTTTATTTCCCATAATTTTTATTCTCATTTTCGGAGCATTTGGAAATGGAGGCGGTGTAACCTATCGTGTTGCTCTGTCTGCAAACAGCGATACCACAGGGGTTTTCTATCAGGCGTTAAAGTTGAATCCTTCAATCAGGCTGGTTCGTTATACGGACACATTATTATTAAATAAAGATTTGCAAAAAGGAAAAATAACGGCAGTATTAAGTATTGTAACTAAACAGGATTCTCTCCAAAAACCGTACACAAAGATTTATGTCCGGTCCACTACAGCCAGTGCAAATACATTAGGCTCTTTTATGCCAGTTCTTGATTATCTGCGGCTGAAAATTGAAACGGCTCAGGCTGGCGAAAAGGAAAGTAGGATCAGTATTGCAGCGCCAGAAGTAAAAGAAGTGCGGAAGTACAGGCAAATCGATTTTATTCTTCCCGGTCAGTTAGGGTTCTCTATTTTGTTTTCAACTTTATTCGGGATAGCTTTTACTTTTTTTGGATTAAGGGAGCAATTGGTATTAAAAAGATTTTATGCATCACCGGTAAACAGGATAAATATTTTAATGGGTATCGGAATGAGCCGTTTGTTCTTTCAATTGATGAACGTAATTGTATTGATTGTTTTTGGGCATTATGCACTGAATTTTACATTGGTACATGGCTTTGCAACGGTAGCAGAAATGTTAGTAGTAACGGTTGTTATGTTATTTCAGTTGATGGGGGTTGGTTTAATATTCAGCAGTATATCAAAATCAGATACAAGTTTACCGCTATTGATCAACCTGTACGGATTTCCGCAGATGATGCTATCCGGTACTTTTTTTACAATAGAAGTTTTTCCGGGATGGCTTCAGGAGATTTGCAGGATATTGCCACTGACGCAGTATAATGATGCAATGCGTAAGATAGCTTTTGAAGGATTAAGTATTTTTGAATGTTGGAGAGAGATTGGAATTCTTGGTATCTGGATGATCGTAACGTATGCGATTGCGATCAAAGTGTTGAAGTGGGAATAGCGTTTTGTTAGCACTATTATTTATCGATAAAATTTTTTGTTGTGAGGATTATAAAGCTGGGTATTATCAGTATCGTTTTTTTTGCCGTTTTAATCACTGGCTTCTCACTTTTTTTTCCTTCTCATGTAAGAATATCAAGGGCAATAGATATCAATGCATCCAGGGATTCAGTGCTTTTGCAGGTAAGTAATGTAGAAAACTGGAAAAACTGGTTTCCAGGTGCCGACTCGGCTGAATTGATAATCCGGCATGGAGTTGCCAAAGGGATTACAACGAAAAATAGCCAGCAATTGATCCTTAGCGCTGTTTCAGATAGTACAGTATTGGCGATTACAGGTAATCCCGGGTTTAAAGATGGTGAAAGCGGTTGGAATTTTTTTTCGAATCCGATCCCTGATATAATTACTATTCAATGGTATATGGACTTTCATTTACATTGGTATCCATGGGAGAAATTTTCAAGTTTGTTACTGGAAAAAAGATATGGGCCGATGCTGGAGATCGGTTTAGGAAACCTGAAGAAATTAATCGAAAAATAGTAGCCAATTCAGTTGCTTGTCATAACATCTTGCTAACTTTAAGGACATCATAAAATGAGTGATATGAAAAATATTTTATTGTTGCTGGCTTTGTTCATCATGGCGGATAGTTTTGGACAAGGTCGTCAGAGAAAAAGCCCCCATGACACCTTAAGTTATGCCAATGGCGAAGTGATCTATGGCAGACCGCATAAAAGTGGTCGTGAAATTTTTGGAACGCTGGAAAAATTTGGAAAAGTATGGAGAGTAGGTGCTGATGAGGCTACAACCATATCATTTAAAACAGCTACTAAGTTTGGCGGTACGGCTATGCCAGCCGGCACCTATACTTTGTTTGCAATAACAAATGAAACGGAATGGACAATTATTTTAAATGCTCAGTTGGGTCAGTGGGGTGCATTTTCATATGAAAAAAATAAGGATAAGGATGTCGCAAAGATTACTGTACCGGTTGAAAAACTTTCTGAAGTTGTGGAACAGCTGACGATCCGGTTCACAGAGGATAATGAAATGGTCATTGAGTGGGATTTAACCCGGGTAACAATTCCGTTAAAGTTCTAGAATAGCAATTTACATCGGCTTCTAATTTGTCAGTTGTAGTGTTGAATCGCTACAACTGTTTATATTTCGGGAACTGCGGCTTTTTGCAGGCAGTATTCAGGTTAATGCAATTATTTGCAAGATTGTGCAGCAATTTTGATTGTTCTGATGTCTAAACTTATTAAATTGCTTAAAATCCCTACTTTAATACTTCGTAATCTAATTTTTTTTGAAACCTAAATCACTCATAATGAAACTATTAAAAAAGCCAAAACATTGGAAATGGAAAAACATTTCCTTTGTTATTTTATTCCAGCTGGTAGTGCTGGCTGTGTCTGCACAGATTAAGATAAGTGGTAAAGTACTTGGATCTGATGGGGCAGGAATTCCATCAGTATCAGTACAGATCCTTAATACAATTCAGGGAACCGTTACTGATGCGGCTGGTAATTATGAACTTTTTACTTCACTGAAACAAGGCACTTATACTGTCGAATTTTCAGGTGTTGGATTTAAGTCATTTTCTCAGACGTTGAAAATTACGAATGAGAATGCATATTCTATCAATGCAACATTGGCACAGGATGTGATGAATATGGATGAGGTAATTGTAACAGGTGTATCTGCGGGAACTACCCGTAAGCAATTAGGAAGTTATATCAGTACTGTTAAAGCGGATGACCTTACAAAAGGAGCAACAGGTAATGTGCTGGCGGCATTGCAGGGAAAAACAGCCGGAGCACAGATCATTCAAAACTCCGGAGATCCGGGTGGAGGAATGTCTGTAAGGTTACGGGGTATCAGCTCTATCAACAGTTCCTCTGAGCCATTATATATTGTGGATGGTATTATAGTGAATAATTCCACAACAAGAGTTACCAATACTTCAGGAAATTATGATGGGCAGAATTTTGTAGGAACGATTGGGCAAAATCGCCTGGCAGATATTAATCCGGCAGATATTGAGCGGATTGAAGTGTTAAATGGTGCAGCAGCAGCTGCTATTTACGGTTCAAGAGCAAATGCGGGAGTGGTACAAATTTTTACTAAAAGGGGAAGTACGGGTGCTCCGGTAGTAACCGTTTCTTCCAGTTTTCAGTCAAGTAAACTTCGCAAAAGTGTAGAAGTAAATCAGTCGCCCACAAAATTCGGCGGACCAACAGATGGCCCGCTTGCACAAACACAGGATATATTGGTACCCGCATGGACGACTACAACTCCAGTTACCCGTTATGATTACAATGATTACATTTTTCAAACCGCTTTAGGTACTGATAATACAGTTTCTGTTAGTGGTGGAAAGGATAAGACCAAATATTATGTTTCCGGTTCTTATTTTTTCAACGAGGGGATCATTAAGAATACAGACTTCAGAAGATTCACTTTTCGTAGTAATCTTGATCAAACTATTAATGACAAACTTAGCTTTTCATTGGGTTTGAATTATATCAATAGTGGATCAAATGAAAAGCCTGATGGTAATTCATTTTTTTCACCAATGAACTCTATCAATATCATTGGCAATTTTCATGATATATGGACAAGAGATGCCAATGGTAATATCAAAGCCATTGGGGAAAGACAAAGAGCTAATCCGGTTTCTGTAATAGAAGATATCAAACAGCGTCAGGAAACCAGCAGGTTTCTGGCTAATACAAGTTTGAAATGGAAACCCATCCGGAATCTTACAATTGATTATACAATGGGTATCGATAACTATTCCCAGGATGGAAAAACATTCATACCTCCTTTTGCGTATGCAGTGAATACCGCCTTTTATGGTGGTGGTTTAACGTTAGATCCTGCACAAAATGGTTATGCCAGCACTGCCAATAGTAATTATTTTCAGATCAACAATGAGATCAACGGAACCTACAATGCTAGAATCAATAACGACCTGAGTTCAACTACTCAGATTGGTTATTCATTGCAATACGAAAAATCAAGTTATAGTTTGTTACAGGGAAGAGGCCTTGCACCATTTGTAGAAACAGCTACGGGAGCAAGCACCGTATTGCCGGGTGCTGATAGCAGAGGGGAACTTTCCATATCCGGCGGATATCTGCAACAGAATTTTAAATACAAGAATCAGTTTTTTGTAACGGGTGCTGTAAGAGTGGATGGTTCTTCAGTGTTTGGGGAAAGTGAGAGAAATCAGGTGTATGTAAAAGGAAGTGGAAGTTATGTTCTTTCCGGAACAGATTACTGGGGTAAGATGGGAGTTTCCAAATGGTGGAACTTATTCAAATTAAGAATGGCTTATGGTCAATCCGGAAACCTTACGGGTATCGGACCTTATGACAGATTTAATTCTTATTCAAGCATTGGATTCCTGGGTAGAACATCCTTTTTCTCAAGTTCAACTTTAGCGAATACGAATGTGAAACCAGAACGTCAGTCAGAGTTGGAATTAGGAACTGATTTAGGGTTTGCCAATGATAGAATCGGTGTTCAGTTTAACTATTATATCAAAAAAGTTGATGATCTTCTGATTAATCGTGTAATAGCTCCAACAACTGGCTTTTCAAGTTTGCTTGATAATTTCGGTTCTTTGGAAAATAAAGGATTTGAAATTGTACTCAACCTTGGCGTTATCAGAAAAGCTGATTTCCGTTGGGATATAACCGCAATATTTAATCGTAACAGAAATAAAGCAACAAAGATTGGTCAGGCATTAACATTGTTAAGCACTAACGGAGGTGCTCCGGTGGCTATTCTGGAAGGTCAGCCAATTGGAGTGTTCTATGGAACATTCTTTGCTACAGATGCCAACGGTAATCAAATTAAAAATACCAGCGGTATCCCTGTTACCGAAAGAGGAATTCAAAATAGCCCCTTATCTTATACAGCTCAAAGAGATGGAAGCGGGCAGCCTTCAGGCACCGTATTACGTAAGGTAATTGGTGATCCAAACCCTGATTACACAGCCAGTCTGGTCAATGAATTACAGTATAGAAAATTAAGTATGCGTTTTCAGTTTGATGCAGTTCAGGGGGTGGATGTGTTTAATGCCGATTTCAGAACAAGACAAGGCGTAGGAAATGGCAAAGTGGCCGAAGATGAACAGAGAGGCGTATTACCGAGAGGTTATATTCTTGGAATTTATGGTATTGAAGAATGGCGTATTGATGATGGTTCTTTTGTGAAGCTTCGTGAGCTTTCTTTAAGTTATGATTTTGGAAAAGTTAAAAACATTTTCAATAATCTTACGCTTTCAGTTAGTGGCCGAAACCTCATCTCATTTGATAACTATAAAGGATATGATCCTGAAGTAAATGCCGGCGGACAAAGCACAGTACTCAGAGGTATTGATTTTGGTGCAGTGCCGATCCCCCGTACATTTAGCATAGGAGTTCAAGCCAAATTTTAAACCCCAAAAAACTTAATTTATGTTACATAAAGTAAAATATAATTTTTGGATAGTGATTGCAGTTGCATCGTTATCCATTACGTCATGTAAAAAAGATTATGCTGATCCAAACAGAGCTACAAGTGATAAAGTGTTATCATCTGTAAACGGATTAACGGGTATCAGTGTTGGATTACAAAGAGTATATTCTCTGGGTCGTGGTAGTTCTTTATATAATATCGTTAGTATGAACGGCTTTATTACCAGAGAATTATTATTACTGAACCAGGGAAATCTGCCAGAATACCAATTACAGCAAGGCGGTTCTGTAGTAGATGGTACCAACACCATGTTATCCGGATTATGGACAACTAGTAATAAGGTCATTTATGACGCAGACCTGGTGATTTCAAACGCAGGGAACCTGTCGGATAAAGGAATTGCCAGCGGATTGATTGGATATGCATCCATTTTTAAAGCATTGTCGATCGGTAATATGTCTATGTGCTGGGAAAAAGTTCCTGACGGAATTGGAACGAATGTAAGTTTTATAAACAGAGCTGATGGTTTTACAAAAGCGATCACTGTTATTAATAATGCATTATCCGCAATTTCAACGAACCCGATCAGTGCATCATTTGCCGGAACAATTCCCGCAGGAATTGATATTGTTAATACGCTCAATGCATTGAAGGCAAGGTATCTTTTGTTCTCCGGTAAATATCCAGAAGCCCTTACTGCAGCTAATCTTGTAGATCTTACCAAAAAATCTACTATGAATTTTGAAGCAGCCAATCCCAACCCAATATATGATGTAGCTGGTTCTAATTTTAATGTGTATCAGCCAAAAGACTCTACGATGGGGTTATTGGGAAGTCTGCAACCAGATCTGGCAGATAAAAGAATTCCTTTTTATATGGTGCTTAGTGGAAGTTCTGCTTCAAGATTTTTAATGAAGGGCTTTGCTGCCTCTACATCAACTGCTTATCCTATCTATTATCCGGGAGAAATTACGTTGATAAAAGCAGAAGCTTATGCCCGTCAAACGGTGCCTGATCTTGTAAATGCTTTAATTGAGTTAAACAAAGTGGTAACCAAGAAAGCTGTAAACGATCCGTTGGGTATCGGTGCAGATCTTCCAATAATGGTTGGACCGATTACACAGACAGAGATCCTTGATCAGATCTATAGAAACAGATGCATAGAAATGTACATGTCAGGATTAAAACTGGAAGATATGCGCAGATTCGGCCGGCCAAGTTCAACAACATTGGTTGGTTCAGAAAGAACCAGAAATTTGCTGCCTTATCCATTTAGAGAAAGGGATAATAATCCGAATACTCCAGCCGATCCTGCCTTCTAATTTTATTTAATTTATTTATCTTCAAAAGGCTACTGTTCAAGTAGCCTTTTGTTTTATAATTTTATGCTATGCATGCACATATTGAAAAGCTTCATACAATAGCCGGAAAAGATTATCGCCGTATAATTGGATTAATGAGTGGCACTTCTGTTGATGGATTGGATATAGCCGTTTGTGGTTTTAAAGGCAATGGTATGAATACAAAGATTACAGTAGAGCAGTTTACAACCATTCCTTACGATTCGGATTTTAAAGAAGAGATCAAATCAGTTTTTTCTATCAAAGAAGTAAACCTTGAAAAATTATGTTTGCTAAATCCATGGATTGCATTGCAGCAAGCTAAAATAATTAATGATTGTCTGAAGCAATGGGGTATAAAGAATGAAGACATCGATATCATTGCCAGTCATGGTCAAACTATTTATCATGCACCTGCTTCATTGCACCAACAAAAAAAATTCGGAAATGCCACCTTACAAATCGGCGATGGTGATCATTTAGCAGTGGCAACAGGTATTATAACGATAAGTGATTTCAGACAAAAACATATTGCCGGTGGGGGAGAAGGAGCACCCTTGGCAGTATATGGCGACTATCTCATCTTCAGCAAAAAAAATGAGAACAGGATATTATTGAATATGGGAGGCATTGCAAATTTTACATTCCTCAGTGGTGATCTCGATGCTTCAAAAGTTTTT
Organism: uncultured Chitinophagaceae bacterium; assembly: GCA_963705465.1. GTDB lineage: Bacteria > Bacteroidota > Bacteroidia > Chitinophagales > Chitinophagaceae > JJ008. Next base: position 417,386 of record CAVPJN010000002.1, on the reverse strand, counting down.
AGTACCGATACAGGTCCCGGCAATACTATTATGGATGCGTTGGTGCAGAAACATTTTCCCGGAAAGTATTTTGATGAGGATGCGGCAATAGCAAAGTCAGGAACAGTCAGCAATGAATTACTTACAGCATTAATGGATCATCCTTTTTTTGATCAACCCTTTCCAAAAACAACAGGACCGGAATTATTCAACCTCGCTTATCTGGACACGGCCATCGCAACACAGAACTTGTCCGGGTTGTCAGTTGCGGATAGGATGGCAACGTTAAATCGCTTTTCGGCACTTACCATTGTAAACGCCATTAAAAAAGTATTTGCAGGTCAGCATGATTTTGTGCTCTATGCCAGTGGTGGAGGAATGCACAATCCGATGCTAATGCAGCAAATTAAAGATGAGTTACCCGGTATTTCAATTCATTCAACCGATTCATTAGAAATAGATCCCGATGCAAAAGAAGCTTTACTGTTTGCTGTATTGGCCAATGAATGTTTGAGCGGGGGGGTAACTGGCTTAGGGAAACCAAATTCAGCTATTCCTTCAATAACGATGGGTAAAATTAGTTTCCCTGATTAAAGCAGAATTGTTGTTAGGAAATAAATTTTAGATTTCGTTGTATGCCCGCAAACTTTGACCGGCGCAATGGCGATTCTTTAAATATTTTTTTAAAGCTTTCTTCTGTCAATGCATTCCATTCTTTGGTAGATAGATTAAGTACTTCGGGAATAGGTGTAAATGAAGTTTCAGTAGAGGGTTTACTAAAACGGTTCCAGGGACAAACATCCTGGCAGGTATCACATCCAAACATCCAGTTGTCAAACTTTCCTTTCATTACATTGGGAATCAGCATTTCTTTTAATTCAATGGTGAAATAAGAGATGCATTTACTTCCATCAATTACTTTGTCGGGTAGTATGGCATCCGTAGGACATTCATCAATACATCGGGTGCAGCTGCCACAGTAATCTTTTGCAAACGGGTCGTCATACGCTAAATCAAGGTCGGTGATCAACGTAGCAATGAAATAAAATGAACCACTTTCTTTGGTGATAAGGTTTCCGTTCTTACCGATCCATCCAATGCCGCTGCGCTGTGCCCAGGATCTTTCCAATACTGGTGCAGAGTCCACAAAACCTCTTCCTTGAATTTCTCCAATTTCTTTTTTTATGCTATCAATAAATGTATTCAGCTTTGCTCTGATCACTTCATGATAATCTTTTCCAAACGCATACTTTGAGATCTTTGGTGCATCAGGCTCCTGTTGCAGGGAAGGATAATAATTCATTAGTAAAGTGATCACTGATTTTGCTCCAGGTACTAATTGGGATGGGTCCACTCTCATGTCAAAATGCCGCTCCATATATTCCATCGTTCCATGCATCCCCTTTTGTAGCCATTTTTCGATCCGGCGGGCATCGTCATCCAGCTTCACTGCCTTTGCAATGCCACAGTATGAAAAGCCGAGTTGTCCTGCAGTATTTTTAATAAATGCAGTATGTTTTAATTTAATATTCACCAGTTCTGTAATTTAATGAAAATATAGGGCTGAATTAGTTGCAATATGTTCATTATTTTTTGTAAAATTGAATTAGAAAAATAGGAGTAGTAAATCAACTTATTATTTATGAAGCGACTTGAACTGATAATTCTTATTGGCGGACTTTTTTTTAGTGGGTATGTGTTTGCACAAAAAGAACTGAAAATTAAGTTCGGAAACATCACCGGTGCAGATTTTGCCCCGACCGTTTACCCAATCGATAGTAGCGCCACAGCTATAGTTCTGGCAGATATTGGTTCAACCGAATTTGAAGGCAATAATAAGGGTGGTTTTTCTTTGATTTTTAAAAGTTATCGCAAAGCTCATATCCTTAATAAAAATGGTTATGATATAGCAGATGTAGAAATACCATTATATACAAACGGAAGTTTGGAGGAAGAACTTGAAAACCTGAAAGCAGTAACCTATAATCTTGAGAATGGCAAAGTGGTAGAAACTAAATTAGATATTAAGAAAGCTGTTTTTAAGGATAATATCAACAAGAACCTTGTTATAAAGAAATTTACTTTTCCCAATATCAAAGCAGGATCGATCATTGAGTTTGAGTATAAAGTAAAATCGGATTTTATTTTTAACCTGCAACCCTGGAATTTTCAGGGACAATATCCTCGTTTATGGAGTGAGTATAAAGTGGGCATGCCAAGTTTCTATACGTATGTTACACTTTCGCAAGGATATCAGCCTTTTCATATAAAAGACCAGAAAGACAGCAGACAAGAGTTTAAATTATCTGATTCACAGGGTACAGGTGCAACCGAAAGAGCCGCTTTTACTGCAAATATTACTGACTTTAGGTGGGTAATGAAAGATGTTCCTGCATTAAAACCGGAAGGTTATACTTCAACGATACAAAATCATATTGCCCGTATCCAGTTTCAACTGCAGTCAATTGGGGATCCTTTCCCGTATCGCAATGTAATGGACACATGGCCGACTGTTGCTAAAGATCTGCTGGAGGATGAAGACTTCGGAGCGCAGTTAAAAAGGGATAATAGCTGGTTGAAAGATGAAGTGAACACAGCATTAAAAGGGGCTACTGATCCGTTACAAAAAGCCAGGAATATATTTTCATGGGTACGGGATAATTTCACCTGTACGAATCATAATAGTCGTTATCTGAGACAGTCTTTGAAAAATGTAATAAAGAATAAGAACGGAAATGAAGCGGAGATCAATCTCTTATTGACCATCATGCTTCGCAGAGCTGATATTAAAGCCGATCCAGTGTTGCTAAGCACCCGGTCACATGGATTTACACATGCCTTATATCCGATGCTTGAGCAATATAACTATGTTATTTGCCGGATAGAAATTGATGGAAAGCAAATTTATCTTGATGCCAGTGAATCCGGAATGGGGTTTGGGAAATTAAGTTATGAGTGTTTTAACGGGAATGCAAGGGTCATCGATTTGAATGCTACTTTAGTTGAATTACATGCGGATGATCTCAAAGAGGTAAAAAGTACTTCCGTCTTTATTATTAATAGTGAATCAGGTGGGTCAATTGGCAGTTTAACGCAGGTACCGGGTTATTTTGAATCTTTTGCTATTAGAAGTAAGATAAAAGAAAAGGGAGAGGAAGAATTTATCAAAGAGGTTAAAAAAGATATTGGAGCCGAAATAAACGTTACTAAAAGCAGGGTTGACTCGTTGAATAAATATGAAGAGCCGGTTGGGGTTTATATGGAATTTGATTTAGCAACATTGAAGGATGATGTTATTTATATCAACCCCATGTTAGGAGAAGGGTTCAAAGAAAACCCGTTTAAATCTGCAAACAGGAATTACCCTGTTGAAATGCCTTATACAAGAGATGAAACGTTTAACCTGCAAATGGATGTTCCGGATGGTTATGAAATTGATGAGTTACCAAAACAAATGCTCATTAAATTCAATGAAGCCGGAGATGCGTTATTGGAATACAGGCTTTCTGCCTCCGGCTCCAGCATTACGTTCCGCTCCCGATTGTTAATCAAAAGAACTTTATTTATGCCGGAGGAATATGAAAATTTAAGGGAATTTTTCAATATTGTTGTTAAAAAGCATAATGAACAGATCGTATTTAAAAAGAAGGCTAACCCATGAGAAAGCAGCTGTCCTTTATACTTAGTTTGTTTTTTGTAAATGCTGTATTTGCCGGAGAAGGGGAATATGCTGTTTCAAAGATCAATCCCCTACTGCTAAAAAATGCCAATGCAGTTCTAAGATTGGAGGAATCAACGCTTGAGATTATCAGTCGTAACAAAACAAGTTTTAAGAATCATTATGTAATTACTGTATTAAATGAAAACGGTGATTATTGGGCTGCATTTTATGAGTACTATGATAAGCATCGGAAAATTGAATCTGTCGAAGGTTTTTTGTATGATGCCAATGGAAAACTTCTTAAAAAAGCGAAGTTTAAAGATATGGAAGATATAAGCGGTGTTGCTGAGAGCAGCCTTATAGATGATGATAGAGTAAAACGGCATAGCTTTTATCATCGGATATATCCTTACACCATTGAATACACAGTTGAAATAACCAATAGCAGTACATTATTCTTTCCATATTGGGTACCACAAAAAAGGTCAGCCTTGTCTGTAGAACAAAGTTCAATGCGAATCATCAGCAGCGACGATTATAAATTCAGGTATAAGTCATTTAATTATCAGGGTGAACCAACCATTGCTTCAGAGAAAAATAAAAGTATTGCGACCTGGACTGTAAAAGCTATTCCGGCAATAACATCCGAGATATATGGTCCACTCTGGCATGAGATGACAACAATGGTCATCTATGGGCCCACTGAATTTCAGATGGATGAATATAAAGGAAATATGATGAGCTGGCAGGACTTTGGCAAGTTTGTTCACTCATTAAAAGAAGGAAGGGACGTATTACCGGAAAATGTAAAACAAAAAGTACACCAGCTAACGGATGGTGTAAGTGATGTAAAAACAAAGATTGCCTTACTTTACGATTACCTTCAAAAAAATACAAGGTATATCAGTATCCAGTTAGGAATTGGTGGCTGGCAACCCTTCGATGCAAAATTTGTAGCTGCCAAAGCATATGGTGACTGTAAAGCATTGACCAATTATATGTATAGCCTTTTAAAAGAGGCAGGACTAAAATCATATTACGCATTGATCAGGGCTGGTGCGAATGGAGGTTATATTACAGGAGATTTCCCTTCTCAACAATTTAATCATGTAATCCTGAATGTACCGATTGCCAATGATACCATATGGCTGGAGTGTACCAGTCAGACACTTCCGGCAGGATACCTCAGCGATTTTACCTGTAATCGGTTGGCATTATTAGTAGATGCAGATGGTGGTAAATTAGTCCGTACACCAAAATATGGTCTCCATGAAAACACGGCTGTACGCAATGTAAAAGCAAAATTAAATACGGAAGGAACGCTTGCAATAAACTCATTCACCAACTACACTGCTATGCAGCAGGATGATCTGCATGGTAAGATCAATAATTTATCTAATGAAAAAGTAAAAAAGATACTGGAAGAAGATCTCGACTTTGCAACCTATGCTATTAATAGTTTTGATTACAAGGAACATAGATCGGAACTTCCGGTCATTGATGAATCATTGGATATTTCAGTCAGCAATTATGCCAACATAAGTGGCCGTCGTTTATTCATAGTTCCGAATGTTATGACGAGAAGTCATCGGAAATTAACAAAAGATGAGACAAGGAAATATGATATAGTACTGAATTACGAATACCGAGATATTGATTCAGTTGAAATAGAGATCCCAGAAGGATATACAGTGGAATCAACACCATCTGCTGTTTCGCTACAATCACCATTCGGTAAATACAGCATTACATCAACATTGAAAGAAAACAAAATAACCTGTTACCGGGTTATGGAACAATACAGTGGTCATTTTCCCGCATCCTCCTATAATGACATGGTTGATTATTATGAAACGATTTACAAAGCAGACAGGGGCAGGATGGTATTAGTAAAAAAAGAAGCTACTAAGGGTTTTTAGTACAATTAATTTTCAATTGCTTATCTACGATTTTTTTTACTTCAATATGTACATCAGCTCTTTCCTCTCCCAAGTAATTTTTTACAAAGACGATATAGGCATAGCCACGGCAGAAATCGATCATCGGCCAGGTACCGAATAATCCCGGACTAGCTAAAGTACTTGCAATTTCAATAGTTGGATTTCCTTCTGGTGGAATTTGTTTATTTGAATTATTTTCTGCTAATGGGATATTCCTGCTTTCCAATACCCAACTTCCCAATGCGTATCTATATCCTTCGGCAGATTTTGGCGCATATTTGATTTGCTCAAAAGTATTTTGAATATTCATCATCTCATTTACTGCAGTTTCACTTAGTAGCTGTACGCCATTATATTTTCCTTTATTCAGCAGCATCACCAGAAACTTCATATAATCATCTGCAGTAGATTTGGCACCACCAGATGGATTTACCAGCCCGCCACCTACTTCTGCAAAAGTTGTTTTCGACATTCCCAGCGGAGCCAATAACTTAGTTCGGATTAATATATCAAATTTCCTTCTGCTGATCACTTCCAGCACACGACCGGCAATGTTCAGTCCGATATTACCATACCAGAAATCAGTACCGGCATTGGCTCTGATACTTTGCGAAGCAAATCCATTTACTTCTTCTTCCAGTGAAGCCAGTTTTCTACGCTTAAATAATTTTTTGATCAGTCCGCCTTCATCTTCAATACCCGTCATATGGCTCAGGCATTGACGGATGGTGATATATCCTTTAAAGTATTTGTCAAATTCCGGAATATATTTCACCACTTTATCCTCCAGTGATAATTTCCCTTCATCTACAAATTGCATTACCAAAGCTGCCGTCAGCCATTTACTACAACTGGCAATCGGTGCCTGTGTCTTACTGTTAAAGCCACCCATTTCTTTTTTATAAAGAAGTGAATCTTTATCCCAGATCATGGCTACCAGGTTTTTGCCAAGAATATCTTGTTTTGCTTCTAATTCTGTGTCTAATGCCGACCAGTTATATTGTGCAGAAACAGGCTGCAACAATAGCAGGAAAATAGCTACAGATATGACTTTCATGCAGATAGCGTTAACTTTATATGACATAGTTACACCCCCTAACCCCCTAAAGTGGATGAATGATTTTTGCAGTGTATTTGATGTTGTATTTAACATGGTACAAGAATTGAAAAATAAATTTACAAAATTAAAACTATAATGCCCCTCTTTGGGGCAAGGGGTATATTATGAACTTAGGAAATTTCACCATCAAAGCCGCTGAAGCATTTCAGCAGGCACAGCAAATTGCCTTTAATGCACAAAGTCCGAACATCGAGACGGAGCATATATTAAAGGCGTTGCTTGATCAGCAGGACTCACCTGTTGATTATCTGTTGAAAAAAAATAATGTAACCGTTAATCTGGTTGATACAAAACTGGATGAGTTGATCAACAAACTCCCCAAAGCTTCTGGCGAACCTGCACAGCAGATCAGCCGTGAGGCCAACAGTGTTGTATTAAGAGCGGGTGCAGCATTAAAACAATTCAAAGATGAATTTGTAACGCCGGAGCATTTGATGCTGGCTCTGGTACAAGGCAATGATTCTACCGGTAAACTGTTAAAAGATGCAGGTCTTACAGAAAAAGGATTGGTTACTGCCATCAATGAATTACGAAAAGGCGAAACCGTTACTTCACAAACACAGTCGCAGGAATATAATGCACTGAATAAATATGCAAAGAACCTGAACGAACTGGCAAGGCAGGGAAAACTCGATCCGGTTATTGGCCGTGATGAAGAGATAAGAAGAACATTGCATATTCTTTCTCGCCGTACAAAGAACAATCCGATACTCGTTGGAGAGCCCGGCGTTGGTAAAACAGCCATCGCTGAAGGCATTGCTCATCGTATCGTCAATGGTGATGTACCGGAGAATTTAAAAAGCAAGATCATCTTTGCATTGGATATGGGATTACTGATAGCCGGTGCAAAATATAAAGGTGAGTTTGAAGAAAGATTAAAAGGTGTTGTAAAAGAAGTGGCCGCCAGCGACGGGGAAATTATTTTATTCATCGATGAGATACATACATTGGTAGGTGCAGGAGGTGGAGAAGGTGCTATGGATGCCGCCAATATTTTAAAACCAGCATTGGCAAAGGGAGATTTGAGGGCCGTTGGTGCAACTACACTGAACGAGTATCAGAAATTTTTTGAAAAAGATAAAGCATTGGAAAGACGGTTCCAGAAGATAATAATTGATGAACCTAATATTGAAGATGCTATTTCTATTCTTCGGGGTTTGAAGGAAAGATATGAAACACATCATCATGTCCGTATTAAAGATGAAGCCATTATAGCAGCAGTGGAATTATCCAGCCGTTATATCACCGATCGTTTCTTACCTGATAAAGCAATTGATCTGATTGATGAAAGCGCAGCCAAGCTGCGTCTCGAAATGAATTCGATGCCCGAAGAGCTGGATACATTGGAAAGGCAAATCCGTCAACTGGAAATTGAAAGAGAAGCTATCAAAAGAGAAAATGATGATGCCAAATTAAAAGTCCTCAATACAGAAATTGCAAACCTTTCTGTAACAAGAGATACGTATAAAGCAAAATGGACACAGGAAAAAGAATTGGTTGAGAAGGTACAAGATGCCAAGGCACAAGTGGACAAGCTCAAACAAGAAGCAGAACGTTATGAAAGAGAAGGCGATTATGGTAAGGTAGCGGAGATACGTTACGGAAAAATAAAAGAGCAGGAAGAACTGATCGTTAAGGTAACCAAAGAGATCGAAGACAGTGGCGAGAAGCGTTTGTTAAAAGAAGAAGTAGATGCAGAAGATATTGCAGAAAGTGTAGCCAAGTCAACAGGTATCCCTGTTTCTAAAATGCTACAAAGTGATAAAGAGAAATTGCTGAAGCTCGAAGAGCATTTACATGAAAGGGTAGTAGGGCAGGATGAAGCCATCACTGCCGTAGCAGATGCAATAAGAAGAAGCCGTGCAGGATTACAGGATCCAAAAAAGCCGATCGGTTCCTTTATCTTCCTCGGTACTACCGGTGTGGGTAAAACAGAATTGGCAAAAGCCCTCGCCGAATATTTATTTGATGATGAAAGTATGATGACGAGGATCGACATGAGTGAGTACCAGGAGAAACATTCCGTTAGCCGTCTCGTAGGTGCACCTCCCGGCTATGTCGGCTATGATGAAGGCGGACAATTGACCGAATCTGTAAGAAGAAAACCATACAGTGTTGTTTTGCTCGATGAAATAGAAAAAGCACATCCCGATGTCTGGAATATATTATTGCAGGTGCTCGATGATGGACGACTCACCGACAACAAAGGCCGTGTCGTTAATTTCAAGAACACCATCATCATCATGACCAGTAATATCGGAAGTCATCTGATACAGGATGCATTTGATGGAGTGAATGAAACCAATGTTGACGAAGCAACCCAAAAAGCAAAAACAGAAGTGATGTTATTGCTTCGCCAAACCATCCGTCCCGAGTTTTTGAACCGGGTAGATGATATCATCATGTTCACTCCGTTGCTCAAAAAAGAAATAAGAGGCATCGTCAGCATACAGTTAAATGCATTGCGGAATCTTGTAGCACAGAGCGGCATACAATTACAGTTCAGTGAGTATGCACTCGACTTCCTTGCCGAGCAGGGTTTCGATCCGCAACTAGGAGCAAGACCATTAAAGCGGCTCATCCAAAAAGAGATCGTCAACCAGTTATCAAAAAGATTATTGGCAGGTGATATCGATAAAACCATACCCGTACTTGTGGATGTGTTTGACAACACCGTCGTATTCAGAAACGAACTACCCGAACTCGAAAAGAACGGAAAGAAAAAGTAAATTGAAAATCAAAAGCCTCGATGCAAATCGAGGTTTTTTTTATTATTTACCCTGGATCGTACTGGATACCGGGTCAAGTCCTGTACGACAGTCCTTAAACCCAGAACAACTAAGTCAACACCCTCTCATTCTTTCTTCTTAATTTTAATCCATGGCTACGCCAAAAAAATACCGCATGGATAAAACTGCCTTCAAAATGCAAACTTTTGAAGAAGCGGATGATCATTATGGTCCTTGGCAGGATAAGTCAACAGGTGAACGACTCGATGCTGCCAGTTATTTAATATGCATGGCTTTCGGAGTACAGCCATCAACCAAACTCGACAAAACCAAATTCTCAAAACGTAAGCATGGCTGATTATTTCAATGAAGACTTTAAGGATTTTTTAAAAGCATTAAATAATAATGAAGTCGAGTACGTACTTGTAGGAGGAATGGCGGTTATTTTACACGGATATGTAAGAACTACAGGCGACATGGATATCTGGGTTAATAAAACGAAACAGAACTATGAAAAAATTGTAAAAGCTTTTCATGAGTTTAAGATGCCGGTTTTTGATATGTCTGAGGAGAAATTCCTGAGCAATGATTATGATGTATGGATGTTCGGAATAGAGCCTGTGAAAATTGAATTAATGACTGCCGTAAAAGGATTAAGTTTTGATGAAGCGTATAATACTTCGCAAATCCATATGGAAGAAGGAATACCGATCCGGTTTCTACATTCAAACAGTTTGATAGATGCCAAAAAAGCTGCCGGACGATATAAAGATCTCGATGATATAAGTCAACTTCAAAAAAAGAAAAAGAAATAATCTAACCTTCAACTATTCAAACAATTACAATTCAGCTACTCCATTCCTCTGTTTAGAATTACTGATTCGTTGTATGCACTTTCATTTCTGATAACGTAGCACCTCCTTTTATTCCAAAATCCAACGTACGGATAGGGAATGGAATGGTAATATTATTTTCATCATAGGCTTTCTTGATCCGCATTACAGCATCATTACCCACTTTAAGGTAAGTGGGTTGTTCCGGAGAGTTCACCCAAAGCCGGATGACAAAGTTGATAGAGCTGTCACCAAATTCCTGATAAAACATAGAAGTTTCATCTTGCTCCGAAAGATTTTCAATTGAACTTACCGATTCCATTGTTATAGTCTTCACTTTTTCCAGATCATCGCCATAAGAAACGCCAACAACAAGGTCAAGCCTTCTTTTTCCAAGCAGTGAATAATTTTCAATTGGACTTTGAAATACTTCTTTATTGGGAATGATGACCATTTGCCCCTGAAAGGTTAGAATGATCGTATCCCGGAGATTAATCTGTTCAACCTTCCCCATATAGCCATTTATTTTTACAACATCTCCGATCTTAATTGGTTTACGAAAGGAGATAAAAATGCCTGATATAAAATTGGCTGCTATGTCCTGAAAAGCAAAAGCAAGTGCAAGGCCAATAATACCGGCTCCGGCTAAAATGGAGGTTACGGCTTTATCGAGTTGAAGAATACTAAGTACGGTAAAGAGTGTGATACCGATGAGAAAAATATGGATGACGGAGCCAAAAAGATTGTTGAGTGTAATATTATGCGAAATCTTTTGTATGATTCTTACAGCTATTTTCTTTAGTCGCCGGGCCAGAAAAAGTCCTAAAACAAATACCAAAGTTGCCAGTAGGATATTGGGGAGTAATGCTATTAATTCAGTTGCCCAGCTGCTTATTTTTTCTTTTATGATCTTGAACGCTTCGTTTATATCCATTATTGAAAGTTGAATTAATTTTAATATTTCTAATTTAATGATATTTTTTCATTTATTTAAAAGAACCTTTAAATTTTAAGTGTAGCAAGTTTATTTAGTATCTGCGACTTTTTAATTCTGGTCTTCAATTGGAATAAATGCTCCTGTTAAACATTATTCATAATTTTAGTATACGACATCTATAGGACCTGAATTCTAACTTAAAAAACAGCCCTGCCAGTCTTCAGCCGTATAAATTTCCTGAAAGTATCTGGTCTAACTGTTTTACCAGCTTTACTACCAGCTGGTTCAATATTGGCAAGTGATAAAGAGAAGAATAATATTCCTGCTGACGATAAGAATAAAGCTATGATAACTGTAAACGAAACTTTATTATTCCGGAATGCTGCTTATTTAATTGACGCCTGATTTGCTAATGGTGATAGTATTGTATTGAAAGAATAGATAGGTCAGATACTTAATAAATCATCAATTGTCTTTTCTTTCTCCTTGTTTTTATCTGATTTATTTAAGTAAAGCAATATGCCAATTGTAAAAAGAATATTCTTCAGAATATCACCAAAAAATGTGAAGTGCCAGTAATTAATCATGAAGTTACTGTCAACACTCTCGGCCAGAATATTAAAAAAGAAAGTACTTCCTAAATAAACCAACATGCCGGTAACAAACCAGAACCGGGGTTCAATATAAAGTTTGTTATTATCAATTTTTTTTAATGAGCTGTAGAAAAAGTAAAATATATAAACAAACAGCAGGATCGTTTCCACGCCTATAGGTACTGAATCTATTCTTTTGATGGTGGATGTGATAAAATTCAGGATCATGAAAGCAGTAAAAAGTATGGAACCTGCAATAATGATCTTCCTGAATGTATTTTCTTTAATGATCTGGAAAAGAATAAATGAAAAGAATAAGTATTCTAAAAGGGTATAGGTGAAATAATAACCTTTTCTGGTAAGGGCTGTCCATAATTCTGTATAATAGAAATTGAAACAGAAAAATAGCAGTGAATAGGCCAGAATTGTTATAATTAGTGCGTTAAGTTTTATTTTCTTTTGAATAACCAAAACTATTACAATTACCAGGGGGATCAGATAAGAGCATAGAAAAATATCGTTTATCAGGTTTTTGATGGAGCTGGATTTTGGTGAAGCTTGTAATTAATGGATAAAACTAACACATGATTTTGAGACAGATTGCATATTAAAGATTACTATTAGACAATTATGTAAATACTCTTATTATAAGTGGCGATTTTAATATGATATTATTAATTAATATACTTTGTTGTTTTCTTAATATCCTCAATGGCATCAAATAATTTATTCATGTCGTCCTGATCATTAAAAGCATTTATCGAATAACGCAGATACACTTTATCGCCATGGCGCATTACAGGAATTTGAATCTTATATTGTTCGAAGAATAAGTCATGTAGTTTTTCAGGTTCGGACGTTTTAATTGCTGCACTGAATAATTGTACGATAAAATCATCTTTAACGGGTGCTAAAGGTACTGTTTCTAATAGATTACAGAATGTATCCGCATTGCTTTGGACCAAATGCCGGCAATTGGCCGCCACTTTCTCCCAATTATGTTGTTTCATAAAATCAAGAGCTGCCGGGATAGTTAAAAAAGCTGAGAAATCACGGGAGCCATTCATCTGGTGATAATCTAAAAATTGAGAATTAGAAGGAAACATTGCATCATAACCCCAGCTAATTATTAAAGGGTCAACGGTATGTTGCAATTCTTTTCTTACATATAAAAAGGAACTTCCTTTCGGTGTCATCATCCATTTATGACAGGCGCCGGTATAAAAATCTGCATTTAGTTTTTGCAGATCCAAAGGAATATGTCCCGGTGCATGCGCCCCATCTATAAACGTTGGCAGTCCTTTTTGTTTTGCGATTGCACATATTTCTTCTACCGGAAAACGTAAAGCTGTAGTGCTGGTAATATGGCTAATGAAAATAAGTTTAGTCTTTGCAGACAGGCCTTTGAAGAATGCCTCTATAAAGTGTTCTTTGTTTTGAATAGGAAGTGGAATATGCTGTCGGATAAATTTAGCGCCTGCTTTTTTGCAATAATAATTCCATGTTTTATCGCAGGCACCATATTCAAGGTCCGTTGACAAAACCTCGTCACCTTCCTGTAAGTTAAAACTTTTTGCTATTGCATTCACTGCATAGGAAGGATTGGTTACATATACCAGATCATTTTTATGGCAATTAATATAGTTCCCTAATGCTTCTCTCGATTGTTCGAGATACTGTAATCCTTTGGAAGTAACAAAATGTACAGGCTCTTGTTCCAGTTCCAATTGGAATTGCTGGTATCTTTCAAATACTGGTTTTGGGCAAGCACCAAAGGAACCAAAATTCAGGAATGTAATATCCTCCCTTAAAAGAAAATAGGATTTAAGATTTTCCATGCATCAAATGTAAGTAGATAATGGCTATTAGAGCATTATCTGTAATAAAAGAGATATTGCGATTGCCGGGTATAAAAAATGGATTACATTCAGGTATCAAAATCATCAATAAAAAATAACCAATGAAGAAGTTTTTTTTGTTCCTTTCCGTGTTTGCATTTACTTGTATTAGTCTGTTTGCGCAAACAGATGCAACATCACAAATAAGAAAACAAGGCCTTGAAAATTCTAAAGTAATGGATATCGCTTTTCATCTTACCGATGTGAGTGGACCAAGATTAACGAATTCACCCGGTTATTTCAGGGCTGCCAACTGGGCTAAGACTGAGTTGACAAAAATGGGATTGGCAAATGTCGAGTTGGAACCATGGGGAGATTTTGGCACCGGTTGGGAACAAACCCGTTGCTATGTTGCAATGACGACCCCCTATTATGCACCGATGATCGCTATTCCAAGAGCATGGACCGGCAGTACTCCAGGCAAATCAATAATAAATAGTAGTGTAGTCCTTATTAAAGCAAATGATTCTGCAGAGCTGTATCAAAACTATGCTGGTAAGATAAAAGATATGATCGTTATGTTTTATTCAACAGATACACTTCACCCTTCTTTTGAAGCCGATGGAAATCGTTTTACAGATGAGCAATTGGATAAAATGGCAAATTCAAAACCGCAAGCTTCAACAGGCGGTGGAAGAAATTTTACGCCTGAGCAATTAGCCGCTTTTCAGAAGCAAAGAACGTTAAGTCGTCAAATGAATGATTTTTATAAAACACAAAAACCAGCATTAGTATTAAGTATGAGTGGCAGGGGTAACGATGGCACCCTATTTGTTTCAGGTGGCGGTTCATCAGCAAAAGATGCTGAGAATAGTTATGCTTATGTAATGTTATCCAGCGATGATTATTTAAGAGTACAGCGTTTAGTAGATGCCGGTAAAAAAGTTGAAATGGAAGCCGATGTAAAAACAAAATTTTATGACAAGGATATAAGAGGGTACAATGTAATTGCAGAAATTCCGGGCACTGATCCGTTATTAAAAGATGAGATCGTAATGTTAGGAGGACACCTGGATAGTTGGCAGGGAGCAACCGGGGCAACTGATAATGCAGCAGGTTGTGCAGTAATGATGGAGGCTTTGCGGATTATTAAGGCCACAGGTTTACAACCAAAGAGAACGATTACGAATTGCATTGTGGGGAGGCGAAGAACAGGGTTTGTTAGGTTCGCGGGGTTATGTGAAAGAACATTTTGCCGATCCGGCAGATATGGTTTTAAAACCCGGACATGAAAAAGTTTCAGCCTATTACAATTTGGATAATGGAACTGGAAAAGTAAGAGGGATCTATTTGCAGGGCAATAAAGAAGCGGGACCCATTTTTTCAAAATGGTTAGAACCATTTCATGATCTTGATGCAGAAACGGTAACCATTGATAATACCGGTGGTACGGATCATCAGGCCTTTGATGGAGTTGGTATTCCCGGGTTTCAATTTATACAGGATGAAATAGAATATGATACAAGAACACATCATACAAATATGGATACATATGATCACCTGGTGCCAGAAGATCTGAAACAGGCAGCAACGGTAATAGCTTCATTTGTATTTAATACAGCTCAATTAGATCAGAAAATACCCAGAAAAGAGTTGCCTAAACCAAGAGGGAATGCAGCAAGAGGATTTTAGATCCGGAGGATAAGCTTAAAAAATATTTGTTATCAGAAAAAAACTGAGTTATGGCAGCATTAAAAACACAACGTAACAAAGCCAGTGTGGCGTCTTTTTTATCTTCAATAGAAGATGAGGAAAGAAGGAAAGACGGAAAAGCATTGCTTAAATTATTTAAAGAAGTAGTAAAAGAAAAGCCGGAATTGTGGGGAACAGCTATTGTGGGATTTGGCTCTTTTCATTATCAATCTGAAAGAAGTAAGCAAGCCGGGGATTGGATGCTAACGGGTTTTGCGCCACGTAAACAAAACCTTACTGTTTATTTAATGAATGGTCCTAAAAAATACCCGGAATTATTAAGTAAACTAGGTAAATATAAAATAAGTACGGGTTCCTGTATTTATATAAACCGGTTAGCTGATATCGATACAAAAGTGTTACAAGCGTTGATCAAAATTTCTGTGAAGGATATGAAAGCGAAATATAAAGTGAAATGATAATGCTACTGTAATGCGTTTCTCACTTTTTTTCTAAACAACGGCAATAATTCAACTTCAAACCAATCATTTCTTTTCAGCCATATTCTGTTTCTTGGAGAAGGATGAGGCAAAGGAATATAATTGGGTAAATATTCTTTGAAGCTTCTTACTGTTTCTGTTAGATTGGTTTTCAATTTATCTTTTAAATAGTATCGTTGTGAATATTGTCCGATCAGAATTGTTAATTGGATATTCTTCATACGTTTTAACAACGATTGATGCCAAAGTGGTGCACACTCAGGTCTTGGTGGAAGATCACCACTTTTTCCTTTTCCGGGATAACAAAACCCCATCGGCATTAATGCAATTTTCTTTTCATTGTAAAAGGTAGCTTCATCTACTTGCATCCACTCCCTTAATAAACGGCCGCTTGCATCATCCCAGGGAATATCTGCTGGCATGTACTTTTGATCCCGGAGCCTGTCCTATAATCAGAATTTTTGCCGATGTAGAAGCAGTCAATACAGGGTTGGGACCCAGCGGAAGAAACTTGCTGCATGTATTGCATGATCTGATCTCAGATAAAAGATTTTTGAGTGTCATTATCAAAATGTTGAAATAAAATAATCATGTCTTACTAATTGTATATCAACTACGTTTTTAATGAAAGATTAGTATAAACGTAATTTTATTTGGATTGTAACGATATTTTTCGTATTATATAGGTATTCTGCGGTACTTCCGCCCTATTTAGTCACTTAAAATTATAGATATATGATGAATGTTATGAATTATCAGGATTATGATGTTATACTGGATATTTTTAAAGCAATTGAAAAAGATAAATTTGAAGAAGCACACGAATGCCTGGATGGAAAATTCAGCTCAGTTATCTTACGGAAAGAAGTTAAGAGAGAAGAGTATCTTGATATTTATAGAAAAATAAAAGAAGGAATGCCGGATGCTAAATTCGAAATTGTTGATTTAACATCAGACGGAGAGACCTTTAAAGCAAAATTGAAAATAAAAGGAACACATACCCAAACAATGCCGCCACTTAAGAAGGGATGGAAGAGTATGAAAAAGACCGGAAAAAAGATAAATAAAATAGTTACATCTGTTGAAATAGTTCTTAGAAGCGATAAGATCATGGAAATCCGTAATCTTAAGCCTGGAAAAGGAGTGGCTGCTGGTTTATTAGATGAATTAAATATCTTACCAAAGAGTTATTCAATGAATTAAATATAGTTGGCTAAGCCAATTAAAAAGCAACATCAGAAATGCTGATGTTGCTTTTTTTATGTTGTTGAGACAGGTTTATTTTATTACAAGCACTTCAACCTCCTGTATTGTTTTTGAATTTCTGTTAACTTCAAACCTCGCCGATTTTTTGGTATTGTTACAGTAAATTTCAAAGCGGATAGTTTTGTCACCTAACTCCTCAGTATTTAGTGCAAACTTTTTTGTAAAAACTTCTCCTTTAATGTTTTCACGATAAAGCTCATTATCAAACTCATCGTTAATAAAGATGGTAAAATTGTCTTGTTGGGCATTTCCACGAAAACTTAATTCAAATACCGGTAGTTTATTTACATGACCGGTAAATCTTAATGTTACTGGCACTAGTGGCGTTTTATCACTTGCAGACACAGATGATGCAGCACCTACTGAGAACATAGTTAAAAAGGCGATTGCGATTAAACGATTGTTGCTGAAAATCTTTTTCATAATAAAAGGTTTTTTAGTTTTAAAAATTGAGTACAAAAAAATGTTGGGGCAATAATCGTTGTAAATTCTTTGGCAATAAAAATAAATAGGGCAAGTGTAGTTAGAAGGATTCCGGAAATGTTATTACCGGAATAAAAAAGCAGATTGATTTAGCTTTGATAATGTAAAACTATGTTGGATTTTTTTATCATTCAATTCATGATTATAGTAGAACCGGTATTGCCAATAATAAAAAGCCAAGCCTAAGTTGCTAATATACATATGTTTGAAACGCATTTAAGATGTGATGTCCAAGCAACAATATCTACTTTAAAATTTATCATTTGCTAATTATTATTAGAAAACAGCGAAATATTGAATGTTCAAGTTAATGAGTTGTTTTTTTAAATTTTACTAATTATTCAATACTGGAATTGTTTCTTTTTTAGTATAAGTATTTGATAATGAATATTTTAGATTAGTGTTAGGAAAATAGGGATAATGCTATTTGGCAGGGTATAAAAATATATTACCTTCAGCCGCTTCAGGTTGTTGACGGAGTGTTATAAAATCCACTCTTTCAACCAAATGGCTGAAAATTTGTTATAAATAATTACAAGATCGGTACCCGAAAGGGAAAAACTAAAAAGGAGATAAAATGGCTTTTAAAAAAGATGATGTTATTATCATCGAACCTAGTGAAATGTTTGTGGGCAACAAAGATGCTTCAGTTACGCTTTTGGAGTTTGGAGAATACGAAAGTGAAGAGTGTGCTAAAGTAAATGAGATCGTAAAACAATTACTGGAAGAGTTTGAAGGTAAAATAAGATTTCAATTCAGGCACTTTCCGTTAACATTAATTCATCAACGTAGTTTGAAGGCAAGTGAATCTGCTGTTGCTGCGGGTCAGGAAGGTAAATTCTGGGAAATGCATAATGTGCTATTTGCAAATCGCAGGAATCTTGGAACGACCAGTTTGAAATTGTACAGCAAAGAAGCTGGAGTTAACAACAAGAAGTTTCTTGACGAATTAGTAAATGGTGTTTACGGCTGGCAGGTACAGGATGATATTAAAGAGGGTCGTAACCGGGGCGTAAAAGACATTCCTGTTTTCTTTGTGAATGATGTAATGGTACCAGGTAAGCCCACCTTTGCAAATCTTAGTGCAGCAATAAATGCTGCGTTGAAAAAAGGCAAATCAAAACCTGCGGCCAAGAAAACGGCTACGAAGAAAAAACAAAAAGCATAATCAATTTCTGATAAACAAAAATCCCGTCTTGTGTAAAACTAGACGGGATTTTTTTATTGTAAAATCTTATTCGGAGCTTAAATGATCAGTAAGGCATCGCCATAACTAAAGAACCGGTATTTGTCTTTAATCGCTTTTTTATAGGCTTCCATAGCTAATTCATAACCGGCAAAAGCACTTGTCATGATCAGTAAGCTTGTTTTCGGAAGATGAAAATTGGTGATTAAAGAATCTGCGATATTAAATTCGTAAGGAGGATGAATAAACATATTGGTCCATCCTTCAGAAGGTTTTAATAACTTCTGTGCTGTGAAAGAAGATTCCATTGCTCTCATCGTTGTTGTACCAACGGAACAAATCCGGTGACCATATTCTTTTGCACGGTTTACAATTTTACATGCAGCTTCATCAATATGATAATATTCAGCATCCATTTTGTGCTTGCTCAGGTCTTCTACTTCTATCGGTCGGAATGTCCCTAATCCGGTATGTAAGGTTACTTCTGCAAAACGAATTCCTTTTATTTCAAGACGCTTGATCAGTTCTTTACTGAAATGAAGACCGGCAGTTGGTGCTGCAACGGCTCCTTCATGTTTTGCATAAACAGTCTGGTACCTTTCTTTATCTTCTTCGTCTGGTTTGCGTTTAATATATTTTGGTAAAGGTGTTTCTCCCAACTTTTCTAACTGCGCTCTGAATTCTTCTTCCGTGCCTTCCCATAAAAAACGAATCGTACGGCCGCGGCTGGTAGTATTATCTATAACTTCTGCTACCAGATCCTCCTGATCGCCAAAATATAATTTGTTACCTACACGG
Organism: uncultured Chitinophagaceae bacterium; assembly: GCA_963705465.1. Classification (GTDB taxonomy): domain Bacteria; phylum Bacteroidota; class Bacteroidia; order Chitinophagales; family Chitinophagaceae; genus JJ008. The sequence continues at coordinate 397,831 of CAVPJN010000002.1, read as the reverse complement.
ATCTTTCTGGCTGGATCAACTATAACATCCCAAAGTCGATTTGGTCTGTTCAATTCTCTTAAAAGAAAAACTTCAATCTTGGCTCCGGTCTTTTCTTTCCGACCATACATCCGGGCAGGAAAAACCTTGGTATTATTGACAACAAAACAATCTTTATCGTCGAAATAGTCTATTATATCCCGAAAGTGTTTGTTTTCAATTTCTCCGGTGTGGCGGTTTACTACCATCATTCTCGCATCTTCACGGCGTTTGGTAGGATTTTGAGCAATAAGGTTTAAAGGAAGGTCAAAACGGAATTGTGAAAGCTTCATGTGTTTTTAGGTTTATATCATCTTCGTCTTGACACAAACCAGGCAAAGTTGCCGGGAGATTCCGAATCCGGCCTTACGGCGCCGGGTTTGGCCAATGCGACTGCATTTAAAGTTGGCAAAGTTAATTGTTTATAAGCCAAATGCCCACTAAATTTTGCAGATTCTTTACACAGCGCAGTAAATGCTAAATCGCTGAAAATCAAATTAATTTTATGCTTTTTTATGGGATGTTGCATCTTAAATTTGTTATTCACCTAAAATGGCCTTGTAAACATTGGCACCTTCTTATGAAACGACTTATCGGCATAGCTTTTCTCTGTTTTTCGGTTTATTCATTAAATGCACAATCTGCACCTAAGAATAAAAAATATCCCAGCCTGCTTTGGGAAATTTCGGGAAATGGATTGAAACAACCTTCCTACCTGATTGGGACAATGCATGTCAGCAATAAACTTGCTTTTAATCTGCCAGATTCATTTTACATCGCTTTAAGAAAAGCACAGGTAGTAGCATTAGAAACAAACCCTGAGACCTGGCAGGAGGATATGAATAAATATGATTTGGGTGGTGGCAAATCATATAATGAAGGTTATCGTTTCAATACCTATGCTTCAAAACCTCAGGATTATCTTACTCTTTCAACACTTAAATTTTTTGAGTATTATAATAAAATAGAACAATCCTTATACAGTAATCCTTCCACCATTAATAGTTTATTGTATCGGACTTATGGTAATGAATCCAGCGATTTTGAAGAAGACACTTATCTGGATATGTACATTTTTCAATGCGGAAAAAAGTGGGGTAAAAAAGTGGCGGGTGTAGAAGATTATGGAGAGAGTATGCGTTTAATGGCAGAAGCGTACAAAGATGCTGCAAAAGATAAAAACAGGAAAGATCGTAGTTATGACGATATGACGGAAGAATATTCTGCTAACAAACTACAGGAAGCCTATCGAACCGGAGATTTGGATTTGTTGGATTCTATTAATAAATACAATAGTGTTTCTGCAGCTTTCGATGAGAAGTTTTTATATCAGCGTAACTACATACAGGCTGCATCAATTGATTCTATTATAAAGTCTGGATCCATTTTATTTGTTGGAGTAGGCGCAGCACATTTACCCGGCGAGAGAGGTGTTATAGAAATATTAAGAGATAAAGGATATAAGCTACGGCCGGTTAAGATGGGAGAAAGGGCAAGTAAGGAGAAAGATATCGTAGATAAGATCAGAGTGCCGGTCAACTTTCAAACTGAATCTTCGGGTGACGGTTTTTTTAAAGTGGATATTCCCGGTACTTTTTATAAAATAACTGAAGATGTAGTTTCTGATCAGTGGCAGTATGCAGATATGGCAAATGGAAGTTACTATATGGCAACAAGGATCATGACCAATGCCTGGATGTGGAATCATAGCACAGATGATGTGTATAAAAAACTGGATAGCCTGTTATATGAAAATGTTCCTGGTAAAATTATTGCCAAAGTAAAAATTACCCGTAATGGGTATAATGGTATCGATATAACCAACCGGACCCGACGAGGCGATCTGCAACGGTATAACATTTTCATTACCCCATTCGAGATCTTCTTTTTTAAAATGAGTGGTAACGGTGACTATGTGAAACTGGGTGATGAAGCCAGGAAATTTTTTGGTAGCATTCAGTTAAAAGAATTTAATAATGGAGGAGCTTCCGTTTCGGAATGGCGAAAATATTCGCCTCCTCATGGAGGTTTTGAAATTAGTATGCCACACGAACCCTTAATTGGTAATGATGGAAGCTGGATCTATGATGCAACTGATAAATCAACAGGTAATTTTTTCCGTGTTGTTAAATCCAGCATTCATAATTATGGATTTGCTGAAGAAGATACATTTGATCTGGCATTGATGGAAGAAAGTTTTATGGCATCGGAATTTATTGATTCGCAAATCAGCCGTAAACATATCTCTCATAATGGTTATCCTGCTTTGGATGCACAATTCCGTGATAAGAAAGGCTTTGTTTTTCTTACACGATTTTTGATACAAGGTCCGCACTATTATACTTTAGTGGCGCATGGCAAAAAGGAAAGTCAGCCCATGACAAATTTTCTGAATTCCTTTCAAATCACTCCGTTTAGATATGGTGAAGCCAAACAGCAGGTTGATACAGCTTTATATTTTTCGGTTACAACACCTGTTTTTCCAGAAGATAAAAAAATCAAACTGGATATTCCACAATACAGCTTTTACGGGTATGGTGAAGAGGAAGAGGAGTTGATCAGAAAACGATTTGCTTGAAAGCGGTGCTTACAGAAACAAAATAATTAAAAGCGACAGTACAGGCGAAAAAATATTTGTATCATTTTACAAAACACCCAGATATTATTACTCAAAAGACAGTTCGCTATTGGAGAATGATCGTAAAATATTATTTGGAGATGACAGCACCTGGATAGTAAGAGTAAAGAAAAAAACAGAATGGCCAAATGGAGTAAAGAGTTTGGGAAACGGTCGTTTCTGATACCGGAAGCAGCCGTACTGTTTGGGTAAAAGCCTTTTATAAGGATGGTATTGGATTTACACTGATGACCCAAACAGATACGCTTTCGCAGCCTAGTACATTTATTAAGAACTTCTATGAAAGCTTTAGGCCAGTAGATACATTGAAAGGAGTAAACCCTTTCGAAAAAAAATCAACCATCTTCTTTGAAGATTTTTTCAGTACTGACACCGTAGTACATAACCTGGCCGTTATCACATATCCGGGATATCAGCCTTGATTCCACTGATCTGCCACAGTTAAAAAATGCTATTGCTTCACTTAGCTGGACTGAGAAAAAATACCTGGAAACTAAAAAAGCCCTGATCAATAAGTTTGATAAGATCAATTCGAATGCATCGTCAATGTATCTTAAAGATCTTTATTATGCACTTGAGGATACCATTCAGTTACAATATCCGGTATTGGAAAGCTTGCTTCAGCAAAAAACCGCAACTGCATTTAATGCATTCAGAGATATAATTAATAATGAGCCACCTGTTCTTGATTTTTCAGATAATACGTATAACGATCATAATGAGTATGAACTCTCAGCCATCTATAAATCAAAATATGATTTTAATGATGGTAATTTTTTAGATGAATTAGGTGATACATTGCAACTAACGAAAACAATATTGCCGGATCTGCTTCCACTTTTAAACCTGGAGGATTATAAAAGAAGCCTGATGAAATTACTTGGTAAGATGATTGATAGTGGCATTGTAAAACCCAAAGATTATGAAGCCTATTTCAGTAAATTTCTTATTGAGGCAAAACAAGAGTTGAGAAAGCAGTCAATAGCGGAAAAGAAAAAATCAATTGAAAAAGCAGAGGAAAGCAAAATTGAGACGAAAGCCATTTCCTATTTTGACGATGAAGCAGAAATGGATAAGGGTAATGCCAACCTTAATCTTTATGCGACTTTGCTTTTGCCTTTCTGGGATTCGAATCCTGGTGTAAAGTCTGTTATTCAGCAAATGTTGCGATCGAATGATAACCGGTTAAAATATAATACGCTTTTACTTCTGATAGATAATAAGAAACCGTACCCGGATTCCTTATTAAAATATTTCGCCGGGCTTGAAGAGTATCGGTACGAATTGTATGTTGCACTGAAAAAAAGAAATGATCTTTCCCAATTCCCAAACCTGTATAATAATCATCTTGATCTCGGTAAAAGCGCATTGATCGAAAAGGTGACTTACAGTAAACCTGATTCAATCATTTACCTGGATAGATTAAAAGCTACGTTCTATGGAAAAAATGGTTTCATTTATTTTTATCAATACAAGATTAAAAAGGATGATGTGAATTGGAAACTGGCAACTGTAGGCTTAGTGCCTGAAAATCCTGCTGAATTTGAATTTGAAGATCCCGGGACAGAAGATCTTAATATGTTCAATTCTCCTGTTTTCACCGATTACTCATTTAATAAGTTTGATTTTACTTCCTTTACTGATACAAGGATCAAAACGGACAAATCTTTAATGACACAATTAAAAAGTGAATTAAAGAAACTGCTTTATTCCAGAAGAAAAAGTGCTAAGGAATTCTACGATAAAAGAGAGGAGGGTGATTATTAAAGGGTCGATAACAATTCCTTTTGGAATAGAAGTAATAAGTCTTTTGGTATATTCAGTTTGAGGCCTGAAATAAATATCATCGGCATTGCCTGTTTCCTCGATCTGGCCTTTATTCATTACCATAATACGGTCGCTTATATAGCGTACTACAGACAGATCATGAGAAATGAAAATGATAGTAAAGCCAAATTCCTTTTTCAGATCATTTAATAAATTTAGTACCTGTGCCTGTACACTTACATCTAATGCAGAAACGGATTCGTCGCATACGATAAAAGAGGGATCCAGTGCCAATGCTCTGGCAATAACAATTCGTTGGCGTTGACCACCACTGAATTCATGCGGATAGCGGTTAAAATGTTCTGCTCTTAAATCTACTTTTTCAAGTAAAGCCTGCACTTTGTCTTTTCTTTGTTTTTCTGTTGACATGAGCCGGTGCACTTTCATCGGTTCTGCAATGGCTGCACCAATCGTTAATCTCGGATTGAGGGAAGAGTAGGGGTCCTGAAAAATGATTTGCATTTCTTTTCTGAAGGGTCGTAGCTCATCTCTTGGTATTGCAGTAATGTTAGTGTTGTTATAAAGTATTTTGCCGTTTGTTGGTTCTATCAGTCTAAGTATAGTTCTACCCAAAGTTGTTTTACCGCATCCACTTTCTCCTACAAGTCCCAATGTTTCACCTTTAAATAGATCGAAGCTGACATTGTTAACTGCTTTGGTAAAGGCAAGATTTTTTCCAAGAATATTCTTTTTAGTTGGGAACCATACGGACAAGTTTTCAACTTTTAAAACTATGTCGGTTGAAGGTTGTTGTTAGAATCAACAGCTTCAGCTTTTCTTTCCTGTTTCTTTTCTTCCAGAAAATCTGCGACGATTGGTAGTCTTTTCCCTCGTTCATGATTAATAGGTCTGCAGGACAAGTAAAGCTTTTGTATATGCATGTTGCGGATTGGAAAAGATTTCGTTGACAGTACTTTGTTCCACGATCTCGCCTTTATAAAGAACGACAGCCCGGTCTGCAATTTCTGCCACTACACCAAGATCATGGGTAATAAAAATGATCCCCATATCGGATTGTTGCTGCAACTCTTTCAGCAGCTGAAGGATCGTTTTCTGAACCGTCACATCTAATGCTGTTGTTGGTTCATCACATATCAGTAACGAGGGTTCGCAACACATGGCCATCGCAATCATTACCCGTTGTTTTTGACCGCCACTTAATTGATGTGGATATCGGTCAAACATTTCAGTGGCTGCAGGTAATTTTACTTTTTCAAACCATTTTATTACTTCTGCTCTGGCTGCCTTTTTATTTATTTTTTTATGTTTAATGATTGCTTCCTGAACCTGCTCTCCACATTTTATTACCGGATTCAATGAAGTCATGGGTTCCTGGAAGATCATAGCAATTTTATTGCCTCTGATATTTTGTATTGTTGATCCGGTCTTTTTTAACAGATCGATTGCTGTCGTTCCATCTTCAGCAAACAGTATCTCTCCTGAAATATACTTTGCCGGAGGTGTAGGTATCAGTTTTAAGATAGAAAGTGCAGTAACTGATTTTCCTGAGCCTGACTCTCCAACCAATGCTACTATTTCTCCACGGTGTACCTGTACTGAAATATTTTTTAAAGCATTCGTTACTACGGTGCCTGAATGGAAATCGATGGAAAGATCTTTAATATGTAAAAGTGGCAGCACTATTTTTTCAGGACTTTAATATTCAATGAGCGGGGAGGAGCAGGATAATAGGCATTACAAACCACGCAGGGGATTACTGCTGCAGTATTGATTGTAAATTCAAATGTTTCTCCTTCTTTAAGTGATTCAGGAAAAGAACAGGGTTCTGATAAGCCAAAAACATTTGTATAGGATTTGCCGGTATTGGGATCGGTCCATTCTGTTGAAAGAGCAGAAGTATCAATGTTGCCATCGATTAATTTGATCGTATAATTATAGCAAATGCCTTTTATTTCAAGGCGACCTTTTAAAATTCCTGACGTAGATTTTTTGCTATTACATTCACTGTTCGATAGTAAAATTGTTGCAATAGTTGATAAAATGAAAAATAGCTTCATAATTAAAGGTGCTAAAACTTCAGATGCCTGACTGTCATGCCTTCATTCATCAATTGTTTTAAGGATTCGATACCAATTTTAATATGATTTTCTACAAATTGAGCCGTAACATTTTTATCACTTTCTTCCGTTTTCACTCCTTCTGGTGTCATGGGTTGGTCGCTTACTAAGAGTAATGCACCAGTTGGAATTTTATTGTAAAACCCAACGGTGAAAACGGTGGCTGTTTCCATATCAATCGCATATGCTCTTATTTCCTGTAAGTATTCTTTAAAAGGTTCATCATGTTCCCAAACCCTGCGGTTGGTAGTGTATACGGTACCTGTCCAGTAGTCAACACCAAAGTCACGAATGGTTGTAGATACTGCTTTTTGTAATGCAAAGGCGGGTAATGCGGGTACTTCAGGCGGAAAATAGTCATTGGATGTACCCTCACCCCGAATAGCGGCTATCGGTAAAATGAGATCACCGATTTTATTTCTTCTTTTCAGACCGCCACATTTTCCTAGAAACAAAACTGCTTTTGGTTCAATGGCAGAGAGCAGATCCATTATAGTGGCAGCAGTGGGACTACCCATTCCAAAATTAATGATACTGATATTATCTGCGGTCGCACATTCCATTGGTTTGCCTACGCCAATTACTTCTACATTATTCCACTTAGCAAACATTTTTACATAGTTGCTGAAATTGGTCAGTAAGATATACTGACCAAAATTTTCCAGCTTTTCACCGGTGTAACGGGGAAGCCAGTTTTCTACTATTTCTTCTTTTGTCTTCATGTCTGCAAATTAAACAATTACTTTTGAAGGATGATAAATATCAGTTATCCTGAGCCGGCTTTCAGGATTAAAAATAGTGGGGGCAAAGAATTGATATTTGATTCGCTTCGAAAAAAATGGCTGGTACTTACCCCGGAAGAATGGGTAAGACAGAATTTTATTGAATATCTTATACAGGTAAAAAAATACCCATCCACTTTGATTGCTACTGAAAAGGAAATAAAACTTGGCGATCTGAATAAGCGGTTTGATATTTTAATTTACGATAAAGAGCATAAGCCCTGGATGATGGTGGAATGCAAAGCATTGGAAATAAAACTCGACGACGATGTGCTGCAACAGGTGTTGCGATATAATATCAGTGTGCCGGTAAAGTATGTCGTTATTACCAATGGGAATAATTGTTATGCCTGGCTAAATGAAGCAGGACAACTAAAAGAATGCCTGGAAATACCAATATTGAGTTAACTAAAAAGGTGTCCGTAAAGACACCTTTAAATAAGCAGCAGAACCGATTGCGACTAAATTTTAAATCCTATTGTAGCTAAAATATTTCCAGCCGTTTGTTTTAAATTGGCCCCTGTAAAAGCAGAATTTTGTAAACGATAAGCGTAATGAACATCTTTTCCCATGGTATGTACATAGGTAAGGTCAATAAACATTCCTTTGTTCCTGTATCCAAGACCACCGCTCAATTGAAAACGATTTCCCTTTTCGCCATTACCCAGGTTCTTGTAAGGATTACCATAGTAGGCTACCCCTAATCTTGCCATGATCGTTGTAAATTTTAATTCGCCACCTGCTTTAAAATTGAAAGCCCCTTTATACGCATTGTCAATTGCATTGTTCAATGTTTTGAGATAATCTTTTGTATCCTGGCTATTATCACCATTCGGGTCGGTTGTAAAGGACGATGCTTTATAATTTACATATTCTATATCAGCCGTTAAAAAACCTTTTTGTTTCCGTACATCTTCTATTTCTCTGAGTACATAGGATGCACTGGCCATAATGCGATAGGCAGTTGTATGCCAGTATTTGAATTCCGCATCCTGGTTATTGGTAAAAGTGCCTGAACTTTGTGTCAGCAGTCCTTTATAGTTTTCTGTACCGGTAGTTACCGAAGCACTATACTTATCCGTCATTGAAAAGAAAGTAGGAGTATGAATAGCTAAACCCAGCCGGATATATTCCTGTGGTTTATAAATGATACCCAGCTTAAGATTAATCCCTACTCCAACTGTATTAAGATTCTCTGTTATCGAAGCATAATCAAAATTATTCGTGGTATTGGTACTTGCATCGGCTTCTATAAAGCTACTTTCCCTGTTGTAGTTTAAAAAAGGGATACCGATCGTACCTCCGTAATAAAATTTGTCTTTGCTATTGCCCGCAAATGCCAACGCTAATTCTGTGATACCACCCGAATTGGTAATTGAGTTCTCCTGTAATAAATTTCCTATGGTTGCTCTCGATTGAAACTGATAGTTTCCGGATGTTCCTCCATTAATCGTATCGATCCAATAAGTATTAAAGGCAAGGCTGGTGCCAAAGGGATAATTACTTGCTACACTGTTGGCATCTTTATCATTCCTGTTATTAATTTCTTCAAGAAATTTTTGTGAATAGGAATTTTGAGTATTGAGTCCGCGGTATAGAATTTTATTACTGAAGCTGGCTGTTCTGTTGATCGCCAGCGCAAATGCCGCTCCGGATCTTCTACGGTCTGTTTCTGTACCCATCACAAAACCGGTTGTCCCAAATGAAAAACTATTTCGCTTATCTGTTTCTGATCGTCCGTAATAAGTGGCATTATTTTTAAAAAGATTATAACCCGGCGAAATAACAAAGTCACCGGTTTTGAAAAAACCAAGACCGGCCGGATTAACAAACGTGGAAGATATATCGCCACCTAATGAAGCCATCGCACCTCCAATGGCTTGTTGCCGGGCAGTGCCGCTGGATATTGTCCAGGAATACCTGAGGGCATCGGCGGGTTCCTGCGCCATAAGGCTGCTGCAACAGACACAAATGGCTGCCAGTGAAAATATTTTTTTCATTTTTTAATATTATTGAATGTAATGAATAGGTTGGTTCAGGTCATTTTTTATGACTGACTCTTATTTCTGAAAGGGTAGCTTAAAACTTTCGAACGGGTGCTGTACTGCCACTACTCCCAGATGAGGAACCTGAACTGCCGGAACTTCCACTATTGGAACTGGTATTAACTTTTGAGCCGGAAGAAGAATTATTTCCACTAAAAATATTTCTCAAAAAATTTCCGGAATTGCTATTACTGTTTCTGGACTCTGAATAAGTATTGTTATACGTTCTATTATTCGTATTTCTTTGATTAGTAGAAACAGAAGTATAGGTGCTTAGATTGAAGGTTCTGGGTTTATTATATGCAACAGTTTTTACATTACCGGTATAAGTGTAGCAAGTGCTATAATAGGGATTGTAGTAACTATTCCAGTAAGTATGAGGTGTCCATGGATTACTGTATAAATTATAACCGGAAAATACAGTATAGCGGTAACGTCGCTCAACATTATACCAGTCATCAAGATCACTCCATCGGTTACGATTCTGAACTTTCATCCTAAGAAAACGATCTTCATAATAATCGTCAGAATAACGATACTTGCGGTCTCTTCTATTCTCCGTTTGAACATATTCGTCCTGTGAACGGGCAGGGGAATAATAAACATCATCAGGTGTTTGACCGGATTTATAAGCGGTAGTACAACTGCTGAAAACAATTGCAAATAAAGCCAGAAGTAAAATTGCTGATTTCATGGCAAATGGTTTAGATGAATTAATAATGAAGTTACTACTTTTGTGCGACTTTTGAAGCGGCACAATCGTATGTAATTCTACAGCAAAGATTTAGCCATTCAGGGAAATATTGTAACCAGGCCTGTTAAATTAAAACTAAAGGTCAGTTTACTGTTAAACTTTATAAAACATGAGTAAAGAGATTACATCAAGAGCAACAGATTATTCGCAATGGTATAATGATCTGGTAATAAAAGGTGAGTTGGCTGACCATTCGGCGGTAAGAGGATGTATGGTAATAAAACCATATGGGTTTGCCCTATGGGAAAATATGCGGGATGCATTGGATAAAATGTTTAAGGATACCGGACATGTAAATGCCTATTTCCCTTTATTTATTCCCAAAAGTTTTTTAAGTAAAGAAGCCGCTCATGTAGAAGGATTTGCTAAAGAATGTGCTGTAGTAACCCATTACCGTTTGAAAAATGATCCAAATGGGGGTGGAATAATTGTTGATCCGGATGCAAAACTGGAAGAAGAATTAATTATCAGACCTACATCTGAAACTATCATCTGGAATACCTACAAAGATTGGATACAATCATACCGGGACCTTCCTTTATTAATCAATCAATGGGCCAATGTTGTACGTTGGGAAATGAGAACCCGGTTGTTTTTGCGAACAGCAGAATTTTTATGGCAGGAAGGACATACAGCTCATGCTACCAGAGCAGAAGCAATTGAGGAAACAGAAAAAATGTTAGGTGTATATGCCACATTTGTTGAAGACTTTATGGCACTGCCGGTTATTAAGGGAGTGAAAACTGCCAGTGAAAGATTTGCAGGTGCTGAGGATACGTATTGCATTGAAGCCTTAATGCAGGATGGGAAAGCATTGCAAGCAGGGACATCTCATTTTCTGGGACAGAATTTTGCCAAAGCTTTTGATGTTAAATTTTCGAACAAAGAAAATCAATTGGAATATGTGTGGGCAACCAGTTGGGGTGTAAGTACCCGATTGATAGGTGCATTGGTAATGGCACATAGCGATGACCAGGGATTGATATTGCCACCAAAGATTGCACCTTTTCAGGTGGTGATCGTTCCGATTTATAAAGGCGATGAGCAAAAATCGTTGATTGATGGAAGAGTAAAAGAGATCATCAAAGATTTAAAAGGATTAGGGATAAGAGTAAAATATGATGATAATGACAATGCAAGACCCGGGTGGAAATTTGCCGAATATGAAATGAAAGGTGTGCCGGTACGGCTTGCAATTGGTGCCAGGGACCTGGAAAAAAATGTGGTTGAAATTGCCCGCAGGGATACAAAAGAAAAAAGAGTGGTGCCACTTGGATGGCATTGCACAATATGTTGAAAGCCTGTTATCAGAAATTCAGACAAGTATGTTTAATAAAGCTAAAAGTTATCAGGAAGAACATATAACGCCTGCCAATAGTTGGGAAGAGTTTGAAAAATTATTGGATGAAAAAGGTGGTTTTATTACTGCACATTGGGATGGAACAGCTGAAACGGAAGAAGCCATAAAAGAAAAAACAAAAGCAACAATCCGATGTATCCCATTGAACAATAATCAGGAAAATGGGAAGTGTATTTTAACGGGCAATCCTTCTAAGGAAAGGGTTTTGTTTGCCAGAGCTTATTGATTATTCGAAAATATTTTTTTCAAACCAAAATAAATGAGTTTCCATAAAGGGAACTCATTTATTATTTGGTAGATAGATAATTATAATCTTTTAATAGTATGTCCAGAAAATCAAAGGGAGGCATCGTTGATTCAATTTTCAGATGGCTTTTAATTTTATAACAGGCAGCCTCCGCCATATTATAATCCCCCTTTTTTCTTGCTGTTTCTAAAATGCTTTTAATCGCATTGATATCTTTATCGCTTAATTGCATGATCTGTGGATAGGAGGGCACATAGCTATCTGCTACTTCCATAAAAACAGTGTCCTCTATATTTCCTTTGGTGTTGATCCTGATAAGAATTGTTTTGGCCAGTATATCTCCGATTCTTTGTCCTTTTTGAGAGGAGACAACTAATATGATATCCGTAATTAAAAAAGCTAAAGCAGAAAGAATGATAAAGGTAGATTCAGCATCTTCCATAAAGTTTGGATTGCTGATCATGATAATAAGTAAAATGGCTATCCAGAGATCGGAGACCCTCAGCAACCACCGGATCAAAAATTGGCTTATTCCCGGCCGGCCGCCGATCTCATTGACTACCCGGATTCCCATAATTTTTTTTCCCAGACTTTGCCCATTCATGGTAATTTCCATAATGGGATGATAAAGGAGTACGGGTAGTAAAAGTAAAAGCCCGACTGCCTGCATATTATATTGACTATCCATGTCCCATCCACTGCTACTTTCGATAGATAGATATATTTCAGTAGCGATCCGTAGATAAAAATATTCAATGATTATATCAATTATCAGGGAGATCAGTCGCCGGTAAAATTCGGGGACTTCAAAATCGACATCAATATTAAAATTGGTAGGAACCTTAATTACTGCCATCCGCAGAATGTTTACTTAAGCCGTCAAATTAATATTTTTTATTTAATAATACGTTTTTGCTGAAATTATCCTTTATAAATACATTATTTTACAATCTAAATATCGATGGGTGAGAGAAGCGCTTTTCATAAAAAAAAATAAGGACCGTTGGTTGAAAAATCAACATATGCCATCAGAAGATCCTGATGAGATGGCCGCTGACTTTACGCAATTAGTTGATGATCTTGCCTATGCTAAAACATTCTATCCATCCGGAAAAGTGACCAACTATATCAATGCCCAGGCTTCAAGAATTTACCTGGATATTTATAAAAACAGAAAAGAAGAATCCAACAGGTTAACTACCTTTTGGAAATATGATCTCCCTTTAACCATCCGGAAACATCACCGGGTTGTGTTATTTTCTTTCATTTTCTTTCTTATTTTTTTTGTAATTGGATTTTTTGTGTCACAACAGGATGATGGAATTGCCCGGAGTATTTTTGGAGATGAGTATGTAGATCATACACAGGAAAATATTGCTAATGGAAATCCTTTTGGTATTTATGAACACGGCAATCCATTTCTTAGTTGGCTGAGTTTGATGATACACAATATCAGGGTTTCTTTTCTGATGTTTATTTCCGGAATTTTTGCCGGCGTACCTACTTTATATATGGCGATTAAAAATGCGATCATGCTGGGCGTTTTTGATCAGTTTTTTGCTGCCCGTGGATTAGGAATTGATTTCTGGCTTGTCGTATTTGTTCATGGAACCTTGGAAATTACTGCGTTGATCATTGCTACTGCCGCGGGATTGGTTTTAGGTAAAAGTTTTTTATTTCCTGGAACAATCAGACGAATAGACGCTTTCAAACAAGGGGCCAAGGATGGATTAAAAATAATGATCGGATTGATTCCTGTATTTGCACTTGCCGCTTTTTTTGAAGGATTTATCACCCGTCTTTATAATGATATTTCTATTTTAACAACCGCCATATTTGCCCTGTCAGTACTTTTTGTGGTTTGGTATTTTATTATATATCCGATCAGGTTAGGAAAAAAATTATCACTTCACCAAAATGAGGAGGAAGTGTAAGTGCAGAAATTTTTATATAAATATATTTTCCTGTTTATTAGCTTCAAACTGTTTTTCATTTGTTTCGTTCCGGCATCTGCTTCTTTATCGGCACAGTCAGATGAAGATTCTATTTCTGTTCTTAATGAATTATCGCTTGATGATCAGGAAGAAGCCGTTGAACCTGAAAGTGAATCATCGGAAATAGCCTATGATGATTTTATAAAAAAGGAAGACAGGTATACAGATTGGCAGCCTTCCCTGCAAAAGAATATTCCAGATTCTGTTGTACTTGCATTAAAAAAAGAAGACGCATTCTGGTATGCAGATCTGGCGGCTGAAAAGAAAAAAAAGGTAGACGAAAGAAAACAGGAAATACCATCATGGGTTCGAACGTTGATATGGATTGTGATCATAGGAGGGTTTGCTTTTTTTCTTATCACATATCTTGCTGGTAGTAATGTTGGGCTTTTCAGGAAGAAGAATATCATTATTTCTGAGGAGGATGCAGAAGCGATGCCTGAAGATATTTTTGCTATTAATTATCAGAAGGAAATTGATAAAGCCGATGCTGCCGGTAATTACAGGTTGGCGGTCCGGCTTATGTTCTTACAACTTTTAAAGAATATGTCCGAACAGAATATTATTAATTACAAACAGGATAAAACAAATTTTGATTATTTATCCGAATTGTACAATACAAACTGGTACAAGCAATTCTTTACAGTAACCCGTAATTACGAATATACCTGGTATGGGCAGTTTGAATTATCAAAAGAAGTTTATCAGTTGATCGGGAAAGATTTTGATCAGTTTGAAAATCAGTTAAGTTAGACCCATTGAAGAAATACCTGTCATACATAATAATAATCCTGATAGTTGCTGCGCTTATCATGTTGTTTGTCAACGGAAATAAGAATGCTAATCGACATATTGATAGCCGGATCACTTTCCGTAAAAATGATAAGCGGCCATATGGGATGTATGTCGCCTACCAGCATTTGAAATATTTGTTTCCGAATGTGCCCATATCTGCAAACAAATACGAACCCGGATATTGGGACTCATTGTCAATTTATTCGAAAGATCAGGCATTGGTAATTATTGCTGACCGGTTTTCGGCAGATGATTTTGAATTAAAGAAATTAATAAAATTTGTTGAAAAAGGAAATGATGTTTTTATTTCGGCAAGAGAACTTTCCTATGATGCAAAGCAAATGTTTAATTGTAAAACAATTGCCAATGATATTTTTTCATATACTGATAATACCGGCATGTCAGATAGCCTTACCGTGTCGTTAACCAACCCTCCATTTGAAAATAATTTTGATTATACTTATCCGGGCAGGGGGAGTAGTTCTTTTTTTGAAAAAGTTGACACGACCATTAGTGACATATTGGGTAATAATGAATTTGGGAGTCCTGACTTTATACATTTACAGGCAGGGAAGGGGCATTTTTACATTCATCTGGTACCGATCGCTTTTAGTAATTATTTTTTACTTCATAAAAATAATGTAAGGTATTATGAAAAAGCTTTTTCGTTAATAAATCCCTCCGTGAAAAGAATTGTATGGGATGAATATTATCTTGATGGCAATTCTAACAATAATCGAAAAAGCGATGAAAAAGGGTGGTTTAGTGTGTTATCCCGTTTTCCGGCTTTGAAAGCGGCTTTGCTAACAGCTATCATTGCTTTACTTGCTTATGTATTATTTGAGATGAGGCGGAAGCAACGATATATTCCTGTTATAAAAAAAGCAAAGAATGATTCACTTGATTTCGTAAGAACAATTGGCAGATTATATTTTGATAAAGGGAATCACCGTAATCTTTGTAAAAAGATGGCGACCTATTTTCTGGAATATATCAGAAATAAGTATAAGTTGGGTACAGGAAATTTAAATGAAGAGTTTGTCCATCATTTAAAGTTTAAATCTGGTATCGATGAAATAACAATCCGGGAAATAATTTCCTTTATTAAATATCTTGATGATGCTCCTGAAATAACTCCCCGGCAGGTTACTGATTTTCATACACAATTAGAATCATTTTATAAAAAAGCATAAATATGGAAGAGCAAATATTTCAACAACGAACTGACCTGACGGCCCTTAATGAAGCCGTTTCTTCGATCCGGAACGAAATCAAAAAAATCATTATAGGTCAGGATGAAATGGTAAAACTGATCATTACTGCATTATTAGCAGACGGTCATGTGTTGATAGAAGGAGTTCCGGGTGTTGCAAAAACATTGACAGCAAAACTTGTTGCGAAAAGTGTGAATGTTGGATTTTCCAGAATCCAGTTTACCCCTGATCTGATGCCATCTGATGTATTAGGTACACCTGTATTTAATCCTAAAGAAGCTAGTTTTGATTTTAAGAAGGGGCCGGTTTTCAGCAATATTATTTTGGTAGATGAGATAAACAGGGCTCCGGCAAAGACCCAATCGGCTTTACTGGAGGTGATGGAAGAACGACAGGCTACAGTGGATGGCAGATCCTATCCGATGGCTGCTCCTTTTATGGTATTAGCTACACAGAACCCGGTAGAACAAGAAGGGACATATCGGTTACCCGAGGCGCAACTCGACAGATTTTTGTTTAAAATATTGGTACCCTATCCAAATGAGGCGGAAGAGCTTTCGATATTATCTCAATTTCATTCGATGGGAAATACTACGGCGATGGAAATGATTCAACCTGTTTTACAGGGAGTACAGGTAGTTGAATTGCGAAAGCAAATTAAAAATCAGATCATCGAAGAAAAGCTGCTACAGTTTATTGCAAAATTGATTCATCAGACAAGGAACCACAAGTCTATTTATCTGGGAGCTTCACCAAGGGCATCATTAGCAATAATGAATGCATCGAAAGCAATGGCGGCAATACAAGGCCGGGATTTTGTAACACCGGAGGATATACTGGCAATTATTCCGTCTGTGCTGCGCCACCGTATCATTCTTTCACCTGATAAAGAAATGGAAGGAATAACGGAGGATGATGTAATAAAACAAATTATTCAGGGAATGGATGTTCCCCGTTAATTTGTTTGATGATTGAAAAATGACGCTATGATCAAAACATTCTACTTAAATAATATCGCTTACTACATTGCCGGTGCTGCTTCGGTAATTTTTGCAATCAGTTTTTTTCTGCCAGTATTATTTCAAATTGGGGTGTTGTTATTAGTATTACTGGGAATTGCCATTTTGGTAGACTCCGTTTTGGTTTTTAGTAAACGAAAAGGGATTATAGCGGAGAGAATAGTAGGAGACCGGTTCAGTATTGGTGATGAAAATAAAGTAGTGGTTGTACTGAATAATCAGTATGGTTTTCCTGTTAACACAAGTGTGATAGACGAATTGCCAATTCAATTTCAGGAAAGAAAATGGATAAGAAGAGTAAGAATTGAATCGGGGAACATTTATGAATTGGACTATTTTTTAAAGCCGCTGAGCCGGGGTGAATATGTCTTTGAAAACATAAATGTATTTGCGCATGGCCCATTACAATTAGTGAAAAGACGATTTGTATTTGAATCCAGACAGGTCGTTAAAGTGTATCCTTCTTATATACAAATGAGGCGTTATCAGTTGCTGGCAGTAAGTAACCGGTTACAGGAGGCAGGCGTAAAACGAATTCGAAAGATCGGACATAGCATGGAGTTTGAGCAGATCAAAGAATATGTGAGAGGAGACGATTACAGAACCATTAATTGGAGAGCTACTGCAAGGAAGGATGCATTGATGGTAAATAACTATACAGATGAACGAAGTCAGCAGATTTATTGCCTGATCAATAAAGGCAGAGTGATGAAAATGCCTTTTAATGGAATGACATTGCTGGATCATGCAATTAACTCTTCGCTGGTGTTATCAAATGTTGCCTTGGTAAAGCAGGATAAAGCGGGCATCATCACATTCGAAAAAAACCTGGATACATTTCTATTGGCGGATAAAAAGCCAATGCAGATGAACCTGATTCTTGAGAGTCTGTACCGGCAAAAGACAGACTACTTTGAGTCAGACTTTGAAAAATTATTTTCTGTGATCCGTAACAGAATTACCAACCGGAGCTTATTAGTATTGTATACAAATTTTGAGTCGCTTGAGAGTCTCCAAAGAGAGATGAGTGCTTTGAAGAAGATCGCTAAATATCATTTATTGCTGGTTGTGTTTTTTGAGAACACGGAATTAAAATCTTTGATAGAGGGCACTGCTTCGTCACTGGAGAATATCTATATTAAAACAATAGCTGAGAAATTTGCCTATGAGAAAAGGCTAATGGTTAAGGAACTGCATAAGAATGGTATTCCTTCTATTCTAACCACTCCTGAAAATCTGACTGTAAATACCGTAAATAAATACCTTGAGTTAAAAACCAGGATGTCTATTTGATAACTTCCTCCCAACTACAACCCTTATTTTTGCCGGATGGATAAATCGGATTTTGAGCAGGGTCAGGTTTTACTTATTGATAAGCCTTTACACTGGACCTCTTTTGATGTAATTCAAAAACTCAGAAATATAATAAGGATAAAAAAGATTGGCCATGCAGGAACGTTAGATCCATTGGCTACAGGGTTATTGATTATTTGTACTGGAAAATTCACCAAAAAAATAAATGAGTACATGGCGCAGGAAAAGGAATACACAGGTACCATTACCCTTGGTGCTACTACCCCTACTTATGATCTGGAAAGTGAGCCAGAGAATTTCAAGCCATACGAACATATTACGGAGGAACTAATTAAAGAAACTACCAAAAAATTTACCGGAGAAATTTATCAAATACCTCCTGCCCATTCTGCCATTAAGATCGGTGGTAAAAGAGTGTATGAGTTAGCGAGGCAGGGAATAGAAGTTAAAATTCAACCTAGGCAGGTTTCGATCAAACAATTTGAGATTGAAAAAATAGAATTGCCTTTAATTTATTTCAAAGTTGTTTGTAGTACCGGAACCTATATTAGAAGTCTTGCTTTTGATTTTGGGGATGTTTTAGGTTGCGGTGCACACCTTAGCAAATTATGTCGCACAAGGATAGGCGCCTATTCAGTTCAGGATGCACAAACAATTGAATCTTTTGAAAAGGAATTCAGGAATAATAACCCTAAAGACTAAAAGGATAATTGATACCTATTTGTAATTGCCCATTCGTTAATTTCCAGTCATAAAACCATTTATTCTGACTTAACTGATTCGCAACAGAAGGACTTGGATCTTTTACTTTGTAGGCATAATCCACCCGGATAATAAAAAAATCAAAATCAAGGCGCAGACCCGTTCCGGCACCAATGGCTATATCTTTTCCCAGCCTGCTGAAATTAAAAACCTCTTCAGGGTCACCGGCCTCTTTTTTTAAAAACCAAACATTTCCAATATCTGTAAATAATACACTTTCAATTTTTGTGCCTGCTATTTCGGCAATCTTAAAACGATATTCTGTATTGAATTCTAATTGTACATCTCCGAACCGGTCAGGAAATTGATCAAAATCTTTAACGGCTGAACCCGGCCCAAGTCGTCTGAGTCGCCATGCCCTCATGCTGCTGGGACCGCCTGCAAAATATTGTCTGAAAAATGGTAGTGATTTTTGTTTGTCTTCGTTCACTGTCGAATTTAATGCATAGCCTAGTCCGCCAAATAAACGGAATACTAATGATGAGTTATTGAATTTGATTGCCTGTGTAAACTCTGCATTTATTTTAATGAACTTATAAAGCTGTGAGTCGAGAAACTTACTTGGGATGAGACCTGCAAGAAATGGGATTTCAACATTAAAGGAAAGTACATTTGGTTTTTTTTCTTTCGTATTCTTCAACGTAAGGCCTGCGATAGTGGAAGAAATAAATCCATCTGTGAAAATATTTTTTAGTACGGGATTATTAGCGATTAGTTTTCTCAAGCTGTCTCTTGGTCGCAGGTAGGAGTATTCAATATTCGGAATTTTCCAGAATATCTGGAGCAATTTATTTTTTTCAGAAATATTTCCCTGGTATTCATATCCCCAGGAACCATTAATGGTAGTCAGGTTATATAATAAATTTCTTTCAGTATTGGCAGCATTAAATGAGAAAATTGTTCTGACATTGGTTTTGTATTTCTCAGGAAGAAATTTAAAATTCGGAATAGCTTTTGGGAAATAAATGTTATGACTGATACTGGTCTGTTGCGATTGTATAAGTTTATTACCTAACTCCACACCATAACGAATTGTTGTATTGCTTTGATTGGCAGCTCTCGCAAAATTTCTGTTGAGTAGATTCACATTAAATCCAATACCGAATAAGTTGCCAGAAATGGCACTTGAGTTTTGACTGGTTTCAAAGTTCGCCGTGAAAGAGTATTTTTTTGCAGGGCTAAGTCGAATAGTGAAATCAGCAGTATCCTGACTTCTTCTTGGAGTCTGATCGATATTTACAAGCCGCCAGGCGCCAAGGGAATTAAAACGGTTTATAGTTCTCAGGTATTTTTGTTGATTATAAAGATCACCTCGTTTGAAATAAATATTCTGCGGGAAGATCTTAGGTTTAAAAAGGTCATGAGAATAAATGACCTTAACACCATTTACGATCGTTTCTTTTTTTATTTTTCCGGTCGTATCTAACGTAACATCAGGATAAACATTAATGTTACCAACATAATATTTCCGTAGTTTACTGCTGTCAGATCCTGATTTTAATCGTATTTCCAGACTGGCAGTTGGATTTTCTCTTCTTTCCTTTAGTTTTTGAAGAATTGCTAATTGTTCCAATGGATCAAAAGTGGGTCGTAATAATGAAATATCCAATGTATCCCAAAGACCGATCATTTCTTCCCGTCCAAAACGCATAAAGCCATTGTTTCTATAAATGTCTACTAACCTGTCCAACTCTTGTGAAATGGCGGCTTTTGCAAAAGGGTCTCCTTCTTTTACAAAACTGCCTTGTTTGTTTGCCAGTGCAATTGATTGTAGTTCTGCTTGCTTAAAATTATATGCAAAAGAATCGATCTTTACTACTTTGCCGGGTTTAACGACGAAATTTACAGCTGTACGTATTGATCAGTATTTACAGTGTCAATCGTTGTAGTGTAACTAATGCTGTCTTTAAAATATCCAATGGATACTAATAAAGCTTTCATGAAAAGGATCGATTTTTCAGCATTGGCAGTTTTAAAAACGGGGGGTTTGTTCAGTACCTGGGCATTTATTCTCCCTTTATATAAAAGTTTATGCGATGTTCTTACTCTTATACTATCGTCCAATTGCCGGGAAAGTTTTGATTCAAGCTCATTTTTTTCCGCAGTTGTGTAATTTCCATCAACCGTCACATTATATTTGAAGACAAATGGAGTTTTTGCAGGATAATCCTTAGGTATTACACCACAGGAACTGAAAAGCATTACCAATGTCAACACAACTAACTGAGGTATCAGACGATAAATAAATGATGAGGTGATTGACATAATTATTAAAAAGAAGAGATATGCTTGTTAAATCGAAGCTCAAATATATTCAAAGTTTAGGCCAGAAAAAATTCAGGCAACAGGAAGCTGTATTTATAGCCGAAGGGCCAAAACTGGTAAACGATCTATTGACAATGAATAATTCTGCTGTTATTGAGATTTATGCTTTAAAAGAATGGATAGAAGATAATAAGAAAATAGCAAATAACAAGTATGTAGTTGAAGTAACAGCAATAGAATTAGAGAAAATTTCACAATTGACAACACCCAATCAGGTTTTAGCAATCGTTAAACAATTTGAAGCAGGTACCAAAACGGAGGTGAGTAATAAAATTACATTAGCATTGGATAACATACAGGATCCGGGTAATTTGGGTACGATTATTCGTATTGCGGACTGGTATGCTGTTGATCAGATTGTTTGCAATACACAGTGTGCTGATATCTATAACCCGAAAGTGATACAGTCAACGATGGGGAGTATCGCCAGAGTGAAGGTTATTTATCTGGATCTTGCTCAATGGCTGACTGCGCAAAAAAATATTCCGGTCTATGCAGCCATGTTAAATGGAGAAGATGTAACAAAAACGAAGAAAATAAATGAAGGGATTATTGTAATAGGAAATGAATCAAAAGGGGTCAGTGAAGAAGTATTGAATTTGGTAACAAAAAGAATTTCTATCCCGCAAAAAATCCGCCAAAACGATTCATTCGGCCAGGGAAATGCTGAATCATTGAATGCTGCAGTGGCAACTGGAATAATTCTTTCACATCTGTTGTAATTACCTGAACTGGATAGCTTTTACTGGTTGAATCTTTCTTACCAGTATTGTTGGGATCATCAACACCAGAAAACACACAAATAATGTGCCCGTACATATCAGTAATACCTGCCACCAAACAATTTTTACAGCGGCTGTACTCATATAATATGCTTCTTCTTTTAATTTAATAAATCCTGTCGCATCTTGCAGCCACAAAAGCCCTAATGAAAAGATCAATCCGAAAAGAATACCGGTAATAGTGATGAATAAAGAGTGTCGTAAAAATATTTCCTGCACATTCCAGTTGGTAGCCCCTAAAGATTTTAGTACACCAATCATTCTTACTCTTTCCAAAACAAGAATGATCAGACAGGTGATTAAATTGATAATAGCAACGATGATCATAAATCCGATCAAAACATTTCTTGTGATATCCTGCATACTCAACCAATCAAAAATATTGGGAGAGATTTGTTTGACGCTGACTGTATTCCAGGTTAATGGGAAATATTGCATTGCATAGATATCATTGGCTACATCATCGATTTTATGATAGTCATGCAGAAAGATCTCATACCCGCCAATTTCATCTTCATTCCATTCATTTAGTCGTTGTATCAGTTTAATATCTCCAATGGCGAATGTCTTGTCGTAATCTTCGATTCCGGTTTTAAATATACCGGTGATGGTTAGTTTGTCGGGTCTGATATTTGGTAAGCCGCCACTTTCGCTGCTTTGTTTATCAGGGCGGATAAAATAAATCAAAACCTTGTCATTCAGTTTCAGATTTAATTGCCGGGCTGTAAAATCGGAGATCATGATCTCCCGGCTATACGTACTGTCATTGAATTGAATGGGTCTTCCTTCTTTAATAAAACGGCTGATATTATTGAAATCATAAGTACGGTCAAATCCTTTTACCAGCACACCTTCTATTTCATCTTTTGTTTTGAGGATTCCGTATTTGGTGGCAAAAGGATGAATGCTTTTTATTTCAGGTTTTTCCTTGATCAGATTTCTGAGCAAATCGTTTTTTTCAATGGGAGTTTCTTCCGATATGATGGCCTTATCAGGTTGTTTTTCATTAATGCGGACATGTCCCAGAAAGCTGAATACCTTTTGACTTACCGTTTCCTGAAAACCATTTGCCAGTGAAATAGTAATGATCATTACAGCCACACTGATAGCAGTAGCTACAGTCGATAAACGGATGATAAACCGGGAAAAGGATTTTTGTTGATTAAATGCTATCCGGTTTGCTATAAAACCTGCAACCTTCAAATTAATTTGTTTGTCTTCGTCAAAAATAAGGGGCTTCTTAGCAATTATCTTCCTTTTTAGCGTATTTTAAGCAATATTTGAATGAATTATAGTATCAGGACAATTATGAAAAAGCTTTGTACAATTTTTTTGCTCTTCCTCGTATTTTCTTCAGCAGCCCAGATACCGGATCATGTTTATAAATCAAATATCCGGACGGTAAAATTATACAAGGCAGGAGATATGTATAGTTATCCGGTTATGACTTTAAACTCCAATGAACAATTGGAACTACATTTTGATGATTTTGATGCGGATGTTAAGTATTATTATTACTCATTTCAATTATGTAATGCAGACTGGACCCCGGCCAATATTCAGATATATGATTATATAAAAGGTTTTACATCCAACCGAATCACCAATTACAGGGCATCATCAATCGTTCAAACAAGGTACACCCATTATCAGGCTTTTCTTCCTGAAAGAAATTCAGCGCCTACAAAAGCTGGTAATTATCTTTTAAAAGTTTTTTTGAATGACGATACATCTAAATTAGTTTTTACTAAAAGAATGCTGATCGTTAGTACCAAAGCAGCAGTTTCTGCAAAGATTACACAGCCTTTTAATGCCAATCTTTTTAGAACACATCAACGGGTGCAGGTAAATGTAAGTGCCGGCGCAGGACAACTAAATGCATTCTCTCCACAAGATTTGAAAGTGGTAATAGTGCAGAATAATATTTGGTCATCTGCTTCAGTTATTGACCGCCCGACTATCTTTCGGGGAAACTATTATGAATACAGTGATGAAGCCAATACAACGTTTCCTTCTGGTAAAGAATGGCGTTGGATTGATCTGCGAAGTTTACGATTGATGAGTGAGAGGATGACCCTGATACAAGATAATGACACGACATAACCGGGTTGATATTTATGTAAAGCCGGATGGCGAACGAAGTCAGCAACTATATATTTATTACAGCGATATCAACGGTATTTATACAGTTGAAAACAGAGACAACCCAAATCCACTCTGGCAAAGTGATTATGCATGGGTGCATTTTACTTACTCACCTCCCGGAAACAGAGCATATGAAGGAAAAAGTATTTACGTTTTTGGTGAACTGACCAATTATGTGCAGGATGAGAATTCAAAAATGATCTTTAATGAGGAAATAGGTGTTTATGAAAAAGCTTTGTACCTGAAACAGGGTTACTATAATTACTCTTATGTTACACTTTCAGATAAAAAACAGGCAGGTCAGCAAGCAGATTATGAAAATACTGAAGGTAATTATCTGGGGAACGGAAAATGGATATATGGTACTTGTATACTTCCGGCAATTTGGCGCCAGGGCTGATGAATTGATTGGATTTACAAGGGTGAATTCTCCATTTCAGCGATAGCCCCTTAAGGAGTCTTATACGTTTAATGTCTTGATTCCCTAAGAACGAATTTATCTAAAAATACTCCCAAAGGAGTTCGTAAATATTAATTATTGACGTTTTCTTGGCGTCTTCCAAAAACTTTGCAAGGCCAATATCAGTCAATGGATGTTTTAATAATCCAAGAATTGAATCCAGCGGACAAGTACAAACATCTGCGCCTGCTTCCGCACATTTTACAATGTGTAAAGCATTACGGATAGAAGCTGCAAGAATTTCTGTTTTGTATCCCTGAATAGAATAGATATGAGAGATTTGAGCTATCAATTCAACACCATCCCAGCTGCTGTCATCAATTCTTCCGATAAAAGGAGAAAGGTAAGTAGCACCTGCTTTTGCTGCTAAAATTGCCTGACCGGCAGAGAATACCAAAGTACAATTCGTTCTGATGCCATTATCCGAAAACCATTTGATGGCTTTGATACCGTCTTTAATCATCGGTACTTTTACCACAATATTGGGATGAATATCCGCTAATTTTTTACCTTCTTCAACAATCCCATTGAAATCTGTGCTTATTACCTCTGCACTGATATCCCCATCAACTAATTCACAAATCGTTTTGTAATGATTCATGATGGCTTCCTGGCCTTTAATACCTTCTTTGGCCATCAATGAAGGATTGGTAGTTACACCGTCAAGAATACCTAATTCATTCGCTTCTTTGATCTGGTCAAGATTAGCAGTGTCGATAAAAAATTTCATACTGGTTGTTTATTAATTCCCCGTTAAGGGTAAAAGAAGGAAAAAATGGCAGGCTTATTACATCGCACCGCTCAACCACCTACTCTTGCTGCCTTCCGGCCCTGGGAGGGTTCAGCAGGAGCTGGTCGTGTAAGACCTGCCGGCGCAAAGATAAGGGTATAGCTGTGTTTTTTGTTGGGTGTTTGAAGGAAAATGTGGTTAGAAAAAAGAAATTTTATCTGTTTTTCCCTTTTGTCTTTTTTGCAGGTGTAGTGCCCCGCATTATTTCTTCTTTTGTAGGAAGATCGCCGTCAGGCTTTGTTTTTATCCAGATCGTTCTTTCGATACTAATAGCTGGGTTTGATTTCAGTTCTGGCTTTTACGATTACTTTTTCGTCTGCGAAATCTTCGGGTATAATTAATTCATTACCTGAGAAAATGGCAGCGGTGCAGGTGAAGATGATATCTTTCGCTGTCATTGGTTTCCAATTACCGTTGGAGAGTTTTGCATCTACATTGATATAGTTATGCTGACCTTTCTTTAAGCTATCAGTATATAAATGAAAATAAAGACTATCCACTTTTTGTGCAAAGAGTGGACTGCTAAAAGCAACAAGAAAAATAAGAAGTAGATGTTTTTTCATATTCTACACAAAAGTCGAAAATTCATGCCAATTCGTTGTGTAACTTCTGTATTTAGCTACTTTTAACTTTTCTTACATTTTTTTCAACTGAAGTAAGATCGTTTTTTCTTTAGAAGGTAAATCACATTTTGCTTTACCGGAAGTATTATCACTGATGATGAAGATATTGCCTTCTTTATCCAGGGTAATGCCTTCCAGGTTCATACTGTAATCCTGATCCTTATATTCATTCGAGATCTCTGAAAATTTATCTACAGGCATGTTTTTTAACGTTTCAACCTGCAATTTGCCATTTGCATCTATATCAATAGATTCAAGAAACTGTTGACGAAATTTTCCTTTTGAATAGGATTTAAGACAGATCAACCTGTTGTTTGCTTTATCATAACAGATATCGGAATAGCGCCATTGCGTATTTAATAGCGGGAATTCAATCTTTGATTCATAGTTAAGACGTATTCCATTTTTTCCTTCTTCTACAATGAATGTATATATCTCAGATTTTGTTCGCTCTTCATTTCTTTCACGAAGTATATAAATCTTCTGATTGGTCTCATTGCCGGCAATTCCTTCCATGCCATCTCCATGTTTGGATTTTGGTGGTAACGGAATAGAGATAGTTACAACTTTCGTAGTTCCACTATTCATATCAACTTCATAAACAGCGACTGTTTCCTCAGAAATAAGATAAAGTTTGTCTTTATAAGATGTGAGACCTTCCATTTCAAACTCCTGTGATACATCCAGCTTTATACTATTTACAATTTTACCGGTAGTAGGGTCAGCTGCAAAAATGACCGGACAACGTTCTGAGGCAAAATATAGTTTGCCTTCATAGAATTTCATGCCCGAAATGCAAACCTGATTGTCCATTTCAGCAGGGAGTGGAATATTATTAATGGAGTATTGTGGAAATTCCTTTTTAGGAGGTTGTGCTTTCAAAAGGGTGAGACTGAATAATCCGATCAATAGAAAACAAGAACTTTTAATCATATGGTTGTATTAGTTATACTGTTGAGTATTTGCGAATTTAACCGAAAAACGGCTTTTTTCCAATTGTATGAGATCAATTATGCATTGATATGGATGCATCCGTTCAATCAATTTATTATTAGCGACTTAACCGGTTTTATAAATTCAATCTTTTAGCATAAAAAAAATTATGTTTGCAGCCCGATAGCCCCATTTATTGCAAAATTGTCTTTCTCTGATTCCTTGCCATTGAAATTGTGGTTTTTTTGATATGGGTGCGATTTGTCTTTACGGTAATAATAGCGTTGAATGAAAAAATATTTAAATCTTTTTGATCTACAGCAAAAAGTAGATTATAAAACAGAGATCCTATCTGGTCTTACCGTTGCGCTGGCGCTGGTTCCTGAAGCGATTGCTTTTGCATTTATTGCTGGTCTATCACCGCTTACAGGTTTGTATGCTGCCTTTATGATGGGATTGGTAACTTCTATTTTTGGCGGTCGTCCGGGAATGATTTCAGGCGCAACAGGTGCAGTGGCAGTTGTAATAGTGGTATTGGCAAAAAGCCATGGTGTAGAATATATTTTTGCAACTGTTATTTTGGCAGGAATTATTCAAATGGCTGCAGGATTCTTGCGATTGGGTAAACTGATCCGTCTGGTTCCGCATCCTGTTATTTTTGGATTTGTAAATGGTTTGGCCATCATCATTTTCATGTCACAGTTAGATCAGTTTAAAACGGCAGATGGAAACTGGTTAACGGGTACTTCTCTCTATATTTTATTGGCGCTGGTTTTATTAACGATGCTCATCATTTGGGGTTTGCCGAAATTAACTAAAGTAATTCCTGCTTCGTTGGCAGCTATTTTGGTTGTTTTTGGTCTTGTATTCTTTTTTGGAATTGATACCAAAACAGTTGGTGATCTGGCTTCTATAAAAGGCGGATTTCCACCCTTTCATATTCCTGCTGTTCCGTTTACTTTTGAAACCTTGCAATTGATTTTTCCTTATGCAGCCATTGTTGCAGGTGTTGGGTTAATTGAAAGTTTATTGACACTAAATATTGTTGATGAAATAACCGAAACACGAGGAAGAGGAAATAAAGAAGCGGTTGCACAAGGAGCAGCGAATATTTTATCAGGAGTATTCTCTGGTATGGGTGGTTGTGCAATGATTGGTCAGAGTTTGATCAATGTTTCCAATGGAGCAAGAGCAAGATTATCTGGAATTGTAGCAGCTGTTATGTTGTTGGTTTTTGTCATGTTTGGTTCGGGATTGATCGAAAAAGTACCGATGGCTGCATTGACAGGATTAATGATCATGGTGGCGATTGGCACATTTGAGTGGGCCAGTTTCAGAACCTTTACCAAAATGCCCAAGTCGGATATTTTTGTGATGGTAATGGTAACCTTGGTTACGGTGTTGTTGCATAATCTTGCATTGGCAGTTATCATTGGTGTTATTATTGCTGCACTTGGTATTTGCCTGGGATAATGCCAAACGGATCCGTGCAAGAAAATCCATCGATGAAAATGGAGTAAAGCATTATGAAATTTATGGTCCGTTATTCTTTGGTTCTGTAACGGCTTTCAATGAAAAATTTGATGTGCTGAATGATCCGGATGAAGTGATCATTGATTTTGCAGAAAGCAGGGTAGTGGATATGTCAGCTATTGAAGCATTGAACAAATTATCGGAACGTTATCAAAAAGTAGGCAAAAAAATACATTTAAAACATCTGAGTGCTGATTGCAGACAACTACTGAAGAATGCAGAAGAAATAATTGATGTGAATGTGCTGGAAGATCCAACTTATAAGATTGTAGTGGATAAGGTATAGGGGTTTTTACAAACGCTAATTCTGTTCTATCCCAAAAACCAAAATATGTAGGTGCATTCTGAACAAACAAAACAAGTTGCACTACGGTTTGCCCAGTCAAATCCAAAGAAAGAAGCAACAGAAGTATTTAATTGGGCTTTTCGGCTCCAAAATTTATCGCAATCGCAAACGGGGCATTTTAGCTGATTACCTTTTACTTCTACAGATTGTGGTTCTTTTTTACTAAAAACTTTCATATTGCTTTCTTAACAAAGAATCTTTTTGTTTTCATATCAACCGATGCTCATAAGCATACTTCACTAACCCAATTACAGAATTGGTATTTGTTTTTCTGAAAATATTTTTACGGTGCGTTTCTACTGTTCGTTCAGAGATAAATAATGTTTCCGCAATTTGTTTGTTGTTCAGTTCTTTTTCTATCAGGCGGATAATTTGTTTTTCCCGGTCAGTTAGATGAGCTTCTTCATTTTGCTTTTTTCGTTGCCCTGCTCGTTGCATTTCATCCAGTACTTCTTCGCTGAAATATATTCCACCTCCGGCAATTTTTTCGAGAGCAGTTATCAATTCCTGCTTGCCGATATTTTTCAACACATAACCGGAAATATCTGCGTCGTTGATCATTTCATTAACAAGATCACCTTGTCCGCTCATAGAAAGAGCCAGTATTTTTACTTTGGGAAATTTTTCTTTTACCTGTTTGGCTAATTCATTGCCCGGTAATTTGGGCATCATTACATCAGTTAATAGTACGTCAACAGGGTTGTCGTTCATCATTTCTACTACTTCGCTTGAATTGGTAGTTGCAAAAGCGAATTGAAATTTCTCATGACCTTTTAGTAAAGCGGTTAAACCATCTATTACAATTTGGTGGTCATCTACCAGAGCCAGTGTGATTTTATCATTTTTCATATACAGTGCCGGTTTGAAAATACAATTATTTTGGTTTTTTTGTCAATCTGTTTTAGCCTGACGCTAAAAGGGATGCGAAAGAGGGAGAGGTTACTGTTGGAGAAATGTTAAAGGAGGGTGGAGAATAATCAATAGGCAATGGGCAATGGGCAATAGAATAGGTAATAGGTAATGGTCAATATTCATCCTTTGCGGAAAGGCATATAGGTTATAAAAGCAAATAGTAAGTTATAATGGGACGTGGATGGCAATCAGGGTGCCGCGACCGGGTGTGGAATCGAAGTCGACGGTTCCGTTCAGGAATTCGATACGGGTGGTGATATTTTTCAGGCCAATGCCTTCAAAATTCACTTTGTTGGAAACGTCAAATCCTTTACCGTTATCTTCTATGGTCCCGCTGATGCCGTCTTTATCCCTGATAAGGGAAATGTCCAGTTTAGAGGCTCCGGCATGTTTGATGGCATTATGCACCGATTCCTGAACGATCCTGTATAAAACTGTTTCTACGTTCGAATCCAACCTTTCCTGCAGCCCTTCGGTGTAAACAGAAACTTCCAGCGTTTTATTGCTCAGTTTGTTGACAAACTCACGGATGGCATTGTCAAGATTGTTTTTTAATAAGGCATTCGGCATCATGATATGCGAAACTGTTCTTACCTCTTTACAACTTTCATCTACCAGGTTAATGATCTTATTGAATGTTTCTTTCTGTTCCGGGTCGGTAAGATTTATTTCAGATTCAAATGCTGATAAATTCATTTTTGCAGCACTCATCATCTGACCAACACCATCATGCAAGTCTTTGGCAATTCGTTCCCTTTCATTTTCTTCTGCTTTCAATACTGCTTTCACTGCCAGTTGTTGTTGTTTCATTATTTCAGATTGTAACTGACTCTCTTTTTTCATTTTCATTCTTCTGTACTGAGAGTAAATCAGCAGTCCTAAAAAAAGGATTAAAGCGGCAATGCCGATAAACAAATAATTCTGCAACTGAATTTTGCTTTTTTGCTCCTGTATCTGCTGTTCTTTTTTCGAAGTCTGGTAACGGGAGTTCAGTTGCTGTATCTGCTTGGTTTTTTCAAGACTGAAAAGACTGTCACGAAGCACCGAACGTTTCGTAAAGAACTCATAGGCTTTTTGGTAATCGCCTTGTTTTTGTGCTACGGATGAAAGTTCATTATAGTTATTGGACTGCAACTCGGGGTATTTTATCCGCTCTGCCATTTTATTACTTAAGGTCAGATACTCAATGGCCATTTTGTAATCGCCCTTACCATTTAAGGCGGCACCAAGATCAGAATAGGTTAAAGCAATGGCAAAGCTGTCTTTTAAAAGCTGACGGATATGTAATGCCCTTTGAAGATTTTGAACAGCAAGATCATATTTTTTCTGAATAACATAGACACCGGCAATATTGCTGAGTGAATAGGAAACACTTAATGAGTCGCCTGCATTTTCGGCCAGTTTCATGGATGAAGCATACCGGTTAACAGCTTCTGTATAATCATCCTTATATTCAAACACAACGCCTGATTCGTTTAAGATCATTGCTATTCCAGCAGTGTCGTTCAATTGCTGATAGATGTTGCCGGCTTTATTATAATTATCCAGTGCTTTATCGAGGTCTCTTGTTTTACGGTACAATTTGGCAAGATCGTTATATACAGGTGCCAGCTTTTTTTTATCTTTTGCTTTTTCAAGAATGGTAATTGATTCAATAAAGTTTTGAGCGGCTATATCATATTTGCCAGTAAAGTAACTGGCCACACCTATTTGTCGTTTTAACTGGGCCACACCAATCGAATCAATATTTTTCCGGGCTAGTTTTAAAGCCTTATCACCTTCAATGATCGTAGAGTCAAAATCTTTTTGCAGGTAACTTTCTACCAGTTGTATGGAGGCATTGATCTGTTGTTCGTATGGCCGGTTCGATTGTATTAATTTTCGGAGACTATCCGTATTTGTTTGTGCATTTGCAAGCAAACCAGCGCATAGGAATAATATAAGCGGACTTATCTTTTTCATTCGTAATACATCAGAGATTCAGTACATCTTTCATGGTGAAGAATCCTTTTTTATCTTTTATAAATGCTGCTGCCAGCACTGCCCCGGATGCGAAGCCTGTGCGGTTATGTGCTGTATGAATGATCTCAATATTATCAATTACCGAAGAATACTTCACACAATGTGTACCCGGTGCAGGGTCGATTCTTTGACTGATGATCTCAAGGTCGGATGGGTTATCGCTTAATTCATTAACCCATTTATTTTTTCGTTTTACTTGCTCCATTACCTGCTCGGCTAATGTAATAGCAGTACCGCTTGGCGCATCTTTTTTTTGCGTGTGATGTATTTCTTCCAGCATGACTTCGTAGTCATCAAGAGAGGACATGAGCGAAGCCAGCTTTTTATTTACTTCAAAAAAAATATTAACTCCAATACTGAAATTGCTGGAATAGATAAAGGCGCCATTATTATCCGCACAAAAAATTTTCATTTCTTCCAGTCTTTCTGTCCAGCCTGTAGAGCCACAAACAACGGGTACTCCGAATTCAATACATTTTTTTACATTTTCAAACGCACTGTGTGGACTGGTAAATTCTATGGCTGCTTCAGCTTTTGCAAGGTTTTCTTTTGTGAATTCATGAAGATTGGGCTGATCAATTTTTAAAACGATCTCATGCCCTTTTTTAATGGCGATCTCTTCGATGGCTTTCCCCATTTTGCCATATCCTAATAATGCAATTTTCATTTGATTAATTTATTATTACAAATGTAACTATTAAAGAAAAGGAAGATGCCCGTACTGGCACTGATTTTATACCGACGAAGGAAAGCAGGCAATCAAATAATTTGGTACAACTCAATGTCTGTCGGCATAATACCAAAATCAGTTATCTTTCGTACTATTTAAAAATGGTGTTATTTGCCGATCTTCAGTACAACACTGAGACCATTGGTCTTTGCCAATTCACTGTAACCGGGTTTGAATCGTAAACTTAATTCGGGGCTGACGTCAAAACTTTTCAGATGGGCATCTACAGTAGCGTCAACAACGTTCAGTCCCCAGAGGATTAGAAAAAAAAGAGCAGAATAATCAATATCCCTTCGGAATTGGTTTCGATAAAATTTGAGTGATTCCTCCGTTAATGGTACCAGGTTGGGTTTTATACTGGAGAATAAAGCCGAGTCCGTTTTATTGACCCGCATATTGTATTTTACCCGATAGGCAAATTTGGTGTCTTTATATTGGCCCAGGTTATAAAAAAAGACCCCTGCACTTACTCCCATTGCTCCATAAACGATTGGTAGCTTCCAGTATTTTTTGTTGTAGATCTGGCCAAGTCCAGGAAAGATAGCAGAACGCAAAGCAGCCACTTTTGGACTGTGTGCTTTCATTGCAGAATCGTATTTATTGATTGTCGATTTTTTGATTACAACCGGTGTGGTATCTTTTATTGTTGGAACGGTTATAACTTCTTCCTGTGCCATCAAAGCACTTCCGGTAAATAGTAAAATAACCAGCAGAGAAATTCTATTTTTATAAAGACTGATCAAATATTCATGCATCTTCTAAGCCCCTTTAGGGGTTTGGGGTTTTTAATCAAGAGGTGCATCCATTAACCGGAGAATTTTATTCAGCTCTTCCTGTGAGTAATATTCAAGTATGATCTGGCCGCTGCCATTTCTGCTATGTCTGAGTTTTACCCGGGTACTGAAATGCGATGCTAATTTATCTTCTATTCGTTGAAATGCAGGGGGTAATTGATTTTTTGAAGATTTTTTAACAGCTCCACCTTGTTTATAAAGATTTCGTACCAATGCTTCAGTCTGACGGACAGAAAGTCCTTTTTCTTTTATTTCTTTATAAATATATAGTTGCTTGTCGATAGTATCTACATTAATTAATGCTCTGGCATGTCCCATACTAATATCGCCATTGCGAACTGCTAATTGAATATCCGGAGGTAGTTTTAATAATCGGATGAAATTAGCAACTGTACTTCTGTCTTTACCCATGCGTTCCGCTACCTGCTCCTGCGTATATTCCAGTTCCTCCATCATTCGCTTATAGCTAAGTGAAATTTCCATTGCATTGAGATCTTCTCTTTGCAGGTTTTCCAGCAGGGCAAGTTCCAGTAATTGTGAATCATTTGCCTGTCTTACAAATGCAGGAATATCTTTTAGACCAGCCAGTTTTGAAGCTCTCCATCTTCTTTCACCAGCTATCAGAATATATTTTCCTGCAGTAGTGTTTGTAACAGTAATCGGCTGAATGATATCATGGAGTTTGATAGAATCTGCTAATTCCTGTAATGTCTTTTCATCAAAATCCCTGCGGGGTTGTTTAGGATTTGGTTGTATATCAGTTATTGCAATACGACTAATACCCGTTGCTGTTTCAACAATATTTGATTTTAGTGAACCAGTTGTTGTTTTCAGATCTGCATCAATATTCTGAAGTAAGGAACGGATCCCTTTGCCTAGTAATTCTTTGTTTTGTTTAGGTGTAGACATAATTAAAGCTTCGAGTTCTTAGATGCGAGATAACTGAAGATTTTTAATTTTAAAGTTAGTTATAACTCTAAGATTCTTTCCTCATTCTTAATCTTCGTTAAGTCGTTTTTCTGCAAAATTTCTTTTGCAAGATTAAGGTAATTCATCGAGCCTTTACTGTTGGCATCGTATAAAATTACAGGCTTACCGGCACTAGGGGCTTCGGCCAGTTTTGAGTTGCGGTGAACAATGGTGCTGAATACCATATCCTCAAAGTGACGTCTGACTTCGCTAACCACCTGATTGCAAAGGCGAAGCCGGCCATCATACATTGTCATCAGAATTCCTTCAATAACCAGTTCCGGGTTTAACCGGCTCTGAACTATTTTAATCGTATTCAATAATTTACCCAAACCTTCCAAAGCGAAAAATTCGCATTGAACCGGAACGGCAACAGAGTCAGCTGCTGTTAAAGCATTTACTGTAATTAATCCGAGAGAAGGAGAACAGTCAATAACGATAAAATCATAGTCTTTACGGATAGGATCCAGCAAATTTTTCATGACCATTTCCCGGTTGGGATAATTGATCATTTCTATTTCTGCACCTACCAAATCAATATGTGAAGGGATCAGGTCAAGATTAGGAATTTCGGTTTTCAATATTACATCTTTCGCCTTAGCCTGGTTAACCATGCAATCGTAAAGACTTTGTGTAATATTATGCAGATCAAAGCCGACACCGGTTGTACTGTTAGCCTGAGGGTCACCATCAACTAATAATGTTTTATACTCCAACACGGCTAAACTTGCTGCCAGGTTTATTGCAGTTGTTGTTTTCCCAACACCACCTTTTTGATTTGCTACACCGATTATTCTTGCCATTTTGCCGAATACTCTTTGATACTATTTAAATGAATGTGGTAAAATTGCCTATTGAAACCAACAAAACAAAATTAAGTTTTGCCCATTTTTTAAGCCAATCTTGCAAAAATAAGTGTTAAGCAAAACAATGAACATACAATTTACTCAGTTAATTTTACTCCCAAGTTATGCGTAATACTCCTTTCTGGTGGATTCTCATCAGTTTTATGGTTCTTCTTGATATTTATTTCTTTCAGGCATTGAAAATACTGGCTAATTCTGCTTCGGGTAGAACGAAGACAATTATTTATACCAGCTATTGGGTATTATCGGTTTCCGCTATTATTCTATTAATATTATTGCCATATCTCCATTTTGAAAAACAAGCCAAACTAACCCGTTCAACCATTTTTGCAATGATTGCAGGCTTGTTTTTTGCAAAACTCATCGCCTCTTTATTTTTTTTAATTGATGATATTCGCCGGGGTATTCAATGGTTGGCAGGAAAATTATTTTATTCAAATGCTGAAGCAGAGAATCTGCATGTTGGAGACAGTATTTCAAGATCGGCTTTTTTAAGTTGGGCAGGAATGATTGCCGGAACTGGGTTGTTTGGAACGCTGATCTATGGATTTGGAAACAAATATCGTTATCAGACAAAAAGAATCAAGCTTCGTTATTCAAATCTTCCTGCATCTTTTAAAGGACTTAAGATTGTTCATATTTCAGATATACATTCCGGCAGCTTCACCGATAAAAAAGCAGTTATTAAAGGAGTGGAGAAAATTATGCTGGAAAAGCCTGACCTGATACTCTTTACCGGCGACCTGGTCAATAACAAAGCTTCTGAAATGGATGAGTACATGGATGTTTTCAATAAACTGAATGCACCAATGGGCGTTTTCTCTACTTTGGGAAACCATGATTATGGTGATTATGTAAGTTGGGAAACACCTGAAGAAAAAGCGGAAAACCTGAAAAAACTATTAGATGTTCATAGCAAACTGGGATGGAGATTGCTAATGAATGAGCATGTGGTGCTGAAAAAAGAAGAAGAAGAAATTGCTTTATTAGGAATAGAGAACTGGAGTGCAAAAGCCAATTTTCCTAAATATGGCAATATGAAGGATGCTTATTCCGGAGCAGAAAGTTTCCCTTTCAAAATATTACTGAGCCACGATCCTTCCCATTGGAATGGCGAAGTGCTGAAAAAATATCCAGATATAAACCTTACTCTTTCCGGTCATACCCATGGAATGCAATTTGGTGTTGAGATTCCTGGATTTAAATGGAGTCCGGTTCAGTATTTTTATAAAGAATGGGCAGGGCTTTATGAAAGCGAATCCATTGATAATAAAGGGAATAAGCAAAGACTTTATGTGAACAGAGGATTCGGATTTATCGGTTACCCGGGCCGGGTAGGTATTTTACCAGAAATTACTGTTATTGAGCTTACTTGATAAAATTCCCTCAGAATTTTCAATAAAAAAGGACTTTAATACGTTTTTGTTTTCTGAATGATAGTGTATTAAACTTTTTTTTAACATAAGAGTCATAAAGTCACTGATTTGCAAATCCAAAATCTCTGAAACTTCTGTATAACTGCCGAATGATTAAGAAATGCTATCTTATATTAGCCTTTAATATACTTGGTATAAATGCATTTTCGCAAGACAACCCAAGGGATACCACTATTGTACCAACTGATATTAGTTTTTTAATTGATACTACAATCGATTATGGGGAAATCTTCCAGGATTTTGAAGCATTTATGGATTCTATTTTATCACCGCACAGTTATTTTATGGCAAACCTGTCGATGGGAAAAGGCGTTTATAATTTTACAACTAAATCCTCATCAAACATAACGCCGATTAAAAAATTAACTTACTCACCAACGATGGGTTATTTTCATAAATCAGGATTAGGATTTGCTGCTACAGGGTATATTGTTGATGATGGTACGAAAATGAATATTTATCAGGGTTCGCTTTCCCCTTCTTTCGATTATTTAAAGAATAAAGCCTTAGCAACAGGAATTTCTTATACAAGATTTTTTACAAAAGATTCACTTCCATTTTATACCACTCCATTACAAAATGAATTATATGGGTATTTCACTTATCGCAGGGCATGGATTCGCCCAACGATTGCGGTAAGTTATGGATGGGGTAGCAGAAGTGATTATTCGCAAAGGGAAGATCAGATAATTGATCTGCGTTTGCGTAGAAGAGGATTTACGTATATTAATACGGAAGAATCGATCAGTGATTTTTCATTAATTGCTTCTCTTCGTCATGATTTTTACTGGTTGGATGTATTTACATTCAAAGATCATATCAGGTTCACACCCCAGCTTTCATTTACCAGTGGTACACAGAAATTTGGATTTAATCAAAAGTCAAGTACCTATATAAATGTGATCCGGAATAATTCAAGTGTTTTATACAGCACTGAGAATGTTTATCTCGATGATCAATTGAAATTTCAGCCACTGGCTTTAACACTTTATTTCCGTGGCGAGTATTCTATTGGCAAATTTTTTATTCAGCCACAGTATACGATGGATTATTATTTCCCAGCTAAGAGTAATAATTTTAATTCAATCTTTTCTATCAATATCGGATGTATGTTCTAATGCGGCATTTTCCTGCTTTATTTATTCACAGGTTAACAAATCTTAACATTTTCCGGACAATAGAAAACAGCCTTTTTAGTTTTTGAATGTACTGTTCATCGTTAATGGAATTTAACAGGCCGAAGTTGAGACTGGCATTATACTTGAAATTTTCAAAAGTCAATTTCAAGTTACCCAAAAACAAAAAAACTATTCAACATGAAAACAAGATTCCTTTTTCTTATTGCAGCTATTTTGCTGTCGAATGTTATGATGGCTCAGTTTCATTTTGGTGCTAAAGCCGGAGCTAATTTTACCAAGGTCGATGGTAAATCTTTCAACGATCAATTCAGGTATGGTTACCATCTGGGTGGCTTTGCCGAAATCAGGATGGGAAATAAATTTGTATTACAACCAGAAGTATTGTTCAATCAGTATTCTACAAGATTGGATAGTAGTTACAAAAATGTGTATGAAGATGTTTTTGGCGGCAATAGTAATATCAAATTAAATTATCTCTCCATCCCGATCGTTGTTAATTATAAACTGATCGGAAGTTTTCTTTCATTA
Source organism: uncultured Chitinophagaceae bacterium (assembly GCA_963705465.1). Classification (GTDB taxonomy): domain Bacteria; phylum Bacteroidota; class Bacteroidia; order Chitinophagales; family Chitinophagaceae; genus JJ008. Next base: position 359,651 of record CAVPJN010000002.1, on the reverse strand, counting down.
CAGGCCGGACCACAGTTTGGCATTTTGCTCGATCAGAATAAGACATTATTACAAAACGGGGGTAATGCGTTTAAAGATGGCGATCTTTCTATGCTGGCAGGACTTCAATTAAAAATTGCAGCCTTACGTATTAATGGACGCTATGCAATTGGCTTAAATAATATCAGCGACCTTCCCGATGATGGAAAATGGAAGAGTCAGGGATTCCAGCTATCAGTTGGATTAGCCTTATAACTAAATAAAATCATTTTCTTATGAAAAAAGCCTTCCTGTATGGAAGGCTTTTTTAGTAGAATTACTTATTTCATGCATACATGATTTGTCAGTTAAATAATGACAGGCATGAAACTTGGCAATACTGATTTCACTATATACTTTTACCAACTTCCGGAAGGGAGTGACAGATTGTCTAATACAGAATTGAAATATAATATGAACATTGATAAGTATTTAATGAGATCAGAAGATGAAATGGATTTTTTGCCGATCATTCCTTTAAATGAAAGTGATCAGGAAGATATAAACAGCATTGTTGTACCCAAAGAAATTGCTTTATTACCACTAAGAAATACTGTTTTGTTTCCGGGTGTAGTATTGCCTATTACCGTTGGCAGGGATAAAAGTATTAATGCTGTAAATGATGCTTACAGAGGCGATAAATTGATTGGTGTGATTGCTCAAAAAGACAGCAATATTGAAGATCCTGCAGTTACAGATCTGGAAAATGTAGGTACGGTTGCCAAGATCGTTAAACTGATTAAGATGCCTGATGGTGGCACCACCATTATAATTCAGGGAAAAAGCAGATTTAAAGTGGAATCTATTCTTTCGGAAGATCCATATTTTAAAGCGAAGATCACAAAATTGGAGGAAGAGGAATCTCCAAAAGATGAAGACTTTAACGCTTACGTAGCAAATATCAAAGATCTGGCAGCCGATATAGTTCAACTGTCACCAAATATTCCTGCTGAAGCATCGATCATTCTTCGGAATATTGAAAACCCCGCTTTCTTGATTCACTTTGTTTCGAGTAACCTTAATACAGAAATAAAAGATAAACAACGGTTGCTGGAGTTAAACCAGATACGTCAAAGAGCGGACCTGCTGATGCAACTATTGCAAAAGGAATTGCAGTTTGTTGAATTAAAAAATAAGGTTACTTCAAAAACAAGAACAGAATTAGATAAGCAACAACGGGAATATTTTCTACAGCAGCAATTAAAGAGTATAAAAGATGAATTGGGCGGCGACAGCAATTCGCAGGAATTAAAAGAAATGCAGAAAAAGGCGGAGGCTAAAAAATGGCCTGCCAGTGCGAAAGAAATGTTTAAGAAAGGGATAGAGAAATTAGAAAGAATGCATCCCAGTACACCTGATTTTTCTGTTGTATACAATCACCTGGATCTGATGCTGGATCTTCCATGGGAAGAGTATACAAAAGACCATTATGACCTGAAAAAAGCAAAGAAGACCTTGGATAATGATCATTATGGAATGCAAAAGATCAAAGAAAGAATACTGGAATACCTTGCAGTTTTGAAGCTGAAAGGAGATATGAAAAGTCCGATTCTTTGTTTTGTAGGTCCTCCGGGTATTGGTAAAACATCACTAGGAAGAAGCATTGCCAATGCTATCGGCAGAAAATATGTTCGTTTAAGTCTGGGTGGTCTGCATGATGAAAGTGAGATCAGGGGTCACCGGAAAACTTATATCGGCGCTATGCCGGGAAGAATTTTACAATCGATACGAAAAGTAAAGTCTTCTAATCCTGTAATGATATTGGATGAGATTGATAAGGTTGGAAGTGATTTCAGAGGCGACCCCTCATCTGCATTGCTTGAAGTATTGGATCCTGAGCAAAATCATACTTTTTATGATAACTACCTTGAATCAGAATATGATTTGAGCAAAGTATTATTTATTGCGACAGCCAATAACTTTCAGAATATACAACCTGCTTTAAGAGACAGATTAGAAGTTATTGATCTGAGTGGTTATGCAGTGGAAGAGAAAAAGGAAATTGCTAAAAGACATTTATTTCCTAAACAAAAAGAATTACATGGGTTAAAAAATACCAACTTTAAAATAAGCGATAAGATTCTGGAAAAAATAATTCAGGATTATACAAGAGAAAGTGGTGTCAGGGAATTAGATCGTCAGTTGGCATCTATAATGCGTTTTCAAGCCCGTCAGTTAGTTTTAAAAGATAAAATAAAAGCGTCATTAACGGCACCTGATATAGAAAAAATTCTGGGTAAGCCACGTTACAGCAATGATATTTATAAAACCGCCAATATGCCCGGCGTGGCGGTTGGTCTTGCCTGGACATATGTGGGAGGTGATATTCTTTTTATTGAAACCAGTTTAAGTGATGGTAAAGGAGAATTGAAGCTGACAGGTAATCTTGGCAATGTGATGAAGGAAAGTGCAACGACTGCCTTAACGTATCTGCAATCCAATGCAAAAAAATATAAGTTAGATAATATAGTTTTTGAGAAAAAAAATATTCATATACATGTTCCGGAAGGAGCGGTACCCAAAGATGGCCCAAGTGCTGGTGTAACGATGATGTCTGCCATCGCATCTGCCTTAACAGGAAAGAGAATAAAACCATTTCTTGCAATGACGGGTGAGATTACGCTTAGAGGGCAAGTGTTGCCGGTAGGCGGGATTAAAGAAAAAGTACTGGCGGCCAGACGAGCAGGATTAAAGGAAATAATTCTTTGCTGGCAGAATGAGAAAGATGTACTCGAAATTGATCCAGAGTTTATAAAAGGGATAAAGTTTCATTATGTAAAAACGATGAGCCAGGTGCTGGAGCTGGCGTTGGTTGGGTAAGGGTTTTGATACTATTTTCATTAATTTCAAATAATTGTTTATTTGTTATTTTAAATTAAAACCTCAGGTAATTAGTTGAGTTTGGTAGCATTTTCAGATTCTGACCGAAATACTTATTTAGCAATATCCTAAAAGTGTTAATATTATTTATTTTTTCATTTAAAAGTGAATAATCGCTGTCAGGAAAATAGAAGGCTGAATAATTTCTAAAGACGTCAGCTTTTGATGAGATTAAACTTTCTTCCCGGCTTCCATGATCGCTTTGTATAACTATTACCGGGGGATTTTTACTTTTGTACATTATAGAATCAACAATGGCGATAATCTTTTTGTTTGCAAAGGAGAGGTAGTTGTGGAACATTATTCCTCTCTTCTCAGGAGATTCGTCATAAATGTCTTTAAGTAAGTATCTTTTTCCAGTTGAATCACATAAATAAGGAAAATGTGGCATTTGAAAATGGGCATATATAAATTGTGGCTCATTATTAGCTGATTTCAAATTTTTTTGAAGGGATTGATATACTTTATTATCATAACTTGTATAATTATTTATACCCTCCTGCCGATCTTTTATTTTGTTCTGCATAAAGGGTATAAATATATGAAGGGAATATGTTTGGGACTAGCTGCCATTTAACCCGATTCCATAATGAGTTGCCAAAAATTATTTTGGGAGACACTTCGTAAAACAACTTTTTAGACGTAAGTGAAGGTTTGTCGTTTAATGAAAAAAAAGAATAATTTTTTATCTCATATCCTCCTTTCTCGAGAAAACTTGTAAAAGAAGATTTCTTGATTTGCATTACTGCTTTACTAAAATGTTCAGGTTTGGGTCTTTTAATTCCATCTAGCCATGTTAAATAATTCATGTTAAATGTTGATGCAATTGAAAAAGCTGTATAGTTATAAAGGCTAACAGGTTCTTTTGCAACATAGAAATTTCTACTAATAAGATTAGTATCTAAAAAATTAAAATCTATCTGTAATTTTTCTTTCTGGAATGAAGAAGAAGGATAGCCATCAAAGACCAAATAATAAATATCGGGTTTGTAGGTTTGTTTAATGCTATCTGAGGCATTCGCCAATTCTATTTTGTATGCCAAACTGATATTCCTTTCTGAACTTTCAAGATTAATAAATTCGATAATCAGGTAAGTGCTAAAAAGTAAATTCAAAAACAAAGTAGCCGTTTTAACGGAACCTTTCTTGCTTACTTTCCTCAAGAAAAAAATAAATAGAATACATAAAAGTGGAAGTAAGATCTTATAGCTTGAAATAACAGTGATTATAGGCACCTGAAAAAGTGTGTCTTTTATTTGGCCAAAAAAAAGAAAAATTATAGATCCGGTTGTAATGATTAAAGCAGTTTTTGGATGATTACGGATACTAATATAAAATAGTATATAAAATATGAGTTGGCATAGAATTAACTTACAAAGTCCAATAATGAAATCATTGACTGTCAGGACTCCCCGTAAGTGAAGGAAATTATGTAGAATGTAAAAAAGAGGAAGAAGAATGACATGAAATGGATACAACTTCACCCATTTAAGCACAGGATTAATAACTGATATGTTTCGTTTTTTTTCCAATTATTACTGATTGATAAAAATAGTGGAATCATTAAACGGAATTAAATTTTGATTAAACTGATTATTCAAAAAAACTCTCATTTGATTGACCAATGAACTGCTATCCTTAAAGCCGGAATAATTTCCATCAGGCAAATAGATTGAACTGAGGTTCATGAAATAATATTTCCTGTCAGTCGTATCATTGAATTGTCGAAAGCCATGATCACCGATTAAAATGATAACGGGTGGTTTTGCCGATTTTGCTTTTATGTGATCTGCCAAAGCAAGTATTCTCTTGTTTGCATACTGCAGGTATTCAATAAAGTCTTTTCGGTTGCTCCCTGAATATTCTGTAAGTTTTTCTAAAGATGCCGGATTGCCATCCTTGTCAAAGTAATAAGGATTGTGAGGCATCACTACATGACTGTAAACAAATTTTGGACTACTGGTTGAATCTTCTGCAACCTCTTTGGTTAATTGAATAACCTTTTCATTGTTGTTCAACTGTCCGTATACATATTTCCTGATCACTGATTTTAACTTAAGATCGGTTGCCAGATGATACCACAAGTCTCTGTAAATGCGACCTGATAGAGTCTGCGATGTAATCGTTTTTGTTTTGGCAAGTAGAAAAGTTGGGTTTGTTACGGCAGGTTGGCCGGGGAAATTAAAGTCGGAGTAATTATAAAACGTATAGCCATTTTTTTTCAGGAAAAGTAATGTCTGGTTTTGTTTGATCGCCTCATAACAGATCATCAGATTTTCTAAATTATCATTCAGGCTGGTAAGGGTGTTCAGATAATTCAGATTCAACATGGATGTCATCGAATAAGCTGTAGCATTGTAATTTGAGAAACTGTTATTGATCACATGGAAATTCCTATTCCTTAGATCGGTTTCAAATCTGGTATTGTCAAAATCAAATACTTCTTTAAGTGCGGTATTGCTGGTATAGCCATCTGCAACGATCAGGTATATATCTGGTGTGGCGCAAGTATCGCAATTAACAAATTCAGTACTTAGCAAAGGTGTAATAGGTTTGTTGGTAACTATTTTACTGCCTAAGCTAAATATTTCAAAAACCAACAAAACAAGAAAAAGTATATTTAAATAAACTGTAAGCTGGCTAAATCTTGATGTGGATTTTTTAATTAAAATTATCAGTAAAATTGAAAGGAAAAATAAAAATGGAAGCAGAAATATGTATTTGGTAAAGAAACTTCCTGCTAATAAGTCTTTTAGTGTATCATGTACTGTTCCAAAGAAAAAATAGATCGACATTAAAACAAAAGCTGCTAAGCTGGCTTTGGAGAAGTTTCTATAGATAAGCCAGCATATTAACATAACAAGTAGAGTACAGCCAACATAGAACAAAGCAAGCCAAACCGCATCATCTTCCGGCACAAGGTTGTAATTTTCTGTATAGCCATGCAATACAAAAAATACAGGAAGTAAATATAGAAATAAGGTATATTTTGTAAATAAACGTTTCATTAATGTGATTTAATTAATGTTGTATAAAAATTAAATCGGCCAAAACTTCCTTCGTATTCATGGATAGTTGATTTCAAAAACGGCTGATATGCATTAATTTTATTTTTTTCCAGCATAACTAGAAGTAAAACCGGTTTGCTTGAAATCAGTTTACTTATGTCATTAATTGCGCCTGAGTTCTTTAAATAAAATGCATCACTATACAAGCAAACTCTGTAGTTCATATAATAAGATGTTCCTGTAACGGCTACTCTGTCAATATTCAATTTAGTCTTCTTTTGGGAAATTATTGCATCAGTATATTTTTGAAAACTTAATTCAGACTGCCAACTGTACTCTTCTATATTAATTTTACGGATCCGGTTAGCACCAAAGATAATACCCCTGAAGGTTTCAGGAATGAGTAATAAAAGAATCAATAGCGGTATGATCTTCCATTTCTTTTTGTGTGATGACCACAATTGATGAATTATTACAAACAAGCACATTTGAAACAACACGGTAATTAATCCATGATACCTGGCATCTTCAATATAGCTCCATAAGACACCAGGATTTATTTCTTCCTTGGCAACTGTTAATGATAAGAATAAAAGTAAGCCTGTTATTGCAAGAGCAATTAGTATCGTAAGGCCGTAAAAGCTATTTATTGTTGTCAATTTACGGATTCCATTTTTTCTCACCCATACTATAATACAAGTTATGATACCAAGGATTGATAGGATATGTATCCATTGAAATATTCTGAATATGGAGCTATCAGCACTTGTTAAATTGCTTAACACTCTGGTTATACTTTCAGGATTGAGAATGGCGCCGGGGATAAAGGGGTAGGCTAATGATAAATTTTCAGGAAAGAAGCCTCTTTCCGGTTGGCTGATATAGGCGGCAGCGCCACTTATATTTTTTTGATATACCAATAAGGACACTAAACAGATGGCTACCAGAAAGAAAGAAAATAGACCTGCTTTTTTAATAACCTTTTCTTTGTCTATTAAGCCTTTAATGATTAGGAATACAGGTAGGACAAACACAACAGGATAAAATAAATATTTAATAAACCCACAGGTTATTAATATTGCTGAAATAAGAATAGTTCTTGCCAGCCATTTGGAATTTTTTTTGAGCAATAATAAGGTGAAGTACAAAGCGACAACAAAAAAACTGATTGCTATTGCATCAGACGAAGCAATAAAGTAAAAATTGTAAATGAAAAAACCAGTGAAAATTGTATAAATGTTGATCAGGTATGTTGGCAGATCTAAAAGTTGTAATATTTTTCTTGCAAAAATTATCAAAGCTGTGGCAGCCAATATATCCAAAGTCATTCCGGCAACTACATAATTGTGATTAAATAGGATATAGAATGGAGAAAGTAATATTGAATATCCCGGAGGCCAGTTGATCAACGGCTCATATACAGACTGTGAGAGGTCTGTCGGCAATACTTCTGCAATACTAACACCATGTCCATTGACAAAGTATTTCATTGCCAGGTACTGATACATTCCATCGACCCTGATATTAAAAAAGAAAATAAGTTGTAGTATCCGGCTCCCAATGGCAAGCAAAATAACCAGGACAGAAATAATTTTCTTCGATAGAAATACTTTGGTCTTATTTTTAAAATCCTCTATCATTTGGGATTTGAATATAAATATTTATTCAGTTAAAAGTATTGTGGAATCTTTCAATAAAGGAAGTTGTTGCCCGAATTGAAGATTAAGTATTGTCCGGAATTGATTTACTGCCGACATTCCATTGTAAAACCCACTATAGATGCTATCGGGCATATGAATAGCATTCAGATTCATGAAATAGAATTTTGTGTCAATTTTTTTGTCAAGTTGCCTGAAGCCATGATCACTCATTAACAAGATGATTGGTGGTTGTTCAGCATTCAGCTTAATATTATCGATCAGTTCAATTAGTTTGGTATTTGTATATTTTAAATATTCGATATAGGCTTTTCGGTCCATCGTAAACTCATCTGTCAGCATTTCTACAGGAACCAATTCTCCATTACTTCTGTTATAATAGGAGTGGTGCGGCATATCCAGGTGTGTATAGACAAATGCAGGTTTTTCTCTTTTCGTTTTCAGAAACTGGTTGAGTAAGCTATCTGTTTTAATATTATTATACATGTTATGGCGCAGAATCTTCTCGGTCTTCTTTTTTGTAAACAAATGAAAACCCAGGTCTCTTTGGATACGTTTCAAAAAAGTTCTGTAAGTCAATATGTCTTCTTCATCCGGGAAATAATGATTGGTCACGATCTTCTTCTCTGCGTCAAGGTCATAAAATGAGAAATTGTTTATGCTGTAAGCATTCTTTTTAAGAAAGGCCGTAAGATTATTATTCCTGATAAGATTATAGCAAGCCAGCATATCATTATAATTAATAACCGTGCTTTTCAGATTATTCAGGTAGTCCATATTAAGGACCGAAGCCATTGAGTAAACAGTAGCATTGTAGTTTGCATTGGAACTATCGATAAATTGGAAATTTCTTTCTTTTAATGATTTTTCAAAATCAGTATTATCGTAATCAAACAGATCTTTTAATGCTGTTTTACCGGCATATTCATCGGCAACGATCAGGTAGATATCCGGTTTTTTGCAGGTGTCACATTGTATTAATTGTTTATCCAGATTGGCAACTTTTTGTTCTTTGCTTTTCGGAAATTTTAAAATAATTCCAGCAAGATCAACTGCAATTAACAAGAGAAAAAGAAAATTCAGATAGAGGGTGATTTTTGTGAATGAACTTTTTGTCTTTTTCAGATAAATAAATACAAAAAAGATCAGGATGAATGTGAAGGGTACAATAAAAATATAGCGGGTCAGAAAAGGAATGCCTGCATTAGCCTTTATAAAATCCAGGATACTTCCCCAAAAAAGGTTGATAGCTAAAAGAAAAAAAATGGCAAGGCTGGTTTTTAACCGGTTCTTAAATAAAGGCCAGAAAAGAATTGCCATCACAGCCACAGTGAACATATATTTCAAAAATAACAGACCTGCAGTTTTCAGGTCTATTTCAGGGAAGTATTGTCCGTACCCATGCAGCACAAAAAAGAATGGGAGCAGGAACAGGAAAAAGGGATATTTTGCGATGACTGACTTCATTTTGACTATTACCCTCAAAACTAAAGCAGGAAGACTGTTTTCCATCCATTAATTTTTACCCCAATGTTGAGTAACCTCCAGCCGGAATAGTTTATTTTCGGCTTTCAATCATTATGGAAAAGACTGTTTATATAGGAATGAGTGCCGACCTGGTGCATCCGGGGCACCTGAATATTATCAATACGGGCAAAAAACTAGGGAGGGTGATCATTGGCTTATTGACCGATGAAGCCATTGCCAGTTACAAAAGAGTGCCTTATCTCAGCTATGAACAACGTAAGATCGTTATCGAGAATATTGCCGGAGTTAGTGAGGTAGTAGCACAGGAAACACTGGACTATTCAGCAAACCTGAATAAATTAAAGCCTCAGTTTGTTGTCCATGGCGATGACTGGAAGACAGGAGTACAGCAGGCAACCCGTCAAAAAGTAATCGATACATTGAAAGAGTGGAATGGCGAGTTGGTGGAAGTGCCGTATACCGGTGGTATTAGTTCTACCGCCATTCAACAAACGATAAAAGAAGCTGGTACTACGGCCGAATACAGACTTAAAAGACTGAAACGGATCCTCGCTGTAAAACCTTCCATGAGAGTGTTGGAAGCACATAATGGTTTAAGTGGGTTGATTGCGGAGAACACTTCCTTTACAAACGAAAAAGGCATTACGCAGGAGTTTGATGCCATATGGATGAGTAGCCTCACCGATTCTGTTGCCAAAGGAAAGCCTGATATTGAAGCGGTTGATATAACAGCCCGTTTGCAAACATTGAATGATGTATTGGAAGTAACCACCAAGCCGATCATTTTTGACGGCGATACCGGTGGTAAGACAGAGCATTTTGTTTTTACCGTTCGTACGTTGGAAAGATTAGGTGTATCTGCCATTATTATTGAAGACAAAATTGGATTGAAGAGAAATTCACTATTCGAAGATCAGTCTTCGCAGGAGCAGGAAAGCATTGAAGCTTTTTGTGAAAAGGTGAGAGTGGGGAAGAAGAGTTGTGTAACTAAAGATTTTATGATCATTGCAAGAATAGAAAGTCTGATTCTTGGTAATACAATGGAAGATGCATTGCAAAGAGCTGCAGCCTATATCAAATCAGGTGTAGATGGTATCATGATTCATAGCAAATCTAAGGAGGCAACGGAAATTCTTGAATTTGCAAAACAGTATAAATCGTTTCAACAAAAAGTGCCGTTGGTAGCAGTGCCTTCAACCTATAATTCCATTACAAGGCAGGAACTGGAAGATGCCGGATTTAATATCATCATTTATGCCAATCATTTATTAAGAAGTGCTTATCCGGCCATGCTTTCAATTGCAAATTCAATTCTGCATCACGACAGAAGTAAAGAGGCGGAAGAAAAATTAATGTCTGTAAAAGATCTGCTTAAACTGATACCTGATAATTATGATCCATCCTGAACGGTTATATAATTATTTAAAACAACAGGGTATTGAATTTTATACCGGTGTACCTGATTCTTTGTTAAAGGATTTTTTAAAATATGTACAGGATCATAGTAGCAGTAAGGAAAATATCATTACAGCAAATGAGGGACTGGCAATTGGTCTTGCTTCCGGATATCATTTTAAGTCAGGCAAAGTACCCTTGGTTTATTTGCAAAATTCGGGGTTAGGGAATATCATCAATCCTTTAACATCTCTGGCTGATAAAGAAATGTATGCCGTTCCAATGTTGTTGTTGATTGGTTGGAGAGGACGACCGGGAACAACCGATGAACCACAGCATAAAAAAATGGGACGAATTACGATTCCTTTATTGGATGTGCTGGAAGTGCCGCATTATTTTATGGACGCTGATGAAGATTTTTCCTTCGATTCAATTGATAAAGCGATTGCTCAGGCAGTTGCTGAACAGAAGCCCGTCGCATTAGTAGTTCCTGAAAATGTTTTTGAAGAATATATGGGTGAGGAAAAAACAGATGAATATAATTTAGTAAGAGAAGAAGTTATCAGTCGTCTCATTTCAAAATTGAAGGGAGACGAAGTAGTTGTTTGTACTACCGGTAAATCCGGCCGTGAATTTTATGAAGCTAATATTGCTGCGAATAATAAAATAAAAAAATATTTATTGAGTGTTGGTGCAATGGGTCATGCCAATCATATTGCATTAGGAGTAAAAAATCAATTGGACGAAAAAGTAATTATGCTGGATGGAGATGGGGCGTTATTGATGCATTTAGGTTCATTGCCTGTCATCGCTCATCATGCAGTTTCAAGCTATATTCATATTGTTATAAATAATGGAAGTCATGAATCTGTTGGTGGTCAGCCGACTGAGGGTTTTTTTGCCGACTGTTGTGCAATAGCAAAAGCAAGTGGCTATAAAAAGGCTGTTTGTATTACCAGTGAAGAAGAATTGGAAAAGTGGCTTAGCGGCGGTTTGAACTCTACCGAGACTCAATTTGTGGAAATAAGAACAAACCGGCAAAGCAGATCTGATCTCGGAAGACCAGCAGGTAATCCTGAGGATTGGAAGAACGATTTTATGACTGCACTCAATAACGAACAATAACTGTTCATGCAAAAACTTGTACAAGGAGCCGGTACGATTAAACAAGCAGCGTCTTTAATTAAAGACGCAGGCTATCGGTCTGTTTTTTTTATTTCGGGCCAGCATTTTTCAGATAAATACAAGACAACCTTATTAGAAGGCACACATTATATAAAGAAGGGCGTTAATGTAGATGAAGCGGAAATCGCATTGGCCTGGAATGAATTTTCTAAGAAAACGTATCAGGTCATCCTTGCAATTGGTGGTGGAAGTGTTATTGACCTTGCAAAGGCTTTGATTGTAAAGAATGAAGAAGATAAGAAACCGATTCCTTTTTTTGTAGCGGCACCTACCACTGCAGGCTCCGGAACCGAAGCTACCCATTTTGCAGTGGTATATAAAAACAAAAAAAAGATTTCATTGATAGATCCTGTATTGCTTCCACAGCTGGTTATACTGGATCCGGAATTGACTTATACGCTTACTCCCTATCAAACGGCTGTTTCTGGTATGGATGTATTGGCACAGGCAGTTGAATCTTATTGGAACAAAAATGCAACAGGCGAATCAAAGATGCATGCAATTCAGGCAATCTTAACCTGGAAAGAATTTTTTAGTAAAGCAGTAAAGTTGCCGGATGAAAAATCAAGAGAGAAAATGCAGTATGCGGCTCATCTTGCAGGAAAAGCCATTAATATAACAAGAACAACAGGCCCACATGCATTATCTTATTTCCTGACAGCGAATCATGGCATTCCGCATGGTCATGCTGTAGCATTATTCCTGCCCATATTCTTTTTGTTCAACAAGAATCAGGAAGAACTTTATCATTTATTAGAAGTAGAAAATGAAATGGAAGCTGCTTATTATGTTTTGCACAGTATGAAAGATGCAGGGCTTGCTACAAAACTTTCGGAGCTGAATATCGATAAAGAAGACATTATCGAAAGCTTGCTGGTTGAAGTGAACGAAGAAAGATTTGCCAATAACCCAATGCCATTTGACAGAGTACAGTTAAAGCAATTAATCCTGGAGCATCTTTAGCAATATGAGTTTTTTTTCAGAATATAGCGAAGTATTTAATCTGTTGAAAGAAAAGCAACAGGTTGTTTTTTATTCTGAGGGACGACATTATTACCAGTATTTTGAAAAATTGATTGATGACTTGTTGGAAAAAGGAATTGAGATTTGTTATATCACATCAGATGCAAAGGATCCCTTATTAAAAAATGCTCCGGAAAGAATGAAAGTGATCCGGGTGAAATGGTTACTTGGGTTTTTGTTTTCAAAAATGAAGGCTGATGTAATGATCATGACGATGCCTGACCTTGGTAATTATCTATTCAAACGATCAGCTGCTGTCGGCACTTATATTTATATGTTTCATGCTGCGGTTAGTACCCATCAGCAATATAGGAAAGCAGCTTTCTTTAATTATGACACTATTTTTTGTACTGGTAAATATCAGGAACATGAAATCCGTAAGGCAGAAGAGATATATGGATTAAGACCAAAAGAGCTGATTCCTTATGGTTATCCACTGTTTGATAAAATAAAAAACGCAACTCCGAATTCCATTAATGAGCAACCAAGAATTCTCATTGCTCCTTCCTGGTTTGAAGGCTGCATTTTTGATACCTGTATTGAAGAACTACTCTTACAGTTATCTAAGCTCCCGTATAATGTTGTGCTACGTTCTCATCCTGAATTTGAAAAAAGAAAGAAAAGGAGTTTTAATAAAATCCGGCAAATGGTTAAAGCATATCCGGGAATGGAAATTGATGACCTGTCCAATGTATTTGACCGGTTACATTCAACTGATATTTTAATTACTGACAGATCAGGAATTGCGCTGGAGTTTGCCTTCGGAATGCGAAAGCCAGTATTGTTTATTGATACTAGTTTGAAAATTAATAGTCCGGATTATCTGGAAGTAAATATTGAACCGCTGGAGAATGAAATAAGAAGTCGGATAGGGGTTTCTCTTTCGCCAAATGAATTAGAACTTAATAAAAGACAAATTAATAACACTAGAATCAATGTCCGGCAGTTTTAAAGAAAGAATCGAAACTCTTTCTCAGCAAATATTCTATAATAGCGAAGAAGCCTATAAAGCGGGTCTTGATTATGTGTTGAGCAAGATTCAAAAAAGCTAAGAAGCTGCTTTGTCTTCCTTCTCTTTCTCTATATCTGCTTTCTTCCCGCCAAAAAATGCTTTGATCCTGTGCCAGGACATTTTTATCCAGAAACCTGCACCAAGCACTGCCGCAATAATAGCCTGCAATAAATAGCTACCACTTCCCGGATCTATATATAATAAATAATTCATCACAGGTATCTAAGGTTTGTTTTTGGCGATAAGGATAATAAGGTCTCATAGATGAGTTTGATCGTATTCTCAATATCGTCTTTATGCAGCATCTCAACTGTTGTATGCATATAACGAAGCGGAATGGATATCAGAACAGATGGACATCCATCATTAGAATAAGCGAAAGAATCAGTATCTGTTCCTGTGCTTCTGCTCAATGCTCTCCATTGAACGGCTATTTTTTTATCAGCAGCTACTTTTTCTACATGTGCTAACAGTTTATTATGAACAGCAGGAGCATATGCCAAAGATGGACCTTTACCTGTACTCACATCACCTTCAATGTGTTTATTGATCATCGGTGTAGTGGTGTCATGTGTTACATCTGTAATGATGGCAATATTTGGTTTTATTCTTCTGGAGATCATTTCTGCACCACGAAGTCCAATTTCTTCCTGTACCGCATTCACTACATATAACCCAAAAGGTAATTTCTTTTTATTTTCTTTTAATAATCTTGCAACTTCAGCAATCATAAATCCACCAACACGGTTATCAAATGCTCTTCCGATATAATTACCGTTTGCCAGTTCATCAAATCCATCCTGATAGGTAACTACAGCACCAATATGCACGCCTAAAGCTTCCAGTTCTTTTTTATTTCTGGCACCGCAATCAAGCCAGATGGTTTCAGTTTTTGGTTGTTTTTCTTTATCCTCAGGTCCTCCTTTTCTGGTATGTATGGCAGGCCAGCCAAACACAGCTTTTACCGGCCCTTTTTTACCATGAATAAAAACTCTGGAAGCCGGCGCCGTCTGGTAATCAGTGCCACCATTTCTGGTAACATACATCAGACCATCGGCAGTTATATAATTTACAAACCAGCTTATTTCATCGGCATGTGCTTCTATCACAACCTTGAAAGGATGCTCCGGATTAATTACACCTACAGCAGTTCCATAAGAATCTACATAGTGGGTATCAACATAGGGTTTCAGGTATTCTAGCCAAAGTTTCTGTCCCCAGGTTTCAAAACCAACCGGAGAAGCATTGTTTATATAACTCTTTAAAAATTCAAATGAATTAGTCGTAATGATCGATTTCTTAGTTTTTACAGATTTTGCCATATTTCTTAATTAGTCCGAAGTACTCCTTCGGAGGGTGCAAAAATAATTAAATGCCGGGGATAAGCATGAGCAAAGATGAAAAAGCCATCATCCCATCCAAAATAAAATAATAGAAACTGTCTGTAAAATGTTTTTTTGAATAGTTGAACAGCATCCCCACTATAATGCCGGGTAGTAGCAAAATAGCAATTTGAAAGTGGGAAATCCCAAAATCTGACAAAAATAGCGTTGTGATAATAAAAAGAAGTATGATGATCCAGAATAACCAGTTTATACCTTTTTCAGTCATAAAGCTGATCAGACTTCTTACACCGGCAATTTTATCGTCCTCTCTGTCCCGATAGTCGAAGATCATACAAATGGCATAGATCAGAAAGAACCGATGGGCGATAAAAAAATAAAATTCCGGCTTCCATCCGATAGCTATCGGATCCTGTTCAGCTATTTCGAGTGGCAAAATAGTAGTTACGAACATCCACACAAAAGCCAGGAACAATGTTTTGGTAATGGCAATCTTTCTAAGTGCTCTGAAAAGTGGATGGGGAATCTTGGGTGCCGAGTATAGAAAAGTAATGATGGCTGATAATACCAGCCAATGCCAGTGTGGTAATAAGTAAAAAAAGAAAATGCCGGTTCCAACTCCACCGATAATGAAGAGTACAATATGAACAACCCTGTTTCGATTCAGCCATTCGATTCTTGGCGAAGGAATGACGGATTCAGTTGTCAGGTACCAGTGAAAACTATAACTGGTAATGGTAGAAAAGAAAACAAAGAACAGAAAATAATTATTGGTAATGCCATCCAGCAATAATAAGTTGGTCTGGTAAACCATGGCTACCGCGCAGCCGGCAATAAATAAATTACTGTTGATGAAAAATGTAAATAATTTTTTACCCATCGGGGTAAAGTTACTACCTGATAACGATGATTTGCTGTGATTGTATGGTATCACTTACATTTCCTTCATTATCTCTTACCGCAAATTTCAGGATCAGGGTATCCCTTTCTTTCATTACCGGATTAGAGCCGGGAATATTTGGCGGATTTAATGCCGATAAGATGGTCTGATAATCTAATGTAGCTTCTATTTGTGTGGTAGTACTCTTTGGAAATACCGGAAATTTATACCGGAGGGTATCACGGATAGTTGTAACCACTCTTAGGTTCAGTCTGTTTTTAATAATGATCAGCGAATCCTGCACATCGCCTTCCTTATCCGTACATTCCAGGTTAACGATAAGTGTACCATTGATAGGGATCAGATTACCGTTATAGGATTTTATTGTAAGGGTGGGTTTGGTCTGAAACTTATCTTTGTTGCAGGCAACAGCCACTACCACAATAATTGTAAGAAAAAAAGGAATCGTTTCATCGGGAATAGTTGAATAACAAATTTACTGTTTTAAATGACATAAACAGGCATGCAGGATCAATGGAATCATAAAGTTTTTAACGTTACAGAACAGGGCTTTGAAGGCCTTGCCCTTGAAATATTCCGTTTTCAGTACGAAAACAATGCTGTTTACCGGGCTTATACAGATGCTTTACAGATTGAACCTCTTTCGGTTGATTCAATAAATAAGATCCCTTTTTTACCTGTCCGCTTTTTTAAGTCGCAGGAAGTGGTCACCACTTTATTTCCTCCTGCTGCGATATTTGAAAGCAGTGGCACTACCGGTTCGGTAAACAGCCGTCATTTTGTTAAAGAGCTATCCTTGTATGAAGAGAGTTTTTTAAAAGGATTTGAATTGTTCTATGGTAAAATAAAGGAGCATTGCATTTTGGGTTTATTACCTTCTTACCTTGAAAGAGATAATTCATCCCTTGTGTACATGGTGAATAAGTTAATAGAAAAAAGTGGTCACCCCAGAGTGGTTTTTATTTGGATGAGTATGAGCAACTATCACAAGTTATTCGGGTGTTGGAAAAAGCAGGGAAAAAAACATTGCTGATCGGTGTCACTTTTGCCTTATTGGATTTTGGAGAACAATTTCCGATGCCGTTGAAAAATACGATCATTATGGAAACCGGAGGGATGAAGGGAAGACGAAAAGAAATGATTCGGGAAGAATTACACAGTATTTTACAAAATGCTTTTCAGATAAATAAGATTCACTCTGAATACGGTATGACAGAGTTATTATCGCAGGCTTATTCAAAAGGCGATGGTAAATTTAATACCGCACCCTGGATGAAGATTGTATTGAGAGATGAGGAGGATCCGTTATTGGTAAAGCAAACTGGCTCAGGGATTATTAATGTGATCGATCTGGCGAATATATATTCCTGTTCTTTTATTGCGACAGATGATGCCGGCAAAATTTATGCTGATAATAGTTTTGAAGTATTGGGAAGAGTAGATGGCAGCGATTTACGGGGTTGTAGTTTATTGACGGTATAAGGTAGTTAATTTTGACAGCTTTCTTGGGAGTTTATTTTAAATAATTCAGCGTCTCGCATCCCCTCCTGGGAGGGGCAAAGCTTTTTACCATTACGAATTTTTAAACGGGGTGGGTTAGAAATAGGCTAATCCATCACTCAATCTAAATAAAAAACTAACTTTAAAAACTAATACTTTATCATGAGAAAATTAATTGTACCGGTTTTATTAGCAGCATTAGTTTTAATTTATTCTTGTAGTTCCACAAAAAACAGCACATCTGCAAAGGATGATGGAAAACTTGATTTTACGATCGTACAGATCAATGATGTATATGAAATAGCTCCTTTAGATGGAGGTAAAGCCGGTGGAATGGCCAGGGTGGCAACGATAAAAAAGCAATACATGCAATGAAAACCCAAATACATTTTTAGTGATGGCGGGTGATTTTTTGAGTCCGTCTGTTTATAATAGTTTAAAATTTGAGGGCAACAGAATACGGGGAAAACAAATGGTCGAGGCCATGAATGTTGCCGGAGTTGATATGGTGGTTTTTGGTAATCATGAATTTGATATTGCAGAAGCTGATGTTCAAAGCCGCATCAACGAATCTGATTTCAAATGGATATCCTCCAACACCTTTCATAAATCAGGAACCTATGTTGGTCCTTTTGTAAAAAAGAAAAATGGTGTCGATGAGCCTTTCCCTGAAACCTATACGATGACTTTGAAAGATGGAGATGGAACAACGGCAACGATAGGTTTTATGGGGCTTACGCTGCCCTTTAACAAAGCTTCTTATGTTTCGTATACAGATGTGTTTACAACTGCCCAGCAAAAATATGATGAATTAAAAGAGAAATGCGATGCGGTAATTGCCATTACGCATCAATCCCTGGATAATGATATTAAACTGGCAAAACAAATTCCCGGACTGGCTTTGATTATTGGCGGGCATGAACATGAAAGACATTATGCAAAGATTGGCAATGTGTATATAACGAAAGCAGATGCCAATGCAAAATCAGCTTATATCTTAAAACTGAATATCAATAAAAAAAGACAACAGCTCACAGTCGATGCAAAAATTATTGACATCAACGAGACCGTTGCATTTGATGAAGCAACTAATGTTGTGGTAAAAAAATGGACAGATATTGGTAATGCCAATTATGCTTCATTGGGTTTTGATGCTGCAAAAGTTTGTATGACAACAGGCGAACCATTGGATGGGAGAGAAGCGTATATCAGAACCAACAAAACAAATTTCACCAAACTGATCGTTAGTGCGATGGAGAAAGCATCGCCAACGGCAGATGTGGCGATCGTTAATTCCGGTTCTATCCGGGTAGATGATATATTGCAGATGCCCGTTACACAATACGATATTATCCGTAGTCTTCCTTTTGGCGGTTCTATTATGGAAGTGGATATGAAAGGGGGTTTGCTTATTAAAGTATTGGATGCCGGTAAAAAGAATTGGGGCAATGGTGGTTTTTTGCAATACTCTTCTTCGGTTGTTTATGACAGCACTTCTACTAAATGGATGATGAAGAATGCACAGATTGATGTCAATAAAATTTACAAAGTAGCTCTCTCCGATTTTTTAATGACTGGTGGCGAAGCCAATCTGGATTTTCTGACAAAAGATAATCCGGATATTGTAAAAGTATATCCGGTGTTTACGGAGTTGAATGATCCGAGATCAGATATTAGAAGGGCAATTATTGATTATATGGGAAATGTAGGCTCGTCAAATCAGAAACAATAAATATTTAATAATAACATATTTTTTGAAAACTTTAGAAGTTTTATATTATTATTATTATGTTTATTCAATAAAAATATTGAAAGATACTGAGCCTCATGCAACAACTAGTTTCATGTTAAGTCTTTCAGAAACTTTTTTTGTTACTGGTATTATTAATTTTGTGGCTTCAAAATATTTTTGTTATTCAATTCTTACTTCAAAATGGAATTTTATATCAATATTCTTAGTAATCCTACTTATTAATTATTTACACTTTCAAAATAGTGGCAGGTCTAGAATAATTGCAAAAGAAAAGCCTGTTTTATTTTCATCTGATAAATATTCAAGGGTGTTTGTTTTCCTTTTTTGGTTAATTACAACATCATGGATGTTTTGGGTTGTCCCTCTTACAAATCATATTTTAAAGCAATGCAACTGAAATAAAGGTAATATCTATATTTTACCAGTGTTGGTCTTTGAAAAAAAAATCACGCCGCTATTCTTCCAAGACGAGTGTCCAAATAAAACGTTGACAGGCGTAGTCTCAAATGGCTATGTGTGTTGGCTTTGTGGGACTCGCCGTCTTTAATCCACAAATTTTGTAATTTCTTCCAAGCTGAGTCTCCAAATAAAACGTTCACAGGCGTAGTCTCAGATAGCTATGTGTGCTGGCTTTGTGGGCCTTGTCTGCTGACCTTGCTCCGCTGTAGCTATGCGAAGGCGAGCAGGCAGGTTCGCCGTTATAAAAACAAAAAACCCCAGCATTTATTGCTGAGGCTTTGTGCCCAGGACTGGATTAATTTCATTGATCCGATTTAATTGGTCTTACCCAAAGACCCTTGCCGCTATTGCGGCTGTGCTTTTTCACTTGTCTGCTTTTGCAAGCAAGCTTGCATCGCTTCCAAATAAAAAAGCCCACACTATTGTGTGGGTCTTTGTGCCCAGGACTGGATTCGAACCAGCACATCCTTGCGAACGCTGCCACCTGAAGGCAGTGCGTCTACCAATTTCGCCACCTGGGCAATTTATTTCAACAAACTTCTCAAAAATTCTTTTCCAACTCCGCTCTTCAAATATTTTTCTCTTTTTCTAGCTTCTATTCTGCTTTCATATTCCTCAGAATATATCAATTCAAAGGGGTGATAAGCTTTCGTTGACCTATTTACTCCACTATTATGTTCCTTTAATCGTCTTACTATATTATTGGTCATACCAACATAAAATAATTTCTTTCGACACTTTTTATTGCATATACAATAATCATAATCCTGAAGGCAATGCGTCTACCAATCCTGCCTGCTCGCCTTCGCATAGCTACTGCGGAACAAGGCCGGCAGGCAGGTTCGCCACCTGGGCATATTAATGGGTCAGCAAATATAATTCAACAAACTTATACCGAAACATTAAAATCTCTCAACGCATCATTCAAACTTGTTTTCAAATCGGTACTTGGTTTACGCTGACCGATGATTAATGCACAACCAACACCAAACTCTCCGGCAGGAAATTTTTTGGTATAAGAACCGGGTATCACAACACTTCTTGCAGGCACACTTCCTTTCATTTCTTCTGGAGCATCGCCACTTACATCGATAATTTTTGTGGATTGGGTTAATACAACATTGGCACCCAACACGGCTTCTTTTTCAACCATCACACCTTCTACCACAATACAGCGGCTGCCGATAAAACATCCATCTTCAATAATTACCGGTGAAGCCTGTAATGGTTCCAACACACCGCCAATACCAACACCACCACTCAGGTGTACGCCTTTTCCGATCTGCGCACAACTGCCTACAGTTGCCCAGGTATCTACCATCGTTCCTTCATCTACATAAGCGCCGATATTTACATAGATGGCATCAGCACCACATTTCTTCCAAGAAAAGCTCCGTACCTTGCTACTGCATGTGGAACGGCTCTTACGCCAAGATCTTTATAATTTTTCTTCAGCAACATTTTATCGTAAAATTCAAACGGTGCTATATCCCATGTCTGCATTTGTTGAATACCGAAATACATCAGTATGGCTTGTTTCACCCATTCATTTACTATCCAGCCGGCATCTGAAGGCGATGCAACTCTTAACCGTCCTTTGTCCACTTCTTCAATAACTGCCCGTACCGCATCACTGTATTTATTTTCTTTTAATAATTCCCGGTTGGCCCATGCTTCTAAAATCAGATCTTTCATCTCTTCTTATTTTGCTGCGAAAATAAGCTAATGTGTCAATTTACGAATATGCCAATTTGCGGGAATTAATCTGCAAATTTGCATATTTACTAATCAGCATATTCAATGAACATCGGGTTTGACGCAAAAAGGGCTTATCACAATAAAACAGGATTGGGGCACTACAGCCGCAATTTACTGATGGCACTTTCTCGATCATTATGCAGATCATCATTATTTTTTGTTTAACCCTAATCCCTACAATCTTTTTGAACTGGATGCTGCGAATATGCAGGAAGTCGGGCCAACATCATTTTTTCACAGGTTAATACCGTCTGCATGGAGGAGCAGCTGGGTGAAAAAAGATTTAAAACGGTTAAAGATCGATCTCTATCATGGTTTGAGTCACGAAATTCCTGTTGGTATTCAAAAAACAGGGATCAAGTCAGTTGTTACTATACATGATCTGATCCATGAAAGATATCCTGAGCAATATAGCTATGCTGATGTGACGATTTACCGAAAGAAATTTCGCAATGCCTGTAATCATGCCGATAAAATTATTGCTATCAGTGAACAGACAAAAAAAGATATCATTGAGTTTTATAAAATTCCGGAAACGAAAATCAATGTATGTTATCAGAGTTGTAACCCTTCTTTTATGGAAACGGTCAGTGAGGCAGATCGAATCAATATAAAAGAGTTATATAATCTGCCGGATCAGTTTTTTCTATATGTGGGATCTGTTATTGAAAGAAAAAATTTATTGAATATTTGTAAAGCTGTTCAATTGCTAAAGGATGATCTAAATATCCCGTTGGTGGTGATCGGTGATGGCGGGGATTACAAAAGGAAGGTAAAAGAATTCATCAGCCAGCATAATCTGACCGACAGCATCATTTTTCTTTCGGAATCTGAAACAGCAAAAGGATTGGAATCTTTTCAGCATGCAGAAGATTTTCCGGCTATTTATCAATCCGCTATTGCGATGATCTATCCTTCTTTCTTTGAAGGTTTTGGAATTCCGGTGCTTGAGGCGTTGTGAAGTAAGCTACCTGTTATTACTTCTAATGTTTCTTGTTTGCCGGAAGCTGGTGGTGATGGAGCTTATTATGTAGATCCTGCTAGTCCGGAAGAGATAGCCCAAGGAATGA
Organism: uncultured Chitinophagaceae bacterium; assembly: GCA_963705465.1. Taxonomy (GTDB): domain Bacteria; phylum Bacteroidota; class Bacteroidia; order Chitinophagales; family Chitinophagaceae; genus JJ008. Next base: position 337,200 of record CAVPJN010000002.1, on the reverse strand, counting down.
AAAAAATTTATAGTGATAAACTGTTTGCTGATACAATGAAAGAAAAAGGCTGGCAACATGCTCAAAATTTTACACCACAGAAATGTGCTGCTGCTGTTATGGATGTTTATAAATCGTTATGGTAAATTTTGAAAAAGATATAGAACAATGTCTGAAAGTATTACAGGAAGGAGGGTTGATATTGTATCCTACTGATACCGTTTGGGGTATAGGATGCGATGCAACAAATGCTAAGGCAGTGGAAAAAATTTATGCCTTGAAGCAACGGCCGGATGAAAAAGCTATGATCGTATTACTGGCAGATGAAAGAGAAATTTTAAAATATGTGGCTGCTCCCGATCTCAGTGTTTTTGATTATCTGGAAACAACCCTAAAACCTACAACAGTTATTTATGATGGGGCCATTGGTTTTGCCGATAACCTTATCGGAGAGGATGGAACTATTGCCATCCGTATTTGTAAGGAAGAGTTTTGCAGAAACCTGATAAAAAGATTTCGTAAGCCCATTGTATCTACTTCAGCAAATATTGCTGGTAACCCAACTCCAAAAATATTTAAAGAGATTGATGAGAAAATAAAAAATAACGTTGATTATGGGGTTACATATCGGCAGAATGATGAAGCCATTGCTCAGCCTTCATCTGTTATTAAATGGAATAATGGTAAAGTACAGATACTTAGACCTTAGTTTTAACAATTCTTAAGCAACAGCTACAATACTTTTGATAGTATGTACCGGCTGCTTTTTTTAATTCTTGTTTTTTCAGCTTTTTTGAGTGCCCAGGCTCAGGATTTTATTGCTGTAAAAAAGAAGAATGGAATTACGATTAAAAGTTTTACGACCGGTTCGCCTATAAGTTTTCAATTACAAAATGGAAGTATTACTAATGGCTTTATCCAGCAAATAAGGAATGATTCTCTATGGATTATGAGCTTCAAAGTGCAAATTTTGCCAACCCGGCTGAATGTAACGATGATTGATACTACTTCTGCGTATGTACTTAAACTACATTACCGGCAAATAGCCCGCATTTACCTGGATAAAAAAAGTAAGCGGATTCCAATGTTAACCAGTAAAGTGCTTATGACTGGTGGTGCAGGATATATCGTACTAAATTCAATCAATCATTTGTTGGATGATGATACGGAGTTATTTATACAGAAAGAAAATTATCAACGATTGATAATAGCCGGAATTGTTTCTGCATCAGGATTTATACTTAGTCAGTTGTTTAAAAAAAATGGGTTTAGCCACCGGAGATATAAAATTACCTACATCAGTCTTCAATAGCTGATTATATGTACCTACTTACCCGCTGCGTATTATCTTTGCTTTGTTTATGGAAATTAATTGCACAGAAAACGAAATGGTTCTTTTAAAAAAAGTCGCCAATGCTGCACAGGCATTGGGAATGGAGACTTATCTGATCGGTGGTTTTGTGCGGGACAAATTATTGGAAAGAGAAACAATGGATGCAGACTTTGTTTGTGTAGGTGATGGTATTGAATTGGCAAAAGAAGTGGCGAAGCAGTTTAGCCCTGTTCCTCCTGTGGATGTGTTTAAAAATTTTGGAACAGCACATATTAGATTACCCCATTCAAGTTATAATGACACTGTGAAAGCCCCCTCTTTCGGAGGGGGTTTGGGGGAGTTTTTGATATTGAATTTGTTGGAGCAAGAAAAGAGAGTTACAATTTTGACTCAAGGAAACCTGCCGTAGAATCCGGGACCATAGCTGAAGATCAGGATCGCCGGGACTTTACCATCAATGCATTGGCAATTAGTTTAAATGAAAATAATTATGGAAAACTGATTGATCCGTTTAACGGAGTAGCCGATCTGAATAATAAAATAATCAGGACTCCTTTAGAACCTGTTCAAACCTTTAGTGATGATCCTTTGCGGATGATGAGAGCCATCCGTTTTGCATCGCAATTGAATTTTAGTATTGAAGAAAAAACCTGGCAGGGAATTATTGACAGTGCTCATCGTATCAAAATAATTTCGCAGGAAAGAATTACGGATGAACTGAACAAAATTGTACTGTCTCCAAAACCTTCCATTGGTTTTGATCTTTTGTATAAAAGCGGGTTGTTAAAAATTATTTTTCCTCCGATGGTGGATCTTGTTGGTGCGGAATATATAGATGGGAAAGGGCATAAGGATAATTTTTATCATACACTACAAGTACTTGATAATTTATCAGCCAATACAAATGATTTATGGTTAAGATGGGCTGCCATTTTGCATGATATTGCAAAACCGGCCACTAAGAAATTTGAAGAAGGGCATGGCTGGACATTTCATGGGCATGAAGTAGTAGGAGGCAGGATGGTGCCGAAAATATTTGCACAAACTGAAATTGCCGCAAAATGAGAAAATGCGTTTTGTCCGGAAAATGGTGGAACTGCATTTAAGACCCATCAGCCTTACCAAAGAGAATATAACTGATTCTGCTATACGACGTTTATTATTTGATGCCGGAGATGATATTGAATCATTAATGATGCTTTGTGATGCAGACATTACTTCTAAAAATAAACAGAAAGTTAAAACGATTTCAGGAAAATTTTCAACTGGTACGTAAAAGATGTAAAGAAGTTGAGGAAAAAGATCATATCAGAAACTGGCAACCACCCATTACCGGCGAAATAATAATGGAAACATTTGGCTTATCTCCCTGTAAACAGGTGGGAATCATCAAAGATGCATTAAAAGATGCGATGCTGGATGGAGAAATTGAAAATACATATGAAGCGGCATATAAATTTATGCTGGAAAAAGGAAAAGAGCTTGGATTAAAGGTTATTAAATCTTAATTCTTAAATTTGTGTATGGCTATTTTAAAATTCAGAGTTTATTTTGAAGAAGATGAAAGTGTTTATCGGGATGTTGTGATTCGTCATAACCAATCATTTTTTCTTTTGCATGAGACGATTCTGAAATCGTATGAGTTTGACAATAAGCACCAGGCTACTTTTTTTAGAAGTAATGATCACTGGCAAAGAGGTAAGCAGATCACTCTTGAGATATACGATGATGTAGAGTATAAGGCTCCGCCAATGATCATGGCTGATACAACGATTGGTTCAGAGATAAGAGATCCGAATCAACGTTTTATTTATATTTATGATTTTAATAAAGGCTGGACCTATCATATTGAATTAATCAATGTTTCCAAAGAAGAGAATCCTAAAGTAACTTATCCTTCAACTTCGAGAGTAGAAGGCATTGCTCCAAGTCAGTATGGAACAAAAGGATTATTGGGAGAGAAGTTTGCTGATATTGAAGAAAAATATGACCTCACACAAGCTGGCAATGGATTTGGTGAAAAAGATGAAGATGGAGAAGATACAGGATTAGAAGATGAAGTTGCAGGGGAAGAAGAAGAGGAAGTATAAATCCTGAAATAATAATATTAAGTTCAACCCCGGTCTTCAACCGGGGTTTTTGATAAAACAAATGGCCGGTAATAAAAATAAGAAAGTAATTATAGTTGCCGGCCCTACAGCCGTTGGAAAAACAGCTGTCGCTATTCAGTTGGCAAAACATTTTAATACTGAGATCATTTCTGCAGACAGCCGTCAGTGTTATAAAGAATTGAATATTGGTGTAGCAAGACCTTCAATAGAAGAACTAAAAGAAGTACAACATCATTTTATTGCTTCCCATTCCATAAAAGAGGAAGTAACAGCCATCAGTTTTGAGCAATATGCATTACAAAAGACAGAGGAATTGTTTAAGGAATCATGATGCTGTTGTCATGGTGGGCGGTACCGGACTCTACATAAAAGCATTTTGTGAAGGGCTGGATGCAATACCGGATATTGATCCGCTTATTCGCCAGCGGATAATAATCAGAACTATGAAGAAAAAGGATTGAGCTGGTTGCAAAATCAGTTAAAAGAAAAGGATCCGGATTTTTTTAGCATCTGGCGAAATAAATAATCCGCAACGGATGATGAGGGCATTGGAAGTGATGGAAAGTACAGGCAACTCTATTTTATTTTATCGCAAAGGAGAAAAGGCAAACAGAAATTTTTCTATTGTCAAAATAGGACTTGGAATTACCAAAAGAAGAATTAGTAAAGCAGGATAAATCAACGGGTTGATTTGATGATGGAGGCAGGATTATTGGATGAAGTAAAGGTATTATTGCCTTATAAAGATCTCAATGCGTTGCAAACGGTAGGGTATAAGGAGTTATTCGGTTTTTTAGATGGAAAAATATCATTATCAGATGCAGTCGAAAGAATAAAAATAAGCACCCGCCAATATGCAAAACGGCAACTGACCTGGTTTAAAAAAGATAAAGAGATCAACTGGTTTGCACCCAATAGATCTAAATGAGATGATTGAATTTATTAGAAATAAAGAACCCCATTTGCAAAACAAATGGGGTTCTGGTTATATAAGCAATTGAGTATGTGGCGTTATGGGAAAATGCCCAACTCAGCATAGCTGGTACCAACTTTATTGATGGCAACAACATAGGCTGCTGTACGCATATCCGGAATTGGGAGGATCTTCTAACCATTTATTCATGATCTCATTGGTGGCAGTTGATCATTGTTTCTTCCAGACCGCTATAAACAAGATCCACTTCATCAGGTCCATGCATGATGAATTCTCTTTCATTATCTTTTACTTTCTTGCCACTCAATTCTTCGATCTGCCCAAGTAATATGTGCATTCAGGTTTTCAGTAAATCTTTTTTCCAAACGTCCGTAACGGACATGGCTCAGGTTTTTCAGCCATTCAAAATAAGAGACCGTAACACCGCCTGCATTCAGGTACATATCCGGTACAACACAGTACACCTTTTTTTACAAAGATCTCATCCGCTTCAGGTGTTAATGGTCCATTAGCAGCTTCTCCGATTATTTTTGCTTTTACCCTTGGTGCATTTTCTCCGTTTATTACATTTTCAAGAGCAGCAGGAATAAGAATATCACATTCCATTTCCAGTGCTTCACCATTTGTTTTAAAATTAGTAGAACCGGGAAAATTTAATATAGAACCTGTTGTTTTTCTGTGATTAAAAACCTGCATCAATATCCAATCCTTTATCACTCCAGATGGCTCCTTCGTATTCTGCAAGTCCAACCACTCTTGGCTCCGGCATCCTGAAAGAATTTTGCAGAGTGATAACCGACATTTCCTAATCCCTGCACAACAATTCTTTTCCCTTCAACACCGGTTGTAAGATCCAACTTTGTCCATTACAGATCTTTATTATTACACACTTCTCTTAGATCCGAAAAAAACACCAAGTCCTGTTGCTTCTCTGCGACCACGAACACCACCCTGTGTAACAGGTTTACCAGTAACACAACCGGCAGCATCAATCTCACCCGGATGCATAGCGGTATAAGTATCCAGTATCCAGGCCATTTCTCTTTCACCTGTTCCATAATCAGGTGCAGGAACATCAGTTCCGGGGCCAATAAATTTCTTTTTAATTAATTCGGCAGTGTAACGACGGGTGATCTTTTCCAGTTCATATGGAGTATAATCTTTTGGATTGATCTTGATGCCACCTTTACCACCGCCAAATGGAACATTGACGATGGCACATTTATACGTCATCAATGCTGCCAATGCCATCACTTCATCCTGGTTTACTTCTGCAGCAAAACGAATACCTCCTTTGCAGGGAAGTTTATGATGTGAATGCTGTACACGGTATGCTTCAATAACTTCAATATTTCCATTGTCTCTTTTTACCGGGAAACGCATCCGGTAAACTGCGTTGCAGGCTTTGATCTGATCTAAGAATCCCTTCATCCCATTTGGTGTGTTTGGCAGCTTTATCGAAACTTTTTTCTACGGCTCCAAAAAAACTGTAATCTTGTTCTGACATGAGTTCTTTTTTATTTAAGCAATCGTTATTATTAATTGCAAGGTAAGTGATACAAAAACATCTTGCTGATTAAATCAATTTTCTTTTTCCAGTTTACTTATCTTTTTGTCTAGCCGGACTATATATAATATCAGACCAGCAAGAATGGTAAGCATAACGGCAACAACTACATAAATTCTGCCATTGCTGCGCATTGTGTCAGCCATTTCAACCTCTTTTTCCTGTGCTGTAACTGAAAATGAAATTAGTAACATTAAAAACAGTAGTATACTATTTTTCAAAATCTTTATCATGACATCATCTTTTTTTCTTTTAATAAACTGATTCTGATCTTAAGTGTAGTGATCCAAACGCCTAGCAATGTCCATCCGATTACTGCCGGGTAAAAAACCATTCTCATATTTACCACTGATATCATTCTTTACATCCAGTGCCGGATTTCCTTCATTTCCCGGATGCAGACTGGGTAATATTCTTGGTAATGATCCAGATGGCCGGGAATAACATAGTATAAGCAAAGATGTTATATACTGAACTAACCCTTGCTTTTTTATCCATATCCTGAACCGAATCCCTGAGGATCAGATAAGCAAAATATACTAAGTAAAGCGATAGCTGCGCCGATCAATTTTGGATCTCTTGCAATGCTGCTAAATGAATCAGCGACAGGATTGTTTGGATCTGCCCAGGTATAAGATGCCCAGATAGCCCCGGTTATATAACCAAGAATGCCAAAGACAATTCCCATAATAGCAAACTGACGGGCATAAATATCATATTTAATATTGAAGGTTCGGAGGTAGCGGATAGCATTGACTACAGAAATAGTAAACAAGGATCATCATCGCAAACCACATGCAGACATGAAAATACAAATTACGGATGGTTTCCTGCAAGGCGGGTAAAGCGGGCACTTTTAATAATAAGCCGGCCAGTAAATGTATAAAAAAGCAGAAGAACAGCTGTGATCTTCCACCAGGACTTGTACATATAGTTTTTTGCTTCTGTCATTTCGGGGCTGGTTGAAGTTGCCAGCCGTATAAATATGATGGCAAAAATAAGGGGGAAAATGGAATATACCGCCTGACCATCATAATATAAAAATTATAAAAGTCGGGCAAACAATAGAAGAATAAAGATGGCTATTTAAGTGTAGCAACTACATTTCTGATTTTTCTAATCTTTTGAAGCTTTAAGTAAAAATTATTTAATAAAGCATTAATCTTTCCAAAGAAATGGAAAAAGAATAACAGCTAAGAGAATAACCATTATATCCAATGCAACTAATAAAAATACTGTAGTAATAGAAATTGTAAGTAAAGGAGCAAACGCCGCATTGGAGAGTTTCATTAACAATATTAGTTGCGGAATAATTATTGGAAACCCAAGTACGGCCATGATGGCAGCATTTTGTTGTGCTTTGGCGGCAATGGCCGCAAGAAAAGTAAACACCAGACTCAGACTCCAGCCACCTAATAATACCAGTCCGATGAATTGACCGGCTTTTTCCATTGGATTTCCAAGAAATAAGGTGAATAAAAGAAGACTAAGCAAACTCATTGCTAACATCAGCAATGAATTAAATAGCAATTTGGCCAAAACAAAATTTGCAGGGCTGGTAATAGAATAAAAATAAAGCATCCGGCCCGGCTTTCCTGCAAAAAACTTTTGGCAACTGCATTGATACAGACAAATAACTGAATGACCCAAAACAACCCATTCCATACTTTGCTTTCCGGGGTATCCATAGCATTGAATAAAACAAAGATGGTGGCACCGATATATAAGAAGGATTCCGTAAAAACTATACTGCTGTCTTATTTCAAGCAGCAGTTCTTTTTTAAACAAGGTAAATATGTGACGGATGGCTGAGATAAATTCAGGTTTGTGCGAAAATACTGATTACTGATGGTTGCCTTTATTTTGAATCATAACATTTTCGGCATCTTGGTTCATACACATCAGTAGCTCCAAGCATTACCTGATCATCATTTGGTATTTTCCGGTAGGAGTAGTTTGCCATATTTCCACATTGCATACAAATAGCATGCAAGTTTGGTAACATAATCCGCCTTTGCCATAATAAAAGGCATCTGGCCGAATGGATTGCCGAGATAATCCATATCAAGACCGGCAACAATAACCCGGATACCCCTGAAAGCCAGTTGCATCACAAACATTGGCGATTTCATGATCAAAGAACTGAGCCTCATCAATTCCAATAACATCTACATCGCCAGCCATTAGCAATATTTTCTGTGAATTATCTATTGGAGTTGATTGTATGGCAGTAGCATCATGCGATACAATTTTAACTTCATCATATCTTGTATCGATAGCAGGTTTGAATATTTCCACTTTTAGATTGGCAATTTTTACTCTTTTCAGTCTGCGGATCAGTTCTTCTGTCTTTCCACTAAACATAGATCCACAGATCACTTCAATACTTCCTCTGCGTCTCTCCACTTGTATTCGGTTCAATAAACATTGTTAAGATTTATAATGAATGATGAGTATTTGATATTATTGGCAAACAGTTTGTAACTTTAAAAGGTCTCGCATGCAGGCCGTAAATATAAATCAATGGAACGAATTGAAAATCTCATCAATAAATTAAAAGAACAGTTTACAGCAAAATGCTGATCCTGCCTTATTGCTCGGTACGGTTCAGCTTTTACAATTTGAACTGACCAAATTAAAGACTGACAATCAATACAGTCTTGGTACCCCAAAAGTAGCTGTGGTACTGCCTTATGCCAATGTTTCGGTTCCAAATCAGGGGGAATATGAAAAGTATGCTCCAAAACCTCAGGAAAAGAATACGGCTGTAAAAGAAATAAAGGAAACACTATTGGTTGATGATGGAACTGTTTCGGTGGTTCAGAAAAATGGGCAATTGGATATGTTATTTGATCCGATGACGGAAATTCCGACTTTGTCGCATCAGCCAAAAGAGATAAACGAATCGGGTGTACCTGAAACATCCTTAAATGACAGATTAAAACAGATCAAACCCGAAATTGTAGAACGACTAAAGGAAACTCCTGTAAAAGATCTGCGTAAAGCAGTTGGAATTAATGACAGGTTTCTTTTTATCAATGAATTATTCCGTGGAGATGAAAAGATGTATGAGCGATGTATTAAAACGATCAATAGTTTTAGTATTTATGCAGAAGCAGAATACTGGATCACCAGAGAATTAAAAGTAAAACTTGGTTGGAATAATGATAACGAAACGGTTCAGATTTTCGATCAGCTGGTTAAAAGACGGTTTTCCTGAATGTAATTGATTATCGTATTCGGTAGCTCCTTTGTTTGATTGTACAAAATTCGCCTGCCGCATTGCTCCTGTAATTATACTCTTCCTCATTGATCAATAAAGCATCTATTAATTCTTTAAGCATTACACCATTTCTTTTTTCATCGCTAAATGAAATGCCACCACCAGCTTTTACCAGCTCAACAGCTTCGGTATATTTTTGAAAATAAGGGCCAAATAAAACAGGTTTTGCATAAACTGCTGCTTCCAGTACGTTATGAACACCTATTGGTTTTAGCCCTCCACCGATGTAGGCTATAGTTGCATATTTGTAAAGGCGTGAAAGCATGCCGATATTATCGATGATAAGAATATTGCTGTTCAGTCTTTTGCAATTTTCTTATTCTTTAACTCAGAAAATAAAATTGCAGTAGGGAATCATTTCATTTATGGACATAATATGTTTTTTTGTGATCTCATGGGGTGCTATGATCAGCTTTACATCTGGGTCTATTGATCTTTGAAAATGCTTTCTGTAAAACCAGTTCATCTTCCGGCCAGGTACTGCCGGCTATTATACATTTATTTGTTCCAATAAATTTTTCAATTTCAGGAATAGCTGATGCTGATGAAGCAATTTCAATCACTCTGTCAAACCGGGTGTCACCAGCAAATGAACATATGGCTGAAAAGCCCAATTCGTCTACCAGTTTTTTTGATTCCATGGTTTGAACAAACAAGTGATCAAACCGGGATAAGCATTTTTCGTTGCAGTTGTCCATACCATTTAAAGAAAGACATGTCTTTTCTAAACAGGGCGGAAATTAAAATCAGCGGAATTTTTCTGTATTTTATTTTTTTCAGGTAATAAAACCAGAACTCATATTTCACGAAAATGACCAGACTGGGATGAACGATTTCAAGGAATTTTTTTGCATTTTTGGGACCATCTATGGGCAAATAAAAAACCCAGTCTGCACCTGCGTAATTTTTCTGAACCTCATAACCGGAAGGCGAAAAAAATGTCAATAGGATCTTGTGCTCCTGGTATTGGTCTCTTAATTTTTCGATTACGGGTCTGCCTTGTTCAAATTCTCCCAAGGAAGCACAATGTATCCAGATGGTTTTGCCATCTTTTGGAATGGCTGCTTGTAATCTTTTAAAAATGTTTTTCCTCCCAATGATCCATTTTTTTGCTTTTGCATCAAAAAGGGAAGCAACATATGTTACGGCCCGGAAAAGCCATAAAAAAATAGTATAAAAAACTAATGACAATGGATTGCTTTTGAATATTCGGCAAATGTAAACCCGCCTGGCCATAATATTTTAATAATTAATGAAGTCGGACAAGAGCATTCAGTTAAACTACCCTTATTTTACTATTTTTGCGGCACTTAAAATAAGTTAGCATATGCGATCTATCCAAATGGTGGATACTAAAACTCAATATCTTAAGATCAAGCCACAAGTGGATAAGGCAGTTATTGATGTAATAGATAGCACTGCTTTTATTAATGGTCAAACAGTAAAAGATTTTTCGGCAAACTTGTCAGCTTATATTGGTTCTAAAGCACACCATTCCTTGTGCAAATGGTACAGATGCCATTCAGATTGCTTTAATGGCGCTGGGTTTAAAACCTGGAGATGAAGTGATCACTCCTTCATTCACCTATATCGCAACCACTGAGGTTATTGCATTATTAAATTTAACCCCTGTTTTTGTTGAGGTCAATCCCGATACTTTTTGTATAGACCCTGTGTCAATTGAAAAAGCAATTACACCTAAAACAAAAGCAATTGTTCCTGTCCATCTTTATGGACATGCGGCTGATATGGAACCCATCATGGCAATTGCCAAAAAGCATGATCTATTTGTGATAGAAGACAATGCACAGGCAATTGGGAGTGAGTACATTTTTTCTAATGGAATTAAAAAGAAAACTGGAACCATCGGACATATTGGAACGACTTCTTTTTATCCCTCAAAAAATTTAGGAGGGTTTGGGGATGGCGGTGCCATTTTTACGGATAATGATGAACTGGCAGTGATGTTAAGAATGATCGCCAATCATGGTCAAAGCAAACAATATTATCATGATGTGGTGGGTTGTAATAGCCGGTTGGATTCAATTCAGGCAGCTGTGCTTGATATTAAATTAAAGCATTTGAATGCGTATAATGAGGCTAGAAGAAAAGCAGCTGCATATTATGATAATGCATTTGCCAATCATCCCAAAATAAAAACCCCTTTTAGAGCCGCAAATTCTTATCATGTTTTTCATCAATATACTTTACAACTGGATGGTGTAGATCGTAACGGTCTGAAAGATTTTCTGGCATCACACCAAATACCGGCAATGATCTATTATCCGGTACCGGGCCATAAACAAAAAATGTTTGAACAATTCAATACGGCCGATCTACAGATGCCTGTAACAGATATGTTAACAGAACGGGTTATTTCTTTACCCATTCATACGGAGTTGGATGAAGAACAATTAAGTTTTATTACTTCGAAGGTTTTAGAATTTGTAAATAATTAAATACATGTATCAGGAATTAGTTGATAAAAAAGAAAAGCTGGCTGTTATTGGTCTTGGCTATGTAGGATTACCGATTGCATTGGAATTCGCAAAAAAGATATCTGTCATTGGATTTGACATAAATCCTAAGCGGGTGGAAATGATGAAGCAGGGAATCGATCCCAGTAACGAATTGGAAAAAGGTGATTTTGACGGGTGTGATATTGTTTTTACCGATTCCTTAGATGTTTTAAAGGAAGCTAAATTCTATATTGTTGCCGTTCCTACTCCGGTCGATGAACATAATGTGCCGGATCTTACGCCGGTGCAGAAAGCATCAGAAACGATCGGTAAAGTAATAAAGAAAGGTGATTATGTTGTATTCGAATCAACCGTTTATCCTGGTTGTACAGAAGAAGATTGTCTGCCGGTAATTGAAAAACTATCTGGCTTAAAAGATAAGGTTGACTTCAAATCAGGCTATTCTCCCGAAAGAATAAACCCGGGAGATAAACAGCATACTCTATCATCAATTATAAAAGTTGTTGCTGGCTGCGATGCAGAATCGCTGGAAGAAATTGCTAAGGTTTATGAATTGGTGGTGAAAGCAGGAGTGCACAGGGCCTCCTCCATTAAAGTTGCTGAAGCTGCGAAAATCATTGAGAATACCCAAAGGGATCTGAACATCGCCTTAATGAATGAGCTGTCCATCATTTTTAATATGATGAATATAAATACCTATGAAGTATTGGAAGCTGCTGGCACAAAATGGAATTTTTTGAAGTTTCAACCCGGGTTAGTTGGCGGCCATTGTATCGGCGTTGATCCTTATTATCTTACTTATAAAGCAAGTGAGTTAGGATATGATGCTGAAGTGATATTGGCCGGACGAAACATTAATGATAATATGGCAAAATATGTAGCCAAAACGGTGGTGCAACATATCATTAAAAATTCGTGGTGATGTGAAGTCTTCGAAAGTATTGGTGAAAGGCGCTACCTTTAAAGAGAATGTAAGTGATATCCGTAATTCTAAAGTTGCTGATGTTGTAAAAGCCTTGAAATCTTACTATGTAAATGTAGACGTAGAAGATCCATATGCTGATTCAGAAGAATTAAAACATGAATATGGGTTTGGGTTGACTGATAAAGTTGGTGATGATTATGATGTGGTGATCATTACAGTGCCGCATAGTGAATATCAGGAGCTTGATGACGCCTATTATGCAAGCATTACCAAAGAACATGGAATGGTAGCTGACCTGAAAGGTATGTACAGAAATAAAATCATTAAAAGAACTTACTGGAGTTTATAATATGCCATTTATAAAAACTGACTTTCCCGGATTATTTGTATTTGAACCCAATGTGTTTGAAGACAGCCGTGGCTATTTTTTTGAGGCTTATAATGAAAAGCAGTTTCAACAGGAGGGAATTGATATTCGCTGGATACAGGATAATCAGTCTTCATCTGCTTACGGAGTAATTAGAGGATTACACTACCAGTTGCCTCCATTTGATCAGACAAAATTAGTAAGAGTGTTGAGGGGAAAAATACTGGATGTGGTGGTAGACATCAGAAAAGGGTCGCCAACATTTGGCAAAAGTTATACAAAAGTGCTATCTGCAAAAAATAAAAAGCAGTTGTTTATTCCAAAAGGATTTGCCCATGGCTTTTCTGTATTAAGTGAAAAAGCAGAAGTCTTGTATAAATGTGATGGTTTCTATAATAAGGAAAGTGAGGGTGGGATTATTTATAATGACCCGGCATTAACAATTGATTGGCGGATCCCATCAGAAGATGCCATTGTTTCTGATAAAGATAAAATTCTGCCAACTTTGACTGAATGTAGAAATAGTTTCGTATATTAATAGATGAGCAATCTTCCTACAATATTGGTTACAGGGTCTAACGGTCAGTTAGGAAGTGAATTAAAGAAAATTTCTACTGCCTATTCTCAATACAAATTTACTTTTCTTACAAGAGAAGAATTACCGCTGGAAAAGCCTGCTATAATTGAAAATTATTTTGAAGCTAATCAATTTGATTTTATGATCAATTGTGCTGCTTATACAGCAGTTGATAAAGCTGAATCAGAAAAGGAATTAGCATTCAGAATTAATGCAACAGCAGCAGGTGAGCTGGCTGTTATTTGCAGAAAGAACCATACTAAATTTATCCATATTTCAACTGACTATGTTTTTGATGGCAATGCTCAAATACCTTACAAGGAAGATAGCCTGACCAATCCTCAAACAGTTTACGGAGCTTCCAAACTAGCGGGAGAAAGACTGGTAGTGGAAGAAAATTTGGATGCCATCATTATTCGTACTTCATGGGTGTACTCTTCTTATGGAAATAATTTTGTAAAAACCATGTTACGTTTATTTCAGGAGAAAGATGAAATCAATGTTGTGAATGATCAGATTGGCTCACCGACTTATGCTGCTGACCTGGCTGAAGTAATTATGAAGTTAATTTCTGCTGGTCAATGGTATGAAGGTATTTTTAATTTTAGCAATGAAGGGGCTGATCAGTTGGTTTGATTTTGCAATTGCCATTAAAAAATTATCCGGTAGTACCTGTAAAATAAACCCGATACCTAACTTCTGCTTACCCTACACCTGCAAAACGACCTGCCTATTCGGTTTTGGATAAAAGTAAAATTCAGCAACATTATGGGTTTCAGTTCAGGCATTGGGAAGAAAGTCTGGCTGAATGTCTGAAAGAATTAAAAAACCCTGAATAAGTTTGAAATATTCAGGGTTTCTGTTGACCCATAAGGATTCGAACCTTAACTAACTGAACCAAAATCAGTAGTGCTACCATTACACCATGGGTCAATCGTACTGAGTTTATCGAAGTGCCAAAATTTCTTTTGGGAGTGCAAAAATAGGGTTTGAAAGCTTTTGTGCCAAATGGATTTTGAGTTAATTATTGATGGCTTAGGGTCGTCAGCTTTTCTTCACTTTCTTCCCGTTGTTTCAATTCCTTTATTTTATCCAAAGCCCTTGCCACTACATCACACATAATAGTGTATAAAGCCCCTTCTTTTGGATTTTCATAAATATGATCCAAAGCAAGGTCCTCATTTGGTATGATGGTAGTAGGAATATCAGGATTCACATTGTCAATTCCTTCTTTCAGCAGACCAATGATTTCATCGGCCGTTCTTCCCCGTAAGATTTTTATCACAACGGATGATTATTTCGTCAAAATGCTTTGCCGAAATTGCTCCCAATTCTCTGATATCCTCATCTCTTCTGTCGCCGGTGCCGCTGATAACGCCAATCTTTGATGGATAATCCAATCTGGCTCACAAAATCACAAAGCAATTGAAGGCCATGCGGATTATGAGCAAAGTCTGCCAGCATAGTAAAATGTTTGAAATGGAAAAAATTCAATCGGCCGGGAGTGAGGCTTTCACTTGGTATAAAAGTTTGCAAACCTGTTCTGATATCTTCAATTGTAATATCTCTGAATAAATAGCAGGCAAGCACTGCCGGTAAACAATTATTAATATTATGAACGGCTTTCCCTTCGTAGGTCAAAGGAATATCTCTTGCAGGCAACACTCTTATTTTCCAGCTTCCTTTCATGATGGTTACATAACCATTTTCATAAACACAGGAAAGCCCGTTTGCTTTTGCATGTTCTTTTATCCTTGGATTGTTTTCATCCATACTGAATAAGGCAATATTGCATTTCAGATCATTCTTCATTTTATAAACAAGATCGTCATCCGCATTCAGCACAGCATAACCATGCGGAAAAACAGTTTCCGGAACCACCTGTTTTACTTTGGCCATTGCTTCAATGGTATGTATACCTCCCAATCCCATATGGTCGGCGGCTACATTTGTAACTACTGCCACTTCGCAATTCTGAAAAGCAAGTCCAGCTTTTAAAATTCCACCTCTGGCACATTCCAATACAGCAAAATCCACTGTCGGATCTTTTAATACAAATGAAGATGAGACAGGACCGGTACAATCACCTTTCATCATCAGTTGGTTTTGGATATACACTCCGTCTGATGTTGTATAACCAACTTTCTTATTGGCACTCTTGGCAATATGTGCTGTCAATCTTGTTGTTGTTGTTTTTCCATTGGTGCCGGTAATGGCGATGATGGGAATTCTTCCCACACTTCCTTTTGGAAATAACATATCCACCACCGGTTCTGCCACATTTCTTGGTAAACCTTCCGATGGATCAATATGCATACGGAAACCCGGTGCTGCATTTACTTCCAGAATAGCACCGCCATTTTCTGCAACGGGCTTTCTAAGATCTGATACCATTATATCAATACCACAAATATCCAAACCAATGATCTTTGCAATACGTTCAAACATAAAAATATTGGCAGGATGCACTTCATCCGTTACATCTGTTGATGTACCGCCGGTAGAAAGATTCGCTGTTGGTTTCAGCATCACTCTTTCACCTTTTGCCGGAATGGTTTCCAACGTATAACCCCACATCGTCCAGCATCTTTTGAGTAAACTGATCAACGGTTATTTGTGTCAACACTTTTTCATGTCCAAAACCACGGCGTGGATCTTTATTCGTTTCATCAATCAGCCATTGAATATTATTTATACCATCACCAACTACTGATGCGGGAGTTCTTAATGCTGCACAGATAAATTTATTATTGATAACCAAGACAACGGAAATCAAATCCGGTAATAAAACGTTCAACAATTACACTACGGCTGTATTCCTTTGCAGCGGCAAAAGCTTTTACTGCCTGTTCTCTATTTATAATATTGGTGGTATTTCCTTTTCCATGATTACCATCAATTGGTTTTATCACCAATGGATAACCAAATTTTTCTATCGCTGCATCCAACCCTTCTTCAGTTCTGATAACCGTACCTCTCGGTACCGGAATCTCTGCCGCTTCCAGCAACAATTTTGTTTCTTCTTTATCACAAGCTATATCAACAGCAATATTGGAAGTAGTGGAAGCAATCGTTGCCCGTATTCTTTTTTGATTCACACCATAACCCAACTGTACCAGGCTGTGTTTATTTAATCTTATAAAAGGAATTCCTCTTTTAGCAGCTTCATCTACAATACATCCCGTAGAAGGGCCCAAGCCTTGTATCTTCCCGTATCTCTCTCATTTGCTGAATATCTGCTTCCAGGTCGTATTCAGTTCCATCAATCAATGCTTCAGCAATTTGAACTGCAGATTTTGCTGCAAACACACCGGCATCTTCTTCCATATAACTGAACACTACATAATAAACACCTTCTTTTTCGCCTTCCGGAGTTCTTGTTCTTCCAAAACCAGTATCCATTCCCGCCAGTGTTTGAATTTCCAATGCAATATGTTCTATCACATGACCCATCCAGGTGCCTTCATCTACCCGCATAAAAAAACCACCACGAACGGCTTCACTGCAACGGTGTTCGATCATCGTCGGAAACATTTTTTCCAGCCGTTCCCGGAAACCCGGAATCAGGTTTGTTGGTTTTTGTTCCAGATCCTCCAGGTCCAGTTTCATCTGTATCAGTTTGGTACGGCGAACACTCCAGTAATTCGGGCCTTTCAGCACTTTAATCTCTAATACGTTCATACTATGTTTTATTGAGGTCTGGAAGTTAGTTTTTTTATTTTTTGTAGCCAACTTTGGTACTGCTACTTGCCTGCTGGCAGGTAGGTTCTACTGGCAATTTGAACCGCAGAGGCGCTAAGGCACAGAGAGATTTAATGCGATTCTTTTAGTTTCTGGTTGAAATAGTACTTTGCGGTCTCCCCGTCTTTGCGGTACATTTTCGTGATTTTTAATTATAAATCATTCTCATGCCAGCAACTAATCGCCGCAAATTCTTACAAAGAGCAGGAGTTTTTTCTGCAACTGCATTTTTATCATCGTTAGCCCAACCAGTATGGAGCAGGAATCTGGAAGAAGTAATAAAAGAAGCCGAAGGAATATCGCCGGATGAACTGGCTACTGAAGAAGACTTCTGGTATTATATACAGCAATCATTCACCGTTTCGCCTTCATTGATCAATTTGAACAACGGTGGTGTTTCGCCCGCACCCAAAACGGTACAGGATGCTATGAAGCGATATTATGATCTACTGCAACGAAGCACCGAGTTATTATATGTGGCGGATCCTCGACCAGGGAAGAGAACCATTAAGAAAAAACCTGGCAAATATTGCCGGTTGTTCTCCAGAAGAAATTGCCATCAACAGAAATTCATCCGAAGGATTGGAGACAGTGATATTTGGTTTGCAATTAAAAGCCGGTGATGAAGTGGTAGCTGCCTTACAGGATTATCCCAACATGATCAATGCCTACAAGCAAAGGGAAATGCGGGATGGAATAAAAATGAAATGGATCAATCTTGAATTGCCAAGTGAAGATGAAGATTATTTGGTAAGGCAATATGTCAATGCATTTACGGCAAAAACAAAAGTAGTTCACATCACTCATGTCATCAATTGGAACGGACAAATATTACCCGTTAAAAAAATTGCAGAGCAGGCACATAAAAGAGGAATAGAAGTAGTGGTAGATGGTGCACACAGCTTTGCACATTTTGATTTTAAGATTCCTGATCTTGATGCAGATTATTTTGCCGCCAGCCTGCACAAATGGTTATATGCACCAATCGGCACCGGTGTTTTATATGTAAAGAAGGAAAAGATAAAAACTATCTATCCCTTATTTGCCACCAATGAAAACCCGTTGAAAGATGATATCCGAAAATTTGAAAATCTGGGTACAAGACCATTTTATATTGAACAAGCTATTGGCAAAGCCATTGAGTTTCATGAAATGATCGGCAGTGAAAGAAAAGAAAAACGTTTACATTATCTGAAGAACTACTGGATGGAAAAAGTAAAAAATATTCCGAAAGTAAAACTGAATACATCGATGCATCCAAAATGGGGATGTGCAATCGGGAATGTAGGTATTGAAGGAAAGAAACCCAATGAACTGGATTCATTTTTGATGACTAATTATAAAGTACATACGGTTGCTATTACCTGGGAAAATATTGTTGGTGTAAGAGTAACACCGAATGTTTATACAACAACAAAGAATCTGGATGTATTGGTGGAGGGAATAAAGGCGTTTGCGAAACTATAAGTCTGAAGGACTAAAATTATGATAGCGAATAATTCAACTACCAACATAAATCCTGAAGAATGATCTTTAATGTCACCCTTTCAGGGTTATTTTTTTCATAGTTCGTGAACTATAATAATTACATCCCTTCGGGATTAATGCTGAATAACTCCCGGTGAGCTGATTGAAAAAGAATGTTTAGTTGAATAGCTCCCGGGCTTAAATCAATTTCTCCCGGCGAACCGGAGAAATAACATTCGGTACACCGAACCCTGAAGGGGTTGAATTATTTATTAAAACAGCAGTATAGGTACATACAGTCAAATTTTTTACCAGATGGATTTCAGACAATGAACAGAGATCTGTCAATCTCAGAAGAACTTGGGATTGATTTCGACGAGAAGTATTTATTGTAATTATTTGTTGAACCCTTTCAGGTTTCGGCATTGCATTTTTCTTTAATCCCCGATTTTGAATCGGGGTTATGCAATTTTAAGCCCTTCAGGCTATATGAATATTTTTCATGTCAGCTATTCATTCTTTTTTTAAACTAACTTCAAATCTCAAAGAGCAAAGCAATTTGTCTACACTCCAAACTAACCGCAAAATAAATCTGCTTCAGGCTACTTCTATCAATATGATAGATATGGTAGGCATTGGTCCTTTTGTGGTGATGCCGCTGGTGGTTGGTTATTTTCAAAGTGGTTTATTTATCTGGGCATGGGTCTTTGGTGCTGTTACCGCATTACTGGATGGCATGGTATGGAGTGAGTTGGGTGCAAAATATCCATTGGCTGGCGGTACTTATAATTTTCATCGAATAGCTTACGGAAAGAAAGGCGGCAAGCTGATGAGTTTTTTGTTTGTATGGCAAACAAGTATCCAGGCGCCGCTGGTAGTGGCATCTGCTGCTATCGGGTTTGCACAATACCTAACTTATATCGTTGATCTTGGTTTCTGGGAGCAGAAAATGGTTTCAGGTGGGTTGGTACTTTTTGTATTACTGTTGCTATACAGAAAGATTGAAACGATTGGTAAAATATCAGTTGTGCTGGGGTCGATAGTCATGCTGACGATTATCTGGATCATTGTAAGTGGATTATCCAATCAGCAACATTCCATTCCGTTAATACCAACCGGAACAGATTCCTTTTTCTCTTTTGCATTTTGGGCAGCTGTTGCCAATGGTTCTTTAAAGACAGTTTACAGTTATCTGGGATATTATAATGTTTGTCATTTGGGAGGAGAAATAAAACGGCCGGAAGTAAATATTCCGAAAAGTATTTTCATTTCCATTTTTGGCATCGCCACATTATACTTACTGATGAATATTAGTGTGATGGGTGTAATTCCCTGGGAAGAAGCAGGTAAGATGGATAAATACCTGGTGAGTGGATTTATGGAACAGTTGTATGGTCATAAGGCCGGAGTAATTGTTACTGTTCTTATCTTATGCATTGCTATGTCTTCATTATTTGCAGTGGTGTTGGGTTATTCCAGAGTGCCATATGCTGCAGCAATAGATGGAAATTTTTTTAAAATATTCGGCAAGCTTCATCCGACTAAAAATTTTCCTTATGTCTCTTTATTGTTTTTGTGCGGATTGGGATTTATTTTCAGTTTGCTGTTTAAGTTGTCGGAAGTAATTACAGCTATTCTGGCGATGAGAATTGTAATACAGTTCATGGCACAGGCTGTGGGTGTGGTGTTGCTTCGCAAAAGAAACGGGACCAAAGATCTTCCTTTTAAAATGCGATTGTATCCGTTGCCGGTCATCATTTCTTTATTGATCTGGTTGTTTCTTTTTTATCATACGGGCTGGTTTGCTCTTTATGGAAGCCTGATTGCTGTTGCTGGAGCAATCTTTTATTTTCTTTTTGTGAATAAAAGGAAGAGCGAAGAAGATGACAATTTTGATTAGAAAGTGAACCAATAGGTACTCCCGATAGCTATTGGGAAGAGCCTGCCTGACAGCAGAGCCATAGTTAATCACATAGATTTTAACGTATATGTGTATTTCTAATGTTTTCTATATTCTATTGTGGTTCCAAAAATATTTAAAAAAATCAGCCAGAGAAAACCCACATTTTTAACCGGTTTTCCTTCTTGATGTCCGAATGAACTGAACGTACAAGAGTCCCGAAGTACCGAAGTTCGTCCGGACGACGTCTCTGACGGTGTTGGATCCGTCAGAGATGCTGATATTTATCATCAGCAGGCGATGAAAGGAACGATGCTAGTAGTACTAAGCTGGGTACCATATTTTCCACATATCCACAAACCGGCTTTCTTCATATTACCGATAAGTTATTTTTCTATTACATTTGTTGAGAATCAAACCCCCATGAATGAGCCATCCTAAGGGAAAGCTAATAGCAATAGGCGGAGCAGAACATAAAGGCACTGAACTTGAAATAGACGGTTTTCACCGCAATAATCTTAATTTTTTTGAGCTGGGTATTCTTCGCCGGGTGGTAGAAGAAGCTGGTGGCGTGGATGCAAGAATTGAAGTGGTTACAACGGCTTCGATGATTCCTTATGAAGTGGGAGAGAACTACCTTGATGCATTTGGAAAGATCGGTTGTACCAATATTGGTCTCTTGCATATACGCACAAGACAGGATGCGATGAATGATGAATATATTGAACGTATCCGTCATTGTGATGCGGTGATGTTTAGCGGAGGTAATCAACTTCGTTTAAGTGCAACTGATGGTGGTACCGAGTTTCTCTCCATTCTTAAGAAAAGGTATAAAGAAGAAAATTTTGTGATTGCAGGTACTTCTGCTGGTGCGATGGCGATGAGCAATACAATGATCTATGAGGGTAATGCGGCAAGAGCACATTTAAAAGGGGAAGTGAAAATTACTACTGGCCTTGGGTTTTTAAATAATGTGATCATTGATTCTCACTTTGAAAAAAGAGGCAGGTTTGGACGGTTAGCCCAGGCTGTTGCAGCGAATCCGGGTTGTATCGGCATTGGATTGGGAGAAGATACAGGTATGTTGATCACTGAAGGAAATAAAATGGAAGGAATTGGTAGTGGGTTAGTGGTGATTGTTGACGGGCATGAGATACTTCATTCCAATATTGCTGATATTCCTGATGGTAATCCGATCAGCCTTGAAAACCTGAAAGTACATTTTTGTGAAAAAGGGAATGGCTATCTGATAGAGGAAAGGAAATTTTTACCTGAAGCAAGTGAAGGCTCAGTAATTCCGAAGCAGGTGGATGTTGAATAAGTTGAAAGTTATCGGTTACATTAAAGTTTATTGGGACAACCTGCTCTTTATTTTTATCATCAGTTATTTTGACAATTTTACTTTTTTAATTAATGAATATGAAAAAGCTTTTTATCGTTGCCTCAGTGATTCTTATTTCCTGCGCTTTTTCTGCACAAAAGAAAACGAAAGTAATATTCTTTGGAGATTCTATTACTGAATTGGGAGTGAAAGAAAAACCATATCGGGGTTATATCCTTGAAATGGAAGATAAGTGTAAGGCAGAAAGTAAAAGTGATCAGTACGATTTTATTGGTTCAGGAATCAGTGCCAATAAAGTGTATGACCTCTATTTGAGATTAGAAGATGATGTGCTAAGTAAGAATCCAGATGTTGTTTTCATCTGGGTAGGTGTAAATGATGTGTGGCACAAAACATTACTCGGAACAGGAACTGATGCAGATAAGTTTGAAAAATTTTACCTGGCAATATTAAAAAAGTTGAAAGAAAAGAATATCAAAGCTGTTTTGGTTACGCCGGCTGTAGTGGGAGAAAAGACGGATATGAGTAATCCATTGGACGGCGACTTAAACAAATATTGCAATATTATCCGTGAGATGGCAAAGAGAAATAATTTGCCAGTAGTCGATCTGAGAAATGAGTTTTTGAATTACTACAAAACGAATAATCCCAATAACGAAGAAAAAAACATTCTCACTTACGATAAAGTGCATTTAAATACAAAAGGAAATCAACTAGTGGCTGATTTGATGTGGAAACAAATCAAATCATTGAATTAGCTTTTTCAGGAGTAATGATATTTCCTGGTGTTTATCTAGTGGCATTATATGTTTGCCACCCTTTATGCTGTGGTCTGCTTTTACAAGCCGATATGGTAATAAAGCATCTGCTGTACCATGAATGTGAATAATATCTGCAGGCAAATCGTTATGTTTCCAATGAAGTATTGAATAGATTGCCCATTTTATAAAGTAGGGGTCAGCATCTGCTATAATCTCTTTTAGTAATTTTTTTTCTTTCTTTCCTTTTGTCCCAAATATCCAGCTATAAAAACTCTGTCCTTTTTTCATAAGTCGGTATGGGATCCATCTGTAAACTGGGAAATATTTACCAATCCTTAAATAAGCTGGAAATTCCTTACTGGTTTTATTACTGGATATTATTATGGCTCTGGTTGTATGGTTAGCTTTAGCCATTTCTGCCGCCAACATTCCTCCGAATGATACACCAACAATAGTGGGAGAAGGATCTTTGATTTGATCCCTTAATCTGAATGCGTACTGTTGAAGCGATTCATGGCGTAGTGGTTTTATCCATTCTATAAATACTGGTTCGCAAAAGGATAAGTCGAGGAAGGAGAATACTCTTTTATCTGCTCCAAGTCCGCTAATGAAATAAACTTTCTTCACATTTTTAAGATCAGCTGATTTTCACCAAATAATAATTCTTCTTGCCCTTTTGCACCAGTAAATATTGATTATGCAGTAACAAAGAATTTTCAATTTTAGAATCAATGTCCTCCACTTTATTTCTATTGATACTGACGCCACCACCCTGTACAAGTTTTCTTGCTTCACCTTTACTTGGTAAAATGCCTGTGTCAGCTAAAAAGGAAACAATATCAACTCCGGCATTGATCTTTTCCTTTTGGAAATCAATTTTAACAACTCCCTCCATTCCTTCGAGATCTTCAATCGTAAGACTTTCGGCGGATGCGGATTGATTGGCGAAAAGTTTTTCCGTTGTAGCAATCGCTTCCAATAAGGCATTCTCGCCATGAACAAATTTTGTAATTTCTTCAGCTAATCTTTTTTGTAAGTTTCTTTTTCCGGGGTCCGCTTTATGATTGGCGAGCAATGAATTTATTTCAGGTTGAGTTAAGAAAGTAAAAATCTTGATCCATTTCTCTCCATCCTCATCACTTGCATTGAGCCAGAATTGATAGAACTGATAGGGTGTCGTTCTTACCGGATCAAGCCAAACATTTCCTGTTTCAGTTTTTCCAAATTTGCCTCCATCTGCTTTTGTGATTAACGGGCAAGTAAATGCAAATGCTTCACCACCACATTTTTTTCTGATCAATTCAGTTCCCGTTACAATATTTCCCCATTGGTCGCTGCCGCCCATTTGAAGTTTGCAATTTTTATTTTGATAAACCAATAAAAATCATATCCCTGTACCAATTGATAAGTAAATTCTGTAAAGCTCATGCCTGTTTCGCCTTCCAATCTTTTCTTCACACTGTCTTTACTCATCATATAATTAACAGTAATATGTTTACCAACATCACGGATAAAATCCAAGAAAGGTGAAATCCTTAAACCAGTCATAGTTGTTCACCATTTCAGCAGCATTCTTCATTGCAGGATCAAAATCAAGAAATTGCATCAACTGTTTTTTAACTCCTTCCTGATTTTTTTTCAAAACATCTTCACTCAAAAGATTTCTTTCTTCACTTTTTCCGCTTGGGTCGCCTACCATGCCAGTAGCTCCACCCACAAGTGCATAGGGTTTATGACCTGCTTTTTGCAAGATGAACCAAAATAAGTATCTGAACCAGGCTACCAATATGCAGGCTATCAGCTGTTGGATCAAAGCCAATATAGGCAGAGGTAAGCTCTTTTTTAAGTTGTTCTTCTGTTCCAGGCATAATATCCTGAATCATGCCTCTCCATCGTAATTCTTCTATTAAATTCATGTCTAAATCAATGATTTGCAGCAAAAGTAAGGCAGAATTAGTCATGAAGGGTGTATAGATGCAATATTTTTCTAAACAATTCGTTTTCAATCATTACCCTTTTTGTCTTGCATTGTTATGATTTTACAGTTCTAAAGTCTAATTTTACAAGCAGCCCGTACGTATGAAAGCTTGTCTTAATCAAAAGCTTATAGAAAATTATCCAATGAAACCATCCACACTCTTTTTGTCTATACTGACAATTCTGCTTTCTTTTTCTGCAACTGCTCAATTCAGAAAATATTCCAATGAATTCTTAAATATTGGCGCAGGTGCCCGGGGTTTATCCATGGGAAGTGCTCAGGTAGCTTCTGTTAATGATGGAACAGCCGGTTACTGGAATCCTGCAGGTCTTGTTGGTGTAAAAGACTATCCTCAGATCAACCTGATGCATGCTGAATATTTTGCCGGAATTGGTAAATATGATTATGTAGGGGTAGCATTGCCAACCAATAACAATAAAAGAACGATTGGTATTACAGGACTTCGGTTTGCGGTTGATGATATCATGAATACCTTGTTTCTTGTAGAACCAGATGGATCTTTAAACTATAATAATATTCAGGCATTTTCTTCAGCGGATTATGCTTTCATTTTTTCATTTGCACAGAAATTGAGAGAAAGCGAAAACAAGAATGTACATTTTGGATTAAATGCAAAAGTGATCCATCGTAGTGTTGGCAAATTTGCCAAAGCATGGGGATTTGGATTGGATGCCGGTGTGCAGATATTCAGCAATCGTTGGAGATTTGGTGCGGCTGCAAGAGACATTACAAGTACTTTCAATGCATGGTCTTTCACTTTTACTGAAAGAGAAAAAGAAGTACTATATCTTACCAATAATGAAATTCCTGTAAAATCAACTGAATTAACTGCGCCACGTCTCGTATTAGGTATTGCAAGAGATTTTAAAATCGGTAAAAAATCAAGTTTATTGGCAGAAGCTAATCTAGATATCACTTTTGATGGACAAAGAAATACATTGATTAGTGCAGATCCGGTTAGTGCAGATCCGAAAATGGGTCTTGAGCTGAATATTAATGATGTATTCTTTTTACGGGGAGGAATAAACAATTTTCAAAAAGCATTGTCAGATGGAGATACGCTGAATCAGAAAAAAGTCTGGATCTATCAGCCAAGTGCTGGTGCGGGGTTTAAAATCCAGAATGTGTCTATTGACTATGCTTTTGCAAATCTGGCAAATCAATCGAATCCGTTATTTACCCATGTGTTCTCTTTAAAATTGAACCTTGCGGGAGATAAGAACAGAAAATATTAATAACCTGTACCTATTAAACTTTTTATTCAATGAAAAGAATTCTATTACTACTGCTTTTTTTTGTGAGTCTGAAAGGGGTCACTCAAAATTATAATAATGAGTGGATCGATTATAGCAAAACTTATTATAAGTTCAAAGTAGGTGCTACAGGTTTATACCGCATCAGTCAGCCAGTACTTGCATCTGCTGGTTTATCTGGAGTGGCAGCTGAAAATTTTCAATTATGGCGCAATGGAAAGCAGATTCCGCTTTATACTTCATTGCAATCAGGTGTTTTTTCTTCATCAGATTATATTGAATTTTGGGGTGAAAGGAATGATGGAAAGGCGGACTTGCCCTTATACCGCGAAGCCGATTATCAGTTAAATGATTTTTGGAGTTTAGAAACTGACACTGCTGCCTTTTTTCTTACAGTAAATACAGGGGGTAGCTAATCTAAGACTTGTTCCAGCAGTTAATAACTTACCATCGTCATTAACGCCGGATGCTTATTTTATGCATACTGCAGGTATTTATTATCAGGCAGGCAATGGAACGAATATTCCAAATCTTGGATTTGCTGCTGTAGTCGGAGAATATGTTTATTCTTCTGCATATGATAAAGGAGAAGGATTTACCTCACAAAGTTTTGGGACCAATGCAACTTTGAGCTATAGTTTTACAGGATTAAATCCATTTACAGGAACAGGTGCACCAGCTCCGGTATTAAAAATTAATGCAGCAGGTAATGCATTAAACCCAAGAAATTTTGAAGTCAGGGTTAATGCTAATCTTGTCTCAACTCAGACGATGGACTTTTTTGATTATTTAAAAGCTACGATACCATTATCACTTTCTGACATAAGTAGTGGAACGGCTGTTCTGGCAATAAAAAATATTTGTGCAACATCCCCCGACCGGATGGTCGTTGCAAAGTCTGAAATTACGTATGCCCGGCAATTTAATTTTGGTGGGGCCAATAACTTTATATTTGATCTTCCTGCAAATACTTCAGGAAATTATCTTGAAATATCCGGATTTAATCATAGTTCTGTTAATCCGGTGCTGTATGATCTTACGAACGGAAAAAGATATATCGCTGATATTACCGATCCATTGATTACCAAAGTACATTTAGAACCGTCGGCTACACCTAGAAAATTATTATTAGTAACACAGGTTGCTTCTTATCCTCTTGCTGTTAATACATTGGAGACAAGGAATTTTGTTAACTATGCAATAGCCGCCAACCAGGGAAACTACCTGATTATTTCACACCCTGCATTGCTAAATGGCACTGGTGGAAGTACACCTGTTGAAGAGTATAGGGCTTACCGTAGCTCTGCATTAGGTGGAAATCATAATGCTAAGATTTATATGGTTGATCAGTTAGTTGATCAGTTTGCATTTGGAATTAAACAACATCCGTTATCAATCCGCAATTTTATCCGATGGGCAAGAAATACATACAGTAATCCTGTAAAGAATGTGTTTTTGATAGGTAGAGGATTGATTTATCTGCATAACAGGTATTATGAATCAAATCCGGATCTTGCCAAGATGTCTTTTATCCCTTCCTTTGGATATCCGGCGTCGGATAATTTATTGGCAGCAGAGCCCGGGCTAGATGAAGTTCCTAAAGTTCCTATTGGAAGATTAGCTGTAATTAAAGGTGATGAAGTAGCGATTTA
The DNA here is from genome assembly GCA_963705465.1 of uncultured Chitinophagaceae bacterium. GTDB lineage: Bacteria > Bacteroidota > Bacteroidia > Chitinophagales > Chitinophagaceae > JJ008. The sequence continues at coordinate 309,529 of CAVPJN010000002.1, read as the reverse complement.
TCTTGAAAAGGTAAAACAGTACGAGCAACAACAGGCTTTTTCTTCTCCCTTAATTCAGGATAAAGCCTGGACAAAAAATACGATGCATGTCATTGGTGCAAATGATGGTGCCTTAGGCGATATACTTTCTGCATCAATGAATCGGTTTAAAAATATTATAAGCGATACATTATATGGTGCAAATGTAAGTACGTTTAGTAAGCTTACTACTGCACCAGTGGAACAGGCAAATGCACAAAGGATCTATGGTTTATTTGAAGAAGGATTAGGGATGCTTACCTACTTCGGCCATTCATCTGCATCAACTTTGGAGTTTAATCTCGATAATCCGGATGCTTATAATAACCACGGAAAATATCCGCTATTTATATTATTGGGATGTAATGCTGGTAATTTCTTTAATTTTTCTTTAGCCAGATTATCATCCAATGAAACGATATCGGAGAAATATGTATTAGCGAATCAAAGAGGTGGAATTGCGACTATTGCCAGTACACATCTGGGAATAGTTCATTACCTGGATATTTATAATAGTAGCTTAATGAATGCTATGACGACAACCAGCTATGGTAAATCGTTAGGTGAAATTATGATCGATGCGATCAATAAAACATATGCACTGACTACTCAGAATGATTATTATGCAAGGTTCCATTGTGAGCAATCTACCTTACATGGGGATCCTGCATTAAGAATGGATGTATTAAAAGATAAGCCCGATTATGTAATAGAAGATCAGTTGGTAAAAATTAATCCTTCGTTTATTTCTGTAGCGGAGACCTCTTTTAAAGTAGATGCAAAGTTTTTGAATCTATCAAAAGCCATTAATAAAAACATTGTAATAGAAGTAAAGAGAACATATCCTAACCTGGTTACAGAGGTTGTCTGGAGGGATACGATCCCAGGAATCAGATATAGCGATTCCATCAGTATCAACCTTCCAATCGTGGCAACAAGAGATAAAGGGTTAAATAAAATTTCGATCTGTATTGATGCTGACAATGAAGTGGATGAATTGTATGAATCAAATAATTGTATTACAAAAGATGTGTTCATTTTTGAAGATGAATTAAGGCCAGTATATCCGTTCAACTTTTCAATAATTAACAATCAGGGTATTAAATTTCAGGCTTCTACAGCAAATGCATTTGCGGCTACAAAACAATATAAGTTTGAGATCGACACAACCAAACTATTTAATTCTCCACTAAAAGTTGAAAGAACTGTTTCTTCAAAAGGGGGTGTTATAGAATTTAATCCCGGAGTTGTATTTGTTGATAGTACCGTTTATTATTGGAGAACAGCCGTTATTCCATCTAGTGGATCGCCTAATTGGAATTATTCTTCATTCACTTATCTAGCGAATCATGCAGATGGATTTGGACAGTCTCATTATTATCAGCATTTAGAATCTGAAACAAATAGATTACTGCTTCAGCCCAATAAGAAATGGGAATTTGATTCAGCATTCCAGAATATTTTTGCCAGAAATACTATTTTCCCGGAAGGGGGTACTCAACAAGCTGAATTTACTGTTGCCAGTAAATGGCAATACATATATTGGAGGAGGTTGCTCTTTATAATGCCGTAATCCTTAATGTATTTAACCCTAATTCTTTAATTCCATGGCAGAATTCGTATGGTCCAACAGGTGGGCTTATATGAAAGCCTGACATCAACTTGCGGGTCTAGAAGGGAGTTTAATTTTGAGTATTCTTATCTGGATACCGCGGGTCGCCGGAAAATGATGAATTTTTTGAATAATATTGTTCCAAGTGGGTTCATTGTTGTGGCAAGAGTTAATGTGCCATCCTCGACTCCAATCCCACCTGCATATCCAGATGCATGGAGAGCAGATACTTCATTCTATGGTTCAGGAAATTCCTTATATCATACATTCAAAAATCAGGGTTTTGCAAATTTGGATAGTTTCAATAGACCAAGAACCTGGATATTTATTTATAAGAAAAATAGTTCAGGTGGGTTACAACCAGTATCTGCATTCGGAGAAACTATTTATGATAAAATAGCGCTTACTGCAAATATTAAAACGTCTGATACGGCAGGATATATTCAGTCGCCATTATATGGTAAAGCGAAACAATGGCATACAATTAAGATTAATGGTTCAGCCCTTCCTGATCTGCCTGGAATTGATTCTGTCAGATTAAATCTGATTGGAGTCAATGCAGCAGGTCAGGAGACAACTTTACTAACTGGATTAAATCCGGATCTTCAGAGTTTTGATATTTCAAGTATAAGTGCGGTAAATTATCCTTACTTGAAATTGAAATTGTATGTAAAAGATAAGATCAACTACACTGCCATACCAGTTAAATTATTGGCGGATATTATTCGATCCTGCTCCTGAAGGTGCTATTGCTCCAAATATATTTCTTACAGGAAAAAGATTCTTTGGATGTAGGTGAACCACTGGTATATAAAGTGGCATTTAAAAATGTTAGTCATATCCCATTTGACAGTGTGAAAGTGAAGTTGATCATTACGGATAAGAATAATGTTGCCAATATTATTCCTGTTTCAAAGAAACGGCCATTGACAATTTATGGAACGCCAAATGATACAATTCATTTATCAGCTTCAATAAGTACCAATAACTTCCCGGGTAATAATACATTGTACATAGAAGCAAACCCTGATGATGATCAACCAGAGCAATATCACTTTAATAATTTTGCATTTAAGAATCTATATGTTAAACCTGACAGTCTTAATCCATTGCTCGATGTAACTTTTGATGGAGTGCATATTTTGAATAGGGATATTGTATCATCAAAACCGGATATTATTGTCAAACTAAAAGATGAAGCCAAATGGATGATACTGGATGATACTTCATTGCTTACATTGCAAGTGAGATTTCCTAATGGAAGTCTGAGAAGATATTATTTTAGTAATGATACATTGCAGTTTACACCTGCAGGCCAGGCGCCTAATCCCGATAATACAGCAACGATCAACTTCAAACCATATTTTACTGTAGACGGGGAATATGAATTGATCGTAACCGGAAAAGATAAAAGCAATAATAAAGCCGGTGACATTGAATACAGGGTGATCTTTGAAGTGATCAATAAGCCAATGATCTCAAATATGCTGAATTATCCGAATCCATTTACAACATCTACTGCATTTGTATTCACAATAACAGGTAATGAAGTGCCGCAGAATATTAAAATTGAAATAATGACGATTACCGGAAAAATAGTCCGGGAAATAACAAAAGATGAATTAGGCCCATTGCATATTGGTAGAAATATTACTGATTTCAAATGGGATGGTACCGATCAGTATGGCTCAGAAACTGGCAAATGGAATCTACTTGTATAGAGTGGTTACTAATTTAAATGGTAAAGCATTAGATAAATACAAGGCAGATGGTGATAAAACCGATAAATATTTTAATAAAGGCTATGGTAAAATGTACCTGATGCGATAAAAAAATATTCCTGATTACGAAAAGTCCTGCCTCGGCAGGACTTTTTTTTACGCTTCCGATAAACGAATTTTGCCACATGGGAAAAATTCCAATTAATATAGCGACAGGTAGTTTGCAAAAACAGGAAATGATTGTAGGTATTGACCTTGGCACTACGAATAGCCTGGTGGCAGTGATTCATCCTGATAACAGAAACCCAACAGTCTTAAAAGAATTCGATGGAGTGGCTTTGGTTCCTTCTATCATTCATTTTGGAGAGGGTGGTGTTATAACTGTCGGAGAGGAAGCAAAAGCAAAGCTGATTGAAGAACCACACAATACCATTTTTTCTGTAAAAAGATTAATGGGGAAATCGCACAATGATGTAAAGGATTACAAAGGATATTATACATATAAAGTAATTGATGATAATACCGATAGCCTTGTTAAAGTGCAGGTTGGTGATAAATTCTATTCACCTATTGAATTATCCTCCTTATATATTAAAAGAACTCAAAAAGAGAGCCGAGCATATTTTAAAGACACCAGTAAATAAAGCAGTGATTACAGTTCCTGCTTATTTTAATGATGCACAACGACAAGCTACCCGGGATGCTGGTAAATTGGCAGGTCTGGATGTGCTTCGTATTGTAAACGAACCGACAGCTGCAAGTTTGGCTTATGGCATTGGGCTAAATAAAGATGAAACAAAAACCATTGCAGTATACGATTTAGGTGGTGGCACGTTTGATGTATCTATATTAAGAATATGCAGGCGGGATTTTTGAAGTGCTTTCAACCAATGGTGATACCTATTTGGGAGGCGATGATTTTGACAGGACGATTGTAAATTATTGGATAGAAAAATCAGGACTCACAACTGATAAAGTAAATGCGGATAAGAAATTATCTCAGGAATTCAGGTTGGCAGCAGAAGAAGCCAAAGTATACTTAAGTCAACATGAGGTTTACTCAGGAAAAGTTGCTGAGTATAAAGTTGAACTTGGTAAAAAGGATTTTGAAAAGTTAATTCTACATTTCGTTGAGAGAACGATTGGTTGTTGCAGAAATGCGTTAAAAGATGCAGCACTCACAATTAATGATATTGATGAAGTAATAATGGTTGGAGGTTCCACAAGGGTGCCACTGGTAAAAAAATCGGTTGCCGGTTTTTTTGAAAAACCAGTTCATGATACACTTAATCCGGACGAAGTAGTGGCTTTAGGTGCTGCTGTACAAGCAGATATATTGGCGGGTAATAATAAAGATTTTCTGTTGTTGGATATTACACCATTATCATTAGGAATAGAAACAATGGGTGGCTTGATGGACATGCTGATTCCAAGAAATTCTAAGATTCCTTCTAAAGCATCCAGACAATACACAACACAAAAAGATGGACAAAGCGGAATACGGATATCAGTTTATCAGGGTGAAAGAGATCTTGTAAAAGATAATCGTAAACTAGCCGAATTTAATCTTGCAGGCATTCCGGGTATGCCTGCAGGTATGCCAAAAGTGGAAGTTACCTTTTTGGTAAATGCAGATGGAATACTTATGGTTAAAGCAAAGGAGCTAAGAAGTGGAGTTGAACAGACAATTGAAGTAAAACCACAATACGGACTGACAGATGAAGAAGTTGAAAAAATGTTATTGGACTCCGTTACGAATGCAAAGAAGGATATACAGATAAGAGCTTTGGTTGAAGCACAAACTGAAGCTACACAGATAATAGCTACTACTCAGAAATTTATTGACAAGAATAATGAATTATTAAATAAGGGAGAGAAAGAAAATACAGAAAAGGCAATTGCCGAATTAAAGAAATTGATGACAAAGGGTACAAAAGATGAGATCCATTCAGCCATTGAGCGGCTCAATGAAATATCAAGACCCTATGCCGAAAGAATGATGGACCAGGCAATTGTTACTGCACTAAAAGGAAAGTCTATTTAAATAAACTGGAATATCCGGTTTTGGGATAGATTGCAATTAAAATCGCACCCAGTAGCAGAATGATATTTATCCATGCAAGTTTTTTTATAGGTTCAGCATTAAACCGAAATTCAATTTTATGCCGCCCCTGTTCTACAGGTATTGAAATGAAAGTTTTGAAAGCAGTGTAGATGATTTACAACTTTATTGTCAACCCGTACTTCCCAATATTTATAATTATTTTGTAATAAGGTTAGCCATTTGAAATCAGGATTATCAATCGTACATTTTATTAATCCCGGACCAGATCTTTGAACCTGAATATTACTTGAATCAAAACTTGTTCTGGTATTGATCACTGTGTCGTCACTCAAAAAAAGGAATGACTGTTTCTTAATAAATTCGTATAGTTTATTATCTCCGATAAAAGCTTCATTCGTTCTGAGTTGCACGGGATATTGATCAAGCACCATACTGCCAATCTTTTTACTATATGATGCAATCAGTTGAAATTGTGTTTCATCCGGTGGGTTGATATAACTGGCATTATTAATAGAAACCAATTCCTGTGGTTGTATTCCTTTTGGGAATTTACTGATGATACTCTGTACCTCCTTTTTTGACATCATTCCCAATCCGGTAAAAGGCAATGTAAACCAGGTAATAAGAATAAGATTTATACATAGCACAAAATTGAGTACAGCTTTTTTGTTGAAATATTTCCGAAAATAATAAAGTGTAATAATTTGAATGAATGACTGAATTAATAATAGGTCCCAGATACTGGTACTGTCAATAAGCGATTTAATACTTTCTTTTAATGAAGAAAAATTATTGCCGGTAAATAAGATCGAATGTCCTGGTGCTGATGATTAATATGAAGGCCAATAAAGAAATTAAAACAGTGCCAATCATAAAATATGACAAAGCCTTGTTTGGCCAGGAAACTTTCTTTTGCATAAGATCGTGTATGCCTGCGCTTCCATATAGCAATAGTAGAAGGATGACAAAGTAAGTGAACTCGCCATTTAGTCTTACAAATCCTAAAAAAGGCAGAAACTTCCAGGCAAATATTTTAAAATAACTACCGGCAGATAAAAGAATAAAGAAAAGCAAAGGAAGGCCAAAAGAAATAAGTACTCTTTTTGAAACTAGTCTGACAATAAAAATTAACCCGATAAAATGAGCAATACCGATATAAACATTTCGCATGGCAATATCGGTGTTGAAAAAACTTGTTTTATGAACAGGTAGAGGTAGATATAAGGATAAATAGGATTGCAAAGAGGTTGGAGTCATTAATGTTTGCTCCATCGAAACTTTTGTTCCTCTGTAAATGTATTTTAGTACTTCTATATTACTATAAATAACAACGATGGATAATGCACAGCTAATTAACAGGAAAGTCAGGTTTATACGCCAGAATCTTTTATGATACAATTGCTGTAATATTCCTTTTCTGTTGAAATAGATCATCAACAATGCAAAAGCAAAAAAATAGGCAGACCCGATTATTAATCCCGGGTGTGTTGACGCTGTAAAAAGGAAAACACTAATTCCGCCGAATAGAAAATTTTTAATTATTGGATTTTTATTAATCCGAATAAAGTATAAAAGAACAAAGGGAAAATATCCGGTTCCGGTTATCCAGCAAAAATATTGAAGGTGACCGGTAAGGTAACCACAGCACATATAAGTTAATCCCGTAATAATAGCAACATCTTTACTAAAAAACTCTTTTGTCACTTTATACATACCCCATCCGCCGATAAGTATATAAAATAACTCTTCAAAAGTGATAGAATAAATAGTATAGCCAAACGTAGAGCCAATAAGCCATTGCATCGGATTCCAGAATCCATTATTCATATCCCCGTATTGTGGTGAACCATAATGCAGATAAGGATTCCAGAAGGGTTCAAAACCAGAGTAGAGTGCTTCACTGAAAACGAACCTAGTCGGAAGATTTTGAGATATCAGGTCATTCTTTAAATGGAAATAAGGTAAAAGAACTGGCAGGTATGCTACTAACAGGAAAAGTAGAAAAATAAGAAAAGGTCTTTTATATAATAATTCTGCTGCTTTCCTCATTTATCAGTAATTATAATTTTTAATAAAATTACTGTCAGTTATTGGATTCATCCTGAAACCTTTTTTTAATGACGTTTCCTCTTTTTTGGAGGTATGGATTTTCTTCACAAATACAGGGTAATGGGGTATAAAAACAACGGTTATTCCAATTGTCATATATTTTTTCAGGTTCGTAATAATTTCCGTTCGTACTATTTTTTTCTTTGTAAGGCGGAATATCGTTTTGGATAACTGTAAATAAATATTTGTTATCCTTTAAAATTGGTTCCGACTTTTTAAATGTATAATATAGTATAATAGGGGTTAGCATCAATAAAAGGATGGAATATAATCTGGCGCCAGAAAAATATTTTGACAACATAATTGAAATGGGAAAGAAAGCCAATAAAAGAAGGAACCCATATGCAAACCGTGGATCAGGTGCAGTAAAGAACCACCCGGCAAACATCAGCCAAAGACTTATGATGAATAAGTTTGTTTTTCTTATCCGGTTCTTGATAAGAAGTATTAATGATGATGCGGAAAGCAGGAGCAAAGCTTTATGCTTAATAAGAATGCCGTCAAACCAGAATGGAATCCAGTTAAAAGCAGTTTTGTCATAGCTAAAAATAAAGCCAATAGTATTGTTATAAAATTTATTTACATATAATACATATTCCTGAAATCGTTCAGTCATTTCAAGTGGTAGCTTCCAATCGGGATTACCTGATAATAATGTGGATGGGAAAAGGGGGTATCCTGTAATAAAATAATTTTTGAGAAACAAAGGAATTAGCACGATGATTCCTGTTACAATTGATTTAACCCAAATTGACATTTTCCCAAATCCGGTTAAATAAAAGAATATTGGAAATAGTATGAATATGCCTGATAGTTTAAAGGGAATAATTGTTAACGAAAACAGAAGAAGTATTGGCGAGTAGTTTTGTACTTCTTTTTTATAACTATTCTCCAGAATATACGTTAATACCATTATTGTAAGAGCGGTTACAATAAAATCATAACTGGTGGAATTGGCAGTATCTCTGAATAGCTGCCAGTCAAACAAAAAATAAATAAGCAAAAGAAAAAAGAATAGGGCATATGCTTTATTTAATTGATCGTTGCTGGCAGTCAAATAAAAATTCCATTTATGCAATAACCATATCATAAACCAAATAGCTATTGTAGAATTAAGAAACGTAAAATTGGTATTTCCGAAAACAGGTATGTGAAAAAAACTGATAAGGTTAAACCAATTTGAGCCCAGGCCTAACCTTGGATAAAGATTAGCTAATCCGGGTACCGTCCCGTATTCATTGGTCCATCTGATAATTTGTAAGTGATACAGTTGGGTGTCAATATTTACGGGTTTTAATGTTCCAAGAACGATAAAAAGTAAAATACAGGAGATTCCAAAAATAAAAACCGGGGTCGAAGGCTTTTTTACATCTCTTAATTTGGTCAGTATGTCGTATAGTGTTTTTTTGAAGCCTGCAATAAGAAAGAAAAGTAACAAGATTGTTCCACTCAGTAAATATTGGAATTGTAAAGGTGCTAAAAGTACTACCATGGAAGAAATCAGCGAAAGACTAACTATTCCGCAGAAGAATAGAAAGACCCAGCTTCCAATACCATCACTTAGCCAGGATTTTTCAATTCCCCTTTTTGTACAATAAATAAAAGCAGGTAAGCCCCAGATGATACAAATCACAGAAACAATGATGATATGAGTTAGTTGCTGTAACAATTATTAAAAATTATCTTTTTTAGTTCCAACAATAATTGCTGAAAGACCAATTTTACGAAAGCTGAACTTATCCAGAAATTTTGAAAAAGGAACGATTTTATTGAAAAGCCCCATTTCTCCTGATGGAATTGTTTTTAATCGTCGGATTTTGGCATATAGCCATGCAATTATACCTATTGTATTAAAATGGAAATTTTTTTGCAGGACTAATTCATTTGATTCAAATATTCCTTTTAGTTGTTTTGATCTATAGCGCCGGTAATGACCCAATGCTTTATCGAGTGTGGAAAACAAAAAAGGGTAAGCGGGAGTTAGTACGATCAATTTACCTCCAGGTTTAAGTAAAAAAGTGCAATTATTGATTGCCATTTTATCGTCAGAGATGTGTTCCAGTACATTCAATAAAAATATCGTATCATATTTTTCTTTATGAAAATCATACTCTTTTGAAAATGATTTATGCATGAGATCAATAGTAAATACACCAGTCAGATTTTTTGATGAGCGAAATTTATTTTTCAACGTTTCTACATAATATGGATCAGTATCTGAAAGAGCAACTGTCAATTCATTTTCAATGAGAAACGAAGAAATGTTTCCGATACCGCTACCAATTTCCAGAATGGAACCGGATAGAAATGGTTTTATTGTTTGATACATCCAACGATTAAATTGGTTCGCATCAGCTATCACTTCCAGGATTTCATTGCCGGTATTATCTGTTGAGTCCAAATTATTTTCTTGAAAAAATGTTATATTTTAAAATACAGTATAAAGCTCTGAAACCATCCCGCCAGCCAATTTTCTTTCCTTCATTGTAGGTTCTTCCATAATAGGAAATACCAACTTCGTATATCCTGATGTTTTTGATACGGCTTATTTTGGCAGTAATTTCTGGTTCAAATCCAAATCTTTTTTCTTTCAGGTTGATATTTTTAATGACTGCTGTTCGAAACATCTTATAACCTGTTTCCATGTCAGACAAATTGAGGCCGGTAAAAAGATTTGATAGAAAAGTGAGGAATTTATTTCCGATCGTATGAAGAAAAAATAAAACTCTATGCGCTTCTCCACCTTTAAACCTTGTTCCATAAACAACATCAGCAAAGCCATCTATAATTGGTTTTAGCAATTTTTGGTATTCGGATGGACTATATTCAAGATCTGCATCCTGTATTAACACTACATCGCCGTTTACGGAAGATAATGCAGTTTGTATACTGGCACCTTTACCTTTATTTTCGCTATGTTGAAGTAGTTTAATATCAGAACCCGGATGGTTATTAATAAACTGTTCAATAATTTCAGCAGATTTATCAGAGGAATTGTCATTTACAATAATGATCTCTTTCTTTAGCCCACAATCAACTTCGATGATTTTTTTCAAAATTGAGCCGATCATTTTCTCCTCGTTATAGCAGGGAATCAAGATTGATAATGTGCTGATTGACATACTCAAAATAAGAGAATTTATCTGAGAGTTAACGCAAAACCTTTACTGGAATTTTTCCTTCAGCCGTAAAAATTTTATTTCAAAAAGATAATAACTGGCCAGACTTAATAAAATGGAAAGAGACGTTGTAATTACCGCGGTGAAAATATGAATATACAGATTGGAAGTTTCAAAATTGGATTTGAAAAAATCCTGTAAAGGGGTTCGTAAAAAATAATGAACCGGCCAGTGAAACATATAGAGTCCGTATGAAATACGGCCAAGAAATCGTAATGGCTTTGCGCCAAATAGATATTTAAGCCATTTATTATTCCCATAGGAAAGTTCATATACAAGGATCCCGAACATAGCTGCAAAAGTTGTATATCCTATAAAGGCAAGGTAAGGTAGATCACCAGATGTGTTGGCAAAGTAAAAGATGAAATTCAAAGCCGCTAATCCGGCAACAATCGAGGATGTATGATTTAACAGAAATTCTTTCTTTTGAATGGATAGCAAAGCAATCATGCTTCCGATGCAAATACCATCAAACCTTGTAAAAGTATAGAAGTTGGTATAATTAAATCCTTCATACTGGGCATTCCAGATCATACTTCTGAATACAAATAAGAAAATCAGAAAGCCAATCAGAAAAGTTATCAGGTATTTTGGCTTTCGTAACAGGATGATTACAATCGGCCAGATAATATAGTACTGCTCTTCTACGGCAAGTGACCAGAAGTGGTTTAAACAATTTGAGGTTTCTGGAAAATTATTGGTGAATAGCCAGTTTTGGGCATAAAAAATAAACCAGAACTTGTCTTCCTGGTATTCACTTACCTCATGATTAAATATGCCCAAAGCTGGGAATAAGAATAAGAAGGCAAATAAGAATAAGTAATATAAGTGGGAAAATCCGTAAAGCCCTGCGGATGTAGAATTTTTTAAAATAAGCCTCCGGGTTTATCTGTGTTAACCGACCTGAATAAAATACTTGTGATCAGGAATCCCGATAAAACAAAAAAGAGATCAACACCAAGCCATACAAAAAGTGAATCTCCATAAGGAAAATTATGGTAAATAATTACAGCAATAATTGCAATACCTCTTAATCCTTCTAGCGCTGGGAAGAATTTGGTTTGCTGTATTGAATTTTGCATTTAATGGGTTAATCGGTGGCTAATATACAATAACTTTTGCCTTGGAATACCAATAATAGATTCAGCTATTAATGGTAGAACCTGTTACTGAAATGTGGCATCTCATTAAACAGGAGAAAGAAATGCCAAATTAAAATTAACAGTATAATTCCTGTGATTTTAATTTGGGTTAAAGAGTTTTTATTTAGTTGAATAGCTCCATATGTGATAAAAAGGGGGCAGAGGGTATATGTCAATCGGTCGGTATAATACCCCAGAAAAAAGAAGAAAACCAAAAGTAATAATGCATTCATTATGAAAATGTGATTTAATAGGTTTGATTTAATCCTATCTGACTGAATTCGATTATTTGTTTTTAATGCAAGTGAGAGTACCAGAAAAACAAGAGGAAAAATAAGAATCGCTGTTGTTTTTAGATAGGTAAAAGCGTTTGCCGACATTTCTGCCACTAAATTTCGTTGCGAATCTTTCAACGCATCTAGAACCCACACAAATTCTCTGAAATAGAAGGTTTCGTGGCTATAAAAATCAATTGTCAATATTTTGAGAATCAATATCCATGAAAGTATAGGGATACAAAAAGCAATGAAACTGATAAAAGCTGATTTAATTACATTCTTGAATGGCTGTTTTGTAGTCTTTATGTGTTTGTAAAATATGGCAATAAGAAAGATCGGCAGGAGCAATAAAAAACTTCCATAAAGTAGCACTAAAATGCCATTCAATAAACTTAATAAAAATAATTGCCGGTTTGAAAAATCATTATTTATTATTTTTATAAATAACCAGATACATAATAGAGGCAGAATAGTATTGAACATCTGCTGGTGTGGCGTCCAGAAAAAGGTTTTAGTTATGTGGGTTGAGATTAATAAAAGAAATAATGCATATTTAAGTATTCGTCCGTTTTTCCAGTTTCCAGTTGCATAAATAATTATTTTCTCAAATAGTAAAAGGGAAAAAATAAGAACCAAAAGATTGATAAGAATAAGTCCGGCATAATGTGATAGATATAATGAAACATCTTCATCAGGGATTTGATTGCTGAACCAGGAGCTTGCTTTTTTATTTATTGCTTGATGAAAGGGAGTAGTAAGATAGTATAAAGTGTATCCGGCAATGGAACCAGCAATTAAATATAATGGCCTTGATTGCCGGGAATAGTTTTGGTGAAATAAATATCCTGGATTAACTGAGCCCCCCATAAATTCAATGGCATCACAATTCATACTGAATCCCATATATTGGTTAAGCTGAATATAATTTACCGGACAATCTTTGATCAGGTCCTTCATTATGAGTGGGTTTTGGAGAAAATAAAAATGAAACAGTTGTAATGAGTACCAGGATCAGGTATTGTAGAATTTTCTTCATTAGATCAATCTCAGAATTACAACAGGCTATTTAATTTCCATTTGTCTAAGCAAATATTTACCGATCAGATCAAACTCAAGATTAACAGGACTCCCGGCCTTTAACGAATTGATATTGGTATGGGCATATGTATAAGGCACAATGGCGACCGAAAAACTTTTCTTCTTTACATCAAATAAAGTCAGGCTTATTCCATTAACACTGATCGATCCTTTTTCAATTACTAATCCGGCAAATTTTTTGGGAAATTCAAAAGTCAGGACCCAACTCCCTTTTTTTTCTTTCACTTTTTTGCATATGGCGACGCAATCAACATGTCCCTGGACAATATGACCATCTAACCGTCCCCCCATTGCAAGACATCTTTCCAGATTTACTGTTTCTCCGGCTTTCCATGTAGATAGGGATGTTTTTTGCAGTGTTTCATCAATAGCGGTAACCTGGTGTGTATTCTCATTAATAGCTTCCACCGTCAGACAAACGCCGCTGTGGCTCACACTTTGATCTACTTTAAGTTGAGCAGAAATGCCTGATTCTATCCAAAAAGTCTTATTTAAGCCGTTGGAAACCGCCTTTTTTATGATCCCGGTTGATTCAATAATGCCTGTAAACATGTTAGCAAAGTAAATGATTTCTTTTTCCAATTTTATATTTCCAATTTTCCTCTTATCTTTGCAATCCAAAAAAAAGTACCAAAGGAGGTATATAAGTTATGCTAATAATAGATTCAAAAGATTGCGAAAACATTGACAAAGCACTAAAGAAGTACAAAAAGAAGTTCGAGAAATCGAAAGTTTTGTTACAATTAAGAGATCGTCAAAGCTTCACTAAGCCATCTGTAAGACGTCGTGGTGAAGTGTTAAAAGCAATTTACAAGCAAAATATAGCCTGCGGAAAGATCGAAATCTAATCTGTCGGTAAGCAATGATATTAGAAGATGGCTGCAGAGTTTTATAACTTTGTAGCTGTCTTTTTTTATGTTCATATGCTGTTTTTATAGGAGTAGCATTATTAAGCAATATGCCAGTATCACTAGTTCAATCCTTTCAATCTTTCCTTGAATACCTTCAATTCGAAAAAAGGTATTCAACAAACACTATTGTCTCCTATAAAACTGATATATCTGGATTCTTCGAATATTTAAAGTCCCAATTTGGAGAAACAAAGCTAAGTGCCATAAATCATAACTCAGTTCGTAGCTGGTTGGCTTATCTGAAGAGTTCAGGGTTGAGTTCCCGGTCTATCAATCGAAAAATATCAAGTCTCAAGTCTTTTTTTAAATACCAGCTCAAAATTGACGCTCATTGAGGTTTCGCCGATGAGCAAGGTCATCAGCCCTAAGATTGGTAAAAGATTGCCCGTGTTCATTAAGGAGTCTGAAACGGAAAATTTAATTGATTTACTAAATAATGGGACAGAAGATTGGAAGACCTTGAATGCGAAAATGCTGATTTCCATTTTCTATGCAACCGGAATGCGTTTAAGCGAATTAATTGGTTTAAAAGATAAACAAGTCGATTTCAGCAGATCCCAGATTAAAGTATTGGGTAAAGGGAGTAAAGAAAGGGTGATACCCGTTGGAATGGATATTATAGAAATGATAAAAGAGTATCAGCAGTTAAAGAAAAAAGAATTTAACAAAGTCGATGATACATTGATTGTTACAGAAAAGGGGAAAAAACTATATCCCAAATATGCTTATCTATTAGTCAACAAATATCTTTCAGGAGCAGGCACACTGGAAAAAAAGAGTCCGCATGTACTTCGCCACACATTTGCGACTCACTTAATGAATAATGGAGCAGATCTCAACGCAGTAAAAGAATTACTAGGTCATAGCAGCCTTGCAGCTACCCAGGTGTATACTCACAATACAATCGAAAAACTAAAGGATGTTCACAAAAAAGCCCATCCAAAATCATAAAGATTTACGCTTAACACAATAAAAAACTTGCTCGTTTTCTTTTGGGAAAAGATTTGTTTTCCGTAACTTGAACTGGATAAAAAATCAGGACACTTTTGGAGAAAAATCCACTTTAGTTCTTTAAATTATTGTTTCACAGATTAAAACCATGATGATTATGAACGTAAACATTCAATCAGTTCATTTTAATGCAGACACTAAGTTGATCGGGTATGTAAACAAAAAACTCGATAAACTTACCAACTTCAATGATCGTATTATCCGGGTAAATGTGTTTTTGAAACTAGACAATGTAGTACATGCGATTAAAGACAAGATTGCAGAGATCAGAGTACATGTGCCAGGACACAATTTTTTTGTAAAATCAACTTCTAAATCATTCGAAGAGTCGTTTGACGATGCACTTGACTCTATGATAATCCAGATTAAAAAGAATAAAGAAAAAAAAGCAGCTTAAATTATAAAGGCTCTGTGAAAACGGAGCCTTTTATAATTAAGGGGTTGTTATTTCCACCCTTCTTTCACTATAAAATGTTTCGAAACGTCTTTCAGGATTTAATGTTTTCAGAACATTATTCACAACTACCTGAAAACAAGGAAAAAAATACACTTCAAAATTTTTCCAATTATTAAATTCCCTTACCTTTGCCTTCCCAAAAATGGGGGTAGTTCTTTATTGCTAAAATTTAAGCCGAAATAGCTCAGTTGGTAGAGCAACTGATTTGTAATCAGTAGGTCGCTGGTTCGACTCCAGTTTTCGGCTCAGCTATTTTTGAATCTATATTCTTTAATAGTTAGTTCTCAAATCGTAAGATTTGATCATGGGGGCAGATGGCCGAGTGGCTAAAGGCGACAGACTGTAAATCTGTTCTCTCACGAGTACGTTGGTTCGAATCCAGCTCTGCCCACATTTTTCACCGTAGTTTTAACGAAGGTGGATTAAAGTTCTTTGTTTTGATTTTTCTGGTTATTAGCGGAAGTAGCTCATTTGGTAGAGCGGTAGCCTTCCAAGCTTCAGGTGGCCGGTTCGAGCCCGGTCTTCCGCTCCATTTCGATTACTGCCTGCGACGGCAGTGGAAAAGCCGTTGTAGCTCAGTGGTAGAGCACTTCCTTGGTAGGGAAGAGGTCGTGAGTTCGATTCTCACTAACGGCTCTTTGAGCAATTAGTGAAAGTCAAGCTCAGTGGTATCCCGATAATTATCGGGACCGATGATAATCGGGAAGGTCGTGAGTTCTCCCGATAGCTATCGGGACCACTAACGGCTCTCTTAACTGGGGAAGTAAGAAAAAAAGAGATCATTCCTGATAAATGCAGGAAAAAAGTAAAAAAAATTGAAAATTTAAGAATGTCGGAAGGCATTTAATTGTTTTCGATTTCTTAATAAAAACAACAATTTTTGTAAAACACAACTTAAAACAGATAACAATGTCAAAAGAGACCTTTAAGAGGGAAAAACCCCACGTTAACATTGGTACTATCGGTCACATTGACCACGGTAAAACAACATTAACAGCAGCTATTACTTCAATCCTTTCTACAAAAGGTATGGGTAACGTTGCAAAAAAGTATGATGAAATTGATGGTGCTCCTGAAGAAAAAGAAAGAGGTATCACAATTAATACTGCCCACGTTGAATATCAGACTGTAAATCGTCACTATGCCCACGTTGACTGTCCAGGTCATGCTGACTATGTAAAAAATATGATTACTGGTGCTGCCCAGATGGACGGCGCTATCCTGGTAGTTGCTGCAACTGATGGACCTATGCCACAAACGAAAGAGCATATCCTGCTTGCTCGTCAGGTTGGTGTACCTACTATTGTAGTTTTCATGAATAAAGTTGACCTGGTTGACGATCCTGAATTATTAGAGTTAGTAGAAATGGAGATCCGTGAACTACTTACTTTCTATGGTTTTGATGGTGATAATACGCCAATCATTAAAGGTTCTGCAATTAAGGCATTGGAAGGTGATGCTGAAGCTGTTGCTCAAGTTGAAGAATTAATGGCTGCAGTCGATTCTTATATTCCTCTTCCTCCTCGTCCGGTAGACATGCCATTTTTGATGTCTGTTGAGGATGTATTCTCAATTACTGGTCGTGGTACTGTTGCTACTGGTCGTATTGAGAGAGGTCGTATTAAAGTTGGTGAAGCGGTAGAGATTGTTGGTTTAATAGAAGCTCCTCTTACTTCAACCTGTACAGGTGTGGAAATGTTCCGCAAATTATTAGACGAAGGTGAAGCAGGAGATAATGCAGGTTTATTATTACGTGGTATTGAGAAAACCCAGATCCGTCGTGGTATGGTAATCTGTAAACCAGGTTCTATCACTCCACATACTGAATTCAAGTGTGAGGTTTACGTATTAAGTAAAGAAGAAGGTGGACGTCATACTCCATTCTTCCAGAAATATCGTCCTCAGTTCTACTTCCGTACAACTGATGTAACCGGAGAAGTTGAGCTGAATGCGGGAACTGAAATGGTTATGCCTGGTGATAACACATCGTTGACTGTAAAACTTATCCAGCCAATTGCGATGGAGAAAGGATTGAAGTTTGCGATTCGTGAAGGTGGCCGTACTGTTGGTGCTGGTCAGGTGACTGAGATTTTGAAATAAAATAAGATAGCTTACTTAACGCTGTGATAAATAGTTGTTTAGGAAGCTTCCAATAAAACAAAGTACCTTTGGTAAATAGAGCCTCAGGTACTTTGTTTTTAAAAGTTCTTTAAATATCTGGCTATTTAGCTTCTGCAATCAGCAAGTTAAAAAGGCTAATTACGGGCATGGTGCAACGGTAGCATACGGGTCTCCAAAACCTTTGATCTGGGTTCGAATCCTAGTGCCCGTGCTGATTTTTTATAGTTTAAAAAATATCAAATTGATAACATGATTAAGATCGCTAATTATTTTAAAGATTCTTACAAAGAACTGACTGAGAAAGTTACCTGGCCTACATGGCCTCAGTTGCAACAGTCAACCATGATTGTAATAGCAGCTACAATTATTATTACAATGATTGTACTGTTAATGGATACTATAGCAGGTAATGGATTGAAGTTCGTTTATGATAAACTTTTCTAAGCAATGGAAGTAACTACAAATACAGAAAATACGGAGAATAACGGGCACACGGAAGACGAACACCAGCAGGATACAAAATGGTTTGTACTTCGTGTGGTAAGCGGCAAAGAAAAAAAGGTAAAAGAATACCTGGATAAAGAGGTAAGCCGGGGTGGTTGGGAGCAGGTAAAGCAAATTTTTCTTCCTGTAGAAAAAGTATACAAAGTTGCCAACGGGAAAAAAGTAATGCGGGAAAGAAACTATTACCCCGGTTATGTAATGATTGAAATTGCTGAAGGAAAGCTTAGTGATGACTTAAGAGATGTTGTAAAAAACACTCCGAATGTTATTCATTTTCTAGGTAAAGAAAACCCGATTGCTTTACGAAAAGCTGAGGTGAATAAGATGCTGGGTAAGATGGATGAAATGGCTGAAGCCGGTGGTGTAAGCATGAGTGAGCCGTTCATAGTTGGTGAAACGATTAAGATCATTGAAGGTCCGTTCAACGACTTTAATGGTACTATTGAAGAAGTAAATGATGAAAAGAAAAAACTGAAAGTTACAGTGAAGATATTTGGCCGTTCTACGCCTGTAGAATTGAATTATATGCAGGTTGAAAAGATCAGTTAAGAGATAATTTTCAAAATATTCTGAAAACCATCCACATTTGTAGGATGGTTTTTTGTTGAGTAGCAAACTGGCCTTTGCCGGCAGGAATGCAGTTCCCTGATAGGAGTCCTGAAAATATTGGGATAGACTTTCGCAACAAGACGGTCAATTGGGGGTCTTAATTTGGGCAAATTATTTTAAAAATACTTTGTCAGACACCATATTCCCCTTACCTTTGCCGCCCCAATTAGTTCTTTATTATCCTCCGAGCCTTTTTAACATCATAGTTTCAGCGAAGGATGTGGCTGAGGAATAGTTTTGCCTCCTTCGCTAAAGCTTACGGAGGCCGAGGAATTTGGGAGACTAAGTAATACGCCAACTGGCGAACGAAAGGTCGCTATAACCAAAAAAGATAAAAAAATGGCAAAAGAAATCAGCGGCTATGTAAAGCTGCAGTGTAAGGGTGGCCAGGCCAATCCTGCACCTCCAATCGGTCCTGCACTGGGTTCCAAGGGTATTAATATCATGGACTTCTGTAAGCAGTTCAATGCAAGAACACAGGACAAACAAGGAAAAGTAATCCCCGTATTAATTACTGTTTATGCTGACAAGAGTTTTGACTTTGTGTTAAAAACTCCTCCTGCTGCAATTCAGTTGATGGAAGTTGCTAAACTTCAAAAGGGTTCCAAGGAAAGTAACCGTGCAAAAGTTGGTAAAGTAAACTGGGATCAGGTAAAGGCAATCGCCGAAGATAAAATGCCTGACCTGAACTGCTTTACAATTGAAAGTGCCATGAAAATGGTTGCTGGTACAGCTCGCAGCATGGGCCTTAATGTTGAAGGTAAAGCCCCTTGGGAAAATTAATTAAAGAACCCTTAAACGAATTACAATGGCATTTATAAGTAAAAAAAGAAAAGTCGTAAACGCACAAATAGACGGCAATAAATCATACTCCTTAAAGGAGGCATCTGCACTGGTAAAAAGTATTACTACCTGCAAATTTGATGCATCAGTTGATCTTCACATCCGTTTGGGTGTAGATCCTAAAAAAGCAGACCAGGCTATCCGTGGTACGGTTTCATTACCACACGGTACTGGTAAAACAAAAAAAGTATTAGTGCTTTGTACACCAGATAAAGAAGCAGAAGCAAAAGAAGCTGGTGCTGATTATGTTGGTCTGGATGAATTTGTAACAAAGATCGAAGGCGGTTGGGTAGATATCGATGTGATCATCGCTACACCATCAGTAATGCCTAAGATTGGTAGATTAGGTAAAGTATTAGGTCCTCGTAACCTGATGCCAAATCCTAAAACAGGTACCGTTACAAATGATGTTGCAAATGCAATCAATGATGTAAAAGGTGGTAAAATCGCTTTTAAAGTTGATAAAGTTGGTATTATACATGCTTCTATCGGTCGTATCAGTTTTACTCCCGAAAAAATTGCTGAGAACAGTCAGGAGTTGATCAATGCTATTCTGAAAGCAAAACCATCCTCTTCAAAAGGAACTTATGTAAGAGGAATCAGCATGGCCAGTTCTATGAGTCCTGGTATTTCAATTGATGCAAAAGCATTTGTACATTAATTACTAAACTGATTCGACCTAAAGGTGATGACAAATAATAAGTCATGACAAAAGATCAAAAAAACGAAGTGATAGAAGTGCTGAAAGGCAAGTTCTCACAATACAATAATTTTTATGTTGCCGATACTGAATCGTTAACGGTAGCACAGGTGGGTAAACTACGCCGTGCTTGTTTCAGCAAAGAAGTTGAAATGAAAGTGGCAAAAAATACGCTAATCAAAAAAGCATTGGAATCTTTAGATGCAGAAAAGTATTCAGGTGTTTATGAATCATTGCATAAGGTAACGGCGTTGATGTTTTCTGAAAATCCGAAGGATCCTGCGATGATCATTAGTTCTTTCCGCAAAGAAAGCAATGGTGAAAGACCAGTATTGAAAGCTGCTTTTATCAATGGCGATATTTATCTGGGAGATGACAAATTAAAAGCACTAACTCAGATCAAAACTAAGAATGAGTTGATCGGTGAAGTTATTGGCTTGTTACAATCTCCTGCTAAGAGAGTATTGGCGGCTTTATTGAATCATGCTGAAAACGGACCAGCAGCTAAAGCAGAACTGAAGCAGCAACTGAAGCAGCAGCTCCGAGCAGAAGCACCTGTTGCAGAAACAAAAGCACCAGTTGCTGAAGCAACTGCACCAGAAGCAGCGGCACCAGAAGCAACTGAGCCACCGGCAGCTGATGATGCAACTTCATCTGAAGAAGCAAAAGCAGAATAAATTGAGTAATAAGCTTCGAGCTCAAAACTCGAAGCTGTACTATAAAACAAATTTTTTTAAATCGCCGTCGGATCCTCTTTTAACGGAAATGAAGACGGTAAAAATTCAAACAAAATGGCAGACGTAAAAGCATTAGCAGAAGGCCTTGTAGCCTTAACAGTAAAAGAAGTTCAGGAATTAGCTGATTTCTTAAAAACAGAATATGGTATCGAACCAGCAGCAGCAGCAGTTGTAATGGCAGCAGGTGGTGGTGATGGTGCAGCAGCAGCTGAAGAAAAAACTGCTTTCAATGTAGTATTGAAGAGTGGTGGTGCTTCTAAATTAGCTGTTGTTAAGTTGGTAAAAGATTTAACCGGATTAGGATTGAAAGAAGCGAAAGATCTTGTTGACGGAGCTCCTAAGAACATCAAAGAAGGTGTTTCTAAAGCAGAAGCTGATGAGATTGCAGCTAAATTGACTGAAGCAGGTGCTGAAGTTGAGATTGCGTAATTTCTTCTTGTCCACCGAAATGTAATGAAGTGTGGATATTGAATATTTTTTTAAACCCTTCGATATTCGAAGGGTTTTTTATTGAATAGTAAGATAAGGCGAAATCTTATTATATAGCTCGTCAGTAATAATCATTATTTTTTTCAGATCCTCAATTCTGGAAAAAGCTCCATGTTGATTACGGTATGCTACAATTGGGTTTGCCAAATTATACCTGATGTAAGGATGGTTTTTTAATTCATCAACCGTTGCTGAGTTGATATTTATTTTTCGAACCTCTGTATTTTCCAATTTCAGGTATTGTTTTATTTTCTGAAAAGTAGAATCAGGTAAACCATAAGTTTCTGCAACCTGATTAATAGAATAAAACCCTCCCAGTTTATCTCTGAAGTTGATAATTCTTGTCGAAAAACTTGGTCCTATTCCGGGTAATGCAATCAATTCATTTGCATCTGCGATATTGATATCTACGATTGAATAGGTCTTGGAAATAATTTTTAGCAGGTTGGTTTTCGTGTTCTTTAGTATCTGGATATGTTCTTATATGCGTTCATATTTTCTGTCGCTTGAATTTTGATATAAGGTGCTATCCGTTCATATTCATTTGGGAAAAGACCATAGATTTTGCTTACATCTTCTGGTTTTCTGAACTTACCACCCTTACTTAAATAGTTTTGAATAGTGCCAATAGTTTTATCTCTAAGACCTAATCTTTTCCAACCTTCAGCAGAAAGAGTATTCGGGTCAAAATAAAATAATTCCCCTTTCGATTTTGTATAATAATTATTGGAATTCCGGTCATATTGATAGTTGGAACTATTGTCCTCATTGTATTTAGATATAAGCTGATGTATTATCAGCTTCTCTTTGTTCAATCCTTTTCAAAGAAGTCAATCCACGTTGTATCGTTTTGTATTTCTTTGCTGAGTTACTTTTTTTGTTAGAAAGTCAGGCAGAAAAAAGACAACAGATATAGATTAGCAAGAATAGCCAGAATAGCAATTCTGTTACCACGGGTAAAAGTGAAATATTCAGCCACAATTTTCTTCCATTTCATTGATTAAGTTTGAAGCAAAATAGCACTTCAAATTGGTCCAGAAAATGGCCAGTTTGTGGTATTTTGGCCGGGTTATTGTGAGCAAATTTTTCTTGGCTGAGAATTATAAATCCCTACCTTTGCAATCCTTTATTTTGGCCAAACATATTTTGACATCCCAAATCATGTGTAAGTAATTGACTTTCATAGGTTATTGTTTCTAAAAAAATGATAGCCTGTTAGTGATTTGTATGTCGTCAACGTAGTAAAACCGGTTTTACGCATATGTCTTCAACAAAAGTGAACTCAAGAGTGGATTTTGGAAAGATCAAGCACCTGGCAGAAACGCCAGATTTACTTGAAGTACAAATTCAGTCCTTTAAAGAATTTTTTCAGTTAGAAACAACTCCCGACAAACGTAATGTAGAAGGTTTGTTCCGTGTGTTTAAAGACAATTTCCCGATCACGGATACCAGAAATATATTCGTACTGGAGTTTTTGGATTACTTTATCGATCCGCCCCGTTACTCTATTGAAGAGTGTATGGAAAGAGGATTGACCTACGCTGTTCCTCTTAAAGCCAAACTTCGTTTGAGCTGTAATGATGAAGAGCATGTGGACTTCCAGACCATTGTTCAGGACGTTTTCCTTGGAAATATTCCATACATGACTCCCCGTGGTACTTTCGTTAGTGAATGGTGCTGAAAGAGTTGTTGTTTCTCAGTTACACCGTTCACCTGGTGTATTCTTCGGTCAATCTGTTCACCCGAATGGAACGAAGATCTACTCTGCAAGAGTAATTCCTTTCAAAGGTGCCTGGATGGAGTTTGCAACAGACATCAACAATGTGATGTTTGCTTACATCGACCGTAAGAAAAAATTCCCTGTTACCACTTTTTACGTTCTATTGGTTATGAAACAGACAAGGACATCCTTGAATTGTTTGGTATGGCTGATGAAGTAAAGACAGATAAAAAAACATTAGGTAAATACCTTGGCAAAAGATTAGCCGCAAGGGTTCTGAGAACCTGGGTAGAAGATTTTGTGGATGAAGATACCGGCGAAGTAGTTTCTATTGAAAGAAACGAGATCGTAATGGAAAGAGATACTGTTCTTGATGAAGAAGCCATTGAAACTATTTCTGACATGGAAGTAGCAAGTGTGTTTATTCAGAGAGAAGATGTAGGTGGTGATTATGCAATTATTTATAATACTTTAAATAAAGATACTTCCAACAGTGAGTTGGAAGCGGTTCAATTTATCTATCGTCAGCTTCGTGGAGCTGATGCACCGGATAATGAAACAGCCCGTGGTATCATTGATAAATTATTCTTTAGTGATAAGCGTTATGATCTGGGTGAAGTAGGTCGTTATAAGATCAACCGTAAGCTGGATGTTGACTTACCACTACAGAAGAAAACATTAACCAAAGAAGATATTATTCTGATCATCAAATATCTTGTTCGTCTTACCAATGGTAAAGCGGAAGTAGATGATATCGATCACTTAAGCAATCGTCGTGTACGTACAGTGGGTGAGCAATTATATGCTCAGTTTGGAGTTGGTTTGGCCCGTATGGCCAGAACGATTCGTGAAAGAATGAACGTAAGAGACAACGAGGTATTTACTCCGGTTGATTTGATCAATGCAAGAACATTGTCTTCTGTTATCAATTCATTCTTTGGTACATCTCAGTTATCACAGTTTCTGGATCAAACGAATCCATTATCAGAAATCACACACAAACGTCGTATCTCAGCACTTGGGCCAGGTGGTTTAAGTCGTGAAAGAGCTGGTTTCGAGGTTCGTGACGTACACTATTCTCACTATGGTCGTTTGTGTACAATTGAAACGCCGGAAGGTCCAAACATTGGTTTGATATCTACACTTTGTGTACATGCCAAGATCAATGATATGGGCTTTATTGAAACACCTTATCGTAAAGTGAATGATGGTAAAGTAAACATGAAGGAATTAAATTTCCTGAGTGCTGAAGAAGAAGATCTGGCAAAAATTGCACAGGCAAATACTGCACTTGGATGATAAAGGAAATTTTGTAGAAGATAGAATTGCCAGTAGAGAAACGGGTGACTTCCCGATTCTTGAAAAGAATGATGTTGAATTTATGGACGTTGCTCCTAACCAGATTGTTGGTTTGAGTGCTTCATTGATTCCATTCCTTGAGCATGATGATGCTAACCGTGCCCTGATGGGTTCGAACATGCAACGTCAGGCTGTTCCACTTGATCCGTGCTGATGTGCCTATTGTTGGTACTGGTTTGGAAGGAAAAGCTGCCAGAGATGCAAGGATTCAGATCCATGCTGATGGAAATGGTGTGGTTGAGTTTGTTGATGCAAATGAAATTCATGTTCGTTACGACCGTGACCGATGAAGAGAAATTAGTAAGTTTTGAAGATGATCTTAAGATTTATAAACTAACCAAGTTCATAAAGACGAACCAGGAAACCTGTATCAACCTGAATCCTGCTGTTAAGAAAGGTCAGAAAGTAAAGAATGGTGATTTCTTAACGAAGGTTATGCTACGCAAAATGGTGAATTAGCATTGGGTAAAAACCTGAAAGTGGCATTCATGCCATGGAAAGGTTACAACTTTGAGGATGCCATCGTTATCAGCGAAAGAGTTGTGAAAGAAGATATGTTTACATCCGTTCACATTTCTGAATATGAACTGGAAGTAAGAGATACAAAATTGGGTGAAGAAGAATTGACTCCGGATATTCCTAACGTTTCTGAAGAAGCAACAAAGGATCTGGATGAAAATGGAATCATCAGAGTAGGAGCTATGGTAAAAGAAGGTGATATCTTAATTGGTAAGATCACTCCAAAAGGAGAATCTGATCCTACACCAGAAGAAAAATTACTGCGTGCCATCTTCGGTGATAAAGCCGGTGATGCGAAAGATGCTTCATTAAAAGCTCCAAACGGAGTAGAAGGTGTTGTTATCGGTAAGAAACTTTTCCAGAGAGCCAAGAAAGATAAGAATGGTAAAGTGAGAGAGAAGGCGATGATTGAGAAGTTGGAGAAGATGCATGAAAAGAATGAAAATGATCTGATGGATGTGTTGATTGAAAAATTATCTACACTGCTGGCTAATCATACTTCTACTGGTGTCGCAAATAATTTTGGTGAAGTACAGATTGGAAAAGGTGCCAAATTCACAGAGAAGAATCTTCGTGGTCTTGACTTTGCAAACATCAATCCATTAGGTTGGACGGGTGATGCAAAAGTGGATGATCAGATCAATACGTTGTTGCACAACTATAGCATCAAATTCAATGAAGAATTAGGTCGTTATAAGAGAGAGAAATTCAACATCAGCATTGGTGATGAATTACCTGCAGGTGTATTGAAGTTGGCTAAAGTATATCTTGCTGTTAAGCGTAAGCTGAAAGTGGGAGATAAGATGGCTGGTCGTCACGGTAACAAGGGTATCGTTGCGAAAATTGTTCGTCATGAAGATATGCCGTTCCTTGAAGATGGAACACCGGTTGATATCGTATTGAATCCATTGGGTGTACCAAGTCGTATGAACCTTGGTCAGATCTATGAAACAATCTTAGGTTGGGCTGGTGAGAAATTAGGGTTGAAATTTGCCACACCAATCTTTGACGGTGCATCTGTTGAAGAAATTGAAGCGTATTGTAAGAAGGCAGATATTCCAATGCATGGTCATACTTATTTGTATGATGGTGAAACAGGAGAACGTTTCCACCAGAAAGCAACAGTTGGTGTTATCTATGTGATCAAATTACACCACATGGTGGATGATAAGATGCATGCCCGTTCAATCGGACCATACTCTTTGATTACTCAACAGCCGTTGGGTGGTAAAGCTCAGTTTGGTGGTCAGCGTTTTGGAGAGATGGAAGTTTGGGCATTGGAAGCATATGGTGCATCTAATATTCTTCAGGAATTGTTGACGATTAAGTCGGATGATATCATCGGCCGTGCAAAAACTTATGAAGCGATTGTGAAAGGAGAAAATGTACCAAGACCTGGTGTGCCTGAATCATTCAACGTATTGGTGCATGAGTTGAGAGGCTTAGGACTTGATCTGAAGTTTGATTAAAACTTCACACCTTAATTGGTGATTTGACCGGAACAAAATTTTATTCAAGAAACTAGAAACAAGAATATGTCTTTCAGAAAAGAAAATCGTCCCAAAGCGGCTTTTTCAAAGATCACAATCGGTCTTGCATCACCTGATAATATCTTGGAAAGATCTTATGGTGAAGTATTAAAGCCTGAAACGATCAACTATCGTACGTATAAGCCTGAAAGAGATGGTTTATTCTGCGAAAGAATTTTCGGTCCGGTAAAAGATTATGAATGTGCTTGTGGAAAATATAAGCGTATCCGTTATAAGGGTATTGTTTGTGACCGTTGTGGTGTAGAAGTAACAGAGAAGAAAGTACGTAGAGAAAGAATGGGTCACATCAAATTGGTGGTGCCTGTTGTTCATATCTGGTACTTTAAATCTTTACCAAACAAAATTGGTTACCTGCTTGGGCGTAAGCTCTAAGAAATTAGAGACGATTGTTTACTACGAACGTTTTGTGGTTATCCAGTCTGGTATCCGTGCAGACAAAGGACAAAATCCTGGTGATCTGTTGACAGAAGAAGAATATTTAGATATACTGGATACATTACCAAAAGATAATCAATATCTGCCTGATGATGATCCTAATAAGTTCATCGCTAAGATGGGTGCTGAAGCTGTTCATGATATGTTACAGCGTATCGACCTGGATCAGTTATCATTTGATTTGCGTAATGCAGCTGCCAACGAAACATCTCAGCAAAGAAAGGCAGATGCCTTGAAGCGTTTGAGTGTTGTTGAAGCATTCCGTGATGCAAATACAAGAATCAATAATCGTCCTGAATGGATGGTTATGCAATACATTCCTGTTATTCCACCGGAACTTCGTCCATTGGTTCCATTGGATGGTGGTCGTTTTGCATCTTCTGATCTGAATGATCTTTATCGTCGTGTTATTATCCGTAATAACCGTTTGAAAAGATTGTTGGAAATTAAAGCACCTGAAGTAATCCTTCGTAATGAAAAAAGGATGTTACAGGAAGCGGTTGACTCATTGTTTGACAATAGCCGTAAATCAAATGCAGTAAAAGCAGAAGGTGGAAGAGCATTGAAATCATTGAGTGATGTATTAAAAGGTAAGCAAGGTCGTTTCCGTCAGAACTTATTAGGTAAAAGGGTTGACTATTCTGGTCGTTCTGTTATCGTTGTAGGTCCTGAATTGAAACTGCATGAATGTGGTTTGCCAAAAGATATGGCTGCTGAATTGTTCAAGCCATTTATCATCAGAAAATTAATTGAAAGAGGTATTGTAAAAACAGTGAAGTCTGCAAGGAAACTGGTTGACAAGAAAGAAGCTGTGATTTGGGATATCCTAGAAAATATTTTGAAAGGGCATCCGATCATGTTGAACCGTGCCCCAACGCTTCACCGTTTATCTATTCAGGCTTTCCAGCCAAAGTTGATTGAAGGAAAAGCAATACAGTTACACCCATTGGTATGTACTGCCTTCAACGCTGACTTTGACGGTGACCAGATGGCGGTGCACGTACCATTAAGTCATGCATCTGTATTGGAAGCACAGTTATTGATGCTTGCTTCACATAACATTTTGAACCCGCAGAATGGTACACCAATCACCCTTCCTTCTCAGGACATGGTATTGGGTCTGTATTATATCACAAAAGGAAAGAAAACTGAAGGCGATGAAATCGTACGTGGTGAAGGCAAAGCATTCTACTCAATGAAGAAGTGATCATAGCTTATAACGAAGGCGTTATTGATATGCATGCATGGATAAAAGTGAAAGCGAATATCCGTAATGCAGATGGTTTGCTGGAGCATAAATTGATAGAAACAACTGTAGGTCGTGTTATTTTCAATCAGCATGTACCTGCCGAAGTTGGATTTGTAAATGCTTTGTTGACAAAGAAGAATCTTCGTGAGATCATTGGGGATATTATCAATATCACTAACGTTCCCAAAACAGCGAAATTCCTGGATGATATTAAAACTTTAGGATTCCGTACTGCCTTTCAGGGTGGATTGTCATTCAGTATCAATGACCTGATTATTCCAGATGTTAAAGAGGAATTACTGGCAAATGCTAAAGTTGAAGTTGATGAAGTGTGGGATAGCTATAACATGGGTCTTATTACAAACAATGAACGTTATAACCAGATTGTAGATATCTGGAGCCGTGTAGATACAAGAATCACGGAAACATTGATCCGTGAATTAGCAGCCGATAAGCAAGGCTTCAACTCAGTATATATGATGTTGGATTCAGGTGCAAGAGGTTCTAAACAACAGATCAAGCAGTTGGGTGGTATCAGAGGTTTGATGGCTAAGCCAAGAAAATCTGGTTCTACAGGTTCAGAGATCATTGAAAACCCAATTCTTTCCAACTTTAAGAATGGATTGAATGTATTGGATTACTTTATCTCTACCCACGGTGCCAGAAAAGGTCTTGCGGATACGGCCCTTAAAACAGCCGATGCTGGTTACCTGACCCGTCGTTTGGTGGATGTATCGCAGGATATGGTTATTATGGAAGAAGATTGCGGAACACTGCGTGGTATTGCAACTTCAGCATTAAAAGATAATGAGGATATCATTGAACCATTGTCAGATCGTATAGCTGGTCGTACATCATTGCATGATGTATTGGATCCTGTAAGCGAAGCTGTATTGGTAGAAGCTGGTGATCAGATAAGACAAGATCTTGCTAAGAAGATTGAAGAAGCAGGAATAGAAACAGTTGAGATCCGTTCAGTTCTTACCTGTGAAAGTAAAAGAGGTGTTTGTGTTAAATGTTATGGTAAGAATCTGGCATCAGGAAATCTGGCTCAGAAAGGTGACGCAGTTGGTATTATTGCTGCACAGTCAATCGGTGAACCTGGTACACAGTTAACACTTCGTACATTCCACGTAGGTGGTGTGGCCGGATCTGCAGCTGTTGATTCTTCATTATATGCAAAGTTTGATGGTACCGTTCAGTTTGATGGATTACGTACTGTAAACGTTGAAAATGCAGAAGGAAATAAAGTGCAGGTTGTAGTAGGAAGAACAGGTGAGATCAGAATCATTGATGTAGAAACAGATCGCTTATTGAATACTGCTCATATTCCTTATGGTTCTACTTTGTTTGTGAAAGATGGACAGAAAGTGAAGAAAGGCGATATGATTTGTACCTGGGATCCATATAACAACGTAATCATGGCAGAGATCAATGGTACGTTGAATTTTGATAATGTAATTGAAGGTGTTACTTATCGTGAAGAAGCGGATGAGCAAACCGGGCACCGTGAAAAAGTGGTTATCGAGACAAGAGATAAGACCAAGATCCCATCAATTATTGTAGAAGGAAAAGATAAGAAGATTTATAACCTTCCAACAGGAAGTCATATTATTAAAGAAGAAGGTACTGAAGTAAAAGCTGGTCAGGTATTAGTGAAGATTCCAAGGATATTGGGTAAGCTTCGTGATATCACCGGAGGTCTTCCCCGGGTTACGGAATTATTTGAAGCCAGAAATCCAAGTAACCCTGCTGTTGTTTCTGAAATTGATGGTGTAGTAGTAATGGGTGCCATTAAAAGAGGTAACCGTGAAATTATTATCGAAGCAAAAGATGGAGTACAAAAGAAATACCTGGTTCCATTAACAAGACAAATTCTTGCACAGGATGGTGACTTTGTAAAAGCAGGTGTTCCATTAAGTGATGGACAAATTGCTCCTTTTGATATACTTTCTATTAAAGGTCCGTTTGCAGTACAGGAATATGTGGTGAATGAGATACAGGAAGTATATCGTTTACAGGGTGTGAAGATCAATGACAAGCATATTGAGTGTATCGTTCGTCAGATGATGCGTAAGGTAAATATCGTTGATCCGGGAGATACAAGGTTCCTTGAAGATGATTTAACTGATAAGTTTGACTTTGTTGAAGAAAACGATTACATCTTTGATAAGAAGATCGTAACAGAAGTAGGCGATAGTACTAAACTCCGTGCGGGTCAGATTGTTTCACTTCGTGAAGTAAGAGAAGAGAATTCTATTCTTCGCAGAAGCGATAAAACACCTGTTGAGTTCCGTGATGCTAAACCAGCAACTTCTTCACCAACGTTGTTGGGTATTACGAAAGCTTCATTAGGTGTTCCAAGTTGGATTTCTGCAGCATCGTTCCAGGAAACAACGAAAGTCTTGTCATCTGCGGCTATTCACGGTAAAACAGATGATATGCTTGGATTGAAAGAGAATGTGATCACTGGTCATCCGATACCTGCGGGAACTGGACTAAGGGATTTTGAAAACATGATTGTTGGTAGTAAAGAGGAATATGAATTACTCCAAACAAGTCGTGAGGCAATGGCATTTGATGAAGAAGAATAATCAACAGACAATACGCAATAGTCAATTGGCAAAAATTAAAAAGTCAGAAAACTTAGGGAGTGAGAGAAATCTTACTCCTTTTTTTGCTTATTGACCATTGCCAATTGCTTATTACTCAAATGCTGTTAAGTCTTTCCTAAAGTAAACTGATTCGTTATATTTGCCCGCCCTTTGATACGTAGTTTTGTAATTAAAGAAACCTGAATGAAAAACGGAATGTTGATTTGGAATGTGTTACTGACCCTCGTGGCTGGTTACTTGCTGGTTGTAAATTTCGGTTCAAAAAAACCTAAATCTGCAAGCAAAGAAGCAATTGGAAGAAACACTTCCTCCGGAAATAATCAATTCAAAATAGCCTACTTTGAAATGGATTCGGTTGCCGCCAATTTTGAAATGGTGAAAGAAGTTAGAGCTGAACTAAGTAAAAAAGAACAAGAAGTTGCTATTGAGCTGGAACGTTTAGGCAAGAATATACAGGATAAATATATCTATTATCAGAACCAGGCACAAGCCGGTACACTTTCTGAAGCTGATTCAGAAAAAGCCAGTTTAGAGCTAAAAAAGCTGGATGAGCAAATGAAGACCCGGCAAAAGCAACTTGATCAGGATTATTTTGATCTGAAAACCCGGAAAGAAACAGACCTTAAAACAAAGATCGAAGGGTTTTGTACTGAATTTAATAAGGAACATAATTACAACTACATTGTATCGTATGAGCAAGGTTTATTCTTTTATAAGGATACTGCTTATAATATTACAAAAGAGCTGGTGCAGGGATTAAACGAAAAATTCAAGCCTGGGAAAAAGGAATAAGAACTAATAAAATATTTAATAACGTCCTTTTGAATTCAGAAGGACGTTTTTCATTGGGGCTTACTTAGAAATAATTCTTTAATTTGAGGTATGGAAAATTTTAAAAAATTGTTCAGTTCATTTTCCTCTCTAAAAGTTGGTGTAATAGGTGATGTGATGCTGGATACTTACATGTGGGGCAATGTAGATCGGGTTTCTCCCGAGGCGCCTGTTCCGATTGTTGCATTACATCATAAAGAATATAGGATCGGTGGAGCCGGTAATGTTGCATTGAATTGTCAGTCTTTAGGAGCAAAAGTTTCTATTTTATCTGTTACGGGAAACGATACTGACAGCGAACAATTGCATCAGCTTTTAAAAGAGAAGAAGATCGAAACTAAATATCTTTTAAAAAGCAAAGATCGAATTACAACAAGTAAAACAAGAGTCATCAGCCGAAATCAGCAGATGATGCGATTAGATGCTGAGATTACTGACGATCTTAATAAAAAAGACGAAACTGCATTATTGGAGAAAGTCCAGTTGTTTATTGCTGCAGTAAAACCCAATATTATCATTTTTGAAGATTATAATAAAGGAGTACTGACAGATAGGGTTATTCAGCAGGTTATCAGGCTTTGTAAAAAATCAGGAGTACTGACAGCTGTTGATCCAAAGAGAAAGAATTTCTTCTCCTATAAAAAAGCCGATATTTTTAAACCTAATCTGAAAGAAGTTAAAGATGCGCTGAATATATTATTTGATGAAGCGAACCCGGCGTTATTAAAAAAGATTCATAAAGAACTTACTGATTTGTTGCAGCATGAAATTTCTTTTATCACTCTTTCTGAAAAGGGAGTTTATTATCAACAGAAAGCTACAACTGGAATAATACCTTCACATATCCGGAAAGTTGCTGATGTGTCAGGAGCAGGTGATACAGTTATTGCCGTAGCGTCTTTGGTTTATGCTGCTACTAAGAATGTCCGGTTGATGGCCGAGATCGCTAATATAGCCGGAGGATTGGTTTGTGAAGAAGTAGGTACGGTTGCAATTAATAAGGAAAAGTTATTGCAAGAGTGTACACTCTTATTAAAATAAACTATTGAAAGAATCATGTCAGTTTATACATTAGTTATTCATGGCGGAGCCGGGACTATCCTGAGAAGAGATATGACCGAAGAACTGGAGTCAGCCTATCTAAAAGGGTTGGAAGATGCACTGAATGCGGGTACTGCTGTTTTAGAACAAGGTAAATCTGCTGTGGAAGCTATTCTGGCAGCTACGATTTCGTTGGAAGATAATATTTTGTTTAATGCGGGACGTGGTTCAGTTTATGGCAAAGATGGAACGCAGGAAATGGATGCGTCTATAATGGATGGAAAAACATTGATGGCAGGAGCCGTGGCGGCGGTAAGAAATGTTTGTAATCCTGTGGAGTTAGCTTACACGATAATGAATAAGAGTCAACATGTAATGTTAAACGGAAATGGTGCATTGGAGTTTGCAAAAATGAATGGATTAAAGATTGAAGAGGACGAATATTTCTATTCTAAATTTCGTCACGACCAATGGAAGCAGATGCAGGGGAGTGATGAGGCGGTTTTGGATCATAACGTAGTTATAAAGGATAAATCCTCCTTCGTCTCGAAAACTTTCGGGACTTCGGAGGATAATAAAAAATTTGGAACAGTCGGTGCTGCAGCAATGGACATACATGGCAATATAGCTGCTGCAACCAGTACAGGAGGGATGACGAATAAGCAATACGGCAGGGTAGGCGATAGTCCGATCATCGGTGCCGGTACTTATGCCAACAATAAAACCTGCGCCATTAGTTGTACCGGGCATGGAGAACCATTTATCAGAGCTGTTACAGCCTACGATGTTAGTTGTTTGATGGAATACAAGGGCCTTACATTAGAAGAAGCCATGAATGTAGTAGTACATGATAAACTAATGAAGATTGATGGTGAAGGCGGAATGATAGGTGTGGATGCAAAAGGAAATGCAGCGATGGTTTTTAATAGTGAAGGAATGTATCGGGGGTTGTCGGACAGTAAAGGAGTAAGAGAAATATCAATTTATAAATAATAGTGAATGAAGAAATATGCTATTATAGTTGCCGGAGGATCGGGAAGCAGAATGGGAGGAGACCTTCCCAAACAATTCATGTTGCTAAAAGATAAACCTGTTCTTTATTATTCTTTAAAAGCTTTTTTGGATGCTTATCCTGATCTGCAGATAATATTGGTTTTGCCACTTGATTACACCAATATGGGTCAGGAGATCATTGATGCATATTTTGATAAGAACAGAATTCGCATTGCTGCTGGTGGCAATACCCGTTTTCAATCAGTAAAGAACGGTTTGAAATTGGTGAAAGAAGAATCTATCATTTTTGTACATGATGGTGTTCGTTGTCTGGTTACAAGAGAGCTGATTCATCGATGTTATGAACAAGCTGTTGATACCGGAACAGCTATTCCGGCAATTACTTCAAAAGATAGTATACGTTTAATGAATGAAGATAGTAATGATGCATTTGACAGAAATAAGGTGATGCTGATTCAAACTCCGCAAACATTTCATAGTAAGATCCTTTTGCCTGCTTACCAGATCGATTATAAAGATAAATTTACTGACGAAGCTACAGTAGTAGAAGCCTATGGGCTGAAGGTATCACTTGTAGAAGGAGAGGAGAATAATATAAAGATTACCAGGCCCATTGATCTGTTGATCGCAGAGAGTATTATTAATTCTAATTAGTTCTTCAACCACTTTAAGTAGAAAGGTAAGCGGTTCATCTTCAACGCCGGATATATTTCATGCTCTGCACCAAAACTGTTATAAAAATGTGCGAGACTGGGTATGTCAGATCCTTCAAAATCAAGTACCATTTCTTTTCCGGCATTATCTTTAATAAAAGCATCAATCAATGCATGAGATGCGCCTGATGTTTTTCCTTCAGGATGATTGCCTACCAAAATATAATAAGCTCTGTTGTGAGAAAAAAAGAAAACACAGGAGGCGAGAACCTTTTTGTCCGGAGATAGAACAGCATAGGTGGCGGTCATTTTTCGCTGTTGCAAGTCGTCGTATATGTTCCTGAACCGGTTAATATTCTCTAAGGATTCATGACCATGTTTTTTCATTTGTAAAAGGGCGAGATTAATTATTTTTTCAACGGCAATCCCTTTTTGAATAGTACATCCTTGTTGGTATGCTTTTTTAATGTTTCGCTGTATGTTTTCTCTAAAGTTTCCATAGAGATATTCATACGTGAAATTCAGGTCCAACACATAATTACTTCTGTGTGTTGTAAAAGCAACAGGGCTTCCGGTTATATTTTTGATATTAAGTGCTATATCAATGTATTTAAAAGCTGAAGGGATGGATTGAATAAAATCTTCTACGATATTCTTTGTAAGCTGATTGCCAAAAATCCCCAACTGTGCTGTTAAAAAGGGTTGATACAAATAATGAAAACCAAATTTCTTATTCCATGTTAAGGGCATTACCGTTTCATAGTCATTTAAAATCAATGCATTCCAGTTTTTGGACATAGCATCAAGATAAAAGGAATAGCCGTAGATCAATCCATTTTCGGCAGTCTCAATACACTTATCCCATTTAGATTTATCAATCTGCGATTGTGAGAGATAGGTTATGGATGAAGTACTGCTCATCAGAAATTCAGTTGGCGATCTATTTTCTTAAAACTAAAATTAGAAATGTCAATAGCAAAAGAAATCTTTTTCCAGAATCTTTCTTTCTTGGCAATCGTTGACAGAATATAGTCTTTGTAAACCTTGCTATAAAGCAATGGAATATAAATGTTAACTGTTTCTTTTAATAGGGGGATATGCAATCCTAAATCATAAAGAAACCTGTCAGCATCTGAACCCTGTTTCCATGCTTCAGCGTAAGTACCGATGTCAACAAAGAATTTGAGAGGAATTTTAATGGGTAATAATTCCAATGGATTAATAGTTGATGGAATTGTTGTGCTGAAATTGGCAGCTATCAACCAGTCATCCGTTTTAGCAACTTTGTCAGCTAAAAGATCGGTCCTTACTTTAAAAGCTCCATCCCGAACCATGATCTGTTGACTGATGAAACCATTGAATTCATTTCGACCGATAAAATAGTCGCTGTACGTATAATCTTCATACCCATTTGCTCCGGTCATATTCAAATGGTATCGGTCAGTGGCGAATTGTTTGGTAATTGTTTTTGAACTGGTATAAAGAAACTTTCCTGCAAATAATCTGACATTCAACCCGCCTTTTTTAGGATAATTGAAAAAATAATTACCCGTGAAAGCTGTTCTTACAAAATCTTTTCCTTGTTCAATTTTTAATTCACCACGATAAGGATAAAGAACACGGTTGTTTTCAACTACAATTTTTAATTGATTCAGTGTTCTGTTATTTGTAATGGTTCTGTGTTTAAAGGATATGGTTGTATCTATACCAACAATCATAGTGTCCCGATAAAATTGAAGTGCATCTTCATTGAATAAGTATGTCTTAAACTGGAAAAAACGATTGCGTTGGCTTCTAGGATCTTTTTCCTTTAAAGAGAGGCGAATACCCGGTACAATTTTATCAAAGGAGAGAAATGTTTTTTTATTATCGCTTCCGGCAAATTGATCTACTGTAAACCTGGAACCGCTCACCCCTAAGTCAATTTTTTGAAATAATGAATTAGGGTAAAAACTGTAATTCAGGAAACCTAACCCTGTTATCGTTTTCGCTCCGGTTGAATACATGGGTGCAACTAAAAATTGAAAAGGCGATGGAGGTAGTTTCATGTTGGTAGCAAAAGCGCCTATCATTAATTTGTCATAGTAATTGGCGCCAATTGCCGGACCAAAAAGAAGCAGGTTCTTTGTTGGTTTTTTAGCATACTCAGTCAAAGTTTTTATATCAAAAATAAAGGCTGATTTTGCACCGGTTCTTTGTTGATTCGGTAAGGTCCCGGTTTTACTAAGGTAGGAGAAAACGGAATCAAGATTTTTTGCACTCGCTTCTTCCATTTCCTTTTTAAAATCTTCGGGTTGTGGATGCTTGAATTGCCAGTTGCGATAATACTTCTGCATTGCTTTAGTGAACGCTTCTGCTCCCATTGCTGTTTCAAGATACCTCATCCACGCTGCTGTTTTATAGTAGGCAACCAGCCCATAGTTTAGTTCACTGAATTTTTCTGAAGGAGTTTCTATGGGTTGATCAGTTTTGACTGCTGCTTTCGTTTCAAATGCCAGTCTTTCTATTTGCGCCTTCTTTCCGTATTTACTGGCAGAATACTTATCATCATAAAAACTATTCATTCCCTCATCCATCCACGGATGTTCTCTTTCATTGCTGGCAAGGATTCCATAAAACCAGTTGTGGCCAATCTCATGTGCAATCGTATTGTCCAGTGCTTTTTTATCATCGGTTGGCGAAATAACTGTGATAGTTGGATATTCCATTCCGCCACCAAAACTTTCAGGTCCTTGAACTACACTCACAATGTTGTAGGGATACTCCCCAACCCAATTTGAATAATGCCTTACAGCATCTTTAGCATACTGAACAGTGCTTGACCATAATTTTTTATGGGTTTGGGTATAGAATGTTTGTACTTCAATTATTTTTCCTGAAGAAAGTCTGCAAGTATCCTGGTTGACGATAAATCGCTTATCTGCAAACCATGCAAAGTCGTGAATATGATTTTGCTTGAATTGTAAAGTTTTAGTTTCCTTGTCAGATTCCGGGAAAAGTTGAACGGAAGTTTTTACCTGACCATATTTTGATTTTCCTGCCTGTCCGGCAGGCAGGTCTTTATTTTTTATCGGCTCCCATGAAAATGAACTTCTGTTCTTTAGCCAATTTTTTTCTTCCATATTTTGCAAATCGCCAGTGGCGGCCACCACATAATTTTTCGGTACAGTGATAGTAACATCGAAACTTCCAAACTCACTATAAAATTCTCCCTGGTCCAGATAAGGCATCGGGTGCCAGCCGTTTTTATCATATACAGCCGGTTTGGGATACCATTGTGTAGCCTGATAACTTTCTCCGTCATGACCGCCTCTCGAAAAATTATAAGGGAGTTTTACATGAAAAGGGGTAGTGATATTTACTTTATTACCGGGAGCAAGTGGGGTTGGTAATATGATCTTAATAATATCTATGTGATGAGGATGGTCTTCAATTGCGGCAGTGTTATTGTCTACTTTAAAAACCAGCCTGTTGATATAACCTTTGTCTTCTATATCGGAGAAATAAAATTTAGTGCTTCCATTTTCCAACAGCTGGTCAGTAAAAGCTGTTTTATCATTTTTATAGGCATTGGGCCAGAGATGAAACCAAATGAACCGTAATGTGTCTGGCGAATTATTGATGTATTCTATCTTTTCAAAACCATCCAGCGTATGTTCCTTGTCATTCAAAGAAACATCAATCGTGTAATTGACTTCTTGCTGCCAGTATTGTGTAAAGGCTGAGAGCCCTATACTTTGTGTTATCAGGAATGAAAAAAGGAATTTTCTCAATAGATTGGAGTTTACTCAAAAATACAATCCCCGCCTGACCATCCCAAATCAATATTTTTGAAGTTGGGTAGGAATATCCAAATCCAATTACTTGCCTTTGCCTTTAAAAATTATTCTAAGCGTATGGATCATTATTTTAAAATCCAATGCCAACGAAATATTTTCGATATACAAAAGATCATATTTACTTCTCTCCACCATTTCGGATACATTTTCGGCATAACCAAATTGAACCATTCCCCAACTTGTTAGCCCCGGCTTTACTTTTAAAAGATATTTGTAATAGGGAGACTCCTGAATGATCTGATCAATATAAAATCTTCTTTCAGGTCTTGGTCCAACAAGGCTCATTTCACCTAACAGAATATTCAACAATTGTGGCAATTCATCAATTCGCCACTTGCGCATAATTTTACCCCATTTAGTGATCCGATCATCATGGTCAGAGGAGAGTGCAGGTCCATCCTTTTCTGCATTATCGATCATCGACCTGAATTTATACATGCGAAAAGGCTGGCCTTTATAGCCGATCCTTTCCTGCGAATATATTACAGGTCCGTTCGAGGAAAGTTTAACCCGTATAGCCGCAAAAAGGAACAAAGGCGAGAGTAGGGTCAATCCAAGTAAAGCAGCGGTAACATCTATCAGTTGCTTAATGTTTTGCTGCCATTCAGGCATCAAACCAGTTTGCATATCGATTAATGCTGCTCCCATTACATTACTCGTCTTTACCGAGCCGGAAAGAATATCCAATGTGTTTGGCTGTATCTTAATTTCAACATCAATTTCACTTAAGCGATTAATGATTTTCTCCAATTGCACATGCTCTGTTCGTTCCATCGCCAGCACAACCAGACGTATGTTATTTGTTTTGATAATGGATTCTAATTCATCGAGGCTGCCCAATTTTGGAATCAATTTCTGAATGCCGTTTTTCCCATTACTCTCAGGTGTTACAAAACCAGTATACCGGTATCCGCCATCATGCAGATTTTTTTCTGTTTCTTTATGAATTCTTAAAGCTGTATCCTGACTTCCAACCATCAATGTATTAAAGTAAACCTTACCATTCAGCAGTTGTGATTTTACTTTATTCAAAATGATCCATCTGCCCAGAAATGTAAACAGAAAATGAACAGCAAACAGTGAGAAAAAAGCAAGATAATAATAAGAGTAGTTTGTTTTTACATCATCCAGTATAAATGCAAAAAATAGTACAATTGTGCCAATAAGACTACAAACAAAAGTAATGGTGAATTCAAACAACCTTGATTTTTTATATAATTTTCTATACGAACCCACCAACGTATAGAGAGCCAGCCAGCCAAGTGGTATAAAAATGATACCGAGCCAGAATTTGTTATTGACAATGATCTCACCCTGATCAGTAATCGTCTCTTTTAATATCCATTTACGGATGAAAAAGAAACAGGTCCATGCCAAAGACGCAGCGAAAAAATCAATGACTGCATACCAGACTATGGATATTTGTTTTCCCTGCTTCATGAATGGGTGATCACATTGTTGCCTATCTTCTCCAATATCTGATGTGCCACATCCATTGCCATTAGCCCATCCATTTCAGATACCACTGTCTTTGTATTGTTAACGATCGCATCTCTGAAGGACTCCAGTTCTTTTTTGATTGCATTTACTTCCGGCACAATTGGATTAGCAATGGCAATCGTTTTAGTGCCGGTAGGTGTTTCTATATCAAAGGCAAATACATTGGAATCTTTGGCTTCTTTCAATTTGATGATCTCTGTTTTCTTATTTAAAAAATCTATACCGATATACGAATCCTTCTGAAACAAACGGATCTTTCTCATTTTTTTCATGGAGATCCTGCTGCTGGTAAGGTTGGCCACACAGCCGTTATGAAATTCTATCCGGACATTGGCAATGTCCGGCGTCTCGGTCATTACACCTACACCACTTGCAGAAATAGTTTTTACATCACTTTTAATGATACTTAAGATGATATCGATATCATGTATCATCAGATCAAGGATCACACTTACTTCTGTTCCTCTTGGATTGAATTGTGCCAGCCGATGCACTTCAATGAACATTGGATTTAATTTCAGGTCGGCTATTGCCAAAAAAGCGGGATTGAAACGTTCTACATGGCCTACCTGAAATTTAATATCCGATTCTTTTATCAGCTTTACCAGTTGTTGAGCTTCGTCCATCGTATTGGCCAATGGTTTTTCTACAAATACATGTTTGCCCTTTTTTATTGCTTTTTCGCACCATTCAAAATGGTAATTTGTTGGGGCCACAATGTCAACGGCATCACAGGCATCCATTAGTGCATCAGCATCCAGGAAACGGGGGAGTTGGTATTTGTCAGACACTTCAATAGCTGTGTCATCATTCGGATCATAAAAACCAACCAATTCTATATCGCTGATCTCTTTCCAGTTATTAAGATGAAATTTACCTAAATGACCTACTCCAAAAATGCCAATCTTTAACATACTAAAATATTAGGCGCAAAGATAAAGAATGGCAAACGGAGAAGCGATTGAGTTATAAACAGCAGTTAATTAATTAAGAATAGGGGATCTGCTGATATAAGAGGGATGATAAATAAAAAGACAGGTACCGTTTTTTATTGTGTTGATGATGGGACGGCTTACACTGCCACAGGCACTGCAGGGCATCCCAGACTACGACCAATATATCCCTGCATATTTACAAATTCATTTGATACATAATCAGCTCCATGAATAACGATACCCCTTTCCAAGGCATTATCGTTAATACCTCTTTCTAAACCTTCGAGTTTGAGGGAATATCCATTCTTTCCCTGATAGGTATCACCAGTGATATAAAAACCCGGGCTGCTTTTATAAGTTGAATGTTGGTTTGAAAAAGAAGTAGCTGTTTCTCTTCCGGTGTTTCTGCCGTGTGCTACCAATGTATTGAAGAGTATCTCATAGTTTTTCATGTCGATGATGAAAAGTCTTTTTTTACCACTTTGTAAACTAAAATCAACAATGGAAATAATCGAATCGTTCAACAATTTACCTTCTTCAATCAGTTTATTAAACCCTTCTTTGGCATAATTAAATGCCTGTTGACTTAGTCCTTTCAAATTCAAATGCAAACTATCGTAAACTGACTTTACACCTGGAACAGGTGATGCAATTTTAGTTGTGGTGTTCGTTATGGAATCTTCGGTAGACGTTGGGAATAAAATACTATTTGTTGTTGATTTAGCAAACGCAAATGGCAGCTGTAAAAGAGTGATAACAATAGTCGAAACGAATAGATAGAAACCCCTGAATTTTTTCTTCATAGATGCAAAAATTTTTCACAGACTTCCAAAGAAGTCTTTGATCAAAAAATATATAAACAGAGGGTTTGGGAGTTGTATTTTCTCGGTCGGTTTAATAACGGGCCGCATTTGTCAGATAACTTATCTCATACATAATGAAGATTATCTAATGATCGAATGCGATTGCAAAGATACTGAATATTTACTCAAGAGAATGTTGTTTTACAATTATGTTATCCACGACTTGACTTAAATCAAAAAACAGATGCCTTAAATTGATGGTTAACTTATATTCAGTAAGGTTCTTTAATAGAATAGAGAATCTTAATAAGTATTTTCCATATCATAAATTCTTATACTTTTGATTGAAGTCATCTTTAACAAAGTTTTTAAAAGAATAATTAACTTTTTTGTACCAGGCAGCATTATGAATGATGATAGGGGGTTTAATTTATGACTTGTATAAAATGGTGAATGATTATCGGGCTACAGTATGTTTGAAGTTCATATTGATAGATTGAATTACATTTAAATATGAAGAATAGATTTGTCATAATATTCTTAGTTGCATTAGTTATTGCTTCTTGTAATAATCAAAGTGATAAGCAAATTGCTGAAACAGATTCCGCACACTCTTGTATGAACGTGCCACCACGTTTTGGTGCAAATGATAGTGCATCTAAATAGTATTTCTTCATCTGGCGATACATCAATTGCAGGAATGGTTTTAATACCGGCCGGAACTTTTGATATGGGTGGCGATAATAGTCAGGCTTCTCCTGATGAATATCCAAAGCATAAAGTTTCATTAAGTTCATTTTATATAGATGTAACAGAAGTAACCAATGCCCAGTTTAAAAAATTTATAGAAGCTACCGGGTATATTACTACTGCAGAAAGAAAGCCAGACTGGGAAGAATTAAAAAAAACGGTTCCTCCCGGAACGCCAAAACCACCCGATAGTGTAATGGTGGCTGCATCTTTGGTTTTCCGTCAGACGAGAAGGGCCTGTAAACCTTAATGATTATACGCAATGGTGGAGTTGGGAAGCAGGTGCAGATTGGAAACATCCCGAGGGGCCAAAGAGTACTATCGTTGGAAAGGAAAATTATCCT
This sequence comes from uncultured Chitinophagaceae bacterium, assembly GCA_963705465.1. GTDB lineage: Bacteria > Bacteroidota > Bacteroidia > Chitinophagales > Chitinophagaceae > JJ008. Next base: position 266,768 of record CAVPJN010000002.1, on the reverse strand, counting down.
GTTGTGCAGGTAAGCTGGGATGATGCCATGGCCTATTGCAAATGGGCAGGTAAGCGGTTACCGACCGAAGCCGAATGGGAATTTGCAGCAAGGGGAGGATCTGATCAATAATATCTATCCCTGGGGAAATGAGCCGGTAAATTCCGGAAAACCAAAAACGAATAGCTGGGAAGGCGATTTTCCGTATTTCAATGCAAAGAAAGACGGGTTCGTAAGAATAGCTCCTGTAAAAGCGTTTCAACCCAATGGTTATGGTTTATATGATATGGCGGGCAATGTTTGGGAATGGTGCAGCGATTGGTATAATAATAATTATTATAAGGAACTGGAAGGTAAAATAACGTTGAATCCAAAAGGGGCTGCAAAAAGTTTTGATCCCGACGATCCGTATACACCAAAGCGAAGTTTAAAAGGGGGGAGTTTTTTGTGTAATGATAGTTATTGCAGTGGCTACCGTGTGGCCCGGAGAATGAAAAGCAGTCCGGATACCGGTTTGGAACATACGGGTTTCCGGTGTGTGAAGGATGTGAAATAATTTTAAACGATATTTAGCTTGCGTTAAAAAAAACTTCGATATATGATAAGTCAAAAAATACCGAGTTTCAGGTATTTGAAATATGAAATAATTAACTGATATTTATATCTAATATCCTTCTTAAACCCGCTATTCCGCCTACTCAACTGAAAATAAGGTGCACTCAATTGTCATCAGTATTCATTTTTTTGAATAACTGGGGGTAAAGCTTACATCTTTTTTAACCATTAAAAAAAACTGTCTTATGTTTTTGAAAGCTTCACTTTTTTGCACCGGAGTATGCATGACCATGAATTTATGTAGTCAACTGGTTATTGATAATGCTACTTTATTTATTAGTTCAGGCGCTACCGTTATAGTGCAGGGCAATGTAACCAGTAATGTGGATATTCAAGGGCCTGGGTTGCTTCAATTAAAGGGCAGCGCTTTACAGACGGTGGATATGGGGGGTAATACTATTCCCAACCTCGAACTGGATAATGCTGCCAATGCTACTCTTCTCAATAGCAATACTCGTATTGGAAACAGCCTTTTGCTAACAAATGGTAAAATGCAGACAGGGAATTTAAACCTGGTAATTGCATCTGCTGCTGTAATCACTGGTGCAAATACTTCCCGGTTTATTTGGACAAATAGTACCGGCCAATTAGAAAAAGAATTAAATGCAGATGTTTCCGCTTATGAATTTCCGGTTGGGGAAAATGCAAATTATCGTCCGGCTTATCTAACAACCAGTGGTAGTACATATTCATCTGCCAAAGTGGGGGTCAGGGTAACCGGTACGGCAGATGCTGGAAAGCCACCTATGATTGCCAGTTATGTTAATGCAAGTTGGCCCGTTAGTAAAACGGGTATTACCGGGGGCACTGTTTCCATTGCCGGTCAGTATATGGATCCTTCCGATATCATTGGTACTGAAGCAAACCTGGTGGGTTATTTCAGTAATGGAACAGATTGGACATCAGTAGGAGAAAGTCATAATACCGCTACCAATCGGATTGGCATACCTATAACTTCAGCAACGGGTGTTGTAGCCGGAATGAATAAATATGTGGCTACCGGTGCCAGGGCCTTTTTGCAAGGCGCTTATAATAGTGGGACAGGTTTGATGGCAGATAATTTACGTACGTTACCGTTTGGTTCTTCTGCCAGTCCGGCTAATTTTCCAAGTACTGATCCTTATAGGGTAGTCCCATATAGCACAAATTTTATTCATGTCAATAACACTTCGGTAGAAACGATTGCCAATGCCGCCGTCCTTGATCAAACAGGAACTAATGATGATATTGTAGATTGGCTTTTTCTGGAGTTACGAAACCTGACCGCTTCTCCTGGGAATACTATTTTACAAACCCGGTCTGCCTTATTGCAGCGGGATGGAGATATTGTAGATGTAGATGGAGTGAGTCCGGTAACCTTTAATAACATAGCAGATGGGAATTATATTTTAGCTGTCCGTCACCGTAACCACCTGGGCTTAAGTATTGATCAGTCATCACCCAGAGCATTGAATGAAACAAAATCGACTGCATTTACCTCCCGTGTTATTGATTTCAGAAACGCAACTGACCCGCAATTGTATGGCACCAGTGCTGCTTTCACTACTGCCAGTCACCCTACTTTAACTACCGTGAATCTTTTATGGGGTGGAAATGCAAATGGTAATGCTGAAACCAAATACCAGGGGCCAGGTAATGACCGCTCAGCTATTTTGACAGATTTGGGAGGAAATGAATTAACAACCCTCATTGGATATTATAGGGCGGATTTAAATCTGAACAAGGAAACGAAATACCAGGGGCCGGGAAACGACCGGGCTGTTTTACTGGCTAACATTCTTAATTCTATTGAATTAAACATCAGAAGTCAGGCATTACCCAATTAATCAATACCTATAAAAAAATGTTATGAGAAAAATTATTTGTTTTGCTGTTAGTTTAATAGTCTTGATCAATTTTGGAAATGCCCAATCCGTACAGGGAACGCTCTTACAAGGGACGGCTTCTAACAGAGTGATTTTTGCGATACAGGCCAGTAGTAATTTTTCAGCCGCTATCACAAATGTGCAGTTTACTTTGCAAATCCCCAATACAATTACTCCAATACCCAGTGTGACTATTCATAATAATTTGCTGGCAACAAACATTCCTGTATATAATAATAACACAGTAAATAGTACAACTCCAATTGCTTTTACGAATGAAGGCGGCTTTTATAATTATTTATTTTCAGCAACAGTAACAGGGGGTCCATCTTTTAATTTTACAACCTCAACTACAAATGTTTTGGAAGTAGAGATTAATGGAGCTCAGGGTGCCACCACAGTCCGCTTTGCTAGTTTAGCCAGTGGCGGCTCTTCAGGTCAACATTATTTTTATGTAGAAGCAGCTGGTGTGGACCGTACCAATGAAGCAGCCATGTTTTTTGGTGTTGGGTTTGTTAATAGCGGCAGCTATAACAGCTATTCTTATGTGCCATTATCAAATGCAACATTACCCGTCCAGTTTTCACAATTTACCGCACAATGTAACAACAAGGGAGCTTTGCTGACCTGGAAAACAGCCAGTGAGCAAAATAGTAACCGCTTTGAAATACAACGTAGCACCAATTATAAAATAAAAAACCTGCTATAGTACCAGGTTTCAATCTAACTTTTGCGGACCGGACGGGACTCGAACCCGCGACCTCCGCCGTGACAGGGCGGCATTCTAACCAACTGAACTACCGATCCAACTTCTTATTTCAAAATATCAGCATTCTAAACATCCCGATAACTATCGGGAGAACTACCGATCCAACTTCTTATTTCAAAATATCAGCATTCTAAACATCCCGATAACTATCGGGAGAACTACCGATCCTACGCCTGAATTTGATTCGTAATCCGAGCCATTTTTCAGGACGGCATGTCCTCCGTACAAAGGTACTTTGGAAGGCGGGCAAGATAGTCCCGCAATCTTTTTCAGCCAAATGTTTTTCTATTATTTATCCACTGAAAATCAACTGTTCCGGAGAAAATCTGGTATTATCATTTAATCCTTAATTTAGCCGCTCATTTTATAGCTTATGCCCACCGACGCAAACAGACAGTTTCTGGAATTTGAAAAGCCAATCAAAGATCTGATTGATGAGATAGCTAGTATGAAGAATCGTCAGGAAAAGACTAAGCTCGACCTGAGTGATACAATTCAAAAATTAGAACAGGGTATTCTTACAAAGCGTAAAGAAATAACGGAGAACCTTAGCAGCTGGCAAAGGGTGCAATTGAGTCGCCATCCCGACAGGCCATACACAACAAAGTATATTCTTAAAATGACCGACAATTTTGTAGAATTATTTGGCGATAGAAATGTAAAAGATGATAAAGCCATGGTTGGTGGTTTTGCCAGCATCGAAGGTGAAACTGTAATGATCATTGGTCAGCAAAAAGGTATCAATACCAAAATGCGGCAACATCGAAATTTCGGAATGGCCAATCCTGAAGGTTACAGAAAAGCATTGCGGTTGATGAAGCTGGCAGAGAAATTTAATAAGCCAGTTATTACATTAATAGATACACCCGGTGCATTTCCCGGGTTTGGAAGCAGAAGAAAGAGGACAGGGTGAAGCCATTGCCAGGAATATTTATGAAATGATCCGTTTGAAAGTGCCGGTTATCTGTGTTATTATAGGCGAAGGAGCCAGTGGCGGTGCATTAGGCATTGGTGTTGGAGATCGGGTGTATATGATGGAGAATACATGGTACACCGTTATCTCTCCAGAGAGTTGTTCTTCCATTCTTTGGCGTACCTGGGATAAAAAAGAAATTGCTGCAGAGCAATTAAAATTAACAGCAGATAAAATGCTTGGCTTTGGTTTGATTGATGGCATTATTCCCGAACCTGTTGGTGGAGCACATTGGGATTATGATGAGTCTGCCCGGATATTAAAAGAACATCTGATCAAAGTAGTAAAGGAATTAAAACAAGAGGAACCTGAGCAAAGAGTAAAAGACAGGATAGAAAAATTTGGTAAGATGGGCTTCTGGGAAGAAGTGTAGAAAAAGAGTCGTTAGTCTGTAGTCTTGAGTCAAGAGGGAAAGAATTTTGTTACCAGTTTACCTACCGAAATGTTTATGTAGGCAGGCTTTTGTTACCACTGCTTAGCAGGGGCATCGTCCTGTTCCGTCGTCGCACTCTTGTACTGCATATCATTACTCATCAATACTGTAACTATCAACAATTATAAATTACTAATTATTAATTTTTAATTATCATCAAATAATGTCACTTAGAGAAAAATTTACCGGAACAGGAATAGCAATTGTAACACCTTTCAATGAAGAAGGGAAAATTGACTGGGAAAGTTTTAGTAACCTTATCGAATTCTGGATAAAAGGTAAAGTTGAATATTTAGTTGTATTGGGAACTACTGGTGAAAGTGCTACGATACATGGTGAAGAAAAGCAGGAAGTATTTTCATTTGTACAAAAAACAGTGGCTGGTCGTAAACCATTGGTGGCTGGCATTGGTGGAGGTGATACGAATGAAGTATTAAGTTGGTTTAAACAATTTGATCTGACTGGTTATGATGCTATACTTTCTGTAAGTCCTGCCTATAACAAACCTAATCAGGAAGGAATATTTCAACATTACAAAGCATTGGATGCTGCAACTCCATTACCGATCATCATGTACAATGTACCCGGCCGTACAGGACAGAATGTAACTGGTGAAACAACAGTTCGCATTGCGAAAGAGTGCAAAAATATCTTTGCAACGAAAGAAGCTTGTGGCAATTTTGATCAGATCAATTATATTATTAAAAACAAACCGGCCAGATTTTATGGTCATCAGTGGTGATGATCCGATTACATTACCCATGATTGCCTGCGGTGCAGAAGGTTTGATCTCTGTTGTTGCCAATGCTTATCCGGAAGATTATTCCAATATGGTTCGTCTTTGCCTTGCAGGAAAATTTGAAGAAGCAAAACCACTCCATTACAAATACACAGACATAATCGCTTCTATGTTTGCAGAAGGAAGCCCAAGCGGTGTAAAAGCCTATCTAAGTGAAATGGGGCTTTGTAAAAATACTTTCCGGTTACCTGTCTGGCCGGTGAGTGAAAAGCATCATGAAAAGATTAAGGAGTTGATGAAGAAAGTATAATTGGAAATTTATTTTACTTTCACTTATGCTCAGGTCAATGTTTCTCATTTTATTGCAGTTGCTGGTATCTACAATCATTGCCCAAAACATTGTAAAACTTGAGATAATATCCTACAAAAAACTTCCTTCAATAGATAATAATTTCTATGCGGCAGGTTCCTTCAACGGGTGGAATCCAAGTGATGAGCAATACAAATTTAAAATGGATGATAGCGGTAACTATTCTTTAATTGTAACGCTGGCTAAAGGAGACTATGAATATAAAGTAACCCGTGGTAGTTGGGACAAAGTAGAATGTAAGGGAAATGGTGAAAGTATTCCAAACAGGCAGTTACAGGTAGAAACAGATATTGAAGTTGCGTTAGAGATTGAAGACTGGCAGGACAGGAGGGCTCCAAAGCCTAAGGTGAATACAGCAAGTAAGAATGTTTGTATCATTGACACCGCTTTTTGGATGCCACAATTAAATAGAAACAGACGGGTATGGATTTATTTACCAGATGATTATTGTGACGGTACAAACAAAAAATATCCTGTTTTGTACTTACATGACGGACAGAATGTTTTTGACGATGCTACTTCTTTCTCGGGAGAATGGGGAGTAGATGAGTTTCTTGATTCAGCCAGTGGCCCTAAATGTATTGTTGTTGGAGTGGATAATGGCGGTGATAAAAGATTAAATGAATATGCCCCCTTTGATTTCAGTTTGAATGAATCAACAATTAGTAAAGGTGAAGGAGAGCAATATGTTGAATTTCTGGCAAAGCGATTGAAGCCGTTTATTGACAAATTCTACCGTACTCAAAAGGATAAACAAAATACTTTTATAGCAGGATCCTCAATGGGAGGATTGATTTCATTATATGCTATAGTAAGATTTCCAAAAATCTTTGGTGGTGCAGGTATTTTTTCACCTGCATGCTGGGTTACGCCTCAAATCTTTAATGAAATAAAAGAAAAAGGGAAAAAAGTAAATGCAAGGCTTTATTTCTATGTTGGTAAAAAAGAAGGAGTGTCAATGGTCTCCAATACGCTAAAGGCGTTTGAGGAAATGGCGAAGATTTCGCCATCTAAAATGACTACCATAATCCGGGATGAAGGAAAACATAATGAACAAACCTGGAGAAAGGAGTTTCCTCTTTTTTATTATTGGTTAATGAAATAAAGAAGAATTAAAACTTGCTGTAAGAAGATCTTCTACACTTCAAAACAAACACCTTCCAACGCTAACTCCGTATTTGGAAAAACTTCTCTTGCTTCGGCTTCAAATTCTTCCAGTGTATCATACTTACTGCTGAAATGCCCGATCAGTAATTTTTTTACACCGGCTTTCTTCGCCAGTCTCTGCCGCCTGTTTTGTTGTAGAATGAAAACGGTCAACAGCCCTTTCCCGCAAATTATCGAGATAGGTCGTTTCATGATAGATCATATCTGCCCCTTTAATATGCGGAATAAGTGATTCATCATATTTGGTATCGGCACAAAATGCATATCGTTTACCCCGTTCAGCAGCATCCGTTACTAATTCGTTTTTGATTATGTTGCCGTCTTTTTGAATATAATCTTCCCCATCTTTTAACCGGTCAAAAAAATTAGCCGGAATCTCAAATTCCTTTGCTTTTTCAAGGTTTAATGTTCTTGGTTGCTTCTTTTGCTCGAATGAAAATCCGTAACATTCGATCCGGTGATTCGTAAGGAAACATTTTACAGTCAATTTTTCATTGTCTAATAATGTAGTCGCTTTGGTAATTGGATGGATGTGGAGTGCATAGCACAACTTTGTATCTGCAACCTTTAGTTGTAAATCTATTATTTCTTTTAATGGTGCTGGACCAAAAACATGTAATTCCTGCTGGTGACTTAATAATCCAAATGAATTGAGTAGTCCTATCAAACCGAAATAATGATCGCCATGTAAATGTGAAATAAAAATATGTGAGATCTTGCTGCGTCGGATCTTGTAATTGATCAACTGAATTTGTGTTCCTTCACCGCAATCAACCAGGTAATTATTCCCGTCAAGCGTAACTACCTGACTTGTAGGATGCCGGTTAAAAGCCGGAACAGCGGAATTATTGCCAAGAATGGTAACAGCAAACATGAAACGGTTAATGATTTTGGTGTGTTAAAGTTTTTAAAGAGACAGAAATATAAACAATTCTGCTGCATTATTCTAACACATTAGTTTTCTTCTTCATTAAAGAATTCCCTTTCTATTTCTTCCATCTGAACAATATCCCATGCTTCACTTTCGGTTGGAGTAACATTCATCATTTCCAACAATTCATTTTTATCCAGAAATTCTTCTACAGATTTCTGTAAATCGCAAATCACAAAAGAGGCATTATTCTCGTAATATTTTTGTTGAATGGTATACCAACTTTTCAGCCGCTGCAATATCAATCGAATTTGTGTGTTTTAATATCAATACCAGGTTTTTAACGTCATTTTGCAGGTAGGGCAACAAACATTCTTCCATTTCATCTGTCATAGTAGCAGAAAGGGCAGGCTCAGTAACCGTGATGACATGAAATTTCTCTTTGGTATCGCTTTTGACATTCATAGTGCTTAGAACCTGTCTGCCGACAGGCAGGTTGAATATATAATTAATTCTGAATGCCGGAAAGCTGCAAAATTGGCTTGCCATTAGCAACTAAAATTATCAACATTCCGTTTATAACTACGGCAAAACAGGAACCAAATTTATTCGTTAATATTGTATCACAACTAATTATCTAAAATGGATAATAATTTTTCAGCACAAGTAAAGGAGATAATCTCCTTCAGCAGAGAGGAAGCATTAAGGCTTGGCAACGATTTTATCGGTACCGAACATTTATTATTGGGTCTGATAAGAGAAGGTGATAATACTGCTGTACGTATTCTCAAGAGTTTTAATATAGATTTATATGAACTCCGAAAGGAAATTGAATTAGCAGTAAAGGATAAGACAGGCAAGAATATTGCTAATATCAATAGTCTGCCGCTTACCAAACAGGCAGAGAAAGTTATCAGAGTTACAGTTTTGGAAGCGAAGGCATTAAAGAGTGCAACAGTAGAAACAGAACACCTGATGCTTTCTATTTTAAAGAACAAAGAAAATATTGCTACACAAATCTTAAATCAATTTGACGTGGATTATGATCTATTCAGACAAGAACTGGGCATCGTGAAATCAAACGATCCCCGTGCCGAATTTCAGGATGAGAATGATGATGATTTTGATGAAGAGAAAAAGTATTCTCAATCCAAAGGCAGTAAACAAAGTGGTAATGTCAAAAGTAAAACTCCGGTACTGGATAATTTTGGCCGTGATATAACCAAGATGGCAGAATTGGGTGCTTTAGATCCGATCGTAGGCCGTGAGTCAGAGATCGAAAGAGTATCACAAATACTTTCCCGTAGAAAAAAGAATAACCCGATACTTATTGGTGAACCGGGTGTGGGTAAAACTGCCATTGTAGAAGGTTTGGCATTACGTATCGTCCAGCGAAAAGTTTCCAGAGTATTGTTTGATAAAAGAGTGGTTTCTCTTGATCTTGCTGCATTAGTAGCCGGTACAAAATACCGTGGCCAGTTTGAAGAAAGGATGAAAGCCATCATGAATGAACTGGAAAAGAACAGGGATGTGATTTTATTCATTGATGAAATGCATACAATTGTTGGTGCTGGTGGTGCCAGTGGTTCATTAGATGCCAGTAATATTTTTAAACCTGCATTGGCCAGAGGAGAATTACAATGTATTGGTGCTTCTACGTTGGATGAATACAGAATGTATATTGAAAAAGATGGTGCATTGGATCGTCGTTTTCAAAAAGTAATGGTTGATCCTCCAAGTGTAGAGGATACCATTATGATCCTTGAATAATATCAAATCTAAATATGAAGATTTTCATAATGTAAATTATGATGCATGAAGCAATTGATGCCTGTGTAAAATTAAGTGACCGTTACGTAACTGATCGTTTACTTCCTGATAAAGCGATTGATGTGATGGATGAAGTAGGCGCAAGAGTGCATTTGAAAAATATTAATGTTCCGTCAGAATATTGTAGACCTTGAAGGAAAGATTGAAGATGTAAAGAACGAGAAGAATAAAGTGGTAAAGAGCCAGAAATTTGAAGAAGCTGCTTCACTTCGTGATACGGAAAAGCGTTTGCAGGAAGAACTGGAAAAAGCAAAAAATATCTGGGAAGAAGAAAGTAAGCACAAGCGTTACCCGATCGGTGATGAAGATATTGCTGAAGTGGTGAGTATGATGACAGGAATACCGGTTAAAAGAATGGTGGAGGCTGAAACCGATAAGCTTAAAAAGATGTCGGATGATATGAAAGGAATGGTTATTGGACAAGACGAGGCCATTGCTAAAGTTGTAAAAGCCATTCAGCGTAACAGGGTAGGGTTGAAAGATCCAAAGAAACCAATCGGATACTTTTATATTCCTTGGGCCTACAGGTGTTGGTAAAACAGAGTTGGCAAGAGCTTTAACAAGACAGATGTTTGATTCTGAAGAATCCTTGATAAGAATCGACATGAGTGAGTATATGGAGAAATTTACGGTGAGTCGCTTGATCGGTGCTCCTCCGGGTTATGTTGGGTATGAGGAAGGTGGTCAGCTTACGGAAAGAGTTCGTCGTAAGCCTTATAGCGTAATTCTTCTGGATGAAATTGAAAAGGCACATCCGGATATTTATAATATTCTATTACAAGTATTGGATGATGGTCAATTAACGGATGGATTAGGTAGAAAAGTTGATTTTAAGAATACATTGATCATTATGACCTCTAATATTGGTGTTCGTCAATTAAAAGATTTTGGTGCAGGTGTTGGTTTTGCAACAGCATCAAAAGTTGAACATGAAGAGGAAGAAAATAAAGCGGTAATAGAAAAAGCACTGAAGAAAACCTTTTCACCTGAGTTTTTGAACAGGATTGATGATGTTGTCATCTTTAACAGTCTTTCAAAAGAGAATATTTTCAACATTATTGATATCCTGATGAAAGGTGTAATGAAGCGTTTGGAGAATCTTGGATTTAGCCTGGAGTTAACAGAACAAGCAAAAGAATTTCTTGCTGAAAAAGGGTACGATTCACAATTTGGAGCCAGACCATTACATAGAGCTATTCAGAAATACCTGGAAGACCCTTTGGCCGAGGAGATCCTGAACAGAAGTGTAAAAGCCGGCGATATTCTGATTGCTGATACCGATGAAGAAAAAACAAAACTTTCTTTTACGTTCAAAGAAAAGTCAGAAGAGAAGTCAAAAGCGTAATTTTTAAGTAATAAACTTATAAAAGAGTACTGTGCTACGGTACTCTTTTTTTATTTTTGCTAACTCGTATTATGGCGAAGAAAATAATAATTACTATTGATGGATGGTCCAGTTGTGGCAAAAGCACTTTGGCAAAACAACTTGCAAAAGAGTTGGGTTATGTTTATGTAGACAGCGGAGCGATGTACAGGGCCATCACCTTATATTTTCTCCGGAATAATATTGACCTGACTAATAAAAAGGAGATAAAGGAAGCACTGCTAAGTATCAGTCTTGAGTTTATTTTTAATCCGAATAGCGGAAACAGTGAAATTTATCTGAATAGTGAAAATGTAGAATATCTTATAAGAGAAATGTTTATTGCAGAAAAAGTAAGTGATGTAGCTGCGATAAAAGAAGTTAGAGAATTTGCAGTATCTCAACAGCAGAAAATGGGTGCTAAAAAAGGTATTGTGATGGATGGAAGAGATATTGGTACTGTTGTATTTCCGAAGGCGGAATTGAAAATATTCATGACGGCTGATAGTGCTATCAGGGTGCAACGAAGGTTTAAGGAGCTTTTTGAGAAAAATCCTAATATTACCATTGAAGAAGTTAAAGACAATCTTGAATTAAGGGATTATATCGACTCAAACAGGGAAATAAGTCCTCTTCGAAAGGCTACAGATGCAATTGAAGTGGATAATTCAAATCTTATCCGAAAAAGAACAATTTTTAAAGGTTTTAGACCTTGATTAAATCGAGAATAAGTTAATATTTTATATATTTGCTTGCAATTCAGCTAATTATTTTATAATTTGCACGTCAGATTGAGTCCCCACCAACTCCGTAAGATCCCTACCTTCGAAAAATTACAAATCCATAAGTAGTATTGTATTATCTGAATAAATGTTTGAATAATTGAACATTTACTATTCTACTATTTCATCCAATTTCTATTGAAGAATTAATTTGGTCCTCTATGCTTCTGCAAAACCAGCAGAATCCCACTCCTATTAAATAGCCCAAGTATCCCTTGGAGACCTGTAAAACAGGATATGTTAATACCAAACATATAAGTTGGGCAACCAACTAAACTTGAATTTGAAGCTATTTAATAACAACAAAAAAACTTGAGCATGAAAAAGATTTATTCAATTCTATTCGCAATCCTTTTATATTATGGAGCGATTGCTCAGCCAACGCAGCCAAATGCACCGCTGGCATGTAATTCAAATAATTGCACTCCTCCAACTTCTGAAACATGTATAGGCAATTCAAATGTGGTCACTTCTTTTACAGGTGCAACACTTCGTTCCGGGAGTCCTACCAGTTTACCGGCTCTTTACACTTTCTATAATATTGCCACCGTTTCTGGTCAACAAATTAATGCTACAGTAACCATTGATGCTGCTTCAAATGTTTCAATGACGGGAGGTAATTTTAGTATCGATGATGATGGCGCAACGGATCAGGGTGGAAACAGTATTTCAAGTTTCTTTGCACCAAGAATTACGCCATCAAGTAATCTAACTACAACCGATCAGAGAGGTTATGTTCAATTTACGATCAGGTTTTATCTGGAAAATGGAACAGCAGGGCAACAATATCCTGCCGACTATGCTACTCCTCCTCCTGGTGGCGGCTTGTCAGGTCTGAATTATATTCATTATGATATTGATGGATCTACTGTAGGAACGGGTGGCTGGTTTAGAGAAACAGGCGTTAATTCAAAATGTTTCTGGATTATCTGTAAACGGGGATGCATTAACAGAGTTAGCTCCATATTCGTATACAGATGGACCACTTTGGAGAGGATTTGCTGGTTCTGTATGTGAACGTACCGGTGTTTCCCGTTGTGCACAGGTAGCTGCAGCTGCGACTTTTGCGCTACCACAAGCATCCGTTACTTTCCGAATGGGGTATGATTATAATTACACTAACTCAAATTTCAACGCTCAACCTACACGTCAGTATGGTTCAAGGTTTGGCTGTTTTTCATTTCCTCAGCAAACACCATTACCGGTTTATTTAAAATCATTTGCAGCAGAAAGATATTTGCGTTCTTCTACTAGTAAATCTTAAGTGGACGACTTCTTCTGAAATTAATAATACCGGATTTGAAATTGAAGTAAACAGAGGTGGTGATAATTGGGAATCTATTGGATTTGTAGCTACACAGGCTAATCAATGGCAATAGTTCTTCTGAATTGAATTACAGTTTCTCCCATATTAATAATGAGAAATTGATGTCACAATACAGAATCCGTCAGATAGACAGAGATGGAAAAATGAAGTATTCCGACATTCGGTCCAGTTCGTGGATTGGAGCAAAAGGGCGGAGTGATTGTTTATCCAAACCCTTCGAGTGATGGAAGAATTAATATCGTATTTGAGGAAGGAAATGCCATACGGGATATTGCAGTACAGGACATGAGTGGCAGGATAGTAAAACGTATAACCGGTGTTACAAATAATAATATTCAGATCGAAAATCTTACAGCTGGAATTTATACGCTTCAAATATTTGAAAGAGCTACAGGTGAGCAATCTGTTCAAAAGATTGTGATAAACAAAAGATAAATGCTCGGGTTTTTAAGAAAAACCTAAGGGGGAGGCTTCGGTCTTCCCCTTTTTTTTGATTTCGTTGATTAAAATGATTATTTAGGATTAAAGATTGCTAAGAAAAACCACATCAATTATTAAAACTGATGTGGTTAAAAAATTATGCTGTTCAATTATTATGGCAGCAACAATTATATTATTGTTTCTTCTTTACATCAAGTAACTCCATTTCAAAGATCAGCAATGAACCACCTGGAATGCTGTTATAATCAAAAGCACCATATGCCAGATTATAAGGAATGTAGAATTTATATTTAGAACCAACGGACATTAATTGTAAACCTTCTGTCCAGCCCGGGATTACCTGATTTAATGGATAGATCAATGGTTCTCCTCTGTTATAGGAGGCGTCAAATTCTACGCCATCGAGAAATGTACCTCTGTAATGACAAACAAAAGTGTCTATTGCAGTTGGTTTAATACCAGTACCTTCTGTAATAACCTCGTATTGTAAACCACTGGCAGTCGTATTAACGCCTGGTTTGGTTTTATTCTTTGCTAAGAATGCAGTACCTGAATCAATTCTTGGTTTCGACTTTTCGGCCTGGACTTTAGTCATGTAATTATTCATACATGTATTTGCTGCGGCATCATCCATCAAGGGCAGTTTTGCCATTCATTATATCGCTGATAGCTCTCGATACCAATGCAGTATTTAGTTTTTTTATTCCTTGTTGCTTGTAAAAATTGGCTACACTTACTCCAACAGCATAACTGGCAGAGTCAGTCAAATCTTTTAGAACAGGAACAACTGGTTTTACAGCGGGTTTTGCAGCTACAGGTTTAGTGCCTGATTGTGCAAATGAAATGCCTGTTAACATAGTAGTAGATAATAATAAGAACTATTTTTTTCATATTTCCATTTTAAGTTTTAAGTGAGCAAAATTACATGATGAATTTCAATTAAAGGTGCTTTCAAATAGTTAATTTAGGATATTAAAATTGATCAATATGCAAGTTTTTTCTATTCCTGTTCAAATCCGATGGTCTGATCTGGATCCAAACTTTCATATTCGCCACTCAGCGTATTATGACTGGGGAGCCTTGTGCCGGGTTGCATTTTTTGAAAAATATGGGTTATCAACTCAATTAATGCAAGGGCAAAATTTTGGACCTATCTTATTCCGGGAAGAATGTGTTTTTAAAAGAGAAATTAAGTTAAATGATCCCGTCACTATTTCAATTGAAATTATATTCATCAAAAAGAAATTATTCAAGATGGTCGATCCGGCACACCATCATGAAAAACAATGAAACGATTGCTGCAATTATAACGGTAGACGGGGCCTGGCTCGATACTGAAAAGCGGAAACTAACGTTACCTCCGCAAGTGGCGACCAACGTTTTTTCTCAGATACCGCCTGGAGAAAATTTTCAATGGGTAGATTGAGCAAATGTATTGTTTAGTAAAACAACTTTTTCCGGACACCTGGCGGCATACCCAAGGATCAAGATTTTTTGTAAAACTATTTTCCTTATAGATCGTTAGCCTTTCTTTTAATATATCAATATCAGAAATTATCAGTCCTGAGGAATATATCCCATGCCATACAGGCTTCCATTAAGACCAGAATACATGAATGGTCATCACCATTTAGTCCTGTATCTTTAATAATAAATGATGGTTCAGTTTGTAATGAATCTACTGCTTTCTTAATACGTTGATTATAAATTTTCGTCGATTCCTGTTGTTCGCAGGCCCCATAACAATAATCCTCTTTAATTCCGATACAAGTTTCATTATCGCTTTGAAGAAAGCAAAGCCGGGGACAAAGATTAAATTCTTTGATCAACTTTCGTATTATAGCATGTCCATCTGCCAGATAATGAAAAGTGTAAACCGGATGTAGTCGTTTTCTGTTTTTGTCAATGGCTAATCTCAGATAACCGTTCTGATCTTCATATAGAAAAATGCCATACACATCTTCCCATCTTTTTTGCGAAGAGTTGAAAATGGGCCATCTCTTTTTTATTTCAGTTGATTCGAGAATACAAGCCATCAATTCTGTGCCACAACGTTGATAGCTGATCGCATGTACATGTTGCATAAAATTTTGCTTCTGCCGGCTTTTGGAATTGTTGCTGAAATGACTGTTAACCCTATAGCGTAGATTATTGGCTTTTCCAACATAGACTACTTTGCCTTTCTCGTTATGAAAATAATAGACTCCCGGGGTGTAGGGTAATTGATCAAAATGCTCTTTGGGCACATTGGGAGGAAGGATTGCATCTTTTGAATTTCGTTGTAATGCTTTTTGAATATGTTGTTCTTTATCGTGTTGTAACAATAATTTAAAAACTTGAACGGTAGCTGCAGTATCACCACCAGCCCGGTGGCGATCTGTTATAGTAATACCCAATGAATCACATAGTTTTCCAAGGCTATATGATTGGAGGCCGGGAAATATTTTTCTACTTAATCTTACAGTACAAAGTTTTTTGCTGTTCAGATCATATCCTGCATTTTTTAAATGAGCATTGACGAAAGAGTAATCAAAATTTACATTGTGCGCAACAAAGATTCTATCTTTTAATATTTCATAAATGCTGTTTGCAACCTCTTCAAATTTTGGAGATGAAGCAACCATCTTATCAGTATATGCCGGTCATGGCCTGGATAAAATAGGGTATTGGTTGTTCCGGGTTGATCAGTGATTCAAATTTTTCAATTACCTGTTTCGCCATCAAAAACATGAATGGAAATTTCTGTAATACCATTGGCTGCAGCATAACTGCCAGTTGTTTCTATATCTACAATTGCATACATGACATACATGTTTTTTTATCGGGAGATAAATTTCGTAAAAATATTTATGATAATGGGCATAAAAAAATGCCTTTCGTAACGAAGGCATTTTTTTATATTATTTCAATTGATTTTATAAGGTCTTCAACACATCATTCATTGCTCTTACTGCATCTGCACTTTTATTAAATGCAGCCTGTTCAGTATCATTTAATTTGAAATCAAGAATTTTCTCCCAACCATTTTTGCCGATAGTAACAGGAACACCAAGACAAATGTCTTTTTGTCCGTATTCTCCATCCAGCGCAACACAACAAGTGAATAATTTCTTTTCATCTCTTACGATTGACTCTACTAATGCAGCACCGGCAGCACCAGGTGCATACCAGGCAGATGTTCCGATCAGGGCCGTTAATGTAGCACCACCAACCATCGTTGCTTTTACAATTGAATCTTGCTTTTCAGCAGAAATAAAATCGGTTACCGGTGCACTGTTCCAGGTAGCATGACGAATCAAAGGGATCATTGTAGTGTCTCCATGTCCGCCAATAACTACTGCATTCAGATCTGAAGGGCTGCAACCCAAATGCTGACTTAATTGATATTTAAAACGGCTGCTATCTAATGTGCCGCCCATTCCAATTATTCTATTCTTTGGTAAACCTGTTGATTGTAATGCGAGGTAGGTCATTGTATCCATCGGATTACTGATTACAATGATAATAGCTTTTGGTGAATGTTTTAATATGTTTTCACAAACTGTTTTAACGATACCTGCATTTGTGCCGATCAATTCTTCTCTTGTCATGCCCGGCTTACGTGGAATGCCGGAGGTAATTACAACCACATCACTTCCTTCCGTTTTTGTATAATCATTCGTAGAGCCAGTGATCTTTGTATCAAAACCAAGTAGGGTAGCAGTCTGCATCATATCCTGTGCTTTACCTTCTGCTAATCCTTCTTTAATATCTAATAATACCAATTCAGTTGCCAGTTCTTTACGGGCAATATTATCAGCACAGGTAGCTCCAACGGCTCCGGCACCTACTACAGTAACTTTCATACGTATAATTTTATTTGAATGCCCGCCCGGCTGAATGCCGTTCGGACGGGGGAAAATTAATATGGCGCAAAGGTAGCGGAATCAACTATTTTTTAAAGTCCGCATTCCGGCTTTATTTTTCGAACTCTTTCATAATTCTGTCTACAGGTAAGGAACCGCTGAATTCAGAGATCAGTTTCTGTTTTTTATCATAAAAGGCAAGAAATGGAAGATTCCGGAATTGGTAAAAAGTGGGAAGGAAATAGCTGACATCTTTTGCAACAATATATTTTCAAATTGGTTTAACCCATATTTTTCAACAAATAAATTCATTTCTGCGATGGACGCCAAAGTTGACATAAGAATCTGGATGTTTTTAAAACGTTCTATGTGTTTTATTATTTCCTCTGTCTCATGTTGGCAATGCTCACAATCGGGACTAAATGCCATAAGCATTACTTGTTTGTTTTTTGGAAGGTCTGCCTTTGTATAAAAAGTAACACTATCCCGCAAAAGAAATTTTGCGGGAGGAAATACTCTGAATCGTTGGAAGGAGATTGAGTAGAATCTCCTTGAGCAAAAGCGGAATTTGAATAACAAATAAACTGAATATTAATAACGATCGTTTCATGACATCAACGAAAGATATAATAAATTGATTTTACCGATTGCATGACGCTTCTAATTATCAAGGGGTTGTTTATACGAGTTAAAATGAACGTTTATTGCCATTGCTATAACTCTTCTCACCCTTATCTTTGCCGCCTCAAATTTTATACATGGCAAATACATCAGACATTAGCAGAGGATTGACTATTAACCTGGACGGCAGTCTTTACACAGTAGTTGAATTTGGCGAAAATAAAACTGCAAGAGCAGCTGCTAAAGTATGGGCGAAATTAAAAGGGGTTGATAATAACAGGTCCATTGAAAAAACATGGAACTCTGGTGATACGATTCATCCGGTAAGAATAGAAAGAAGAACCTATCAGTTTCTTTATAAGGATGATACGGGTTATAGCTTTATGCATACAGAAACCTTTGAACAAATTACATTACAGGAGGCAACTATAGATGCCCCACAATATCTGAAAGAAGGCCAGGAAGTGGGTATTCTGATCAATACAGAAAATGATCAGGTATTAGGTGCAGAGTTACCCGACAAGATCGTTTTACAGGTTACTTACACTGAGCCAGGAATGAAAGGCGATACTGCTACCCGAACGTTAAAGCCAGCAACATTAGAAACAGGCGCCAGTATCGGCGTACCTTTATTTGTAAATGAAGGCGAGTTGATCCGCATAAACACAAAATCTGGCGAGTACGTAGAAAGGGTAAAATCTTAAAAATAGAATTAACCGAAAATGGCCTGATTTCAGAGATATTTGGCCATTTTTGCTTATAATTTGCCTTTTTTTGCCCAATTTCAAACAAAATCATCATTTTTCTGAATGCTATTTCACTAACTTAGCTTTGCCTATAAAAGCAAACTGTTCCGATAACTATCGGGATTAAACCAAAACAGTCTACTAAATTGAAAAACATGGATTTCAAGCAAATACAAGAGTTGATTAAAATGGTCAACAAATCTAATATTGGTGAAGTATCAATAGAGCAAAAAGATTTTAAAGTTACTATTAAACAAAAAGAAGAACATATTACTCAGGTACTATCTGCACCAGTTCAGGCAGCTCCAATGCAAATGGCAGCACCCACAAATGCTCCACAACAAGCCGTAGCACAGGTACAGAAAAATCGAAAACGACTGAAGCTCCAGCAACCAATACAGTAACAATTAAAAGCCCGATGATTGGTACTTTTTATCGTAAATCATCACCTGACAAACCAAATCTTGTAGATGTTGGTACAGATATCGCTCCGGGAAATGTTGTTTGTATTATCGAAGCCATGAAACTTTTCAATGAGATTGAAAGTGAAATTAAAGGTAAGATCGTCAAAGTATTGGTAGAAGATGCATCACCTGTTGAATATGATCAACCATTATTCCTTGTAGAGCCGGCATAAAATTTATTTGTAGTAATGAATTTGTAATGGTTGTTTAAACCATTCTCACAGTTACCACATTATCTCATCCATCACATGTAACGATTTATGTTTAAAAAAGTTCTGATAGCCAACCGTGGAGAAATTGCTTTAAGAGTGATTCGTACCTGTCGTGAAATGGGCATTAAAACGGTTGCCGTTTATTCAACTGCAGATAGAGATAGTTTACATGTAAAGTTTGCTGATGAAGCAGTTTGTATTGGTAAACCGCAGAGTGCTGATTCATATCTAAACATTGCGCACATCATGGCAGCAGCAGAAATTACAAATGCAGATGCTATTCATCCCGGATATGGTTTCCTTGCTGAAAATTCCAAGTTTGCACAGATATGTAACGATCATGGTATAAAATTTGTCGGGCCAACTCCTGATATGATCAATAAGATGGGGGATAAAATAACTGCTAAGGAAACGATGATAAAAGCAGGAGTTCCAGTTGTGCCGGGGGGAGAAGGATTGTTACAAAGTCTGAATGAAGCAAAAGGGCTTGCTAAGAATACCCCCCTCAAATAGGAAAGCGGCAAAAAAAGCAGCACAGGCCATCAACTATGAAAGTGTAGGAACAGTAGAATTTCTGGTTGATAAGCATCGGAATTTTTATTTCATGGAGATGAATACCAGGATTCAGGTAGAGCATTGTGTAACGGAAGAAGTGATCAATTTCGATCTGATAAAAGAGCAATTAAAAATCGCCATGGGCGAAAGAATTTCCGGTGCTGATTATATACCGGGAAACCATGCTATTGAATGTAGAATAAATGCAGAAGACCCCTATAATGATTTTCGTCCTTCTCCGGGAAAAATCACTTCATTGAATCAACCGGGTGGGCATGGTGTCAGAGTAGATAGCCATGTATATGCGGGTTATGTTATCCCTCCTTATTATGATTCCATGATCGGAAAACTGATTACTGTTGCTCAAACAAGACAGGAAGCAATCCAAACCATGTACCGTGCATTAAGCGAATATGTTATTGAAGGAGTAAAAACCACAATTCCATTTCATTTACAACTGATGCAGGATGAACGTTTCCGCAGTGGTGATTTCAATACTAAGTTTATTGAAGGGTTTCATTTGAAATAACCTTTTCATCTGTTTTTCTGCCTTATTTAAAGAGTTTTTAGTCTTTATACTTATTTGTAATTAAAGTATTGTATAGAAATTTTGTCGTATTGCTACTACGTCATAGCTTCCACTATCTACAAAAAGATCACAACCCACACTACTTTCCTTATTACTGGTTTACATTAGTTTGCATTCCCTGATAATGTAAAAATTAATTATTATGATACTCGTAGTAGATGATAACAGAAAGTATATTGATCGCCTGCTGGATATTCTGGATAATAATGTTGGTTCTAATGAAATTATTACTGCCCATAATTATGAGGAAGCCGTAAGATCGATCATCGAAAATAACCCCGAAATCGTTTTGTTAGACATGAACATGCCTGGTAAAAGTGGCTTTGAAGTTCTCCGGTTTATTAAAACTGATGATCGGAATTGTAGAGTCATTATGGTCACCAATCATTCAAATGAAAGTTATCGCAGACTTTGTTATGAGGCTGGTGCAGAGTTTTTTTTAGATAAAAAGCAAAGAATTTGGGCTTATCCCTTCTTTGATTCAAAAAATATCAGCTTAAGCCATTGACCTTTTAGAATTTAGATTTTTTCAAAAAAAATTTCAACAGCTTATGAAACTGGATTGGAATGAAATAAGACCAATTGTATTATTGGCAGGAAACAATGGTAAAAAATTTCTTTCTGTTGTAGATGAGCAGGGAGATATACTTTTTACCAATGTAAATATGAAAAAAGAACTAAGCCTCAAGTCAGCAGTGGGTTGCCCGTCTAATCTTTTTGAGTTACTACATCCTTTTCATATTGAGAATTTCAGGAATGCTTTTAATCACGAAAAAAATAATCAGATAAATGAGCTGGAATTATTTCTAAAAAACGGGAAATATCACCCAATGAAATGGCAGGTGCAAAAACTGTCATTTAAAAATAACGGGAAGAAGACATTTATTTGCCTCGGAAATTATTTAAGTGACACAGCTGCATCACAAAACATAATCAGCGATATTTCAAATAAAGACGAAAAAATCTTTAAAGTGCTCTTGAATAATGTAAGTGATCTTATTTGGGTGTTAGATGAAGCGTCTTGTCTTATCAAAGCGAATCGTTCTTTTTTGGATTATTTCAGATTAGATGAAAGTGATTTTAATAAAAAGATATCTGAAATTTTACCTTTATCGGTTGCTGATGCTCTTTACGAAAAGCATCTTAAAGTACTGCAGACGGGTGTACCCTACGAATCGCTTGAGAGAGGGAAATTAGTAGATGGGACTAATATTACATTTCAAGTAAACCTCTTTAATTGTGGGTTACTAAAAGGGAAGAAATTGGTAGGTGGCATTGCCAAAGATCAGTTTGAAAAGCAAAAGATCAAAAAAAGCTGGATGAAGCAAATGAAAGAGTGATCAACATAAGCAAAGTTTCTAATGATGCGATCTGGGAATGGAATATGTTAACAGGCGAGATTCTAGAAATGAAAAGTTAACGGAGCTTACAGGTTATATATCAGAATCACAAAGAGGTTTAGCCTGGTGGTTAAGCCGTGTTCATCCCGAAGACAGGAACAGACGGAAGTTTAAAAGAAGGCGGTATTATTAAAGTTGATGATGAAGGCATCATCAGGGAAGGAACCGTAGTAAAAGTAAGTCATGAAGAAAACCAGGCATTGGTGAATAATGGTGTGCAGGATTTCTGGTACAGCCCCGAGCAAATGGAAGCTATTCCCCTCGATGATAGCCAGTTAATGAAACTGGGCTTTTCCAAAGAAGACCTGGATGGCGGCGTCAAGTATAAAAAAGACTCATTCAGGATGGTAACTCCTAAAAAAGACGACTTTACAAATATTGAAATGTGGTGGAGGGAAGACCGCCGGAATTTTTCCTTCCCTTTGGGGGTGCATGAGTTCCAGAATTTGTACCACGATATGACCAAGGTACACCTCGAAAAGCACTGAAAACCATACTGAATCCGGATTTTATAGATTCCGGGCAATCTTTTCCCCACAACCCCTAAAAATATCCGGGGTTTTTTCTTTTTTAGACCTGATACTCCTATCTTTGCGCTCCCAAAATTATGGCTAAACAGGCACTTATTAAACAGGATGGAGTAATAGTTGAAGCGTTGAGCAATGCTATGTTTAAGGTAAAATTAGAAAATGAGCATGAAATTTTAGCCACCATTTCCGGTAAAATGAGAATGCACTATATCCGTATTTTACCTGGTGATAAAGTTGGGGTGGAAATGAGTCCTTATGATTTAACAAGAGGCAGAATCATTTTCAGATATAAATAAACGTCATGTGAGTCGCAGGCGTGAGTAAAAGACTTAAATCAATAAATGAAGAGTTAGAGCTTCAATTAAAAAGCGCAGTACTGATTGCAAGATCGTAAGAAGAAAGGGCAGGCTGTATGTGATCAACAAAAAGAATCCTCGTTTTAAGCAAAAGCAGGGATAGATAATGAATTGTAGATTGACGATTGTAGATTTCAAGATTCGAAACTGCGATTTGTCAAACTCTGATTTCAAAATCGCAAATCAAAAATCTAAAATAAAATATGGCTCGTATTGCCGGTATAGATTTACCAAAAAACAAAAGAGGCGAAGTTGGCCTTACCTACATTTACGGAATTGGCCGTTCTACTGCTCAGTACATTTTAACTAAGTCAGGATATTGACCATAGTAAAAAAGTGAATGAGTGGAATGATGATGAGCAAACTGCCATCAGTAACGTAATCAATAACGAGTTTAAAACCGAAGGTGCTTTGCGTAGCTGAAACCCAGATGAACATCAAGCGTTTGCTGGATATTGCCTGTTACCGTGGTTTACGTCATCGTAAAGGTTTACCTGTTCGTGGACAGCGTACACGTACCAACAGCCGTACAAGAAAAGGTAAGCGTAAGACAGTTGCCGGTAAGAAGAAAGTAGCTAAGAAATAATGCTAGTATAGCTGTCAATTAGCTTATAGTTTTAGATAGACTTCAATTTTTTTGAAACAATACCAGATCGCTCAGTAAGTCGGCAGGAGGATTGGTTCAGTTCCGGTAAAACCGGGATATATTTTTTAAAGATTACCTATTTAGAATTAAATTATGGCAAAAGCACAAGGCGGCAAAAGCATCCTCAAAAAAAAGAGTAGTAAAAGTTGACAGCTACGGCGATGCTCACATTACTGCAAGTTTCAACAACATCATTATCAGTTTAACCAATAAGCAGGGCCAGGTAATTAGCTGGAGCAGTGCAGGTAAAATGGGTTTCAGGGGTTCTAAAAAGAATACACCTTATGCAGCTCAGATGGCCGCAGCAGATGCAGCTAAAACAGCTTTGGATGCAGGTTTAAAAAGAGTTGATGTATTTGTAAAAGGACCAGGTTCGGCCGTGAAGGTGCTATCCGTTCTTTATCACAAAATGGTATTGAGATTAATATGATTAAAGACGTTACGCCTTTACCACACAATGGTTGCCGTCCTCCAAAGAAAAGAAGAGTATAATAATTGATAATGAAGTGATGGAAATTAATAATGATAAAATTATCCGTTATCAATTAGTACAATTATATTAATAACAGGGTGCATTATTCATTTTAAAAGGTCTTTATAATGATGCATCGTCACTAAAAGACCACATATAATAATTATGGCACGTTACACAGGCCCCAAAACAAAAATCTCCAGAATTTTCGGAGAACCCATTACAGGTAATGGAAAATGGTTAACCAAGAACAGCAACCCTCCGGGTATGCATGGTGCTAACCGCAAACGTAAAACTTTAGGTGAATACGCTTTACAGTTAAGAGAAAAGCAAAAAGCAAAATACACTTATGGTTTGCTGGAAAAACAATTCCGCAAAACATTTGAAGAAGCTGCCCGCCGAAAAGGTGTTACCGGTGAAAACCTGATTAAATTATTAGAAGCCCGTTTGGACAATACGGTTTTCCGTTTGGGTATTGCACCAAGCCGTCAGGCTGCACGTCAGTTGGTATCTCATAAGCATATAACTGTAAATGGTGATGTACTTAATATTCCTTCATACAGCTGCAAAGCAGGTGATGTTATTGGCTTAAAAAACAAAAGTGCTGCCAATGCATCTATTACCGGTAACTTAAGTGGTAAAAATCCTAAATTTAACTGGTTAGAGTGGAATGAAACTAAATCGAAAGGTACTTTTATTACATATCCTGAAAGAGAAAGTGTTCCTGAAAATATTAAGGAGCAACTTGATTGTGGAATTGTACTCTAAGTAACAAGTGAATTCAAAAGCTAAAAGGAACTGAATCATGTGCAATTTAAATATTACTTAAACATTAAAACAACAAAATACAAATGGGAATTTTAAATTTTGTTAAACCAGATAAAATCGTTCTTCAAAAAGCAACCGAATTTGAAGCCACCTTCGAATTTCGTCCGCTTGAGCCAGGTTATGGCGTAACCATTGGTAACTCACTACGCAGGGTGTTACTAAACTCTTTGGAGGGTTATGCTATCATTGGTATCAATATTGCCGGTGCCGACCATGAGTTTGCAACCTTGAAAGGCATTACTGAAGACGTTACAGAAATAATTTTAAACCTGAAGCAGGTTCGTTTCAAGAAGAAACTGTTGAACATGATGTTAACTTAGAGAAAGTAACACTTTCTATCAAAAACAAAACTGAATTCACTGCCGGTATGATTGGTGAAGCTTCTCCTACTTTTGAAGTGATGAATCCGGAATTGCTGATCTGCACCATGGATAGCAGTGCCAAACTGGATATCGAAATCACAATCGGTAAAGGCCGTGGTTATGTTCCTGCTGAAGAGAATAAAGAAAAAAATTCTCATTTTGGATATATTGCGGTAGATGCTATTTACACACCGATAAAGAATGTAAAATACGCTATCGAAAATACCCGTGTTGAGCAACGTACCGATTTTGAAAAACTGATCATGGAAGTTGTTACCGATGGTACCATTCATCCCGAAGATGCTGTAAAGCAGGCCAGCCGTATCTTAATACAGCACCTGATGATCATCACCGATGAGAATATCACTTTTGATACTAAAGAAGATAAGAAAGAAGACCTGGTTGACGAACAAACTTTACAATTACGTAAAGTATTGAAGACTCCATTGGAAGATCTTGATCTTTCTGTACGTGCCTTCAATTGCTTAAAAGCTGCCAAGATCAATTCATTAAGTGAGTTGGTTCAGTACGAGCAGGAAGACCTGATGAAATTCAGAAACTTTGGCCAGAAATCATTGAGTGAAATTGAGCAGGTGTTGCATGAAAGAGGATTGATTTGGAATGGATTTGAGAAAACTGGGTATTGATCAAGCGAATTCTAAGAATGTAAAATTTAAAAAGTGTGCTGACGTGAACATTAAATGCATCAGTATTATAAACGTAGGCTACAATTCCTGACACGGTGTAGCTGAATATTTTAAACCAAAATATGCAAACTGGAAACTAGAATTTGAAACGGTAGTCAGTCTCTAATTTTCTAATTTTCAAATTTCCAAATTAGTAGTCATGCGTCACGGAGACAAAATCAACAATCTAGGCAGAAAAACGGCACACAGAGATGCTTTATTAAGCAACCTGGCCTGTCAGTTAATTCAGTACAAAAGAATCGTAACTACACTGCTAAAGCAAAAGCCCTAGCGTATATGTAGAACCACTGATCACTAAAGGAAAAGAGAATACAACGCACCAGCGTCGTGTCGTTTTCAGTTACCTTCAGGATAAAGAAGCGATCAAAGAATTGTTTGGTGCCGTAGCTGAGAAAGTAGGTGGCCGTCCAGGTGGATATACCCGTATCATAAAATTAGGTGCCCGGGTAGGTGATAACGCCGAAACTGCAATGATAGAACTGGTAGATTTTAATGAAATTTATGGCAAGGGTAAGGGCGAAGCTAAAACTACTGCTAAGAAAACCCGTCGTGCCGGTTCTAAGAAAAAGGTTGAAGAAACTGTTGAAAAAACAGAAGAAACACCAGCAACTGAAGAGCCAACAGCAGAATAATTACAAAAAATTATTTTATAACATGTCCTTCGGTTTTCCGGAGGACATTTTTTTTGCCGGAAGGTGAATTTTGGGATAAGGAAATCTTATTAAAATAAAGTATTTTCACAATACAACGATTGCCTGCAAAACACTTCAATAATTAATTAAAATCAGATAATGGATCATTCTTCTAACAGAGCTTTGCAGCATTTTAAAAATGATATAGGAATTCGCTTTCAGCTATATAATAGTTTGTTTACTTCTTTGCCTTTTCACCGGATAGAAAAGACAGGCATTTTATTGGCACTGCTTTTATCAGGTAATTGTGAGGATGGATATTTAAAAGGCCAAAGTCCTGTAAGGATTATTGATGACTTTTTTAGTAAACACACCACTTATACTTCGGATAAAGAAAAACTGGATATCCTTTTTCGGTTTGTGCAATACGCTGAAAGACAAGTTGTGTTATTTGATGCAGTAGAAGATGCCTCTTTTCGAAAGGTGCATGATATGAATGGTCAGGGAACATTAAAACATCTTGAATCAGAAGTGGTAAAGATGGAAAAGGAAAAAGATCTTACGGAGAAACTAAAAGACTTTTGTGTACGATTGGTGTTGACGGCGCATCCCACACAATTTTATCCCGGTTCTGTTTTGGGTATCATCAATGACCTTTCAAAAGGGTTGATGGATAATGATACCAGCAAGATCAATATGTATTTGCAACAGTTGGGTAAAACGGCTTTCTTTAAAAAGCAAAAACCATCACCCTATGATGAGGCAATAAGTCTTGTCTGGTTTTTGGAAAATGTTTTTTATCAGGCAACCGGTAATATCATCAACTTTTTAAAAAGCCAGTAACTCCGGAATCATTACCAGCAACCAATCCGGTTGTTAAATTAGGATTTTGGCCGGGTGGTGACAGAGATGGCAATCCATTTGTAAATATAGAAACCACCTTAAAGGTTGCTGAAGCATTAAGGGGAAGTGTTATCAAGTGCTATTATCAGGATGTGCGACGATTGAAACGTCGCCTCACATTTGAAGGAGTGGAAACGGTATTAGCAGACCTTGAAAAAAAATTGTACAATAATATTTTTATTCCGGGGCAACGCACAGCATTGACGAGAAAGGAGATATTGGATAGTATGTACCAGATCAGGGATACGATGATCCATCAGCACAACAGTTTGTTTCTGCATCTGGTCGATAGTTTTATCAACAAGGTGCTGGTATTCGGTTTGCATTTTGCTTCATTGGATATTCGTCAGGATAGCAGCAGACATAGTGCTACACTGGAAAGTATAAATGCTGCTCACCAACTGTCTTGGTGAAGATTATACTTCCTTATCTGAAAAGGAAAAGGTAAAGCGATTAAGTACATTAAAGCCTTTGAAAAGTTCGGTCATGTTAGAGGATGATATAGAGCAGGATACGATTGATGTCATAGGTGTAATCAAGACCATTCAATCCTATAATGGCGAGGAAGGATGTAACCGGTATATCATCAGCCATAGTAATAGTGTTTTAAATGTGATGGAAGTATATGGTTTGTTTTTACTGGGTGGGTGGACGCCGGCAAATCTGACAGTTGATATCATCCCATTATTTGAAACCATTGATGATCTGAAAAATGCGGCTGCTGTGATGAGAGAATTATATGAGAATGAAATTTATCGTAATTATATAAAGCAGCGGGGCGATCAGCAAACTATCATGGTTGGTTTTTCTGATGGCACAAAAGATGGTGGCTACCTGATGGCCAACTGGAGTATTTACAAAGCAAAAGAAGAGCTGACTGCTCTTTCAAGAGAATATAAGATTGATGTGGTATTCTTTGATGGCCGGGGTGGGCCGCCGGCAAGGGGTGGTGGAAAGACACATAAGTTCTATGCATCGATGGGAAAGAATATTGCCAATAAAGAAATTCAATTGACCATACAGGGGCAAACGGTAAGTTCCAATTTTGGAATGGTAGATGCGGCGCAATATAATATTGAACAATTGGTGAATGCCGGTGTGTTCAATGAAATCTTTTCTAATAAAAATTTTACGCTTGATAAAGAGCAGGAAGCACTGATCACTGGTCTGGCTGATGAAAGTTTCAAAGCTTATTCAAAATTAAAAGGGCATCCTTATTTCCTGGAGTATCTGGGACATGCAAGTCCGTTGAAATTTTATGCGGAAACCAATATTGGTTCCCGACCGGCAAAAAGAGGCGGCGGTGGTAAGCTGACATTAAAAGATCTGAGAGCCATTCCATTTGTGGGGGCCTGGAGCCAGCTAAAACAGAATGTAACAGGTTACTATGGAGTGGGAACGGCATTAAGCAAAGCAAAAGAGCAGGGTAAGTTCAACGACTTAAAGAAGTTTTATAAGGAATCATTATTCTTCCGTACATTAATCGATAACTGTGAGATGGCTATGAATAAATGTTTTTTTCCATTAACAGCATTTTTAGCTGATCATCCGGTGTATGGTGAGATTTGGAATGATATCTATAGCGAATACGAATTGACAAAGAAATTTCTTTTCCAATTAACCGGTAAGAATGAATTGATGGCTGATTATCCTGTAGAACAATTATCGATACAGATGCGGGAAAGAATTGTATTGCCATTGGTAACGATTCAGCAATATGCCATAACAAGATTCAGGGAAATGGAAGAGAAGAATATTCCCAATCCATTGAAGGATGTGTTTGGGAAGTTGGTGATGCGTTGTTCTTTTGGAATTATTAATGCGGGGAGGAATTCGGCGTAGTAATTAAAAAAATCAAATAGTTATTTTTGTGTCTCAATTTAAGAAGATGAGTAAAGTAAAAGTCGGTCTGGTGCAAATGAGTTGTACCAATAATAAGGAAGCCAATCTTGCTAAAGCTATTAATGGTGTAAAGAAAGCTGCGGCTGATGGTGCACAGATCGTTTGCTTGCAGGAGCTATTTACTTCCCTGTATTTCTGCGATGTGGAAGATTATGAGAATTTCAAACTGGCTGAACCCATTCCTGGTCCTTCTACTGATTCATTACAATCAGTAGCAAAGGAAGTCGGAGTTGTTATCATCGCCTCCTTATTTGAAAAAAGAACTCAAGGGCTTTATCACAATACCACAGCTGTTATTGATGCCGACGGAACTTACTTGGGCAAGTATCGCAAAATGCACATACCCGATGATCCGGCATATTATGAGAAATTCTATTTTACTCCCGGCGATTTAGGTTATAAAGTGTTCAAAACACAATTTGCTACAATCGGTGTGCTGATCTGTTGGGATCAGTGGTATCCCGAGGCGTCACGAATTACTGCATTGATGGGTGCTGAAATTTTATTCTATCCTACAGCCATCGGTTGGGCAACCGCACAGGATGAAGCAACGAATACAGAACAATACGGCGCATGGCAGACGATACAAAGAAGTCATGCCGTAGCCAATGGTGTGCATGTAGTAAGTGTGAACCGGGTAGGACTGGAGCAAGATGGTGCTATGAAATTTTGGGGAGGATCATTTGTTTCGAATCCTTTTGGAACTATTCTTTACAAAGGTTCCCATGAAAATGAAGAAGTAAAAGTATTGGAAATTGATCTTTCAAAAACTGATCAGTACAGAACGCATTGGCCTTTTATGAGAGATAGAAGAATTGATTCTTACCAACCTATTACTAAGCGTTTTATAGACGACGAGAACTAAGATTCTTTAGATTAAGAGGATTTGAAGGAAATAATTTATTAATACATTTCACTACTTCTCAATAATGACACAGCCAACCCCAAAGGAATTAGGTTACAATTTTCCTGCAGAATTCGAAAAGCATATTGCAACCTGGCTAAGCTGGCCGCATAAAGAAGCTTCCTGGCCGGGAAAAATTGATACAATTTATCCTTCGTATTGTAAGTTTATTAAAGAGTTGACGAAAGGCGAGTTGGTTCGTATCAATGTTACAGATGATGTAATGAAATCATTTGCAATCAGTCATTTAATAAAAGAAAATGTTGACTTATCAAAAGTTGAATTCTTTTTTCACCCAACGAACGATGCATGGTGCAGGGATCATGGCCCGGCATTTTTAATAAATCCAACTGCAGAACAAAAGAAAGTGATTGTTGACTGGGGTTATAATGCTTGGGGCAATAAATATCCTCCGTTTGATCTGGATGATGTAATACCCACATTGATCGGTAAGCATTATGATATTCCTGTTTTTAATCCGGGCATAGTAATGGAAGGTGGTTCGGTAGAGTTTAATGGCAAAGGAACGGTGTTGACATCAACGGCTTGTTTATTAAATCCAAACAGAAATCCGCATTTGAATCAGCAGCAGATTGAAGAATATCTCTGCAATTATTATGGGATGGAACAAGTGCTTTGGGTAGATGAAGGAATAATTGGTGATGATACCGATGGACATATTGATGATACCGTTCGTTTTGTAAATGAGGATACTGTTATTACTGTGATTGAAGAAAATAAGAATGATGAGAATTATTCCTTACTTCAGCATAATCTGAAGCAGTTAAAAGCAATGCGTTTACAAAATGGAAAGCAACTTAATATTGTTGAACTGCCGATGCCGGAAGAATTGGTTTATGAAGATCAGCGATTACCCTGTTCTTATGCTAATTTTTATATTGCTAATAAATCTGTGATTGTACCCACCTTTCGTTCAGATAGAGATGAGAAAGCATTGCAAATTATTCAGGATTGCTTTTCTGACCGTGAAGTGGTTGGCATTGATTCCACTGACATCATTTGGGGTTTAGGTAGTTTTCATTGCCTTAGTCAACAAGAGCCGTTCATATAACAAAACCCTCCGTAGAAACGGAGGGTAGTTAACGACTGATTGCCAAAATAGAATTAAAATGCATATATAGCAGCTATTATAAAGCTGGATGCCGATTTTTTAAATGCACCGTTTTTATCAGTAAACAACACGGCATTTTTGGTATTATCAATTCTGAATTCAGGGATAAAAATAAATCCGCCTGTTTTAAAATTGGCAGATAAAGTTGTTGAAAAAACATTACCTCCTTCTGTAGCACCACTGAATACCTTGTACTGTTTTTTATCACTGAATAATTCGGTACGAAGTGTTAATCCGAACCAATCCTGTTGGATCGTAATTAAAATAAAGCGCAGAACCCCACCAGGATTCACTCTTATTGCTTTTGATCCATCCCAGGTTTGAGTGGATGTTAACCGTACCGTTATAACCGATATTGAATTTATCAGCTGATCTTTAGCGGTAACTACTGCATCAACCTGGTTTGATTTTGTGGTATCGGGGAATTGTCCGCCTGCATAATTCAGGAAGATACTTACATCATCCGTTGGTTGCAAAACTGTATTGTGCCAGTAGGAATTTTTGATTGATCTGGCCATCAGGAATTACCCGGTAATCGGTAGCGTTGGCAATACCGAGCATCAATCCGTGTTTTCCTTTTGTGAATTCTGCTTTTAAACCGGTATGAGAGAATGGTCCGTTGGTAAACATATAACTCATGCTGTAGTTTCTGTTCAGTTGCGGATCCAGCAGTTCATAACCTACATGGGTAGCCCAGCTGCCCATCGTAAATTTTATCCAATCCGCAGGAGCAGTAGCTCACATACAATTGTTTTATTGCCTGGGTAATACCGTCATCGGTATAGGCAAAGTCTTTTGCCCTTGGCCCAAAACCAAGGTCGGCAACAGCACTTACTTTTTTTCCTTTGTGTTCAAATTTTACACTGGCCATGCCTAAGGCAAAGGTATTATTGGTTTGTGTAAAACTGGTAAATCCATTGGCTTTGGTATTGGCAAAATCGTATTTGTAATATGCATCCACCGAGCCGCTGATGATCAAAGCAGGTTCTTTTTTTGGGTGCTTCAGGTTCGGAAGTTAATGTATCGGTTTTTGGTAAACTGAAGGGTGTAATGATGCGGTTTGAGCTATTGTGTAATTAAACGACAGCACAAATATGGCTGCCACAAATATTTTTTGTAACATTGTAATACATTTTAGATGTTAAGAAAAGGGCACAGCAGGAATAAGCTTTTGCAAGAAGGTTATTCCATTAACGCAGTGCCTTTTTCGATTTTGTTTACTTAAAGTTCTACTGATTTTTCTTCCAGGATGCCGTTGGTATGTACCAGTAAGGTTCCCTGCAGGTATTTTTCATCATGCTGCGATGCATCAAGGCCTTCTTCTTCATCTCTTTCGCTAACCCTGATTGGAACCACAAAATTGATGAATTTGAAAATGCCGTATGATACTGCAAAGCTGTAACCGGCAACAATGGCCATCGCTTTTAACTGTGTAAGGAAGAATCCGGGATTACCATAGAATAATCCATTTGGTCCGCCTTCGATACCATGAACTGCAGTACTGGCGAAAACACCGGTAAGCAACATACCAGCCATTCCGCCAATACCGTGACAAGGGAATACATCCAGCGTATCATCCAGTGTTGAACGTTGTTTGATAGATACAGCATAATTGGAAACAATGGCGCCAACCAAACCAATGATGATACTTTGAGGAATACCCACAAAGCCGGCACCGGGTGTAATGGCTACCAGGCCAACAACGGCACCAATGCAAAAACCAAGTACCGAAGGTTTTTTCCCTTTCATAACATCAAAGAACATCCAGGCCAGGCCGGCTGCTGAAGCAGCAGTAGCAGTAGTGCCCATTGCGTTTACGGCTAAGGGATTTGCACCCAATGCAGAACCTGCATTGAAGCCAAACCATCCGAACCAAAGCAGTCCTGTTCCAATTAATACATAGGGTACGTTGGCTGGCGGAATCTCTTTATTATCGAGATGAGATTTTCTTCGTTTTAAAACCATGGCACCGGCCAATGCTGCACAGCCTGCAGTAATGTGAACAACCGTACCGCCGGCAAAATCCCAGGCGCCCATTTTTGCAAGGAATCCTTCGGGATGCCAGCTCCAGTGTGCAACGGGTGCATACACCAAAAAGGCAAACAGCACAATGAACAGGACGTAGGACGTAAAACGGATACGTTCTGCAACGGCGCCCACAACCAGTCCCGGAGTAATGATGGCGAACATCAGTTGAAACAGGGAAAACAGGGTTAATGGAATTGTTGGGGCTCCGGCCCAGGGTGCTCCGGATTTTACACCATCGTAAAATGCATAGGTACCGGGGTTACCAATTAAACCATTTACCGATTCGCCAAATGCAAGGCTGAAACCGCAAACGATCCAAAGTACACCTACAATACCTGCAGCAACTACGCTTTTGATCATGGTAGAAATTACATTCTTACGGTTTACCATGCCACCGTAAAAAAAGGCCAAACCCGGTGTCATTAAAAACACCAGTGCAGTTGATACCAATACCCAGGCAATATCGGAAGAACTATATTGTGGTTTCCGTTGCACCCGGTACATAATCAGCCGCTGGTTTAATAAACATAGCAATGATAGCAACCGCAACCAGAAGAATGAATGGCAGAATTTGTTTTGCTTTTACTGTACTCATAAATTTGAATTGGGTTTAAACATTAAATAATAAAATATTTGAAATAATAATTCAGCAAAGAAAGCTAAAAAACTAATATTATATTAATATATATTCACATATTTTTCAACAATATGTAATAAAATGATGTGAATTATAGAAAATAATTCACATGCAGTATATTTTAATGTATATAAAATAGGCTAATTAACCTATATAAAGGTGGAGGGAATTATCCTTAGATTCTAATGTGCTCATGCCGTTAATGAGAAATTCATCTACTTTTCGGGCGCATTCACGGCCTTCGCTGATGGCCCACACCACCAGGCTTTGGCCACGGCGCATATCGCCGGCGGTGAATATTTTGGAGATATTGGTACTATATTCTTTGTCAGAAGCTTTTACATTTCCTTTGGAGTCGAGATCGACACCCAATTCGTTAATAATCCAACATGCTGCGGATGCACAAATCCCATGGCCAGTAAAGCCAGTTCGCAGGGTATCTCCCGTTCACTGTTTTCAACTTCACAAAACGGGCAGGCCTGCCATCAACGATCTTCCACTCCAGGTCAACAATTTTCAACGCTTTTAAATTTCCTTCTTCATCGCCGATAAATGCTTTGGTAGCAACAGCCCACTTGCGGCTGACACCTTCTTCATGCGAACTGGTTTCTTTTAACAGCATGGGATAAGCTGGCCAGGGCATATACTCGTCTCTTTCGTCCGGAGGTTTGGGTAAGAGTTCAAATTGTGTCACCGATTTTGCCCCATGACGATTGGATGTACCCACACAATCGCTGCCGGTATCGCCACCGCCAATCACCACTACATTCTTTCCGTTGGCTATTACTTCTTTGTGTAAAATATTACTTTCGATATTCGGGTTTGCAAAGAAATCTTTGCCGGCAATTCTTTTATTATTCTGTTTTAGAAAATCCATTGCGAAATGTACTCCGTTCAATTCCCGCCCGGGAACAGATAAATTTCTTGGCGTGGTACTGCCACCTGTTAAAACAACGGCATTGTATTCCCGCAGTACATCATTAATGCTGATGTTTACACCCACATTTGCCAGGCATTTAAAAACAATGCCTTCCTCTTCCATTAGTTTTATTCTTCTGTCAACCACCCATTTTTCCAGTTTAAAATCGGGGATGCCGTAACGCAGCAAACCTCCGGGTGCATCATCTCTTTCATAAACCGTAACAGCGTGGCCGGCATAATTTAATTGGGCAGCAGCTGCCAGACCCGCAGGCCCGGAGCCAATTACGGCTACTTTTTTACCCGTACGGCAGGTTTGGTTGTTTCGATTTTACAAATCCTTTTTCAAAAGCTATCTCAATAATATGTTTTTCAATTTCTTCAATGGCAATGGCGGGTTGGTTGATCCCCAACACACAGGCTGTTTCGCAGGGTGCCGGACAAATACGCCCGGTAAACTCCGGAAAATTATTGGTTGAATTCAAAATATCGTAAGCCTCTTTCCAGTCCTGGTTATACACGGCATTATTAAATTCAGGAATTACATTTCCGAACGGACAACCGTGATGGCAAAAGGGTACGCCGCAATCCATACAGCGGCCCGCCTGCTGATTTAGTTTCTCATCAGTATACCGTTCTACAAATTCCTTGTAATGTTGTACTCTTTCCTCCACCGGCTGCTTTGCCCGGAAGTTCTCTTGTATATTCTTTAAAGCCTGTTGGATTGCCCATGATGTAAGTTGATTCGTTTATAGTTTATTGTTGAATTTAATTCAACTATCATCTTTATTGTCTTTGTTATTGCTTTAGCAAAACTTTTTTATAATCTTTCGGAAATACTTTTACAAAATATTGCAGCTGATTATCCAGGTCATCTAAAATAAACCTGGCTACCGTACTGTCCGGTATATTCAAATGTTTTTGCAACATGCTAACAATTCATTTTTATCATTCAGATCGCATGGATCAAGATCAACCATTTCGGTATTACAATTCTCTGCAAACTTTTCTTTGAAATCATACACATAGGCAATGCCTCCACTCATACCTGCAGCAAAATTTCTTCCGGTTTCACCAAGAATCAAAACACTGCCGCCGGTCATGTATTCGCAACCATGATCACCAATGGATTCAACTACAACCCTTGCGCCAGAGTTACGAACTGCAAAACGTTCACCGGCCTTGCCTCTGATAAAAGCTTCGCCGGATGTGGCACCGTAGAAAGCCACATTACCAATGATGCTGTTCTCTTCAGGAACATAAGTTGCATTTTTTGGCGGGTAAATGATCAGCCTTGCACCGCTTAATCCTTTTCCAAAATAATCATTAGCATCGCCTTCCAGTTCAAGCGTTATTCCTTTTGTATTGAAGGCGCCAAAACTTTGTCCCGCAGTTCCGTTAAATGAAAAGTGAATGGTATTATCAGGCAAACCTGCCGCTCTGTATTTTTTGGTGATCTCGTTCGACAAGAATGGTACCAACAGTCCTGTCTGTATTTTTAATATTGAACGAAGCTTTCACCGGTTCTTTATTTTCAATGGCTGGTTTAGCTGCCTCCAGCAATTTCCAGTCCAATGCTTCGCCCAATCCATGATCCTGTTCTTCGTAATTAAACAATGGTGTAAATTCAGAACCCGGTTCTTTGTATAAAATGGGAGAGAGGTCAAGATTTTTAAATTTCCAATGATCAATATTTTCTCTCATCTCCAGATTATCAACCTGGCCAATCATTTCATTCACTGTTCTGTAACCCAGTTCCGCCATGATCTCCCGTAACTCCTGGGTAATCATTTTGAAAAAATTAACCACATGATCGGGATCACCTTTAAAACGATTTCTTAATTCCGGATCCTGTGTGGCCACACCAACCGGGCAGGTATTTAAATGGCATTTACGCATCATGATACATCCTTCTACAACCAACGCTGCAGTTGCAATACCCCATTCTTCGGCACCCAGTAAAGCAGCGATAGCAATATCTCTTCCGGTCTTTAATTGTCCATCGGCCTGCACAACAACGCGGCTGCGTAATTTATTTTTTACTAAAGTCTGTTGTGTTTCTGCCAAGCCCAATTCCCACGGTAGGCCTGCATGTTTAATGGAGCTGACCGGTGATGCTCCTGTGCCGCCATCATGACCCGAAACGAACACCACATCTGCTTTTGCTTTGGTAACACCGGCGGCAATTGTTCCTACACCTGCTTTGCTTACCAGCTTTACACTGATTCTTGCTTTACGGTTTGCATTCTTCAAATCATAAATTAATTGAGCAAGATCTTCAATACTATAAATATCATGATGGGGTGGAGGAGAAATCAATCCAACACCGGGTGTTGCATGACGTACCCGTCCGATCCAGTCATCAACTTTATGACCCGGTAATTGTCCGCCTTCGCCGGGTTTAGCACCCTGCGCCATTTTTATTTGTAATTCATCGGCTTCGGTAAGGTATAAACTGGTAACACCAAATCTGGCCGATGCAACCTGCTTGATGGAGCTTCGCATGGAATCTCCATTCTCCAACAGCTCATATCTTTTTTCATCTTCACCACCTTCGCCGGTATTGCTTTTTCCGCCAAGGCGGTTCATGGCAATGGCCAGCGTGGTATGTGCTTCCCAGGAGATGGAACCAAAGACTCATGGCGCCGGTTGCAAAACGTTTGTAAATATTTTCTGCAGATTCTACTTCATCAATATGTAATAGAAGCCTGTTTTTTTTTAAACTGAAATAAACTCCGGAATGGTACATGCTTTTTCACTTTGATCATTTACCAGCTTCGAATATTTTTTGAAAGTATTATAATCATTCATCTTTGTTGCATGCTGCAACAAATGAATGGTCTGTGGATTAAATAAATGAAACTCGCCTTTGCTTTTCCATTGATACAATCCGCCTACAGGTAAACGATCGGTTGGAATATCTTTTTTGTTGAAAGCAAAGAAATGTTTGGCCAAAGCTTCCTTGGCAATTTCATCCAGTCCCAATCCTTCAATACGGGAAATGGCGCCGGTAAAATATTTATCAACCACTTCTTTATTCAATCCCAGTATTTCAAAGATCTGTGCACCCTGGTACGATTGTAAAGTGGAGATTCCCATTTTGGAAAATACTTTCAGCAAACCATCATTAACGGCTTTGATATAATTTTTCTTTAAGTTCGTCTTCGGTTAGATTCAGTTTTAAGTTTGCCCGGTTTCTTTCATATCCCTGATGGATGACAGTGCCAGGTAAGGATTTACAGCAGTTGCGCCAAAACCAATGAGGCAGGCAAAATGATGTACTTCCCAAACATCTCCAGCTTCAACGATGATGCCTACCTGTCCACGCATTCCTTTGCGAATAAGATGATGGTGAACGGCGGAAGTTGCCAGTAAAGAAGGAATAGGTGCATGATTCGAATCAATAGCCCTGTCCTGAAGTATCAAAACTTTAAAACCATCTTCAACGGCATCAACCGCATAATTGCAAATGCGGTCAATTCCTTTTTTCAATGAACCCGGTTTGCCATCGGCTTTAAAATAACATTGAATTGTTTTTGACTGAAACAAACCGGTATCAATACTTCTTATTTTTTCCAATGCAAAATTACTGAGTACCGGATGTTTTAATGCCACACTGTGGCAGGTCAATGGATCTTCCTCCAATAAATTACCATTGTTGCCGACAAATGTTGCCAACGACATCACCAATCTTTCCCGGATAGGATCGATTGGCGGATTGGTAACCTGTGCAAATAATTGTTTGAAATAACTGCTGAGATGCTGTGGTTCATCACTCAAGACTGGCCAACGGCACATCAGTTCCCATGGAACCGATCGGCTCTTTACCATCCAGGGCCATTGGTGTAATGATAGTATCCAGATCTTCTTTTCTATAACCAAAAGTTTTTTGGTATTTAAAAACCTGGTCATGTTCCAGGTGTGTAAACATTACTCTGGGTTCAGGTAATTCTTCTAGACGTATCTTATATTTATTAAGCCAGTCGGCGTATGGTTTTTGTGAGCAGATCTCTTGTTTTAATTCTTCATCGCTGATGATCTTTCCCTGTCTCCATATCTACCACAAACATTTTTCCAGGTTGCAATCTTCCTTTTTCAATAATGGTAGAAGGATCGATAGGCAATACACCGGTTTCTGATGCCATGATAACACGGTCATCATTGGTAACGCAATACCTTGAAGGACGAAGACCATTTCTATCTAATGTAGCACCGATTATTTTTCCATCGGTAAATGAAATGGATGCAGGCCCATCCCATGGCTCCATAAAGGAAGAATGGAATTCATAGAATGCTTTTTTTACCGGATCCATTTCATCATGTCCGTCCCATGCTTCAGGTATCAGCATCATCATTACATGCGGTAAAGAGCGACCTGCAAGGTAAGCAATTCAATCATATTATCCAGACAGGCAGAATCACTTTGGCCTGCCATTACCACTGGTAATAGCATTTCCATTTCTTCTTTGGAGAAAAAGGGAGAAGTAAAACCTTTTTCACCTGCTTTTAACCAGTTTAAATTTCCCTGCAAGGTATTGATCTCGCCATTGTGTGCAATAAAACGGAATGGTTGTGCCAGTTTCCAGGAAGGAAAAGTATTGGTTGCAAATCTTGAATGCACCAAACCAAATGCACTGACCACTCTTTTATTATTCAGGTCAGGAAAATATTTTCGCACCTGCAGACTGGTTAACTGTCCTTTATAAACAATTGTTTTGTAAGATAAGGAAGCGATGTAAAAACCGATCTCATCTTTTTTAACCGTACTGTTGATAATGTGTGTGGTATAATTTCGAAGAATAAATAATTTTCGTTCAAAATCTTCGGGGTTTGCAATATGATCGGGACAGGCAATAAACACCTGTTCCATTTCTGGCTCAACACTTAATGCTGTTGGGCCGATATTATCTGTATTAACCGGTACTTTTCTGAAGGCTAAAATTTCAAGTCCCAATTTTTCTGCAGCAGCGGTTAAAGATGTCACGGCACTCTTCTCTTAGTCGTATTTCTTTTGGAAAAAAGATCATACCTACACCATATTTTCCAAACGAAGGAAGATGAACACCTAGTTTTAAACATTCATCAAAGAAAAATTCGTGCGGAATCTGAATCATGATGCCGGCGCCATCGCCGGTATTGTCTTCGCAACCACAGGCACCGCGGTGTTCCATATTTTCCAATACCGTTAATGCATCGGAAATATGCTGATGCGATTTATGCCCTTTGATATTGGCTACAAAACCAATACCACAGGCATCATGTTCAAAAGATGGATCATATAAACCCTGGTTGATCGCCATACGAATTTATTATTAATAGATAAATACAGTATTAAAATACAATTCAAATAATTCCACCTGGCCAATCAGTGTATGGGTAAAGTAAATAAGCTGGCAATCGTCTGAAAATACAAAATCTTTTTTAACAGGGTAGGGGATTTGACATGGTTATGATCCACAATATTTATAGCTAATTCACCTTATACCAGGTAACCAAACAACTGATCGTCTTTATTGATCTCAGAAAAATCCAATATTTGAATCTTTTAATTTCTTCAACAGCAAGTCATAATCCGACCTGCTCTGCAATTCAACACCAACCAATGCAGGCCCATTTTCTTTATTTGTTTTTTGCATGTACTCAAAACGTGTGATATCGTCTGTTGGTCCGAGTACATTATTTACAAATTCTTTTAATGCTCCCGGTCGTTGTGCAA
Organism: uncultured Chitinophagaceae bacterium; assembly: GCA_963705465.1. Classification (GTDB taxonomy): domain Bacteria; phylum Bacteroidota; class Bacteroidia; order Chitinophagales; family Chitinophagaceae; genus JJ008. The sequence goes on along the minus strand of CAVPJN010000002.1, from coordinate 226,139 downwards.
AGCTGATGAGGAAATAATGTTTCAATCCTTCGTATTGCAGGCTTCGTTCTTTTATTTCCTGCATGCGATCAATATCGTTGTTGCTGCCGCTTACAATACATACTACATTCTTTCCCTTTAATCTCATCTGCATAATCATCCAGAGCTGCAATGGTCATGGCACCTGCAGGTTCTACCACTATGGCATCTTCATTATATAATTTTAAAATGGTTGAACAGACTTTTCCCTCCGGTACCAGGTGCATATCATCCAGCACATCTTTACAAATAGAAAATGTAATGTCGCCAACTCGTTTTACTGCAGCACCATCAACAAAGCGTTCAATGCTATTCAATTCAACCGGGTGCCCGGCTTTTAATGCTTCGTACATCGAAGGAGCACCTTCCGGCTCTACACCAATAATTTTTGTTTTGGGATGAAAGGTTTTAAAATATGATCCTACACCCGCACTTAATCCACCACCACCAACAGGTACAAATAAATAATCGATATCTGATTGATCTTCCAGAATTTCCACAGCAACTGTTCCCTGTCCTTCAATGATTCTGTAATCATCAAAAGGAGGAATAAAAGTCATTTCATTTTCTTCGGTATAATTTTTGGCCGCAATGGCACAATCATCAAAAGTATCACCCACCAATTTTATTTCTACATAATGCTTCACCAAACATTTTTGTCTGGGTTACTTTTTGTTTGGGTGTGATGATCGGCATAAAGACAACGCCTTTTACATTTAGTTTTTTACAACTGTAAGCAAATCCCTGTGCATGATTACCGGCACTTGCACAAACCACACCTTTATTTAATTGTTCTGCAGCAAGAAACTCATCATATTGTATGCACCACGTAATTTGTAGGAACGTACCACCTGCAGGTCTTCTCTCTTTAAAAAAATATTGCATTGATATTTTTTTGAAAGATGCTGATTGAACATGAGTGGCGTGCGGTTTACTATTTTTTTCAGCCGCTGCGCCGCATCATGAAATGACTAAATTAGAATCCGGTATGTGTTGTTGTGTTCATGTTTTTAATTATCCTAGCTTTCCGGCTTTTCCAGTAATTCTTTTAATTGTGCTGCGGCATGCCATTTCTATCTGTAACTGCTTGTGCTGGTTTTTGATTTTCCGGTCTAAGACTTCTTACCGTTTTACCTGCCTGCCACAATTCACTATCACGTAATTCTTTCAATTCTTCTTCCAGCTTTTCACGGTAATCAGCTTTACTGTTGCTGTCAATTGAACGTTGAGATTCTTTACCTGTAGCAACACTTTCATACAATTCTTTAAACACCGGGCTGGTAGCATCACGGAATTTTTTCCACCAGTCCAATGCACCACGTTGTGCTGTGGTAGAGCAATTGGCATACATCCAGTCCATGCCATTTTCTGCAACCAGCGGCATTAATGATTGTGTTAGTTCTTCTACTGTTTCATTAAAAGCTTCAGAAGGAGAATGGCCTTTATGCACGCAATACCTGGAACTGTGCAGCAAAAATTCCCTGGATAGCACCCATCAATGTTCCTCTTTCTCCGGTAAGATCACTGTATACTTCTTTCTTAAAATCTGTTTCAAATAAATAACCACTGCCTACTGCAATGCCTAATGCAGCTACTCTTTCAAAAGCTTTGCCTGTTGCATCCTGGAAGATGGCATAAGAACTATTTAAGTCCACGACCCTGCAAAAACATTCTTCTTAATGAAGTGCCGCTTCCTTTTGGAGCAACTAAAAATACATCCACATCTTTTGGAGGAATGATGCCGGTTTGTTCATTAAATGTGATACCAAAGCCATGAGAAAAATATAAGTGCTTTGCCCGGAGTTAAATGTTTTTTTACAGTTGGCCATAATGCAATTTGTGCAGCATCGCTTAACAGGTAACAAATGATTGTTCCTTTTTCTAATGCTTCTTCAATTTCAAATAAAGTTTCGCCGGGAACAAATCCGTCTTTAACTGCTTTATCCCATGATTTAGAATTTTTACGCTGACCAACAATTACGTTGATGCCATTGTCTTTTTGATTTAGTGCCTGTCCCGGGCCTTGTACGCCATAGCCAATTACAGCAACTGTTTCGTTTTTTAATACCTCCTGTGCTTTGCTTAAAGGAAATTCTTCCCTGGTTACTACGTTTTCTTCAACGCCTCCAAATTTTAATTTTGCCATTATTATTTGTTTTTTGATTGTTTTAATTATTTATTTTTGATTAGTAATTTGTACTCTATCATCTTGTGCCGTGAGCTGTCGCACAGTCGGGTTGTATAATATTGGCACACCCCGGGTGTTTCGGCAGGCTCACGCCTCAAATCGCATCTCTAGGATTGAATTTCATAAACTTCATGTTTGTCTTTATCTCGTTTTTCTCTTTAAACTATTTACATTGTAAATACTTCTTCCTTGTTTATCTAAAAATTCATTTTCAATAACTTCTTCGCCCGGTTCTTTCTTTTCAAATTCTTTCAACCTTTCATGAAAATCGCTGCTACCTTTAATGATGGCAACTCTGGCACTACGTACAAATTCAATCAAGCCATAAGGCTCTAAAACTTTTACCAATCCATCCGTTTCTTCACGCTGACCGGTGGTTTCAAAAACAGTATAGTCTTTACGGATCACCACTGCTCTTGCACCATATTCTCTTAACAGTCTTTCTACTTTTACTTTTTCTGCAATTGCATCTGTGCTTACTTTATACAAAGCCAGTTCCTGCCAGATAATTTCATCATCTGTATTGTAGTAAGCTTTTAAAACTTCTACCTGTTTTTCAATCTGGCGGCAAAGTTTTTTTACCACATCTTCAGTTTCATTGATTACAATGGTAAAACGATGTACACTTGTCAACTTCCGTAGGTGAAGTATTTAAACTTTCCACATTAATTTTTCTTCGTGAAAAAATAATGGCGATGCGGTTAAGTAAACCGATCTGGTTTTCTGTATAAACCGTTATGGTGATATTCCTGCTTTTCCATTTTTCATTTATTTTAGTTTAACCGCCGACAGGGTTTTTAACCGCTGTCGGCTTATTAATATCTTCTTTACACAAAACAACTTCTGCAACACCTCTTCCCTGTGGCACCATCGGGAAATACATTATTTTCTTTTCCTACCATTACTTCCAGTAAGTAGGAACCTTTATGATTCAGCATTGTCTTCAACGCGCATTTTCAATTCTTCTCTTTCTGCAAACTGATTTGCCCGATATCGATAAGCTTTTGCTAACTTGTACAAAATCAGGGACTGGTAATATCTGTAAATGAATATCTTTTTTCATGAAATAATTCCTGCCATTGCCTTACCATACCGAGGAATTGATTATTGAGAATTAAAATTTTTACATCAACATTAAATTGCATGATGGTACCCAATTCCTGCAAGGTCATTTGAAAACCACCATCGCCAATAACAGCAACCACCGTTCTTTTCAGGATCACCAAATTTTGCACCGATAGCTGCTGGTAAAGCAAAACCCATAGTTCCTAAGCCACCGCTGGTGATATTACTTTTGCTTTGATTAAATTTTGCATAACGGCAGGCTACCATCTGGTGCTGACCTACATCGGTTACAATAATTGCATCGCCTTTGGTTAGTTCATTTAATCAATTCGATTACTTCACCCATGGTCAATACTTCGTTGACGGATTTAATTCCTGCTTAATAACTTTTTCTTGTTCTTTCGTTATACAGTCTTCAAATTTTTGTATCCATTGCGGATATACTTTTCTGTTCTATCAATTCGGTAAGCATAGGTAATGTTTCTTTACAATCGCCCCAAACCGCCACAGTTGTTTTTACATTTTTATCAATTTCTGAAGGATCAATATCGAGGTGAATCACTTTTGCCTGTTTGGCATATTTATCCAATCGGCCGGTAACACGATCATCGAAACGCATACCGACTGCGATCAATACATCACATTCATTGGTTAATAAATTGGGGCCATAATTTCCGTGCATGCCCAGCATACCCACGGTCAGTGGATGATCTGTAGGAATAGCACTCATGCCCAGGATGGTCCATGCAGCAGGAATACCTGCTTTCTCAATAAATGCTTTAAATTCTTTTTCGGCTTTGCCAAGAATTACGCCTTGTCCAAAAATCACAAATGGTCTTTCTGCTTCATTGATCAGTTTTGCAGCTTCCTCCATATATTCTTTTCGAACAATTGGTTTAGGGCGGTAACTGCGGATATGATCACATTTTTCATATCCTTCATAATCAAATATTTGCATCTGTGCATTTTTGGTAATATCAATCAACACAGGTCCGGGCCTGCCGCTTTTGGCAATGTAAAATGCTTTTGCCAATACCGAAGGAATTTCTGTTGCATCTGTTACCTGGTAATTCCATTTGGTAACCGGCGTTGTAATGTTGATCACATCTGTTTCCTGGAAAGCATCGGTACCTAACAAATGTGCAAACACCTGTCCGGTGATACAAACAACCGGAGTAGAATCAATCATCGCATCAGCCAAACCTGTTACCAAGTTTGTTGCACCGGGGCCACTGGTTGCAAACACAACACCCACATCTCCGCTGGTTCTTGCATAACCCTGTGCAGCATGTATGGCGCCCTGCTCGTGACGAACCAGAATATGATTTAGTTTATCCTGGTAATCATACAAGCATCATAGATAGGCATGATGGCACCACCCGGGATAACCAAAAATGGTGTTTACATTTTCAGCAATTAAAGCTTCCAGACACTGCACAGACCCTGATAGCACTCCCCGCCTACTGAAGGGTGGCTTTTGTCTCTGCTTTTTAATTTCGTTATTTTTTCCTATTTCTAATCAATAATTTCAATTGTTATTCATAATTTTTAATATTTAAATCTTCCTATTCAGCGATTGCTCTCATCCGTTACACATCCTTCACTTGCATCTTTCACCTGTTGTGCATATTTAAATAAAATTCCTTTTGTTGCTTTTAATGTTGGTTGTTTCCAATTGCTTTTCTGCTTTTGCAATTTCTTCGTCAGTAACTTTTAAATGTGAGTGCTGTTGTTCACTACATCAATTTCAATAATGTCATCATCTTTTACCAAAGCAATCAATCCACCATCAAATGCTTCGGGTGTTATATGACCGACGACAAAACCATGTGTGCCGCCACTAAATCTTCCATCGGTAATTAGTGCAACAGATTTGCCCAATCCTGCACCCATAATGGCTGAAGTAGGTTTCAGCATTTCCGGCATACCCGGTGCACCCTTTGGGCCAATATTTCTGATCACCACCACATCACCTTCTTTTACCTTGCCATCAGCAATACCTTTTATCAATGCCTGCTCACCATCAAACACTCTTGCAGGTCCTTCAAATTTTTCACCTTCTTTACCGGTAATTTTTGCAACGCTTCCTTTTTCTGCAAGATTGCCATACAGTATTTGTAGATGCCCGGTTGCTTTTAACGGTGTTTCCAACGGGATGATAATTTTTTGTTTTTCAAAATCAAGGTCCGGAACATCTGCTAAATTTTCTGCAACTGTTTTTCCGGTTACTGTTAAACAATCGCCATGCAATAATCCTTTTCTCAATAAATATTTCATCACAGCAGGTACACCACCATATTGATGCAGATCTTCCATCAGGTATTTTCCGCTTGGTTTAAAATCGGCCAATAACGGAATTTTATTACTGATGGTTTGAAAATCATCCTGTGTTAATGTAACATCAACACTTTTTGCCATGGCAATTAAATGCAGGACAGCATTGGTACTTCCGCCTAAAACCATCACTAACCGTAATTGCATTTTCAAATGCTTTACGTGTCATGATATCAGTTGGTTTGATATCTTTTTCTAATAATATTTTTATGGCTTTACCTGCTGCAGCACATTCTTTTTGTTTATCGTCACTTAATGCAGGATTAGAAGAAGAATTAGGTAAACTCATACCCAATGCTTCAATGGCAGCTGGCCATCGTATTTGCGGTGTACATACCACCACAGGCACCTGCACCCGGACAAGAGTGTTGTACAATTCCTTTAAAATCTTCTTCGCTTAAATTGCCGGCAATCTTTTGTCCCAATGCTTCAAAAGCAGAAACAATATTTAGGTCTTCGCCTTTATAATGTCCAGGGCAATGGTTCCACCATATAGCATTATTGAAGGACGATTTAATCTGCCCATAGCCATAATTGAACCCGGCATATTTTTATCGCAACCCGGAATGGTAATAATGCCATCATAATATTGTGCACCGGCATTGGTTTCAATACTGTCTGCAATCAGATCGCGGCTAACCAAACTATACCGCATACCATCGTGTACCCATACTGATGCCATCACTTACTCCAATCGTATAAAAACGCAAGCCCAACTAATCCTGTCTGTTTCATTACACTTTCTTTTACAGTTGTTGCCAGATCATTCAAATGCATATTGCAGGGATTGCCATCCCAGCCCATACTTACAATGCCCACCTGTGCTTTTTTAAAATCTTCTTCTTTAAAACCAATGGCATAATACATGGCCTGTGCTGCAGGTTGTGTAGGATCCTGCGTTAAGGTTTTTGAATATTTATTTAATTCTGCCATTCTATTGTTTGCATGCGGTTACCATATGTTTGCGTCATTAAATGCACTGTTCTAAAACTTTTGCTTTATATGCTTTTTCAGAATTTGTGCACTTTTTTTAAGCATCCTGAATCTTCCCACGATTCATTCCAATATTAAACCTCATCCAGCGACACTTTCCACAACTTCCGCCGCTGTGCCGCAATAGAAGGCGGTATCAGCCTCTTTCATTTCATCAGGTGTAAAGTTTCTCTTCAACAGGTATACTTAGATCGTTACACATTTCAAGAACAGTTGCTCTTGTAATACCCGGAAGAATATTTCCTTTGGCGGGTGTAAAAAGTACACCGTCTTTTTCGTAAAAAATATTGGCACCTGGTCCTTCAGCAACAAATCCATTCATCAAGTAATAATGCTTCATCGAAGCCGTTGTCTTTGGCTTCCTGGCAGGCCAGGATGGAGTTTACATAATGCCCGCTCACTTTGGCTCTATGTGAAATGCTTTGGGGTTGGGACGTTGATAGGATGAAGTCATTAGCCTCATTTTATTCGCCAGGTAACGCTGTCCATTCCCAGGCCTGTATGGTAATAAAAGATTCTTTGCTTTTGATAAACCCATATTGGCGGAGCAGATACAGCGGACGGAGGTAAGCATCCTGTAAATTATTTCTCTTTAGAACTTCATAACTTAGGTGAATCATTCGCTGTAGTATAGTGAAAAGGTATTTTCATTGCCGATGCCGAATGATGTAACCTGTCGAAGTGTTCAGTCGCTTTAAAGATTTTGGTTTCACCGTGCTGTTTTATAGGAGCGAATGCCTTCAAAAACCGCATAGCCATAGTGCAGTGACTGGCTGTACAGGTCTGTGTCGGCTTTGGCAGCTTTTACAAACTGCCCGTTGAAATAAATGATCGTGTCTTCGTTGTAATACATAATGTTTTTCATTTTGCTTTATTGTCTGATGCTCTTCGGGTAATGACAAAAAAAACCCGCCTTTTTGGAGGCGGGTTGTATACTTTGTTTTTTACTTTAAAGTCATGCACCACCTCCGTGAGAAGAAGATATAATAATCACAATAACAATAATAATTGCTGCATTGACCGTGATGATATTATATGTTTTATTCTTCAACATGAAGGATGTATGTTTTTGTAAATATACACCCGCCGTTTCAAAAAAAGAACTCAGCAAGCAATTTTTTTTTCTATAAGGCAATGTGTTATAACCATCCAGTTGTTCTCATTAATATTCAAATCCTATTCATATTAAATAATCGTCGATTTACTAAACTCCATATTTTTTTCTTCCCGAACCCGGAATGTTTCCGGTGATATATTCGGTAATCAGTTCTCCCAATGTTGATGTGTTGTAGGCATTCATCGGGTCAATATCCCTGGTTACAAATCCATTGGATAAGGTCCAATCAACTGCTTCTCTTACGCTGGCAGCTTCTGCTTTCATATTCAAATGATCAAGCAACATGGCTGCTGAAAGTATTGACCCTATTGGGTTTGCAATATCTTTACCGGTTGCCTGCGGATAAGAACCATGAATGGGTTCAAACAAAGCGTTTCCTTTTCCAACAGACGCAGAAGGGAGTAAGCCCAATGAACCGCTTATCACGCTGGCTTCATCACTGATGATATCGCCAAACATATTTTCTGTAAGTATTACATCAAACTGTTTTGGGTTGAGGATGATCTGCATGGCTGCATTGTCTACAAACATGTAATCAACTTTTACATCGGGATATTGAGCTGCCATTTCCTGTACCACTTTTCTCCAGAGCCTTGAAGTTTCCAAAACATTTGCTTTATCAACCAAAGTCAGTTTCTTTTTTCTGGTTTGTGCCGATTGAAAAGCCAGATGTGCTATTCTTTCAATCTCTTCTCGGCTGTACACACAATCATCAGATGCTGTTGCCATCTTCGCTGATTTCTTTTTTGCCAAAATAAATACCACCTGTCAGTTCCCGGAAGATGATGAAATCAACACCTTCAATATTCTTTGTTTTTAAAGGAGACAGGTGATGCAGTGACCGGTAAGTATTTACCGGGCGGATATTGGCATACAATTGTAAAGATTTACGCAGCTTTAGCAAACCCTGTTCAGGCCTCACTTTGGCAGTTGGGGTCATTATCATATTTCGGATGGCCGATGGCACCAAATAAAATAGCATCGCTTTCCAGGCAGGTTTCAATGGTTTCATCCGGTAAAGGATTTCCGGTTTTGTCAATGGCATCTGCACCCATCAGGCAATAGGTATAATCAAACTCATGGCCAGAATGTTTGGCGATGGCATTTAACACATGTACCGATTGCCTGGTTACTTCCGGGCCGATCCCATCTCCTTCAATTACTGTTATTTTCTTTTTCATACCCCAAATCCGCTATAGGGGCTTTTATAGTTTTTGGTTAATAATTATTTTCTGTTTCGTAAATCTATTTCTTCTTTCATGTTTATTAAAAAATCAATATCATCATAGCCATTTAAGCAGACATGTTTTTTTGTAACTGTTTATTTCAAAAGCCTCGCTCCTGCACTCCCCAAGGAGGGATTTTGGAATCAGCGATTGTAATGGTCTGCTTTTCCAAATCGACAGTGAGTTGTGTATTGGTTATTACATGCAAATATTTTTTGCAGAAATTCTTCACTTACCTGTACCGGCAATACGCCATTGTTCAATGCATTATTTTTAAAAATGTCAGCAAAAAAACTGGAAACCACCACACGGAAACCATAATCCAGTATTGACCAGGCAGCATGTTCACGTGATGAACCACAACCAAAATTTTTACCGGCAACCAATATCTCTCCGCTGAATTGTGATTGATTCAAAGGAAAATCTGCTTTTGGTTTTGCCTCATCATCATTTTCATAACGCCAGTCACGAAATAAATTTTTTCCAAAACCATCCTTGGTTGTTGCTTTTAAAAAACGTGCTGGAATGATCTGGTCTGTATCGATGTTTTCGATATTGATTGGAACGAAGCGGCTTGTATAGTTCCCTAATGCTTTCATGTTGATTTTGATAGCGTCAGAAGCTATTACGTTTGAGCTCAATAATGCTCTTATTTGACATTACTTTTTAAATTCTAATAGTTCTATAGCCCCTCCTTTGAGTTTAATGTAATATCTCTTACATCTGTTACCACCCCCGTAATAGCTGCTGCCGCAGCAGTCAGTGGGCTTGCCAATAATGTTCTTGCGCCGGCTCCTTGTCTTCCTTCAAAATTTCTGTTGCTGGTGCTGATACAATATTTACCGGCTGGAATTTTGTCTTCATTCATGCCTAAACATGCAGAGCATCCGGGCTGACGAAGATTAAATCCTGCTTCTTCAAAAATTTTATCAATACCTTCTTCTATGGCCTGTGCTTCTACCTGTTTGCTGCCGGGTACAATCCATACTTCCACATCATCTGCTTTCTTTTTTCCTTTTACAAAATCAGCAACCATTCGCAGGTCTTCAATTCTGGAGTTGGTGCAACTGCCTATAAAAACATAATCAATTTTTTGTCCTTTGATGGCTGCACCCTGTTGCAAATCCATATAAGCTAAAGATTTTGATAAACCTGATCTGTCATTGTCATTTATTGTTTCCGTTGTTGGAATTTTTTGAGAAACACCAATGCCCATTCCCGGATTAGTGCCGTAAGTGATCATCGGTTCAATATCTGCTGCATCAAAATGATATTCTTTATCAAAAGCTGCATCTTCATCAGAATATAAGTTCTTTCCATTCTGTAATTTTTTATCCCACTCTTCTCCCTGTGGCGCAAATTTTCTTCCTTTTATATAATTGAAAGTTGTTTCATCCGGAGCAATCAATCCGCAACGGGCACCCATTTCAATACTCATATTGCAAATGGTCATTCTTGCTTCCATGGATAAGGAACGGATGGCAGAACCTGCAAACTCAACAGCATAGCCTGTTGCACCGCTGGCAGTTATTTTTGAAAGGATATATAAGAACAATATCTTTTGAAACAACTCCGTTCTTTAATTCACCTTCCACATTAATCCGCATCAGTTTTGGTTTGCTTTGCAACAAACATTGCGTCGCAAAAACCATTTCCACTTCGCTGGTACCAATGCCAAAAGCAATTGCTCCAAATGCGCCATGTGTAGATGTGTGACTGTCGCCACAAACGATAGTCATTCCCGGTTGGGTTATGCCTAACTCCGGGCCAATAACATGAACAATGCCCTGGTATTTATGTCCAAGACCATATAATTCGATACCATGTTCTGCACAATTTTTTATTAATGCCTCAACCTGTAACCGGCTCAAGTTCTTCTTTGATGGGAAGATGCTGATTGATAGTTGGTACATTATGATCAGCAGTTGCCACAACATGTTTGGGACGAAAAACTTTTATGCCTCTGTTGTTCAAACCGGTAAAAGCCTGTGGGCTGGTTACTTCATGAATAAAATGCTTGTCAATATACAAAACAGATGGGCCGTCGTCAATGGTTTTAACAATATGCTTATCCCAGATCTTTTCAAATAATGTCTTTGCCATATAATTTTATGCTACTGCTGTTTTAGATTGATATTTTTTGCCATAAAAGAAAGATCCATTCATCTTCCACTTCTTTTTTTATATCAGCTACGTTTAAGAAACTGTTCATATAAATCGTCAACATCATTTCTGTCGAAACTCAAACCCAATTTTTGAAAACGAAACGCCAATGCACTTCGGCCGCTGCTGGCTGTCAATACAATTTTAGAACTATCGGCACCAACTGCTTCGGGGTTAATGCTTTCATAAGTCAATGCATCTTTCAAAAATCCATCCTGGTGAATACCGGAAGAATGAGAGAATGCATTGCTGCCTACAATCGCTTTATTGGGTTGCACCGGCATACGCATGGTATCAGATACCAGCCTGCTCATCGGATTTAAGTTTCTGTTTTTATATCGGTATAAAGCCCAAGTCTTTGATGTTGTTTGATGATCATCACCACTTCTTCAAGCGAAGTATTGCCTGCTCTTTCGCCCAAGCCATTGATAGTACATTCTATTTGCCTTGCACCTGCAATAACACCTGCAATAGCATTTGCAGTTGCCAGTCCAAGATCGTTATGACAATGACAGGAGATGATGGCTTTATCAATATTGGAAACATTGTTTTTCAGGTAGGCAATCTTTTCGCCATACTGGTGCGGTAAGCAATAACCGGTTGTGTCAGGAATATTTACAGTTGTAGCACCTGCCTTGATAACTGCTTCAATAACCTGTGCCAGGTAATCATTGTCTGTACGGCCGGCATCTTCTGCATAAAACTCTACATCGTCTGTAAAATTTCTTGCCCATTTTACACATTGTAATGCTCTTTCCAGAATATCTTCTCTTGTAGAATTGAATTTTGATTTTATGTGGAGGATCAGATGTGCCGATACCTGTATGGATACGTGGACCTTCTGCATATTTTAAAGCCTGCGCCGGCCACTTCAATATCTTTTTGTACCGCACGGCTTAAAGCGCAAACAGTAGCATTCTTAAGTGTCTTTGGCAATTTTATTAACCGATTCAAAATCGCCGGGAGAGGAAATAGGAAAACCTGCTTCAATAATATCAACGCCCATGTCTTCCAGTTTCAGGGCCAGTTCCAGTTTTTCATTAGCTGTTCAGTTTACAACCGGGTACCTGTTCTCCATCCCGTAAAGTGGTATCAAAAATGTGAATTTTTCCTTCTGCCATAATATAATTAATAAATAAGTGAGTAAAGATTTGCAGGCTGCTTATATTTGTAATGACTTGCTTTCAATTCAAGCTATAACTAACCTGCACATGCTAAATTACCATTGGATAGGTTCACGTGGAAATCAAAATAGGCTGTATTTACAGCTTGTAAAGACCATTTTTTATCGCTGAAATCCTTTACTGTAAAGGGTTTTAAAATATTTGAATTACGATGCCCAACCGCTCAACAGATGCCTTGTTTCAACTGGTTAAAGTCGCTGGAAAAGAGTGAAAAACGGAATTTTAAGCTTTATGTCAAACGAAATTCGGATACAGAAGACCTGAAGATCATTCAGCTTTTTGATGTGTTGGACAAGATGAGACGAGTATGATGAAAGGCAGTTTTTGAAAAGAACGAAAAGTATAAAGAAGCAGCAGCTTTCAAATATTAAAGCGCATCTGTATAAAGCAAATATTGTCGAGCCTACGGCTGATAAAAGACGAAGACAATATTGATATTCACCTGCATGAACTGATGGATCATGCCAGGATACTGTATAATAAAGGCTTGTACCTGCAAAGCCTGAAAGATGCTGGACAGGTTAAAAGAAACAGCCAAAGAATATCAGCAACTGACTTATATGCAACAGGCTTTGTTTTTTGAGAAAAAAATTGAATCGTTTTATATTACCCGGAGCATACAGGACAGGGCAGATAAACTTGACGCTGAATCCGATCTGGTGAGTGGTCAATTGACTTTAGTAAATCAGCTTTCAAATCTCTGCTTTACAATTATATAGTTGGTATATTAAAAATGGCCATGCCCGAAATGAAAAGGATATAAAAAGCTTAACGCTTTTTTTTGAAAAAAACCTGCCGGCGGAAGCTACGGAGGCGAATGGCTTTTACGAAAAACTCTACCTCTATCAAAGTTATGTGTGGTATGCTTTTATTCGCCAGGATTTTTTAAAGTATTACCGGTACGCACAAAAATGGGTTGATCTGTTTGCTGATAATCCGGATATGATAAAAGTAGAAACAGCAAGCTATATAAAAGGCATGCACAACCTAATGAGTGCGCATTTCAGTTTGATGAATGAAGAAAAGCTGGCGCAAGTATCAAAGCAGTTTGAACAGTTTACCAAACAGAAAATTTCAGGAGAATGAAAACAACCGGATTCTGGCTTTTCAATATCTATATACTGCCAGGATCAATCTTTATTTTTTGCAGGGCAATTTCAGCAAAGGGCTTAAGGCTTGTTCCTTTTTTGGAAGAGATGCTGAAGGAATATGGATTTACCTGGATACGCACCGGGTGTTGGTTTTTTATTATAAGATTGCCTGTTTATATTTTGGAAGTGGCGATAATGAAAAAGCAATTGATTACCTCAATAAAATTATCAACAGAAAGGAGATCTGCGTACCGACCTGCAATGCTACTGCACGTTTGCTGCATCTGATTGCCCATTATGAATTGGGTAATTTTGATTGCTGGAATACCTGATTAAATCGGTTTACCGCTTTATGGCAAAAATGGAAAACCTGAGTAAGGTGGAAGAAGCGATGTTTGGATTTTTACGTCGATCTTTTCATGTAGGTGCGCATGCATTGAAACCTGAGTTTGAAAAATTGTTGGTAAAGCTGAAAAAATATGAAGGCAATCCGTTGGAAAGCCGTGCCTTTGTTTATCTGGATGTAATTTCCTGGCTGGAAAGTAAAATCAATAATGTACATGTGCAGGATGTGATAAAGGAAAAATATTTAAGAGAGAAATGATTTGAAATTAATTATTTGTTTCGGCAAATTGTTTTATTCAAAATAAAAAATCATGAAATACCTTATCTGTTTTTTATTAATTCTTGGCTTCCTGCAAACAAAAAGAAAAAGAGGTTTCTATTGTTGGAAAATGGGAGTATGATAGAATGGAAAAATACAGTGGAGAGCCCATTGATCTTGGAGAATCGCTTTTCAATAACCTTCATCAGCAACAAAATGGCCTGACCTTTTCCTTTGACAAGAAAAATGTCTTTCGAGTAAGCAACTCTAAAGCAAAAAATCCTCAGGATTTTGTAGCAGAGCAGCCGTATGAATTAGCCGCCGATAAGAAAAATCTTGTATTGAAAAACAGAGGAAGAGAAGATGATAATTTCGCTATCATTGAATTATCAGATAGTCTTTTAAAGATCAATATTTTCTACAGTGATGTAGCTTATATGGTTTTTACAAGAAAGGACTAAGCGGATTGCAGAATGATTTTTTTAATAAGGACGATCTGTCCTAAGTGATAATGTGTATGTTCAATAATGCCATGCAGGTTCCTGTAGTAATTCCCGTATTTTTCATCGATAAACGTTTCAGATAATTTGCTTTCAGGTATTTGTTCGATCAGCAAGGCGAATCTTTCAGCATCTTTCCAAACCTTTTCCAACAATAATTCCCAGTCTTCCTGGTTATTAATAGGCGGAACGTTAAAACTGTATTTATCACTGGCGTTAAGCTTTTCTCCATTTAATACCTTTAGCACAACGTCTATATAGTAATGAATATGAAAAACAAGTGTGGCTATGGTGTTAAAACTATAAACTTTTGTAGTAGCTTGTTGCCAGGTAACATCTTTCAGATGCTCTTTTAAGTTGGAGGTAGTCCAGTTGCCTCCAAAATGAATCTCCCTTACATGTTTTGCTATTTGCTGAGGAATGCTCATACTTCTACTCTTTGATAGTTTATGATTAGCTTTCTACAAAATACATATCAATCAACCCTTTATTCTTAGCTTCTATTTTCCCCCGATGAGTAAAAATAAATTTATCTTTCACCATGTCGTATGTAGTACCGCTGATATTTACTTTTCCAATTTGCCCGCTACTTTCCATACGGGAAGCAGTATTCACCGTATCGCCCCAAATATCGTAAGCAAATTTCTTGATGCCGACTATTCCAGCTACTACTGGTCCTGTATGTATACCAAATCGTAATTCAAAATATGGTTGCCCCTTTGCATTCTGTCTTTTTTATTTTTTTCTATAAAGCTTGCCATTTCCAATGCTGCAGATACCACATCAAAAGGATGTGTATCGTTAGTATCGGGTAATCCGCCGGCACACATATAGGAATCTCCGATGGTTTTAATTTTTTCAACACCATGTTTTGTGACGATACGATCGAACTCACTATAACAATGATTAATTTCTTCAACCAGTTCTTCCGGAGTTAGTATCTCAGCGGATTGAGTAAAGTTTTTAAAGTCTGTAAATAATACAGTAACCGATTCGAACTTTTTTGTTTTGGCCTTTCCCGTTTCTTTTAACTCATTTGCCGTTTTTTCCGGAAGGATATTTAACAATAGTTCCTCACTTCTGTGTTTCTCTTTACTGATCTTATTTCGTTGACGGAAAAATATTCCGGCAAATAATAATACAACTGCAAAGCCAGCAATAAAACTATTTCGGACAAATTTTTGTCGTTGTATGACTTGTTGTTGTAATTCCTGTTCTTTACTTAGCAGATCTATTTGTGACTTCTTTCTTCTCAAGATCAAATGTGAATTGTAATGTTACCAAGTTTCTTGTCTGTATTGGTATTGTAGATGGTATCTTTTATTGCCAGTAACAAATTCTGGTATTGAAAAGCATTTGACAAAATCAGATTTTGCGAGGTAGGCTTTAGAAAGTCCTTCATATGCATCTTTAATTTCTGTAAGAGCTCTTAAGGGAATGCCCACATCCAGTGATTGTTTATAGGTCTTTAATTGATGATTCAATATCTCCTTTGGCATAATAAGCCTGGGCCAATGCCGACAAGCGATTGTGTCATATCCAGGCTGGTATTCAGATTTTTTGCAATATTCATACGCCTCTTTGTGATTTTTAATGGCTTCATCATAATTCTTTCTTCCGGGTGTTTACTCTTCCGATATAATTCAATGAATAGGGCAGGTCCTCTGTTCCTTCATAAGCTTTTACAGATTGATTTAAATAGTAAAGAGCTGTATCATCATTACCCATTTTATAATAGATTTCTCCCAGATTTGCTGTTGAAGTACCCAGCAGGTATTGATCATTTATTGCCTTGCTTAATTTATAGGATTTTAGAAAATAATCCAGTGCTTTATCATAGGTAGCAGGTTTATTGAGGTATACTGCTCCAATATTTACCAGAGAAGTAAGAATTCGTAAAGTATCATTGATCTCTTCTGAGATTTTCAATGACTGTAAGTGGAGTTCCAGCGATTTAGCATCATCGCCCTGATTAAAATAAATGGCTCCCTGGTTACTAAGCATATTTGCAACTCCGGTTTTATCGCCATCAATTTGTAAACTTCCAGTGCCTGTTGCCAGGTTTTTATTGCATCAATATAATAATTGCCCTGCAAGTAATAACCAATTCCCATATTTTTTAATGCAAATGCAAGTCCCGTTTTATAATTTATTTTTTCGGCCAATTGTTTGGATGACATGGCAATGGTTACGGATGTATCGGGACTTGTATTAAAGTAACTTTTGCTTAAAGAATTGAGTATGTCAACCCGGGCCGTGTCCGGTAGGTTTGGAAAGTAATTTTGTTAAACTATCGCTTTCATTGGATTGGGCATTTGCATTGAAACAAAAGAATAATAAAAGGATTATGGTAATAAAATGGCTATTTTTCTTAGTCATTCTTTTTAAAAGTTTTATTCTGTAAACCTAAGAAACTGAGAATGGATGAATATACATTTTAATAATGAATTTTTAATGTTAGTATAGCTTTATTTTATTATTAATTTCTCAATTTTTATTATACATATAGGTAATTACATGGGCAAAAATTTATAATTAAAAAGGAGGCTGTATTTACAGCCTCCTTTTTAATTCAATAATCCGGTTATCTTAATTTGTTTTTATAAGCTTCACAATTTTTCGTTGTCCGCCCTGCACTACTTCTACAAAGTAAATGCCGGCCGTCCAGTTTTCTGAATTGATCTTCTGTGTACTGTTTGCTCTTGTTTTTTGCACCGACAATACCTTGCCATCAATATTCAGGATCCTGTATTCAATCAATGTATTGATATCCTTACTGGTGACTTTGATATTAAAGAAGCCAACACCTGGATTAGGACTTACCTGAACACCAAAATCAGCCAGCACTTCTATTTCCTTTTCTTCCTCTTCATTGTCCTCCTCATTTTCATTGCGTTCATTATTTTGAACAATCACCGGTGCTTCGCCTCTTGAAGCTGTTGCAGGACATCCGGTCTCTGTTATTTGCCATTGTTGGGTTTGGCTGTTATTCGGAATATTCTTACCATTTATTACAACCGGTTTGTTATTACCGGAACTGGCTTTTTCTACCACCAACCGGTTTTGAGGACTACTATTATAATGCTGAGGTGTAATATAGAAGTAATTACCTGTTGGGGTTAGCTTCCATTTCTGGAAACTGGCATTTGTATAATGATCAAGGATCACATCACCATCTTGTGCAGTGGTTCCATTATCAGCTTCCAATGATAAATTGAGAGCTCAGCCTGATTGATGATCCTGTAGAAGCCGCTGGTTCCTGCAGCCACTTCAAATTTCCATATCTGATCATTATCCGGTGAGTTGCCAAGATTCTGTGTTTTAACCTGATCGCCTGGGTTTGCATTACCATTTTTAGCAGACAAACCTCTTCCGCCATTGCGGTTGATTATAACATAACATTTGTTTGGATCTACAGGTCCGCAAACGGAGTGGCAATCGTTATAAACTTGCTGTCGTTGTACATCCTTGGGCATCGGTTACATTAAATGACCAGGTACCCGGACCTCTTGTAAAGTTACCCGTTCCGGTATACGGTGCTGTTCCACCTGATGCATTTACAGTAACAGTTGTCGAAGTGCCATTACAAGGTATGACTGGTGCTGTTGCAGTTGCTGATAAAACAGTCTGGTTGCGAAATATATCCAAAGACAATTCTGAAACAACCATTGGCATCTGAAACAAAGTGTAAATAGAAGCCGGCATCTTTTACAAAAGTACCAGTACCATAGTATGGAGGAGTACCACCTGTTGCATTAATGGTTAATGTAGTGGTGCCGCCATAGCAGGCAATAGGTACAAATGTTGAACTTACTTCAAGTTCTGTTGCCGGTTCTGTTACGGTAGCAGAAGTAGTTGCAGTGCATCCCAGTGCGTCAGTTACGACTACTGTATACGTTCCTGCCTGCAGGAAATAGGCATCCTGATAAGTCCAGCCATTACTCCATTGATAAGTGTATGGAGCTGTTCCGCCGGTTACTGTCAGATTGATAGAACCCAAGAATCCTCCTTTACAGTTTACATGGTTTACTTCAGTTGAAAGCGCTAAAGAAGCACAAACATTGGAGATAATAGTTACGTTAGCCGTTTTCGAACAATTACTAGCATCCGTTACCGTAACTATATAGTTACCTGCTGACAACCCTGTTGCCGTTGGAGTGGTTTGTACCGGATTGGTATTCCAGGAATACGTATAAGGACCTACACCTCCAGTAACAGTTGCTGTTGCTGTACCATTATTACCGCCGGTTGTTTCAGTAGCACTGGTTGTAATTGATAGTGGTTCCTGTACTGTCAGTATGCCGATATCATAAATGATAGTATAATTAGGAACGGGATCATTTTGATTTAATCCTGACGGTATGATCTGATAATTACCCGGTGAAAGATTACCGGTACCGACACTGACATTATTATTATCCAGTACTTCAAATGTCGGACTGTTGGCCAGTTCACTACTGTCATTGTCTTCAAACTGATAGATCGAATTGAACGTAAGATATACGGGTTGTTCACCATTGCATCCTGCTGTGGTATCTTTTGCTTTTACAACCAGTGTTTCCGGAATGATGGTTAAATGACCGACCTGGTAGGTAATGTCAAAGTTCTCCGATATCAATACTCCCGGACCGATCAGCCAGTTACCCGGATTGTAGCCCGAGATCATATTCATGGATTGGTAGCCCGATACAGCAAATGTATCCGGTGTGCTTTCAAAATCATACACATCCAGTGAATCGAGGATCAGCACCACATTTTCATTGGTTTCTTCATTAAAGCTACTGCTGTTGACAGCGGCTTTTCCATTGACGGCAGCTTTACCATTCACAGCGGCTTTACCATTGACAGCAGCTTTACCATTGACAGCGGCTTTACCATTGACGGCAGCTTTACCATTCACCGCTTGTTTGCCGTTAACGGCCTGCTTGCCATTAAAAATAGTGGCATTGGCAGAATCTTCCTGGTAACCGTATAATGATTCAGGAGCTACAGGAATAAAATAAGTAGTATCATAAACGGTTCCGTTCACAGCAGCTTTACCATTCACGGCCTGTTTACCATTGACGGCGGCTTTACCACTCACCATGAAACTCATATTGAGGAAGTCTGCTTCTGTTAATCCATTCACGGCTTGCTTGCCATTAATAAGGATCACGGAATTAGACATCGTGGATTGGTGATTGCTATTTAAGGAATCGAGGAATGCGGCTCTTTCTGATGGCGCCACATTCGTTGAATCATAGTCGTAAATAAATTTAATTCCTTTACCATTGATCGCTGCACCATAGACCAGGGTAGTATCCCGTGGTGTGATGGTGATCGGCATTCTGTTGATGGTAAGAATGCCATCACAGAACTGATAGTTATAAAATTCAGCCAGGGCCTGCGAAGCAGGAAGCGACAGATCGGTTACAGCAGAATGAGCTCTTCTGTAATACAAACCAAAATTGCTTAAGCTGGTGGCAGAAGAAGTGTAGGTAATATCTGTTAATCCCAGATCCGCTAATGTCAGCAATGGATTGGTAGAAGCCAATGGCACATCATCCACGGTTACTTCAAAACTGTAAGCTGGAATGGATTCTCCAAAATATTTAACGGCATTGTTCACCTGCACTTTTACATTAAGTGGAATAGCCGACTTCAGGTACATGGAGTCGCTTACACCACCATCCAGACCTAACGGAGTTACCGCCGGGTTATAAATTGTAATAGGTGGGTTACCCGTAAACGTTGGAATAACAGCGCTAAGTAAGTTGCTGTTTACAACAACCGCTGGTATGGTATCGTTGCGAAGAATGATACTTGCATTGGAAGCAAAATATTCTCCGTTCACAACAAGGGTGACCGGTTCTATTCCTGCGGTAGTAAAGCAGAATCGGCTAAATGGAAATTGTCGATCAATGGAGATGGATTAGAGAAAGAAAGCAATGCTTTATCTGTCTGTATAAATCCATACCCGGTATTGACATCATAACCCGGTGCATCCATGTCGATCGCAGTGGATTGTAATAAGGTTTTCATTTGTGCTCCGGTAAATGAAGTATCGTTAAAGAATCTCTTCTTTGCTTCTATCAACAAGCCGGCAACAGCAGCAGCATGTGGTGCAGCAGCCGATGTGCCAAAGAAATTAGGGAACAGGTCACCATCAATATTCACACCACCAAAGTCAACAGTTGTATTCACACCATTCGGTGCAACGATATCAGGTTTGCTTCTGTTGTTGATCATTTACTAAAGTTCCTCCACGGGAAGAGAACGATGCAATAGTAGGAGGGTTCACTCCGTATGCAGGTGTATTCAGGTAAAGGGCAGCACCTACCGATATTGCACCGGAAGAATTGGCCTGTCCAAGAACGGTACCCGTTCCTTGTGTATTAACGCCAAATACCACTGGCATCTTTAATGATACCTTCTCCTCTGAAGAATACATATTTGAACTTAACATTACCGGTACCTCCTTTTCGGGTGACGATGATCTTCGCATTTACATCACCTACTACCACAAATGGTAATATCTCAAATGGATCACCGTTCAGGTTATTTCTGTTGAAACCAAAAAGACGTCTGTCAAATTCATCTACAAGATAAATGTCCAGGTCATTCTGTGCACCAACATCTTGTTGAACCGAATAGAAATCATCATCCCATTGCAGGGCGATGGTATAAGATCCTTTTGGCAGGAATATTTTCTGATAAGGAACTCCTGCGTCAAAATCATGCGCCACACCTTCGAAAACCTGCAGGGGTGATCTCGGCCTGCTGGAAAACACTTTCGTACGATTTGGTACCAAAGTTTCCGGCAGAAGTAAAGTAGTTAACGCCGGCGGCGGTTACTTCATCCACTGCTTTAGCGATTACTCCATCTTTAAAGAATGGTTCGGTGAGGTAAGTAATATCATCCACGATAACGGTACAACCGGAATCTTTCAGTGCCCTGATACCATCAGCAAAGTTGCCGGCACTGATAAATCCGGAACGGAAGTACAGACAAGCATCCGGTGCCACATCATGAATGATCTGTAACATGGCACGTCCTTCATCAGATCCTTTACCATAAGGATACTCTTCAGATATTTGAACAGGTTTCATGTTTATCAGGTTAGCAGGGCCCGGCAAATCGCCATTGAGAATATCCAATGCTGCAGGGTTACCAAATTTGGTATTATAACTATCAGAGAGCACACCTATTTTAACACCCTTACCCGACAAGTTTCCATGCTTTTCTTGCTTTATCAGCAACAATGGATTTATCACCCTGTGTGGTGGTTAGTCCGGTAAGACCCGAAACGATCGGTGGATAATAAGGCCGGACATAATTGATAGAACCTATCAGCTCATTCAACTTGGTCAGATTGGCGATCGGAATAAATCCGGTGATGATCAACGAAGAATCACCATTATCTACAATATTATTTAATCCATATGTTGGAGTTTGCAACAAGGCAAGCAGTGAATTATATTGTGCAGCATCTGCTATTACTTCTATTAATACCTGCGTAAAATCATCTTTGGTTAAGAATACGGTACTGGTAGCCGATGTATCCACAATTGATTGTGGGAAATTGAAAAGCTGAGTGAGTTCAGCACCAATCAGTGTTTGAACGGTATCATTCAATGGTGGCTGATAATAAGGAACGATACAATTGGTAGTGATAACTCTTAAGGTTGCAGAATCTGAACATCCCAATGCATCGGTAACATAATAAGTATAATACCCATTCGCTAAATTGGTTGTATCGCTTCCGGTGATGGTATAAGGTGCAGTGCCATTGGTAATAATTAAGTTAACAGCACCTGTAACAGTTGTATTCGGTGGTAATGATTCAGTACAAATAATAAGTGTATCACCAGCCGATGTAGTAAGAGAAAGATTACAACATTCTATTCCGGATACAACAGCACCCGGTGCTATCCAGTTGGAACCAGCACCTGCCAATGCAAAATTCTGCAGTGTAGCAGTTTCTGTTATTGCCACTGGCATCCGTCAATAAAGTATCACCAGGATTGGCAGCATTGGTCGTTCCCTGATTAAAATTATATACAGCGACTAAGTTTTGTCTTGCAGCAACAATTTCACAATTAAGATTTTTCTGGATGTCAGCAGCACTCAAAGCTTTTGACCATATTCTAACTTCATCAATGCTTCCATCAAAATGTTCAGCATCACCTGTCCATTGTGATCCGAGATAAAAAGTAGCAACAGGATTGGAAGGAGGGGAACTTCCCGGGCTTAGAAGTGGGGAGCCTTTTGTTGCCCTAAGTACACCATCCCGATAGAAATACGCATTGGTGCTGGTTCTTACTACTGTATAATTATGCCAGGCCGTATCAGTAGGCCAGATATCAACATTATACCAGCTATCACCAATACGTAACGAGTCATTATAATGTTGACCGATATAAAATTGTCGTCCCTGTGCAATAATGGTTTTTAACGTGCCTGACTGGAATTGATCTTGCTTCGCCCATATTGAGACCGTATAATCTCCGAAGATCGGAATTAGTTCTGCAGGGCCTTCCACAACATCATTCTCTCCATCAAAATTTAATGCAGCACCCGGAGCAGTAAGATTACAATTTGAACTAAACGTAAGCGCCAGCATCTTCATTTGCAATCCAGTTAGTATTCATGTAAGCAACAGGATCATCAACCTGAATACAAGTTAAAGGATTAATGGATGCATTAAAATCTGTCAGATTTACATTGTTTCCGTTTTGGATATTTAAACTGGTTAATAAATTGTCATTACAAAATAACTTCCTGATAAAATTGTTTGCAGACAGATCTAAATTTGTGAGCTGATTTGAATTACACCATAATACGGCTAATAAAGGATTATTAGAAACATCCAATGTGGTTACCTGGTTGCCGCTAAACACCAAATCCCTAAGTACAGGATTTTGTGATACATCAATTGATGAAATACTATTTACAAAAAAATCTAAAATTTCAAGATTTACATTATTGGTAACATCTAAACTTGTCAGTTGATTTGAAGGAATCCTGAAATCTATAAGTGCAATATTGGTAGAAAGATCAATGGACGTTAACTGATTGTCGCCAGTGTAGAAATATTGTAAGCTGGTTAATCCATTTACATTAATTGATGTTAAGGTTGGCCTGGTACAATTAATATAAGTAAGGGCTGTATTGGCACTTAAGTCTGCAGTTGTAACACCCGTATAAGCAAAATTGATTGAAGTAAGATTAATAAATGCTTCAACACCAGTTAAGTCTGCAACGTTCGAGTCTTCGACATTAATTTCTCCTGTATATGCAATTGCTTCACTTACCTGAATTTCAGTATCTGCATTTGTATTAATAGATGGATTGCTTACTAACCTGTCTTTTAAAGTAACATCAGGAATATTCACTATCGGACTACAATCAATACTATAAGTAGCTCCGGCATCTTTACCGGCACTCCAGTTGTTATTCATGTAAGCAACAGTATCTACCTGAATACAAGTTAACGAAGGATTCTGAGTAGCGTCAAATACGGTCAAATTCGAGTTATTGCCATTTTGTACATTAAGACTTGTTAATAATGGGTTTTGAGAACACTGGATAGAAGTCAAAGCGGAATTTGATGACACATCCAGGCTTGTAAATTGATTACCCATCGCTCTTAAATATTGTAAAGCAGTGTTTGCTGAAAGATCCAGGTTGCTTAACTGATTATTTTCACAATATAAAAGTTGTAATAATGGATTGGCTGAAAGATCCAGACTGGTCAATTGATTGCCTCCGGTATAGAAATATAACAAGTTATTTAATCCACTTACATCGATATTATTTATGGCATTATTGGTTATATATAAATTTTGAATAGCTGTATTTGCTGTTACATTAAGGGCTGTTAATTGATTGCTTTCAAGCTGTAAACTTGTTAACGCAGTATTATTAGAAACATCAATACTTGTTAATTGATTGTTATTTGCAAATATCTCAGTTAGAGCCGTATTAGCAGATACATCCAGACTCGTTAATGGATTATTAAACGATTGTAATATAATAAGAGCCGTATTATTCGAAATATCTAAACTCGTTAAAAGATTATTTTCTACTTGCAATGATTGTAATGCAGTATTAGCTGAAACATCAATACTGGTTAATTGATTATTACTGGCATTCAAAGAAGTAATTTGGTAAATGCTTCAATGCCCGTTAAGTCAGCAATAGTTAAACCACTTACATCAATACCTCCAGTAAAAGAACTCGCCTCAGCACATTCTATCAAGCCATTACCATTGGTATTGATAGCAGGAATTGCCAGTAATGCAGCTTTAAAATTTGCATCTGGTATATAAACGATACAGCTACAATCTTCACTAAAAGAGGCGGAGGCATCTTTTCCAGCATTCCAGTTGGTTTGCATATAAGCGACGTCATCCACCTGAATACATTGCAATGATGGGTTGTTGGTAGCATTAAAGAATAGCAAGCCTGTATTATTGCCGTTTTGCATATTCAGACTCGTTAACTGATTGTTCTGACAATAAATCTCTGTTAACGCTGCATTTGATGACAGGTCAAGATCCGTAAATTGATTATTTTGAAAATTGATCCTTTGAAGTAGCGGATTTGAAGAAATATCAATACTGGTTAAATCATTTCCAACACAACGTAAATTTTCGAGTACAGGATTGCCTGTTACATCAAGACTTGTCAAATCATTTTGATTACATTCCAGATTCAATAAGCCAGCGTTATTGGAAACATTTAAATTGGTGAGTTGATTGTCGTCGGCATACAAATATTTAAGAGATGTAATGGTAGATAAATCCAGATTGGTTAACAGATTCTGTCCGCAACGTAAATTTTCAAGAACAGTATTGTTAGATACATCCAGGCTGCTTATTTGATTGCCACTGATATATAAAAATACCAGTGCGGTATTATTGGAAACATCAATACTTGTCAATTGGTTATTCTGACAGCTTAATTGATTAATTAATGGGAATGCTTCTATGCCGGTTAGATCGGAAATATTTAATCCATTAACATTAATACCTCCATTGTAAGCACTGGCCTCCGAACATTCTATCAAGCCATTTCCATTTGTATTGAGCGCCGGAATGGCCAATAAAGCGGCTTTAAAATTAGCATCTGGTATAGTAACAATACAGCTACAGTCAGTACTAAACGATGCTTGGGGATCGATACCAGCATTCCAGTTTGTTTGCATATAAGCAACATTGTCTACCTGAATACATTCTAACGAAGTATTACCAGTAACCACAAATGTTGTAAGGTTACTGTTATTCCCGTTTTGAATATTAAGAGAAGTCAACAGGTTGTCGCCACAATTAATAGCCGTGACATTTATATTAGCACTGAAATCTAAACTTGTAATTTGATTCTGACTACAAAATATACCTGTGATGCCGGGATGAGCTGAAAGATCAAGTACCGATATCTGATTGTTCTGGCATTGAAGAAACCGTAAAGCATCTGTTGCAGGAAGTGCTAAACTGGTTAATGAGTTATTGGCACAATTAAAGTCGATTAAATTTGTACAACCGGAAATATCTAAATTACCGGTTAATGAATTATTTCCAACGATAAACGTAGTGTAAATGGCATTACCTGTAAAAGTGAAATTGCTAATCAAGTTATCTGCACAATCCAGATAAAACAGTTTTGTATTACTGGTTAAATCAAGGCTTGTTAATTGATTACTATAACAAAGCAGTTGAGTAATATTGACAAACGCTTCAATACCGGTTAGATCTGCAATTGTCAAGGTATTGACGTCAATAATTCCGTTGTAAACCGTTGCTTCACTCACCTGAATTTCTCCATCCAGATTTGTATTTACTGCCTTGTTTCCAACCAGTGCTAATTTGAAATTTGCATCTGGTATGTTCACTATCGGACCACAATCGATGCTATACGTGCACCGGCATCTTTGCCTGCACTCCAGTTGGTAGTCATATAGCGAGATCATCCACCTGAATACAGCTTAAAGATGGGCTCTGGGTTGCATTGAAAAAAGTCAAGTTAGCATTATTCCCGTTTTGAATATTAAGGCTTGCTAGTGATGGATTAACTGAGCAATTAATGAATGTTAATCCTGTATTGGCAGAAACATCTAATGTGGTTAATGCACCATTATCACACACTAAAAACGTTAAAGCTGTATTTGCCGTTAGATCAATTGTCGGAATCTGATTATAACTAAATAATAAACTTGTTAACTGTGTATTGTTGCTAAGATCAAGACTTGTTAATTGATTCTGAAAACAACTTAAATAAGTAAGGTTTGTATTGGCACTTACATTTAAGGTAGTAAGGGTATTATTATAACAGGTTAAAGAGGTAAGGCTGGTAAAAGCTTCAATACCGGTTAAATCTGCAATATTCAATGTATTGACATCGATACCTGAGTTGTAAGCAATTGCTTCACTCACCTGTATTTCACTATCCAGATTTGTATTTATTGCATTATTTCCAACCAATGCTGCTTTGAAATTAGCATCAGGAATGTTTACAATTGGTGCAGCTTCTCCTACTATAAAGTCACTGAATGAAGTATTGTTAGTGGCAGTAATAGATGTTGCTGTAGGATTCAATACAGTAGGATAAGACCAGGATGTAGAAAATTTACCTACTTTAAAATTAGCTGGAATAGCTCCTGCATCTACTTCAGAAGGATCCCAGTTCATTGTAGCAGATGCACTGGAAAAATTTAAACCTGTATTGTTAAATGACCACCATCTGTTAACGCTTTTACCTGCGATAATTCCCGTGTTGCTGATATTCGGATGATCACCAGTTGTAGTGGAAGCAATTACGCCTCCGGATCCTGTAACATTATTTAAAGTAATACTCACAGGTCTGTATCCGTTAGCATCACCAATACGATAATCTTTTGTATTGTTGCCAACAGGAAAATTCATTTGCAGATTTCCATTCACAAACCAATCAGTTAGTGATAGGTTTTGAATTACGCCAGTTGTGGCAAGAATAAGTTTGTTAGGGCCTGTAATTACATTACCAAATTCAAAATTCAAAAAGTCCGTAATAGTTTGCTCTCCTGCCAGGAAGAAACCACCATTATTTGAAATCTTTAATGTGGCAATAGTACCGGTGCCACTTATTGTAGTAGAAGCCACATCGGGTCTTGGGTTTAATTGTGCATTAATAGTACCATTATTGATTATCGTTAAACCTCTATACGCCATACTAGATAACGGACCATCAATAAGTGCACCGCTGGTTACATTCAGCAGGTGATTGTTGGCCCATACTGTTGCATTGGCGCCATTCAATTCAAGATCTGTTCCAGGGCCATTATTTATTGTGAGAGTTGTTCCGGCCTGGGAAGGTTGAATAGTTGCACCATTTTCCACTATGGTTTGATCAATCGTTAGATCGCTATATAATCTTATATAGGTCGGACTTCTTACTGTAATAACACCATCATTAAAATCCGGCGCTACTGTTGCTGTTACCCAACTTGCGCCATCATATCTCTCCCAGGTTGATGCATCTCCCCAGTTAACCAGAGCACCTGTTATTATGCTTCTATAATCACCGGCTGATGGAATACCCACTTGAGCATTCACCTGCATACTATTAAATAGTAAAAAGCAGGCAACTAAAATTGAAATTAAAAAATGAGTGTTACTTCTTTTTGCCGGGTTAATAACAAAAAGATTTTTTTGTGTTGTGGTTAGATTAGTCAATGTCTAAGCTTTAGTTAGTTAAAAATTCGAAACAGTTATTGCTTAGATTTTTAAAGGGATGTGGATTCGGAATGGTGATAATTGCTTAAGTAAATCTGCTCTTATAATCTTTTGTAAATTCTCTGTTCTTGTAATTATGAAGCTGTTGATTTGTTATAATTAATCATATACAGTTTCAGGTGTAATGGTTCTAAAACTAAGGATTTTTACTTAGATATTGTAACATATTAGTGATTAATTTTCAAACGTAGATCTACGTTATACTGAAATTGTAAGAAATAGAATGATATGTTTGACTTTTAAACAATAAAAGTTCACAAAAGGAATAATAGATTAAAAGAGTATAATAAAAATGTGCATAAATACTTTAAAAATCTATTTCTGGTTATGGAGTATTAAATCTGTAATCCGGGTATATGGTTTGAATGGATTATAATTATAAATAGCAGTCTATAAAAAGAGTTGGCTGTCTTTTATTGCCACCTCTTTTTATTTATGAACAATTGCATTAGTTTGTTTTTATAATCTTCGAAAGTTTGCATTGAGTTCCCTGTATTACATCTACAAAGTAAATTCTGGCTTTTCAACTTATCTGCATTGATAGGTTAACCATCAATATGAACTATATACCCGATGGCTAGCTGCTTTTTTTGTTCTTAAAGCTAGAAGACACATTGGATTCAATTTAAAGGTCTGTTAAAAGGCTTCATTAATCTGTGAATAACTGCTGTAAAACTCCTTTCACAAATAAATTTTTCTATCTTAAATTTGCGCAATTTATCTATATAGTATGACAGAAAAACCTATTCCCGCAGTTTTGTTATTAGCAGATGGAACCGTAGCTCATGGTCAGGCATTTGGCGCTATTGGTACGACTACTGGTGAAATTTGTTTTAACACGGGTATGACCGGCTATCAGGAAGTGTTTACCGATCCCAGCTATTTTGGACAGATATTAATAATGAATGCCGCACATATTGGCAATTATGGAGTGAAAGAGGCAGATGTAGAAAGCGATAGTGTAAAAATTAATGGTCTTATCGGTAGAAACCTGGAAGATCAGTATTCCAGAAAAATGGCAAAAGGATCGTTGAATGATTACCTGAAAGAAAATAAAATCGTTTCAATTGAAGGCGTAGATACAAGAGCTTTAGTGGCACATGTAAGAACAAAAGGAGCTATGAACTGTATCATTTCTTCGGAGATTACTGATATTGAATTGCTGAAAAAGAAATTAGCCGATGTACCCGATATGGATGGGCTGGAACTGGCTTCCCGGGTAAGCACTACAAAACCATACGAAATGGGTGATGCGAATGCATCGATCCGGATTGCAGTAATGGATTATGGCGTCAAGCGAAACATATTGAATTGTATGGTGGAACGGGGCGCTTTTGTAAAAGTCTTCCCTGCAAAAACAGCATTAGCAGAAGTACATCAATTTAAACCGGACGGATATTTTATTTCCAATGGACCCGGCGATCCGGCGCCGATGGAGTATGCGGTAAATACATTGAAAGAGATACTAAAAGAAGACAAACCGGTGTTTGGTATATGTCTGGGCCACCAGTTGCTGGCAAGAGCCAATGATATTCCAACATTTAAAATGCATCATGGTCACAGAGGATTAAATCATCCGGTTAAGAATTTACTTACCGGACGATCGGAGATCACTACACAAAATCACGGTTTTGGTGTAGATCCCGAAGCCATGAAAAAAGCTGACCACCTGGAAATAACACATGTAAACCTGAACGATAAATCCATTGAGGGAATAAGGGTTAAAGGCAAGCCTGCCTTCTCCGTTCAGTATCATCCGGAAGCAACACCGGGACCCCATGACTCAAGATATCTTTTTGATGAGTTTATTGATTTAATTCAAAAGTCAAAATGAAAAAGTCAGAAGAAATGACTCCTTTTGGATTTTTACTTTTTACTTTTGACTTATTATGAAAATCGCCATCATCAACGGTCCCAATCTGAATCTGCTAGGTAAAAGAGAAACAGATATCTACGGCAATATACCTTTTGAACAGTTTCTTGATGCTATAAAAAAGAAATATGCCCAAGTTGAATTGAGTTATTTTCAGAGTAATGTAGAAGGGGAGTTAATCAATGAACTGCAAAGAGTAGGGTTTGAGGTAGATGGTATTATTTTTAACCCTGGTGGATTTACACATACATCTGTAGCTATTGGCGATACTATTGCAGCGATTAAATCACCGGTGGTAGAAGTACATATCTCCAATGTTCATGCAAGAGAAGAATTCAGAAAACTTTCTCATGTTTCGGGTAAAGCAGCAGGTAGTATTGTTGGATTGGGATTAAAAGGTTACGAATTGGCGATGGACTGGTTAATCTCCAAATAATTCTTCTGATGCTTATCAGCAAACCAGATAAGGTTCATCATCCATTTTTTATTCTATAGTAATATTTTTGCGGCGGGAAAATAAAGAATCAAATCATTCATGTCAATTAGTAACACCGATGAAATTACCTTTTGAATATGTACCAGCGGCTGAAGCATTATCAGTAATAAAGTCTGGACAACGTGTATTTGTACAAGGATCTGCTCAAACACCTCTTTTTTTGTTAAGAGAATTGGCTAAGCTGGCCCCTCAGCTTCGTGATGTGGAATTAAATTTTATCACTGTACAGGGGGATATTGAATTAGACAAACCTGAATATGCAGCGTCCTTTCATATTAATTGCTTGTTTGTTTCTGGTTCGGTAAGAAAAGCGGTGAATGAAGGCAGAGCTGATTTTATACCAGCGTTTTTAAGTGATATTCCCGATTTATTCAGAAGTCATTTGAAACCTGATGTGGCATTGGTGCAGGTGTCTCCTCCAGATGATCATGGTTACTGTTCGTTGGGTGTTTCGGTTGATATTGCCCGAAGTGCTGTTAATACAGCTAAATATATTATTGCACAGGTAAATCCAAAAGTGCCAAGAACGCATGGTGATAGTTTGGTACATACCAAACGATTTACTTCGATGGTGTATCATGAAGAAGATCTGCCATCCATAGATTACGGAGCAAAAGTTGGAGAGAAAGAACTAAAAATTGGAAAAATAATTGCAGAAATGGTGGAGGATGGAAGTACGTTACAGGTAGGTATCGGTACTATTCCAGATGCAGTTTTAAAGTCACTCAATAATCATAAAGATCTTGGAGTGCATACAGAAATGTGTAGTGATGGCATCATTGATCTTTTTGATAATGATGTGATCAATAATTCAAAAAAAAGAATTCATCCGTATAAAACGGTTACTGGGTTTGCAATAGGAACACGTCGGTTATATGATTATGTAGATGATAATCCTGCTTTTGCATTTCTGGATATTGATTATGTAAATGATCCGCATGTCATCCGTCGTAATCCAAAAGTAGTAGCAGTCAACAGTGCGATAGAAGTTGATATTACCGGTCAGATATGTGCAGATTCAATTGGCACCATGCAATACAGCGGTATTGGGGGCCAGATGGATTTTATGCGGGGTGCGGCTTTAAGTGAAGGAGGAAAACCGATCATTGCCTTAACCAGCCGAACTACAAAAGGGATCAACCGGATTGTTCCTTTTCTAAAACCAGGAGCCGGAGTTGTTACTACAAGAGGGCATGTACATTATGTGATAACAGAATATGGCGTTGCTTATTTATTTGGAAAAAATTTACGGCAGAGAGCAAAGTCATTAATAAATATTGCACACCCCGATGATCGGGAATCACTGGAGAAAGCTTGTTTTGAAAGATTTAAAGTGTTTTAAAACCCGTGACACAAATTTCTGGATTCATGGTTGATTAAAAATGGGTATAATCCCTTAGGCGATTAAAAAAGCGAAGGGTTCACTTCGCTTTTTTAAATTTTATTTATTATTCCTGTTCGGCTTTATCACCATCATCTTCATTTTTAAGTTGCTCTTTCTTTGATTTTGATTTTTTCTTCATCCATTCTGGATCTTGTTTTAATTTTTGTACATCATCCAGTTTGGCAACATACAAACTGCGTCCATGTGTGCCCAACACAATTTCATTATCTCTTTCCTGGATGGCAATATCATGTACCGGCATTGACTTAGGTGCACCGGCATTCCAAAGCATAAAACTATTTCCTTTGTCGAAGCTTACATATAAACCACCATCGGTGCCAACATAAATTATATTTTCGTCTTTTGGATCTTCTCTTACCACATTGATCGGTTCAAAGGGAAGGTCTTTTCCTATTTGCATCCAGTTCATTCCATAATCATCACTAACATATAAATACGGTGCAAAATTGTCAAAGCGATAACCATTCAGGGAAGCATATACTCTTGATACATGATGATTGGATGCGGTTATACGGCTTACCCATAAACCTTGTGTCTTGAGTCTTGGATCAGCATTTTTTTTACTTTTGCTTTTTACTTTCTCTTCTACATTCTTTGCATTTAATTGTTCCCAACTATATCCTGCATCTTTACTGATATGGATATTACCATCATCCGTACCGGTGTAGATCAATCCAAATCGTAAGGGTGATTCTGCGATGGAAGTGATCGTACCGTATGGAACATTACCTGATACTCTTCCATTGGTTTGATCAGCACTTACAGCGATCATCGTATCTCCTTTAGTTAAAGAACGATACAAACGATTAGATCCAAAGAATAAAACATCCTGATTATGTTTACTCAAAAGAATTGGTGATAGCCAATTAAATCGTAAAGGCTTTTCGCCTAATTCATGTTGCGGTCGGATGAATTTTTGTGGTCTTCTGCTTTCTTTGTTGTAGCGGCTGTACACACCAAACTGAGAGCCTGAATACACTGTTGCATTATCTCTTGTATCCACCTGAGCATACATGCCATCTCCACCGTTGATCATTTTATAAGCATATTGTCCATTGTCAATCCAGCCAATATTTTCTTTATAATTGGAAGGTCCCCACCAGCTTCCATTATCCTGTAAACCGCCATATACATTATAAGGTTTTGCATCATCAACAGTAATGGCATAATACTGACCAACTGCAGGTGTATTTGCTTTGAACCAATTGACACCATCGTCATAACTTATATTGGTGCCACCGTCATTGCCATTAATGATATGTGCATCTCTTTTTGGATTGATCCAAAGGGCATGATGATCAGCATGTACATTGCCTTTATCTATTGTCTTGAACGTTTTACCACCATCAGTAGAGATCTGTGCAATGAATCCCATGGAGAAGATCTTATCAGGATTATAAGGAGATATATAAACCTTGGCAAAATAATATCCATATGTATTGAAATTGCCATTGGGTTTATCATGTGTTTTCTTCCAGGTTTGTCCGCCATCATCGCTGCGATAAACTTCACAACCTGCTATGCCGGTATTCTGAAAACCATCATCACTATCTAAATAATCCCAAAGAGCGGTAGGTTGTAATTTGTCATTCGCTACCATTTCCTTAATGGCCTTGCCATTATGATTCTTTGGAAAACGATTTGCTTTTAAAAAGGTATCGATCAGGTTGGTTTTTAATGCAGCAAATTGTTCTTTCGTAATATTTTTAAAATCTTCTTTCTTGTAGGTTGAATCATTTTTCTTTTCTTCCGCAGGTTTAGGAGTATTGTTATCAAC
This sequence comes from uncultured Chitinophagaceae bacterium, assembly GCA_963705465.1. Classification (GTDB taxonomy): domain Bacteria; phylum Bacteroidota; class Bacteroidia; order Chitinophagales; family Chitinophagaceae; genus JJ008. The sequence goes on along the minus strand of CAVPJN010000002.1, from coordinate 192,353 downwards.
TACTGCATAAACGATGTTTGGATTTTTTGGATACACGGCCAGACCGATTCGTCCGATCTTATCACCTGTCATAAAACCAGAGCCAGCAGCTGAAACTAATTTCCAGGTTTCACCACCGTCCGTACTTTTATAGATGCCGCTTGTTTTTCCGCTTTCTTCAAATTTCCAGGCACGACGGGTACGATACCACATACCGGCATATACTTCATTGGGATTGGAAGGATTGATATCAAGATCTACACATCCAGTATTATCATCTACAAAAAGAGTTTGTTTCCATGTTTGCCCTCCGTCTGTTGTTTTGTAGACGCCTCTCTCTTTATTGGCAGAATATAAATGTCCTAATACCGCTACCCAGGCAATATTATTATTGGTTGGATGTAATTGTACTTTACCTATATGATGTGATTCCGGTAAGCCAAGATATTCCCATGTCTTTCCGTTGTTGTTAGATTTGTAAATTCCAACACCAGCATAAGAAGAACGGCTGCTATTCACTTCGCCGGTACCTACCCAGATCATTTTTGTTGTCCAGTTTACAGCAATATCACCGATGAACAACATATCAAGACTATCCATGATAGGTGTAAAACTTTGGCCGTTGTTCGTTGTATGCCATAATCCACCAGTTGCATAAGCTACATAAAATTCTGTCGGATCATCCGGATTGGCATCTATATCTACCACACGGCCACTCATGATGCTTGGTCCTATATTTCTGAAAGGAATTTCATTAAGCAACGAACGGGCCTCCAGTTTGCGTCGTTGTTCCATATTCTGCATCCGTTCTGCAGCTGGAGTCGGAGCAATTTGCGACCATAATGTTAATGTAATTGTTGAGCAAATTAGAAGCAGGACAAATTGTCTTAATTTTGAGAACATAAACAGTGGTTTTTGGCGTTAATATTGTGTGAAGTTGAAACGAGCCTGTCTCGAAAGTCGTCATTGCGAATAAAATGAAGCAATCTGAAAAATTACTTCAATAGAATTCAAAAGATTACTTCGGTCGTACCTCCCTCGTAATGACGAGTGGACGACTTTTGAAACAGCCTCTTAATGCTTCCCTTCAAACTTACTAAACTATGCGATTGATTGTTATACTCTTTTTGTTTATTTCCATAAATGGCAGTGGCCAATGGAAAGATTATATCATTAGTGTTAGGGGCGACACACTTAACAGGGTTGACCTAAAAGGCTTTAAACAAGGACCCTGGGTAATAAAAGTGCCTGATCTGCGTGGCGAAAGGGGATACGAGACGGAAGGTTATTTTGAAAATGACCAGAAAGAAGGTGTTTGGAAAAAATATTCGATGCAGGGAGTAAAGATCGCTGAAGAAAATTACCGTTGGGGTAAACTCCACGGCAAACAACAATATTTTACATATAACGGTGGTTTGGAACGAGAAGAAAGCTGGCGGGCCATTGATCCGGCCAATGCCTACGATACGGTGGCGGTGTATGATCTGAAAGATCCCACTAAGATCCGTGAAATGGTGGTGGTAAAGAATGATGGTGTTGCATTGAAACACGGCAAATGGTTTTATTACGATCCGGTTTGGGGAAGGGTAGAAGCTACCGAGTTTTATGTAATGAATAAGTTACAAACAGAAGATGAAAGCCTGTTGGGTGATGATGATATACGACCGATTGATATCAGTAAAGGAAAACAGGTTTCAGATTCTTTACGAAAAGCCAATGACCCTGCCTTATTGAAAATAAAAGAATACGAAAAAGAAAATTCCGGTAAGAAGAAAATAAAGGTGAGGGATGGGAATACTGGGAATTTGCCGAAGCCTTAATACCCTTTACTTTTTCATCCTTTGAAAATAATTACTAAAAAATAGTAACTGATACTGAATTGAATTATTCCAGTAATTCCAATCATGTTGACCGGGTCTTTCAATATAGTCGTGTTTTATTTTTAATTGTAACATTTTTTCATGCAGGTTTCGATTTACTGTGTAAAAGAAGTCATCTATACCACAATCAAAAATAACTGCAAGTGGTTCTTTAACGGGTGTTTCAATAATATTCATAACAGAATAGGCCTCCCAATTATCCCAATGTGAAAGGGTGTCACCGAGTTTTTGGTTGAGTTCCCAGTTTTTTTTAAATGGGCGTAAGTCAACACCGCCACTGATACTGCCACAGGCTCCATAAATATCGCTATGTCTGAAACCAAGAAACAATCCGCCATGTCCACCCATGCTCAAACCGGTAATGGCTCTGCCTGTTCTGTTTTTTATGGCAGGGTAATGTGATTCTATGTATTCAGGTATTTCTTTACTTATATACGTTTCAAATTTTACCGCTGGGTCTATTGGGCTATCAAAATACCAACTGTTCTTACCATCAGGGCAAACGATCATCATCTGGTATTGATCTGCATATTCCTTTAGATTAGGTACACGGATTAGCCAGTTGCTATACCATCCGCCATATCCATGTAATAAATAGACTACTGGCAATGGAATTGATGCGTCTTGTACCAATGTTGGTTTTATCACTACACATTTAAATTCTTTATTCATGGCTTTACTGTAAATAGTTACAGTATCAACCGTAGCAGCAAATGAAGAAAGTACAAGTAGGAAAACTATTTTAAGTAAGAATATTTTTTTGAGCATGTCTAAAATTAGGGATTATTTGAAACCACTCCTTGCTGAGAATTATTTTATATAAATGGTTGCTTCCCTTCCGGGAGGGGATGAAATCGTATCAGTGATGTAAAAGGAATAAAAAAGCCAACTGCTTTTAAACAGTTGGCTTTTATAATTATTTTAAGCTTTTTGGAGGGCTAGAACCCTTTCTTCTCCTGTGCTTTCTGCATCGGATTACCATCCTGTCCGCCGCCACCTCTTGGTCCGCCACCTTGTCTTCCTTTAAAGAGGGTAAACTTAGATGGCTCTGCAATCGTATTCCAGCTATTATTGCTTTCATTAATATCAGCAGTTTCTCTGAATGGATCCAACTTTATAGAAGCAACTTCTTTATCCTTTATAAAAGTCTTTATCACTTTATTTTCATTCAGTCTCCAAACCTGAGCAGGTATTTTTTCTACTTCTGTTGTTCCATCTTTGTAGGTCCACTCAATAATAATAGGCATTACCAATCCGCCTTTATTACTAAAAGTAAGTTCGTACATATTCCTGTTACCATAAGTTGATTTTTCTTCTGGTGATAATACTTCGGCAGTGCGGGCAGGAATCGTAACAGCATATTTCGTGGTGTCATACGCTTCAAGTCCACGGCCATATCTCCAGTAGAAATCACGGAGGCTGGTATCCTTATCAGTTTGGAAAAGAATCTTTTTATCATCCCTGTTTCTGATCTTCGAAATATCATCATAAGCAGGTAATTGAGGTTTAGCAATGTTCCGCAGCACGGTTGCTTCTTTTGTTTCTGCTGGTTTGGCATCCAGATCAGGTTTAGCATATTTCACTGTGTCTAAGCGAAATATCACAAACTTCTGTGCTGTAAAACCAGCCTCTCCAGAACCAATCAAGATCTTCACCACTTGCATCTTCCATGGTACGGAAAAAGTCAGCCGGTTCGGGATGTTTGAAAGCCCATCTTCTGGCATATTCTTTAAAGGCATAATCAAATAACTCACGGCCCATGATCGTTTCCCGTAAAATATTCAAACCTGTTGCCGGTTTAGAATAGGCATTAGGACCAAAGCCAATAATGTTTTCACTATTGGTCATGATCGGCTCCAGCTGATCCTTCGGCAACTTCATATAATCTGTAATCAATGCAGCAGGGCCACGACGGCTTGGAAATTTATTATCCCATAATTCTTCTGCCAGGTATTCTACAAACGTATTCAATCCTTCATCCATCCAACTCCATTGACGTTCATCGCTGTTGACGATCATCGGGAAAAAGTTATGACCCACTTCATGAATCACTACACCTAACATTCCGTTCTTGGTACCTTCGCTGTACGTCCCATCTTTTTCTGTTCTGCCAAAATTGAAACAGATCATCGGGTATTCCATTCCGTTAGCAGCTTCCACACTTTGTGCAACAGGATACGGATAAGGAATCGTGAAGTCAGAATACGTTTTAATAGTATGCGCTACCGCCTTGGTAGAATATTTACGATATAAACCATACGCCTCTTTGGGATAGAAACTCATACACATGATTTTTTTACCAGCAACCATTTGCGGCATAGCATCCATTACAAATTTGCGGGATGAACCCCATGCAAAGTCACGAACATTATCAGCTTTGAATATCCAGGTTTTTTTGCGGGGCGAAGCCGAAGCAATCATATCCGGCCCTTTTTTTCTGCTGCAACTGCTTCATCCAATGTAACTACTTCAATCACATCTTTTGCAGTTTGCGCCTGATTCCAACGGGTCATTTGTGCCGGCGTGAATACTTGTGCATAATTCTGGCATTCTCCTGTAGAACCAATTACATGATCAGCAGGAACGGTCATTTGTACTTTAAAATTTCCAAAGGTCAACGCAAACTCACCTCTGCCAGTGAACTGGTGATTCTGCCATCCCTGAAAATCGCTGTATACACAAAGACGGGGATACCATTGCGTCATGGTAAATACATGATTGCCATCTTCCGGAAAAAATTCATAACCACCACGGCCACCTCTTTCCATACGATTGGCTAATTTATAATTCCAATCCAGTTTAAAAACAAAACGCTGACCCGCCTTTAATACCACTGGCAATTCCACTCTCATCATTGTTTTGTTGATGGTATATTTTAATGGTTTGCCAATGGCATCTGTTAATTTTATGATATTAAATCCATAACCATTATCCGATTTACTTTCATCAACTCTGTCAATCTGGTCAGGACTTATATTCCTGTTCATTGGATTACTTGCTCTGGTAATTAGCATTGTTTACACTGCTATGCTGGTTCTCATCCAACTGTAACCAGAGATAAGTGAGTTCGTTAGGAGAGTTGTTGAAATAAGTTACTGTTTCACTTCCGGTCAGTTTCTGATTCTTTTCATCCAGCTCACATTTAATATCATAGTCGCAACGCTGCTGCCAGTACTTTGGACCCGGTGCGCCACTTGCTGTACGATATTCATTTGGAGTAGGTAGTATGCCACCCATCTGTTCAAACTTATTACCATGATTGCTATTGGCATTATTTTGAATGTTCTGTGCCATGGCAGAAGTTGCAATGCCTGCAACAATCAATAAACATGAAATGATACGTTTCATTTGTATTATGATTTTTTGTTATACTTAAATTTCTAATGCTACCAAAACTAAGGGAATTAGGGCAAGTGATAAAATGCTTAAGTGGGATATTTCAGCTACCAATTACAATGAGAATTGTTAAAAAATAGCCGGGAACCTGCCTGCCGGCCTTGCTCCGCAGAAGCTATGCGAAGGCGAGTAGGCAGGGAAAAGAAGGCGGTAAGGTCATTCCTTACTGGCTTCCCGTCTTCCCGGCAAACTATTGTAATGTTATTTTTTAGTTTTAGAAACCCTTTTTCTCCTGTGCTTTTTGCATTGGATTAGGCCTTGTGGTTGCGGTACATTTAGTTTTTGTTTAAATAATTTGAATTTGCTTGGTGGCTTTATATCACCATATGTATTATTCGTTTCATCAATATCCGCCGTCTCCCTGTACGGATCCAATTTTATGGAAGCCACTTCCTTATCCTTCATGAATGCTTTTGTAACTTTTTGTTCGTTCTTTCTCCAGACCTGTGCAGGAATTCTTTCAATTTCTGTTGTACCATCTTTATAGGTCCACTCAATAATGATCGGCATTACCAGACCGCCTTTATTGGAGAAAGTAATTTCATACAATCTGTTTACCACCGTATTTCTTTTTCCCTTCTTCATCCAATGCTTCTGTTTGCGGAGATACTACAACCGGATATTTTGCAGAATCATATTTTTCCATTTCTCTGTCATATCTCCAGTAAAAATCCCGGAGTGATGTATCCTTATCAGTTTCGAAAACAATATTCTTATCTGTTCTGTTCCGGATCTTAGAAATGTCATCAAACGGATTAACGGCAGGTTTTGGTAAGGGTACCATAAATGTTGTATCAGTAGTCCTTTGTGGAATTGCTTCAATATCTGGTACTGCATGTTTCACTGTATCAATTGCAATATCACAGGCATCAGTACCGTAGAACCAACCTCTCCAGAACCAATCCAGGTCTTCGCCGGTTGCATCTTCAATTGTGCGGAAAAAATCTGCAGGTGTTGGAGATTTAAAAGCCCATCTTCTTGAATATTCCCTGAAGGCATCATCAAAAATTTCTCTGCCAACAATTGTTTCTCTTAAAATATTTAAACCGGTTGCCACTTTTGAATAAGCATTTGCACCAAAGTTGTTGATGTTCTCAGAATTGGTCATGATGGGTTCCAACTGATCTTTTGGCAATTTCATATAGTTGGTAATGGTCCATGCCGGTCCGCCATTGGAGGGAAATGTGTTATCCCATAATTCCTGAGATAGATATTGTAAGTAAGAATTTAATCCTTCATCCATCCAGGTCCATTGTCTCTCATCACTGTTAACGATCATCGGGAAAAAAGTATGTCCCACTTCATGTATAATGACAAAGATGGCTGCATTCTTAGCGCCTTCTGTATAAGTAGCCATCATCATTTGCTCTTCCCGGATTGAAAGAGATCATCGGATATTCCATTCCCTGGTTACCTTCTACACTGATAGCAACAGGATAAGGATAGGGAAAAGAAAAATTTGAATATGTTTTCAATGTATGTGCCACTGCTTTTGTAGAATATTTGCTATAGATCGGATAAGCTTCTTTTGCATAATAGCTCATGGCCATGATCTTTTTTCCTTCTACTACAGTCGGCATTGCATCCCATACAAATCTGCGGGAAGCGGTCCATGCAAAGTCTCTTACATTATCAGCTTTGTATATCCATGTTTTGCGAGCCGAAGGCGAAGCAATCCCTTTTTTTGTTTGGAAGCATTTAATGCTTCTTCCTGTGTAACGATCTGTAAGGGTTCTTTCACAGCCTGTGCTTTTTGCCAGCGGGACATTTGTGTTGGCGTAAGTGTTTGTGCATAATTCTGACATTCGCCGGTGCTGCCAACAATATGGTCGGCCGGAACAGTCATCTGCACTTTAAAATTTCCAAAGGTCAGTGCAAACTCACCTGTGCCGGTGAACTGATGATTCTGCCAGCCTTGTTCATCACTGTATTTACAAAGACGGGGATACCATTGTGTCATGGTATAGTTATTATTCCCATCACTGAATTTTTCGTAACCACCTCTTGCTCCACCAAAGCGAAGAAAATCACCACGGTCTGCCAGTTTATAATTCCAGTTGCAATTGAAAACAAATTTCTGCCCCGGTTTTAAAGGAACCGGCAGATCGATTTTCATCATCGTTTTATTGATCGTATACTTCAATGGTTTGCCTGCGGCATCTGTTAATTTGGTGATGTTAAATCCATAGCCATTGTCAGTATTCTTCTCTTCATATCTGTCCAGTGTTTTATCGGTTGCCTGTTGCGGAATCGTATTTTGAGTTTGATAATTGGCATTGTTAACAGTGCTATGCTGGTTCTCGTCCAACTGCATCCAGAGATAATTTAAAATATCCGGAGAGTTATTGATGTAGGTAATCGTTTCTGAGCCCGTCAGTTTATTATTTGTCTTCATCGAGTTCACATTTAATATCATAATCTACCCGTTGCTGCCAGTATTTGGTTCCCGGTGCACCGCTGGCTGTTCGTTGTTCATTTGGAGTTGGCAGAATTGTTCCCAACTGCTCAAATTTATTGGCATGATTGGAGTTGGAATTGTTTTGTATCTGCGCCTGCATAGTTCCGGTAATTACTACCAGAAGGCAACTGAATAAAAAGGATTTTTTCATTTGTTTATTTTAAAGCTTTACTATTAAAAAGGAATTCTTTCCAACGCCATTTTAAGTGCAATACCAAAAACAGCTGCTGAAAGAAATAGTACCCATTCCCTACGATTTACTTTTAAAAGAGTTACTACAAGTTGAGCTACTATTAATATACCAATCACCATTACAATTTGACCGACTTCCAGCCCAACATTAAAACCAAAAAGACTCCATCCAATACTTTGGTCACTCGCCAGCATAAAGCGAATAGAATTGGCAAAGCCCATACCGTGTATCAATCCAAAAGCTAAGTGCCAGAAAATAATTAATACGAATTGATTTTGGGGTAAATTTTTTCTGAAAGAAATTACTTACTGCAGTAATGATAATAGTACAAGGGATCAGGAATTCTACCCAATTGCTGTTAAAACGAATTACATCAAAAACACTTAATGCCAGTGTTACTGAATGTCCGATAGTGAAGGCGGTAACCAGCATCAACACCTGCTTCCAGTCCTTTAGGAGATAGATAGCTGCCAGGGCTGCAATAAATAACTGATGGTCCAGTGCATTTTTGCTGATGATATGTTCCCAACCCAAATCAAAATAAAATCTGAAATCCTGCATCTTATTATTAACTAAAGCCGTCCTTTGCAAAGAATTTTACATGAACGGCTTTTGAGCCATCAAAATAAGACAGACTTTTGTAATGAAAAAAAATATAGTGCAAATGGCTTCATCACTCTATAAATGGTTATTTATTTCAGTTTTATCAGTTGTTTTAACGTCTGGAAAACCTGCCGACCATCCTTTTCATGTGAGTGTATTGGAGATCAATCATAATGCTGCTGATAAGAATCTGGAGATCAGTTGCAAGATATTTACCGACGATTTTGAGAGAATATTGACGAAAAATTATAAGACAAAAGTAGATCTGATCAATGCGCCCAACATGGCGGCGATGGATTCTTTAGTTAAAAAGTATGTGCTTTCACATTTATCCATTCAAGTAAACGGGAAGCCGGTTGCACTTTCTTATGTGGGTTTTGAAAATGATAAGGAAGCTGCTTACTGTTACTTCGAGGTCAACAATACTACAGCTGTTTCAAAAATTGATATAACAACGAACCTGATGTATGATCAGTTTGATGATCAGGTAAATATTATGCATGTAATAGTGGGAGGCAACAGAAAAAGCAATAAACTAACGTTTCCAGACAAGTCAGTATCTTTTTCATTCTAAGAAACCTGTTTGCTACTCTTCAATCTCGTCCTTTAATTCCTGGCTTAGTGTCACCAGTATTTTGTCGATCCGGTGGCCATCCATATCCAATACCTCAATTCTGAATCCTTTCCAATCTAGTTTATCTCCCGGCTTGGGAATTTTTTCCAGCTCATGTAAAATAAAGCCGGCGATGGTATCAAAATCATGTTCTCCTTCATGCATCCATTCTGTTTTTTCAAACCGGGTAAGAAAATCGTAAAAGGGAATCTGGCCATCAACAAGGTATGAGCCATCTTCTCTTTTAATGATCTCATAATCTTCTACATCGGGTTGTGGAATGTCGCCGACAATTGCTTCCAGAATATCATTTAACGTTACCAGGCCCAATACGCTGCCATATTCATCCACAATAAAACAGGAATGGTTATGTGACTGCTTGAATTTTTCCAATACCTGATAGGGGTTATTATTTTCCGGAATAAATAGTGCCGGTTGCATGATGTCTTTGAACAAACGATGATCGGGTGTGATATATAAATCTTTTATAGAAACAAATCCTTTTATTTCGTCAATACTTCCCTCGCAGATCGGATATACAGAATGAGGTTCAGCCAGAATTTTTTCTTTGATCTTTTCTTCATTATCATCAAGATTAAACCAGACAATATCACTCCGATGTGTCATTAAGGAAGTAATATTTCTGTCACTCAGGTGGAATACCCGTTCAATGATTTCCTGCTCTGCTTCGTCAATCGTTCCGGCTTCTGCGCCTTCGATGATCATTGTTTTTATTTCTTCTTCCGTAACAGCATCATCTTTCAGTCTTTTAATATTGAACACCCTGAAAAATAAATTACTCGTATTATTCAGCAGCCAACCAAAAGGATGTGTAAATTTTGCAAAAAGATTCATAGGCCCTGCCACACTTTTTGCTATTCGTTCTGCTCTTAACAATCCAATTCTTTTGGGAATTAATTCTCCAAAAACGATAGAAAGATATGTAACAAGCACTACAATAATAGTTGTAGCAGCAGTATCTGCATATTCTCCAATGAAACTGATTTTTTCAAGGTAAGGCTGCAGGTAGGGTGCAAATTTATCGCCTGAGTAAACACCCGTAAGAATAGCGATAAGGGTAATTCCGATTTGTGCGGCAGAAAGAAATTTTTCAGGTCTGTTTGCAAGTTCCAGTGCCAATCTCGCTTTTTTATCACCTTTTTCAGCAAGATGCTCCAGCCGGGCTTTCCGGGCGGAAACAAGGGCAATTTCTGCCATTGAAAAAAGACCATTTAACAGTATGAGAAAGCAAAGTATGATTATATCCATCAAGGAACCAGGGTTGGTTATTTATCGAAGATAGCAAATCCGAACTGCTTGTTGAATAAGGATCCCATAGTAATGCCAAATGAAAGTCCCAGTAAAGCTCCGCCAAAAACATCCAGGGGGTAGTGCACCCCAACATAGACCTGTGCGTAGGCGATCAAAGCAGCCCAAAATATACCCAGCCATACCCAATTCCTGAATAAATGCCGGAAAGAAACCCAGAAAGAATGCGGCCATGCCAAAATGATTGGCTGCATGATTGGAAATAAAACTATAACCTGCTCCGCAATGATCGATCAATAACCGGACCTGATCAAAAAAAAGAGGATCATTGCAAGGGCGCAGCCGTTCAAAACCATGTTTGAAAACGTAATTACCAGTCATATCTGTCATCGCAACTGTCGATATAAAAAAAACGATCCACCACAATCCTTTTTTTTTAAAATTCATCAGAATGAAGATCAAAAAAAATAAATAAAGTGGTGCCCAATTGAGTGAATTACGAAGAAAAGGCATAACGGCATCAAATAATGGATTGGTCCATTCGCTGTTTATTTTTTTAAACAATTGCTGATCCCAGCTAATTATTTTTTGCCAGAAATTTGACGCCAGAAAAATCATAGCACAAAAATACTGTTTGCATTGCTTCTGTATAATATATCATTTTAGCAAAACAATTGGATGTAAGGTTGCTGAAAGCAGTATTATTACCTTATTTTGTAGTTTTTCAAACCTGTATTGAAAGTAAATGCTTAGCCGGTTTAAAATACCAAAGACAATAATGTGGGTGGCAAATTTGCTGGTCATCTTTCTGCTAATCTTTACTTTATTCAGAATTGCGACTTGTATAGCCTTTAAGCCGAACAATATTCCGGTAGTTGATGTGTTGCCCTCTTTCCTGATGGGAATACGATATGACCTTCGCTGGATATCTTTCATACTGCTTCCGATCGTCTTATTCAGCATGTTGCCACGGCTTTCACCTTTCTACTCTTCCCGCAATAAAAAATGGTGGACCTGGTACCTTGCCATTGTTACATTTATCATGTTTGTTTTTTTTGCGGCTGGTTTCGGTAGTTTCTCGTACAATAAAACACCGTTGGATGCCGGTGCGATGAACTTTACAGAAGACTTTAGTATTTCCTGGAAAATGATGCGGCAAACCTATCCCTTGTTCTGGATGCTGCTGGGTATTGTTGTAGCAGTTTTATTTTTCCGTTGGATGTATCATCGAAGCCATTGGCAGGTAATTGCAAAAACAGATGGATTGGGAATCCCTTATCGAAGAAAATATTTTTGTATCGGTGCAGTAGTGTTATTGTTTTTTGCCTGGGGGAATTTTTCATGGCCTCCGTTGAGCCGTATTGATAGTTTTAAATTTGATAACAGGTTTAAGTCTTATCTGGCCATCAATCCGCTCCAGAATTTTTTTTCTACGTTGAAATTGCGCAATCCGCAATACAATGAGAAAGCTGCCAAGAAAGCTTTTCCGATCATGGCAGAATGGATGCAATTGCCGGATAAGAATAATTTTTCTTTCCGTAGAGAAATTGGTCCCCGAAGTAATGCTTTTGAAAGCCGTCCGAATATTGTATTGGTACAATGTGAATCATACAGTATGTATAAAAGCAGCATGAGTGGCAACCCATTGAATGCAACACCGTATTTTGATTCGATCAGCAAGAAAGGAATTTTCTTTGAAAGATGTTTTACGCCACACTTTTCAACAGCAAGAGCTTTATTTGCCATCTTATCAGGCATACCTGATGCACAGCTTTTTAAATTTTCCAGTCGTAATCCAGAAGCTGTAAATCAAAATACGATCATTGATCATTTTACGGAGTATGAAAAACATTATTTCCTCGGTGGTGATCCGGAGTTTGGAAATTTTGAAGGCTTGCTGGATAATATTGATGGCTTGCAAAAGCATACCGGTAAAAGAGTTGGAATTCCTGATGTGAATGTGTGGGGAATCGGCGATAAAGAACTCTATTTAGAGGCAAACGATATATTCAAAAAAAAAGACAAACCCTTTTTTGCTTACATACAAACTTCAGGAAATCACCGGCCCTATAACCAAACGATACCGGCAAATGAAACCAACTTCGAAAGGAAATTTTATTCTGATGAAGTGCTGAATAAATATGGGTATGAATCATTAGATGAATATAACTGCTTTCGGTATTCAGATTTTTGCATTCAAGAGTTTTTAAAAGCAGCAGAGAAAGAAGCTTACTTCAACAATACCATTTTCATATTTGTTGGTGATCATGGGTTAGCAGGAAATGCAGATGCGATCTATCCGCAGGTATGGACCGATCAGCGATTGACAGATGAACATGTACCATTATTATTTTATGCACCGGGTTTGTTAAATCCTCAAAGAAGAACGGAAGTGGTATCGCAAATAGATGTGTTGCCGACGATTGCAGGGATGTTGCACCAATCATACGTCAATACTGCATTAGGAAGAGATCTGCTGGATCCAAATAAGAAATACAATTATGCATTTGTTACCAATACGGCCGATATGATCGGTATGGTTTCCGATGATTTTTATCTTAGCCGTAATATCAATTCCGGAGAAGAGTTGCTGAGCCCGATGAATATTCAGGCTACCATGCTCAGTAAGCAACAAAAAGATTCAGCAAAGAAAAAACTATCAGATTTTACAACTGCTTATTTTGAAACGGCAAAGTATCTTCTAGTAAATAATGCAAAGGACTAAGAAGGATTACGTCAACGCATCTGTTGTTCTTCCATCACTATACAAACGCTTTTCTTTGTCTTCCTTTGGAGATGTTCCCTTGGTTGCAATCAGGATCAGTCTTGGCGTTTTTCTTATATCGTATTCGCCGAGTTCGTAATTGCCAAATACTTCCTGAATCTGTAAGCCCTGGAAACTGAGCATATCAGTAAAATCACCCAACGAGAATTTGGCAACTTTTTCTGTAAATTCCATCGGTGCTTCAAGAATAGGGTCATGCACCGTTATCTTTTTGTAAAAATGTGTTTCATCATCCCAGCGATGAATTTCATATAAGGTTTCATCCAGTTGTTTCGATTCATTATGTACCAGGTGGTCTTCAGAATAATGAACATTCAGGTAATCAATTATCAGTTTGCCACCGGGTTTTATACTTTTGGCAATGGTCCGGATAGCATCATCATGCTCCCTTCTTGTTTTGAAATAACCAAAGCTGGTAAAGAAGTTGAAGGCATAATTATAATAGTTGCCCCAGAAAGGCAATCGCATATCATGTACATAAAAATCAAGATGCTCCGATTCGTATTGTTTGGCTTGCAGAATACTGTCAAAAGAAATATCAATACCGGTTACCTGAAAGCCAAGGGAAGCCAGTGTTTTGCTATGTCTTCCTTTGCCGCAGGCAACATCCAGCATCCGGCTGCCGGGAGCAGGTTTTAAGTGTTCAATTAATTTTTTAATAAAAGCACTTGCTTCTTTATCATCCCTGTCGAAATATAGTTTGTGATAAAAAGGAGAATTGAACCAATCTTTATACCATGCCTTTTCTGCCATGCTGCAAAAGTACGGAGGCGGGTTTAAATTAATGTTGGCATAGTGTATTTGTTTGAACACATAGGAACAGTAGAAACATAGGAAATACATAGCCTATGTGATTTTCTATTGTACCTTATGTGACTATGTGGTTCATATATCTTTTGTCTTCCCAAAATTGAAAAACGTATTTTTGCTGCCTTAAACCTTAATTGTGGCATTAATCAAGAGTATTTCGGGCATCAGAGGAACGATAGGCGGGAAACCCGGCGAAAACCTTACACCCATAGATATTGTAAAATTCAGCGCAGCTTACGGAAGTATTATTGCTGAAGGAAAGAAGAAAACAAAAGTGGTGATCGGCCGTGATGGTCGCATCAGCGGAGCGATGGTGCAAAATCTTGTCGTTAATACATTGATCGGATTAGGCATTGATGTAGTTGATCTTGGATTATCCACCACACCAACTGTAGAAGTAGCAGTGAAAATGGAAAATGCTGATGGAGGTATAATCCTTACAGCCAGCCACAATCCAAAAGAATGGAATGCATTAAAGTTATTGAATAACGAAGGCGAATTTATTTCAGCAGAAACAGGAGCAAAAGTTTTGGAACTCGCTGCTGATGAAAATTTTTCTTTTGTATCGGTAGATAAACTCGGCACCGTTACTGTTGATGAGACGTATATGCAAAAGCATATTGATGCGATCGTCAACTATCCGTTGGTCAATGCAAAAGCCATTGCCAAACAGGATTACAGAATTGTAGTGGATGCTATTAACTCTACGGGAGCCACTTTTATTCCTGCATTATTACATGCATTGGGTATCAATGATGTGATCGTTATTAATGAAGAAGTGAACGGAAAATTTGCCCACAATCCTGAACCATTGCCGGAACACTTGACACAACTGAGTAATGAAGTGGTAAAACAAAAAGCACATTTTGGTATTGCTGTTGACCCGGATGTAGACAGGCTTTGTTTTGTGTGTGAGGATGGTTCTATGTTTGGCGAAGAATATACGTTGGTGGCGGTGGCTGATTATATGCTCAGTAAAATAAAAGGCAACACCGTGAGCAATATGAGCAGCACCAAAGCCCTGAAGGAAATTACGTTGAAGCATGGCGGACAATATTTTCCATCGGCAGTGGGAGAGGTGAATGTGGTTAAGAAAATGAAAGAGGTAGATGCGGTAATTGGTGGCGAAGGTAATGGCGGTATCATCGTTCCTGATTTTCATTATGGAAGAGATGCTTTGATCGGTATCGGTTTGTTTTTAAGTCATTTGGCCAATCATAAGAACGGGATGAAATCCTTCCGTAAACAATATCCGGATTATTTTATTTCGAAGAACAAGATCGAATTGTCCGCAGGATCCGGTGGAAATAATGGGTTTGACGTAAAAGCCATTTTTGAAAAGATAAAAGACAAGTACAAAAAATCTCCCATCAATACAGAAGACGGATTAAAAATTGAAATTGATAACGACTGGGTGCATCTTCGCACTTCTAATACAGAACCCATCATCCGTATTTATGCTGAAAGTGATTTTGAAACCAAGGCGAATAATATTGCGATGCAGTTGATGCGGGATATAAAGGAGTTTAGTAATTGATAGTATGAGGATTCTATTTTTATTATTTTGCTTGTATTTTATTACCGGGCAATCAGCTGGACAGACTAAACTTACCATCAGTTATGTCACCACATTTGAACCATATGGTGAAAGTACAATACCCAAAGAAGCGGTCAATAAATTTTTGCTTGTTACAAAAGATTCATTTTCTTATTTAATACCGTATCAATCAAAGTATGACAGTAGTCATTTGCCAAATCCATTGGGTAGTAAATTTCGGGGTCATTCAACATTTGTCAATTTTTCAAGTAGGCTTGTATTAATGCAAAGTCATCCAATGGGAATGAAAAGGTTATTGGTTGAAGACACCTTCAAAGTAATAGAATGGAATCTGGAAGAGGGAACAAAAATTATAGCTGGTTATTCATGTAAGAAAGCGACTGCGAAAATTGATAAAAGAGATATTACTGCTTTTTATACATCTGAACTTCCTGCATCTATCGGTCCGAATTTTGTTGGAGGATTGCCAGGAACAGTGTTACAATTCTGGTGGGAACAATCGTCCTATATCACTACTGCAAAAAGTGTACAACATGATGCTATGGATATTATTGAGCCAGTACATGGGAAAAGAGTTTCCATGATTGGATTTGAGACTATAAAGAAAAGGCTTAGGAAGCAATGAATCTTTATAAACTCCGATGCAGTTGATGCTGGGTATAATGGAGTTTAATTGATAATCATTAGAATACAACTAATAAAAAATTTTAAGCAGCATCTTCATTCAAAGGTTTAATAGACTTTATAATTGAGCCCTTTGCATAAATTTCTTCCTCAATATCATAATCATCTTGTAAGCCAAGCCAGAATTTGGCAGAGTTGCCAAAATATTTGCTTAATCTCAAAGCGGTATCTGCCGTAATCCTACGATTACCTTTTACAATCTCCGAAATACGGGTTTGAGGAATATCTAAATCCTTTGCAAGCTTATATGCAGTGACATGCAAAGGGATTAAAAATTCTTCTGAAAGAATTTCTCCGGGATGTATGTTTTTAAGTTTTGCCATTATTTTCTTTTTAATGATAATCAATAATTTCAACAGCAGAAGCATTTCCTGAATTCCATATAAAAATGATGCGCCATTGGTCGTTGATTCTGATACTATAAAAATCTTTTAGCTTTCCTGATAATTTTTCAAGCCGGTTCGAAGGTGGAATTCTTAAATCTGATAAGTTGACCGAGTTATGAAGCATTCTAAGCTTTCTTCTTCCAACCTGTTGAATTTCATTCGGAAACTTTTTCACTCTTTCACCTTTCCAAATTTGTTCTGTTTCCGAATTGCCAAATGAAATGATCATACTATCGTCTTAAGTTACTAACGTCAAAGGTAAGTAAATTATTTTATTGAACAAAAGAACGGCTGTAAAAGCGCCGAGTCCCTTTTCAGAAAATTGGATTATTTGATTACTCAGCGGAGGAGACTCGTCGAGGAACGAATTTTGTCATTATCATACTTTAAACGGCCTTTGTTGTGTGTTGTGCGAAGGTCTTTTGTTATTGCCAAAACACCAACAAACGAATTTGGTATTTCTGCGGAGGAGACCCGGCAAGGAAAGTTGGTAATACCAATGTTTTAAGCAGCCATTTTCATTAGTCATTTTATTGCATATACCGTGTAAGCTACCCCACCTTTTATGCGTCTTCCTATTCCAACCGCAATTGTGTGATTTAGCCAGGAATATTTTTCTGAACTGGTCTCAAAAATTGGAGTCACTCTAAAGTAGAGACTTCCATCTTCTTCACGGTAAATAAACCCGTTATATGTCACGTAAATAATGGCGTCATCATCAGTTTTAAGGACAATATTAACGTCTAATTTTTTTATTCCAGTATCGACAACAAGCGCCCAATCAGCTCCAATTGGCAAAATCTCTCCTTTGATTTTTGGTCCTTTGAAAGAGCCACCTGTTACTGGGTGAATTAATCTATTGCCCATTGGTGTCTTTCCAAGGTCAATAGTCGAATCTAGTGTCGCTTCCAATTCATATAGAAATTCATATTTGAGTTCGCTTTTTTGGGCTGTTATGACCTGAATAGAAAATGGATTCAAGAAAAGAAAGCTAATCAGAGTCAATCTGTATTTTATCATATCAATTATCTTGGTTGCTTATAACTCATGAATTTACCCAACTACTTGTATAAAATTTCATTGATTTTCAATGTTTTTTATACAAATATTTCAAAATTTTAATCCTCAAATCAACTTATCCGCCGTCACCGGAATCTCTCTTATCCGTTTTCCTGTAGCATGAAAAATAGCATTGGTAACGGCTGCTGCAAAACCAACGATGCCTACTTCACCCATTCCTTTTGCACCGATGGGATTTAATACAGGATCGGGTTTGTCAACAAACAACACTTCGATATTTGGTACATCAGCATTTACGGCCACATGGTAGTCAGCAAAATTATCATTTACCCAACGGCCATAGCGATGATCAATCACTCCTTCTTCCATCAGCGACATACCAATGCCACCCACCACCGCACCAATGATCTGGCTCTCGGCCGTTTTATCATTAATGATCTTTCCGGCATCAACAGCTGATACAGCCCGGTCAATTTTGATGACACCTGTTTTGCTATGCACTTTCACTTTTACAAAATGTACGGCATACGAAAAAGCAGAATGATTCTGCATCGGGTTGGCTTTTGAATCTTCAGAAATTTCCAACTCACTAAGTCCGGCAGACTTTATCACTTCCGCATAACTTATTTTTTTTGATTTATCCGTTTTCAAAACCATGTATCCGTTTTCAAAAACAAGGTCTTCCACTTTTACAGCATGTACGATCTCAGTATGAAAAACAGGATTATCTTTTATTAAATCAGCCAGTTTCTTTTTCATGTTCTCACAGGCAGCAAAAACAGCAGTACCCAACGTAGAAGTTGTACCTGATCCGCCTTGCATCGGTCCCGGAGGTAAATTGGTATCTCCCAATTCAAAAGAAATTTTGGTATGCGATAAACCCATTGTTTCAGCAGCCAGATTCGTCATAGCAGTGGCTGTACCCGGGCCCATATCCGTCACACCGGATTGTAAGATCATAGTGCCATCAGGCAACAATTTAGCAACTGCCTTTGCAGCGCCTCTCCAGGCAGAGAAGATACCGCTACCGGTTCCATAACCAATTAACCAATCGCCTTCTTTCATAGATCGGGGTTCCGGGTTTCTTTCCTTCCATTTTATTTTATCAGCACCTAACTGGTAACACTCTTTTAAATATTTACTGGAGTACGGTTTTTTTCTTTCCAGATCTGTTTCAGCATAATTCTTTAATCGGAATTCTATCGGGTCCATCTTTAATGCATAGGCCAATTCATCCATCGCCGATTCCAATGCAAAGGCTCCGGTTGTTTCTCCCGGTCCCCGCATCCATGTCGGCTGACTAAGATCTAATGGAAAAACTTTATAGGTCGTATTTACATTCGGGCTATCGTACAGCGATCTTGATCCATTGACAATACCTTCGGTGAATTCATTGTAAGATGCCGTCATTGCTGATTGCTTCATGAGTAATGCCCACCAGTCTTCCATCAGCAGATGCACCCAGACTCATTTTTTGTTTTGCTTCCGGTCTGTAACCAACCAAATTGAACATCTGGTTTCTTGTCAGCATTAGTTTGATTGGCTTGCCCACTTTTCTTCCGGCAATCAATGCGGCCATCGAATGCGGCCAGGTGTTGAATGCAGAACCAAAGGCACCCCCGATAAATTGGGTGATGATGCGGACATTCTCCTGCTTCAATCCAAAATTCCGCATAATGTTTCCTTGTGTACTGCTCAGGGCCTGCGTCTTTTCATACAGCGTAACTTTATTCTCTCCATCCCAGACAACGGTAATGCCATGAATCTCCATTGGTAGATGCACTTCAATGGGCATTGTATAAGTTCCGCTTCAATTTTCACGGCTGCATTTTTCCATGCATTGGCTTCACCCCGCACATATTCTTTAAAATTATTTCCGTCCAATGGCGTACCAGATTTGATGGCTTCATCAAAATCAGTATTGTGTTTCTCTTTTGTATAATTTGCTTTTATTAATGAAGCAGCATAGGTAGCTCTTTCAAAAGTATCTGCTACCACAATGGCAATCGGTTGCCCGTTGAAGCGAACAATATTATCTGCGAATACTTTATATCCCTTTTTGGTAGGAGCTAATTTTTCCTGTTCGGGAGTTGTTTTATAACCGGGTATTTCCGGACAATTCAAATGAGTGATCACTGCCAATACACCCGGAGCATTTTCTGCCGCTTTTGTATCCATTGCATTGATAGTTCCTTTGGTAATATTGCTGGTGGTTAAAACGCCGTACACCATTCCCGGAAAATCATATTCCGCTGAGTACTTCGCTGCGCCGGTTACTTTTTGTACACCATCTACCCGGTCGATGTCTGGTTGATTGATTATTTTATCCATATCAAATGAGTTGCTTTATATGAGTTTTTTTATATCGCCCAGAGGATAAGGAGGAAAAGAGAAATACAATTGCTGCGAAGCAGGCTCTTTTTCTCCTTATCCTCTGTGCGACTTTTTTAACTTATTGCTATAGTCAATGCCTCCACAATCGCAATCGGCACCATCTTTAATTTAAAATTATTTTGCCCATATCCTTTTGCACCTTTCATTGCCAGTTCCGCAGCTTTTTTAAAATTTTCTGTTGATGCTGTTTTGCCCGCTAAGAATTTTTCTGCTTCGGTTAGTCGCCATGGTTTGTGAGCCACACCACCCATTGCTAAACTTGCTTTTTTAATGGTGTCACCTGTAACTTCCAACGCTACAGCAACAGATACTAATGCAAATGCATAAGAAGCTCTGTCTCTTAATTTCAGGTAATAATTTTTGTTAAATGAATTTTTTGGAATGGTAACGCCGGTAATGATTTCTCCTTTTTGCAGGTTGTTGTCTTTCTCCGGATTTTCTCCCGGCAGTCGATGAAAATCAGTGAACAAAATTTTTCTATCACCTTTTGCTCCGCTGACAGTTACCGTTGCATTCAATGCAGCCAATGCCACACACATATCACTCGGATGAACAGCAATACATTTATCCGAAGCGCCAAAGATGGCAGTGCATACGATTGTAACCATTTAATGCTCCGCAACCACTACCCGGTTGTCTTTTGTTGCATGGCATTGTGGTATCATAGAAATAAGTGCATCTTGTCCGCTGCATCATATTGCCACCGACAGTAGCCATATTTCTAAGCTGTGGTGATGCTCCGGCAGCAAATGCCATTGATAGCAAAGGGAAATTCTTTTTCACCAGTTCATTTTCTGAAACTTCACTGTTGATAGCCAATGCGCCAATACGTAAACCATCCGGAATTTCTTCTACTTCTTTTAATGGCAGGTTATTAATATCAATTAATCGGGTAGGGGCCGTTACACCTCTTTTCATTAAATCGATAAGGTTGGTACCACCCGCAATAAAACCACCTGTAGGATTTTTTGCTAATGCATCTACTGCAGCTTTTACTGAGGATGCTCTTATGTATTCAAAATTAATCATGATTGCTGCCCTCCTTTTTTACCTGCATTACAGCATCTACAATATTGGGATATGCACCGCAACGGCAGATATTGCCACTCATAAATTCCTGTATCTCTTCACGACTGTTGGCATGTCCTTCATGGATGCAGGCAACAGCCGACATAATTTGTCCGGGAGTACAATACCCACATTGAAAACCGTCTTGTTTGATAAATGCATCCTGCATGGGATGTAGTTTGTCACCATCAGCAAGCCTTCAATCGTAGTGATCTTTTTCCCTTCATTCATTACGGCTAATGACAAACAGGAATTGATTCGTTTCCCATCCACATGAACCGTACAGGCACCGCATTGTCCGTAATCGCATCCTTTTTTGGTGCCGGTAAGATGTAGTTGTTCCCGAATCAGATCAAGCAACGTAACTCTTGGTTCAACTGATAAAGAATAAGCTTTTCCATTTACTTCAAGATGCAGCGGAATCTTTTCAAACAACGCAGCAATTTTTTCATCATTCTCTCCGGCTTTTAAAAGCATTGGAGAAGTAACAGCTAATGTGGCGAGGGCAGTCGATTTCTTTAAAAAATCCCGTCGCCCTTCGTTTTTACAATTTTTATCCATAGCAAATTTTGTAGGAACTAAATTTAAACTTTTGACCGGAACGAAAAAAAATATAATTGATAAACCGGCACAATTCAATCATTTTGTCCATTGTTTTCATTGATTTGTACATTACTAATTCTACAGAATTGTCATTGCTTATCTTTGCGCCTGATTTTAATTGATTATTTCAACAATTATTATGGATAGAATTTATTTTGATAATGCCGCCACAACAGCGCTGGATAAAGAAGTACTGGATGCGATGTTGCCATATATGACCACTCAATTTGGTAATCCTTCTTCTATTTATTCTTATGGAAGAGAATCAAGATTGGCGATTGAATCGGCAAGAAAGTCGGTGGCCAAATTGTTGAATGCACATCCGGGAGAAATATTCTTCACCAGCGGAGGAACAGAAAGTAATAATACTGCTATTTTATCAGCAATCAGAGACCTGGGTTGTAAGCATATTATTTCTTCTGCTATCGAACATCATGCTGTATTGCATACTGTTGAACATTATGGTTGTGGAGAATTAGTTACCAGAAGTAATGTCAAGCTGTTGGAAAACGGACATATTGATATTGCTGATCTTGAAGAACAATTAGCTTCTCATGAAGAAAGATGTCTCGTTACATTAATGCATGCAAATAATGAGATCGGAAATATTCTTGATATACATGCTGTTGGGAATCTTTGTAAAAAATACAATGCCATTTTTCATTCGGATTGTGTGCAAACAGTCGGGCATTATCATTTAGATCTGAGAGAAACACCGGTACATTTTATTTCCGGTGCAGGACATAAATTTCACGGGCCAAAAGGAGTGGGGATATCTTTATGTAAATGACAATGTAAAGATCAAGCCATTTATTTTGGGTGGCGGACAGGAAAGAAATATGCGGGCAGGAACAGAAAATCTATATGGCATTGTTGGTTTTGCAAAGGCATTGGAACTGGCAATGACCCATCATGAGAATGACAGCCAATATATTCAATCGATAAAAGATTATATGATTGAACAACTTAAAAAGCATATTGCAGGTGTTCAGTTCAATGGTGATCAGGAAGGAAATTGTCTATACACCGTTTTGAGTGCTGCTTTTCCAAAAACAGAAAAATCCGAAATGATACTCTTCAATCTTGATATGCAGGGCATTTGTGTTTCCGGCGGTAGTGCCTGCAGCAGTGGTGCCGACCAGGGCTCACATGTTATCAGGGCTATCAATAATAATCCCAATTTAGTGGCTGTTCGGTTCTCTTTCAGCAAGCATAATACTAAGGAAGAAGTAGATACAGTTGTTTCGAAACTTAAGGAAATGATTTAGTGAATGGTGATTGGTGAATAGTCAACCTGCCTGCCGGCAGGCAGGTAGTCAATGGGATACTGATAGCTAAGTTATTCTTAAAAAAGCAGTTCTATTGCGACTGTATTGACTTTTTCCCGCCTTCTTTTCCCTGCCTACTCGCCTTCGCATAGCTTCTGCGGAGCAAGGCCGGCAGGCAGGTTCCCGGCAAAAAATAAGTAAAAAATAAATTTGGCTAATTACGAAATATTCGTAGCTTTACGAAAATTTCGTAGATATGGAAAAGTTAACCCAAGTAGAAGAAGCAACTATGCAGGCCATATGGCGTACCGGTGAAGGCAATATAAAAGCCTTTATGGAAAAGCTGGATGATCCGGCTCCTTATACTACCATTGCTTCCGTTATTAAAAATCTGGAGAAGAAAGGATACCTCAGCAGCAGGCTGTTGGGCAATGCTTATTTGTATAGACCAGCAGTCAGCGAAGAGGAATACAAGAAGAAATTCATGAATGGTGTAGTGAAGGAATATTTTGACAACTCCTATAAAGAACTAGTGAACTTTTTTGTAGAGCAGAAGAAATTATCTGCAAAAGAGTTAAAAGAGATTATTAATCTTATTGAAAAAGGGAAATAGTTTATTGTAATCATCTAAAAAACAAATTACATGCCTTTTGCTTTAGCATATATTATTAAATTTTCAATCAGCCTTGCGGTTGTTTTCTTATTCTATCAGCTTGTTTTAAGAAAACTTACTTTTTATAACTGGAACAGAGTTTACCTGCTGGGATATACATTGCTCTCTTTCTTTATTCCGTTTATAGATGTTTCCGGAGCATTGCAGCAGAACAAATTATCTGACAGTCAAATGATCAACTGGTTACCAGTGTTTCAAATAAATGGAGCAGACAAGACGATCGATTCTGGCCCGGGAATCTGGAGCATTTTATCTACGCTGATTATTATTGGGATTCTGGTCATGGCTTTTCGCTTATTTATTCAGCTGCTATCATTTCAAAAGATAGTAAAGAAGGCCACGATCATTTCTACTGACAGTATGAATCTTTACCAGGTTAATGAAAATATTATTCCCTTTTCTTTTGGCAATTCGATATTTATAAATAGTAATCAACATACGGAACAAGAACTGAAAGAGATCATTCAACATGAGATAGTGCATGTAAAACAAAAGCATAGTATCGATATTATCTGGGGTGAAATACTTTGTCTTGTCAACTGGTTCAATCCTTTTGCATGGTTAATTCGTAAAGCCATACGACAAAACCTCGAATTCATCGCAGATAATAAAGTTTTGGATAATGGGATCGATCGTAAACAATACCAGTATCTATTATTAAAAGTAATTGGTAATAATCATTTTAGTATAGCCCCCAAGTTTAATTTTTCGTCACTTAAAAAACGTATAGCCATGATGAACAAATTCAAATCAGCAAAAGTAAACGTGCTGCGGTTTCTTTTTGCATTGCCATTACTCGCAGTTGTTTTAGTATCCTTCCGAAAGGAGATAGGAGATACGTTGAAAGGAAATTCTCATCTGGAAATCAATGTTCCGGTTGTAATCAATGACACCATTCCGATTACAAGTGCTGTGACAGATAAGAATTTTCACATCTATATAATGAAGAATGACAATGATCCATTAATTATCGTAAAAGATAAAAGCAAGAAAGAGGTTGCCCGCCTATTGATGTCGGAATGGAATGAAAAGCAAAAATATTTTGATGACTTATATGGTAAATTACCGCCCCCACCACCACCAGCACCTCCACCGCCGTCGGCACCACCAGCACCTCCTTCATCTGTTTCACCAGTATCACCACCACCTCCTGCACCACCGGCACCAAATAAACAATTGAATGATGTTGTTGCTAACTTAAATGGGGATGCTGAAAAAGTTAATGCTTCGTTAGATGGACCTGGTAATCCGTCACTTTATAATGTATCAACTATTAATGGAAATGATAAGAAGCCATTGATTGTTTTAAATGGTGAAATAGTTAGTAATGATGTGTTGGCATCGCTTGATCCAAATTCCATTCAATCAATTGATGTTTTAAAAGATAAATCAGCTACAGCAGTATATGGCGATAAAGGAAAAGACGGTGTTTTAGTCATTAAGACAAAGTCAAAAGAATTAAAAGAGAGTAATCCTTTGATCGTTCTGGATGGGGAAATAATTACAAAAGGAGAGATGGATAAATTAAGTCCTCATTCTATTGAGTCGGTAAATGTATTAAAAGGGAAGACCGCTACAGATTTATATCCCGAAAAAGGAAAAGATGGAGTAATTGTAATTACATCGGTTAAAAAATAAGTAAGAGATAGATAACTAAAAGAAATCTATATTAATATTGAAAAAGGACTGGAATAATAATTCAGCCCTTTTTTTATCAAAAATAATTTACAAATAATACCAGGGATTTCGCTTTGCTGCCCAGATATATTTGCGAATATTTCTCCAGAAAGCAAGTACCAGATAAATGATAATAGGCGAACCCATTGTCAGAATAGAAGCATACATAAAGTATCTGCGAATACTACTGGTGGCAATCCCCATTCGGTTACCAATGGCTGAACAAACCCCATAGGCATTCCATTCTACAAAGCTTTTGAATTTATTCATACAGCTAAAGTAGAAAATTGCCTCAAAATAAGCAACAAAGCTTTATTAACACCCTGTTTTTTCGTAAATTCGCCGCAGAAAACCAATGTTTTGGCATATTACAATCACTTCTAAAATTACTTCCACATGGTATTCGATTTAGACCTCATTAAGAAAGTTTATGCAGCAATGCCTTCAAAAATTGAAGCGGCCCGGAAATTAACGGGTAGAGCTTTAACAATGACAGAGAAGATACTATACTCACATTTGTACGCGGCTTTACCTGAAAAAGAATATGGAAGAGGAAGTGATTATGTAGATTTTGCCCCAGACCGTGTGGCCATGCAGGATGCAACAGCACAGATGGCTTTATTACAATTTAGTACGGCTGGTCGTTCAAAAGTTGCTGTTCCTTCAACCGTGCATTGTGATCACCTGATTCAGGCCAAAGTTGGTGCTAAAACAGATTTGCAATAGCAATTGATACCAATAAAGAAGTGTATGATTTCCTTTCTTCTATTTCTAATAAATACGGAATCGGTTTCTGGAAACCGGGTGCTGGAATTATTCACCAGGTTGTTTTAGAAAATTATGCATTTCCCGGTGGAATGATGATCGGTACCGATTCTCATACACCTAATGCAGGTGGTTTGGGAATGGTAGCAATTGGTGTTGGTGGTGCAGATGCCGTGGATGTGATGGCTGGTTTGCCATGGGAATTGAAAATGCCAAAAGTGATTGGTGTAAAACTTACCGGTAAATTGAGTGGCTGGACATCATGCTAAAGATGTAATTCTTAAAGTGGCCGGTCAGTTAACTGTAAAAGGTGGAACCGGTGCTATTGTTGAATATTTTGGTGAAGGTGCTGATAGTATGAGTGCACAGGTAAAGGAACAATTTGTAATATGGGTGCTGAAATTGGTGCTACCTCTTCATTATTTGCTTATGATGAAAAAATGAGTGCTTACCTGAAAGCTACTGGCCGTGAAGAAGTAGCAGCATTAGCTGATGGTATTAAAGAACATCTTCGTCCGGATGATGAAGTATATGCAAACCCTGAAGAATATTTTGATCAGGTTATTGGAACTCGATCTTAAGTACATTGGAGCCATATATCAATGGACCATTTACTCCAGATCTTGCATCGCCAATTTCTAAAATTGGCCGAAGCAGTTGAAAAAAATGGCTGGCCTGAAAAACTGGAAGTGGCATTGATCGGTTCTTGTACCAACTCTTCTTATGAAGATATCAGCCGTAGTGCTTCTATTGTAAAAGATGCAGTAAGCCAGGGAATAAAAACAAAATCAGAATTTACCATCACTCCCGGATGTGAGCTGGTAAGATATACCATTGAAAGAGATGGCTTCATCAAAGAATTTGAAGATGCGGGTGGTGTGGTATTAGCCAATGCCTGCGGACCTTGTATTGGTCAATGGGCAAGACATATTGATGATCCAAACAGAAAGAATACTATCATCACTTCTTTCAACAGAAATTTTGCAAAAAGAAATGATGGATAATCCAAGTACACATGCATTTGTTGCTTATCCGGAAATTGTAACTGCATTGGCAATGGCCGGATCGATTTCATTTAATCCGCTTACAGATAAATTGAAGAATGATAAAGGAGAAGATGTATTATTGAAAGAACCAACTGGTTTTGAATTGCCGCCAAAAGGATTTGCTGTAGAAGATGCAGGTTACCAGGCACCTGCTGCTGATGGAAGTGGGATTCAGGTAGTAGTTACTCCAGATTCAAAACGTTTGCAATTACTTGAACCTTTCAAAGCATGGGAAGGTACTGATCTGAAAGGATTGAAATTGCTGATCAAAGCAAAAGGAAAATGTACAACGGATCATATTTCCATGGCAGGACCCTGGTTAAAATTCCGTGGTCATCTTGATAATATCAGTAACAATATGCTGATTGGTGCTATCAATTTCTATAATGAAAAAACTGATACAGTTAAAAATCAATTGACAGGTGAATATGGCCCTGTACCTGCAACAGCAAGAGCTTATAAAGCAGCCAATATTGGAAGTGTTGTAGTTGGTGATGAAAATTATGGAGAAGGATCTTCCAGAGAACATGCAGCCATGGAGCCAAGACATCTTGGGTGTAAGAGCTATTATCGTTGAAGTTTTGCAAGGATTCATGAAACCAATCTGAAGAAACAAGGAATGCTGGGTTTGACATTTGCCAACAAAGCAGATTATGATAAAGTGCAGGAAGATGATAGCATTGATATTATGGATTGACATCATTTGCACCGGAGTTCAATTAACGGTTGTATTGAATCATACCGATGGAACAAAAGATTCAATAGCTGTAAATCACACCTACAATGAGCCGCAGATAGAATGGTTCAAAGAAGGTGGAGCTTTGAATGTAATACGTAAAGAATTTGCTGGAAAATAATCAGACTTCCTCTCTTTTAGGAGAGGGATTGAGGATGAGGCTGGTTTAAAGCCGGTGGTGCATTAAATGTTATCAGAAGAGAATTCAGTAAGTAATTTTAATTTCTTAAAAGTAAAGCCCCGGTATATCGCCGGGGCTTTTTGTTTACATGGCTTTTTATTTTGAAACATCAGGTACCAATAAATAAACCAGCAACCGGCCGTTGGTTAATTGAGAAGATGAGTAATACAGTTTTAATGTATTGCCTTTTTGTATTTTAAGCAGGTCTTTCACTTCAATTTCCATTCCAGACATCGGACTGGAGGCATCCGGGTATTTTAGCAGCCTGAGTATTTTATTCTGAGCATTCCGGATGGTGATTTGCCTGTTGTTTGCAAGCCTTCCACAATGATTGTATTTAATATTTAGTTTTTCGTTTGCAGCACTTTGATCCAATCTCAGACTTTTAATGTCATCCATATTATTGCCATACCGCTGAAGAACAAGTTTGTCATTCAGGTAAATTTCGAATGCTTCACCGCCCGGATTTGCCGTAAATGCAAATAATGTTGTACAAATAACCAGCATTGCCATTGTTTTATTGATAATTGATTTCATGATGTATAGCTTTTTAAGTTTAAAGAATAATGATTCTGACAATACAAAAGAAACTATAAGAGCTGCTACCATTCAATCACTTTGACGAAAGGTGTTGATAGCCTGATAAATTGCAGTATAAGAGGTTTACCTTTACTATATCTTATTAAAATAACTATGAACAGATTAAATCCGGATGTGGATATTGTGCTGGATATATTAAAAGCAGTAGTGGAAGCGCAACCTTTATCATCTTTTGCAAAAAGTATTCATCATCAGTATATTGAAAGAGGTGGGTTGAGTAAAAAGCAACTGGAAGGATTATATAACAAAGCACAGAAAGTAAAAACGATCCCTCCAAGTAAGATGGCTACATTGGAAGCCATTATTTTAAAGAAACATAGTAAACACAAGTCTGAGTTGCCAGAAAATAAACCCCTTTATGAAAAAGATGAGGAGGTTGAAAAAATGATCAATGCGATATTGGCCAAATATCCCGAACATAAGAGAGTGTTGTTCCTTCAGTCTAAATTCATTAATAATGAGATAATGACAGCAGTAGAAAAAGCAGAATTGGAAAAGTTTATTAAAGTACTAAAGTAAAGTTCAGCCCTGTTACTTTCCCCAACGGAATGTTTTTATATCAATTCCTGCAAGATCAAGTACCCTGTCAACAACCGTATCAGCGACTTCATTGATCGTTTTGGGACGACTATAAAAGGATGGGGTAGCCGGGCAAATAATTCCACCGGCTAGTGTTATCGTTTCCATATTGCGGATATGGACAAGATTGTAAGGCGTATCTCTCGCTACACAAATCAGCCTTCTTCTTTCTTTTAATATTACATCAGCCGATCTTGAGATAAGGTCGTTGGATATTCCGGAAGCAATCCGGCCCAGTGTTCCCATGGAGCAAGGAATGATGATCATCGTATCATACTGACCAGAGCCTGATGCAAAAGGGGCAATGAAATCCATGGTCCCATAAAATTTTATAGGATATTCCTTATATGACTCATTGTCTAACTCAGTTTTCCAAACTTGTTTAGCATTATCAGTCATTACAACAGACAAGTTCATCCCATTGATCGTTTAGGATCAGCAATTTTTCCAATAAATTTCTGGCATAAATCGAACCACTGGCTCCTGTTATTGCTACTACTATCTTTTTCATATCTTATTTAATAACCTTCTAAAGGAAGGAATGTTGCAGAAAGTTACCAGAATTTATACAAACTGCTAAAAATAGCCTGTAGTTGAATTACTACAAGCCTTTAGACATGCAACTATACAAACAACTGTTTGCTTATTGAGTACAATCAATAATTAATAATTAGAATAAAAAATGAGGACCAAATACTTTGTAGTTATTAAATTATTAACGATATTAGCAATGAATTTTCATAGGATAAGGTTTAATGGTTAATGGTTTTTGATTAGGGCCCCCCGATTTACTTCGGGGGTTCTTTTTTTTACCACCTCCAGTAGAATAGTCAGCCACATGGCTAAAACAAAAAAATCCCTTCATTATTGCGAAGGGATTTCTAATTAATCAGGTAGCTGGTATTGTTAGAAGCCTTTTGGTTGTTTCGCTGGTTGATTCGGCAACTGTGTATTTTTATTACCCATGTTTTCCAGAATCCAATTGGTCATTTTACTCCAAAGATGGAAAGTAGTATTATCCATCATACCGCCGATACCATGATTTTTATTTGGATAGTATGCACTTTCAAAATCGATATTGCTTTTAACTAATGCGGTGATCATTTGTGTAGCATTCTGAAAATGTACATTGTCATCGGCAGTTCCATGAACAATCAGATACTTTCCTTTTATCTTATCAGTAAAGTTGATTGGTGAGTTGTCATCATATCCCTTTGGATTCTCTTGTGGGGTCCGCATATACCTTTCCGTGTAGATGTTATCATAATACCGCCAGTTAGTAACGGGTGCTACTGCCACAGCCGCACTGAATACATCATTACCTTTTGTGATGGCTAATGAACTCATAAAACCACCATAGCTCCATCCCCAATGTCCGATATTATCTTTATCTACAAATGGCATGGTTCCAAGATATTTGGCTGCATCAATCTGGTCTTCAATCTCAAACTTTCCTAATTGCAAATAGGTTTTCTTTTTAAATTCTTCACCACGAAAACCAGTACCGGTATTATCAACACTAACTACGATAAATCCTTTTTGTGCCAGCAACTGATGCCATGCACTTACAGCCCCAAACCGATTAGCAACCTGTTGTGATCCTGGACCGCCATAATTACAGAATAGAATCGGGTATTTTTTTGAAGCATCAAAATTTGCTGGTTTTAACATCCATCCATTTAAAGTATCCCCTTTACTGTTTGGCACCTTAATGAATTCTGCTTTGCCATATCCATATTCAGAAAGTTTTTCATTCAGTTTTGCACTTTCATTAACTGTTTTTACCAGTTTGACACTCGCATTTTTCTTTTTGTCGAATACAATATCATTAAGCGTTACTATCTGAGGTGTATTTAAGTCAGTACGGAAATCATAGAACTGCGTAAAATCATCATTCAATTGTACCCTGTGCCAGGCTTCACCTTGCGTAAGCTGTGTTGTTTTTTTGCCATCAAAATCAGTAACGAATAAATTGCGATCCATTGGGCGGGGGAAGGCCATTGTATAAAAGATCCTTTTATTCACTTCATCTACGGCTTCAATGTTTGTGATCTCGAAGTTTCCTTTGGTAAGTTGTGTAGAAGATTTTCCATCAAGGCTATTCAGGTATAAATGACGGTAACCATCTTTTTCGCTGGTAAACAGGAAATTTTTTCCATCTTTCAAAAACCACCAATCGTCATTGATCTCTACAAAATATTTATTCTTCTCTTCGTATAGTAAATTAGCAGCACCTGTTTTTGCATTCGTGGCCAATAGTTTTAAATCATCCTGGTGACGGTTCATCCAGTAAACAACCAGTGTGTTATCGTCCTTTGTCCATTTGATACGGGGGATATAAATATCGCCTTGTTCATATTGCGCTTTTACATCTTTATTATTGGCAACATCGTAAATATGAATTTCCACTTTTGAGTTATCATCTCCGGCTTTTGGATATTTATAAGTGTATTGTGTATTGTACTTGTCATCAAACTGGGTAAACTGATATTCTTTTACCTTGCTTTCATCAAATTTGTAATAAGCAATATAATTTCCTTTTGGGCTCCAGTCATAGGCTTGTGTAAATTCAAATTCTTCTTCATATACCCAATCACAATTTCCATTTATGATCTTATTCCACTCTCCATCTGTTGTGATGGGTGTAGTTTTTTTACTGGCAATATCATACATGATGAGATTGTTATTTTTTACATAAGCAATCTTCGATCCGTCCGGAGAAAAAGTAGGATGTAAGACTTTTTCATCGTCCAGTTTGATCAGTTTTTTACCGGCAATATCGAATAAGTAAACAATTGCTTTTGAAGAACGACGATAAATCCGTTCAATATCTTTTCTTATTAAAGCAATATTTGCATTAGCCTCTGAACGGATAATATCCTCCGGCTCGCCGATGGATTTACCGTTTTCATCTTTCAGGTCACCGGCTTTAATTTCAGTTTCCGTTTTTGTTGTACCGAAATCAGCCCTTACAGATTCGCCACGGAAAGTTCCTTTTTTATAAATGTCTTCCAGAGTGATCTGTTTTGTTTGTGCCATTGTAAAAAGTGGCAATAAGAACAGAAGTAATAAAAGCTTACGCATAGTCATTATGTTTTTTGATGATTGTTTTGCTCCATTAGGACGAGGCATTACCCGTAAAAGTAGCATAATATGAAGAATGGCATTTACCGTACATAAAAAGCCCTGTATTGCCTTAGCTATACAGGGCTTTGAATCAGAAATCTTCCAATTATTTATTTTTTAACTTATCAGTCATGTAGTCAAAACGTTTACCGGCAACATCAGCCATATCAGGAATTTTCTCTACCTGGTATTCACCTGCTTCCAGTTTCTTCTTGGTTTCTGAGAATGCATTTAAGGTTAGTTCAATATCCTCATCTGTATGCACAGCAGAAGGAATCAAACGATAAATAATATGCCCTTTTGGAATTACAGGATAAACTACGATTGATGCAAAAATGCCATAGTTTTCTCTCAGGTCCATTACCATTGCTGTGGCTTCAGGAATATCACCTTTCATATAAACCGGAGTTACAACAGAATCAGTTTTACCAATATCAAACCCTCTGTCTTTTAATCCTTTTTGTAATTTCATTGCATTACTCCAAAGCTTTTCTTTAAGTTCGGGATGATTTCGGAGCAGCTCTAATCTTTTCAGATTGCCCACTACTAATGGCATCGGCAAACTTTTGGCAAAAATTTGAGAACGGATATTGTAACGGATATAGTCAATGATTTTTTTATCACCTGCAATAAAAGCACCAATACTTGCCATTGATTTTGCAAAGGTGGAGAAGTAAAGATCAATAGCATCCTGGCAACCTTGTTCTTCACCGGCACCTGCACCTGTTTTACCCAATGTGCCAAAGCCATGTGCATCATCAACCAATAAACGGAAATGATATTTTTCTTTTAATGCAACTGTAGCTGTTAAATTACCCTGATCACCAGCCATTCCAAACACACCTTCTGTAATGACTAATATGCCACCAGCTTTTTGTTTTTCTGTTAATGCAGTTGCTCTTTGTAATTGTTTTTCAAGGTCAGCCATATCGTTATGTTTATACACAAAACGATGACCGGGATGTAAACGAAGTCCGTCAATAATGCAAGCATGACTTTCTGCATCATAAACAATAACATCATGACGGCTGCAAAGCACATCAATGATACTTACCATTCCCTGATAGCCATAGTTCAATAATGCGGCATCTTCCTTCATTACAAATGCTGCTAATTCTTCTTCTAATTGTTCGTGCAGATTACTGTTGCCACTCATCATTCTTGCACCCATTGGATAGGCAAGACCATAATCTTTGGCACCTTCAGCATCCGCTTTTCTTACTTCAGGATGGTTGGCTAATCCTAAATAATTATTAAGGCTCCAAACAATCATTTCTTTTCCACGAAAAATCATTCTGCTACTGATTTCTCCTTCCAGTTTTGGAAAAGCAAAATAGCCATGAGCTCTTTCACGATACTGTCCAAGTGGACCATAATTTTTTAATAAGCGTTCAAAAATATCTGCCATATAGTTGGTATGATTTTAAAAAATAATTGTAGAAATTAGTGGCGCAAAGGTAAGGTTTTGTATGCAATCCTAAAATGATGATAACCCGTTGGTTATGAGTTCAATTATAGCCTATCTCTTGTGAACCGGGTCAACAACTATTTTCTAATGGTATAGATCAGTTCATCATGGTATTCTCCATTTTTATAGATCGTTTTTTCAAACTTTCCTTCCAACTTAAATCCGGCTTTTTCCAAAGCTCTTTGAGAAGCGATATTAGATCCGAATGGAATAGCATAGATCCGACTGATGTCAAATGTTTTAAAGCCATAGTCCATCATTTCGATAATAGCTTTTGTAATAATGCCTTTACTCCAAAATGGTTCTGCCAACCAGTAGCCTAGTTCTGCATTTTTACACATAATATCTTCTTGTGGAAATATCCCGATTCCGCCGCTTGCTTTTCCATCAATATCTATTGTGAATATTTTTCGGGGATTATGCTGGTGCGTCATTTCAATGAATTTCATGCCTTCCTCTTTTGTATATGGATAAGGAAACACATTTCTCATATACTTAGCGATGTTGAAGTTATTGGCGTATTCTATTAATGCTTCAATATCTGAAAATGACCAGGGGCGTAGTAAGAACTGCATACTTTGCTAAATGTAAAATTAAATTATGCTATTACGAATATAAGAAATTGGCTTTTTAATTCAACGTTATTTATTTAATGACCAAATTTAAAAAAAATAGTATCTGTAATATTCTGAATAAGTATTAGTTCTGTATCGAAATTATTTCTTAATTCTTTGCGAATACTGAAAGACCAGATAAATACCTAGCCCAATTGATCATCGTGATCAATACATCTCTGAACTCATTTAATTTTGAACTGGAAAGTAACCATACCGAAGTAATCATTCCGATAATCGCAAAAGCTTGTCCGTAAGGCAATTTAAAATAGTCTGTGGCAGCAGGGTTTTTCTTTCTGAGTTTTATCAATACAAAACATACCATCAAGAATTGAAGGATCTTTGTGATTACACTTATTGATACAGCATAAATAAATGAACCCGTAACTGACACCAGGATAGATACTGTTGAAAAAGCAAGTAATGAATAAACAGGTGTTCTGAATTTTGGATGGAGATGAGAGAAAATTGAGGGGAACTGTTTCGCTTCACTTAATGCAAATGGAACTCTGGAACCAATAAACATAATGGCATGAAGCGTACCTCCAATTGAAACAATAGCTCCAATTGTTATTATAATTGCGCCTACAGGTCCCATATAGATCTGCGCAGCGTCTGTTAATGGTTTATCTGAGGTTGCTAATCCGGGTAATGTTCCCACACAAACAATTTGTATAAGAATGTAGAAGACGGCAATAAAAATGATAGAAAATATCAGCGCAAATGGAATGTTCTTTTTTGGATCTTTTAATTCGCCTGTGTTTACCAGAATAGATTCAAATCCTGAAAATGCAAATATCAACAGCAATACTGACGATGAGAAAGCAGTAAAGCTGGGTGGACTTTGTTTGACATTGATGAGATCGGGGTTAATGAAAAACAATCCAACGACTATAAAAAGTAACAACGCTGATACTTTGGCAATAGCTAACACATTACTAAGCCTTGCTGAATTTTTCACTCCACGATAATTAACCATCGTTAATAACATCGTAATAAATATGATGGCACCAATTTTATATGAAGGGTTTAAAAATGCAGGATGAAAATAACTGAGATAGCTTACAAAAAGATTGATCAAAGCTGCATAGGTTGCCAAACGGGACACTAAAACGAGCCAACCAATTATGTATGCCGGAAAACGACCAAAGGCTTCGAGTGTATAAAATAGGGGCCACCGGTTTTATCAAACCGACTGGCTACTTCTGCAAAATTTAAAATAATGATCAATGAAATAACAGCGCAAACGATCAACGCAATGATGCTATAAAATCCTGATTGTGCAAAAATCTTAGAAGGCAATCCGAATATTCCGGAACCGATGGTGCCATTGATCAGTAGTAAAACGAAATCCCATTTACCGATATCCCGTTTTAGCATGCAACTGATTTTGGTTGAAGTTCTTTGAAAGACTAAAATAACAAAAGCCCCGGTTTTAAACCGGGGCTATATTTTAAAATCCTTTTTTCACGTCTTTCATATTTTTATTTTCCGGATTCTTTACATATTTCTCCAGCCATTGAAACTGTTCATTTAATAAATGCAGCAGGTTTTCTCTACCCTGATAGCCATGACTTTCATACGGCAAGCTTACATATTTTACGGTGCCTCCATGTCCTTTAATAGCATTGAACATTCTATCACTCTGAATTGGGTAGGTACCGGTGTTATTATCCATTTCGCCATGTACCAGCAATATTGGAGTTTTTATTTTATCTGCATGACTAAAAGGACTCATTGCATTATAAAGATCAGGTGCCTGCCAATAAGTACGGTCTTCATTTTGAAAACCAAATGGAGTCAACGTTCTGTTGTAAGCACCGCTTCTGGCAATACCCGCTTTAAATAATTTTGTATGCGCTAATAAATTTGCGGTCATAAAAGCTCCATAACTATGTCCGCCAACTGCCATTCTGTTTTTATCACCCACACCCATAGAATCCAGGAAATTAACAGCAGCTTCTGCATTCATTGTCAATTGCTCAATAAAATCATCATTGGGTTTTTTGTCTTTTCCCGGAGCAACGATCGGCATTTCGGCATTATTAAAAACAGCATAACCCTGTGTAACATAAAAAATTGGAGAGCCGCCATTTACCAACGTAAATCGGTGTTCACTACCACGAACCTGTGCTGCATCGGCTGCTGAATTAAATTCTCTTGGATAAGCCCATATCAAAACCGGCAGTTTACCATCTTTTTCCTTGTTGTATCCTTTTGGTAAATACAGGTCACCTGTAAGATCAACACCATCTGCTCTTTTGTATCTCATTTTTTCTTTTGTTACCCCATCCATTTGCGGATAAGGATTTTTAAAATGAGTGAGCTGTTTATCTGCAATTTTTGTTTTTAAGTTTTTGATCCAGTAGTCCGGAACGATCGTTTCACTTTCTCTCCGGGTTAAAATTTCCAGTTTATCAACATTCAAAATCTTCACTACTACTTCGTATAAGTTTTCATTACTGCGCCAGATGATATCGGTTTTCTTTGTTCCCAGATCAAAAGTGGCAAGAAAAGGCAGATCACCTTTTGGAGAACTACCGTTTGTGTT
This sequence comes from uncultured Chitinophagaceae bacterium, assembly GCA_963705465.1. Taxonomy (GTDB): domain Bacteria; phylum Bacteroidota; class Bacteroidia; order Chitinophagales; family Chitinophagaceae; genus JJ008. The sequence continues at coordinate 155,370 of CAVPJN010000002.1, read as the reverse complement.
GTTCATCAGCAATTTTGTTCCATTGTCAATCAGCTTAACAACTTCTTTTTTCCATTGATTTTTTTCTGTAACAGGATTACCGGGGTCGGCATATGCGTCCGTAATATTTCTTTCCATTAATAGGGTCATTTCGCCGGTGGATGGATTGTATTGATTAACCTGTGACTTCTGTTTGCCGCGAAGTCCTTCATACACCATTGCAAAAGTTGCATTACCCCAGGCCACACCCTGGTAGCGCATTTTAGTTTTGAACAGTTGTTTTGCAACAGTATTAAATGGAGCGGTCTGTGCATATACAGCATCATGATAATCAATATTCTTTTTTATCATTCCGCTATCCAACGGCATACACCAGATTACAGTAGCGGCTTCATCATCTCTCCAGTCAAAACTTCTTGGCACCATCATTACATTGTCATTTCCGGAAGGTGCTGTTTCAGAAGAAGGTACATCAGCTAAGTGTTTTACCATTTTTCCATTCATATCAGTAATTACATAAGTGGATGGAAAACCAAAAGCAGGGACAGTGTAAGAGAATGGTTTTTTCAAAGTACGAACGATCATATATTTTTTATCAGGTGAAATATTGGTCATTGCGTAAATAGCAGGTCCTCCGATCTTTGTTTCAGTACCATTACTATTTTTAACTAATTGAGTAGTTGCATAGAATTCATAAAGCTTCTCATCATAAGGACTTTTTATCAGATCCTGGTAGGTAGGTCTTGGAGATGCTTTGCCATAATTTTCCTGCACAGTTGGTCCTGTAGGAACAGGTGGTCGTACCGGAGCCGATGTAGCAGACTTTATAATGGTACGATAAAGTAAAGTAGTTGCATCATACCATTGAACACCTCCACCAATAACATTCAATGCTGTTTTATTTACTTTCATGGCTTTTTGTGTAGCCACATCAATTACATAAAGATCTACACGGTCACCTGTGGTTTGTGTAAAAGCAATTTTCTTATCATCCGGACTGAATGAAATATTTCCAGCCAGTAGTGGTGCAGGTAATCCTGTGATCTTATGATCTTTTCCGGTTTTTATATTACGTAGAGAAAGGTCATTAATAAAATTTTGCCGGCTGGGTGAAAAATTGGCCGGGTTGATACGCAGACCTGCAATTTTAAGTTCAGGCTGTGCCAGTTCTTCTACAGACGGATAACTGTTTCGTTGCATAAATAACATCCATTCCCCATTATCGTCTACACTTACACCGGGTGTTGGATTTGCCAGCAACATATCAGCAACATCTTTTGGAGGCTTAGTATAACCAGCATCATCTTGTGCTATCGATGTTAGTGTAAATGATAAGAATAGAAGAGATAGAATCAGTGTATAACGTTTGGTAAGCATAGTGTAAATTTTAGTTGAACAAGATAAGTAACTATTAAATAGAGTAGTGCGCCTGCTGCAATTTTTTGATGAATGGGGCCGTTTATTTTTTATAGATCATTCCGTCTTTAACGACCAGGATTATATTTCGTATTTTTTTAATATCTACCGATGGGTCGTTCTCAACGGCAATTAAATCGGCCAGTAATCCTTTTTTAATTCTACCGATCTTGTCGCCATACCCAAATACATCTGCATTAATGGAAGTAGCAGATCTTAATACATCCAATGGTTGCATACCGTATTCTACCATCAATTCCATCTCCCTTGCATTATCACCATGTGTATAAACGCCTACGTCGCCACCCATACAGATTGTTACCCCGGCTTTTAAAGCCATAACAAATGTTTTTTTCTTATTAGCGAGGCGTTCTGGTTCAGGATCGCTGCCTTTTTTCCAGCCTCTGTATTGTGATATCGCATCACCGGCTGCAAGGGTAGGGCAAAGAGCAACTCCTTTGTCTTTCATCAGTTTAAATACTTCTTCGTTTCCATTTTCACCATGTTCAATTGTAGAAACACCTGCGTTGATTGCTCTTGTCATTCCTTCCGGTGTGGAGGCATGTGCAACTACAAGCCGGCCACTATTTTTTGCAATAGTAACAGCCATTTCTATTTCTTCCTGCGAAAAGGTAGGCTTTGCTTCTCCGTTTATTCCCCAGCGATAATCTGCATATAATTTTATCAGGTCGGCACCCTTTCCGATTTCTTCCAGTACTTCTTTTTTTAATTCATCTATTCCTGAAACTTCGGCAGCTCCTTGCGGCAATTCAATTTCAGGGTTATCACTTTTTGGTCCATACGTTCCTTTTAAAACAATAGCTCTTGTGGCGATGATCATTCTTGGTCCGGGTACGATTCCTTTTTCAATTGCTTTTTTCAAACCAACATCATCATACATGGCACCTTCCGTTCCAAGGTCTCTCACAGTTGTAAATCCAGCCAGTAATGTTGCATTCGCATGGTTGACGGCTCTTGCGGTCCTTTCTGCTCTTGATTCCTTAAGTACCTGATCGTCCCAACTGGTTTCATTATAGGGATGAAGGAATAAATGCGAATGGCCTTCTATTAATCCGGGTAAAACTGTTTTGCCTTTTAATTCGATGATCTCTGTACCTGCCGGTAATTTGAAATTCATGTTACCGGCTTGTTCAATTTTATTATTCTTTATAAGGACAACCCAACCAGCATGCATTTGCTCACCATCAAATACACGATCGGGTTTCAGTAAAATAAATTTATCGTTTGATTGACCGATGCAGAAAATGGTGGTAAGCAGGCTAAGTAGGATAAACAAATTACTTTTCATACATTAAAACTAAAAAATAATTGGGCAATTATAATTTTGCTTTATATTTGTCTGGTAATGATACAACAATCAAATAAAATATGGTGGTGGCATACAACTCTTAAGGGGCTGTAGCTAATACTATATTTGATTAAATATATTCAGGCCCCGACAAAGTTCGGGGCTTATTTTTTATACACCGTTAGCCCAGGCGAAGGTGTGTTGTCCTTCGTAGCTTTAGCGAAGAAGGATTTGAAAGTGTAAATATGAAAAAAATTGAAATTCAATACGACTTGTAAAAGAATGCTGGCCGATGTATTCACGCCGGTAAGTATTTACCTGCGGTTAAGAGATCGTTTCAGGGATACTATTTTACTGGAAAGCACCGATCATCATACATCGGAAAACAGTTATTCATTTATCTGTATCAATGCAATTGGTGGGATAGAGATCAGATCAAAGGAAGTGATCGAATTCAAATTGCCGGGAAGAAATCCAGAAAAAGTATCACTAAAAAATAAAAATGAAGTGCCGAAATTGTTGTGGGAGTTTATGCAAAAGTTTGAAATAAAGAAAGGCGAAGCAAAAGAAGAAAAATTTGCACAGGGATTATTTGGATATACAACCTATGATGCTGTATCAGTTTTTTGATACTGTGAAACTGGTCAATCAGAAACCAGAAACAGGCACCCATCCCTTTAATGCGTTACAGGTTATACCAGTATGTTATTGCCATCAATCATTTCAAAGATGAATTATTTATTTGCGAAAATAAGGTTGCAGGTATTGAAAGTGATGTAGCCGTTGTAGAATCATTGATTAGAAGTAAAGATGTTCCGGTTTATCCATTTAATACAAAAGGGAATGAGATGACCAATATGACGGATGAGGCATATAAAGAAATGGTTCAGCAAGGAATTGCCAGTTGTCATCGGGGTGATGTGTTTCAAATTGTTTTGAGCAGAAGATATCAGCAAAAATTTATCGGTGATGAATTTAATGTGTATAGGGCATTGCGTAGTGTAAACCCTTCTCCGTATTTATTTTTCTTTGATTATGGCGATTATAAACTGATGGGTTCTTCACCCGAAGCGCAGTTAGTCATTCAGGATGGTATAGCTGTGCTTGCATCCCATTGCAGGAACATTTAAAAGAACCGGAGATGATGATGCAGATAAAATGGCAACTGAAAAATTATTGGAAGATGCAAAAGAAAATGCCGAGCATGTTATGCTGGTTGACCTGGCAAGAAATGATCTTAGCCGCTTATGTGATGAAGTGGAAGTGGCACAATACCGGCAGGTACAATATTTTTCACATGTTATTCATCTGGTAAGTGAAGTAAAAGGTAAAGTGAGGGAGAATAGTAATCCGTTTGAGTTGGTTGCAAAAACTTTTCCGGCAGGTACCTTAAGTGGAGCGCCAAAATTCAAAGCAATGGAACTGATAGATACGTATGAATCTACCGCCAGAAGTTATTATGGTGGTGCTATTGGTTTTATGGGTTTTGATGGAAGTTGTAATCATGCTATCATGATCCGGACTTTTTTAAGTCAAAACAATACGCTGACTTATCAGGCTGGTGCAGGGGTAGTGGCAGCCAGTAATCCGGAGCATGAATTGCAGGAAGTGAATAATAAACTGGGCGCATTGAAAAAAGCGATTGACTTAGCAAAAGATATTTAGGTATGAACCCTGACAGAGGAACTTAGACAGTCTGATACATTGTAATGTACATTTTATAGTTAAATTCATATGTGGTTCAAAAATAATACATATGAAGATTTTAGTTTTTGATAATTACGATTCGTTCACTTACAATCTTGTTCATTTGGTGGAGAAGATCACTCACACAAAAGTGGATGTGTATCCGAAATGATGAGATTGCATTGGAGAAAGTGAAAGACTATGATAAGATAATTTTATCACCGGGTCCGGGTATTCCTGAAGAAGCTGGTTTGTTGTTGCCATTGATAAAAGAATATGCTGCAACAAAATCAATATTGGGTGTTTGTCTCGGTCATCAGGCGATTGGTGAAGCATTTGGCGGGAAGCTGATCAATCTTTCAACAGTTTATCATGGAGTGGCTACTGAGATACAAGTCGGGAGTCAGGAGTCTGGAGTCAGGAGTCCGTTGTTTGAAGGATTACCTGCTTCGGATTGAAGTTGGACGTTATCATAGCTGGATCATTGCAGAAGAAAATTTTCCTGAAGATTTGGAAATTACGGCCAGAGATGAGAATAATTATATAATGGGGCTGCAACATAAAAAGTATGATGTGCAGGGAGTACAGTTTCATCCGGAGAGTGTATTGACACCGGATGGGGAAGTGATTATGAGGAATTGGTTAAAGCAATAGCCACGGAGACACAAAGACAGGGAGCAACACAGAGTTGTTCACTGTGTACGCAGAGCCGCTGTGGTTTTAAAAATAAACAATGAAGAAAATCTTACAATATTTATTCGAACACAAAACACTGACCAGCGATTCGGCAAAAGAAGTGTTAGTGAACATCGGCAAAGGAATGTACAATGAGCATGAAGTAACAGCCTTTATGACGGTGTACCTGATGCGGAGCATTACCATTGAAGAATTGCAAGGATTCAGAGATGCATTACTGGAATTATGTGTAAAAGCTGATCTGAGTGAATATGAAACGATGGACATTGTTGGTACGGGTGGTGATGGAAAGAATACATTCAATATTTCAACCTTGTCTTGTTTTATCGTTGCCGGTGCCGGACAAAAAGTTGCGAAGCATGGTAACTACGGTGCATCTTCTATCAGTGGTTCCAGTAATGTGATGGAGCAATTGGGTTATACATTCAGTAATGATAACAACAAGTTGAAAAAGGAAATTGAAGAAGCGGGTATTTGTTTTTTGCATGCACCTTTATTTCATCCGGCATTAAAGACGGTTGGGCCGATAAGAAAGAACCTGGCCATGCGTACTTTCTTTAATATGCTGGGGCCAATGGCAAATCCGGCTCATCCGAATTATCAGTTGGTTGGAGTGTACAGTCTGGAGATGGCAAGGATTTATAATTATTTATTGCAGCTTTCAGATAAAGCATTTACCATTATTCATAGTCTGGATGGGTATGATGAAATTTCATTGACGAATGATACTAAAGTGATCACCAATGAAGGAGAAAGAATTATGACACCGGAGCAATTGGGAAAGAGAATGGTTTCCGCTCAGGATATAAACGGCGGCAATAGTGTAGATGAAGCTGCAAAAATATTTACCACTATTTTGAAAGGCGAAGGTACATTTGCGCAAAATGCAGTTGTACTGGCCAATGCAGCGATGGCGTTGCATTGTACCGGGAAAGTATAAAACATATGATGATGCATATAATGCAGCGGTAGAAAGTTTGGAAAGCGGGAAAGCAAATCAGGTATGTTTCAAAGCTTATTCAAAAGTATATGATTCATAATTTTACATATTGATTTATACATGGATATTTTAGAAAAAATAGTTGCAGCTAAAAGAAAAGAAATTGAACCATTCAAATTAAAAAGCCCGATTGAACGATTTGAAAGGGATGGCTTTTTCTGGCAGATTGCCAACCGTTCTTTGGTAGAGAATTTATTATTTCCCGGAAGCAATGGTATCATTGCCGAATTCAAAAGAAAAAGTCCGAGTAAAGGATGGTTTAAGACAAAAGAACTGGAAGTGGAACCAGTTGTTGTTGCATATAATAAAGGTGCTGCTGGTATTTCTGTGTTGACGGATGATGAATTCTTTGGTGGCGACCTTGATGATCTGATACAAACAAAAGTAGTAGCTGATATTCCTGTTTTACGAAAAGATTTTATCATTGATAAATGGCAGATTGCTGAAGCAAAAGCTTTTGGTGCTGATGTTATTTTATTAATTGCTGCCTGCTTATCGAAAGAAGAAGTAAAAGAATTTGCTAGCTTATGCAAAAAGTATTGGACTTGAATCCATTCTGGAAGTGCATAATGAAGAGGAATTAGGACATTGTTGTGATGAAGTGAGTATGGTAGGAGTGAACAACCGGAATCTGAAAACCTTTGAAGTAGATATCAATACATCCTTACAGTTAATTGATAAGATTCCGGCAGATAAGCCGGCTATTGCGGAAAGTGGAATAACAATGTGGAAACTATTGTAACTTTAAGGAATTCCGGTTTCAAAGGATTTTTATCGGAGAAAATTTTATGAAAGAGGATGATCCAACGATTGCTTTTGCTGATTTTATAAATCAATTAAATGCAAAAGCGTAATGAAAATCAAAGTTTGCGGAATGACCCTGCCCGAGCAGGTAAATGCACTGGAAGAAATGGGTGTTGAATTGGCTGGATTTAATTTCTATCCCAAATCGCCAAGGTACATGGGTTTTAAAATTGCGCCTGACAGGATGAAAAAGATCGGTGGTCGTATTGCAAAAGTGGGTGTGTTTGTAAATGAGACCTATGAGAATTTATTAAAGACAGTAGATGATTATCGTCTTGATATGGTGCAACTGCATGGTGATGAAACAGAAAGGTTTTGTGAGAAAGTAGCCAATTATATTACGGTCATTAAAGCATTCAGGCTGAGTGATAATGACCCGATAGAATGGATGGTGCGGCCTTTTGGTGAGGGAAGTGATATGTATATGTTTGATACATTGGGTGCTGACTACGGAGGCACGGGTAAGAAGTTTGACTGGAAAGTTTTAAAAGACAAAGTGATTGATAAATTATATTTCATTGCAGGTGGTGTGGAACCGGGTGATGAAGAGCGGTTACTGGCATTTGAAAAAGAGAGTGCTGCCAATAAATTATTTGCTGTAGATATAAATACGAAGTTTGAAATAGGAGCAGGAATAAAAGACATCAACCGGATCAGAAAATTTGTGGAAACAATCCAAAAATAAAATAATAAAAGTATATGAACATTAAAGTATGCGGAATTACTGAAATGAAACAGTTGCAACAGTTAGACGGGCTAGCTATTGATTTTGCAGGAATGATATTTTACAAAGATTCGCCAAGATTTATCGGCGATAAGCTTTCTAAGAATGATGTAAAGAAAGCTGACTTTGATCTAAAGAAGACCGGCGTGTTTGTAAACCCTGAACTAATCGATGTGCTGGATGCCATTGATGAATATGGTTTGGAAGTAGTTCAATTGCACGGCAATGAAAGCCCGGAAATGTGCGATGACCTGAGTACAGAAGTAGAAGTGATAAAAGTTTTCAGCATTAAAGATAATAATGCAGATATTGATGAAATGATTGCTGATTATGATGCGGTGTGTGATTATTATTTATTCGACAAAGCAACAGATTACAGTATCGGCGGCACCGGTCAGCAGTTCGACTGGAATATTTTAAAGAAAGCCAAGATTGAAAAGCCTTTCTTTTTAAGTGGTGGTATTGCTGTAGAAGATGCTGCTAAATTAAAAGCATTTAAACATCCTGACTTTTTTGGTGTTGATATAAACAGCCGTTTTGAAACAGAACCTGGAGTAAAGGATATGGCGAAGTTGTTACAGTTTAAGCTGGCATTGAAGTAGGAACTAAGAGGGAGGCTCTGCGAAGTCTCTGACTTCGTAGTATTATGTTCTTCGAAAGTTTTTAACTTTTATTATGGAAAGCAAATACTTTAGGGAGGGATTTGTAATAAGAAATCAAAATGCCACTCACTTTATGACGTTTACCGTTTGTGGCTGGATTGATCTGTTTAGTCGTAAAGAGTATAAGGATATTTTAATGGATAGCTTCAGGTTTTGCAGGGAAAAGAAAGGGTTGGAATTAAATGCTTTTGTGATTATGACTAATCATCTTCATTTGATAGCAAGGGCAAAGGAAGGATTTATAATAAGCGATATCGTCAGAGATTTTAAGAAATTTACACATAAGTGTATGCTTCCAATTATTGAAAGTGATAGAGAAAGCCGCAGGCTATGGATGTTACATCAGTTCAAGTACTATGCATCCCGACATAGCCGGAATGAGAATTATCAGATTTGGACAAATGGAGTGCATCCTGAAGAATGTTTTAGCGATGACTTTACAAAAACTAAATTGGAATATATACATGATAACCCTGTAAGAGCAGGAATTGTAATCAAGCAGGAAGATTATGTTTATTCAAGTGCAGCAAACTATATGGGACAGAAAGGAATTATTGAGTTGGATTTGTTGTATTAGTCTATAAGACTATTAAGAACATAGGGCTACGAAGTCGGAGACTTCGTAGAGCAGGATGCCATGAAAATAAAACGTACAAGAGTCCGGCCGGCCTTGCTATTCGGACTGGCAACAGTCGATGATAGTAGCAATGAATCTGGGCTAAAAAATATACACTAAAATTGGGGAGATTGCTTCGGCTTTGCCTCGCAAGAAAATGACAACACAAACATATCAACAACCCAACGAACAAGGCTACTACGGCCAGTTTGGTGGTGCGTATATCCCCGAAATGCTGCATCGCAATGTGGAAGAGCTGCGGACAAAGTATTTGGAAATAATCTATGAAGAAAGTTTTCAAAAAGAATTTCAGCATCTGCTGAAAGATTATGTAGGAAGACCCACTCCGTTATACCTCGCTGAACGGCTGAGCAAAAAATACAATACAACGATCTATCTGAAGCGGGAAGATCTTTGCCATACCGGTGCACATAAAATAAATAATACCATCGGGCAGATATTACTGGCGCAGCGATTGGGTAAGACAAGAATTATAGCGGAGACGGGTGCTGGTCAGCATGGAGTGGCAACGGCAACGGTATGTGCATTGAAAGGTGTGGAGTGCATTGTGTACATGGGCGAAAAAGATATTGAACGGCAGGCACCGAATGTAGCAAGAATGAAAATGCTGGGTGCTACGGTTATTCCGGCTACGAGTGGCAGTAAGACATTAAAAGATGCAACGAATGAAGCTATAAGAGATTGGATCAACCATCCGGATGATACGCATTATATAATTGGTAGTGTGGTGGGTCCGCATCCATACCCGGATATGGTGGCAAGATTTCAAAGTGTGATAAGTGAAGAGATGCGAAAGCAATTGCTGGAGAAAACAAACAGTGAATTACCGAATTATGTGATTGCTTGTGTAGGCGGTGGTAGCAATGCTGCCGGAGCATTTTATCATTTCTTAGATGAATCCTTCGGTACAATTGATCGCTGTAGAAGCCGCAGGTGAAGGAATTAACAGTGGAAAATCTGCTGCTACTACTCAATTGGGCAAACCCGGTATTCTGCATGGCAGTAAAAGTCTGCTGATGCAAACTGAGGATGGACAAGTGGTAGAGCCGCATAGTATTTCTGCCGGGTTGGATTATCCGGGCATTGGTCCTTTACATGCTCATCTGTTTGAAAGCGAAAGAGCTGTTTTTATGAGTTGCACTGATAATAAAGCATTAAATGCCGCTTTTGAACTGGCAAAGCTGGAAGGAATTATTCCTGCATTGGAATCAGCTCATGCATTACATGCATTAAAAATGATCAATTTTAAAAAGAGTGATATTGTAGTGATTTGTTTGAGTGGGAGAGGGGATAAGGATCTTTCAACATACATGAAAAATTTATAACCACGGAGACACTGCGGCAGGGAGAAACACGGCGATATTCTCTGTGTTACTCAGTGTACTTTGTGTCTCTGTGGTTCAAAAAAATATGAGCAGACTTAAAAACGCTTTCAACCAGCCAGCCAAAAAGATCCTCAACGTCTATTGCACCGCAGGTTACCCTCAATTGAATTCAACTTTGGATGTAATGAAGTCCTTGCAGGAGAACGGTGCCGACATCATCGAACTAGGTATGCCGTACAGTGATCCATTAGCAGATGGTCCGGTTATACAACACAGCAGTTCCATTGCCATTGCAAACGGGATGACGATCGCTATACTTTTTGAACAACTAAAAGATTTCAGAAAAGAAATTTCTGTTCCGGTAATCTTAATGGGTTATATGAATCCAGTTTTGCAATATGGCTTTGAAAAATTTTGTGCTGATGCAGCAGCAGTTGGTATAGATGGTATTGATCTTGCCTGATCTGCCAGAATTTGAATTTGAAACAGAATACGGCGCCATTATTAAAAAACACAACCTTGATTTTATATTCCTCGTTACACCTGAAACATCGGAAGAAAGAATTAGGAAATTAGATAGCCTCAGCACCGGGTTTTTATATGCAGTTTCGTCCTCATCCACAACAGGTAGTGATAAAACCAATGCAAGCCCCGATGCGTATTTAAAGAAGTTAAAAAGCCTTTCTTTGAAAAATCCGGTTCTGGTTGGCTTTGGCATTAAGGATAAAGCCTCATTTGATGCCGTTTGTCAATATGCTGATGGCGGAATTATTGGCAGTGCTTACATTAAAGCGTTGGAAAACAGTACAGATGTTAATGCATCCACAAAATCATTTCTTTCGTCAATTGTCTGCTGAATGACTATGAACTTACCAATTCAATAGCTAAATTTGCATGTTGGTAGCCTGTTTACCCATTTATGAAAATCATTTAATACGTATGAAAAAATTATTGCTTCTATCTTTTGATCAGCCCATTATTTGTTTTGGCTCAGACAACTGCTAAGGAGTTTATTATTGAAGGTAAACTGGATGGTATTGCCGATGGTACAGAAATAAAACTATATAGAAATGGAGATAATGCAGAAATGGCTTCGGGCAATGTTTTAAAAACGAAATTCCTGTTGAAAGGGAAAGTAGATGAACCTGTTCTTTGTTTTATGAGTGTTGGGGAAAATAAGCCAGTTGAGATTTATGTAGAGAGTGGCAAGATATCCGTAAAGGGTAAAAAAACAGACCCGCTTGAAGTTGAAGTTTCCGGCTCTGCTTCTCATAAGGACTTTACAGATTTTACAAAAGTTTTTCTACCACATTGTTCAGGAAGTAAGTAAAGTGGCTACTACTATTAATAATACAATGCCCGGAGCTGAAAGAGATAAATTGATGGATACCTATGAAGGAATGCAGGCAAAACTTCAGCAGGAAATAACTAAAATAGTCAACCAGAAACCCAACTCTGTTGTTACTGCTTTTATATTGAGTGTAACGTATGGTTTTAATGAAGATGTAGTAGTATTGGAAAACAGGTTTAATCAACTTGGAGGATCAGTAAAAAAATCTGAAACAGGTGTGCAGTTGGCTCAATTCATAGCAAAAAGCAAAAGTTGGAGCTATTGGTACCGAGGCATTGGATTTTTCTCAGCCGGATACCTTAGGTAAAGCAGTCTCCCTTTCTTCTTTCAGAGGAAAATATGTGTTGGTCGATTTCTGGGCAAGTTGGTGTGGCCCATGTCGTGATGAAAACCCAACTGTTGTAGAGAATTTTAAAAATTTCAACGATAAGAATTTCACAGTTTTGGGTGTTTCACTTGACAGACCCGGACAAAAAGATAAATGGCTGAGTGCAATTAAACAAGACGGTCTTACCTGGACACATGTAAGCGATCTGCAATTCTGGAACAATGCTGCCGCCAAATTATATAATATACAAGGAATCCCTCAGAACATTTTAGTAGATCCAAGTGGTAAAATCGTTGCAAAAAATCTAAGAGGCCCTGCACTCAGGGAAAAGCTTTGTGAATTGCTGGGTTGTGAGACGAAAGGATTTTAATAACTATTTATTCCTGTATTCCCATTAATTTGCTGATGGCCGACCAGTTTTTTTGGCGCTGTTGTTCATACGCATCTTTCTTTTTCCCGCTATTGGTTTCAGCAAGGTCGATCAGTAGTTGGGCCTGAAGTTTTAATCCTTTAATTACTTCAATGACGGATTGAATATAAATCTTTATCGTTTTGTTGATTGAATATATTCCCTTTTAAATTATCCTCCATCAGCACAATAAAATTATCGGTCATCCCTTTTTGTGCAGTCATTAATTGTGTTACGGTTTCTGTTGTATAGGCATCTTTTATAAATCCATCTGAAACAGCACCAATCAAACCATAGGTATTATACATCATTCCGGCAGAAAATCCACCAATTATTGTAAGCATTTTTGCTTCTCTTTCTTCACAGGTTTGTGAAAAACTATTTATTGAAAAAAAGATCAGGGTGATGACAACGATTATTTTTTTCATCATTTTTATTTACAATGTACATAGAAAAACTAAATAACGATAAGAGTTGTAAAAGAGTTGCTTTTTAAGCAACGGATAGCTACTTGTCTCCGTCAAAAGCAGGATTGAAAATTATACTGTAACTTAGGATTCAGTTTTTAACCTCAAATCCAGCATTTGCCATGAAGATTCTACTTTCCATCTTCCTTGTTTTTCTTTCAATTGTTAGTTCAGCACAGATCCTTAATAAAATAAAAAATAAAGTAAAAGGGAAAGCCCAAAGCGAAATCAATAATGCCAAGTACGAGGCAAAAATGAAAGCAAGAGATGCTGCCCGCAATGAATTGGAAGAAGTGAAATCTGAATTTGATTCCACCGATATAGATTATGCTATTCTGCTCAGCGATAACGCAGGTTTATTTGGCGGAGAGGGAAAAGGAGGATTTACTTCTAAATTTTTAAGACTCGGTGGAATTGCTAATTCACTTTATAAAGATTTTGATCTTGATGATGAGGAAAATGCCACGTTGAATTTACAAATGGGGCAATCTGCTTATGCAATGGGTAAATATGTGTTTGCAGAAAAAAGATTAAAGACAGCGCAGCATTATTTTGAAAAATCCTATCGTACCAATGAGCTTAATTATATGAAGACCATTGCAAGCCGTGGGTTACTTTATACCACTACGGGACGGTTTGGATTGGCAAATGAATTTACAGTAAAAGCACTGGAACTCCGGCAAAGCAAATTGGGAAATACAAATATGGCAGTAGCTGCCTCACTGAATAATTATGCCGTGCTGCATTATAATACGGGAATGTATAATGAGTCGGAGAAAGAATTCAATGAAGCTATAAATGTGATTAAAGCAAATAAACTCCAGGAAGCAATGCCTTATGCCATTGTGTTGAACAACCAGGCTATGCTTTATCAATCCATGGGTAATTATGAAGCGGCCGTAAAGTTATTGAAGGAGGCAATGAACCTATCCGGAAATCTGGAAGCAGCCAAAGCAAGAAATCAATTGAAATTTTTATCCAACCTTGCATTGCTGTATCAGCAGATGGGAAAATATGATGAGGCAGAGAAAATTTATATTGAACTGGATAAAAAAGTAGAAAAAGGAAAAGCAGAGCAGGCCAATATGCTGAACAACTATGCTATTCTTTCCTTATTAATGAAGAAAGAAGATAAGGTGGAAACAATGCTAAAGCAATCAGCCGCAATTTATAAAACTTCTATTGGTGAAACCAGTCCCGCTTATGCAAAAGCTGTCAGTGATCTGGGAAATTTTTATCGGTTTAAGGCCAGGTACAAGGAAGCAGAACCATTATTACAATCGGCATTACAAATAAGAGAGCAGGCACTTGGCGAGAATCATCCATTGTATATTCAATCGCAGGAAGACATGGCTTTGCTGCTCTGGAAGAAAAAAGAGTTTAAAAAAGCCATTACGCTATACAGAAATGTAATGGAAAAAACCCTGGATTTTGTTAACCAGCTATTTTGCACCGATGAGTGAAGCTGAAAAAACAAGATATTGGGATATACTTTCTCCACGGTTTCAGCGGTTTTACAATTTTGCATTGGATGCCGGTCAGTTGGATAAAGAAATTATAAAGGATCTGTTTGAATACCGGGTGGCTACCAAAGGAATTTTATTGAACTCCTCCAGAAAGATCAGTGAAAGTATTTTAAATGGAGGTGATCCGCAATTGATCGATGATTATATAAACTGGATCGACCATAAAGAACAACTGACCAGGTTATATGCTTATTCAAAACAGGACTTGAAAGAGCAGGCAGTCAATATCGATTCACTGGAATCGAATGTGAACAGGATGGAGAAAAAACTTTCTGAGAATTCGAAGGAATTTGCGGATTTTTATTTTACCGGTAAAACAAAATTTTCTGTCCTGCAGCAGGAATTAAAAGCTGATGAAGCATTGGTAGAAGTTATCCGGCTTCAGCAATTTGATCAGGTATTCACCAATGAATGTCGTTATATCGGCATTGTAGTAACCAGTGATGACCCGCAACCTAAAGTTATTGTACTGGATAAAGGTAATGACCTCGAAATATAACCATGCCCGGACATACAGAGTGATGATGAAGAACAAAGTAAATGATGTACAGTCCTTTGCCCATTTCTGGGATCCTTTTGAAAAAGTGCTTGGTAGTAAGAAGACAATTTATGTTTCATTAGATGGAGTGTACAACCAGGTAAACCTGAATACACTGAAAAAAACCGGTGGAGATTTTCTGATAAAAAAATATGACTTTGTTCTGTTGAGTAATCTGAGAGATATTCTTGATAGGAACGAAAAGGCAAACAGGGTTGCTGAAAAGAATGCAACACTGATTGGGTTTCCGGATTATGGATCGGGTATATTAGTACAAGTTGCCCGGAACAAAAAAAGAAGTTGATGGTATCAATCAATTATTAAAAACTTCAGGATACGATGTAGCAGAGTGGGTTCAAAAAGAGGCTACCGAAACAAACCTTAAGTCATCTAAAAAAGTTACGATACTGCATATAGCTACTCACGGATATTTTTTAAAGGATGTAGAAAAAGCAAGCTGGCCATTAGGTGTGCATACTGATTATGCAAAAGATAATGTGTTGTTACGTTCCGGTTTAATGTTAACAGGTGCAAGTGATGCAGATAAACAGACTCCCGGACTGGATAATAGTAACAATGGAATCATCACTTCTTATGAAGCAATGAATCTTGATCTGAAAGGTACAAACCTTGTTGTGCTGAGTGCCTGCGAAACCGGCTTAGGTGAAGTAAAAGCAGGCGAAGGGGTGTATGGTTTACAACGAGCCTTTCTGGTTGCCGGTGCTGATGCCATTATTATGAGCTTATGGAAAGTGGATGATGCAGCTACACAACAACTCATGAATAATTTTTATACGAATTGGGTAAATGGAGGCGATAAGCAAAAAGCATTCAAGGAAGCGCAGTTGCAGCTAATGTCCAAATTCAAGGAGCCGTTGTATTGGGGTGCTTTTGTAATGATGGAACATTAATAACCTGTTCCGGGTATTTTATCTGGTAAGTTTAAAGAACAGGTAAGGTGCAATGGTGATCCAAATGGGAATCAATATCCAGATGCGACCTTTCATAATATTATAATCAGCCAGCAACTCATCGAAAGTTTTACCACGATAAAGGCCAAAACCAAATTCAAATGCAAGGGTTAATAACAGCCACATGATACCAATGTAAATCGTTTGCCTTAATTGATTCCGGAGGAAATTTGTTAATGACAAACCGGATATAAACACCAAAGAGAACAGATCAGTGTGAAAGTGGATATCTGGTGACCGGTTAATTCGCCGGTAAATTTTTTATACCACAAATCTCTGGCTGAACCATTCAGGATGGCTAATACTAACATAGGAAACCAGCAAAGAAAATAGGTAAGCATCCCGGTAAATTTACTACGATTTTTAAATCGCCTGACCAAACGTCAATAGATTATTGTCAGGGTCCAGCATTGAAAATTCTTTTTGCCCCCATGGTTTTACTTGCAAAGGGCCACCGGGATGAATCTGTAGATTTTTATCCATCATAGACTGATGTAGTTTATCAATATCATCTGTCCGGATATAAACCTGTCCGTAATTTTCTTTGGGATCCAATTCTTTAAATTCAAAAAAATGAATTTCAATATTATCTTTCTTAATCATTAAGTATCCATCGTAATCAACGCTTCCGGGTTCCTGAAAGCCTAATTGGTTCAGGTAAAATTCCCGTGTTGCAGTTTTGTTCCGCATGGGAAGTTTTGGATGTATATGTGTCAGCATAATTTTATTTTTTCAGGAATGATGCATTTTTGCTGAACTCCTTTTGGAAATCGGGATTATACCTGTAACGATGCCACGAAATCCCCTGGAACCATAATAAGACTGTGCACCGTTATGATAAATGAAGACCGTACCATAGCGATAATCTGCAAAGATGGCGCCACCCAATTTTCGAATATCAGCAGGTGTCTTTAACCAGCTCGAAGTTTTGGCATCGAAACGTTCCCAATTGCTGCAATTCCCGGTATTGGTCTTCGGTTAAAAGTTCAATGCCCATTTCGGTTGCCATATCAATAGCGGTATTTTTTGGCCGATGTTCTTTTCTTGATTCCAGACCTTCACGGTCATAGCAAATACTTCTTCGGTCTTTGGGGCTTTCTGCTGCGCAATCATAAAAAATGTATTCTCCTTTTTTTTTATCGTAATCAACTACATCTGGTTCGCCGCCGGTTTTTTCCATTTCATTTAGCGACCACAGTTTTTCAGCGTTAGCTTCTCAGCTTCGTTTGTACTTTAGTCCACTCAAGCCCTTTATGCCGTTTCATATTTTTCTCAAAACGGGTTTTTAATACGCTGAGTAATGCTTCACCTTCTTTTGATGATAGTGCCTTTTTATTTGCTTTTGCCATAATTAATTTATACAACTAAATTTATAAATAAAATTTCATTATGGTTGTTTTTTAGTAAACATATTTCAGGAATAAACAAACAGTTCATTGTTACTACGTCTCCCAGTATAACAGAAAACTGTTCAAGTTGTACGCATACCCTTTCTCGTGGTCATCTGTAATGTGGGGCTTTGTCGCACTGTATGATGGTTGTCTTGGAGCTTCGGCTTGTTAGAGTGGTTAAATTAGTTTGTCCCCATACCATCTTCTCTTAAACCAAAAGGCAACATTCACCAACAATATTAAAGCGGGCACTTCAACTAAAGGACCAATTACACCTGCAAATGCCTGTCCGCTATTGATGCCAAAGATGCCGATGGATACCGCAATGGCTAATTCAAAATTGTTACCTGTGGCGGTAAATGCGATGGCCGTATTTTTAGAATAATCGGCACCCATTTTTTTGCCAATAAAGAAACTAACCAAAAACATGATGATAAAATAAATTAGCAATGGAAGTGCAATCTTCAAAACATCGAAAGGTATCTGAATAATTAGTTCACCTTTTAAGCTGAACATTAAAACGATAGTAAAAAGCAATGCAATCAATGTTATCGGTGAGATGGCAGGAATATATTTGTTATTGAACCAATCCAGGCCTTTCCATTTTATAAGAAGAAAGCGACTTGACAATACCTGCAAAAAAGGGAATGCCTAAATAGATTAAAACGCTTTCTGCTATTTGTCCGATGGTAATGTTTACCTCCACACTTTTAACGCCAAAGTACGGGGGCAGAACAGTAATAAACAACCATGCGTATAACACTATAAAAAAGTATCTGAAAAATACTGTTCAAGTGCAACCAAACCTGCGGCATATTCCCTGTTTCCTTCTGCCAATTCATTCCATACAATTACCATTGCAATACAACGGGCTATGCCGATCAGAATTAAGCCCATCATATATTCTGGCTGATTGTGAAAAAAGATGATTGCCAATAAAAACATTAATGTGGGGCCAATAATCCAATTGAGCAACAATGAAACGCTTAATATTTTGGTGTTTTTAAATACTTCTCCCAATTTTTTCATACCGAACTTTTGCCAACGGTGGATACATCATTAAAATTAAGCCAATGGCTATCGGAATATTTGTTGTACCGCTGGAAAATGAATTGATAAACTGTGAGGAATTTGGGAAAAAATATCCAATAGCAACACCCACCAACATCGCAAGAAAAATCCATAGCGTTAGAAAGCGGTCAAGAAAACTCAGCTTTTTTCTTTGTACGGGATTACAATGTATAGCACTCATGATTTTATTGGTTGATGTGTAGTTTATACTGACCGGTAGAAAATAAATTTTTTACTTCTGCCGGGTTGGTTGTTTCAATTTTCATCATTAACCTTTGCCATATGGGTAATCGATTACAATGGTTGGTGTCTGCAACAATTTTTTATTGGGTTCAATTACTTTGCCTGAAACTGGTATTAAAAAATCGCTGACTGTTTCAGCAGTGGCAAGAAGTTATTTTAATTCTGATAATTTCATGATATTTTTTTTGAATGATCAACAACAATCTGTTTTTTTGTTTTTTAATTTAAGTGAAACAGTGTCAAAATAGGTTTGTAGCTTTTGAAGCACTTTTTCGTCAATACAATAACAAACAGAGTTTCCTTCAATTTCTCCTTTGATAAGCCCGGCGTTTTTAAGTTCTTTAAGATGTTGCGAAACAGTGGGCTGTGCCAACGGCAATTCGTTTACGATGTCGCCACAAATGCAAGTGTCTACCTTTAGCAGATAGTCAATGATAGCAACCCTTGCAGGGTGTCCCAACGCTTTGGCAAGTATCGCAATAGCATTTTGCCTGTCGGTAAAATGAGCTGTCTTGGTTGCCCCCATGTTTATAAGTTTAATATTGCAATATTACGATAAAGATTTGAAAGTGCTTGAGTGGGTCAGGAAATTACTTTTCGAATTGAAGGATGTATGCCGTGTGTTGGCATTTTTGCTCTTTACAAGGTCGGCATTTTTGTGTCTTGCAAATGTGGATGACCTGGTGCAAGGGCTATTTTAATTTGTAATAGCAGTTGGAAAGTTTTGTTCAATATGTTTAATCTACTTTTTATACGCTTGGTATAAACTATCCCGAAAATTCTGCATCCATTATCTAAATTAGTATGACAGCAACAGATGAGGTAAGTCTATTTCTGTGCCTTCAAATACATCTAAAATTTCGTAAGAAATAAAGCGGATTGGTTTGAAATTTATTTATAGGCGATAAATGGTTTAAACTTTCTTCTTTTATGTTTAATGCTTGTCCGTATTTGTCAGTAAGATGTCCTTTTGTGCGATGAAAGCCAGTATAGTTTTACAGTATTAAATAACAAATAAAAAAATTAAGGATGAAAAATAGAATTTGTTTAAGTAAAAGAATAGCTACATCCGCAAGTGTAATAATGCTGATTATTCTTATTAGGTTCATGTACTAAAGAACAATTTAACTCAGGCATAACGCAAGAGTTTACTTTACGATCTGTTGCTAATGGAGCATCCTACGACATAAAGGTTGGTTTGCCTGCCAATTATAATCCGTCCATTGAAAAATATGCCACAATCTATGTGTTGGACGGGAAACAAATTTTTGGTTTTGTAGCTAATCGATGCAAGGAGATTTCTGAGAATTATGCCGTAAAGAACGTATTGGTTGTAAGCATAGGGTATGGGAAGGACCGCAGTATTGATTACACACCAACAAAAGTAAGTTCAGTTACAGGGGGTGCTCCTCAATTTTTGAATTTTATTGAAACTCAATTAATACCAAAAATGGAGCAGAATTATCAAGCTGATACTTCCAGGGATAGCCGGGTCATATTGGGTCACTCATATGGAGGGTTATTTGGAGGTTACGCTTATTGTACTAACAATAAAGTATTTGGTAACTACATTCTGCTTAGTCCATCCTTTTGGTTCGACAACTATGTTTCTTTGCAAATGGAAAAAGATAACAGGGCAATGAATAAAAACAAAAAGCAATTGGTATTTATGGGTATAGGTGAAAATGAAGAAAACGACAGGATGCTGGCTCCTTTTGAGGCGTTTTATCAATCACTTCATGACAATTATTTCAATTTAAAGTTGTCAAAGAATATCGAAAAGAATCAGGATCATATGGGTTCAAGAGAACCGAACATTACTAAAGGGTTAAATTATTATTTTCAAAACAGGTAATACCTTCTTTATTTATTTAAATTTATTGGATTTCACAAATGTCCATTTTAAAATGGGCATTTTGTTTTTCCAGTATGGGTTAAATTGTTGTCCGTTTCTGACATCTTGATGTCTGTTATGATCATTATACCCGGGATATCTTTACAGTACAAAACAACAATCAATTGGAAAAGAAAATTGCAATCCTCATGGCTGATTTATCCGGTTACACAGCGCTGACAGAAACACATGGTTCTGTTTCTGCTGCGGATCTAATTGATAAGTATATCAGCATTGCAGAAAATTGCCTGGTTGGTAATACAAAAATTCATGAGCGAACAGGTGATGAGATCATGTTTGTTTCTGATTGCCCGGATTCGTTGCTTGCAACAGCACTTAAATTAGAAGCTGATACTGTTTGTGAAGAGAATTTTCTGCAGGTGCACGGAGGATTGCATTTCGGTAAAGTACTAAAAAGAGCTGATAGTTATTTTGGCTCTGCTATTAACCTGGTTTCCAGAATTGCAGCCAAAGCAGCTCCCGGCACATTCTGGTGTTCGGATGAATTTGTAAATTCAATAGAAGACAAATCTGTTTGCAACTTTTCTTCAAAAGGTAATCATACGTTTAAAAATATTTCGGAAACGAAGGAAGTATTTGAGTTAAGTATAGATAGAATAAATACCAATTTTATTGACCCGATTTGTCGAATGGTAATAGTTAACCGTCAAAATGCTATTCATCATCCGGATAGGACGAGCTTTATTTCTGCTCTTCCCACTGCCTTAAAATATACCAGGAAAACAAATTTCATATTCTTTTAAAAATGAATTCTTAAATCACTTATTAAAAATCAAAGACATGATACACGCAATTATTGGAATTTCTTCCGGGCTTTTAATCATTCTACTATTTGGTATTTTGAAGCAGTTTGACAAAAAGATCATTTATGGTCTGATACTTTGTGGAATTGGATTCCTTTATGTTGGTTATGTCTGGACAGATACACAGGCAATGGTAATTAATTCAGTTCAGGCTATCCTGTTTGTCTTTATTGCTTATTATGGAATCAAAAAACATATATACATTTTGGCAGCCGGCTTTTTTTCTGCATGGAATCTGGGATCTGCTTTACCATTTATTTCAAAACTCAGGTTTGATCCCGCCAAAATATGACCTGTTCTGCTCTATCCATTGATTTTACCATTGGTTTTTATTTACTATTGATAAGATACAGAACTGTAAATAAGACGGACTTATAAAGTCCGGCGACCCCGGAATAATTTTAACTGATTTTGAAATTTGAAATATGAAATTTTATTGGTCAATGCCTCAAGGTTTGAAAATATATTACTGTAAGGAACTTGACAATCTACAGCCTCGAAATGTCTAAAGCTAATTTCCAGCTTGCCTGGAGACATCTTGAGAGAGCACATATTATTGGGCAACCCTGGTTGGTGCAACACACAAAGGTGCATTGGCTGATGCTTAAATTTGGTATTAAGATCAAGGATAAAAAAGAAATACTTGGTCAACTGCCCCGGCTATTGGTGGGCGGGGTAAAATCCTTTGTCGGGAAAATTCCTACGGGAAATACAGGTGGGGCCAATGTGCCTCCATTAAAAGCAATGGAAATCCCTGTAGATATTAAAAATATAATGCGACCTTATAGAGATCTATAAAAAAACAGGGCTGAACAAAACCAATTAATAACTGGCATGAAGCTGCGTATCAAAAATATGGTTTGTGATCGTTGTATACTTGTCGTTGAGGATGTGTTACAAAATGAAGCAATATCATTTTTCAAGGTTATATATGGTGAAGTTCATTTACAAAATGATTTAACACCGGATCAAAAGGATCGTTTGATAAAAAGACTGCACAAGATAGGATTCGAATTAATAGATAACCACTGTACTATATTAATTGAAAACATCAGGCAATTGGTTATGAAGAGAGCCAGGAATGAAAATAACGATTTCGTTAATAAATTAAAACTTTCCCATTACATCTCCGACCAGGTCAATCATGAATACACTTACCTGAGCCATTTATTTTCTTCCGTAGAAGGAAGGACAATAGAAAATTATTTTATTGAGCAGCGGATTGAGCGGGTAAAAGAATTGCTTCTGTACGGGCAAATGACGCTGTCGCAAATCGCTTTTGATCTGGAGTACAGCAGTGTGGCGCATCTTTCCAGCCAGTTTAAAAAAATTACCGGTTTAACCCCTACTTATTTTAAGGAGATTGGAAATGAAAAGCGTATATCACTGGATAAGATTTAATCCCAAAATTTTGTAACACTTTCCAAAACTAATGTAACGATCATCCTCCATTATCAGTCTATTTTTGATTTATTAAATAACAATTAAAAAATTTATTATGAAAGCAACAACAGCGATGAGTCAGCGTACTCAAAATGTAAAATGCAGCAATCCAAATTGTACCTGTGTGGATTGTAATTGCGGTGCAAATTGTACCTGTGCAACTTGTAAGTAAGTAAATACTACCGTAAAGTTGACCAGCCGCTCCTGTGGGAACGGCTTTTTTTGTCTTTATCTGACCAATTGTTGGCGGTCGTTCTACTTACGCTTAATCCTACCTTTACTTCAACAATTTAATAAATAAAAGATATGCAAAAGGTAGCCTTTATTATTCCCCCGACTGTTGAATTACTTGACTTGTCAGGCCCGGCACAGGTTTTTACCGAAGCGAAAGTTCATGGGATGGAACTGGATATTGAGTTTTATCAATACAGTGAGGAACCGATAAGCACTGCCGGTCTTGGATTTGGAAAAATAGCCAATTTTGAAACCGCTAAATTAAAAGAAGGTGATTTCGTTTTTGTGCCGGGAATGGATAATGAATATGTAAACAGCATTTCATTTAAAGCAGAAAGAAAATTCTTTAACTGGCTTGCAGCATGTTCAGAAAAAAGAATAACTGTTTGTTCCATTTGTAGCGGTGCTTTTGCTTTGGGACATGCTGGTTTATTAAGAGATACTGAATGTACGACTCACTGGAGGAGGGTAGATGCATTACAAACCCAGTTTCCGCAGGCCAGAGTAATGGCGGATATTTTGTATGTAAAAAGCAACAACGTTTATACAAGTGCCGGTATTAGTGCTGGAATTGATCTGGCTTTAGCCATCCTTGAAGATTTAAAAGGCCCACTATTTACGCATAAGGTAGCAAGAGGACTTGTGGTGTATCACAGGAGAAGCGGATCCCATAAGCAGCAAAGCATTTATCTCGATTACAGGAATCACATTAACCCACAGGTTCACGAAGTACAGGATTATATGATCGATAATCTTTCCAAAGAGAACAGCATTGAATCCCTCGCTGCTCTGGTAGGAATGAGCCCAAGAAATCTGAGCAGGGTATTTAAAGAAAAAACAGGCTCGACTGTGTTGGAATATCTTACACTGTTACGAAAAGAATATGCCAGTACCATGTTGAATAATCCTGAATATACGATCGAGTACATCGCTTCTAAATGTGGATTTAAAACAGCCAGGCAATTACAACGGATATTAAAGAAATAAGGCTGGTTTTATTTTTGTGTTGTCAGTCCAGAATGCGGGATGTTGTTTTTATCCTTTGTCATTTGAAATAATTAATAAAATAAACTTAAAAATGAGAGCAGCAGTTTACTTTCAATATGGTCCGCCAGAGGTTCTCCAATTAAAGGATGTGGAAAAACCGACTCCAAAGAAGAATGAAATTCTATTAAAGATTAAAGCCACCGCAGTCAATTCAGGTGATTGGCGTTTACGAAAAGCCGACCCCTTTGCGGTTAGATTTATTTTCGGTTTGATAAGACCCAAAATTAATATCCTCGGAAGTGTTTTTTCAGGTGTAGTTGAAAGTGTAGGTGAGGAGGTAAAACATTTCAAAGTTGGTGACAATGTTTTTGGTCATACAGATATGAGTCTTGGTTCTTATGCTGAATATAAATGCCTGCCTGAAAACGCATCAATTACATTAAAACCTGAAAACATTTCTCACAATGAAGCGGCTGTCATTCCTTTTGGCGGAGTTACTGCATTACATTTTATAAAAAAGGCAATGATAAAACCAGGACAAAAAGTGCTTGTAGTTGGTGCTTCTGGTGCAGTGGGAACTGCTGCCGTTCAATTGGCAAAGTCATTTGGAGCAGATGTTACCGGTGTTTGTAGCACTGCAAATATTGCTTTGGTACATTCTATCGGAGCGGACAAAGTGATTGATTATACAAAGGAGGATTTTAATAAGAATGGTGAAACCTATGATGTGATTTTTGATGCTGTGAAAGCAATTTCCGTTTCTCGGTGTATAAAGTCATTAAATAAAAACGGAAGATTAATTCTAAGTGCTGCAGGAATGTCGGAAATGCTTCAAGGTTTATGGATTTCTATGACCAGCAACAAAAAGGTAATGACAGGTGTAATTAACCATAAAGCAACAGACATTATTTTTCTAAAGGAGCTTATTGAAAAGAATAAATTTAAACCAGTAATTGACAGAACATATCCGTTGGAGCAAATTGCTGAAGCGCATGCTTATGTGGAAAAGGGACATAAGAAAGGTAATGTAGTGATAACAATGAGTCAAAATGAGGTGTGACATAATTGCTTAGCGGACTGTCAAATTAAAAACTACAACACCCAACTTCTTGTATAGTCATTTAATAAAAACAATTCTCCGTATTGAAACAAGTGAATTTGTGGAATACATAATTAGTGTATGCTAATAATGCAAACAGGCTGTTTCTTTCGTCATTGTTAAGCATCTTTTTTGCATGATGTATCTGCAGCGTTTTTCTCAATCCTGCGGAAACGGCCAATTGGATCCCGTTGAGGCTTGAAGAGCTTCGTGGCTTGCTCATAGAGCAGATACAACTTGCAGGGTAGCAGGCAATACTTTATCCCAAAGAAGATGTAATACGGATAAAGATTATGGCAACCGGAATTTTATCCGATACTTAATTGGGAATTGAAAGGTTTACGACCAGTCGACAAAACGTTAGCAGATTATGAAATTAATATAATATTATTTCAACTGTCTTTTATACAACTGTACCGCATTTTCATAACCTAAATACAAAGCATCACAGATCAAGGCATGACCAATACTTACTTCATCAATAAAAGGGATTTGTTGTTTCAGGTACTGCAGATTTTGCAAGTCCAGATCATGACCGGCATTTATACCTAAGCCCAACTCTTTTGCTTTTTGTGCTGCAGTCACAAAGGGTTGTACGCCAGCTTCTTTATTCCCGTTTGCAAA
The DNA here is from genome assembly GCA_963705465.1 of uncultured Chitinophagaceae bacterium. Classification (GTDB taxonomy): domain Bacteria; phylum Bacteroidota; class Bacteroidia; order Chitinophagales; family Chitinophagaceae; genus JJ008. Next base: position 129,732 of record CAVPJN010000002.1, on the reverse strand, counting down.
GGCTGTTGCATAGGATTCTGTATAAAGTTCTATCCTGTCTGTTCCGGTTGCAGCAGCTCCTTCCACCATTGCAAGATCAGGATCTACAAAAATAGAAACCCGGATGCCGGCATCTTTAAAGAGCCGGATCTTTTCTTTCAGGTAATCTTTATGAGTAATGGTATCCCAGCCATGATCACTGGTCAGTTGCCCTAATGTATCAGGCACTAATGTTACCTGATTGGGTTTTGTTTCCAGCACAAGGTCAATAAATTTTTGTTCATTGCAGTTCCCTTCAATATTAAATTCAGTGGTAATTATTTTTTTTATCTGTCGTACATCTTCATAACGGATATGCCGCTCATCAGGACGGGGATGTACAGTTACTCCATCAGCACCAAATCGTTGTGCATCCATTGCTGCTTTTATTACATCGGGATTGTTGCCGCCTCTTGCATTACGTAATGTTGCAAACTTGTTGATATTAACCGAAAGTTTCGTCATGCTGTAAAATTATACCATTTTATGTATTAAATATGTAAGACAATTTATGGTAGAATGTCTGATGATAAAATCAGACTCAGACCGAAAGCGTCAAAGCCGATAGAGTAGCTGTTTAGGCAAATTGAGCGAAGCGAAAATTTGACTATCTGCCTGCCGGCCTTGCTCCGCAGTAGCTATGCGAAGGCGAGCAGGCAGGCTACAGATACCGTATCGGTATTACAGTTCCATAATTAATTTCATCATGGAGAATTTATTTCCAACTTAATAAACTGAAAATTCCATTTTCAATTATCTTTATCAGGAAAATAATGATTTCATGAAAAGTTATTTTGGAGAATATAAAAACAGACCGGGTGGAGAAACTGTTACTGCAACCGTGTTGGTTTTTGACAAAAAACTAAGTATCGGCTTTCGTAATAAGGATGGAACAGAATGAAATGATCAGCTGGCAATTAAAAGATGTTGATGTAGCAGCTCATTATTCATCAAATGAATCAAGATTAACTTCCAAAAAGTATCCCGATGCTGTTTTACTGATCAGGGGAAAAGAGGCTGGCGATCATGTAAAAGCAATACAGGCAGAAAGTAAAAAAGCCTGGCATACCAAAAGCAGCGGTAAAGAATGGATACGCAATGGCTTGCTTATGCTGGCACTGCTCGGTGGACTATTTTTAGTGTACTTACTTATTGTTCCCTGGTTATCACAAAAGCTGGCATCTAAAATTTCCGTTCAAGACTGAAAAACAAATGGGTGATGCAGTTTATGATGCCATGGGTCTAGCAGGAAGAGAAGATACTGCTGATAGTTATATCCTGAATGAATTTTTCAATGCATTGGATGTGCCAACAGCATATGACTATTCGGATCACTGTTGTAAATGATAATACTGTCAATGCGTTTGCATTACCCGGTGGAAGAATCGTTGTGTATAGTGCCCTATTAAAAGAGATCGGTTCTTATCCTGAATTGGCGGCATTATTAAGTCATGAGTTTACACATGTCAATAACAGGCATTCTACTAAATCTATTTTCAGAAATCTTGGTTCTAAAGTATTCCTTGGATTATTGTTTGGCAAGTTTGGATCGGTAACTGCGGTCCTGGTAGATCATGCCGATAACCTGAAGTCATTAAAATATTCCCGTAAACTGGAAAAAGAAGCCGATATAGAAGGGCTTGCAATTATTGGCAAAGAGAGGGATCGATCCGAATGGCTTTACCGATTTATTTACACATTTAAAATCAGCAGGTCCTTCTAATGCATTACCTGAGTTTTTGGGAAGCCATCCGGATACGGATAAACGCATCGCTTATATACAGGAAGCAGGGAAGTCGATAAATGTGAAAGAGAATGCACAACTAAAAGCTATATTTGAAAAATTAAAATAAAAATTATGTTAATTACAACAACAAGCACAGTAGATGGTAAACAGGTTCAGGAATACCTGGGAGTGATTAATGCACAAAGCATTATTGGTGCCAATATCTTCAAAGATATTTTTGCCGGTTTAAGAGATGTATTTGGTGGCAGAAGTAAAACCTATGAAAAAGTGCTGGAACAGGCAAAGGAAGATGCGCTCAGAGAATTATCCGAAAAAGCTCAGGCATTGGGTGCCAATGGGATAATAGGAGTAGACCTTGATTTTGAAACGGTAGGTAGCGATGGCAGTATGTTAATGGTAATTGCTACCGGTACAGCAGTACGGTTTTAATTTATTTAAATTTATAAAATGAGACAAGCACTTTTTTTATTAAGCTTAGCAGTGATTGGTTTCTCATCTATTGCACAAAAGCCTGTTCCTTCAGCCAAAGAAGTATTAACAGAAGCCTGTGCTGAAGCGGCAAAGGAAAATAAAAAAGTGTTTATCATGTTTCATGCATCCTGGTGTGGCTGGTGTCATAAAATGGACAAAAGCATGAACGATGAATCCTGCAAGAAATATTTTGATGACAATTTTGTTATCCGTCACCTGGTGGTGAATGAGACACCTGAAAAAAAGCAGCTTGAAAATCCCGGAGCCGAAGCATTGAAAACAAGTTACTACGGTGCAGGGCAGGGCATTCCATTCTGGCTGATTTTTGATAAGGAGGGTATACTGGTAGCTGATTCGAAAATGCGGCAAGCAGGTCAAACACCGCGAAGAAGGAGAAAACAGTGGTTGCCCCGCCAGCGAAAAGGAAGTCAATTTTTTTATCAGCGTTTTAAAAAAGACGACAGCACTTACTGATCAGGAGCTGGAAGTGATCGCAAAAAGATTTCGTAAGAATGAGCGAATAAGTAAATAGTTATTGCCAGTTTGTCAATTCCTCTTCCACAGCCTGACGTATGATTTTTTTATTCTGATCGATCCAACCCGGTAAACTGGACGGCGAAAACTCCCAGCCACTCTCTTGTTTTTTCATATTAAAAAATACTCTATCACCTCTTTCGTTGCAAACGTTGACTGCCAGTGATTCTTCATCCATATTTCTGATCTTCCGGAAATTAAATTCTCTTAATCTTCCATCTAATTTGATTAATAACGAAAACTGCACAGCTTTGATAAATTGAATTTGCATATCTCACATTTTTGTGTGTTTATACAGCAAGAAACATGCTATGATAGTGATTTGAGTGAATAAAAGTTATTCACAGGTTTGATAACATTCATTTAACAGTCGCAAAAGGAATTATCTGATCGATGTATCCGGAAGCAATTAGCCAAAGAAGCTGATCTATTCAGGAGTTGTATCGTTTCCGACAGCAGATGCTCGTATTGAGATTACAAATCAGCCAGGTGTGTATGTTTTATCAAAAACCGGATATTGCTTAATAATGGTCGTAATTTGGTTTTAATTCTAAAGCAACCATTAACAGGCTTTTCAATTCATTTAGTTGATTATTATTTACTTTTAATGCCAAAATTTGCAGTATGACTAAAATTCTTTTGCTTGCCTTGTTGTTGCCGGTTGGATCATTAGCTCAGGATTGTAAACTGATAAGAGAAACGGATCCTTTTACAAAAGAAATTAAACTGTCTACCGGTTTTATTTTTGTTGATGGAGGTTCACTAACAATAGATGCTGATAAGAAAGAAGTACTAGTACTGTTTTCAATTGATGGTTCCGGAAAATGTTTTGATAACAATTCATCTGCCAGTATTATTTTTGAAGGAGTCAAGTCAAAATCCACCGCCAGGAATGGAGGTACCATGAATTGCGAAGGATTGTTTCAATTTGTATTCCGCAATACAGCCTCAACCACTTCCTTATTACAAAAATTAATGACACAAAAGATTGCCAGCATACTATTTACCGGAAATGATAAAAAGGAGTACAAACTCATCGTTGCCCCACTGGAGCAAACGCTGATCATGAAAATGGCAACCTGTCTTGTTAACGAGTCAAAGACATTATTATAGGATTTGCTTAACTGTAAACACTTAGCAGGCTAAGAATAAACTCCTGTCCCTGTAAAATTTGGTACAAAGAATATAATTGTAATACAGTACTGCCGTTATATTTGATAAGGAGTGCATTTGTATTCCAATATTTACCGAATCAGTGTCTAAATAATTCCAATCCAATGAAAGCAAACTACTCCGTATCTGCAGAGCGGTCCAATAATGTAATCTCACTCAATCAGTTGGTCAATAATTTTGTAAGCAGCACTTTGCCTGCAGCATGTCAAAAGAATACACAGTTAGTAAACGAAGTAGAGCAGGAGATTGCCTTGAGCTCACGGATGCAAAACGTTTTTGATGTAATGGAAGAATTACTTTCGACAGTAGTGGCAAATTCTCAGAATGGAAACATTCATATTTCTGCTGATCGTTTCAGGGATATTGTTATCCTTGAAATACAGGAACGGAATAATAATAACGGATATGCACTGTCCTACCAGATCGATAATATAGGTCCGGATGCTGCTGCTATCGGAGGTCATATTTCGATAGCAGGTCATCAGAAAAAAATAACCACAATAAGTTTTTCTTTTCCGTACCAGGGGCAAGTGACATAAAAAAAGCCCAATCTGGTGATTGAGCTTTTCTGTTTTGTTTTATTTATTTTAATACCTGTAATGTTCAGGCTTAAATGGACCTTCTTTTGGAATACCAAGATAAGAAGCCTGGGCAGGTGAAAGTTCCTCTAACACCACTCCGATCTTAGCAAGGTGCAAACGGGCAACTTTCTCATCCAGATGCTTTGGAAGAACATAAACATTGTTCTCGTAGTTTTTGTTATTTGTCCAAAGTTCTATCTGCGCCAATGTTTGGTTTGCAAAAGAGTTACTCATAACAAATGATGGGTGACCAGTAGCACAACCCAAGATTTACTAATCTTCCTTCGGCAAGTATGATGATATCTTTTCCATCAATAGTATACATATCAACCTGTGGTTTGATGGTATCTTTTGTATTGCCATAATTCGTATTCAACCAGGAGATATCAATTTCAATATCGAAGTGACCGATATTACAAACGATTACTTTGTCTTTCATCAGTTTGAAATGTTCACCAGTGATCAGGTCACGGCAACCAGAAGCAGTAACAACAATATCCGCTTCTTTCACAGCATCGATCATTTTCTTTACTTCAAAGCCATCCATTGCAGCCTGTAATGCACAAATAGGATCGATCTCTGTAACAATCACACGGCAACCTGCACCTTTTAATGAAGCTGCAGAACCTTTACCTACATCACCATAACCACCAACAACAGCAACTTTACCAGCCATCATAACATCAGTAGCTCTGCGGATCGCATCTACCAATGATTCTTTACAACCGTATTTATTATCAAATTTAGATTTGGTAACTGAATCGTTTACATTGATAGCAGGCATAGGTAATGTTCCTTTTGCTACTCTTTCATATAAACGGTGTACACCAGTTGTCGTTTCTTCAGAAATTCCTTTTACATGTTGTACCAGTTCAGGATAAGTATCCAAAACCATATTGGTCAGATCACCACCATCATCAAGGATCATATTCAAAGGCCTGTCCTGTGCACCAAAGAACAATGTTTGCTCAATACACCAATCAGCTTCTTCCTGTGTTTGTCCTTTCCATGCAAATACACCAATACCAGCGGCAGCTATAGCAGCAGCAGCATGATCCTGTGTAGAGAAAATATTACAAGAACTCCATTTTACTTCAGCACCCAACGCCACTAATGTTTCGATTAACACAGCCGTTTGAATGGTCATGTGTAAGCAACCAGCAATTCTTGCACCTTTTAATGGTTGAGATGGACCGTATTCTTCTCTGATGGACATTAAACCCGGCATTTCTGCTTCGGCTAATCTTATTTCTTTACGTCCCCATGCTGCAAGGGAAATATCTGCTACTTTGTTTTTTAGATTAAAGTCAATAGCGTCTTTGGTAATTGTTGACATAATATATTATTTTTTAGAGTACAAATATACATTAATAGTGTATAATAATATATATTATGCATATTTTGGTGAATTCATCTAAAATATACTTAAATTTAGGGATTAATAATATTTTGTATGGCTAAAATCAATAAAACAGCAGAATCCTCTTTTGTGCAATTGGATGAGAAAGATATTGAAGTGCTCAAGCTGTTACAGGACAACGCAAGAATGACTGTAAAAGAAATAGCAGAAAAAGTAAATCTTACTTCTACGCCGGTGCATGAACGTATCAGAAGATTGGAAGAGAGCGGGGTCATAAAACAATATGCTGCGCTGGTTGATCCATCAAAAGTGGGGAAGGGACTTACTGTTATTTGTTATGTGTCACTGAAAGAACATAACAAGGTTGCCGGTACAAAATTTATCAAAGCGGTTCATGCGCTGAACGAAATTGTGGAATGTTATAATATTTCAGGAGAGTTTGATTTTATGTTGAAAGTAGTTTCGGAAAATATGGAAACGTACTATGATTTTCATGTAAACAAACTAAGCCAGATCGAAAATATGGGACAGGTACAGAGTATTTTTGTGATGGGTGTGATAAAACAAACACACCGGTTAGTGTATTAAGTTGTTCAGAAAAAGTTCTAGTTTTTATTTTGTAAATTTATGCTTATAAAAATTTAGTGTATGTACGCTTACGACACTCTTTCACTGGCGATTAATGGATTAAAACAAAGGGGATACACTACCGATTTCAACCTGGAAGAGAATTGTCTTGTGTGTAACAATGAAAAATTCGATGTCAATGATTTTGAAATTGTTGAGTTCTATCGTTTTGAAGGTGATTCGAATCCATCCGATGAATCCATTGTTTATGGTATTGAGTCTGTAAATGGCTTGAAAGGTATTTTGGTAAGTGGTTACGGTATTTCGGCTGAAGGGATGAGTGCAGAAATGGCAAAGAAGCTTAGTTTTTCCGGGTATTAATCAGACCTTATGAAACATTTATTTAAATACTATTGCGGGGTAGTATTTTTTATTATGACAGCATCCGATCTGTCTGCCCAGAAAGATAGTATCTGGCTAAAATGTCCGTTGGATGATGCACTGGTTGTTCCTCCTCCCAAAAATATAATGCGATATGATGAACCTGATCTGTGTATTGTTTTAGTGAGTATTCCTGATACAACAGTTAAAGCAGTTATATCCGGAAGGGTTTCAAACGTAATAAAGAACGAAGATGGGAAATGGGATGTTGTTTTCTATCACAAGGATTATTATTTCTGGTATTCGGGGCTTTTACATTCAATGGTGAAAAGAGGAGATAATGTAATGACTGGCCAGCCGCTGGGAACTATTCCTATGGGAGGGAAACTGGAGTTTTTGATGTTCAATTTTGAAACACCGATGGACCCGGTAAAGTATCTCGATTGTAAGAACGTATTAAAAATAGAATAAGTAAACGGAAATGAGTGTTTAGATGGGGATCACCTCCGGGGATTAAATTATTTTTTCCATCACATAATCGTTCATAAAATATCCATTGCCAATTTCGAAGTCCGCTTCTTCAATTACTTTAAACTCTTTTTTTTCATAGAAATTTCGGGCACTTATATTATTTCTGTTTACCCTTAGTTGTAAGGCACTCCCTCCGGCTGTTTTAATTTGTTCAACTATATGATCAATAACAAATTTTCCGGTCCCTTTTCCTTGTTGGTTTTGTAAGATATAGAGTTTGTCAAGATGATAAACGCTATTGCCTTTTTTTATATAGGAAGCAAATCCAATTGCATCATTGTTCTCATATACAATAACGTATTGGCAACCTTCTTTAAACTGTTTAATCATTGAAGTTTCACTGTACATCATCTCCATCATATAGTCAATCTGTTCTTTTGAAATGATGGAGGAGTACGTTTGGGGCCAGACTTTAAATGTCAACTCACGGATCAGTGAAATATCATCGATCAATGCATTTCTTATTGATAAACCCATTGAAAGAATTAGTTTTTCTGTTTCTTATCAAATAATTTTTTAAGCAATCCTTTTTTCTTTTCTGGTTCATTTACTCGCAGAGCCTATAGGTTTACTATCCGGATCTTCTTTCTTTGCAGGCGACTTCATAATTGCTTTAGCCGTGTCTTTTCTGGGCGACTTTTTGTTTTCATCATCTTCAATGGGTTTTGATTCGGGCCCTAATGTGTCACCGGAATTATAATCGAAATAATAATCACTTTCATTACCAACACCCTGGTCATTTCCTTCAGCACCGGGATTGGGATCTGTATCACTGATAATAATATCAGCACTGTTGATCTCATTTTCCAATTCAGCAGGTTTCACAAATTTTGCATCCTTTTCTATTCCCAGTTTTTTATTAGCCAGTACTTTTTTAAAGAAGTATTCTGTAATTGGACGGGCTATTCTTGAACCATCACCCTGATTACGCATAAACTGATATTCAAAACCTACCCATGAACCGGCTAATAATTGAGGAGTATAACCAATGAACCAGGCATCGGCATTATCATCGGTAGTTCCTGTTTTTCCACCCATCTCTAATGCGCCTACACGGCTGCGCATTCCTTTTGCAGTTCCTTTATCAACTGTTCCCTGCATCATCTTTGCCATCGTGTAAGCTGTTACTTCACTGATGGCTTCTTTTCTGTTTGCACTATAATCAAAACGCTTAATCACATTACCATTACGGTCTTCAATGCGGCTGATACTGTAAGGTTTGGTTGAAAATCCCCGACCTGCAAATATGGTATAGCCCCAAAGCATTTCATAAATAGAAAGATCACAGGTGCCCAATGCAATAGAAGGGTAGGGTTTTACTTTTGTTGGAATATTGATACGGCTCAGAAAATCTGCAAACTGTTGCGGACCTACTTGTTTCATGATATAAGCAGTTGCACAGTTTTTAGAAAATGCCAATGCATTTGCCATCGACATACTGCCACCGCCACATTTTTTACCAGAAGGTACCCATCCACTACCGGGAAAGTACTGTGCTACATTTTCACATTCTGTTTCTGGAGTAAATCCTCTCTCTTCCATTGCCTGTGTATATAGAAATGGCTTGATGGTAGAACCAACCTGTCTTTTTGTTTTTAAATTGACGTGGTCGTTTTTATAGGTTTTGAAATCTATACCACCCACCCATGCTCTTACTTCACCTGTTACAGGATCCATTGCCATAAAGCCAGCCTGTTCCATTTGAAGATGGTATTTAATAGAATCCATATGGCGTCAATACCGTATCTTTTTCTCTTTTACTGTTCCATTCAAATACTTTCATGGGAACTTTCAATATCAAAACTTGCTCTTATCTCTTTATCACTTAATCCATCTTCTTCCAGATTTCTCCATCGATCTGATTCTTTTGCCGCTTTATCTAAAAATTTTTCTCTTCCTTTCCAGATTTTACCATTTTTAAAATCAGACCTTGCATTAATGCCTTTTTGTAATTGCAACATATGCTGTGCCATTCCTTCTTCAGCATATTCCTGCATCTGAATATTGATGGTTGTATAAATTTTCAAACCATCATCATAAATACTATAGGAATCACCATTTGGCTTTTCTAATCCTTTTAAAGCGTCTCTGAGTTCTGTTTTTAAAACTTCTCTGAAGTAAGGGGCATAGCCAGTGTTTTCATCCAGTTTTCTATAGTTTAATTTAATCGGAGTTGCTTTTAATTTTGCTGCTTCAGTCGGCTTTTATTTTTCCATTCACTTCCATTTGTCCAATTACTACATTTCTTCTGTCCAATGCAGCCTTTGGATTTCGGGTTGGATTATAAATGGTATTTCCTTTTAACATACCTACCAGTAATGCTGCTTCTTCTATATTCAAACGGTCAGGTTCTTTCTGAAAGAATGATCTGGAAGCATTGCGTATGCCATAAATATTATTGCCGAATGGGACGACATTCAAATAAAGTGTAATGATCTCTTCTTTGGTAAAATTCTTTTCAAGTTTTACAGCGATGATCCACTCTTTTAATTTTTCAATTACCCGAAATGCTTTGTTCTTACTACCCTGTGCCAATAATGCTTTTGCCAATTGTTGTGTGATAGTACTTCCACCACCTTGGCGTCCTAGTGTAAAAATTGCCCTTAATGTGGACTTAAAATCTATTCCGCTATGTTGTTCAAATCGTTCATCTTCTGTAGCCACCAAAGCATCAATTGCATACCGGGAAATATCACTGTATTTAACATTGCTCCGGTTCCCTCTCTCCGTATAATATTTACCCATTAATGTACCATCTTCTGCATATAATTCAGAGGCTTGCAAAATGGAAGGGTTTTCCAATTCAGTTAGTGAAGGCATTTTGCCAAATACACCAAAATTGGCCATCAGTACCAATACAATAAAAGAAATAAAGCCAAAAGCAAAAAGGCGCCAAAAGATCCGAACGGCTCTTTTCATATTAATAGGTTGAAGTTATCTAAGTTGAGTAATTCAATTTCTAACACCGAAATTAAGTAAATAGATTCCGGCAGCAGATACCTGTTGCTTAATTTTTTGTCAAACTATCAGGTTATGATAAAATGTTGGTATTTTCTGTTAAGATTATTGAAACTTTCCCGGGAAATACTGGTTCAGGAACGCTTTATAAACCTCAACATCTTTATTTATTTTCAGCAATTCATAATTCCCGTTTGTTAATATGGAATAAGAATATTTTCCTCCTTTCAGCCATGGGATGATCTCAGTTGCTGTTTTTGGTTTTGCCTGGTCGATATAATTCAACGCATCTTCTGCATTGGTGAATGGTGCTATTAATAAAAGCCGGTATTCGGCATTCAATTCAAAAAGATCGAGTGTATAATTTTTTCCGGCAAAAGCAACCCGGTTATATCTTGCAAAAGCATTTTTTGTTTCGTTGGAAAAGACCGGATCTACCTTATTTAATAACAATACCACATAATGAGGTTCTCCCGGAGCATTCACATACGATGATGCAACCGGAGCGGCTGGTTTTATTGTAGTGGTATCTCGCGCTGGTGGAATAGTGGTAACAACTACAGGCGGTGCAGTTCTTGCAGTATCTTTTCTTGGTTGGGTTATAATAGTAACTTCTGGCTTGCCGGTTGCGGTATCACCGGGTATTCTTGTGATGACCATGTTTCTTAACTCGTCTTCAATTTGTTCTCTGCGATTCAATACATCTAACAGCGTAGTTGCTTTTGGCACAATCGGAGAGTTGTCAAACTGACCCAGTAAAGCGTTAAGAATATTTCTTGCCGTACTGTCTTCTCTTTGCCTGATATAATATACAGCTTCGATATAAAGCAATTGGGGTTCCAGAAATTTTTGTTATAAATACTATCTGCTTTTTTCTTTTGTGCAATTGCTTCTGCAAAATTTCCTTCTATGAAAAGGTCATAAATAGTTTCATAGGTTTTAGTTGCTTCGGAATTGGGTGATGAGGAATTTGGATTGATTCCGGTTGTATATGATTGTGTTGAAATCTGTCATTGGATAATTATCCGATAATGATTTCTTCAACATAGCTGCTTTTGCAGCATCTCCTGATTTATTATAGCAATAGTAAAGATTGAAAAGAACTTCAGCCATTTTAGCATAATCCGGGAAACGGGTTCTCAATTCTTCTAACGTAGTAGTGCCGGCATTACAATCTTCAATTTGCTGAATATAAGCTTTACCCAAATCAAGCATAGCATTAGCAATAGAATCATTCGACACTTTTAATTGCTCCGGTGTAAGGGGAAGATTATCATACAAACCGTCAAAAGAAAGCTCTTCGGGTTCGCCTGACTGATTTCCACTTGCTGGATTATTGGGATCGGATCCGGATACATTGGTTGGAATAACATTGCCAATTACAGCGCTTCTTCGCCAGTTATCTTTATTGGGTCTTGTTCCCCAACGGCTCTTAAAATCAGCCTGCCCCCTTGAAAGAGAAGCTGCATTATAAAAATACCATTCACCTTTTGAAGTTGCCGGGAACAGGGAAGGGATTGTTGGTAGTTGGAATGGATGAACCAGTTGTTAGGGGTTCATCTTTAAGCCCCTGCTGTTTCCGAAGCTGCTTAACTAATTTTTTTACAAAATCTTTACGTTGGTCTTCCGGTAACGAAGCAATATATTGTAAACTATCCTGGCGTTCAATGATTTCAATATTTGAAGCAATGATGCCTAATGACTTTTTTTTCTCCTTTATCTGATCGGGATTTTTAAGTGTCAGGATCATCCAATCGTATACTATCGTAAAAATTATAAGCTTTTCTGTAATCTTTACGGGCAAGTGAAAGATCAGCCAGTTGTAGAAAAGCTTTATTTCTTTGTTCATTCCCGTTATTCGAATACTTTGTACTTTTTAATAACAATGCCATGGCCGCATCAATATTTTCACCTTGTAACTGCATTTGAGCTGCCATGTAATAAATAATATCTCTGTATTCTTCATATTTACTTTGCTTCGCCATCCTTATCAGTTTGGCTACATTTTTTTCGATGGTTTGTTCTCCTCCATCCCTGTTTACCCGGATGGTAGATAATCTTGCATAAATATCAAGGATAGGGTCGGTAGTGTGGCTGCTTACTTTACTGTAATATTTTTCACTTTCTTTGAAATCACCAGACATTTCATATAACTGCGCAGTAAGGTATTCCCATCTTGCTTTTTCCTGTTGATTGGTGGCATTGCTTAATGCTTTGCTAAGGTATAAGGCTGCACTATCCCATTGACTTTGCTTATAAAATTTATAAGCCTGTACTTCATAAAGATCGTTGTGTAATCTTTTTGGAAAAACCGGGTCATTTCTAAGTGCAACGATCAGGCTGGATGCTTCAGCAAACTGATTCTGGGCAAGAAAATTTCTTATTTGCCAGATAAAGGCATCATTACGGCTGGGTGGTTCGGAAAAGATCTTCTTAGCTATATTGGTTTTCTCCTTTGATGCGATACTGTAAGCCGAATTCCCATCCCGCCCACTACCAATAGTAAGGTAGTATCCATCTTTTTCTTTTGGGGCAAAAGCGTAGTTGATGAACTGAAACATCAGATAAGCTGAATCAAATTTCTTCTGCAGATAGAAGGATGCTCCCCATAATAAGTAAAGATTATCAACCCAATCATTTCTGAGATCATGCAACGCTATTCCGCTGGATGCTTTATACGTAATGGAATCTAACTGAATTGAATCGGCGGCTGTAGCATCTAATGAATAATTATAAAAAGAAAGTAACGTCTGAGTAATCATCTTTATTCGCCAATTTGGCCTTTTCAAGTACTTCGTTCAGCTTATTATTGGCATTAAAATAATAGTTGTAATGTGTAACGGTATTTTGAATGAATCGGTTAGGGAGTGTAAATTTCTTTTCATCCGAACGTTCTGACCGTAAAACCCTATCATCATACTCCTTTGGTTTAGAAATAGTAATAGGAATACCCAACTGGCAAAAAGCAGGTAAACTGATCTGGCAGAGGAAAAGGTGAAATAGTGCAATAAATGTATATCGGATGGGTCGCATTTTCCGTCGCAATCTAAGGTCTTAATAACTGAATTTCAAACAATTTAGTATAAAAATAGGCCATTTTTTTTAGTTGAATTTGAGTGGCACAAATTGGCATTAACCAAACCTCAATGCTTACCTTTAAACTCATAAATAGTGGCTATGGTAAAATTAGATGCAGGTTCTACCCTGAAAAGGCTCAGAAACCGCTACAGGCTTGTTGTTATGAACGACGACACGTACGAAGAAGTGGTCACCTTTAAATTATCCAAATTAAGCGTATACATGATGTTGAGCACAGTTTTTGTGTTGCTGGTAGGATTAACTGTAGCCCTCATCGTTTTCACACCTTTGAAATATTATATACCCGGTGCCACTACCGACTATAAATCGGTAATGGAATTAAGGCAGCTTAAATACCAGGTAGATGAGGCCAATAAACAGATTTTATTGTTACAGCAATTTGATGCAGGATTAAGAAACGGTCCGTTAAAAGGGGATAATACGGTGGTGATGGATACGACTATGTTAAAGGTTCCAAAAGCGGAAATATCTAACGATTAAATTAATACCTATGTTTAATAACAAAAACAAAACCGAAATGTCAAACTCAGCAAACAATGGAAATGGTGCCACACTGATAGGTGCAGGCACAACATTAAAAGGTGACATCAAAAGCAATAATGATTTACGTATTGATGGAACTGTTATTGGAAATATCAATTGTAATGCAAAAATTATCATTGGTACCAGTGGCGTTGTAGAAGGAGATATTACTGGAAACCAGGCTGATATTGTTGGTAAAGTATCTGGTAATATCCGGGCAAAAGAACTGTTACAGTTAAGAGGAGAATCAGCTGTTACCGGAAATATATATGCTGGTAAATTGCAGATAGAACCAACAGCTACCTTCAACGGGCAATGCCATATGGGAGCAAATATTGTAGAGATCAGTAAAAATGAACAACAAGCCATCGCAAAATAGCAATAAAGCTTTTTTGATCAAATATGCCAGCCTTGGTACCCAGCTACTTGTTGCCATCGGAATTTCCGTTTTTGGCGGATTGAAATTAGATGCTTGGCTTCATACCTTGCCTTTATTTGCCGCTGTCTTACCTTTGCTTGTCCTTTCAGGAATTTTCTATAAACTTTTTAAAGAAACCAGCAGAAAAAATAATAATGAAGAGAAAAACGATTTTTAATCAACCGGTTACTTATTTCTGGATCGCTTCTAATTTTTTGTTTTTGTTTCTTGACAGAAAAACTTTTTTTATAAACAATGACATTGATGGCACTGTTGTCATCATTGGAAATTTTATTTTATTCTTGGTTTCATTATTTGCTTTAATAATAACGCAACGTTCCTTCAGATCTGAAAACCCCCAGGCATTTGTAAGAGCCGTCTATTCCGGTTTTATCATCAAGTTTTTTGTAGTGGCCATTGCAGCATTCGCCTATATAATGGTAGCGAAAAAATCTGTGAGTAAACCTGCTTTGATCATTTGTGCCGGATTATATATTATTTATACAGTACTTGAGATCCGTAAATTATTTAGCATGCTTAAACCAAAAAAGCATGCCTAAAAAAGAAGTACCGGTTGACCATTTACAAAATTACTTACCATTGGATACGGGTTTGGCAGTAACCAGTTATTTGCATCAATATAAAGTACATCTTACTATTGCCAGAGAAAGGGTCAGTATTTTAGGAGATTACCGGCACAGAACGCATCAGGCTAATCATCGCATCAGTGTAAATGGGAATCTTAATAAATATGCCTTTCTGATCACCTTGTTGCATGAACTGGCCCATCTGTTAACTTTTGAGCAATATGCTAACAAGGTACAGGCGCATGGAAAGGAATGGAAAATCATTTTTGGTCAATTGCTAAAACAATTTGTCGATCAAAAAATTTTCCCGGCTGATATTGAAAAAGAAATCCTGCTTTCTTTAAAAAGTCCTGCTGCCAGTAGTTGTGCAGAAGATGGATTGTTAAGGGTCTTGCGCAATTATGACTTAAACAAAAGCAATCAGCAGTTGGTTGAAGAACTCAATTTGCATTCGTTGTTTCGAACAAAAGATGGGAGGATTTTTCGTAAAGGGGAGCAATTAAGAAAACGATTTAAATGTGAAGATGTAAAAACCGGAAAACTTTATTTATTCAGCCCGGTTTATCCGGTGGAGATTATTGCTGCTTCCTGATCTTTTACCTTAAGATTTTCAACTTCGGCATTCTTCCAGTCATTACCTTTGCTGCCACAAAATTAAATTAGTGTTATGAAAAAGTATGTATGCAGCTTTCTTGCTTTAACAGTGGTTGTAATTTCCCAGGCACAAACCGAACAGGGAGATTGGTTGGTAGGTGGTAATTTCCGTTTGAACACTGCCGATAAAAATACAGAGATCGCATTTAACCCGAACGCTGCTTATTTCTTTTTAGAGAACCTTGCAATAGGCGCAAATATTTCTTTGAACTCTTCCAAATCGGGAAATAATAAATATACTTCCTTTGGGATCGGACCATTTGCCCGTTACTATTTTACTACACAAGATCAAACGGTCCGTCCTATTCTTCAGGGGAGTTTTAATTACTTAAGTGCTAAAAACAAAATCAGCAACATTACTTCTTCAACCAATACAGGAACCAATTTCTTTCTGGGCGGTGGTGCGGCTGCTTTTATCAGCAACAGTGTTTCTATTGATGCTTTGATGGGTTATGACAGAACCAAGTATAAGAATTTCAATGGCAGTGGTGGCTTTGCATTCAATATCGGTTTCCAGGTGTATATCAACAAAGGATTGATGGAGAAAGTGACAAGGAAGAAGTGAGTTTTGGTGAATGGTGAATGGTGAGAGGAGAGTAGGAAGAAGGGAAAAAGAAAAGGGTAGTTAATTTATAATATGAAAGAGGTCATTTTGATCTCTTTTTTTATGTAATTGATTTGAGCATCCACAGGCTGCAACCGGTGTGTCCGCTATTACCCATGGGGCCTTTTAAATAATCAAAGCCAAATTTTGCATACGTGTTTAATGCCTGTTTCAGTTCGGGCATACTTTCAAGGTACACATCTTTATAACCATTTGCTTTGGCGAATGCTAAACATTTTTCTATTAGTGTTCTGCCTAAACCTGTTCCCCTGGCTGCTGGTGTCAGGTACATTTTTACCAGCTCACAGGTATCATCCGGTAAACCATCCGTAGGATAAATGCCTCCTCCTCCTACGATATTGTTATTGGCTTCTGCAACAAAATAGGCGGCGCCATCTTTCTGAAATAATTCAAACAATGCATCGGTAGTAGGATCAGTAAAAACAGTGCCCGGCCGATTGGCGCCAAATTCTGTTAAGGCGTCTTTTATGATCCTGGAAAGTGCTGGATTGTCAGTTGGTACTATTTGGCGAATGGTAATGTTCATAAGACAAAAATAAAATAAAAGGAATCCCAGCTATTAAGCCGGGACTAAAATTTTTAAATCACTTTTCAATATGTTCAGGAAGAGGATTCGTTATGCCACTGCCTTTTTCACCAGATCTGCCGCCTCACTGAACAGGATAGCAGATTGTACCTGCAGTCCACTTTCATCAATTAGTTTTTTAGCTTCAATAGCATTGGTTCCCTGTAAACGAACGATAATAGGTATATTGATATTTCCCAATTTCTGATATGCATCAATTACACCTTGTGCCACACGATCGCAACGAACGATACCACCAAAAATGTTGATGAGGATCGCTTTTACTGCCGGATCTTTTAGAATGATCTTAAAACCAGCTTCTACCGTTTGTGCATTGGCACTACCACCCACATCAAGGAAATTAGCTGGCTCACCGCCACTTAATTTGATCATATCCATGGTGGCCATGGCAAGGCCTGCACCATTTACCATACAACCTACATTGCCATCCAGTTTTACAAAATTCAGATTGAACTGTCCGGCTTCTACTTCTGTAGGATCTTCTTCAGTAACATCCCTTAATGATGCAAGATCAGGATGACGCATCAATGCGTTTTCGTCAAGCCCCATTTTGCAGTCTACTGCTATTATCTTATTGTCGGAAGCCTTAAAGAGCGGATTGATCTCCAGCATGGAGCAATCCAAACCGATATAGGCATTGTATAAATTGGTTACAAATTTTGTACAGTTCTTAAAGGCTTCGCCGCTAAGGCCAAGATTGAACGCTATCTTTCTTGCCTGAAAAGCCTGAAGACCACCGGAAGGATGTACCCATTCTTTAAAGATCTTGTCCGGTGTATCATGTGCCACATCTTCAATATTCATTCCTCCCTCGGTGCTATACATGATCACATTCTGACCTTTGGTACGATCTAATAATATAGAGAGATAAAATTCTTTTCTGTCGCTGGGTCCGTCATAATACATATCCTGCGCTACTAATACTTTGTTCACTACTTTGCCGGCTGGGCCGGTTTGTACAGTAACCAATGTGCCGCCCAATATTTTATTGGCAAAATCGCTGATCTCTTCAAGGCTTTTACCCACTTTTACACCATTGATGCCGGTTTCCTTCACCGTGCCTTTTCCCCGGCCACCTGCATGTATTTGTGCTTTGATAACGGCGAAACTACTACCGGATTCATTTTTAATATGGCGATAAGCTTCTTCTGCTTCATGAACCGTGTTGCAGGCAAATCCTTCCTGAACAGGCACATTATATTTTTTTAATAATTCCTTTGCCTGATATTCATGTAGATTCATTATAAAAAATTTGCTGCGAAGATAAGGATAGTGGATAGGTTTTGGATTGCAGGGATGGGTTTTTTCAAGATGTACTATCTTTCATTGGTGAAATACTTTTTTCTTTATATGGCGCTATGTCTTTTCTCCTGTACACCCATCAAAAAAATGGATTGGCGGAAGAATAGTTCAGCTACAGGGGGGAGTGATTTTTACAAGCTGGCTGCTGGTATGAACTGGGTGGAAAGAGATTCTTTTGCCCTGAAAGAAATTTTGTCAGGTAATATGCCGGAATTTTTACGAAAGTTTGTGCCAGTCAGTGTCAACATTTTGGATAGCACAAAATATAAAAGGATCTCTGCTACTTTTTATGTGGCACCTGATTATTTAAGTATTGGATCGGATAAAGACTGGGCAAGAATAAATATAACTCCAAAAGCAGCTCAGCAAATTGCAGATAGCTTCAATTGTTTTTTACCTACCCGTAAAATGGTAGATGATATTTATAAAGCAGCTAAAGTAAAACTTGAACCGGTTCCTATGTATGCTTTCAGGGATAGTACTCCAACGATGTGGCAACATCATTTAATAATCGAAGGACAACGAAATGGAAGAACCGGGTTAATTGCCGGAATAAAAAAGGATATTGTCATAAGCGGAAAGATCCCGAGAGATAGCAGACCAGACAGGGTTGCCATTTATGGATGGCATAAACCAGATGGAAAGGCTATTCAGCCATTATATACAGGACATATTTATTGGTGGGTGGATTATAGCCAGGGAATAAGGCTGGTTTATCGGAATATAAAAGTAAACGGAACGTGGATGGATTATATAGATGTATTAAAGGACCCGGTTTTACAAAAGTTATTGTGCAATGAAGAATATTGCGATTTTTTCAGGTATGAAAAGTAAAAAGTTGTTGATACATAAACCCGCTGTTCAATTGCATGCTGTTTGATTATATTATTAACATAATTAGACCTGATGTTTGCCATTACTGGATTATCTTGCAACGATTTTTCTGCTTTATTGATGGGTTTAATTGTATACTGATCTGAAAAACATCTTTACATATCTGTTATTTTGTTCGCTTTTATTTGTGACTGGGAAAACTGCAGCCCAGGATCCTGTTATACAAAATCTTGGAAACAAGATCAGACAGTTTGGTGGTGCAGGTAGAACCGTATCTGGTGGCGCTGACAGTTTACGCACAAGGGATAAATATGAGGATTCCATTACAATCAGATTCAGGTATCTGGATTCAACCAGTATCTATAAACTCGATTCATCAGTAACAGATTTTACACGTCGTTTTCCTATTCCTGCTACACATATCTTTTTAGGTAATACAGGCAATGCGGCTAAGTCGTTGCTGTTTTCGCCTGAATTTTCAGCTGGGTTTAATACAGGGTTTAATGCATTTGATATTTATACCTGGAAATTGGATAAGGTTCGCTTTATCAATACGACAAGACCGTATTCAGAATTAAATTATCAACTGTCAAGCAGAGCAGAACAGATCATCGAATTATTACATACCCAAAACTTAAAGCCCAACTGGAATATGCTATTTCAGTACCGGCTTATTAATGCACCGGGTTTTTTTAAAAGCCAGAAAACGAATCATAATAATTATTTGCTGAGTTCTTTATATTCTTCCAAGAACAAACGAT
This sequence comes from uncultured Chitinophagaceae bacterium, assembly GCA_963705465.1. Lineage (GTDB taxonomy): Bacteria > Bacteroidota > Bacteroidia > Chitinophagales > Chitinophagaceae > JJ008. The sequence continues at coordinate 110,023 of CAVPJN010000002.1, read as the reverse complement.
ACAGCAATTACTTTGTTTTATTGGGGAATAAATTGCAGTCATCAGAGAATGGTGGTATAGTAGACACGATTGATTATCTTAATCACCCTAATTCGGTATATAAAGACCGGTTTAATATTCCAACCAAACTGGGAGGGGATGAAGCTTTTTCTGCTAATTTCTTTTCTACAAAAATCACAACAGGTAACAGGTATAGTTTGTTCTCTTTACTTGTAAGGCAACAATATGATTTTGGCAAAAAGGATTCCATCGTTACAGACTCAACAGTCATTCCGCTGTTTTTTCCAAGACTTCGTTTTGAACATTCTTTCAGATTGGATCAGAATAAATATACTTTTCAGGATTACATAGCCGATTCAGTGTATTATAAAACCTATTATGATACCACCTTACGTAAACCAATCGATACATTGATATTACGGGAGAGATGGCAGGTTATCAGCAATGATTTTTCCATTTACCAGTATCCGGATGCAAAAAATTTACATCAGTTCATAAAAGCAGGGTTAACGATCCAGAATTTGAGCGCCGAGTATGCGACTACAAAAAAGAATTTCTATAATTTATTTGGTCATGCTGAATACAGGAATAAAACCCGGAATCAGCAATGGGATATTGAAGCAAAAGGTACATTATATTTTACTGGTTTAAATTCAGGCGACTTTGAAGCATCAATCAGTTTACAACGATTATTAGGGAATAAAATAGGTTATCTGCGGGCAGGATTTGAAAATACCAACCGGACACCATTTACTTTTTATGATAGTCGGAGCAGTTTTTATTTTTTAAAATCGGCCGTTGATTTTAAAAAGGAAAACAATACACATTTTTTCGCATCTTATTTTTTGCCGTCCTTTAAATTCAGGTTAACCGGTCACTATTATTTGTTGACAAATTATACGTACCTGAAGAATTATTATCAATTACAACAGGAAAGTGCTTTGTTTAATGTTTTACAAATAGCGCTGGAGAAAACAATAAAGCTTGGCAAGCATTGGAACTGGCATGCTGATGTTTATTTCCAACAGGTGGTTGGTAATGCACCATTAAATCTTCCGGTCATTTACACCCGGAACAGGATTGCTTATGAAGGCGATCTTGGGTTTAAAAATCTGGACATTGCCCTGGGGGCAGAGTTAAGATACAGATCTGCTTATAAAGCTGATGGCTATTCTCCTTTGTTGGGTCAATTTTTTTATCAGGATAGTATTACCATTAAAAACCAATTGCCGGATATAGCAGCCTATGTGCATTTCAGGATCAAACCTTTCAAAGCATTTGTGAGGGCCGAAAACCTGAATACGGCCAGAGCCTATCAGGGTTTTGGCTTTACAAGGAATAATCTGGTGGCTCCGGGTTATGCTTTACCCGGTCTTCAGATCAGAATTGGCATCTATTGGAGTTTTGTTAATTGATTGATAATTAGTAACTAATCTGATAAAACTCATATTTTCGGGCTTTTATTAATCGAATTTTGATATTACCTTTGTGCAGTTCATGAAAAAAATCCTTTTATCAATAGTGCTTGTTTGTTATCTGGCTGTTACATGCGGTCTGGTAGTCAATCATCATTATTGTATGGACAGGTTAGCGTCTACTCAGTTGTTTGCCACTGCTGAAAAAGTTTGTGGCAAATGCGGAATGCATTCAGATGAGTCGAATGGATGTTGCCGGGATGAAGTAAAGGTTGTTAAGCTTGTGCAGGATCAGAATAAGATACCTGTTGTTACGTACGAATTACCATCGATTGATGAAGTGGTCATTACCCCTTCATTATTTATTGCTGCATTATTTCAGAATGTTGACGTAGAACGTCATTTTCATAATCATTCCCCACCTCTTTTATCTGCACAGGATACCTACCTGCAGATCAATGTTTTCAGAATTTGATACTATTCAGCTCTCCAATTTCGTTACTATAGGCTTATAGTAATGAGAAACTGTGTATATGATAGTTAAATAAGCTGCGTACACTTCAGATTTTAATACCAATTAATAATAATTTAAATAAAGAATTTATGAAAGCGTTAAAAATATTTTCACTGGCTGCATTATTAACAGCCGTATCAATGGTAGCAGTAGCTCAAACAAGTACAGAAACTTTTAAAGTGTCTGGTAATTGTGGCATGTGTAAGACAACAATTGAAAAAGCTGCTAAATCAGCAGGTGCTACGGATGCAAACTGGGATAAAGATGCAAAAGAGATAACCGTTACTTATAAGAGCAGTACTACAAATGCGGCGAAGATCCAGCAAAAAATTGCTGATGCCGGTTATGATAATGTAGCTTTCAAATCAACTTTAGAAGCGTATAGCAAATTACCTGGCTGCTGCAAATATGAAAGAACCAGCATGGATACGAATGAAGCTAAGATGTCCGCCAGATCGACCGGATCGGACGTGGCTTGTTGCAAAGATGGTAAGTGCACAATGGAAGGCCATGATGGTAAAGATTGCTGCAAGAAAACTGACATGAAAATGGATTGCTGCAAAGATGGCAAGTGCACAATGGAAGGACATGATGGTAAAGATTGTTGCAAGAAAACTGATATGAAGATGGACTGCTGCAAAGATGGTAAGTGTACCAAAGAAGGACATGATGGTAAAGATTGCTGTAAGAAAGAAGATGAACACAAAGGACACAAACATTAATTATTAATCAGAGTACTCCGGATATATTACCGGAGTACTTACTAATATGTTATGATCAGATTAGTAAAATCTTTTTTGTTGTTATCTGTTGTTTTATTGATAACACAAAGCATCATTTGCACAGCCTAAACAAGGTAAAGAAGCATTTGAAATTGCATTGCCATCTTTAAATGGTGATACGTTAAAACTATCTTCATTAAAAGGGAAAGTGGTATTGCTTGATTTCTGGGCATCCTGGTGTGGTCCTTGCCGAACGGCAAATAAAGACATGGCAAAAGTGTATTCAAAGTTTAAGGATAAAGGATTTGAGATATTCAGTGTTTCTTTTGATGATAGTATCAATGCATGGGAAAAAGCGGTGAAGAAAGATAAGATCACCTGGTTACAGGTAAATGATAATGCCGGTAAAGAATCCCAGACTGCAATAGACTGGAATATTTACGCTTTACCAACTACTTTTTTGGTTGGCAAAGATGGAAAACTATTAGCGATGGATCTTACTGAGAAACAATTAGAGAAAGCACTTAAAGATTTACTATAGTACTGATCATAGCCATGAGGATCATGGATATGAAAAAGATATTTATTTTTTTACTGCTGTCTGTCAGCTTCACAGCTATTTGGACAGAATAGTAAAACACAAAGGGATACAACAGTAACTTTTGAAGTTTTTGGTAATTGCGAAATGTGCAAGATGCGCATTGAAGAAGCTGCCAAAGGCAAAGGTGTTAAATCTGCTATCTGGGATGTAGATACAAAATTACTTTCACTACAGTTTTAATCCTTCTGTTACTACCAGCTATAAAGTTCAAAATCTTATCGCCGATGCAGGGCATGATACCAAATTGGTTAAATCCGCAGGGGTTACTTATAATGCATTGCCTGATTGTTGCCGTTACAGAGATGGTGATAACACACATCATGATGGGGAATCCGGTATGAATGATATGGATGTGATGGGAGTGGTGATGGAAATGGATGATAAAGGAAATTTCAAACCGTTACAAGGTGCATCTATTATTGTAGATGGATCAACCGGAGGTATTGTGAGTAATGAAAATGGATATTTCAAAATTTCATTAACTGAAGAAACTTCATTAGTGGTTAGCTACGCAGGATTTGTTTCTAAGAAAATTGATATCAAACCCGGTCAACACATCAATATCGTATTGAATGATAAAAAGGAATTGCAGGAAGTAAAGATCACTTCCAGAAGAAAATCGAGTTATATTTCTCCTTCTTCTTCCATTCGTACATTGGTAATAACAGAGAAAGAATTATTCAAAGCAGCTTGCTGTAATCTCAGCGAAAGTTTTGAAACCAATCCTTCTGTTGATGTGTCGTATAGTGATGGAGTAACTGGTTCCAAACAAATTCAATTGCTGGGATTGTCAGGTATATATACACAGTTGACAATTGAAAATCTTCCCGGTCCGAGAGGTATTGCAACTCCATGGGGATTGAATTTTATTCCCGGTACCTGGGTCGGAGTCAATTCAATTAAGTAAAGGGGTGGGTTCTGTAGTTAATGGGTTTGAAAGCATCGCCGGTCAGATCAATGTGGAATTAAAAAAGCCTGAAAATGCAGAACAACTTTATGCAAACGTATATGTAAATAATATGGGCAAGACGGATCTAAATCTCAACCTCTCCAGGAAGATTGGGAAAGAGATGGTCAACTGCTTTGTTGTTACATAATGCTTTTTTATCAAATAATAATGTTGATTTTAATAAAGACGGTTTCAGAGATCTGCCAACCGGTAATTTATTTACCGGCATGAGTCGTTGGAATTATAGTGATAATAAAGGTGTTGAAGGTCAGTTTGGAGTAAGGATATTATTTGATAATAAAATAGGAGGACAAACTTTCTTTGATCCTGCAAAGCATAAATTGACTACTGATTTTTATGGATTGGGAATTGAGACAAAGCGATATGAGGCCTATGGAAAAATTGGTTATGTGTTTCCTGAAAAAAGATACAAGAGCTTTGGATTACAACTTTCTACGTTTAAGCATGAGCAGGATTCCTATTTTGGACTTAATAAAGTATGATGCTACGCAAACAAACTTCTATTCCAATTTAATTTACCAGTCTATCATTGGCAATACCAATCATAAATTCAGAACGGGTGCAAGTCTGGTAGCTGATAATTATGATGAGCAATACAAGACGAGCAATTTTAAAAGAAAAGAAGTGGTAGCAGGTGGTTTCTTTGAATACACTTATTCCTATTTAAAAAAGCTAGATCTGATTCTGGGTTTACGTGGAGATCATAATAGTTTGTTTGCCCGCCCGGCTGACGGGGTCGGACGGGGGTTTTTTCTAACTCCCAGATTGCATCTTCGTTACCAGCCTGCAGAAAAAACGGTGATACGGATTGCTCTAGGTCGGGGACAAAGAACAGCGAATCTGATAGCAGAAAATTCCAGTGTACTGGTCAGCTCAAGACAGTTTAATATCTTAAATGCAGCACCAGGCAAAGCGTATGGTTTAAATCCTGAAGTATCCTGGAGTGAAGGTATTAGTATTGATCAGCGATTCAGGTTATTCAATAAAAATGGTTCTATAGGATTGGATTTCTTCCGTACTGATTTTCAAAACCAGGTGGTGGTAGATGTAGATAATTCTGCGAGAGAGGTTAATTTTTATAATCTGGACGGTAAATCATTCTCCAATAGCTTTCAGGCAGAAGTTAATTATGATCTGGCAAAAAGCCTGGAGTTAAGATTAGCGTATCGTCTCTTTGATGTAAAGACAACCTATCATAATCAATTATTGGAAAGACCATTGGTTGCAAAACATCGTGGCTTTGCCAATTTGGGTTATGAAATTGATGGTTGGAAATTTGATTATACAGTCACTTATAATGGCACAAAAAGAATTCCTTCAACAGCAGATAATCCTGCTCAATATAAAATAGAAGACAGATCACCTTCCTATGTCTTAATGAATGCACAGGTAAGTAAATCAGTAGGAAAAAATTCACCTGTTGATATTTATCTGGGAGGGGAGAATCTGACAAACTATTATCAGAAGAGGGTCATTATTGCGCCAGAACAACCCTTTGGATCCTATTTTGATGCATCGATGGTTTGGGGTCCTGTTTCAGGAAATATGTTTTATGCTGGCGTAAGGTTTAAGATCAAATAAGTTGCTAATGGAGTTATTTATTAAAAATATGGTTTGTGCCCGTTGCATTAAGAGTGTTACGGGCATTTTCCATTCTGTTGGTGCTGTTATTAAAAAAATAGAATTAGGAAAAATAGAATTAGACAAACCATTACCAGAAGATAAAATGAATGCGGTCAGGGAGCTTTTGGAGGTAGAGGGATTTGAAATGCTGGATGATAAAAGAGTTAAGTTAATTGAGGAAATTAAAAGAATGATAATTGAACTCGTTCATTATAAAGAACTGGATGAAATGAATGAGAATCTGTCCGGTTATCTCAGCCGGCAATTAAACAAAGACTATAATTATCTCAGTAATCTATTTTCTTCCATTGAAAGCACAACTATTGAGCAGTACTTTATTCTTCAAAAAATTGAAAAAGTAAAAGAATGGTTGGTGTACGATGAATTAACCGTAAATGAAATGGCTTTTAAATTAGGATATAGCAGTGTAGCTCATCTCTCCAACCAGTTTAAAAAAATAACAGGATTTACTCCAGTTCAGTTTAAAAAACTAAAAGAACATAACAGAAAGAAGCTGGAAGATATTTAATCAGTAAATGTTGTAACAGAATCCCGTAATTGTGTAATAGTAATTGATCCAATCAGTTTGATATTTGAGGTATTAAAAATAATACTATGACACATGAATATCAGATTTCCGGAATGACCTGCAGTAGCTGCGAAGCAAAAGTAAAAAGCAGTTTATTGGCTTTGCCAGATATTATTTCGGCTGATGTATCTCAAAAGGAGAATTCAGCAACTTTAGAAATGAGTAAGCATATTTCATTAACGGCATTGCAAAATGCATTGGGCGGCAACGATAGTAAGTATCAGATTTCTCCAAAGTTTCAGAATGAAGTGGAAGCGCAAACCAAAAGCTGGCTTTCAACCTATAAGCCGGTGTTGGTAATTTTTGCATACATCATCAGCATTACTTTATTAATAGAGTATTTGAATGATGAATTTGTATGGATGCGATGGATGAGTCATTTTATGGCAGGATTCTTTCTGGTCTTTTCATTTTTTAAATTATTAAATCTAAGAGGATTTGCCGAAAGTTATGCTATGTATGATATCGTGGCAAAAAAATGGAATGGCTGGGGTTATGTGTATGCCTTTATTGAATTGGGTTTGGGAATTGCTTTTCTAACGGGACTACATCTTTTGGTTACTAATTCAATAACATTGATTGTAATGACCATCAGTATTATTGGTGTATTGCAAAGTGTATTAAATAAAAGAAAGATCAAGTGTGCCTGTTTGGGTGACGTCTTCAATTTGCCAATGAGCACTATTACAATTATTGAAGATGCATTGATGATCGGAATGAGTGGGTTTATGTTATTGTCGATGGCATAAGAAATATTGGGCAGGAATTTGAATTAATTAAATGAATTATCAACATGAAAAAGTATATAGTATTCTTAGGATTGGTTTTGTTTTTCTTGCAAAGTAATGCACAACATAACGAGCATGTACCTGTTAAGAAAGCGGAACAATCTGTTGAACAATCGTCCTATACTTGTCCAATGCACCCGGAAATTCATTCCCCTAAACCTGGTAACTGTCCTAAATGTGGTATGCCATTAGTTTTGGAAAAGAAAAAAGTGGTAGCCCCAAAAAATGCACCGGCAGTAAAAAAGCAAACAAGTCCACCGGTACAAAAGGATACTTTGAAACATCAGCATGAAATGCAGATTGATACTGTGCCGTCACCGAAAAATGATGCAAAAATTTTCACTTGTCCAATGCATCCGGAAATTCAAAAAATGGAGCCCGGCAATTGTCCTAAATGTGGAATGAAACTAATGGAGCAAAAGCCTGATCAAAAAGATGAAATGCATATGGATCATACAATGCATGATATGAATAAAGAGGATCAGCCGCTTGATAAATTACTCGGATTAAAAACACTGCAAAACAATGTACCGCCCAGAACAGTGCGGTATGATTTATATATCAGGGATACGATTGTAAATTTCACTGGTAAATCAAAACATGCCATTGCAGTCAATGGTCAGATTCCCATGCCAACGTTGACATTTACCGAAGGCGATACCGCAGAAATTTATGTGCATAACGAATTGAAAGAAGCCACTTCTTTGCACTGGCATGGTTTATTTCTTCCAAATCAATATGATGGAGTGCCGTACTTAACACAAATGCCAATCAAACCTAATACAACACATGTTTATAGATTCCCTGTAATACAAAATGGAACACATTGGTATCACAGTCATAGTGGTTTGCAGGAGCAAATTGGTATGTATGGTTCGCTGATCCTTAATAAAAGAAATGAATTGGACATTCCAACTATACCAGTTGTATTAAGTGAGTGGGCTGATATGAAGCCAAAAGAAATAGACCGTAGCCTTCACAATGCAACCGATTGGTTCGCTATTAAAAAAGGAGCAACACAAAGTTATAGTGAAGCTATTAAAAGCGGACACCTGAAAACAAAATTGACCAACGAATGGAAAAGGATGAATGCGATGGATGTTAGCGATGTTTACTACGACAGATTTCTGATCAATGGGAAAAATCAATCTGAATATCCATCACTTAAAGCTGGTGATAAAGTCAGGTTACGAATTGCTAATGGAGGCGCATCTACTTATTTCTGGTTGACTTATTCAGGAGGAAAAATTACCGTTGTTGCTAATGATGGAAACGATGTGGTGCCAGTAGAAGTAGACCGGTTGATCATTGCTGTTTCTGAAACCTATGATGTAATAGTTACCATACCTGAAAATATGAGTTACGAATTTTTAGCAACGGCAGAAGACCGTACTAAATCTGCATCGCTTTGGTTGGGCAGTGGAATGAAAATGCCAGCTAAAAAACTGCCCCGCTTAAAATACTTTGCTGGCATGAAGATGATGAATGATATGATGGCAATGAATGGTGATATGTTGCCAATGGGGATGGAAATGAGTAACCAGACGATGGATATGAATACGGTGATGTATCCCGAAATAACTGGTGGGGAAGAAACTAAGAAGAATATGCCGGTGGATGACATGAAGGGACATGATATGCATGATATGGCTCCCTCTCCTTCGGAGAGGGCGGGGGGAGAGGTTAATATTGTAACCTTGAATTATGGTATGTTAAAAGCAACGGAGAAAACTACACTACCCGATGCTCCCGTAAAAGAATTAAAATTTGAGTTAACAGGAAATATGAATCGTTATGTATGGAGCCTTGATAACAAAACCTTATCAGAAACTGATAAGATATTGATTAAGAAAGGCGAAAATGTAAAAATGATTTTTTACAACAACTCAATGATGCGACATCCTATGCATTTGCATGGTCATGATTTCAGATTATTAAATGGACAGGGCGATTATGCACCATTAATGAATGTAATGGACATCATGCCCATGGAAACCGATTCAGTAGAGTTTGCTGCAAATGCGGATGGAGATTGGTTCTTTCATTGTCATATCCTTTATCATATGATGAGTGGAATGGGAAGAGTTTTTAGTTATGAGAATTCAGCACCCAATCCTGAAATACCTGATCCGAAAGCAGCATGGAAAGGTTTGAAGAAAGATGATAGGATGTTTCATTTTATGACGAACATCGGTATTCAAAGTAATGGAAGTGATGGAGAGGCCATGATTGCTAATACGAGGTGGAAATTAACTACTATGTGGCACTTGGGTTATCATGATATGCATGGCTATGAAAGCGAAACAATGTTGGGAAGATATTTAGGAAAAATGCAATGGTGGTTTCCATATGTTGGATTTGATTATCATTATAAAGTAGAAGGAGGACCCAAGAATATTTTTGGAAGTGAGGAGAAGAACTGGTTCGGCCAATCAAGTAACAGAAACAGCCGGAAAACTATTGTTGTTGGTATTGCCTATACGCTACCTACATTAACTGTGGCTGACTTGAGAGTGGATGGAAATGGTAAAGTCCGTTTTCAATTATCAAGGGAAGATATTCCGCTTACTCCACGGCTGCGGTTAAACTGGATGTTGAATACCGATAAGGAATACACGGCAGGGTTCAGGTATATAACCAATAAATATTTATCACTGTCAACACACTATGATAGTGATATGGGTTTTGGGGCTGGCATTACTATAACTTATTAGTATAACACCTAAAAGGATTTGAATGGAACACTCAACACACATGCATACGCAACATGCTGAACACCGTTCAGGTAAACATGAATCAATGAAGGAACAAAATCCTTCTCATGGTCATGAAGGTCATGACCATCATGCCATGATGATTGATGATTTTAAAAAACGATTCTGGGTTTCTCTTATAATTACTATTCCAATATTGTTGTTATCAGAAATGTTACAACATTGGCTGGGATTTGAAATAAAATTCTCTGGTGATGAATATGTTTTACTTGCGTTGTCCACTTTTATTTTCTTTTATGGTGGATGGCCTTTTCTAAAAGGATTGGTCGATGAGTTGAAAACTAGGACAATGGGGATGATGACGCTTATCGCTTTGGCGATAAGTGTTGCTTATATTTTTAGTGTGGCTGTTGTTTTTGGTTTTACTGGTATGGATTTTTTCTGGGAACTGGCAACATTGATTGTCATTATGCTATTGGGTCATTGGCTGGAAATGAAGTCGATTTTAGGTGCCTCCAAAGCATTACAGTTATTGGTGAGTATGATGCCTGCTGAAGCCCATAAAGTACATGGTGATCATATAATGGATGTAAAAATTGACGAGTTAAAGATCAATGACATTATCTTAATAAAACCCGGTGAAAAAGTTCCTGCTGATGGAATTGTAATTGAGGGAGAAAGCTATCTTAATGAAAGTATGCTGACCGGAGAAAGTAAACCAGTTAAAAAAAGTAAGAATGATAAAGTAATTGGAGGTGCCATTAATGGCAACGGATCTATCAAAGTAAAAGTATTGAGTACTGGTAAAGACAGTTACCTGAACAAGGTGATCACCATGGTACAGGAAGCACAGAAAACTAAATCAAAGACACAGCATCTGGCAGACCGGGCAGCCAAATGGCTTACGTTTATTGCTTTAGGTGTTGGACTAACTACTTTAATTGTTTGGTTGTCACTGGGCTTTGGCTGGAATTATGCTATTGAAAGAATGGTAACAGTAATGGTCATCTCTTGTCCTCATGCTTTGGGTTTGGCGATCCCTTTGGTTGTTGCTATTTCTACAGCAGTATCTGCACAAAACGGATTATTGATCCGTAACAGAACAGCATTTGAAAACGCAAGAAAGATCACTACTATGGTTTTTGATAAAACAGGTACATTAACCAAAGGTGAATTTGGTGTTACCAGAATTGTTCCCCTCTCCTTGGGAGAGGGGTTAGGGGAGAGGTCTAAGAATGAATTGTTACAATTTGCAGCTGCTTTGGAACAATCATCCGAACATCCCATTGCAATTGGCATTCTGAATAAAGCTAAAGATGCAAATCTTGAAATATTAAAAGCAGAAAAATTTAATGCGATTACGGGAAAAGGAGTGGAAGCAGTAGTAAATGGAAAGAATGTAAAAGTGGTAAGCCCGGGTTATTTAAGAGATAAGAAAATAGACATTCCTGCAAGTGCAAGTTCAAGTCGAGGCAGAAACAATTGTATTTGTTTTAATTGATGAAACGCTTGCTGGTTTTATTGCATTGGCTGATGAAATAAGACCTGAATCAAAAGAGGCGATTCAGTCATTTAAAAAAATGGGAATTAAAGTAATGATGGCGACAGGTGATAATGAAAAAGTGGCAAAAGCGGTGGCTGATGAATTAGGATTGGATGGATATTATGCTGAAGTATTACCTCATCAGAAAGTAGAGATCGTAAAAGAGTTACAAAGCAAAGGGGAGTATGTAAGTATGACTGGTGATGGGGTGAATGATGCTCCGGCATTGGCACAGGCCAATGTTGGTATAGCTGTTGGATCTGGTACTGATGTGGCAGCAGAAACAGCAGATATTATTTTGGTAAATAGCAACCCTAAGGATATCCTAAACTTAATTATGTTTGGAAAAGCCACTTATAAAAAAATGATTCAAAATCTGACATGGGCAACTGGGTACAATGCTTTGGCAATTCCACTGGCTGCAGGAGTCTTATATAGTTCTGGATTTGTATTAGATCCAGCCATTGGTGCCATATTTATGAGTCTGAGCACAATTATTGTTGCAATCAATGCGCAGTTGTTAAAAACCAAATTAAAGAAATGACGAAATCATTCCTTATTCTCTTCATCTTTTGAAAAATTGGTTTCTAAAAGAAAGTATTTGTATATTCGTCTAAACAAATATTTAGACAAGACTAAAAATATATTTACATTACTCGAAATGAAACCTTTTTTCTTAATAATTGCATTTGCTTTTTTCTCCATCTCAGTCGTTGCGCAGAACATAAAATCTGGCGAAATAAGAAATGAAGCGACTGCCGAGCCGATACAAAGTGCCACGATTACTTTTAAAGATTCTTCTACAACTATTACTGAGTGATATAAACGGGAAGTTCATTATTCCCGGTGTTGAAAAAAAAGTGTTGATTGTAACGGCAGTTGGATTTAAAGAAAAAGAGTATACAATAGGCAGTAAGGAACATTTCATTGTCCTGCTTTCGCCTTTACAAACAGAATTGGAAACAGTTGTTATTACCGGAACAATGCGACCCGTAAAGAAACTGGAAAGTCCGATTGCAGTCGAAGTGTATACACCTCAGTTTCTGAAGAAAAATCCTTCGCCCAGTATTTTTGAATCATTGCAGAATGTAAATGGTGTTCGGCCACAATTGAATTGCAGCGTTTGTAATACCGGCGATATCCATATTAATGGATTGGAAGGTCCCTATACCATGGTTACGATTGATGGAATGCCAATTGTCAGCAGTCTCGCTTCTGTTTACGGCTTATTTGGAATTCCAACACAATTAATAGATCGTATAGAAATTGTAAAAGGCCCGGCTTCGGGTTTATATGGATCAGAAGCCATTGGTGGAATGATCAATATCATTACCAAATCACCGGAGAAAGCACCATTATTTACAGGAAATGTAATGTCTACCAGTTGGCTGGAACATACCGTTGATCTGGGAACAAAATTTAAAGTTGGCAAAAAAGCGATTTCTTTATTAGGGGTGAATTATTTCAACTACCTGAATCCGATAGACAAGAACAATGATCAGTTTACCGATGTTACATTACAGCACCGTGTTTCTATTTTTAATAAACTAAGTTTTATCAGGAAGAATAACAGGGTTGCCACCATTGCCGGGCGATATTTTGCAGAGAACAGATGGGGCGGGGATATGCGATGGAATAAAAGCTATCGTGGCTCCGATAGTATTTATGGTGAAAGTATTTCCACCAATCGCTGGGAACTGATCGGTAATTATCAACTACCGGTAAAAGAAAAAATGATGTTCTCCTTTTCTGCTACAGGACATAAGCAGGACTCTTATTATGGCAATATACCTTACTTAGGAAGACAAAGAATTGCATTTGGCCAATTAACCTGGGATAAACAAGCCGGTGCAGCACATAATTTATTGATCGGTTCAGCAGTTCGTTATAATTTTTATGATGATAATTCTACCGCTACACTGGATACATTGACCGGAATTAATCGCCCCGATAAATATGTAATACCCGGTTTATTTGTACAGGATGAATGGAAGCTAAGTGAGAAACATACTTTACTTACAGGACTTCGCTATGATTATCATCCGATACATAAAAGTATTATTACTCCAAGGCTTGCCTGGAAATGGACCATGAATAACAAACAGGTATTTCGATTAAATGCAGGAACAGGATTCAGGGTAGTGAGTTTATTTACAGAAGAACATGCAGCATTAACAGGAGCAAGGTCGGTTGAAATAAAAGAATCATTGAATCCGGAAAAGAGTTATAATATCAATCTTAATTATTCAAAATACTTTTCATGGAATGGTGTCACCTTAAATGTTGATGCTTCTACCTGGTATTCTCATTTTACGAATCAGATTATTCCTGATTATGATACCGATCCCAATAAGATCATTTATGAAAACCTGAAAGGATACTCAGCATCAAAAGGTTTTACATTGAACCTCGAAATGAATTTCGGTCACCGATTTAAAAGTTTAATAGGAGCCACTTTACAAGATGTTTCCAAAGTTGAAAAAGATGCTGCCGGAAAAAATATAAAAACGTTACCTGTCTTAACAGAGAAATGGAGTGGAACCTGGGCTATTACTTATATTTTACCCGGTGCAGGATTGACAATTGATTATACAGGAAATGTTTACGGTCCGATGCGTTTACCCTTATTATCCGACACCGATCCAAGGCCCGGTTTTTCTCCGGTCTGGAGTATTCAGAACATACAACTGACGAAAAGAATAAACCGTTCTGTTGAAGCCTATGGTGGCGTTAAGAATTTATTGAACTGGACGCCGGCAAAAAATACACCTTTCATCATTGCCCGTTCACATGATCCGTTTGATAAAAATGTACAGTTTGATGGTAATGGTAAAATAATGGCTACGCCAGAAAATCCTTATGCCTTAAGTTTTGATCCCACTTATGTGTATGCACCCAATCAGGGGATTCGTTTTTTTGCCGGGGTTAGAATTACTATACAATAATATTTTTCATCTCCCTATTTCAAATCAGCTATAAATGCAGATTGTTTGTTTGATATTCTCTTTATTTTATCGACACCGTGAATGTCGATCTCCAATTCAACTTGTTTTCTGAACCTATTAACTAAAAATATGCTTTGTGCTGTTTCGGTTTTTATAAGCTCAGAAAGCTTCAATAACTGCATAAAAAGTATTTACAGATAATTATATCTGGCTCAAAAGTTTACATCAATGCTGGTTTTTCGGGTTTATCTACTCCATTCTATCCGGTTCCAATGGTAAGATCTAATGATTTTTGATAAACTTTGCAAATTAATATAACTGAAATTTGCTTCAGTTTGAGAAGGCTAGGGGAAACTAATGATTTAGTATCTGAAAATGGAGTTGTAAATCAATGAATAACTGACAGAAAAAATCTAAAAGGGTATTCATAATATCTTATTAAATTTGCAGTAATGAAAAGGGGAATCGCTTTTATTTTCATGTTAACTTTTATGCTCTCACACACAGAGTTGTATCAGCTATTCAAAATTCCTGTTTTATTTGAACATTTTAACGAACACAAAAAAGAAGACCCTACGATTACATTTATGCAGTTTATTAAATTGCATTATGATAAAATTGTAATTGATGAAGATTACCAACGGGATCAGCAGTTGCCGTTCCGTAATTCAGAATTTGCTGCTGTAATAACTATCGTTACTGATATTCCACCTCAGGTAATAAAACTTGAGCAGGAGGAATTTCGAGCTTTGCCCAGAAAGTTTTATCCAAGCGTTAACGCTAACTACACACATAGTTTTTCCAACATTATATTTCAGCCTCCTCGGGTTGTTGCCTGATTTTCTCTACAATTTAGTTTGATGCAGCTGCAAGTTGGATCACCATTTTAGTTTTAAGAAGGATTTTTCAATCATTTAATACTATTCATAGGTAAGATTCTATCCTGCTACGCTGTACTTTTTTAAGCATATTAACAATTACATATGTTAACGAGAATTATTCAATTTTCAATTAGGAATAAATTAATTATCGGACTGTCCATTTTGGGGTTAATTGTTGTCGGTATAATTAATGTAAACAAGCTTCCTATTGATGCCTTGCCCGATATTACCAGTAACCAGGTACAGGTAATTACTACTTCTCCATCATTGGCAGCACCGGAAGTGGAACGGTTAATAACCTTTCCAATCGAACAGGCAAATGCAAACATTCCCGGATTAAAAGAAATACGGTCTATGTCGAGGTTTGGTTTATCTGTAGTCACCATTGTTTTTTCAGATAAAACAGACATCTATTGGGCAAGACAGCAGGTAGCAGAGCGGCTTAATAAAGTGAAGGACGAAATACCTGCTAATGCCGGCAGACCAGAACTGGCTCCTGTTACGACTGGTCTTGGCGAAGTGTATCAATATGTCATACGACCAGTAAAAGGGTATGAAGCCAAATATGATCTCACTGAATTGAGATCTATTCAGGATTGGATCGTCCGCCGTCAATTATTAGGAACAGAGGGTGTAGCTGATGTAAGCAGTTTTGGAGGATATCTTAAACAATATGAAATAGCGGTGGTTCCCGAAAAGCTGAAGAGTATGAATGTTTCCATTGCTGATATTTTTTCTGCATTGGAGAAAAATAATCAAAACTCCGGAGGGGCTTATATTGAAAGCGGTCCTACTGCTTTATTTATCCGAACAGAAGGGATTGCTAAAACTACTGCAGATCTGGAAAAAATAGTGGTTCGTCATAGTAGTAACGGTATACCGGTATTTTTAAAAGACCTGGCAGAAGTTCGGATTGGTCATGCAGTACGATATGGAGCAATGACGTATAAAGATAAAGGAGAGGTGGCAGGAGCTGTTGTATTGATGTTAAAGGGAGCTAATGCTTCTAAGGTTGTAAAAAGTATAAAAACAAAAATTGAACAGATCAAAAAAACATTACCTGAAGGAGTTGTGCTGGAAACATTTTATGATCGTACGAAAATGGTCGACAGAGCGATTGGTACCGTCGAAAAAAATTTATTGGAAGGGGCACTGATAGTCGTCTTTGTTCTGGTGCTGTTTTTAGGCAACTTACGGGCCGGATTAATAGTTGCCTCAGTTATTCCGCTTGCCATGCTGTTTGCCGTCATAATGATGAACCTCTTTGGTGTTTCAGGAAACTTAATGAGCCTTGGTGCTATTGATTTCGGATTAATTGTAGATGGGGCGGTAATTATTGTGGAAGCAGTCATGCATCGGTTGTCACAAAGTAAACACTTAAAAAAAGTAATCCATATTACACAAAAGGAAATGGATGGTGAAGTGGAAGCCTCTGCCGGACGGATGATGAATTCAGCAGTATTTGGACAAATTGTTATTTTGATTGTTTACCTGCCAATACTCACCCTGGTAGGGATAGAAGGGAAAATGTTTCGTCCAATGGCGCAAACTGTTTCGTTTGCTTTAATCGGGGCTTTTATTTTATCATTGACATATGTGCCTATGATTGCTACCGTGGTAATGAGTAAGAAAATCAGTCATAAGGAAAGTCTGGCAGATAAGATGATGCGTTTTATTACCCGCCTTTATCAGCCTGTATTGAAAAAGGCACTTGCATTTCCGAAAACTATTGTGTCTATTGTACTAGGGTTATTTATATTTTCTGTTCTACTACTTACAAGGTTAGGCGGGGAATTTATTCCTGAATTAGAAGAAGGCGACTTTGCTGTTGATGCCCGCATCTTAACGGGTAGTTCATTAACTGAATCCATTAACAACTCAACAAAAGCGGCTGCTATCCTGCAGGAACGGTTTCCGGAAGTAGAGAAAATTGTTACCCGAATTGGTGCCAGTGAAATTCCTACAGATCCAATGCCGGTTGAAATGACAGATATAATTATTTCTTTAAAGCCAAAATCGGAGTGGACTTCTGCAAGCAGTTATGATGAACTCGCAGATAAAATGAGTGCAGCCCTAAAGGAAATTCCCGGTATGATAGCCGGCTTTCAATTCCCGGTACAAATGCGATTCAATGAATTAATATCCGGTGCCCGGCAGGATGTTGTTTGTAAGATTTTCGGCGACGATTTGGATAGCCTTTCTATTTATGCCAAACAACTGGGTGGGATTATTAATAAAGTGGAAGGATCGAAAGATATTTATATTGAAACGGTAACAGGATTACCTCAGATCATCATCAATTATAACCGGAATGCGATTGCTCTTTACCAGTTGAATATAGCAGATGTAAATCAGGTAGTAAGAACCGCTTTTGCGGGTAGAAAGTGCAGGTATGATTTATGAAAATGAACGACGATACGATCTGGTGGTTCGATTGAAGCAAGAATTGCGAAAAGATATCAAGGATGTTCAGCAATTGTTAATTGCATCTCCATTGGGAATTCAAATTCCATTAAGCCAATTGGCCACTGTCGAAATCAAAGAAGGGCCAAATCAAATTCAGAGGGAAAATACCCGAAGGCGAATAATCGTTGGGTTTAATGTAAGAGGAAGGGATGTGGAATCGTTGGTTAAGGAGTTGGAGAAGCAAGTAGATACCCGTTTGCAACTTCCGCCCGGCTATTATATTACTTATGGAGGTCAATTTGAAAACCTGGTTGAAGCTTCTCAACGATTATCAATAGCAGTGCCTGCTGCATTACTGCTTATTCTATTGATATTATATTTTGCTTTCGGCTCACTAAAATATGGGTTACTTATTTTTTCTGCTATTCCATTATCGGCAATAGGCGGCGTACTTGCACTTTGGATGCGGGGTATGCCTTTTAGTATATCAGCGGGAATAGGTTTTATTGCATTGTTTGGTGTCGCCGTTTTAAATGGAATTGTATTGATTGCAGAATTTAACAGGTTAAAAAAATCAGGATTAAATGACTTAAATAAAATTATTATGGAAGGAACCAGAATACGTTTACGGCCGGTATTAATGACTGCAGCTGTTGCTTCATTGGGTTTTCTGCCAATGGCATTAAGCCATGGTGCAGGTGCAGAAGTACAACGACCATTGGCAACCGTAGTGATAGGCGGTTTAATCACTGCTACAATGCTTACGCTGATAATATTACCGGTATTATTTCGTTGGTTTGATAAAATCCAGTTCAAAAATAAAAGTAAGCATGTGGAACTAACGGTACTGTTTCTTGCATTAACCATTAGTGCTGCTTCACAAACACCCGAAAGCAGATTAACATTGCCGGCAATGCTGGAGAAAGCAAAAGCCGGGAATCTGCAATTACAGGTATTACAGAAGCAAGCAGATTATTGGAAGCAGTTACAAACAGGAGTTTTTGACCCGGCAAAAACCCAGATTGGATTTGAATATGGTAATATAAACAGTTTTAATACGGATTCCCGTTTCTCTTTAGGCCAGTCTTTTAATCTGCCGGTTGTATATCAACGGCAACGGGATCTATACCGGTCAAATGAAAGCCTGCAACAATCGGCCTATTCCTTAAAGTATGCAGATTTGAAAAAAGAAATCAGCCACCGGTTCTATTCAATAGTACTTTTAATGGAACGGCAGAAAATATTGTTACAGGCTTGATAGTATTTATAGCCGTTTTCAAACAGCAGCTCAGTTACGATTAAAAACCGGTGAATCTGATTTGCTGGAAAAAACGACAGCAGATGCACAGTTGCAACAACTTCAATTACAACAACTGCAATTAAAAGCAGATATCGCTATACTTCAGGATCAGTTGGGCTGGTTATTGCATACAGAAGAAAAAGTAATACCTGTGTACACTGATTTAAAATTAAAAATTGAACAAGGAAGATACAGTTCTTATTAATAAGCATCCTTTACTTGAATATGAGAATAAAAAAGTGGCTTTGTCAGGTGCACAAACAGCTGTAGATAAAGCGAAACTTTCTCCTGATTTTACGATTGGATACAGCAACCAGTCTATAATAGGATTTCAAGCCAGGGATGGTGTAACCCAGCAATATTATGGTGCAACCGACCGCTTTAATACGGCTATGGTAACAGTGGGTATACCGCTCTTTAATAAAGCCACAAAAGCAAAGATCAGGGCAGGCAAAGTAAATCAGGAAGTTGCCATGCTGGAAGTGAATGCAACGAAACAATTTCTTGTTTCAAGATTGAATGAATTATATAATGATTTAAAAAAACAAAAAGCTGGGATTGATTATTATGAGAAAACCGGGCTGCAACAAGCGGCATTAATCATGAAAAATTCATCTATGGCAAATAAACAAGGGCAAATAAGTTACCTCGAATGGACCATGCTGATGAACAATGCAGTTAACATCGAACTATCTTATTTGCAATCTGTACAGTATTATAACAATGCTGTTATTGAAATAAATTATTTAACCGGAAATTAAAAATATTGATATGCGTATTATTAATCTATATATCATTTTAGTGCTAATAGCATCTTGCAAATCCACTGATAAGCCACCTGAAAATAAAATAAAAGAACCGGCAGACCAGATCAGTCTGAGCAACGAGCAGATCGCAAATGCCGGTATTACTATTGATGTCAGCAAATGAAGAAATACTGAATACTGAATTGGTTGTAAATGGCACTGTTGATGTGCCACCTCAGAACATGGTATCAGTAAGTTTTCCCCTGGGCGGTTATTTAAAATCGACCGATCTGTTGCCAGGTATGCATGTTTCCAAAGGACAGGTAATAGCCTGGATTGAAGATCCGGTACTGGTTCAACTTCAACAAGACTACCTGGTAGCAGGCGCCCGGTTGCAATACCTGGAAAAAGAATATGAACGGCAAAAACTTACTAAATGAAAATGATATTAATGCGGCAAAAGTATTTCAACAGGCACAAGCGGATTATAATGCACAAAAAATTATGCGAAAAGGCATGTCCGAAAGGTTACGGCTGATCAATATTAATCCGGATAAACTTAATGAAGAGAAAATCTCCAGAAGTGTGGCTATTTATTCGCCTATAAATGGATTTGTTTCCAAGGTTAATGTCAACATTGGTAAATATGTAAATCCTTCTGATGTTTTATTTGAATTGATTAATCCGGATGATATTCATGCGGCGCTTTCAGTATTTGAAAAAGACTTGCCGGCAGTACATCCGAAGCAAAAAGTAAAAGTTTCCTTTGTAGAAGATCCGAAAACAGAATATGATTGTGAAGTTTTGTTGGTAACCAAAAATGTAGATGATAACCGCACTGCTTTGGTGCATTGTCACTTTGAAACAAAACCTAAACAACTTTTTCCAGGGATGTTTCTGAATGCCAGAATAATGGTCGATAATTATAAAGCATTAACTGTTCCAGAAGACGCAGTGGTTCGTTACGGTGAATCTTCTTATGTATTTGAAGCCAAAGAAAATAATATTTTCAGGATGATTGCTGTAAAAACGCCCATTCGTCAGAATGGTAGAGTAGCCATTGAAGGAATATACCGAGGACCTTAACGATAAGAAACTGGTTATGACAAAAGCATTTACGATCTTATCTCAATTAATGAATATTGAGGAAGAATAAGTAAGTTCATTAATGTATACTGGAAATAGTTGTAAAAACAAATTTTTTAAAAGCATTTCGACTTATACATTTGCTGTCCGAATAAAAAAATCATGGAAGCTAAAGTATTTTCAACATATTGCAAGTCAACTCCAATTATCCTTAAAACAGGTCAACAGTGTTTATGATCTTCATGCAGAAGGTGCTACACTGCCCTTTATCTCCCGTTACCGGAAAGAAGCCACCGGAAACATGGATGAAGTACAAGTGGGTAATGTGATTGATCAGATCAAATATTTTAATGAACTGGAAAAAAGAAAAGAAACCGTCATCAAAACAATTGATGAAGCAGGGAAGATGACACCTGAATTAAAGAAACGTATTGAGGATTGCATCAATGCAACGGAACTGGAAGATATTTACCTGCCTTATAAACCCAAGAGAAAAACAAAAGCAACCGTTGCTATCGAGAAAGGATTAGAGCCGTTAGCAACTATCTTATATAAACAAGAACAGCTTGACGTCAATAAAGAAGCGGCAAACTATATTACAGAACAGGTAAAAGATATTGAAGAGGCATTACAAGGTGCCAGAGATATAATGGCGGAATGGATTGCAGAAAATGAAACAGCAAGAAATAGCATTCGAAAAATATTTACAGCAACAGCAGTGTTTTCTTCAAGAGCTTTAACGACGAAGAAAGATGAAGCGGATGCGCAGAAGTACAGGGATTATTTTGAGTATAAAGAACCTTTGGCGCAATGTCCATCGCATAGAATACTGGCCATCAGAAGAGGGGAGAAAGAAGGGTTTCTCATCATGGATATTAATATTGAAAAAGAATCTTCTATCGATGAATTGAAAAGAAAATTTATTACTGCTCACAATGATGCTTCTAAACAATTAGGGTTGGCGATTGAAGATGCATTTGCCCGTCTACTAAAACCTTCTATCGAAACGGAATTCAGAATGCAGAGTAAAACAAAGGCAGATGAAGAAGCAATCAAAGTATTTGCAGAAAATCTTCGTCAACTTTTATTAGCATCGCCATTAGGCCATAAAAGAATCATGGCCATTGATCCGGGTTTTCGGAGTGGTTGCAAAGTGGTTTGCCTGGATGAACAGGGAACCTTTTTAAAGTA
The DNA here is from genome assembly GCA_963705465.1 of uncultured Chitinophagaceae bacterium. Lineage (GTDB taxonomy): Bacteria > Bacteroidota > Bacteroidia > Chitinophagales > Chitinophagaceae > JJ008. The sequence continues at coordinate 87,989 of CAVPJN010000002.1, read as the reverse complement.
CAATACTATTTTTCCGCATGCGCCGCAAAATGATTGGAACGGAGCTGTACAAACATTAAAAGAACTGGTGGCTACATATGATATTGATGCAATTGGTTACGGCAATGGTACAGCCAGTAAAGAAACAGATCAATTGGTGAGAGGAATTGATTTTGGAAAACCGGTTGCTGTATTTATGGTGAATGAAAGCGGTGCCTCCATTTATTCCGCCAGCGAAGTGGCCAGAGAAGAATTTCCGGATGAAGATGTAACCGTTCGGGGTGCTATCAGTATCGGAAGAAGATTATTGGATCCGCTGAGTGAGTTGGTAAAAATAGATCCAAAGAGTATTGGAGTAGGACAATACCAGCATGATGTAAATCAGAACCGTTTAAAAGATTCATTGGATCAAACCATAGAAAGTTGTGTAAACTTTGTTGGTGTAGATGTAAATACGGCCAGTAAACATTTGCTGGCCTATGTTTCAGGTCTTACCAATTCCGTTGCAAAGAATATGGTGGAATACAGAATGAAGAACGGGCAATTTCACAAACCGGGAAGAATTAAAAAAAGTTTCTCTGCTCGGTCCAAAAGCATATGAACAATGTGCTGCTTTTTTAAGAATTAATAATGCAAAAAATCCATTGGATAATTCAGCCGTACATCCGGAGAGTTATCATGTGGTAGAAGCAATGGCCGCAAAAGTAAATGCTACAGTTCCTGAACTAATACAAAATGCTGAAGTAAGAAAACAGATAAAAGCAAAAGATTTTATTACAGAATCGATTGGTCAGTTTACCATTGAAGATATTATAAAAGAACTGGAAAAACCGGGAAGAGATCCCCGTTCACCCATTGAAGAGTTTCGTTTTGCTGAGGGAGTAAGCACCATGGAAGACCTGAAACCCGGCATGAAAATTCCGGCCATTATAACAAACGTAACCAACTTTGGTGCTTTTGCAGATGTTGGTGTGAAGCAGGATGGACTTATTCATATTTCTCATTTAGCGAATCGTTTTATCAGCGATCCGAATGAAGCCGTAAAGCTGGGACAAAAAGTAATGGCTACAGTGTTGGAAGTTGATATTGCAAGAAAAAGAATTGCATTGTCATTAAAAGATAGTTCGCCGGTAAGTCGGGAAGACGGAAAGAAGCAAACAACTATTCAAAAGCCTGTAACTAAAAAGCAGGAGCCTATGAATGATTTTCAGGCGAAGTTGATGGCGTTGAAGAAGAATTTTAAAAATTAAGTTGCTTGATAATCTTCTCTTACCGGATTAAATACATCAATCACTTTGCAATCTGTAAGAGCAACAGCAGAATGAATAACATCAGAAGGAATTACATAATACATGCCTGCAGACAATGGGCATAGCTTTCCATCTATTGTCATATCTAAATTTCCTTCGAGTATATAAGTGATCTGCTCATGTACATGATGATGTGCAGGTAATGTACTACCGGCTTTTATTTCTACCAGACCAAATGTCATATTGGAGCCATGTGCATAATAACCGGTTAAGCCTGGGGCTAATTCTTTCGGTGAAATGTCTTTTAGTCGTTGCATGGTATTCAATAAATTTGAATTGTATTTCTCTGTGACTCAGCGCCTCTGTGGCTATTTATCAAAATAACAAAAATTTCCTCCCACCCATTCCTTGTCCTTATTATACCTAACGCCAATCATCTTTCCTTTACTCAACCGGCCAAGGTTATTAACGGCAACAGGTCTTGCTTCACCTTCTTTCCAGAAATAGAACATTCTTATTTCTGCTTTGGCAGGAACATCGGGTGTGAGAATTACATCTGCATATTTTACTTTTTTCTGTAGTATCCAGTTCTCCGGATCTTTTACATTGTCAATATCTTCCTGCGTTATATCTATCACAACACCTTGCCCTGCAAAAGAGAAAAGCGGTTTCAATACATAGTTCTCTAAATCAGCAGGCATTTGTTTTACCTCATTCAAATAAAAAGTTTGTGGTACATAAGGATGGCGTGATCAATGGTAATGTAAACTTGCTGATCCTGTAAAACCAATCAGGATGTGGACACCATTCTACATCTAACTCTTCAAAAAATAATTTTCCTTTATCCTGTACTTCGGCTGTTTGCTGGTGAAGATCATCAAAAATGACGCGATTGTAAATTCTCTTTACCTCCGTTTTTTTATTGTCATTCATGTAATACAATTTCTTTCCTTCTTTAATTAATTCTGTCAGGCAAACCATTTTAATTCCTACATGATCTTCTGTACAATAAAAATCAATCCTTGTTTTTTGTTGCCGGGGAAATATCTCCAGCAGGATTACATTTTCCGGTGCATGATTGCCAAGAATGATTTCTTTTAATAATTTGATATAGGACTCTCTGTTATGTCCACCCAGATAACAACTAAAATTATCCGGTACCGGAAAATGATTCCGGAATGTATCATCTAATAATATCTCGTAAGCAAAAAGGGTAGGGAAGCCCTGCATTTCTATTAATTGTGGTTCGTATTCTCCGGCTTCATTGATACAGATGCCAAAATCAAAAGCAATAAACTGGGTATGTGCATTACAGCCGGGAGATTTTACATTGTCAGGAATTGATTTATCTGTTAATCCTTTGAATTTCGGATCAACGATAATATCTACAATGCTTTCGCAGGCATCGATTATTTTTTCAGTAAAATCTTTTGGAACAAAGATGGGAGTTTCAGCAACCCTGAAATCCAATTCGCCGGGATGTGCAGCATGAAGTTCTTTTAAAAAAGCCTCATACTTTTCTTTTGTAAACGATTTGTTATAAGCTTTTCTAATTGCTGGTATCATATTCCCTGTTTATAAAGGGAAGGTAGTAAATGCAAAGCGGTCAGCAAAAAAGCATTATAATTTTATGCCATTACTTCCTGCATTTGTTCTATAGACTGATTAAGGAAATTAGGCAGAATATGTGAGTAGGTCCACATGATCTTATCCGGATCACCAAGATGAGCCAGCATATCATTTAGTTTTGCTTCTCCATGATTTTCAATCACCGATTTTCTTTTGTCTTCTGTTTGCAGGTGTATGGTCATACCTGGTGCATCTGCTTCCGGGTGAAATTGTGTGCCGATCATGTATTCATTAAAGCGTATGCCCATTACCGCTCTTTCATAAGGCACATGTGGTCTGCTTTTTTCAATACAAAGAATTTGAGCACCCATTTCATTCAGCAATTGATGATTGGGTTGTATCACCTGAAAGTCTCGGCTGTCTACACCATAAAAAGGATCTTTCAATCCGTCAAAAACAGGTTCATCTTTTCCCGCTTCCAGCATATGCATTGGAAAAACGCCAAAAGAATTTGATTTTCTTTTGGTAACAATACCAGCATTAAAGTAACGGGAGGCTAATTGAAAGGAATGACAGATAAAGAAGATATATTTCTTTTGCGTCGTGTCTGGATTTTGATTCCACCTTTTCATACTATCCAGCCAGCGACACCAGGCAATATCCCAATCTTCAAACCGGCTCTGTAGCGGATCCCCGGGACCTCCACTTGAAATATAAATATCGAAGGAATTATCAGGGAGTTCATCTTTCTGTCGCACATCAAACTCTATAGTTTGCAGATCCAGTTGATTGCTTTCACCCCATTCTTTCAGAATCTCTCTTATACAACGCATTCCCTGGTTGGCGAAGCCATCATAGAGATCAAGGATTGCTACTTTTACAGACCTTTTTTCCATCCAACTCATTTAACAAACATAATGCTTTTTTAACGTTCAGTTTTGTCATTTGGTATACAGAATTACCCACAATTGTGGATTAAATCATTGATAATAAATGGGTTTATTAAAAATAAATTACTAAAGCGCTTAAATTATCAAAAGGCTTCAATCGTAAAATTTGATTATTTGTATTTAATTATCTGAGCTATCTTTCAATAACATTTCGATATATTCACTTTTTTCAAGTAACCATTCAAAATGCTAAAATTATTAATTCTACTTGCGGGTCTTTCTCCTTTTTATTTGTCAGCACAATCCTACAAGAAATTACATTTTAAATCAATAGTGGTAGATACACATAATGATTTGCTGAGTAAAGCGGTTGATGATAATCTTGTAATCGATACCGACCTGAGCGGAATAACCCATTCTGATATTGACCGGTTTAAAATAGGAGGAGTAGATGTACAACTTTTTTCTGTCTGGTGTGATGGGTTAAAAGAAAATCCATATCTGTGGGCTAACAGGGAGATAGATACCCTGATCGCTGTGGCCAATAGGAATCCTGACAAAATAAGAATGGTTGGAAATGACAATGAACTGAATAAAGCAATTAAAGAAAAAAAATTGGCTGCCATGTTTGGTGTTGAGGGTGGACATATGATCGAGAATAACCTAGATAATCTGGATGCGTTTTATAATAGAGGCGTAAGGTACATGACACTTACCTGGAATAATTCAACTGACTGGGCTTCTTCCGCATGGGATGAAACGATGCAACCGGAAAAGCTGAAACAAAAGGGATTGACAGCTTTTGGAAAACAGGTTGTAAAGCGAATGAATGAGCTTGGAATGTTAGTAGACCTGAGTCATGTTGGCGAAAAAACATTTTTTGATGTGATAGCTATTACTACTAAGCCGGTGCTGGTTTCGCATAGCTGTGTGCACAGCCTTTGCCCGGTGCCCCGTAATCTAAAAGATGAACAGATAAAAGCCATTGGAAAAAATGGAGGTGTGATACATCTTAATTTTTATTCTGGTTTTATTGATAGCAGCTACGACAGAAGGTCTGATCTGTTCAATGCTGATCATAAGGCCGAACTGGACTCCTTGTTAAAAGTTAATCCGGAGCCTTATTTTGCGAATGAATATTTATTTAAGAAATACCCTGAGGAGGTTAAATCTTTACGGCCACCACTTTCCATGTTATTGGATCATTTGGATTACATCGTTAAAATGATAGGAGTGGATCATGTTGGGATTGGAAGTGATTTTGATGGCATCAATTCGGCGCCACAAGAAATGGATGATGTTACGAATATGCCTTTTTTCACTAAAGAGTTAATGAAAAGGGGGTATAGCAAAAAAGATATCCGAAAAATTATTGGAACCAACTTCTTACGGATTTTTGAAGCGAATGCGATGAAGAAAAATTAATTACTCACCTGTTGGTGGATTTAATTTTTTAAAGCGAAATTCCAGCCCCAGAGGCATAAAATAATTTTACATATTGTCCCGACGGGCAAAGTCATTTATCTAAGCCCGAAGGGCTTGAATTCGAATAGCCGCAGGTAGAACCTGCGAGCAAATGATAAAAGAGAAGTCCAACCCTGAAAGGGTTGAACAATAATGGCTGAATATTCAACCCTTTCAGGGTTGATAAATTGTGCTGTTGTTGACCACAGGTTGCACCTGTGGTTATTAAAGTTTTACCCTTTCAGGGTAGTACATCTTAATTTAATGACATTACCTGACAGGGCTCTGCAAACCTCATTTATTTATTTTTCCTATTAATATTTCTCTTATGCGAGGCTATGAAAATTAACTCCGCCAACGGCTTAATTCCTATTTGTATAGCAAATACTTTTTTCTCATCAGTTTATAATTACTTAAACCGGGCTCCCAACTGGCTCTTATTTCAGCTTCTGATTTTCCCATCAATGATCTGTTGTCTGAACAAGCCAGAGCCAATCTGAATTTCAATATTGTTCATCTGGTTACTCAGCTTTGAGTCGAAGAATTTTTCTTTGTGTGGATGAGCTTTGTACAGTTCCATGATCCACTTAATGTTTATCTGCTTGCTTTGAACCAATAAATTGACATCATAGTTCCGCAGATCAATACCATAACAAACCTGATTCATAAACAAAGGTGTTTCAGCCATTCCTTTAATGCCGGTCGGCGTATAGGAGAATTCGTAAATACCTTTTAATTCCGGACTTCCTAAAACAGTAAAAGGAAAATAAGTGCCCCTGCCATGATTCAGATATACTCCTTCAAACATACAAAGAGAAGGATAGAGCATGATGGATTGCTGTGTGTTTAAATTCGGTGATGGCTTTACGGGCAATGTGTAGAGCATATCATGCTCATAATTGGCTACCGGAATTATTTTTAACTGACATTTTACTTTATTTTTTAACCATCCTTCTCCATTGGCCATTTGTGCAAATTCGCCTACCGTCAATCCATGCGACATAGGAATTGGAAACATGCCTATTCCGGATTTGTATTTCATGTCAAGTACCGGCCCGTCAATCAGATAGCCATTTGGATTTGGGCGATCCAATATCAATAATTCTTTACCACTTTCTTCACAGGCTTCCATTAACCGGACCAATGCATTAATATTTGTATAAAACCGGCAGCCGACATCCTGTAAGTCATAGATCATAATATCAACATCGGCCAGATCTTGCTTGCTTGGTTTGTTTTGGGGCCATATAATGAGATGATAGGTAATCCGGTAGCGGCATCTTTTTCATCTACCACTTTTGCGCCAGCACTTGCATTACCACGGAAGCCGTGTTCAGGACCGAATACTTTTACAATATTTATACCCAGGCTTTGTAAGCTATCTACCAGGTGTGTATTGCCGATAATGGAAGTTTGATTGGCAAGGATAGCGACTCTTTCCCCTTGATATAGGAAAAATATTTTTCAGTTTGCGCTGCACCTGTAATTATTTTTTCTGTATGACTCATTTTGCCTTGCACTGTTTTTTGGGAATTGGAACAGTTGCAAAAGCTAAACGCAATGAGAATAAACAATAAATTTTTCATAAAATGACCAGTTTGGTTATGATTAGACATCTTCTTCTTTGAAAGACAAAGTAAGGCTTGTAATTTTTGCTGCTACCTTTCTGTAGGTAATGCCTGCTTTTTGGAGCATCAGCCGGGAAACTTTAAATACATCGTTGCCTTCATATTTATCAGAAAGATAAATTACTTCTGTAATACCGGATTGAATGATAGCTTTTGCACATTCATTACATGGAAATAAGGCAGTATAGATTTTGCAGCCGTCCAGTGCCATTCCGATATTATTCAAAATGGCATTTAATTCTGCATGGCAGATATAAGGATACTTGGTGTTCATGTTTCTCCTTCCTTTTCCCAGGGAAAATCATCGTCACCTGCATCCGATGGGTAATCCGTTATAACCTGCTCCAACTATTTTGTTCTTATCGTTTACAATGCAGGCGCCTACCTGAGTACTGGGGTCTTTACTTCTTTTTGCTGATAATAAAGCTACTCCCATAAAGTATTCATCCCATGAAATATAATCCTGACGTTTTTTCAATGCTTGCATTTTACAATTAAAAATCATTCTGAAAACCACTCATTATGTTGTTCGGCTACACGGATAAATGTAGTACGTTTCGATAATTCTTTTAAGGCTTTTGCACCAACATAAGTGCAAGCCGAACGGAGTCCCCCAAGAATATCCTGAACCGTATCTGTTACATTTCCCCGATAAGGGATCTGCGTCGTTTTGCCCTCCGATGCCCGGTATTCTGCTACGCCACCGGCATATTTTTTCATAGCGGTTTCAGAACTCATACCATAAAACAGCTTATATTTTTTTCCTTTTCTCTTCAATCAGTTCACCGCCACTTTCTTTGTGCCCTGCCAGCATGCCACCCAGCATTACAAAATCGGCACCCCCACCAAACGCTTTACCACATCTCCGGGAACTTTGCAGCCTCCATCCGAAATGATCTGCCCACCTAATCCATGTGCTGCATCCGCACACTCGATGATGGCTGATAACTGGGGTAACCAACACCTGTTTTTACCCTTGTGGTGCAAACAGAACCCGGACCAATACCCACTTTGATAATATCTGCACCAGCCAATAATAGTTCTTCTACCATTTCTCCGGTAACAACATTTCCGGCAATGATAACTTTTTTCGGATATTTTTTTCGGGTCGTTTTTACAAATGAAACAAATTTTTCAGAATAGCCATTGGCAACGTCAATACATATAAAACGTAACGAAGTGTTTTCTTTTATGATCAGATCCAGCTTTTCTGCATCCGTTTTGGAAGTGCCGGTACTGATTGCAATATGCTCCTGAATACCTTTACCCGCGGTAGAGATGAATTTTTTCCATTGGGCAGGAGTATAATGCTTATGTATAGCTGTAAATAATTGTTGGGAAGCAAGTGCTTTTGCCATTTCAAAAGTTCCAACAGTATCCATATTGGCGGCCATAATGGGGATGCCTTCCCAGCTAGATCCGGTATGTAATAATCTGAATTTTCTGCTTACAGATACTTCCACCCTTGAACTAAGTGTAGAACGTTTGGGCCGAAGCATCACATCTTTGAATCCCAGTTTGAGGTCATTTTCTATACGCATGGCAATAATTTTTGCTCTTTGCAATTTAGGAAAGAAAAAGGAGGGATTATTATATTATGCGGAAGTTGTGCTTTTCTTTTTAATGATAAGCAGGTAACAGGATTAAGTAGTTTAAAAGAAATGCATTTTTGTTAACTTGCGACTGAACTTCAACCAATGTCAGATCATGCTCATCAACTGGCTGCCATCTTATTTGCTGATATAGTGGGCTATACATCCATGATGCAGGAAGATGAAAATGCAGCTGTTGAAAAAATAAACAGATTCCGGGAATCGCTGGAAATTATCGCCGAAGAATTGAATGGAAAAATCATTCAATACTATGGAGACGGAGCCTTATTGCTTTTTCAGAGTTCTACAGATGCAGCAGAATTTGCGAAAATTTTTCAAACTGAATTAAATGACCCTCCTTTGATACCGGTACGGATCGGGATTCATATGGGCGATGTGCTTTTGCAAAATGGGAATATATTCGGAGATGTGGTAAATATTGCTTCCAGGATACAGGCACTTGCACCTTCCGGCGGAATTTATGTATCTGAAATGGTCAATCAGAACATTGCGAATAAAAAAGGCCTTGAATCTGTTTTTATAAAACAGGAGAAATTAAAGAATGTAAAAGAACCCGTTAAAATATTTGAAGTCGTTACCTCATTCAGTCAGCCGGTTGCACCGGCACCGCTCCTAAATTTCATCCAAAAGTAATAGACGAAAATAGTATTGCTGTATTACCTTTTTCCAATATGAGTAGTGATAAGGAACAGGAATATTTTAGTGATGGGCTCACCGAAGATATTATTACACAGCTTTCTAAAATAAAAGCGTTAAAAGTTATTTCCCGGACATCGGTAATGCAATATAAAAAGATCCCGAAAACGATCAAGGATATTGGTAAAGAACTGGGCGTAGCAGTCATTCTGGAAGGGAGTGTGCAACGACAGGGTGATCAGGTCAGAATTACGGCTCAGTTGATCAATGCAGGTACTGACGAACACTTATGGGCAGAATCATTTGATCGCCCCTTCAACGATATTTTTTCGATACAAAGGGAAGTAGCTTTGGCCATTGCTTCCGTGCTGAATAAAAAGCTTACAGGAAAGAAGAGGAGAAACTGGATACTACTCCAACAATTAATCTGCAGGCCTATGATCTGTATTTAAGAGGCAAATTTTTAGTTGATAAAAGAAAAAAGACAGACCTGCTGATTGCGAGAGAACTTTTTCAGCAGGCCATTAAAAAAGACAAAGGTTTTGCATTGGCTTTTTCGGGATTGGCAATTTCCTATTTGCTTTCTTCCTTCAGAGGCTACGAAGATCCGGATATAATGTTGCCGCTTGCGAAAAAACAACTTGATATGGCCATAAACCTGAATGATACTTCAGGTGATATACAGGCGGCCATGGGGTATTGGCATTTTCAGAATTTCAACTGGAAGGAGGCTGAAAAATTTTACAGAAAGGCAATTGAACTAAGTCCCAATCAAACAAATGTTTATTTATGGCTGGCCATATTATTAGAAGGCAAAGATGAAAAGGATGAGGCGATGGAAGTATATGAAAAAGGTAGTGAAATAAATCCCGAATGGGATTATTTAATAAGAAACAGGATCAGGGCATTGGCAAATGCAAGAGATCAGCAGGAATCCATTCGGTTGCTAACACATTTAATAGAAAAAGCAGCATATGAACCTGTTTTGCAAAAGAAGCGATATGCGGATCTTGCCAGATTACATTGGTCCTTTAGAAATATCGATGAAGCAATTACAGCGGCAACAAAAGCGCAGGACAATGCTTTGCTATTGTTTTTCAGGAAAGGTGATAATTCTCTTTTGGTAAGAGAAGTGAATGAACATTATAATGTAATTAGTAAATCAGGTGAATATGTTTCTGAATTATGGAAAGGTATTCAGTATGCAAAAGCAGGTGCTAAGGATCAGGCACTCATAAATTTTAATAACGCCGTGGTATTAAAGGAAACCTCTGTCTCGCTGTTGCTGATCGGCCATTATGAATTTCTAAACCTTAAGTATATCAATTTTGTTTATCTGAAAAGAAAGGTCAAAGGGTTGATTAATTTCTAGCACTTTTTTGAGGTGCTTCAACTAAGTTTTGGCCATGCAGGACAGTAATAAAATAATTCAAGTAGCACTTAATTCATTTATCTTTAGTATCTACTCCTTCGAACATTTCTTTCATCAATAATTTTTTTATGGCAAATAAAAAGATCTGGATTTTACATATACAACTATTGACAAAATCTTCCGTTCAAGTATTGGCGAAACAGGGGATTTCAGCGGTGCTAAATATGACGGTGATTTCACTATGTCATTGGAAGAAGCACAAAAACAGAAACACAGATTTATTGCTGACAGCCTTGGTATACAAAAAGGAAGTAAAGTGCTGGATATGGCTTGTGGATGGGGCCCTTTTATGACTTATATCAACAATGAAAGAGGCGCCGATTCTATGGGATTAACACTATCCGAAGGACAGGCAATGGCCTGCCAGAAAAACGGATTGAATGTGTTGGTTAAGGATTGCAGATATATTACGCCTGACGATTATGGACAGTTTGATGCAATAACCTGTATTGGCGGAATGGAACATTTTTGTTCTATAGAAGAATGGCAGGCAGGTAAGCAGGAAGAGATATATAATAATTTTTTTAAGACAATATATCAACTGTTGCCTGTTGGTGGTCGCTTTTATATGCAAACGATGGTATTTAGTAAGAACATGATTCCATTTGAAGAGATAAATATTAATGCCAAAAAAGGATCCACTTCCCATGTACTGGCATTAATGATTGAAGAGTTCCCTGGATCATGGTTGCCCTATGGTCCGGAAATGGTGATCAGAAATGCGGAACCACTGTTTAAATTGATCTCAAAAAGTAGTGGCAGATTAGATTATATTGAGACAATAGCTCAATGGAGAAAGAGATTCAGAAAGTTTAATTTGCATAAATATGGACTATATGCATCACTACTCCCTAAAATTTTAACAAGTAAAGCATTCAGGAAACAAGTAGATATTTTTACGATTAGTCCTAACAGAGTTTGTTTTCAGGAAGAGTCAATGGATCATTTCCGGTTAGTATTTGAAAAGGTATAAGATTGAATGCGAGTATATTTTCTGATCTTAAATTGAATCATTCCTGACAGAAATATTTTTTTTGTTGAAGTCTGGATGTAAGCTAATGTATGAATGTAAAAACTATTTTTTAAATTATGGAAATTAAAGACTATATTCAATTATTCCATCTTAAATCAAATCTGCAATAAAGAAAGTCGGAGGGTGGTAAGTATAAATATTGCCAGCACCTTTTGATAAGTTTGGCATTTCTCTTTACAGATAAAAATATCTGCAAAACCTAATTATTTTTTTAAACGATTTAAATGAGACCAACCTGCAGGTTTGCTGGTTGAAGTAATTACTATATACTACAATACTATTTAATGAAACATTCTTTAAAATTCATCGACCCGGTTAATTCAAAATTTTTACCTACCCTTAAATTACGGGTAGAAGAATATTTTAAATCAAATAATATTTCAAGGTATGCTAATAAATTTATGGTGTTTAAGACCATATTTTTTATCTCATTAATGCTTTTGCTTTATGTGTCTCTTCTCTCCGGGATTTTTCCAATATTTATTCAATTAATGTTAGCGATATTGTTAGGAATTACAATGTCTTTTGTTGGGTTTAATGTATGTCATGATGCCCTGCACGGTGCTTATTCTTCTAATAAAAAAGTAAACAAAAGATTAGGATTTATTTTTAACCTGATAGGAGCCAATACCTATGTTTGGAATTTGACACATAATATCGTTCATCATAGTTATACCAATATTGACGGGCATGATGAAGATATAGAAATTGCTCCCGGACTGATCAGGGTAAGTGAAACTGACAAATTGAATAAATTACAACGGTATCAGCATATCTATGCTTTTTTTCTATACGGCCTGACAACTCTATCCTGGTTTTTCAGAAAAGATTATTTGAAATTTTTTCAAAAAAATATCGGAAGAAGTCATCAGAATAAGCATCCCAGGATTGAATATTTTAACCTGTTTTTTTATAAAATTATTTATTATTCTTTATTCATCGTCATTCCATTACTGGTAATGGATGTAACCTGGTGGCAATTTTTGATAGGCTACCTGGCTATGAATATTGCAGAAGGACTTGTCTTAGGATTGGTTTTTCAATTAGCACATGTTGTTGAAGACACCGAAGTAAGACATACTAATGAGGATGATAATATGGAGGAAGCATGGGCAGTACACCAGATGCGAACTACGGCTAATTTTGCTTCAAACAATAAAGTAGCTTCTTTTTTATGTGGCGGGCTTAATATGCAGATAGAACATCATCTTTTTCCAAAAATCTGCCATATACATTATCGTAAAATATCTGGTATCGTAAAAGCAACTGCGCTGGAATTTAATCTTCAATACAATGAGAATAAAAGTTTTTATACTGCTTTGCGATCACATTATTTCTTTTTAAAGCGATTAGGCAGACCGGCCTTAAACTAAGGTTTAGTACTGTTGTTTTTATTTTGTAAAAAAACAACAGTACATTTCAATCATCTGAAATTTCAAACTTTTACCATCTTTTATTATCAGATCCTGCTTTCTTTTCCTTGGCTATCGATACAGCCATTTGTCTTCCTTCAATTTCTTTATTGTTAAGACCTTTGATCGCTTCCTGCGATTCTTCATCTGAATCCATTTCTACAAAACCAAAACCGCGGCTTCTTCCAGTTTCTCTGTCAGAAATGATTTTAGCAGATGAAACGGCACCAAACTGTTCAAATAATTTTCTTAGTTCATCCTCTCCGGTGTGAAAACTCAGGTTTGAAACATACATGTTCATAAAATAATAATTTTAAAAAAAATAATAAAAAATAAAGATAAAGAACCGCAGCACGAAGCGATGAGAAGATTAATTATTACAAATGAAGTGTAAGAATTGAAATGATCAGGACTGAATGTTGGAGGTACTTTTGTTTGCTTAGTGAATATAGTTGTTTTCTAAGCGATAAAAGAATATAATAAGGGTTAATGCTCAATTTTATATATATTTTTGATTGAGGTAGTTATAATTTGATGGTTCGCCTGATCTTAAATGCTTCTTAAATTTCAAAACACATCCGGGTATACTTATACAACTACTTCATTCGACAATGCAGTTTCTTTTACAATCGGTGCCTTTGATGGTCATTTTAATAGTGAAAAATATAGTCTTACCGATATCGATGGTAACGGGAAAATAGATATTGTAGCTCTCAACGGAACAAATACAATATCGTATTTGATGAATAGTGCATCTCAAGGTGTTATCAACAGTAGCACATTTACAACATCTACATCTGCAGCTAATACTGCTTCAAGTAATTATTCGCATACAATTTCAACTGATTTTGATGGCGATGGAGATCTTGATTTTATGGGATCTGTAGTTGGCTATAATGGTTCTTCTTTTTATAAGAATACAAGTTCGATAGGGGCTCCCTCAGTGGCACATCAGGTTAATACCGGCAGTTCATATACCGCAATGCCCAATCCGCTTGATATTAACAATGACGGGAAGATAGATTTATTAAGCTTTTACCATGCTAATGATATAACATATAGTATGGAAAATACAAATACGACACCCGCTAATAACTTATCATTTGCCTATAAACCAGATTTTAAATCATTATCCTCCAGTTGGGTTACTGGTCGTGTTGCTGATCTGGATGGTGATGGTAAAGTGGATGCAGTAATGGGATCAGGTTATCAAAATGCGTTTATCTGGACCTATAAAAATAACACAGCCTACGATGCTGCAGCAGCAAGCTTTTCATGGGCTATATCAACAGGATATGCTACATCGGGTACAAGAGCTGTTGACATCCGCATAGCTGATTTTGATGGTGATGGCAAGGATGATATATTAACAGGAGCTGATGCAAGTGGTAATTTAAATCTATTTCCGAATTTAAGTACTGTAGGAACTATTACACTTGGATCAAGGATAGATATTGCAAGTTCTGCAGGAACCGGGTTAATGGGCATAGCTGTAGGAGATTTAAACAATGACGGAAAACCCGATATCGTAGTGAGTGGTAATAGTCGTTTGGTATATTTAGAAAATATTTCCTCAGGGTCAGGCAATTTTAGCTTTGCTTCTCCTGTATTATTAACAACTACCGGTGCTTCACTTTATTCTTTAAATCTAAAAGATATAGACGGGGATGGTTTTTTTGATATTATTGGCGCACCAAGAAGCGGAGGATCAATAAAAGTATTCAGAAATGCAATCGGTGATCTTACAAAATTCTATTTGAAGAATACAGGTTCCACTATTTATAATTTGAGTGATTGGACAAGTTCGAGTAATGGGATTGGAGGAACTTCTCCTTCTGATTTTGGAAGCGATAAAGAATTTGTTTTGGCAAACAGAGCTAGTTACACATTAGATAATAACCTTACACTGAATGGGAGGCTTAATTTAAACGGTAATGTTCTAACAATTGCTAATTATACTTTAACGTCAGGAAGTATTTCAGGAAACAGTCCAACCGCCTACATTAAAACAAATGGAAGTGGAAAGTTTAAGATGAATTTAAGTAACAGTGGTACAAAAGTATTTCCTGTTGGAAACAGTGCATACAATCCGGTCAGTATTACGAATAATAGTGGAAGTGCTGATGATTTTTCTGTTTTAGTGCTGGATGAAGTTTATCTGAACGGAGGAAACGGTACGGCTACAACAGTACCAAGGGTCAGAAGAACCTGGGATATCAGCAAAACAAATGCAAACGGAGGTGCTGGTATCAACTTTACTTTTAACTGGAATTCTGGTGAGGAAGTTAGTTTGACCGATCCAAGACTTTATCATTATGAAGGAGGAAATTGGGTTCAGGCAAACCGGAGCTGTTTCTTCTACTTCTACACAGTTTAACCTATACAGGTTATACTGGATCTTTTTCTCCCTTTGCTGTTATAGATAATGTAAACACTCTTCCGCTTGTTTGGCTACGTTTTACTGCAGAGAACAGGGATAAAGATATTCTGCTGAATTGGGTGACTACAAATGAAATTAATACGATGGATTTTTTGATACAACATTCGTTAAACGGAAGCAATTGGTCAACTGTTAGGTCAGGTAAATGCAGCCGGGACAAGTTCCAATACTACTTCATATTCATTTTTACATAAAAACCCACCGGCAGGAATTAATAATTACAGATTAATACAAAGAGACATTGATAATAGATTAAGTTATAGTAAAGTAGTAAGTATTTCAACTTCCCAGCATTCATCTATAAAAATGTATCCTAACCCCGTTGTAAATGATAAATTAACCATTCAGGCCGAAAAGGTTGCTATTCTGAGAATCTATAATAGTTCTGGTTTATTAGTTAAAGAGCAGCAACTCAGATCTGGTATTCAGGAAATTGATTTGTCTGTACTGCCTAAGGGTATTTATAATGTAAGTATTGATAACAAATCGTCTTTTATTTTGAAACAATAAAAGGTATTCAAATTTTCAAATAAAAATCAGGATAAGGGCATTATTTTGCTCTTACCCTATTTCCTATTTTGCCACTGCTATTTTAACTTTCTTGTTTTTAATTTTCTGGTCTTTGATCAATTGCAGTGTATGGCTGACCTTTATTTTCTTTGACGGCCACAAAGGAGAAGAAATCTTTTACTTCGATCAGGCCAATATCTTCCTTTTTTAATTCTCCTTTATTAGAAAGAAAACCTACGATATCAATTTTATTGACTTTGTCTTTTTTACCTGCGGCAACAAACAACGTTGACCATTTTGGTTTTTCCGGGATGATACTTGTTTCTGGCAATTCAATTTGTTCAATTGATGTATCAATATAATCTGGTAGTTTTTCTTCAGGAGAAAGTATCAATATGGCGGTGCCACTGGCATCCATTCTTGCTGTTCTTCCGTTACGGTGTGTAAAAATATCTTCGTTGCCCGGAAGATGATAGTGAACAATATACCGGATATTGGCAATATCCAGGCCTCTGGCAGCGAGGTCGGTAGTTACTAAAACATTCGATGTTCCGTTTCGGAATTTGCAAAGTGCTGCATCCCGTTCCTGCTGCTCCATAGCGCCATGATAAAAAACATTCAGAATGTCTTTTTCTTTTAGAAAATTACTGGTTCGCTCTACAGACTCCCGGTGATTACAAAAAACAATGGTAGAACGATTGCCTAACAGGCAGATCAATTTGAAAAGTGTTTCCAATTTATCCTTTCCATCACTTTTCAACATTTTTATTGCCAGCCCGGTTTCTTCATCTGCATCATTCAGAAAATTTAGTTTTACCGGATCTTTCATCCGGATAAAGTCAGGAATTTCTACAGCTTCTGTGGCGGACGTTAATATTCTTTTCTTGATATTTTTTAATGCGTTTATAATAAATGACATTTCATCTTTAAAGCCTAATTCCAATGATTTATCAAATTCATCCAATACCAATGTTTCAATGGTGTCCAGTGTAATGTTCCCTCTTCTTATATGGTCTGCCAGTCGTCCCGGCGTTCCTATCAATAATCCCGGTGCTTCTGTTAAATTATTCTCTTCTGTTTCTCTTTTATGTCCACCGTAGCAACAGGTTACTTTAATAGTGGTCCCCATATTTTTAAAAACCGATTCTATCTGTAATGCGAGTTCCCTGGAAGGAACAATAATTAATGCCTGAGAAGTTGATTTCTTTGCATCAATAAGGTTAAGTAATGGTAATAGAAAAGCCAGTGTCTTTCCGGAACCGGTAGCAGATAATAGAAGGATATTGTTTTGTTTTTCAATTGCTTTTTGAGCAGCCAATTGCATATCGTTGAGTGCCTTGATATTAAATTTTTCCAGAATATGCGCTGTGGAACTGTTCTTTGTTGACATTTGGCAAAAGTAAGCTTGTTTATCCGACATAATAAATACACTGGTAAATTCCGGATTTCATTTACTTTTATCGACCCAAAAAATACAATGGTTTATGAATGAAGCAATAAGACAATTGGAGCCAAAAGCATTATGGAATCATTTTGCAGATTTAAATGCTGTTCCAAGACCCTCAAAAAAAGAAGAAAGAGTGATTGCTTTTGCTAAGTCAT
Organism: uncultured Chitinophagaceae bacterium; assembly: GCA_963705465.1. GTDB lineage: Bacteria > Bacteroidota > Bacteroidia > Chitinophagales > Chitinophagaceae > JJ008. The sequence goes on along the minus strand of CAVPJN010000002.1, from coordinate 70,531 downwards.
TTGGAGAATCGTTGAATCTGCCGACACTTGTTGATACGGTCGGTAATGTGATCATTAAAAAACCAGCCAGTAAAGGAATGGAAAACAGGCAAACGGTGGTGCTGCAAAGTCATTTGGATATGGTACATCAGAAAAATGCTGACACTAGTTTTGACTTTGACAAACAGGGAATTGAAATGTACATTGATGGAGATTGGGTAAAAGCCAGAGGTACAACACTGGGAGCTGATAATGGAATTGGTGTGGCCGCTATAATGGCTTTGTTAGCTTCAAAGGATATTGCACATCCGCCCATCGAAGCATTATTTACCATAGATGAAGAAACCGGAATGACCGGTGCTAAGGGTTTGGTTGGAGGATTGCTGGATGGTAAAACATTATTGAACCTGGATACGGAAGATGATGATGAACTGACTATAGGATGTGCCGGTGGTATAGATGTTACCTGTTCCGGTAGTTTTGAAGAAGTGAAACCGGAAGGAAACTTGTCCTTTCGTGTATCCATAAAGGGATTAACCGGAGGACACTCAGGAATGGATATTCAGAAGGGCAGAGGCAATGCCAATAAATTAATGAATCGGTTGCTTTGGAATCTTTCAAATGAATTTGATTTCAATATCGCCTCAATTGATGGAGGAAGTTTACGAAATGCAATACCAAGAGAGTCTGTTGCTGAAATAATTGTAAAGGAGAAACAGCCGGAAGCCATTAAAGAACGAATTGCTCAATTTGAGAAATCGATAAAAGCAGAATACGATTTCACTGATCCGAATCTCAACGTGAAAATTGAAAGTATAGAGCCCATTAATAAAGGGATGAACCCTGATTTTCAATACAAATTTCTTAGAAGTATCTATGCTTGCCCTAATGGAATTTACAGGATGACTCCGGGATTTGAAAATTTGGTGCAATCTTCCAACAATATTGCCAAAGTGTTGGTAAGAGATGGTAAGTTTTCTGTTCAATGTCTTACCCGAAGTGCTGTTGATTCTGAAAAAATGGATCTGGCAAATGCCATTACCAGTGCATTTGAATTAATAGGAGCTTCAATTGGTTTTGGAGGTGAATATCCGGGATGGGAGCCAAAACCCGATGCGCCCATCATTAAAATAATGAGTGAATTGTATGAGGAATTATTTGGTGGGAAAGCTCATGTGAACACTGTTCATGCAGGATTAGAGTGTGGTATTATTGATAACAATTATCCGGATATGCAAATGATATCTTTTGGCCCGAATATTTATGGAGCACATTCTCCTGACGAAAGGGCACAGATAAGCTCCGTTCAGAAATTCTGGAACTATCTTTTGGAAACATTAAAAAGAATTCCTGTAATAGAATAGCACTTTTAAAAATGAAAGCTAGAAATATATTAATTACGCTTGGGGTACTGTTAATTCTGATGAATGCATTGTCTTTTATGGGAGAGCAGTCTACAGCGTCGAATGAATACGCAAATTCAACAGCCTACTTTATTGGCAGGAATATCTTTTTTATAGCAGGAGTAATACTTTTAGTGATTGCATATTTTCAACATAAGAAGATAATAGCCCGGAGGGAAAAGGATATGATGGATAATTTTCTTAAATGAAGTTAATCATCCTTATTGCCCCAGGAGATCTTAACCTTTCGACGCATGAGTTCGGCCAACGGCTTACCGCTTTCATCGTATTCCTTTACGGCAATAAATAAAAGATATAGAGGTGATTTAATGTCTTTGAATTTAAATGTTTCTCCCGTCGCAACATCATGTAACTGTTTGATGATTTTCGTACAAACAACTCTTTTACTACCAATGCCAACCGGATTACGACTAAATGAATGCCAGTTCAGGCTGTCATTAAAACTCCAGTAAGACCAACCCGTTTCACTCAGATTTAGTTCTTTGTTTGTATTAAACGTATCCGTCTCCTTTAGCTCGAGTAAATTAAGATAAGAAAAGTCTCTGATCGGGCTATTTTCTGTAAAACGATAAACTGAATCCCGGATACTTGCAAAAACATATACACCCTCTGCATTATCCAGCATAACCTGAACTTTGAATTGCTTCTTTTTCATTGTGATCTCAGTATCAAAATCAGATAGCTTTACTGACTCATTTTGTAAAATCCTGATCATGATATCCTTTTCCTGAGAATAACACATAATAGGAATAAGAAAAAGCAGAAGAATGGCTGATTTGAGGTATTTGAAGTGTTTCATACTAAACGACTTATTATCAAATGTACTATTTATCTGCTGAATGATGTCAATGGGTGGCTCACCGTTGCATAAAAGGCCATTGTTCTAATGCAATAACTATTTTTCCTATTTCATTTACTGCTTTATTATGAATCCATCGGATCCCAGTATCTTCTTTTCCCAATTTGGCTGAAGTGGGAAATTAGTTGAAGGAGGATTTGATTGTTGGGCAGCAACTGAGTTTGAAGAAAGCCAGAAAAGTAGTAGCAACCATTTTGTAATCATTTTAAAAGTCAGCTTATTATTCCCGTAAATAATCTGGCAAAGTCTTTGTTAAAACTATTTACTATGAATTGTGGGTGATCAATGAATGTTAACTTTACAGGGAGTTTAAAAAAAATAATTTTATGACGAAGAAAATGTTAGTTCCGGTTTTGTGTAGTTTTATTTTAATGATTGCTTTTTCGGTTTATAGCCCTGCAGTAGGACAGTCTTCAAAAAAAGAAAAAAGATTGGTAGAAGATTGTGTGGAAGCAAAAGAAGATTTTATTGAAACGGATGGGTTAATGGAAAATTTATTCAATAAGGCTTATGGGTATGCTATTTTTCCGAATGTTGGTAAGGGCGGTATTGGTATTGGCGGAGCGGTAGGAAGTGGCGTAGTATATGAAAATGGAAACATTATCGGGAAGGCTAAATTAACGCAGCTCAGTATTGGTTTTCAATTTGGAGGGCAGGCTTACCGGGAGGTGATTTTCTTTGAGTCAAAAGCAGATCTGGACAGATTTAAAGAAAATAAAATAGAGTTTTCAGCACAAGCCTCAGCAGTAGCAGTGACAGAAGGAGCCTCTGCTAATGTAAAGTATAAGGAAGGGGTGATGATCTTTACGCAACAAAAAGGGGGATTGATGTATGAAGCATCAATCGGAGGGCAAAAATTTAATTTTGAAGAATTTTAAATACAGTTTTATTACTTTAAAGCATTCATATCTTTTACCAGAATTCGTTTCCGGTTGTATTGAATAATATTCCTTTTTTCAAGATCGCTGAAAACAGCAGATACAGTGGGTCTTGCCGTTGCGGTAAGTTTTGCAATATTTTCATGCGTAAGTCTTAAATAGACCTCTATCCCTTCATCGGTTTTTTTTCCATGTTCAATTGCTGAATCATGGATGAATGAATAGATACGCTGGTCACTGCTTTTAAAGATCAGCGAGGCTAACCGGCTTTCTATTTTCTGTAATCGCAACCCAATTAGTTTGGTGATGCTAAGATTGAATTTTGGATTTTTTTCCAGCATCATCTCCATTTGTTGTACACTTAATATGCAAATGAGTGACTCTTCAGTTGCTTCTGCCGTTTCTACTCTTTGATGCTGTCCGCTTATCGCTAATTCGCCAAATATCTCTCCCGGACCAAGAAAGGCGACAATAATTTCTCTTCCATCCGGAGCATACCGGGATAATTTTACTTTTCCTTTTTTTAAGAAATAAATTTTATCGGAAGGGTCATCTGTAAAATAAATGACCTGGTTCTTAATACAACTCCGCATCGTAGTCATATTACTCAGTTCTTCCATTTCCTTCATTTCCAGACTGCTGAGTAAGTTGAAATTCTCTAAGTACCAAAGTTTGGTTTTGTCGCTCATTCATAAATTATTGAATGCTAAAGTTAGTTAAACCGTTTTTAGCACAAAAAAGGAGGTTTGTCTGCATGCAGACGAAAGTATATGGGCCTTTAGGATATTTTTAATTCCTAAATATTTATTATGAATAAGCAATTAATTATGAAAAGTGGTTTAATCGCCACTGCAGCTATGACCATGTTAATGCTGATAGCTCCAATGATGGGAATGCCGGAAATGCCAATTGGTAAAATGCTGGCAGGCTTTATGAATATTCCCGAAGCACTGGGATGGATAATGCATGTAATGATTGGTGTAGTACTTGCGGCACTTTATATTTTGTTTTTTAGAGACATGTTTACTTATTCCCCGGCTGTTAAGGGAATGCTATATGGAATGATCCCGTTTTTTATGGCACAATTAGCCGTGATGCCGATGATGGGTATGGGCGTATTTACTTCGGCTGCCGGCCCGATGCAAATGAAAATGATACTTGGCAGCTTAATGGGACACCTTGTTTATGGCCTCGTTTTAGGACTAACAGCTGAAGAGAAGAAAGCTGTAGCTGTAAAACCGTAACCAACCAATTATCGTATTTAATTAAAAAATGTAATAAAATTAAACCTAAAAATAAGCACATGAAAAAGTTATTATTTGTAATGGCGTTATCATTCTTTGTTACTGCCATTAATGCTCAAACAACCCCAACCAAAAAAGAAATGCCGGTACCTGAATTAAAAGACCATGTCTGTACTGCTGCTTGTAAAGATGGTACGCACATGTTTGCTCATGGAGAAAAAGGGCATGTATGTACTGCAGCGTGTATGAAGACGGAAGGGAAAGAAGCTATGCCATTAAAAGACCATGTTTGTACTGGTGACTGCCATGAAGGTCATCATCATTATGCGCATGGCGAAAAAGGACATGAGTGTGGCGAAGAATGTAAGAAAATGATGGCTGAAACGGCTAAAATGCCTTTGAAAGACCATGTTTGTACCAAAGAATGCAAGAAAGACAGTCATGCTTATGCGCATGGAGAGAAAGGACATGTTTGTACTGATGCCTGTAAGAAATCGATGTAAGAAATGTTTAGTGTCTGTGAATAACTCCGGTTTTGGTGGCCGGAGTTATTATTTATGACTCCAGTCATCAGGATTGTCATTGTTGCCGGGGGATAATCCCAAGTTCATCACCTTCGGTTGTAGTGCCTAATCCTAAAACAGTACGGTTAGCATAACAGAAATAAGCAGTAACCTGGTTCACTTCCAGAATTTCACCATCATCAATTCCTGCATTTTGCATTTTTTTGATATCTTTTATTTGAATGGTTGACGGCGATAATGTTAGCTGATGGGCATATTGTAAGAGTAATATTTCATTTGCTGAAAAGATAGTATCTAAATTAGCTGATGCTAATGCCAAGCGGATGGCTGATGATCTTGTATTGTCGTTGATAAGTTTTTTCATTCCTGTAAAATGATGCTCCACACAATAGCTGCATTTATTCAACAGACTTACATAGATGCCAATAGATTCCAGGAACCATTTCGGTAATGTATTGCTGTTATGATGTAATACATTTTTATATAGCTTCATATGACCTTCTAATGTATGAGGCCGAAGACTATGCACCTGAAGAATATTATCAACTCTTTTAGTTGGCGTACTTACCCGTTCGTAAATTTCTTTTAATTTTCCGGTTGCTGCAGCAGGAGCTATTGTTTTGATCCAACTCATTGTTTTATATTTAATCGGTCTGGTTTCTGTCATATGGAATAATATTGTCCCATTCTTCAGCAGTAGATCGGGCTACAAATGCAACAACCGGCTCCGTATCGCTCATGTTAAAAACCTCATGTGGCACACCGGGTTTGATATATATAAAGTCACCAGCTTCATTCTCCAGCATATTTTTAAGGCCGGGTCCGAATTCATGTCTTACTCTTCCTTCCAGGATGTAAAGGATCAATTCAAAATCAACATGTATATGTGCAAAAGCTACTCCACCGGGAGGAATGGTTGCTATATTGGCCGATAATCTGGTTGTGCCTACATTTTTTGCAGACATTCCTTGTTTATAATGGATGCCGTTCCAGTTTCTTTTTGCACCACCGCCACGAATCGTTAAGATGCCATCATGATCTTCAACAGCACTTAGTTCTATATTATCTTTATCGTCTTTCATAATTAAGTATTTTATTGAATATAAATCATTGCCAATGCTATTATTACTTTTTTCATGTAGAAAATTTGATGTGAAAGTAAAAAAAATGAATGAATAGGGGCGCCTTTAGCCGGGTATTTGGGCAGTTTAGTTTGATCTGATTTTCCTGCATACAAATTTTGGCTGCTATCAGATTGGTGCTGAGATTGGAAATGGGTTTAATCAGTTTTGATTACCTGATTGAAAACTGATTTCGTGTGCCGGGTCGATGGAAAAGTCATATGCTGCATTTTTTGTACATTATTCAAGTAAGTTTATGCCCTTTTTTAGTAAACAGAAAAGAGTCTATCTTTAAATAACTGAATTAACAACCAGATCTTAGTGGATACTATTTTTTCTAGTCCCTGAAAACCTTCAATCATCAGTTATTTAAACCAGGGTTAATGAAACGCTTCTTTTTTCTCCTTTTTTTCTTACATGCCTGTACACTGTTTTCGCAGGATATAAGTATTGAACCCGTTGCCAGCATTCCCAGGACTTATGCAGTTGTAATAGGGATTTCTCAATATGAGAATAATGGTATTGGCGCTCTGGAGTATGCTGACCGGGACGCTGAAATCTTTGCCGGTTTTTTAAAATCAAAAGCAGGTGGTTCAGTTCCTGAGGAAAATATCAGGGTATTGCTGAATGAGAAAGCAACATTTGCTGCTATGTACACAGCTATTGAATGGTTGCTGGAGACTGTTGGAAAAGATGATATCGTCTTTTTTTATTTTTCAGGACACGGAGACAAAGAATCTGTGACGATCAGAAACCTCGGTTATCTGCTTTCTTATAATACGCCCAGAACGAATTACATAAACAATGCGTTGCGGATCGAAGACCTTAATGATTACGCAAATGTATTATCCGTTAAAAACAATGCGAAGGTTATATTAATTACCGATGCCTGTCATTCAGGGAAATTGGTGGGTAATGAGAACAGGGGTACTTTTTTGGTTGGTGAGCAATTAAGAAAAGTGTTGAGTAATGAGATCCGCATTACCTCATCTGGTCCTGATCAGTTATCGAATGAAGATGAGGGTTGGGGTGGGGGAAGAGGTGTCTTCTCGTATTATCTTATAAATGGATTGGAAGGGCAGGCTGAAAAAAATAATGATGGTATAATAACTGTAAGTGAATTAAAAAGCTATCTGGAAACATCATTGGCTGCTGATCCATTACTGGCGCAAAAGGAAAACAAACAAGACCCTGTTGTAAATGGAGCTGATGCTTTTAAATTAGCTGTCGTTGATAAAACAATAATGGGATCTGGATTAGCACCGGGACCTGTTGTGACGATAGGTGATGCCGGCAATGAAGAATTTTTGCCACCAATTCCGAAACCACCCGTGGCATATTTTTTTGAAGCTTTTGAAAAAATGAACCCTGAGGAACTGGTGGATTATAAAAAACTAAATGAGTTTACGGCAGCGGAAATTCCATTTGCATTTATGGATGCCATTAAAGCGAACAAGAATGTGGGAGTTGATGTAGATAAATTTGAAGAGTTAAAAAATTCCTTATCAAGAAACGACTACACATTAAAAAGATTTATTTCAAAACTGGTGGTGTTACTGGTGGACAGATCGCAGTCGGTCATTAATTTATACCTGGAAGGAGATGAAGCAGAACTGGAACGCAGGCGTTATTATAATAGTAAAAGTAACGGCTATGATGTCTATCCGGAAATGCTTGCATTGGCATTAAAGATTACCTCTCCGGATGATAAACTTTATAAGAAGATACAGATCAAGTATCATTATTTTTCAGGGATTGTTGCCCGGCTAAAGATCCCACTTTCAGAAAATTATGAACCATTGCTGGCTAAAGCATTGGAAGAACAAAAGAAAGCATATGCTTTGGAAGAGAATGCAGCTTATATTAATAATGAGCTGGGTGTTTTACATCAATATAAAAAGGAAGATAAGCTTGCTGAAGATTATTATAAAAGAGCTACACAGATTGCACCGCAATGGATCATTCCACAAACCAATTTACTGGGTTTGTATGCAGCCACTGATAGATTTGAGCCCGGACTTGAGCAGTATAAAGTTGCAAAAGAATTACAACCCAGGTTTCAGGGAGTTTATTTGAATGGTGGTTTACTATTTGAAAATCAGAAAAGGCTTTTGATGGCAGAAGAATTATTCCGAAGAAGTATCGAGATCAATTCCAGGCATTTTCTGCCATTTGAAAGATTGGGTTATGTGTATATGAATACTACACAGTATGCAATGGCTGATTCTTTTTTCTACGAAGCAGATCTTAGAAAAAAGGGGTATCATTTTCTTGAAAGACAGGTTTTATCTCCTGGAATTGTTGATGTTTTAGATCTTAATCAGATCGGAACCTGCGAAATTGATACATTAAAATTGGCAAAGAATGATGTGATGGGGCATTTTTTATACGCTGTACAGGCATATAAAATACATGATCTTAAAACAGCTGAAAGATTTTATAGAAAAACAATTGCTATTGATAAAGCAAATCCATTAGTGTATCACTATTTTGGCAAATTATTATATGAGCAGCAGCGATGGCAGGAGGGAGATGTGATTTTTAATCTGGCCTTGCAAAATTATCTGGACAAAGATCAATTTGAAAATTATTGTGACAGCGTCTCTAAATCTTTCCCAAAAACGGGACTGCGTACCTGTATCATTAGCATCTTCAAGTTGTGGCAATATGAAAGTATAGAGGATCAATATTTTCTGGGTACAATATATGAGCATTGGAATCATTATTCAGAAGCTGAAGAAGCTTATCGTAAAATAATTTCTTTATCTCCGGATTTCATTGGCGGTTATTATAAAATATGGAGGATGTTGGAGAAGTTGGAACGAAATAAGGATGCTGAATCCATTATCATCTCATATGGCAGGTATGATACAACTGCAGCTAATGAGGAGTTGATCTCTTTTTATAGAAGGATGATTGATCGGTATCCTCAAAATGCAGATTGGTATTATAAAGCCGGAATATTTCTTTATCATCTGGCAGCAGCAAAGCCAGATGCCTATCAGGATGAGATGAAAACAATAAAGCCTGATACCGATGGAAAAATATTGGTTGATGCAGGTAATACGGGAGTAGGCACCTACAATAAAAACCATATTACATTACCTGGCATACAAGAAAGAGTTAATGTAGCCGACCATATCACCAAGCCAAGAACAGATGGGATTGCTTATCTTTTAAAAGCGGATAGTTTGCTGGTTCCCGGAGATATTATCCTGGCAGATATAAATTATAAGATCGGAGACCTCTATGTGTGGATGGGGCTGCCTGTAATGGCCTCGCCACATTATCAAAAATCTGTTGATCTTCAACCCGTGAATTCCGGAGCAAGGCTTAAATTAATAGATACTTATTCAGCAACATTTTATTACCAGGATGCATTGGTTCATCTGGACACTTTGTATAACAGGAAAGAAATAAATTATCCCAAGTTATTAATGCTGGCTACCTATAATATGCATGATGGTAAGTATGCAAAAGCCACTGGTCTTTTAAGGGAAGCTGAAACCATCTATCCGTTTAAGATGCCGGAATTAGATGAGCTGAATGGGAGAGTGAACCTGCTTGCTAATGATCCAAAACAGGCATTGACATTTTATCTGCATTTTCTCAGTGCCAATACTACTGATTACTCAACGATGTATACTATTGCTAAATTATATGCCCTTTCGGATAATCAATCCTCTGCCTGGAAATGGCTGGAGAAAGCGGTCGATAGTGGCTTCCGGTATGCATGGATATTGAAATTTGATACGGCATGGGACAACTACAGGTCGCAGCCAAAATGGACGGCTATTGAAGGTCGATATCCAATGAAAACATACCCTCCACCTGATAATAGTTTTCTCTTAAATAATCAGCAGTAACTATCGGCCGAATATTATTTTATAATAGGGTTCCTGGTAACAGGCGCCTCTGGGGCGGGTAGAACCTTCGCAGTAGGTATAATTTGCTTTATGTGTCGTATTGACTTTTGTATCCCGTAAAACCAGATCCCAGGTTGCATATTTATTCTTTGGGGCAAAATAGTTTTCCATGGATGCTTTAAAGAAATAAGTAAAGAAACTGCCAAAGGTATTATTGCTTGATGAACGTTGGTCCAGATCAGCCCCTGTTGCCAGTACAGACATTGGCTGGGGATTCATAAATAATTTTTTACAGTTCTCTTCACTCCAGTTCAACCCCGAAGATCTTAGTTTGCCAATTCTGGCGCCTATTGAATTGCTGGATTCAGCCGCATCGTTACAGCAATCACTCATTACCAGGTTGAACCTTGCTTTTTTATTTCGGATCAATGTATAAATATCCTCAATATTGAGAGAGTTGGTTAGCAACTCACTCTTTGTTACATCATTTGATTTCAGTTTCATAAAAGGGAAGCGGTAATTGGTTTCCGGTCTTCTGAAACCATGCCCGGAGTAATAAAAGATCACAATATCTTCAGATGATGGCCGTAAGTTATTTACAGCATTTTTTACATTGGAAATTGAGAATTTATTTCCTGTAAGTGTTGTGATGTTTACGTATTTAATACCCAGAAAACTGGCTAATGATTGATATATATCTGTAACTTTTTGAATATCTCCGGCACATGCCTGTCCGATTTTTTTATCTGCTATATCACCCACCAGGATGATATGCATTTTTATATTTTTTTCTAAGGTGGTTAATCCCCGGGTTTTTGTAGTGAATAATTCATTATAAAAATCATCATCCTCACTAAAGAATTGTTTGATGAAGGGTCTTGACAGATCTTTTCTTTCTTTAAATGTGGCTACTATGAAACCGTCTGTCTCCTGACTGGTAGTGCAGGAAGCAGGCATCACTGCTATGGGTTCATAAAAATCATTGGCACCATTTATTTGTAAATAGGAAGGATGGTATCTTAAAACAGGTAGCATTGCCTATGATGTATCTTGGGTTTACTCCTTTGTAAATTAACCGGGTGCTGTCGGGCATTCCTGATTTATTCAGCACATCGGCTTGTTCAATATCCATCTCCACCAGCACATCTTCATTGGTCTCCGGCTCTGTATATCTAACCCGTATAAAACCTCCGCCATATTCATACGCAACAAGGATCGAGTGATAGGTAACGGGGTCGTTGATGGAATTGAACTTATATTGTAAATGATATACCGACTGGCTATTAGCGGGCAGAGTGATTACAACAACAAATAAAAACAGTATTTGTAATTTCTTTTTCAAGTTCAATTAAAGGTACATGATCTTTCAATGATTTATAAGCTATGGGTTTTAATAAAAAAACCCCAACAATTTGTTGAGGTTTTTTGTGCCCGGGACTGGAATCGAACCAGCACATCCTTGCGAACGGCAGATTTTGAGTCTGCTGCGTCTACCAATTCCGCCACCCGGGCAGTTATTTAAATAATGTTTTTAAGAACTCTTTTCCTATACCACTTTTTAAGTATATTTCTCTTTTTCTAGCATCTTCTCTGCTATTATGCTCTTCTGAAAATATTATTTTAAAAAGGTCTATATGGTTTAGTCGTTTTGTTCTCACCATTATTATGTTCATATATTCTTCTTTCCAAATTATTCGTTAAACCGACATAAATGTAATTTCTGGAAATACTTATTATGGCATAAACGGTGAACATAATTAATATATAAAGAACTAAAAATAATTAATCATCAACAATTCATCTTTACGAATGGCAGACCTGCCTGCCGAACGTCAGATTTTGAGTCTGCTGCGTCTACCAACCTGCCTGCCGGCAGGCAGGTTCCGTCACCCGGGCATATTGTTAACTAGTTGCTTTGTTAATTGGTTAATTAGGAAAGCGTATTGTAATTCCTAATTAACTCAATTTCCTATTTAAGACTTCAACTAATCGGGTTGCAATATTACACCATTCCTGCTAATTGCTGGCGAATACGGTCTAAATATTTTTTCTTGTAATAGTATTCTTTTACTTGCAGCAACTCTTCTTTGGTAGTAATACCTTCCTTATAATCTTCCACAATTTTTGCAACAGGTTCATATATTTCAGTTTGAAGATCAGTAATTGTTTGTTCCAGATTTTTTGTGGCAGCAGTTTCTTTTGCATCCATTATTTGTTCGTTGATGTCCATTACTTCCATCAGAAAAGCAGGAGGTAATTCATATTTCTCTTCTTCTTCCAACAAACCTTTTTCCATTAATACGTATTTAATGGTGACATCTGGATTTTGAAAGGTTTTCCAGGCCTTGTTTAATAGTGCGGATTTATCCAATGCTTCAGCTTGTGCTTCATCCGATTCATTGGCAAAAAAGTCGGGATGATATTTTCTGCTTAGTTCAAAGAATTTTTTGGATAAAGTAGTTGTATCTACTTTTAGTTGTACCGGGATATCAAATAATTCAAAATAGGTCATGTTTTTATTCTTTTAGTAGCTCCCGTATTTTTGCTGACGGGTATGAAAAACCTACCTGCCGGCAGGCAAGCTGCAGCTGGCTAACAAAAAATTCTTAGTTTAGGTTACAAAACAGGTTTTTAAACTTACAAATCTACGTATTAAGCATGGAGCTAATCAGAAACTTCCCGGATTCGGAACTGGTGGAGAATCTCCGGAACGGGCAAAGGCTGGATGAATCAATTAAGGTGATATACCGGAGCTATTTTGATAGCCTGAGCTGGTATGTGATGCATAATAGTGGCAACAGACAAGATGCGGAGGATATTTTTCAGGAAGTAGTGGTGAGTTTTATTGACCTGGTGCAGAAAGATAAATTCAGGGGCGAATCAACGGTAAAGACCTTTTTATATTCCCTGAACCGCTATGCCTGGCTGAATGAATTGAAAAAAAGAGGAAGGGCACTGGCAAGGGAAGAAAAATATGAAAAGGAGCAGGATCAAACTGAATTGGATACAAGCCATTTGATGGCAGACCGAGAAGAAAAAGCTGAGTTGGTAAAATTGATTGGAGAATTGGGTGATACCTGTCAGAAAATATTGGTGCTTTTTTATTATGAAAATAGGTCGATGAAAGAAATACTGGAAGTCACGGATTATGAAAATGAACAAGTGGTACGAAACAAAAAATATAAATGCCTGAAACAGTTGGAAAAAATGATCAATGAAAAACCGGCATTGAGAGAAACATTGAAAAACTTATTGCATGGATAATTTTACACCCGAAATGTCAGAAAAATTAGTTCTATACATGGATGGAAACATTAACAGGAACTGAAAAAGAATTATTAGAACAGCAACTTGCTGCGGATATTGCTTTGCAGGAAGAACTGAAAAGTCTGCAGGCTACCCGTGAAACGGTGCGGTTATATGGATTAAAACAAAAAGTTTCGGGAATCCATCAGCAAATGATGAAAGAAATGCAGCCAAATGTGAAACAACTGTATTCCGGCAGAAAAATAATCCGCTATGCGATGGCTATTGCGGCCAGTATTCTTTTGGTATTTGCTGGTTATACGGTCTATAATTTAATTACTATAACTCCAGAAAAGGTTTTTGCATCCAATTTTCAATCGTATGAACTGGTAACCAACCGTGAAGCTGGTACCGATGAATCATCCGTTTTGATAAATTACCGGGAGAAAAACTTTAGCACTGTTATTGGCGTAGTTTATGATAGAGCATTTACTACCGAAGAGTTGTTTATAAGAGGCTTGGCTTTTGTTGAGTTGAGAAGCAACGATAGTGCTATTATATCCTTTAAAAAAGTATTGGAAGCGAACAAAGTAGCGGACAAACCTGTTTATAATGATGAAACTGAATATTACCTGGCACTGCTTTATGTGAGGATTAAGGATTATGGCAATGCGTTGGAATTATTAAATAAAATAAATGAAACCCCGGATCATTTATATCATAATAAAGTTGCTGGTAAGTTGATTCGTGATGTGAAAAAATTGAAGAAACGATAAATGTCTTTTTAGAAAGGCCTGCCGTAAGGCAGGGAGGTTTAATGGTAATCCTCTTCCAGTCCTGGAAGAGGATTTTTTATTGTTGGTTACATCCTGTTCTTCAGAATTGACAAATAAGTGAACATAAAACTTCTAAAATGAAAACACTACTTTTTTACTCGTTGCTGATGGCAATAGCTTAAACACTATTTCATGCGAACGATCCGGTGGTGTTGATTCTTCGACCAGTCAAATTGTAACTTCCGGTACCTGGAGAATTACCTTATTTACTGATAGCGGAAATGATGAAACGACGGATTTTGCCGGGTACTACTTTTACATTCAATTCCGGAGGGAATTGTATGGCTGTAAAAAATGGAGTTACTACAAATGGCACCTGGAGTATAAACAGTAGTTCCAATAAATTTAATATTGATCTGGGCCCTAAGATTGTTTCCAATAAACCTCTTGGCGAATTAACAGACGACTGGCAAATACTTTCAAATACTGCAACAGAGATCAGACTTACGGATGACAATGTAACCAGTAACGAGTTTGTGACATTTAAAAAAAATTAGCAATGTTTTCCTGATAACTAGTCAACGATGTATGCTTGCCTTTGAAAACTGATCCGCTCCAAATTATTTGGGGCGGATTTTTTTTATCGCCATGGTTACATTTTAGAAGGCTGTGTTGACTCAGTATTGTATTAGCTGATTATTAAACCTCTACAAATGCAATTAAAAAGAATAATATTTCTTGTTTTCATCTTTATCACATCAGTGATAGGGGTTATTTCATGTAAACATGATGTTGGGGCTGTAGCCGGCAATGGCGATTCCGGCAATGGAGGCGGTACTGGCGGAGGTACGGGGGGTGGAACTACCTGCGATTCAACGAAAGTATATTTTCAGCAACAGGTTTTACCTATTCTTTTGTCTAATTGCAGCATGAGTGGTTGTCATGATGTAGCATCCCACAAAGATGGAGTAATTCTTACCTCTTATCAATATGTAATGTCGACAGCAGACATAAGACCAGGTCGTCCGTTTGATAGTGAGCTATATGAAAGAATCATCGATACTGATCCCCGTGATCGAATGCCATTGTCACCAAATGCTCCATTATCAGCACAACAGATACAACTTATTTATAACTGGATCCAACAAGGTGCACAGGATCTGGTTTGTCAGGATTTGTGTAACGCAAACAATTTTACTTATAGCGGTGCTATTCGAAATATGATCAGCAATAAGTGCCAGGGTTGCCATAGCGGTGGAACACCTCAAGGTGGAATTGATTTAAGTACTTATAGTGGAGTAAAAGCAAAAGTGGATGATGGTAGATTATGGGGAGCTGTCAATCATTTTGCAGGGTTTTCTCCCATGCCAAAAAATGGTGCTAAGCTTTCTACTTGTGAAATTGATCAGATAAAAAACTGGATAGCTGCGGGAGCAACAAATAATTAATTTATTTATGAAGAGTATACTATTAATATTGGTTTTATATACCGGATTTATAACAGGCTGCTATTATGATAAGGAAGATATATTAAATCCCGGCAATGGAACATGCGATACTAACGGAGTGACATATAATGGAACTGTAGTGCCGTTGCTGCAGGCAAGTGGTTGCCTGGGTTGCCATAGCGGAGGGGCTCCTTCAGGAAATATTTCACTGGCTACATATACTAATGTAAAAGCGGCAGCACTAAATGGAAAATTATTTGGAGCCATTAATCATTCGCCTGGTTTTTCTCCAATGCCCCAAGGGGGCAATAAAATGAGCAGTTGCAATATCTCAAAAATAAAAGCCTGGATCGATGCAGGCAGTATTAATAATTAAAAATAAAAGCTATGAAAAAGAAAAAAATCATTCTCCTTGTCATTGCAGTTGCCCTATCGAGTGGTGGCTGGTATGCTTACTCTGAGTACAACCGGAAAGTAAAGGATCTGAGCAAAGTGTCGGCTGATATGCAGTTGAAAACGGCTGACCTTGTCTCTCAGTTTGAAAAAGATGAATCAGGTGCCAATGCTCTTTATCTCGATAAAGTGATTGCGGTTAACGGCACACTAAAAGCCATTGAAAAAGACGAAGCCAATAATTTCTCACTGGTACTAGGTGATGAAAGTAGTATGGCTTCCGTTAGATGCAGTATGGATGAAGATCATCAGCAAAAAATAGAAGGCTTATTAACAGGTGCGAAAATAACGGTGAAGGGGGCCTGTACAGGGTTTAATGCAGATGAACTGTTAGGTTCTGATGTTATACTAAACCGTTGTGTGATTCAGGATTAAAAAATATTTATAAATCTAAAATAAACAGTTATGAAAAAAATAATTCTTCTGATGATAATCGGCTTTTTGATTGCATCAACTACATCGGCTCAGGACAAATATTTTACTAAAACAGGTAAGATCAATTTCAGCTCGAAAGCTTCATTGGAGAATATTGAAGCATTGAATAAAAGTGTAACCGCAGTGTTGGATACAAAATCGGGCAATCTTCAATTTGCAGTATTAATGAAAGGATTTGAATTTGAGAAAGCATTGATGCAAGAGCATTTCAATGAGAATTATGTAGAAAGTCATAAATATCCAAAAGCTGAATTTAAAGGAGCTGTCGTAAATAATGCAGATATAAATTATGCAAAGGATGGAACATATGCGGCCAAAGTAAAAGGTCAATTAACCATTCATGGAGAAACAAAAACAGTGGAGACAGAAGGACAGATACAGGTGAAGGGAGGAAAAGTGATGGCTGACGCCGTTTTTGGTGTAGCACTTGCTGATTACAAGATTGAAATTCCGAATGTCGTTAAAAACAATATTGCCAAAACAGTGAATATAGAAGTTGATTGTACACTTGATCCCTTAAAATAGAAATCAGCTAAACCTTTCTAAAATTAAAGATGATGAAACGAAAAAAATATTTGTTATTGATTTGGAGTTTTGTGATAGCTCTTTCAAATCTTTCAGCACAGGACGAAGACTTGCTAAGCCTGGTGGGTGGAGATGATAAACCCCAAAAGGAATTTGTTAACTATTCATTCAAGTCCAGCAGGGTGATCATGAGTCATAGTATGGAACTCATTCGTCCTGGTGTGATGGATTTAAGAATTTTACATCGTTTCGGGAATGTCAATAAGGGTGTTTATGAGTTTTTTGGTCTTGACAATGCTACCATGCGATTGGGATTTGATTTCGGATTGTCGAAGAACCTGATGGCGGGAATTGGCAGAAGCACCAATAAAAAGGAACTGGACGCATTTGCAAAATACAGATTGATCCATCAGTCAAAAGGCCCGAAGTCCCTCCCTTTTTCATTACTTGTAACCGGAGGTGCCAGTTTAACGACTTTGAAGAATACGGACACAACAAAGAAGGATTACTTTTCTTCCCGAATGGGTTATTACGGGCAGGTTATAATTGGTAGTAAAATAAGCGAAAGCTTTACCTTACAATTGATGCCCACCATTGTACATCGGAACCTGGTACCTACGGTTGATGATCCAAACGATCTGTTGGCAGTTGGCGTAGGAACCCGATTGAAACTGAGCAACAGGATTTCATTGAATGTGGATTATTATTACCGGCTCAATCCAAATCCGAATGATGGTACTCAAAATCCTTTGTCAATCGGGTTCGACATAGAAACAGGTGGTCATGTGTTTCAGCTTCATTTTACCAATGCAGTTGGCATGAATGAAAAAGTGTTTTTATTGGAAACGACTAATCAGTGGGGAAAAGGTGATATTCAATTCGGGTTTAATATTTCCCGTTCTTTTCAGATCAAAAAGAAGAAGAATTAGTAGGCAGTTATTTTTGTGTTTTCCGGTTTTTTCGTTGCAAAATGAGAAGTATGCCAGCAATGAATAAACAGGCGGACATGATCAACCAGATTGGGATAGTAGATTTTGTATTCGCTTCATAATCCCCGATAAAGACGAGATGACTCCAATAGTTTGGCGATTTTAAAGATGGTGAAATAGCTTTGTCATTCAACAAATCCAGTTTTGCTTTTTGTAATGCTTTTGTTTTTGAATAACCTTTATTGAGATACCTGTATAATTGTTTGGTAATAAATGAGGTTGTTTTGTCTTCCGCTTTCCAGAGAGAAGCTATGATGTTGGAACAGCCGGCATAAGAAAAGGCTCGGGATAAGCTCATCAGTCCTTCTCCTTTTACTAACTGACCAGTACCAGTTTCGCAAGCACTGAGAATGACTAATTGAGTAGAGTCAAGATCAAGGTTATAAATTTCCGGAGCATATAACAGATAGTCGCTGCTGTCAGGATAGAATGCTATATAGGAGCGGTTGGGTTCGATATTATTAACAGCGGCATGTGTTGCAAGATGTATAACAGCGTATTTGTTGGAATAATCCAGAAAATTCTTTTTTGAAGCTGAAGCGTCAAAAAATAGTTTTCCAATTTGTTGTTCAATCTCTTCCTTTGAATAAGTTAATCTTTTTAAGTCAATCCCATTACTGTCATTTTTCCCTTTTGAAGCGAATGGGGCAAAACCAAGGATGCTTGAATAATTTATGGATTTGTTACTTTTCTGAAATAAAGAAGCCGAATATAAATATTGAATTGAAAAGTTTTCAAGCAGGTATTGATCATTCTCATCCTGTAATGCATCGAAGGGCAGATAGTGTAATTCATCGTCGGGTATTATAATAAGGTTAGTGATACCAGGAAGATGAGCTATAACAGGATTTAGTAATTGTTGAAAAAGATATTTTGCGGCATCAGCACCCTGGTACTTTTCTCCGGCATTGGTATTTTGTAATGCTGTTCTGAATTGGATAATATTATTAATCACTTCCTCATTTAAAACTGTATGTGCATAATTGATCGAACCGGCTGTCAGACAAAAAATAAGAATTTTTGCATCAGAAAGATGGTAGGAGATAATTGCCGAAGATCCATCCAGTTGTTGCTGTAGTGCTGAAATTCCCGGGACCCGCTTCAACTGCGAAATTGATTTCATTTCCGGTGATGCATTAATTTTATCCTGAATTTTCCCCAATTCAATTTCTTTATCTCTGTTATAATTATATAATTCAGGTAACTGTGTACTGTCGGCATTATTTTGAATTTTTAAAAGCGTACGGGTTATTGATTTTTTTATGGAAGCTTCCTGCTGCAACAATTCATTGCTATTGCTTAGTTTTTCTTTCCATTCATTTTCCTGCAAGTTTAAAGAAAGGAGGGATGCTTTATTCCGTTGATCAAAATTCCAGGCAGCCTCCATGTATTTTTTATCTTTTGTCAGCTCATACAAATGAAGACTGATGTCGATCGGTCTGCTGTGAACCGTGTATTTTATTTTTCCCAGAAATAACCTGGCTTCATCGGAGTCATACGTTTTTTCAACAAAATCAGCTAATTTAAAAGCAGTCTTATAAGTTGATAATGCATTTAGCAGATGGATGATCTTTTTTTCATGGCCATAGATATTTTCAAACACATCTGCTTTAGCTGCCAGTGTATTAAATAAATTGATATATGAATACACATTGCTGAATTCCTCGGGATTTTTGCTGCTGTCAGTCTCATTGAAGTTATTGTCGAATTGGATCAATGCTTGTTGGTAATACCTGAGAGCTGATTTATAGTCCTTATTTTTATCAGCAATACCTGCTTTATATTTTACTATTAATCCATTTGAAATACTCTTTCCATTTCCAAACCATTTACTGTTTTCTTCAAGAGCCTTTGACAAATAGAGATTGGTAGAGTCCGAATTATTCAGACCAGACCAGCTCATGCCAATATTATAAAGTAGTTCAATGTTCTTTTTACTGTTTGAATAATTTACTTTTTTAAAGAAACTTAATGCCTCTCCGAATTTCTTCTCTCGTAAGCTAATGATACCAAGGTTGTGGTAAATCTCATTATTATATGTCCCGTTGTATGTGTCGGCCGATAAAATATTTTCATATATTTTTTTTGCTTCTTCAAATTCTTCCAGTTTTATCTGAATGGCTGCGATATTGATCTGATAGTTGCCAAGGAAACCAGCATACATGCTGTTGTTTGTGTTTAAGCTTGTAATAGCTTTTGTCAAAATAATTTTTGGCCTGTCGGTAATTACCAGTTTCATAATAGATGGCGCCAAGTCTGTTATATATGCGTTGGGATCCATCAAGTGGTTTTTGATATTTGTCTATTATTCTTTCTGCATGTTTATAATAATAAATTGCAGAATCGAACAGATTATTACTATAATAAATTCCACCCGTATAAACATAGGGCAGGAATAAGAACGAATCTTCGATTGCCACTAAATGCTGCTTTAGCATAAATGCGTTCAGGTAAGCTGATTTTGCAGTAACCTGATCATTCAGGTAAAATGAGATATAGGCGGTTTTAAGTTTTAAAAAGAAGAGGAGGGAGTCGTATTCATTATTTTTTGCAGCAGGAATAATATTATTGAAAGCATGGTAAGCTTTTGCATAAATCTCATCAGCTTTTTCCTGCAGTTGGTCATCATCTCCGGCTTGTTCCGATTGATATTCTGCTTCCTGAAGTATTTTGATAGCAGACTGATAGGATGTCAGCAGTGCTGAACTTGAAGTAAGTTGTTTTTGGGAAAATCCAAATACGAGTAAAACAATAAGAAGAATAAAAAGAATAAATTTCTTCATGATAAACACTTCTGTGTTCATCAAATTTATTCAATAAGAATGAAAATCAATTAGCTATAATAATTACACATGGAGGTCTTGGTCTCGCTTCCCGTTCAGTTCTACTGGCTATAGCAGAAGAAACAGTTTCGCCACCCCTTAGAAATACACCTAAATCCTGACGGTCTTGCAGCGTTTCCAGAAGATCCTGCGGTACATCTGCCATTGTATTGTAATAATATAAACGAACCCGTAGTTTATTTTTTGATTTTCCACTGCCATCATTTAAGCGGTATTCGATATCAAAATCCTCTCTTTTGTCATTCTGAGGAGTTGAGCCAAAAACACCATTTCTGATTGTTTCGGCAAGGTTGATCTGGCCGTTAGTTGTTTTTACACTACAACCTCCACTATTGGCAAGGTTGCCCTCATCAAAGTTGGAACCATTTATTGGTAGTGGTCTTGTAGTACTGGCATTATAAACTGGAGCTGCAATTGAGTCGCCACTTGAAATACGATAATAGTGATCGGTAAATGTAATACCGGATAAAACCACTTTTGTAGTTGTAATCGTACCATCTGTGGCCGTATGTGTAATTCGGTAACGGAGTCCCGTTTCACTTTTTGAAATATTTATGGCGCCGGTATTATCATCTATTTCTATTCCATCGGGAAATCCTGCGTATACACCATTTCGATGTGTAAGGGGATTAACAATATAATCTCCGTTTGTAGGTTGCAAATATAAAATAGAGTCCCCATAGCTAAGATTGTAAGGGCCAGTGGTATCAGAAGCATTTTTCTGGCAGGAAATCCAAACAACCGAAAAAAACATAAATGTCAGTAAAGTGTAAATGTGATTAAGCTTCGTCATAAGTAGCTTTTTTATGAGTAACCGTCAATGTAGAGAACGTAACTTCCAACTAAAAATTATTTTAAAGTTACAACATTAATGTTTTTTTAAGATATGATTCAAATCAGTTTGTTTTATGTGAATTAAATGGCAAATTTGCCTCTTTATCAATTGATTAACTGCTGTATGACAAGAATAGGTCTTATAAAAGAAGGAAAGATTCCGGCCGATAACAGGGTTTCTTTAACACCGGCACAATGCAAATGGATACAAAAGAATGCCCCGGATGTGCATATAGTAGTGGAATCATCGCCAGATCGTTGTTTTTCAGATAAGGAATATCAATCAGCAGGTGCAGAAATTACAGAAGATATGAGCAGTTGTGATATTTTACTGGGCATTAAAGAAGTGCCTGCAGAAAAACTGATCCCTGAGAAAACTTATCTTTTTTTCTCACACACAAAAAAGAAGCAGCCTCATAATCAAAAGCTGTTAAAGACTATTCTGGAAAAAAAGATCAGACTGATTGACTATGAGTGCCTGGAGCATGAAGACGGACAACGGATCATTGGATTTGGTTTTTTTGCAGGTATAGTAGGGGCCCATAATGGTATGATGGCGTATGGGAATAGGACCGGATTGTTTAGTTTAGACAGAGTCTATAAACAGCGTAGTTTCAGAGAGTTGATACATAATTATTTTGGTCTTCGGTTGCCCAATGTAAAGATCGCCGTTACGGGTTCTGGTAGGGTGGCACATGGTATTCTGGAGATCATGAACCTGATGGGCATTCATGAAGTGGAGCCTGATGATTATTTGCAAAGGAGATTTTCATATCCTGTATATACCCAACTAAAAGGTGCTGAGTTGTATGAAAACAAGCAAACTGGAAAATACAGTCGCCAGGAATTTCATGAGCATCCGGAATTGTATCAATGCAAATTTTTGCCCTATGCTGAACAAACGGATATTTTAATGAACGGCGTTTATTGGGATAAAACCGTTCCCCGTTTATTTGAAAAAGAAGATGCAAAAGCAGAGCATTTCATCATTCAGACGATAGCCGATATAACAGATGATGCCAATGGTTCTGTACCAATAAATGCAGGTGACCAGACGATTGAAGACCCTGTGTATGGAATTGATAAGAAATCATTGGAGAAAACGGCACCCTATTTGGAAAATTCAATTGATATTATGGCAGTAGGAAATCTGCCCAATGAACTGCCCAGGGATGCCAGCCGGTATTTTGGTGAACAACTGATCAAATTTGTGTTGGAAGATCTGGTTAATAATGGTTCTGCTTTAATTGAAAGAGCAACGATTGCCAAAAATGGTAAACTAACTAAACCTTTTTACTATTTAAATGATTATGCTTATGATGCTTGAAGCTAATAATGTTTATTACTTTATTTTCTACACGAGAAGAACATAGGTGGGGTTTTTCAATTTTAACTCCACCCATGTTTAAAAGCTTGGCTATTTAAGTTATAAAAATATGGGAGTCAAATTTGTTGTCCTTCCAGGTTCAACTATAACCTGAAGCGAATATGTTGAAATCTGGATTTCATTATCAGTAATGCCGGTATTGGGATCTGACCAACTAATTACAAGTTTATAAGTCCCAGCGGGGATTTTTTCAATTTTAAAAGTTCCATCAGGGTTAATAAAAAATGGACCCATAGTTTTAGTTTTTCCATATAATAGTATTGAATATTTGGCACTATTTGAAATTATCAATCCGGCAATGCTGCCATTTTGATCATTTTGATCACTTAATTTCATTGAGATGCTTGCGTTCATAAATGAAGTGTCTTGTTCTGTTATTTTTTCTTTTGAGCAACTAATTAGAAGTCCTGTGAATAAAGTTATCATTAGCAGGTTTACATAAAATGTCTTTTTCATGGCTATACTTTTTAAGTTAAATAAATAAAATTCTTTTGTAATATAGTTTCATAAATAAGTAATCGATGGTTGTTGATTTGTAACCATTCAAATAAGAATTTATTTTTTGAAAGTATAGGAGATTGTAATAAACCAGGAAATTGCGGTTCAATTCGGAGATTATTTTATCGTCAAATATTGAGATAAAACTCTTTCAGTAAGTTAGAAAATTCCAAAGTATATTTTCCTTTTTCATCTTTAATTGATATTTCATTGATCGCTGTTTCATTGGTATGCTCAGCACTATGTTTTCCCGAAAGCATTATTCGGAAATAATCATGACTCACCGTTTGCCGAACGAAAGTTATTTGCAGGATTGAAAGATTGTTTATCAGTGAGTAGTTCTCTGATCTCTTCATTTCGTTTAAATGGCAGTAACAGGTAGAAGATGCCATCAGGTTTTAGGTTTACTTTTATAATATGAAGCAGTTCATTCAAGTAATAATCCTTCATCATGATGTGCCTTGTTTTTATCGCTATCATGCTCCCTTTAATTCTTTTTCATAAAAGGGAGGGTTGCTGATGATAATATCATATTTGTTTTCTAACACATATTCCTTCACATCTGCATGAATGACATTGATATTTTCAGAAAAGGGAGAGGAGGCTATATTTTCTTTCGCCTGTGATGAAGCGTCATTGTCTATTTCAATTGCTTCTATCTTTATTCCTGCATTTTTTTGTGCTACCATCAATGATAATAAGCCTGTACCGGTTCCAATGTCAAGACAATTGCTAATGGCTGAATCTTCTTTTTCAATTTTATCAGCTATCCAGCTGCCAAATAAACAACTATCAGTTGTCACCTTCATAGCACATCGATCCTGGTGAACCGTGAATTGTTTAAATTGAAAATAGGAATTAGCCATTATAGGATTTTACCATTCTGCTCTTGCCGCAGAACTTACTGAAAGGTCTGCAAATTTTCCTTCAAGGTATTTATAGTATCCGGTGATGGCGATCATCCCGGCATTATCAGTACAATATTCAAAGGCAGGAATAAAAGTATGCCAACCATATTTCTTTCCCATTTCCTCAAATGCCATTCTTAATCCACTGTTGGCTGACACGCCGCCTGCAATACAAATATCATTTATCCCGGTTTCTATTGAAGCTTTCTTTAATTTATTTAAAAGGATCGTTACAATCCGATATTGTATGGAAGCGCAGATATCCGCCATATTGTTTTCTATAAACTCTTTTTTCTCTTCTTCTGTTGCCGTAAATTCTTCCTTAAATAAATTGCTTTTACCGGCATTTTGCAGAAAATAAAGAATGGAAGTCTTTAATCCACTGAAACTAAAATTCAGTCCATCAATTTTTGGTTCCGGAAATTTAAATCTTTTCGGATCGCCTTCTTTAGCATATTTATCGATCAGTGGCCCGCCGGGATAGGGAAGTCCCAAAATTTTTGCTGATTTATCAAATGCTTCGCCGGCAGCATCATCAATAGATTCACCGATCACTTTCATAATCGTTGGCGACTCGCATAATACAATCTGTGTATGGCCTCCGCTTACTGTTAAGCATAAAAATGGAAAAGAAGGTTTTGGGTCATCAATCAGATTAGCCAAAACATGTGCCTGCATATGATGTACAGCGATCAACGGTTTGTTTAACGATAAAGCCAATGACTTTGCGAACTGACCACCAACTAATAATGAACCGATTAATCCGGGTGCTTGTGTAAATGCAATGGCATCAATTGTTTCCAATTCAATATTCGCTGTTTTTAATGCCGTATCTACTACGGGAACAATATGCTGCATATGTGCTCTTGATGCTAATTCAGGAACAACACCACCATATGTTTCATGCACTGTTTGATTGGCGATATAGTTTGATAGTATTTTACCATCCACACAAACCGCAGCCGATGTTTCATCACAAGAAGATTCTATTGCAAGTATAACTGGCATATGAGTCAAATTAGTCAAAAGTTGTCAAAGGGGAAAATGACCTGCAAAGTAAATGATTAAAAATAGTAATGAGTTTGTGAAGAAATGACTTGTATGACAAATTTGACTTTTTATGACCATGTTTTTTTAACTCCTGATCGCCACCACCGGATCCATTCTGGCAGCCTGCCTGGCAGGAATAAAACCAGCAACAATACCTACAAAAATGCAAATGAATATTGCTAATGCCATATTGGTTGTAGAAATATATACGGGGAAGTCCAGTGCATGCGTCAATACCTGTGTTAGTCCAAACACTAATAACAAACCGATCAACCCTCCAATGATGCAAAGGAAGGCGGATTCTAATAGGAACTCAGCCAGTATCACTCTCTTCTTGGCACCAATTGCTTTTTTTAAACCGATCTGGCTGGTTCTTTCTCTTACCGATACAAACATAATATTCGCAACACCAAACATGCCTACTATTAAAGATAATGCAGCAATCGCCCAGCCACCAATGTTCAGGCTTACAAATGCTGAGCTGATGGCACTACTGAAATCATTGATATCGTTTAACGCAAAATCATTTTCTTTTGTAGGAGATAATTTATGAATGGCTCTCATTACGCCTGTCAGGTTATCTTTTAGGGCCTTGGTTGTTAACCCATCCTCACCCTGAACGATGATGACCGGGTCTGTTTTAAATTCATTAAAAATTGTGCGTCCGAATTTGTAAGAGACGAGAACACTCTGGTCAAAATCCCAGCCGCCAATCATTTGTTTTCCCTGCTTACGAATGATCCCGCAAACAACTAATTTTTTCCCTTTAAAATCAACAGTTTTATTGATCGCTAAGGCTGGTTCGCCAAATAATTTTTCTGCTACTTCGAAGCCGATTACAACTACCGGAACACCTCTATCATATTCCGCAGCTGATATAAACCTGCCCTGTAACAATTCTACCTGTTGAATTTTTTCAAAATCCTGGTTGACCCCATAAAATTTTACATTGGAAAGGAGATTACTGGCATACCCCACTTCAACCTGCGATTGCAAACAAAAGGCAACATATCTGGCGCCTGCAGTTCGTTCCCGGATAAACTTTACTTCTTCATATTTTGGTACGGGTCTGTTTACATATTTCCACCAGGGATAATCCGGTCCGCCACCAGCCGTGTAATCCCATTTATCAATATAAATGGTATTGTTGCCCAACGATTTTATTTCATTTTGAATATTTCTTTCCAGACTACCTACAGTAGCCAGCACACTAATGATGCAGAAAATGCCGATCGTAATACCAAATAATGAAAGAAATGTGCGGAGTTTATTTTTCCAAAGCTCCTGCAAAGCCATTTTGAAACTGCTGGTAATTATTTCTAATGAGCGTCTGATCACTTCGCAAATTTACCGCTTAGCAAGGGAGTAGTAAAAGTTTTTATTTAAAAGGGTTGAAGTAGCAAAATTGTTATTTAGATCCTGATGGCAGTAACGAGTGGTTGAGGTTCATGAATCGTTAATGAGACTGCTTTCTCATTCTTAAAGGCAAAGCTGATACTTACCGATGGTGCACCCCCCGGAGAAAAAATAGTAGCATCGGTCTTGTTCATTACTCTGCCAAAGTATCCCTTACGACCGATCTGCAGCAATTTTCGCATATTCAGATCGATGGTAAAAATTTCATCTTCTTTTTTACCGAAACGGTAATCTCCCAGATATTTTTGTTTTTCTTCATCTGTGATATCGAGGCTTTTTGCCTTTTCATCAGCATTTCCTAATCCTTCAAGATAGGCGATCAGTTTATTAGCGTTGACCGTATCTTCTTCAGTAATATCTTTTACTCTCAGTCTGTTCTTTGCATGTTGCAACAGGGTAATGCCATGTGGTCCGGGTTTACTTTGTATACCGGGTATGGTTTCTATCATATTCTTTACAATAGCATACGAGCCCAGCATTGCCATTGTAAAGATGTCAGCTCTTGCACCGTAGCTCATCAGTAATTCTGCAATATCCCGACGACCCATATGTGATGCTGCACCTAATGCCGTTTCCCAATCACCAAAACCCCAGTCCCAGGAGGCCGTTGCCAGTTCCGGACGTTGAGAAACCAATTCTTTTACTTTGTCAAAATTGGTATGTGCGGCACCCACAATACCGGAGACAAGTTCATCGTTTAAACAAGGATAACGATAAAAAATCTCATCATCATTAAGCGGGGTTTTTCCTGCTGCCAATACTGTTGCATTTCCGAATGCAGAAATACCAATCAATCCAAAAGCAGAACTTCTGATAAAACGGCGACGGTTGGTTTGGTTGTTGTTCATTTTGTCATTGTTTATGTTTTTCAAATCAATCTACCCGATTCCACATGTCAATATAGATCTTCCAGTCATTATCTTCTTTTTTCCAGACAATAACATACTTCCCCTTCCAGGTTACTGTTTTGCCATCCTTTTGAAGAGTACTGCCTTCATAATATCCGATATCATATGCATGTTCACCGGTTATTGTTATTTCTTTTGGCGATACTTTGTGATTAAGGATCTTCACATTTTCAGGCAGCACCCATTTTTTTTTGATGGCTTCCCGTCCTTCTATGATAGTTGTACCAGCAGGTAATATTTTTCCGTTCAGCGAATAGGCATTTGCCAAAGCATCGATATCACCATCCATATAATGTTTTGAAAAAGATTCAATATTCTTAAGGATCTGTGTTATTTCCGTTTTATCACCCACATACACTTGTGCGCACAGATACTGCGTTAGGAAAAGGAGGGAAGACAGGATGAATGCTTTCATATAAAAGTCATTTTAGATTCAGAAATCCGAATAGTAATTTATTAAAACCAGTTAATGTTTTAGCAGATAATCGGATGGCTGGTACTATTATGGTATTGGAGGTATCTGCGGAAGTGTACACTTCCGGCCATTGGAAAAAGATGTGCTATCAGTTTTAATTAGTAATTAATTCCTGGAATAATTATTTGAGCCTTCCTGTTTTGAATTATCACCAGCAATGGCGTTTGATTCTATAGTAGTGATCTTGTAACTGATCTTTACACCCCGCTTTGATTTTTGTACCGGTATCGTTGTCTCCTCGCCCGGCTTTAGGCTTTTAAAAAATATCTTTTCAGCATTTACCATATTGCCTTCCGGATTCAGGTAAGCTATCTCAACGGTTACCTTATCCAGCGGATATTCAGAATCATTTTTCAGTGTCATTTCAAGGTTGCGGATACCGCCAAAGGAGCCTACTTTATAGTCGTTGGCGTTAATGCTAAGTTTAGGAATTATATTTTCGGCAAGTACCGGTTTTGCAGATTTTGCCTGATTCCCTGCTGGTTTCTGAGAAACGGATTTAGCAGTAGTTAATTCAGCTTCTGCAGTTCTATCTTCCATTTCGTCAATCGGTTTATTTTTTATTACCGTTGCTTTTACTTTGGGCTGTTGGATTGTTGATTCAATAAATTCGCCTGTAGGGAGATCCTCCTGTTCAAAACGTTCAGCTGGTTGTGTATTGTAATCAATAGTATCTGAAGGTAGGATTGTCGTTTGTATGGCAACAGCTTCAGGTTCAGTATTGGATTGTTGTACCACTACTTCATTTTTACTGGTTTTATTCTTAATGAAAAACATGAGCACAGCACCTGCAGCAAATAATCCTGCATAAAGAGCAATCTTTTTTGCTTGCGCAGGAATAGAATATTTAGTAATACCTGCTGTTGAAACCGGTTTTTGAACGGTTTCATTTATTGTATTCTCTTGTATTGAATTTTGTGGCTTACTGTATTTTGAATTTAGTTCAAATATTTTTTTTGCTGTTGAAGTTTTATTTGAGTTGTCAGGATTGCCATACTTATTTAAGTGCTGGTCTGCAATATCAGACGCTGAGATGGTTTTTTTTTCAACAAGCTTATTTGGTGTAGGCATTTCAACAAAGATGGATTTGCTTTCAGCATTGTTTAAAGCATTCAACTCCTGATGATTTGAGTTATTTGCTGCTGCTTTAGCAGGTGTATTTTCCTTGAATTGATTTTTTTTAGTAAAGACAAGAGGTTTTAATTCAGCAATCTCCGTAGGACTCTGCCAGAAAACACTTTGGCATTCAACCCAGATCAGATCTGAAGTCTCCAACCCGGATTCTTTCAGATCTTCAAAACTTAAAGACTTGCTTTCAACATTATTACGGAGAAGTATATAGCTGTTTTTCATTTACAGAAGCATTATACTACTTATAAACGAAAATTTATGCCGCAATGTGCAAAGGCTTTGTTATTTTTTGTGTCAGCGCTTTTCATTCTGTTTCGATGGGGAGTTGGCTGTATAAACAATCTAATAGGGAGTGATGAAATTCAATCATAAACATGATTTCACTCATTCAAAAAAATAATTTCAGGGGATATATTACAGTATAAATCATTTATTATGAAACGGATACTCATTTTTCCTATTCTCTTACTGCTACTCTTTTCGGGTTGTGTAACTACTACTAAATTAACCAGTTCATGGAAAGCTGAAGACTCAATGCAAACGAAAATAAAGAAGGTTGTTGTTTTGGGATTGATTCGTGAATATGATCGTACCCTTCGTGAAAAGATGGAAGAGCATCTTGTAAATGATCTGAAAGCATTAGGTTATGATGCTGTATGTGCCTGCAACGAATATAATCCAAAGGCTTTTGACAAT
Source organism: uncultured Chitinophagaceae bacterium (assembly GCA_963705465.1). Lineage (GTDB taxonomy): Bacteria > Bacteroidota > Bacteroidia > Chitinophagales > Chitinophagaceae > JJ008. The sequence goes on along the minus strand of CAVPJN010000002.1, from coordinate 40,618 downwards.
ATGAGTGAGGAACAAGCTATTGATAAACTGCGTAGTTCAGGTGTAGATGCTGTACTTACAATTGTATTGTTGGATAAAACCAGTGAAAAGTATTATGTACCGGGAAGAGTTCAATATTCTTCAGCCTATTATCAAAGCAGGTTTTGGCATTATACAAGACTCATGATGGACAGAATCTATGAAGAAAATTATTATGTAACCAATACTAAATACTTTTGGGAATCGAACCTATACGAATTAAAAGAAAGCAAACTTTTATATTCGGCCCAAAGTCAAAGTTTTGATCCAAGTTCTACAGAGAGTTTGGGACATGAGTATGGGCAGTTAATAATAAAGGATCTTGTAACGAAGAAAGTTTTGGCCGAGCCTGAAAAATCGCCGGTTATGAAAGCCATGTAAATGAAACTTGCAGACTTATTTTATATTTAATAGTTGATGATTTCAAATCAGTATTTTCCTTCGCACTTTAATGCAGAAGATCAAAAACCAGTCATGATTTTCTTTGCTGGAACAAATGGCCTTAAGTATACAGTTCCTCTGTTTACATTGTGCATCCAGAGGCTGATATCATCCATATGCTCTCTGGGGAATTGAGACCAGTGACAGTACATGGCAGCAATTGCTTTCTTAAACTCTTTTTCATTATACCTGATCCTTACAGTCAGGTATTTCTTATTGACCGGTTTCCAATTGTCAAACATTCCTTTAACTGTCGTTTTAAAAGCTGGCGTTTCTTTCCAAAACACTGTGGGAATACCTGTGTAATATAATTGTACAGGTTTTTCATACTCACCTGATTGAAATAATTCTGTAACCACATTATGTACGGTGCGATGGTCCATATGGCCATAACCTCCATCAGGTCCCCAGGTAATTACAATATCCGGCTGATAGGATCTGAATATACTATCCAGTTTTATTCTTAAGGGTCGTCCGGTAAAATCTTTGGCTAAGGATCCATCTCCCAGACCTAATAAAACAGGCGGCTGAATTCCTAATTGCGCACAGGTACAAGCGGCTTCCCCGGCTCTGGTTATCGCTAATGAATCACCTGCAGGAATATTGGCATGTTTGTTTACACCTAATTCTCCTTTGGTAGCAATCACCAGATAAACCTTATGTCCTTCAGAGCGTACTTTGCCAATATGGGAGTAACACTGGTGACCGCTTCATCATCCGGATGCGCAAAGATGGCCATGATGGTTTTCTTTTCAGTCTGTTGAGCAGTGACACCTATCGAAATGATCAGGATAAAAGATATTGTTGATAGCAGTTTCATTTGATTGTTTTACTGGTAAAAGAGAGTAAAAAGATAATCATTTATTGTAATGGAATCAGATTACTTACTGTTTTAAAAGAAAAAACTAATAAGCAACAATTAAAAATCCTGTCTAACTTCATATTATGTTTGTTACTGTTTATCAGCTTCTGACAATATTAATATTAGTAGTCATAGTAATTTTGCTGGCTTTTAGGATGAAAGGGGAAAAAGAAGTTATTACAATGCCGGAGAATTACAAAGAAGTATTAAATGATTATGTTAAGTTTTACTGGCAATTGAATGAGAAGGATAAAGAATATTTTGAAAAAAGGGTAGAACATTTTTTACTGGCCGTGCCGGTAACGGGTGTTAATGCCGAAGTGGAAGATCTGGATCGGCTTTTGATTGCTGCAGCTGCCATTATTCCGGTCTTTACCATACCTGACTGGCAATATATAAACCTTCGGGAAATATTATTATATCCCGGAACATTTAACCAGGATTTTGATCAGGGAGGTGCTGACAGACCTGTTAGCGGAATGGTGGGTACGGGTGCCATGCAAGATAAAATGGTGATTACAAAATGGCAATTGCGTCAGGGATTTGTTAATAACAAAGACACACATAATACGGCTATACATGAATTTGTACACCTGGTCGATAAAATGGATGGAACGATGGATGGCGTTCCGGAAATAATTCTGGAACGAAAATATGTACAGCAATGGAAAAATTTAATGGATTCAACGATCTGGCAAATGAAAACCTATGGCTCCGACATTAATATGTATGGTGCGACCAGTCCGGTAGAATTCTTTGCTGTTATCTCTGAATATTATTTTGAGCAGCCAGAACTATTAAAAGCGAATCATGCTGATGTATATGAAATGCTGGAGCGGATATATAAGAGGAGAGGCAGTTGATCAATAAAATTCGATGCTTTCTTTGAGTTTATTGGATGCTGAACGTTCATTGCTTTGTGATTAATTTTGTAATTAATTAATTGTTGAATTATATATGTATTATATTTTCTATATCATGTTAGCTTGTTTTTCATCAGGTTTATTTCAGCAGGAATATGGGCAGGAGAAAATAGAAGCTACATTAGTGGCTGAATTATTCCGGCTGAGAAATGAGCACAAAGCAGATTCTGCTGAATTACTCTATGCAGACAAAGTGCTTGTTTATATGAAATATTTAAGAAACATTCCAAGAAGTGTCATAACAAAGAGTGATAAAGCATTTTGGAAAGCTCACCCAAAGAATAGATTTGAGATGACAGTACCCATTCAAATCATTACTAAAGAAGGTGTTACTACCGCCATCATTATCGGGAAAGAGTATCTTGATGGTAAAGATTTTAAATACGAAAAAATCGAAATACGATTTGACAATAATAAAAAAATAAATTATTTCAGAGCGTATAATTGGAAAAAAGCGTAATAATGCTCCGCAATTATTTAGTACATTAAATTAATGCCTGAAAGGGCAGAAAACGATAGCATTTTTCTTAAATTTGCATCTTCTTTTATTCAATTCCGGAAGGTTTCAACAATTAGGAATAATAATTGTTAGTATCATTCTCTCTTTTTTGTCAAATAAGATTATGCGGATAGCTATTTATATTTTTATTATTTTCTGCTATAATAATACACTTCATGCGCAGATTGACCGTGAGGTAGCAGAGAATACTGAATCTGTTGCAATCGTTGTAAAGCAAAATAGTATATATGGTAAACTGATAGACAGCAGTTCAGGTAAAGGGATCGAATTGGCTTCTGTACAATTGTTTATCAAAAGAGCCGGAGAAAAAGATTCATTGATCAATGCAATGCTGTCACTTTCAAATGGCGACTTTCGGTTCTCAGGTGTTTCTCCTGGCAGTGAATTGAAATTGATTTTTTCAGCTGCAGGGTACGATCCTGTAGTAAAAGAACTTTTAATTAAAGGAAGTGTGAATGAAAGTATCAAAATAGATCTTGGCAATATTGTACTGGCTACTGATATTAAAATATTAAAGGGTGTTGTTATACAGGCCAGCAGGCCTGCTTTAGAACTTGGGGTTGATGGTAAAGTCTTTAATGTCAGCAAAAGTCTGATTGCTGTGGGTGGCACGGCTGTAGATCTGATGCGTAATATACCAACTCTGTCTGTAGATATTGATGGCAATGTGGAATTGAGAAACAGTACGCCGCAACTATTTGTGGACGGAAGACCTACTATTCTTACATTGGATCAGATACCTGCTGATAATATTGAGAAGGTAGAATTGATCACTAATCCTTCTGCTAAATATGATGCAGCCAGCTCCGCCGGTATTATAAATATTGTATTAAAGAAAAATAAACGGGTAGGTTTAAACGGGGTGATAACGGCCGGGGTTGGCACACCTGAACTTTATAACAGTAATCTGAATTTAAATTTACGACAAGGTAAAATTAATTTTTTTGCAAGCGGAGGGTTCAATAGCTCTGGCGGTGTGGCAAAAGGATCAACTAGAAGGGAAAATAAGGACAACGGAACAATAACTAATTATTTCAATCAGGATACCCGGAATAATCGTAACAACAGGGTTTTCTCTTTTCGTTTTGGAGTAGATTATTTTATTGATAACAGGAACACACTGGGCATTACACATAATATTTCTACGAGTAAGTTCAGCAATGATGAAACACAAGAGCAGGAATATCTTAACAACAGTAAATTGCTGGAGTATTATGGAGAAAGATATGCGGAAGGTGTTTACAACCGTAACAGGTCAAGATCTGGTCTTAATTTCAAACATAATTTTCCCGAACAAGGAAAAGAATTGACGGCAGATATCAATTTCAACTATGGCCCCGGATCGGAAAGTTCATTTATCAATAATACATTCTATTACCCGGATGGGACTTTGTATACACCGGCTACACTGGTGCGTAATAGTGGCAGTAATGATAATGATCAGCTTACCTTTCAGTTGGACTTTGTAAACCCTGTAGGGGAGGATAAAAGAATTGAAACTGGTTTTAGAAGTTATATAAACAAATACAGTAGTTTGTACGAAGCCTTTGCCATTGATAACGGCCAGGACATTAAATTACCGCTGAGTAATAATTATGAGTACACTGAGAAGATCAATGCGCTTTACTTTTCTTATGCAGAAAAGAAGAATAAGATCGCATACAAAGCAGGGATACGGGTAGAGTATTCAAAATTTGATGGAGAACTGATTGATAGCTCTTTTAAGTTTGGGTATGAATATCCAGCGGCCCTGAAAAATTTATGGGATGCTTTTTTCCCGAGTTTTTCTTTCAGTAAGGATATATCAGATGATGATCAGTTTCAACTCAACTATACAAGGCGTATCAGAAGGCCCCGCTTTTGGCAGTTGAATCCTTTTATTGATATTAATGATCCATCTAACCTTCGTCAGGGAAATCCATTGCTACGCCCTGAATTTATCAATTCATTTGAAGCGAATTATAATAAGAACTATACTAGCGGGAATTTTCTGGCTTCTGTTTATTTTAGAAATAATCCGGATGATATTACCCAGTATAGTGATACCATTACAGCAGCACAATATGCCCAACTGGACAATGCCGGTGTGGATCCGAATGCCATACTCAATACCTACATCAATGCGAATACTACTAATCGTTATGGTGCAGAGTTTACAGTGCAGCAAAAATTTGGCGAAAACTTTGAAGTAACTCCTTCGCTTGATCTGCAGTATCGTACAGTAAATGCAAATGTAAAGGGACTTGATCTAAGCAATGAGGGGTTTAGCTGGGAAGCAAAACTTACCGCTAACTATAAGATTGTGACTGCTAAAAAATCTTTCTTTAATGATATGAGTTTTCAGTTTTTAGCTGAATATGAATCGCCGGAAGTAATACCACAGGGTAAAAGAGATGCGCAGTACCAGGTGGACCTTGCAATGAGAAAAGATTTTTTTAAAAACAAGAAGGGTACCCTCACATTTGCTGTTAATGATCTTTTCAATACAAACCGTTATGGCGTTATCTATGATACGGAACAGTTTTATCAAACCTCTTATCGTCGTAGGAATGTTCGTAATGTCAGGCTAACGTTTAGTTATAAATTTGGGGATGCGAACTTTTCACTATTCCGGAAAGGTAATGAAAGGGATAGGGGAGAAGATGACTAAGAAACTCCTTGAGAAATAATAGCGGACCGGAATCTAATTAAACCAAACCGCATATCCTTTTCTCCTTAATTCCAGGGCAAGTTTTGCTTCCATTTTCAATGCTTCTGCTCTTATCATGGTTTTGATGTTCAGGTGTTCGTATAAACTTGGGCGCAGATAGGAGCCATATTTCTGTACGATATTAGATGATATTTTAAAACCTTTTTTACTTTTAGCAGCTGTCTTATGTTGCAGGAATCTCTCTTTGGGTGTTTTGCTTGTCATGCCCACATAAAGGCATTCCAGCACTCCATTAAACTGCGGATTGGCATTCCGAAACCGGGCATTTTCAGTAAACACCTTTTTGGATAATTCTATAACATAAACTGAGTAGCTCAATATAAAAAAGATATACAAAATAATGATATCGGCTTAACCCGTCAGCTGTAATACATCCCCGAATGTTTCCACAAATGGATCTCTTTCCAGGATCGTGTAATACATGATCCCTCCGAGCCAGCCATGAAAAATGCCCAACACATAAATATTGCGTTCACTTAAATAAATGAAACCATAAAAAAGGGCCAGCAGAAATGTACCGGTTATCAGCCAAACAAAAGGATAATGAAGAAAGCCAAATAATAAAGCAGCGAATAAAATGATTAGTCCTTTATTCCATTTTTGACCTTTTATATCCTGCATATTCCCTGCGGTAAGTGCAATTAATAAAAACTGCTGAATGATACCCCATAGCGGATAAAGGATAAGGATCGGAATAATATGCCAGGTAATCGTAATGGTATTTTTAATGATGCCTGCACCAATAAATATAAGCACAGCAAAAAGACCAAATGGCAGCACCATCCTTAGAACTGTTTTGAAATTGTCAGTTCTGAATCCCCAGTACTTCATTATTCCGGGGTTTGATTTTCCCCGATAAATGATATATACAAACCATAAAATGATGGCTGTAATAATAAAAAGAAACCGCAAATTCAGGAAGTCCATAAAAATAAACTTACCCGCAGCAGTGAAAAGGACGGCCGATATTTCTGCAATCCTTCTTTTATTTGATATGGATAATGAAGTCATGGGTCTAAAAAGAAGCCACTGAAAATCGATTAAACTGTTTTCTTTGGAGGCAGATCAAATGCTTCCGCTTCATGTTCGAAATGCCCGTTATGAGAGCCATCACAAAAAGGTTTGTTCTTCGATAAACCACAACGACAAAAGGATACGATTGTTCGTCCTTGTAAATTATAAACGCCTCCATTTCTGTCCACTACTTCAAAATCGCCATCTATTTTTAAAGAACCATTATTGTTGACTGTAATTTTTGTTTTCGACATGTTTTTTTTTTCAAAAGTAGGTACTAAATGCAATTAGCCGGAGATTAATATTAGGTACACGATGGTAGTTGGATATTTTTGAAGCCAGGCCAGCAGTTTTCTTCGAATATTTGTGTCATTTATTTAATGCTTCATCCTTTTTTTTGTTATTTGTCAATATAACCCCGATTATGAGTCCGATCGCTACTCCAACAGGAATTCCTAAAGCGATGCCCATCCCAATGTTTTTTAATACTGCGCCAATTACGACACCAAATGTTACCCCTATTCCGGCGCCTAATGCTATGCCGGTGCCAATATAATTTCTCTGATTCATTTTTAAAAATACAAACATTTTAATAAGTTGATGAACAAGGGCGAATGCTAAAAATATGCTCCGGCAGATTGAATCAGAAAGAAGGAAATAAGACAAGTATCAGCATATTGTAAAAGTGTTAGTTGCACAACTGGGGTTTGTTTTAAGTTAAGCTTCGAAAAATTCTTCAACTCTCTGATCAGGAGTTTTTTTTATCGTAAGATAAATGAAGTGCTCTTGCAGAAATTATAAGAGCTATAAATCCAAGGGCAAGCCTGAACCATTCGCCTAACACCCATTTTGCTGCTAACGTTTTTGTTCTAGAAGGATCAAGAATTGTGTCTTCGCCCCAAAATAAATAATTATTTATGGGAAAGAAATAGAGAAAGGTTGATAAAGAGGAGATAATAGTTATGAAAAGACCAATGCCTAATATGATCTTAATTTCTTTTTTTGATTTGAAATACAAAATAAAACAGATAATAGCCATTACGGTTGGCCCTATTACAAAAATTGAAAAAAAGGAACCGGGGTCAGTATGCACAAAAAAGTCATTATACCGGATCAGGTTATCTATTGTTCCCGCTTTCCAGTTTGGAATTATTACCAGCGTATCGAAAAGATGGCCAGTAAAGTGACCTCCTGCTAAAAAAATATTCAACCAAAGAAAAAACCTTTTTTGAGATCCGATTCATAATTTTTTTTTTAAATTATGTTAGGGTACTCAATTTCTACTTTTTGAAACTATAAAAAAAATTTCACAGAATAGAGCAGTCTTTGAAATATTTTGCTGGTTAACAAGTTATTTTTAGCGGGCCAGCTGCATTTTAGAGAATGCTATTACCGCCCGGGTGTTATTCTTTAAAGACACTATATAGAAATATTGGAGTAATCATCAAATAGATAAAAGCAGTAATTAAACCGGGAAAATATCCGCCAACATAAATGGATAGTAAAAGATGTGCAATGGAATTTAAAATAACTACGGCCAATATAAAGAATATCGGGATGATCAATAATTCCTTGATCTGTTTATATAAAATGATCCCGCCCAGTATAAAAACAAAAAAGGATATCATATTAAATGTTACCCAGTACTTTATCGGATAAGTTGCCTGACCTAGTAAGGCAGGAAGCTTTTCATTGAATCCCGTTTCGTATAGTTCTGCAAATTGCAGGAACTGAATACTCAGCAATAATAAATAGAAGGGTACAGTTTTATGTGGGGCAGGGAAGGACTTATAAAACCGGGATAGATATATTATAAACGAGACACCCACTGCGGGAATAAAAATTAATACAGAAGGTAATGTTAAGGAGACGAGTATAAAGGTAATAATTGCAATTATGCCAATTACTAAAGGGACTAATAAAGTGGTGTTTATTTTTGGCACTTTGTCAAGTTACGGTAAATGAGATGATAGTGAAATTTTGCTGTTTTTATGTTTCAGAACTACCCTCACTTATGAATTGTTTGCTAAGATAGGTAACTGCTACTTTGGAATAGCATTGTATTTACAGATAGGGAATTTGATTTAACAAAAAATGAAGGCATATTTCTTTTGCAATCTGATTTTAAAACGTAATTTCTCCTTTGAAAATACTTATTATGAAAAAAGTCATTGTTTTTTGTATCGTTTTTTACAGTTGTTTGCAAAGCTTTTCACAGACAGATTCAACCACCATTGAACAGTATTGTGCTGTTATTGCCACTCCCAGACTTTTGAGCTCCAGGGTTACCATAAATATCGATTATGGCGAAAGCAGAAGTGTGTGGAATGATAATCGCCTAAGGACCGAAGAAGGGAAAGTGAAAAAATTTAATACGGTAATTGATGCTTTAAATTATATGGGTAATAACGGGTGGCAATTGGTAAATGCTTTCCCTATTAGCACAGGTGCTAACCAGTTTGTCTATAATTATGTTTTCAGGAAAAGATTTTTGAAAGAAGAAGGGGTTGAAATAGAGTAGCTTTAATAGGGTGGGGTCTTTAATGCAGGTGGATATAAGAGGTCAAACAGAATCTGGTGTATTTGCCAACCCCGGTTGGTAAACTTACCGGTGGGCAGGTTATTTTTTAAGGATCACCTGCCAAAGGGGCTATGAATATTTAATCCACTTTTAATGGAGGCCCCACTACCTGCATTTCATTGTCTGCAAAAATTTTAGCTATTTCTGATTGCGTTGGTTCATGATTTAATTGAGACATCGTTACAAAGAAATCTTCCAGTTTTCCGGCAGGTTGCAGGGTAACGAGCATTTTTCCTTTTTCAGAAACCTGGGTCCAGGCATGCGCTACCTTACGGGGAAGGAAAATGCTGTCTCCCTGACGTAAATTATACTTTTCTTCTCCCACTTGAAAATAATAAGCTCCTTCTATTACATAGAAAACTTCATCCTGATTGTGATGTATATGCAAGGGTGTGCCTTTTCCCTGTGAAAGAGAAGTTTGTTCAAAAATAGCAAGGTCGCCATCTGTATCGCTACCTGATATTTTTACATCAAGTATGTTTACATTAACGCCTTTTAATTGAATATGTCCATGCATTCTTCCCTCTCCGGCTTCAATTTTAAACCCTTTATCTTTTCGCATAGTTTGTTTTTTTAGTTGGGCAAAGGACAAAGATGGCATGGCGACTAATGCAGCCACTGCAGCTATAAATTTATTTCTTTTCATAAATAAGTTTGATAGCCATACAACGTATAGCCGTAGTGTAATGTATGTTTTATATTGATCTGCTCAAAAAAAGGGAGGGGATGAGGTTTGCATAAACTGCATTAGTTTAGCTAATGAAAATTTACTTACCGGGCAGGTTCTATTTAGGGAAACATGCCAGAGAGAAAAGCTAAAACTGTTTCGGTTTTTGTCTTTTGGCAGCAAGCGCTGCAATTTCAGCAATTCTTTTTTGTCTTGTTTCTTGCCGTTTGGCCAATACGATCCATTGCAACATCGCTTTTCTCACCGACTTGCTTAAGCTTAAAAAGAAGTCCATAGCTTTTGCTTTGGATCGTAGGGCAGCTTCCAGATCTATAGGAATGATCAATGCTTCCACACTATCCAGGATTTCCCAGGATCCATTTTGTTTTGCTATAGCAATACAATCTAATCCGGCCCTGGTCATTTGTTTGGTGACAATAAGTTGTTGTACTTTTTCTTTATTGATCCGGGACCAGGTGCTTTTAGGTTTGCGTTTGCTAAAGAACTGTACTGATCTTTCATCATCCAATTTCTTTTTTAAACTGTCTATCCAGCCAAAACACAAGGCTTCTTCAACAGCATCAGTCCAGGTAATGGTTGGCTTGTTTGCATTTTGTTTATACAGTATGAGCCAGACAGCATTTTTTTGAATATGGTTTTTAGCTAACCATTTTCGCCATTGTAGTCTGGTCCTGGGATAAAATTTTTCTATTTCGCTAACGGGCATAGTAAATTGATTACCTCTAATATAAGGCTTACTATTTATAAATAACCTTGTCCGGAGCCTGCCGGCAGGTTTACCAACCGGGGTTGGTTGGTACTTGCCGGGTGGAATTAATAATCCAGCAACATCTGGTGATTAGGGTTTGCATGATCATCCGAAAGCTTAAAATCATAGCTTCCAATGATTTTAAATCCACACTTTGTATAAAAACTAATAGCCCGTTTATTTTCTTTCCATACAAAGAGCCACATGCCTGCTTGTTTATTTTGTTGCGATAAAGCGATGGTATAGTTCAATAACTCAAGCCCTAGTTTTAATTCATAAAATTCTTTTACTATATAAATCCGTTCCAGCTTGGTTACATGCTGGTATGAAATATTTGCATGCGGGGTATCGAAAATTATTTTTGAAAAGCCTGCAGCCTTCCCCTGATAGGTAAGAAGATGGTATATGTTTTTTGTATTACTTAATTCATTCGAGAGAGTATCATTAGTATAGGTTTTTTCTATGTATTGATCGATAACTGACGGAGAAGCACTATTCCCATGCGATTCAATAAATGTCTGTTTGCCTAATTCTGCCAGTAAGGGGATATCATTTCTCCAGCGCTTTGGTTATGGCAATCATTCCTGGTTGTTTGATTTATTTTGAAAGTAAGAGCTAATTGCTGATATTTCTTCTATAAATTTACTGTTTGAAATGTATTTGGCTGGTACAAAAAATTTACCAGCTACGGTTGAACGAACGGGATCGATAGCACCGCCAAATAGGACGTTTTGTTATCTTTTATCGCTTATTCAGAACACTTTCAATTTGATCTAATTTTCCATCAATATCAGTTGGTATTTCCAGCCCCAGTATTTTACACATTAAAGGGTAAACATGAATATTTTTTATAGAGGGTATTGTGTATCCTTTTTTCAAAGCAGGTCCTTTTGCATAAAATATTCCATGCATTTCTTTAAGTGCCGGATCATATCCATGCACTCCCGAAACTTTTTGTGGAGATGTTTTCATTAATGCTATCGACTTTTCATCACTAAAATAATAGCCTGGTTCAGGAATAATCTGAATTTCTCCCCAATCTTTATTGTTGGGTATAGATTCAAACTCCGGTGTGTTTGCTGTTCTGTATACCTTAAAGTGATTTTCTATTTTCTTTAAGTTGTTATATATAACGTCGGTTTGAGAGGAGTTCTTTGGATGTATACTGACGATGGCACCGCTATTGATCGTCAAATACTGTTCATTGTTTGCTATCATCTCTACCGGAAGATATTTTTCATCAGAAATTTCTAACATGCCATGGTCAGATACAATGATGATATTTACGGGCAGTCCTATCTGGTCTATTTGTTTGAACAAATGCCCTAAAGTGATATCTAAATCATACAAAGTCTTTTTTAAAATGGTATCATTATTGGGTCCATAGCGATGTCCCATATCATCCATATCAGAAAAATAGAGTGTTATTAAATGTGGTCTGATTTTTTCAGGTAACTCCAGCCATTTAATAGCCTGTGCTACCCGGGCTTCATTTTTAATGCTTCCATCATAATTATAATAATAGGTAGGGTGGTATCCCTGAATAGCAGCTTCGGTTCCTGCAAAGAAATAACTGGCAGTTGCGATGCCTGCTTTAGCTGCCTGCACCCAGATGGGAGAGCCTCCATAATAGCTTCCATCTTCAACCATTTCTCTGTTTTTAATATTGAAGATTGTTTTTTTGGCATGACTATAAAAAATATTACCCAATATCCCATGCTTATCAGGATACATACCTGTAGCAATCGTATAATGATTTGGAAAAGTTTTAGAAGGAAAGGAGGGGATCAATGATTCAGCTTTTACCCCGGTTTTTATAAAATTGGTTAAATGGGGCGGCGTAAATCTTTCTACATAGTCCCAACGAAAACCGTCGAGGGAAATTAATAGCAGATAAGGTTTATTGGAGGAGTCTTTTGAATTGATTGCAGTGGAAGAAGTCTTTGAATTTACAATATGCCTGGAGCATGATGAAAATGCAAAAATCGCTAAGAAAATAACCAAAATACATTTGCTATTCCATCTTGTCATCATATAATTATTTCATTTCGTTAAAGCTTCCGGGTAAATGGTTACTTGGGTAACAAGTGAATAACGTATCCTCTGGTTAACAAGTTCAAATGTATCTTTTTGTTTTTGAATTTTTTCTTTATTGCGTAGGAATCCAATCTAATCCTTTCGTACCTGCCTCCACTGTAATCAGGAAGCATTGCGGCAGTTACATTGCCATCCTGCTATGCTGCTGTCAATTTTTTAATCAACCCGTTAAAGATGATGCTATGAAAAGGTAGTACAGCATACCAGTATAAACGGCCAGACAATCCTCTTGGACGGAAAGTGGCTGTTTGGGTTAATACATTATCGTTATCGATCTTAAATTCCAGCCAGGCTTCCCCCGGCAATTTCATTTCTGCATATAACAGCAATCGCTTTTTTTCTTTATTGGCCAGCAACACCCTCCAGAAATCCAATGTATCACCTGCATTTATTTTTGTGGCACTTTTTCTCCCTCTTCGCATACCTACACCCCCGATCAGTTGATCTAAGAAACCTCTTATCTCCCAAAGCCAGGTAGCATGGTACCATCCGGTTTTACCTCCAATCGACCAGATCCTATCCAGAACTATTTGCTCATTACTCACCTTTCTTTTTTTTATATCTTTAAAACAGCCATTTTCCGGCACTTCTATATAGTGTGAGATCCCTTTCTCTAACACATTACTATTAAGCGCATCTTTCCAACTGGAGATGATCTGATTTTGCTCTATCTTATCAAAGGCCATTTTAATGGAACTGGTGTAATTATACAATGAAATATTCAATATCGAAGCAAGGTTATTCGGTTTACAGATCACTTCAATCTTCATACTGTTAACAAGGTTTTTGGCTAATGTATAGGAAGTGGAAGTAACAAAATATAACCAGTAGGAGGATAGTTTTGGTGTCATTACCGGAATGACAATGATCTTTCTTTTCAGCCCTCTCACTTTTGCAAACTGTAGCAGCATCTCTTTGTAGGTAAGAATATCAGGTCCTCCGATATCATAACTCTTGTTATAAGTGGATTCTTTCAATAGTACTCCGGTTAAAAACTGTAATACATTTCTGATGGCGATCGGCTGGCACCGGGTATTCAGCCAACGGGGTGTAATCATAATGGGAAGTTTCTCCACCAGGTCACGGATGATCTCAAAAGAAGCACTGCCGGAACCTACAATGATACCGGCTCTTAATGTTGTTAATGCAAATTTCCCTTTTGATAAAATGGACTCTACTTTTTTACGGGAGGATAAATGTTTAGAAAGTACATCTTCATTGATGATGCCACTCAGGTAAATCACCTGTTTTACATTCGTATGTTCAAGCTGTTCTTTAAAGTTTTCTGCACATTGGGACTCCAGTATTTCAAAATCATTTTGTTGAGATGACATGGAATGAATAAGATAGAATGCCACATCAATTGCTATGGGAATATTTTTAAGTGTTTCTTTTTTTAAAAAGTCTGTTTCGATTACGGAAATGTTCTCACTGTTAAATCTTGAATGATCAAAACGGTTTGCATCCCTTACACAACAAATTACCTGGTGTCCATTTTCCAATAGTACAGGTAATAATCGCTGGGCAATATATCCGGTAACACCTGTTAACAGAATTTTCATGACATAATATAAGCGAAAAAAAATAAAGAGGAGGAGAGAGAATTAATTTTAACTGTCTGGTATCAGTCTATAACTCTTTGATTCAGCCATTTCATAATGGATAATTCACTTTTTGCTTCCAACGGTAGCTCATACATCAACATGTTTTGAATGGTAACTACTGTATTAATATTAAATGTGGATACAGTAGCTGCAAACTGATTGATAATAAACAGTAACTGGTTGCCATCAACACGGTTATAAAGACGACGGGATGGATTTCCGTTAAATTTCAGTTTGTTATTCCATTCATAAAGGCCGGGGCCAAGATGCTCTCTTAAATACTGCATGGTAGGTGGTTAATAGGTTAAATAAAAAAGCGTACGGACTGGTCAGGCTATTTATTCTTTATTGTAATATCTATTTTCTTCGCTTCCACTTTTACGCCATTTTTATCCAACGTGATGGTAGTCGCTTTTTTTTCAGGATCTTTTTCTATAATGATCGTTTTTGTTGGCACTACAATAACTTCTTTTTGTGGTTCCTCTTTTTTGGTCTTTGGATTACAGGATACACTCAATACTGCTACAACAGCCGTTAATGAGAATAAAACAATGCTCTTTTTCATATTAATAGTTATGTAAGTGAAACTGTATTTTGTTTCAGTGTGTAGTTACCACCATACAGCCAATTCTAAGGAGCAAATTAGGGTCCTTATTCTAGCGAGGTCTTTAAATGCCCGCTTTTGGCCATTACTGACATGAAACAGCCTGCTGAAATCTGGCTTTACATGAAATGGCATACTATTTTAGGCAAGTATGGAGGAAGAAAATTTACAGATTGATAAGTATAAAGACCAGGTTTCAATCAATGTACTATCTTTTTAGGGCCTTTTCCACAGGATTGCGGGAAACAGGTTGGATAAGGGGACAAACATTTTTTAAGGCGGGAATATGGATCTTTTAATGAACTATAAAACAGCTAATCGTTTAAGTTAATAGCTTGCCATCTTCCAGTTCTATAATACGATGTGTTCTGTTTGCAAAATCTGGGTCATGCGTTACGATCAACATCGTTTGATTTAACTCTTCGGCCAGTTGTTTTAAAATGTTAAAAACATTTTCACTGTTTTTCTTATCCAGGTTGCCGGTGGGTTCATCTCCCATAATGATATGCGGATCATTGATCATGGCACGGGCAATGGCTACCCGTTGTTTTTCACCACCCGAAATCCGGTTAGCTTTCTTTTGTGCCAGATGATCGATGCCCAGCATTTTTAGTTTTTCCATAGCTTTATGTTCTACTTCCAAAGCACTTCGGTTATTTAATTTTAATCCGGGAAGCATCACATTTTTCAATACGGAGAATTCATTTAACAGGTAGTGAAACTGAAAAACAAACCCGATCTTTTCATTTCTTATTTTGGCCAGTTGTCCATCCTTTTTATTACGCATTGATTCTCCATCAATCAACAGATCTCCTTCATAATCGGTATCCATTGTTGACAGGATATATAGTAATGTTGATTTGCCGCAACCAGATTTACCGGTAACAGCAACAAATTCACCTTTATTAATGCTAAAACTGATATCGGTTAATACTTTAAATTTAACCGGATCATAAAAATATTTTGTGATGCCTTTCGCTTCAAGAATTTTTTCTGCCATAATTATTTCCCCCGGATAATGATGACCGGATCTATTTTACTTGCCTTGCGGGAGGGGAACCAGCCTGCCAGATAAGTGGTTAGTAAAGAAAAGGAAGTGCCAATCATGTAAAAGACAGGATTGTAATTAACAGGGTATGTTTTGATCGTTGGTAACGCAGCAGTATTAAAAGGGATCTGATCAATGATGGAGGATAACAGAAAGCCAAACAGTAAACCAACCATACCGCCAAAAAAACCGATACTGATAGCGATGATTAAAAAAATCCATTTCACATCTTTTCCTGAAAACCCGGTAGCTTTTAATATGGCAATAGAGTCCATTTTTTCATAGATCATCATGTTTAATATATTGTATATACCAAAACCTGCTACGATTAATAATGTAATACCTACTGCATAAGAGATCAATGTACGGATAAACGATCCCGTTTCAAATTGTGAATTGGCTGTTTGAATGTCTTCAGCATCTGCCTGAAATAGTTTACTGTATTCTTTGCCAATCGCCGGGGCCAGTTCAATATTATTTAATTTGATCTGAATATCTGTGATATAATTTCCGGGTTTACCCATTATCTTTTGCACTGTTTTAACCGATGCAAAGCTTTGCACTTTATCAAAATCGGCTATGCCCGACTGAAAATACCCCACTACTTTTAATGGAAATCGTTCACCCAATGCAGTCGTTAGCTGAACCACATCACCAATATTGGCCAGCAGTTTATCGGCCAGCCCTTTTCCTAAAATAATACTGTTGGATGTAGTACTGATATCGGTTGCCATGCCGGAAGTAACATAATCTTTAAAATGAAAAAGCCTGATCTCTGCATCCACATCTACACCATTTATTACCCCTGTAATATCATTCGAGCCGGCATTAAAGAAAACCTGGGTGGTTAATTTTGGTGCATAGCCCAATACTCTTTCATCTTTATCCAGTACTGCCATGATGGCGATACTATTATACAATTCCTGCCGGTTAGAACCTGATTTTACAGACTGAATAAAATTATAAGAGGTCTTATACTCTTTATGCTGATTTACCGGTTGATGCATATTGGGCTTTACATCGTTATACAAACGGATATGCGCTGTACGGTTTAATACCAGACCATCCAGCAGGTCATTTAAACCGGTCATAAAGCCCAACAAGGTAATGAACATGGTGATACTAAAAGTAACGCCAATAGCGGCCACCAGTGTTTGTTTCCAACGGGCCAGTAAAAGAGAACGGGCTATATCAATGATTAACTTTACATTCATTCCTTCGGTTTCTTTATGCGGTCGGCAACTGATATGCCTTTTATGATTTCTACTTTCTCATAATCTTTTAAACCGGTTGTAACTTTTCTTTTTTCATCGTTTGCCAGTAACACCTGATCTCCTTCCAGTAAATAACTTCTTGGAATGGTCAATGCTTTTTCTTTGCTTTCAATCACTACATTGGCCTCGCAGGTCAAATTGGGAAACAGTGCAGCAGGCTGTGTTATAAAGACCGCTTCTATGGTAAATGATTTTGATCGTTCATTCATTAATGGATTGATCCTGCTGACTTCCGCTTCAAAAATTTCTCCTTTATAACTATCCATGCTTACGAGGATCTTTTGCCCGATTTTTATGCTGGCAATATCATATTCGTCTATCTGTAGTTCCAGCATAAAATCGGATGCATCACCGACAACCGCAACCGGCATTTGAACAGATACCATTTCTCCCTTTTTTACAAGCATATTATAAATCCTGCCATCCACCGCACTTTTTATGGTATAATCGGCTGCAATATTTTTGGCAATACTTACATTCTTTTGCGCCTGCTTTTCCTGGAAACTGATTTGTTTTTGAAGGTCAGTATATTTTAAGTTGGCAGCTTCATATGCAGTTGTCGAATTTTTATAAGCCAGCTCAATCCGGTCCAGTTCATTTTTAGTACCTATTTCCTGCTTCCACAAATTTTGTTGCCGTTTCAGGAGTGATGCATCATTTTCCATTTTTGTTTTGGCCAGTTTTATGGTATTCTGTATGTCTTTTAGTTTTTCGGTATTGCTGGTAGCAGCAGCATAGTAAGCAGCTAAGTCAGCATTCTCAGCATTCAATTGGGCGGTTGTATTTTTTAAACTCAAAATTTCGTCCCCTTTTTTAACAGTATCGCCTTCCTGCAGATACAGGTTGGTTACAATGCCGTTCATGGAAGAGAAAACCTGATACTGATTTTTACTTATCACTACTCCGGCTGCATATACCGATTCAGTAATTTTCTCTTCAACCGGGCTCACTGTCTCTGTTTTGCTTTTACAGCTATAAAGCAATAACAGAAAACCCATAATAATAAAATGACTCTTATTCATACCGGAAATGTAATAGTTATTTACCAGAAATTGATTTTAACTAATCATACTAATATATGATTTCCCTCATAACTGACTTGTATTGTATGCCTTATGATTTGCTGGTGAAAACCTGTCAGAACGGAACTTATTTTATGGTTTTTGTTTTCTACCAGCGCAACAAAATAAAAAGTCCAATACTGGTTATCAACATTAGTCCGAAGAAAAATAGTTCAACTTTTATCTGCTCTTTATTTCCCTGAACTCTTTAGATATCCCGAAAACAAGTAGCACAAATAGAGACTTCTTTATCTCCATTCATAATTATAAGTGAACATGTACCCATTGCCCAGATTGACCTGAATAAATTTTTTGGCACCTTTTGTTCCAACTGCAATTACTTTTTCGGTACTAAGACTTGTGTTGATGTCTTTTTTGAAATATTTGTTACCATCTGGCGTAATGAAGTACACACCATATATTCCCTGGTTAAAGCGAATACTGTTTTGCGGTGGCGTCCAGGTCTTTGAAGAAATTGTTGAAAGAGAATAATTTATTGAACTCTTTTCATTGGCAGTAAGAACAGTTTCAGGATCTGTCCAAACAACCTGGTAAGTAACTCCTGCCAGTAATTTCCCGGTTTTATCATCGTATCGGCTTTGGATAATGGTCATATTCCCTTTTATTCCTTTATAACTGATCGTATCATACATTTTAGAATTAGTTCCCATAAGATTGGTATACCTTTTAAGTGATCCGTCTTTAAAAGTATAACTGGTAAAATGCCATGCCGGTTCACCTTCATTTACAACTGATACTTTGATTGGAATGTTTGATATATTTTCTTTCCATTCATAATTATAAGTGAATACAAATCCATTGCCGAGATTGACCTGAACAAATTTTTTGGCTCCTTTTGTTCCAACTGCAATTACCTTTTCTGTAGTGAGGCTTGTGTTGATGTCTTTATTGAAGTATTTTTTACCATCTGTCGTAATGAAGTACACGCCATAAATTCCCTGGTTAAAGTGAATACTGTTTTGTGGTGGCGTCCAGGTCTTTGAAGAAATTGTTGTAAGTGAATAATTTATTGAACTTTTTTCATTGGCAGTAAGAACAGTTTCAGGATCTGTCCAAACAACCTGGTAAGTGACTCCTGCGAGTAATTTTCCGGTTTTATCATCATATCGGCTTTGGGTGATGGTCATATTCCCTTTTACTCCTTTATAACTGATCGTATCATACATTTTAGAATTAGTTCCCATAAGGCTGGTGTACCTTTTAAGTGATCCGTTTTTAAAAGTATAACTGGTAAACTGCCATCCGGATGTAGCGGTAGGCTCTTGTGAATGAATTGGATTCAACATAAACAGTATTCCGATAAGGAAAACACTTTTCTTCAATAGCAAAACAAAGTTTTTTGATTTGATAAATATAGTTTTCATGTTGATTTTATTTAAGTTATGAACCGTCCAAATGTCCTTACAAATTGGTTATCTCAAAATGATTATGTTCATAGTGAGAATTGATTTTGATCATCATAGCAACATCTTAGCATATAATTATATCGCCAACCAGTATTTGTAAACTTATTGTGACAAAAAGTAGTCGTGAGTATGTTCAATACAATTTACACCATTGCTGGTGCCTGCTCCGCAGCATTGCAGGGAACAACTACTAAGGAAGATAGCAGTGCACAATACCTATCTCATGCTTTCTCCGTATTTTTTTTTATATTTCCAGCTATGGGATTCATTCACTAAAATCCTGAAGAGTATAGCAAAATTGCATTTCATCTGGTCATTTTAAAAACAAGATCAATCATGCGAAAACTCCTGACCTCCTCATTCCTTTCAATTACCGGACTGACCATTATGCTGACTATGGGTTCATCTTCTATGGCACAAACTACTACTGATCCGGATTCTCTTTCGACCAACGATTCTCCATGGAACCAGGAAGATCATCAACTTCGTTTATTGCATTATGATACAATTTATAAAAGTCGTGAAGTGCCGAACGGGAGCATGGTGCATCTGCTTTCACAAGGATCACCCATTGCTGCATTTGCTGCGGGTGGAGAAAAAGCAAAACAATTGGAAGATTTTATAAAGGAACAAAAGGTATCCGGTCTCCTCATTTTACAGAATGGAAAGATCCGGTTAGAACATTATGCACTTGGCCTCAGCGATTCCGGCAGATGGACATCGATGTCTGTTGCAAAGTCAGTGACGAGTACGCTGCTTGGTGCGGCTATCAAAGATGGTTATATCAAAAGTGTTGACGATTATGTTACGGACTATCTCCCCGATCTGGAAGGCAGTGCTTACGACAGTGTGACCATTCACCATTTATTGACCATGACCACCGGTATACGATGGAATGAGAACTATACCGATCCGGATGCTGATATTGCCAGGTTTCATTCGGTACCGGTTGATTCCGGTGTGAATGCAACAGTAAGCTATATGCGTAGTTTACCAGCCGAAGCTAAACCCGGAAAAAAATGGGTGTATAAAACAGGTGAAACGCATTTGTTGGGTGTGCTGATCAGCGCCGCTACAGGGCAAACCTTATCCGATTATCTCGCTACGAAGATCTGGATTCCTTACGGTATGGAGGAAAAAGCCACCTGGATATTAGGCAGATCGGATGAAGAATTAGCAGGCTGCTGTCTACAGGCGAAGCTCCGTGATTTCGCAAGGTTCGGGCAATTTGTACTTGATGGCGGACGTATCAATGGTGTATCCATTGTTCCAGATGATTGGTTTCAGAAAGCCACTTATACACAGGTACCACTTTGGCCCGGAGGAGGATATGGATACCAATGGTGGATATTTAATAAAAGTTTTGAAGCATTGGGCATTTACGGTCAAATGATACATATTGATCCGGCGAGGCAACTGGTAGTTGTAATCAATAGTGCTTGGCCCGAGGCTGACAGTGATAAACGACATGCAGCGGCTAATAATTTTGTCAATACCATTGCTAAGGAGATTGATAAAGAGAAAACGTATTTGCCAGATAAGTAAGTAATAGCAAAGACGTACAATAGGGGAATACCGGCCCAGACAGAAAATACTTACAGAGAAAAGATAGTTTAATATATTAGATAATGAAATGAGACAGGCTTTAAAGTATAAAATACAGCAGGTTTTATTTATTACTCTTTGTTGGGTAGTACTTGGATTTTTTGTAGAGTTGTACAATGCTGTTAATTATGATGTGGCAACGGGAAAATATTTTCTCTATTTTCTTTTCGGTAATACTGCGTGGGAACATTTTTTGATAACGGCAATTGGTCCTGCCGTGGGAGGTATATTTGCCGGAAGTTTTATTGTTTTTTACCAAAGGGAGAAGATAAAAGGTAAGACGTACAGACAAAAGCTTTTTGTCCATTCTTTATTCTATATAATTTTTTTAAGCGTTTGTATTCTGCTGGTAGGTGTTATTGGTGCATCCAATAATACGGCAGATGGAACATTTCTTTCGAAACTGTACAGCGATATATTTAGCCTTAGGGTTTTGCGGCTGGTTATCATATGGTACTTTATATTAATTGCTACTTTTTTTCTACTAGATGTTACCGAAACATATGGTGTTGGCCGATTAAAAAAACGATTAGCAGGGAAATACCACACTTTGGTAAGAGAGGAGCGGATCTTTATGTTCCTGGATTTGAAATCATCTACAAAAATTGCTGAACAAATTGGCGAAGAGCGGTACTTCAAAATGTTGCGTTTTTTTTATAAACTGGCGAATATAGCTGTGCTGAACAACAGGGGTGAAATATATCAATATGTGGGTGATGAAATCGTTATTTCCTGGGAGAAGCAGCAAGGGCTGAAAGATGCTAACTGCCTGAATTGTTTTTTTGCAATCAAAGACCTTGTGCAGGAAAATGCATCAGACTTTATGGAACAGTTTAATACTATTCCTGAATTTAAATCGGCCTTACATATCGGTACGGTAGCCAGTGGCGAAATAGGCACTGTAAAAAGAGATATTGTTTATTCTGGTGATGTTTTAAATACTACGGCCAGAATTATTGCGCTGTGCAATCATTATAAAGAGACGTTAATGATTTCAGAAGAATTATATCATCATCTTCAATATGTTGAAAATTATCATTTTAAATTTGTAGACGACCCTGTACTTCGTGGAAAAAAAGAAAAGACCAGGTTGTATGCCATAGTGCCAATCCATAAGATGACGAGTACATCTTCGTAGTAAGGCGAAGCCTGTCCCAATGAAAATCGGGATGCCACAAAGCCATCTGGCACAACTTGCCTGCCACGCAGTCTGCACTGGTCCCGTTATTTATGCGGGATCGCCTATGAAGTGGGAGGGCCACTCGGCAGGGAAGGGAATTTGCTTTTGTTATTTTCTAAACCGATGAGCAGCCTTTGTTGTGTGCCTGCCTGCCGGTAGGCAGGTTGTGTGATGGTATTGTGTGATGGCAAGACACCAACAAAGTGAATTAAGGGCACTCATTCTATCCGTTAAATCAATCTCTGTAATGTGTGAGAAAACCCCAACCTGCCTGCCGGTAGGCAGGTTATCAATTCCCGTTTCATAAAACAATGCAGAGGAATATTTATATTCTTCCGGAAATTTACAAAGTCCGGCTTTTACTGGGTTCCAATGAATATATTCCAGCTTCTGTAAGAAAAATGGATGATTTCTCAATTCAATACTTAATGCGTTTCTTTCCCAGAATTGATACACCCGGTCTTTGGCATCTACTTTAAACCGGGCTAAAACTTCAGGATGATTTTTCTCTAAATCTTTTTTTATTCTTTGAGCTGTGTATTTTAAGAAGTCCCGTTGGACTGCTTCGGGGTCATTGTCGGGCATCATTTGCCAGATAAGATGGATATGGTTATCCACCCCGATAGCTATCGGGGCGAAACTGAATATCTTAACCCTTTTATCCTTTACCAAAAATTTCATACTGCTGATAACAATATCCTTGTACTTATCCAGCTGCAATAATTTTTTCCACTCCAGGTTGGTGGCTGTGAAATAATTTGGATATTCTGTTATTATTGGCTGCATAATCTAAAGAACTAAGATAGGGGTTTCCTAAAATACTCTTTGTTGGTGTCTTGCACGGCTGCAAGGCCATCTCACAACACACAACAAAGGCGTGATGCTTTTTTTGGGAACACCAACAGCGGCGAAAAAAAACCAACCACGGCGTGTAGTTTTTTGGGTAACACCTGCCAGGGCGGACACTAGCCATAATGATTCATAATTTTTTTATTTTTTTGAACACTACGGACAACGGGTGAACACTACGGACAACGGGAATATCTGGCATGGCGGATTTTATAAGTTTACTTTAATAGCAAGTGCCGGTATGCTATAAAAATTTATAGTTCGTAGCGATAGAGCTTGCGTCTGTTCAACTTTCAAATATGCAGTTGTATTTTTTGA
Organism: uncultured Chitinophagaceae bacterium; assembly: GCA_963705465.1. GTDB lineage: Bacteria > Bacteroidota > Bacteroidia > Chitinophagales > Chitinophagaceae > JJ008. The sequence goes on along the minus strand of CAVPJN010000002.1, from coordinate 17,046 downwards.
TTTTCTTTTATTCTTCCCAGCGGCAATAAATAGTGGGATGCTTCCAACAACCAGACCTGACCCAAGAACAACCAAAGTGCCTAAAGAATTTAGATCAGTATTTCCACTACTTATAGCAATGAGAGTTGCTGCACCACCGCCAAGCATTAAAAAGCCAATGGTTTTTTGAGTTCTGCTTTTCCTTAGGTAATCTTCTTTGGTTAATTGAATTGAAGGTTCAGTATTTTGACTGAAAGAGTTTGCTGAAAAGATCAGCAAAAATGCGATTGAGATAATCTTTTTCATGATGATGAGGTTATGGTAATGAAAAGGTATAAGTTTTTGCTACATCTCAAAAATTTATTTAATATGGCATAGAAATCGACGGCGTGTAGTTTTTTGGGGAACCTGCCTGCCGGCAGGCAGGCACCTGCCAGGGCGAAAAACACCTGCCAAGGCGGAGAACACCTGCAAGGGAGGAAAATTGTTTAATCTGAAAAATTAATTCTTTTCTTTATATAAGTTTTACTTATTGCATTGTATTCCAAAAATTCTTTCCAGCCTTTTACAAACTCCCCTTTTCCCCTGCATTTATTACAGCTTACAATTGCAGTTTTACCGGAAACTTTTGTAGTTGATGACTCACGGTAACCCGGGGTGGTGGTAATTGTAGTTTGATTACCACCCATTGTTGAAGGTCTTGTGGTAGTAGAAGTGCTGCCTTCCACCCATTTGCCCTGTACGGTTTCCGTTTTATTGATACCACCTATGGAGCCTTTGCCATTGCAGGCACTGCATTTATCTTTTTTTTCTTCAAAAGCCCCGGGCAACCTGGATGGGTCGGGTTCATAATTGTCCAATGGAGTATAATAAATTTCAGCATTGTTAATTAAACAAAATGCAGCATCCCTGATTGGATAGGTTACAGTTTTAGTTTTATTATGCGGGTTTGAAGAAATTTTTATCTGGTCAAATGCAGGATAAATGATTGTTTTACCATTATTATTGATCACTCCGAATTTATTGCCTTCCTTTATCAGCCTGAAGGAATTTAATTTTTCCTGAATCTCCTTGCTGCTTTCCACATTTTTATCAAATGTAAAAGGATATATTTCTCTCCTGATTATTTTTCCGGTTTCCATTTTTGACAGAACCTTCGTTTTTTTATTAACAGCGTATAGAATTCCATTGGCTAATACGGGTTCCTCATTATTGGAAAAATTCCCGTTGGAGTATCCAATTCTTAACCAGGAGTTGTTATCAAGTCTAAATAATACTTTTTCATTTTTTGGTAAATTTGTTTCACTGGTAAACCCAAAAACATAAACTTTTCCTGAATGGAACCTTATATTATTGCTGATACTTCGCGGATCCTTAAGTTCACCGGGCATAGCTACATCTGTCCACTTATTCCCATCCCATTTTTTAAAATAAAAATTATCGTTGTACCCGCCTGTTGCGTATATGTTTCCATTCGCATCCGCACCCAGGGCATAAACTTGATAAGGCATTTGCCCGGAAATCTTTAACTGATCTCCGGTAAGACTTTTAACAATACCGGATTTATTTTCAGAAAAATATACTGTTCCTTTTTTATCAACTGCCATTTCCGGTCTGTCGGAAAATTCTATGATTCCGGATGTGTGTTTGATATCAATCCACTTTTTGCCGTCCCATTTTACCAGGGTGTTTTTAGACCAGTCCTTATGATGTTTTCTTACTCCATAAATTATTCCGTCAGGCTGCACCTGGTAAATTCTTATTACAGAACTTCCATCCCTGAAAATTTTTGTACTGTCCCCGGCGATCTTCTTCCATTGATCTCCGGTTTTCCGGTAAACTGCATTTTCTGTAATGGCACATGCAGTACCCTGCATATCTGTGATCATATTAAAGATTCCTGTTTGTATTTCTGTTTCCAGGCTTTTCCATTTTCCATTTTCTAAAATGCAGAAATTTACAATTTCCGGTGTCATTTCAATTAAAGCATAAATATTCCCTTTATTGTCAGTTCCATTAAAAGGTATATAAGAAACCCTGCCCGGCGCTGCTTCCATCCATCCTGCCTGTATGGTATCATACATGATAAGGACTCCCGGAGCCGGATTTGCATTTGCTGTGATTTGTTTTTGTGAAAAACTGCCTGTCACGGAAAAGAGAAAAGCTATTATGGTAAAACAAAAATATGAGATGATCTTATTTGTTATATTCATCATCGTACGAAATTTTGGATGAACGGGAGTTATTAAAAGACAACTTACGCTTTATTTTCGATAAACTTATTATTGAGTTATCAGCAGACTTTTTACGCCGCAGTTGGTGTTGTGAGCAAGCTTATGTGTGCTGCCTTCACCAACTGCTGTGCTTTAGGGTTTTTTCATTTCGTTTTTTTACTGGTTTCCTAAAGTACTCTTTGTTGGTGATTTGCCCGGCTGCAAGGCCATCACACAACCTGCCTACCGGCAGGCAGGCACACAACAAAGGCGTGTTATTTTTTTGGAACACCAACAGCGGCGGAAAGATAGTAAACTGCTTTTATGCAGGATTTTTACAGACCCCTGTTATCTTTAGCTTACCAGCCAAATTACCATTATAATAAAATCTTGAATGATTGTAATGAGTTTCCCGAAATAATCGGGACAGGTATAACTCATGACTGAAAATATTTATTCTATTAAAACATAACATCCAGCTAACCATGTTTTTTAGTTAACTCATAATCTTTTGCACTGCTGTACAAATAATCTTACGCCATGGTTGGTGTTTGTATTTTCACCAACCATTTTACTTTAGTTTTTTTATTTGGCGGAAGTGATTGTTGAGTTTGGTATTTGTAATGGGCTGGGGAATCTTAAGTTCATGTGGTTGTTGGAAATACTTCGATAAACTCAGTACACCAACCACGGCGTGTAGTTTTTTGGAAAACACCTGGAAAGGCGGAAGAGGTAAGTAATTTTATTTTGGAAAACTGACCAAGAGGTAAACAATATAGATAATGAGGAGTTTCAATATTATCTTTTTGAAATTTTATTATGAGTAATCGTTTTTTGCAATTTGCATTTAAAACGCCCAATACCATTATTTCGAAGGGCTGCATGTTTGGTTGTTCTGCCATTGGTACGTTGGCGCCACATTTTAAAACTACTTGCTTTCATATACTTTCTCATTAGCTCAATTACCTCTTTTTCTTTCAGTCCAAATTGTATTTCAATAGCTTCAAAGGTTGTGCGATCTTCCCAGGCCATTTCAATAATGCGATCAATATCTTTATCAGTCAGTATCATTTTGTAAATGTTTTGAGGTACGGCATTTTTCGCTGCAATATTTTACTTCTTGCCAAACTGCTGCCCATTTTTTGCGCCAGGTAAAGGGACGTTTGCAAACCAAACAATTTTTCTGTGGTACATCACTTTTCTTTTTTTGTTTCAAGGTTTTACAGTTTGTTATTTAATTGGTTTAAATATTTTTCAGCATTGTTAATATGTAGTTGTTGTTTTTCTACCGGCATTTTATCAAATGTTTTTACAAGCATGCCAAGTCTTGGATTTTGAAGAAAAAAGTTACGGTGTACATGCATAAATCGCCAGAATAAGCCATCCCATATACTGCTCCATGCTCCTTTTTTATAATCACTCATTTTTAATAAATAATTACTACCACTTATATAAGGTTTTGTTGTCATTAATCCACCATCAGCAAATTGCGTCATGCCGTATACGTTTGGTACCATCACCCAATCATAGGAATCAATAAATAATTCCATAAACCATTTGTATACTTCATCAGGGTCAAACTCACACAGCAGCATAAAATTACCTAATACCATCAGCCTTTCTATATGATGACAGTAGCCGGTTTTTAGTATTTTTTTTATGGTTGAATCAATTGGTTGAATTCCAGTATTGCCTGTCCAGAAAGTAGGTGGAATTTTTCTGTTAAACCCCCAGTAATTTTTGGTTCGTTGTTTTGTACCTTCTCGTTCATAAACAATTCGTATAAACTCCCGCCAACCAATAATCTGGCGTATAAATCCTTCCAGAGAATTAAGCGGCACATTATATTTTGGGGCAGCGGCCAATGCAGCATTAATTATTTGCTGTGGCTGTAAAAGACCAACATTTAACATGGGCGTTAGCACAGAATGATTTAAAAAATGTTCTTTCTCCACAATTGCATCCTCATATATTCCAAAGGCATCAAAACGGGTTTTTAAAAAATGCTGCAACCATTTTTCTGCATCTTCAAATGTTACCGGGTAAATAAATGGAATGGCATCCCCATAATTATTTTTAAAATTCTTCTCAGCATATGTAATGGCTTCTTGTACATATTTATTATCTGTGGCAGGTTTAACAACTGGTGGAGTTGATGTTTTAGGATATTTTAACCGGTTGTCCCTGTCAAAAGACCAGTGTCCGCCTTCTGGCAAATTGTCAGCTAATAATAGAATATTTCTTTCTTTACGTTGTTGAATATAAAATGAAGTTTGAAAATAATGTTTCTTGCCTTTAAAAAAAGGAGCAATACTTTCAATAGTATTTAAAAAATTTGGCGATGAATAGTTGACCAATTCAATATTATGTAGGGTAGCTGCAGCATGAATTCGTTTATTCAGCCAGTTATCTGTAACATCACAAAAATGAATCGTTGTAATTTTTTCTTTGGCAAGTGCTGCCATTAAATTTCTTACGTCCGCGTCTTTGTTATTTGCTTCTTTGTAAACTACCACAAATCCCTGCCGGCGCAGGTAGTCGGCATAGAATTGCATGGATGCTCTATGTAGTATAATTTTTTGTTTGTGAAAATTATATTGTGTAAAATAAAGAGGTTCTTCTATTAAATAAACTGTATGTTTCTTTTTTGTAGCGGGATGTTCTTTATAAAGCTGATGGGGAAAAATAAACGTTGCATTTTGAATTGCTGCCATAGTTCCTTTAACAAATCAATAATTTAATTGTTTACAGAGGGGATTATTTTTTTGAATTTTAAAATACTTAAGATTTTCTTTGAGAAACATTCGTTTCAGCAGCTATCTATTTTAGCAATTAATAATAAATTATTTATCACACTCACAGCGACATGAAAAAAATAAATGTATTCAGTATCATAAAAAACAATGCCGGAAGTGTAACCCATAGTGTATCTCTAACATTTATCCTGATGGCAACACCCAAAAGCATTAATACTGCCAGTCCAGCAGCTGATACAAGCAAAATAAGATGAATCTTTAAACCTATGAGCAGGCCTACTGCACCCAATATTTCTAAAATGGCAGTAAGTGCTCCTGCTTTTTCAAGCCCAAAACGTTTGAACTCACTTTTCATTTTTGTTGAACTAAAATAGGCAATTCCATAACCCATAAACGAAAGGCTTGAAATAACAATCAGCAGCGTTAGTAAATTCATCTCTATACTAATTGTAGTGATACAGCAGCAATGAATAGACTCAGTATCAGCAGCAACAAAGAGGGTAGATGCTTTTGCCAGGGATTACCTGTTTTAAAGTGAAAATATTGTGCAGATATCATTAAAAAAGCCATGAGCAGGGCAGGGACAAGAATTAATGACGGATACCAAATGCCTGCAACTAACAGCGTTGATAAAACTATTTTAGATGTCCCTACAATGCTGCGGATTAAATCACTTAAACCATACTGTTTAAACTCATTTACAATATTATCAAACCGGAATACCCAAACATATAGAATGGAAAGCGCAACAATAATTTGTGCAATAATGGAGTAGGTAGTCATAATTTAGTTATTGGTTTTCAGGAAAAAAAAAGAACCAAACAGCTTTTTCCTGTTCACGAATATAATCCAGTTATCCTTAGTTTGTATTTCAAGTTACACATAATAAATAGAATCTTGAATGCCTGTCTGCCGATCCTGCTTTGTGCCCTTTCGCTGTAGCTATGGCGTAAGTAACAGTAGCTATGCGAAAGCGAATAGGCAGTCAGTTGCCAGAGCGGAAATCAATTCAATTCAATTTTGCTGATCAACAACTTGAATTTTTCTTCTTGCTTATTGCCGAACAGAAAAACAAGCTCTTCAATGAACGGGTGAGAAAAATCCGGCAGGTCCAGTCTGTTTCCCCTGAAAGAAGGATACATCGTTTTCAATGGAATTTCAATCCGTTGCCACTCTCCTGAAGTTGTAAAAGTTGTGATATAAGAATAATTACGCTGACGCTTGTCTTTTATCCTGAACTGGTATTCTTTGCCGTCTCCTTTCAGCAAGATGGTGATTTTGCTATCCTTATTTACTTTTAACCGGTCAAATTGGTATTGTACAGAAGAGAACCCACCATTATTATCCAACGAAATAGCGCCGGCAAACTCACCATATCCTTCCGGATTTAAAGTAAACTGGCCAGCAGATCTTCCTCCCATCACTCCGTCATCTACAATTTGCCAGTTACTGATATCTGCATTTTTAGTAAAATCAAAAATGGGGGTTGGCTGTATACTCATGGCAGCTAAAATGAGGAAAATAAAATAGTGCATACCTTTTATAACGTACATCCATTCATAAAGTTCAATTGATAATATAGTTTAGGAGGGTAGCGAAAATAATACGGAGTTAGCCACTCCTTAGAACGAGGGAATACTTTTTTGCAGCGGTTTATTTTAGCTTGTATTTTTCAGGCTTTGTTTTCGTTCTTTCAATAATTTTTCTGGCTTCCAGGTCAAGTTTTACGGTTTCGCCATACCATTGAACACCTCCTTCAAACGTATCTTTCACTCTTTTGTAAAGGGCTTCCATCAACTCGGTATGTGTCAATTGTTTTTTTCCAAGCGCCTTGAGTAAATGCTCCTTAATGAAGTTATATTTCTCCAATACAATAACCTTATTGGTTTTTCCTGGCAGGGGATGTAGTGTTTGAATTTTTTCACCTTTCACAAATGGAGGTTTTATTTAAATAGGTAAGATATTTTATTTTTTTTACTTCCCCGCAGCATTGCGGGAAACTAACCATAACCCTGCCTACTCGCCTTCGCATAGCTATTGCGGAGCAAGGCCGGCAGGCAGGCGTTCAAGAGTTTTTTTATTTTTTGGAACACTACGGACAACGGGGAACACCTGTCAGGGCGGAACTATACGGTTAACGGGGTGTAACACTACGGATAATCGGGGAAGGTTTTTATTATATATATTTGAGGTATGTGCGATAGGGCTTTAAAAAATTCTATTGCTAGCAATTGCAAATATTAACATTTATGAAAACGCATAACCAGACTCTTTTTTTGAAAGTGTTGCTTTCTGGTATCATGCTTTTTTTATTGGTTTGCACTTCTCAAGCACAGCTCCCCACTTTTAAATGGGCGAAATCTTTCGAAAAAATCACATTTAGTGCTTCAGGTAACAACGGCCGTACAATTGGAGTTGATGATGCAGGGAATGTTTATTCTTCGGGTCGTTTTGAATATACGTTGGATATGGATCCCGGCCCCGGGGTTTTCCTACTATCTGCCACGGGCCAAACTAATTCGGGATTTTACATATCGAAGTTGGATTCTTCAGGTAATTTTGTTTGGGCCAAACAAATTTCGGCTTTGCTGGAATTCAGTGCTTTGGAGTTGAAGGTTGACCATCAGGGTAATATTTACATTGCAACTGACACCAAAACTTCTGCTGATCTGGATCCTGGTCCGGGTGTGCATACCATTACCCCAACGGGTTTTCGTGATGTGATTATTGTAAAGTTAGATACCAATGGTGATTTTGTCTGGGGAAAACAGATAGGGGGGCCGGGTGATACTGGCCCAATATTTAGTATGATAGAACTGGATCAAAACAATAATATAATTATAGCCGGACAATTTAATAATACTGTAGACTTTGACCCAGGCTCCGCAGTTTATAATCTAACCTCTTCTGCACATTTTCAGGCCTTTGTTATTAAACTTGATAATGATGGAAATTTTATATGGGCCAAACAATTTGGGAATGGCCCACTAGTACATAGTGGCAGCCAGATTTACGATATGAAATGTGATGCATCAAACAATATCGTACTCACAGGCAGGTTCTATATTACATGTGACTTTGATCCGGGTGTAGGTGTGTATAATGTGAGTTGTTCCCCGGGCAGCATTGGCGACGGTTTTATATGTAAGCTGGATGCTGATTTCAATTTTATATGGGTAAAAACGCTTGGACAAGTGGGAGGATATAACGTGTTTCTACAACCTTTGGGAATTGATATTGATGGATCAGGAAACATCGTTACCACAGGGTATTTTATAGGTAATTTCGATTTTGACCCAGGGCCCGGAACCCAGTTTTACAACAGTACCAGGTATGACTGCTATGTTTTAAAGTTAAGCGATGCAGGCACATTAATGTGGGCAAAAATTATCAGTGGATCAGAAGAAGATAATGGCCATGATGTGGTAATAGACGGGCAGGATAATATTTACATACTTGGATCATTCAGTCCTGTTGTTGATTTTGATCCCGGCCCCGGCGTGCATATTATTACGAGCCCGAACTATGGTGCCCATGCTTTGGTAAAGCTTGCAGCATCCGGAAATTTTGTATATGCCGTTACCTTTCCCGATCTTACCCCCTATGCAAATAGTGGTTTATTCAGGCGAATGGTAATTGATCCGGTTAAAAACATATTCATAACGGGTTATGGAGGTAATGTAGATCTTGATCCCGGACCGGGGATTTTTTCCATTCCCCGAAGCGGCGATCCATTTGTATTGAAATTGGGTCCATGTGCTTCCCTTTCAACTGCGACACTAAACATTAGTGCCTGTAATAGCTATTTATTAAACGGTGAAACTTTTCACAGTACCGGCACCTATGTTCAAACGATTGCAAATAGTACAGGATGCGACTCTGTAATAACGCTGCATCTGACCATTAACAAAAAAACAACTGAAAAGCTGGTAACGATCTGCGAGGGTGAAAGTTTCTATGCCGGAGGAGGTCTGCAAATTACCGGTGGGGTTTATTATGATAGCCTGCAAACATCGTTAGGTTGCGACTCTGTGGTGATTACACGGCTTACAGTAAATCCTAAACCATTAGCCTCACTTGGTGATGACAGAAACCTGTGTAATGGTACTCAGGCAATTTTAAGTCCGGGTATCTTTGACCAATACCTTTGGCAGGATATGTCAGTTTCCAATAGTTTTACTGTAAACGCTCCGGGCCTTTACTGGGTAAAAATAACCAACGGGTTTAATTGCAGCTCTACAGATAGTATCTCCATATTATCAATATTGCCATCACCACATCAGTTTCTGAAAAAAACGGACAGCATCTGTAGCTATCAAACACTTGACTTAGCCCCTGATAGAAACTTTAGTCAGTATCTTTGGTCTACCGGAATCACTGCTAAACAGACTATTATAAATAGCCCGGGCCAATACTGGCTTCAGGTTACTGATTCAAATGGTTGTATTGGCAGAGACACTATATCGGTATCAAATAAGCAATGCCTTACTGGCTTATATGTACCCACTGCTTTTACTCCAAATGGCGATGGGAAAAATGACAACCTAAAAGCCCTTTTATTCGGTGATATAGAATTCTTTGATTTTAAACTATTCAATCGCCTTGGTCAGATAGTCTTTGCTACCAACAATCCATCAAAAGGGTGGGATGGTAAGTTATCCGGTTTGCAACAAAATGGAGGAGTGTTTGTCTGGACCTGTTCATACAAACTGAAAGGACAGCAACATACTTTAGAAAAAGGAACAGTAGTTCTTATAAGGTAAATATATACTTTCGTAGTACGGCGACCCGATAGCTATCGGGTGCCACAGCCCCAACACATCCCGATAGCTATCGGGACCATCCGACACAACTTGCCTGCCCCGCAATCTGCGGTGGTCCAGTCATTTTTGCGGGATTGACAATGAATAGTGGGGGAGCACCCGGCAGGGAAGAGAGTAAATCAGGGTTTAATATATTTTTCTATACCGGCCCAGGTGTCCCAGATCTTTTTCATGTGCTTTTTAAATGCAACAGTATCTTTTCCTTTTTCCAGTTGATCAAACAAGTCATGCATTTCTCCTCTTATGTCTGGATATTTATCAGTTATTGTAAGCATGGCGATCCAGGCCTTTTTGTGTGTAGTAAATGCTTTTTTAAAACCAGCAGGACAATTAATGAAATTCAATTTTTCGATTCCGCTGACGTAGTTTTTAATGCTGCTGCTTAATGTTCCGGTTTCGCAGGCATGGTTTCTTATGGTGCCGAGTGAGTCATCTGCAGCGATTATCCTGGTTATACATTCCTTTTCAATAAAAAGGATAATAGAATCTTTCTGCACATTCTTTTGAGCTGAGGATACATTGCTTACAATTAATAACAGACAAATTAAATAAAAAGGCATACTTGCGGCTGTTTATTGCTCTCTTCTAAGATAAGATATTATTGCAAATATTCTTTTCTCAGTAGTCATGAGTTTCCCGAAATAATCGGGACAGGTATAACTCATGACTGAAAACATTTATTCTACAAAAAAACTACATCAAGCAACCCGCATTTCTTAGTTAACTACATAATCTTTTGCACTGCTGTATAAATAATCTTCAGGCTTTTCTACAATGCCTGCTTCTACTGCATTGTTATGAATCATTACAGTTTGTCTTTTGAAAAATAAAAGCAGCACTGTATAATTCCATTGGCTGATTATCTTGTCTCCAGAGTTGATAATTAGTGTTGCGGCTGTTCTTTTGTCCTTCTTTGCTGAATATTTCATAGCATCCACTCTCTTCTGCTTTCTTGTTTGTTGTCCTCAATAGCTTTGATGAATTGCTTGCTGGTAAATTTCTTGAAATCCCGAAGTACATCACTCAGGTTGCCATCTTTTGCAGAAATGATGAGGTGGACATGATTGCTCATAATGCACCAGCTATGTAGTAATAGACCTTTTTCTTTTTGGCAAAACCTGATGCTGTCTAATACAATATCTCGGTAGGCTTTCCTGGTAAATACGTCTACCCACTCTGACACAGCAAATGTTATAAAATGCACTGCATGCTGGTTACGGATTTTGTAGCCACCCTCACTCATGATTTTTTGTTACTAAGATAGTAAACTGCTTTTATGCAGGATTTTTACAGCCTCGTTGAGGCTGATGGTTAGTTACAAACTAACCATAACCGTTCAAGAGTTTTTTATTTTTTGGAACACTACGGACAACGGGGAACAACTGCCAAGTCGGAACACCTGCCAGAGGGGAAAAATGTTTTTAATCAAACGGAGTTGCTTTTTTCCTTATTTCTTTCCACTCCCATGGATCAAACAAATAATCTATTTCGACTGAAAGATTTTTATTGTTAATTCCGGGAGCTAATAACCTTACTGCATCAGCAGGTTTGTGATTCAATGATTTTTCGCCCAATGCAATCGCACTTCCTTTTGGTCCATTCCAGAAAGCCAGTTCATCAACTGCAAAAGATGTCTCCATTTCCACATATCCGGCCTGAGAAGAAATCCAACCATCCGCTTTTTCGCTTTCATGTATTGGACCCATCTTGTAAACAGTTTCATTTTTTACAGGATCTAATTTTTGATAAAGAATACCCCATCTTTTTACATACCACATTTCGTAGGGTCTAGCTAATTCCTGACTCTTGGACAATCGATCGAAAGGAGACTGATAAGAAAACATTTCCCATAGCATATCATCGGTAACATCAGTACTGAGGAGTTCAATCTTTAAAATTGTTTTTTTAGGAATGAGGTATAATTTTCGGGCATTGCTGATAACCTCGTTTTTGACGTAGTTAAGACCTTCCTGGTATAGTGGTTCGAGTTCATGGCTTGATGGTCCGGGTAAGCCCAAAGGAACATATATTTTCCTTGTACTCTTATTAGTTTTAATATCAAATACCCAATGAGAATTACCAATGGTTACCCATCCTTCATTTTTTGGATTCCCTTTTACCTCTTCTTGCTTTTTAACTAATAAATTACCTCTCTCTACAGCAGTCTTTTGTATTTCAATCTCAATCATTGCATTTATTTTATTACATTCTATTTCACGTTGTATTAGTTTTATTTCTCTTTTACCTGGATCGGTATATTTAATATTACGAATTAATTCATCATAAGCGACGATATACAAATTTGCAGCAATTGAAAAAGGGGCCAATAGCGGGCCTGCTGGTTCCTTCACCTGACTTTTAAAAACTTTAATATCTTCATCCATGCTATTAATAAAACTTTCCCAAATCGCAATATTATCAATTTTATATTCATTTTTTAAGCGAGGATATACCTTCATCAAGCTATCATTCGTATTGATTTTTTTTAATTTATTCTTTTTACCATCTAAAAGGGCTAATACGTCAATCTTTCTTTGTTCAGAAATTTTTTGGTTTGTATAACCTTCCCATTCCACTTTCATTTCTTTATACCCGGGATCCTGAGGTTCTCCAAAAATGATGGCGGCCAAGGGAGTAAGTATAGGCCCTACAAATGGTAATTTACTACCGGCTGCGGCTGCCAGCTTTACTAATTTGTATTGGTCCGGTGTAACTTCGACAAGTTGGGCTTTTGTAGTAAAAGTCAAACTTAAAAAAGTGATGACAAGCAGCAATGTTTTTTTCATAAAGTAGTTTTTAAGAAAATGAGATGTTGAAAAAAATAAATAAGTGCAGAAGGAGAATAAACGATTATGTCCATTCTCAAATGTATGAGTTCAGAAGGTAGTACTTTAAATTGGTATTACTCTAATTAAATTATGTAATAACCTCTATTATCCTTAGTTTGTTACTGAAATTTTCATTTGTAAACAAAAAGTTGAATGGTTGTCATGAGTTTGCAACTCATGACTGAAAACATTTATTCTACAAAAACACCACATCCAGCAACCCGCATTTCTTAGTTAATACATAATCTTTTGCACTGCTGTACAGATAATCTTCTGGCTTTTCTACAATGCCAGCTTCTACAGCATTGTTATGAATATAGTTTGTCTTTTGAAAAATAAAAGCAGCACTGTATAATTCCATTGGCTGATTATCTTGCCGCCAGAATTGATATGTTTTATTACGACTGTTCTTTTCTCCTTCTTTGCTGAATATTTCGAGCATCCACTCTCTTCTGCTTTCTTGTTTGTTGTCCTCAATAGCTTTGATGATTTGTTTGCTGGTAAATTTCTTGAAATCCCGAAGTACATCACTCAGGTTGCCATCTTTTGCAGAAATAATGAGGTGGACATGATTGCTCATAATGCACCAGCTATGTAGTAATAGACCTTTTTCTTTTTGGCAAAACCGGATGCTGTCTAATATAATATCTCGGTAGGCTTTCCTGGTAAATACGTCTACCCACTTCTGACACAGCAAAGGTTATAAAATGTACAGCATGCTGGTTACGTATTTTGTAGCCACCCTCACTCATGATTTTTTGTTACTAAGATAGTAAACTGCTTTTATGCAGGATTTTTACAGCCTCTTTAAGGCTGATGGTTAGTTGCAAACTAACCATAACCGTTCAAGATTTTTTTATTTATTGGAACACTACGGACAACGGGGGAAACACCTGCCAGGGCGGAACACTACGGACAACGGGCGTAAAGACTGTAAGGCACTTGTACAGGGGTGGTGATTGCTTTGTATGAACCGGATTGTGCAATTAAACAAGTTTTATTGCAAAACAAAACTATAAGCACTAGTAAATATTTCATAATGAATAATGTTTCATTAAATTTATAAAGTCCTTATTTTCTTACAAAATTTATTTTAGAACTATTATAGGTGCTCTTAGTTTACAGAATCTCGTTTTTCGCTGTGGTTTCTGCCTGCCTGCAGTGCGGGTGGTGTTCAGGGACTCTTCCACTGTATAAGATTGGCTTGTACCTTTCAGGTGGTTTTGCCTGCGTTGGTGGAATTGTTCAATATCTTCTTTTGTATAGCTCCAGTTAATTTCATCTTCCAGCAAGGTATAGATGGCCTGTAGTTTTTGCTCGTCAGCTACATCAATGTATTGATGTAACTTATCTCTTAATGATAATGGAATAGCCATGACTTTTTTGTTTTCACAAATTTACTCATTTCTGGTTAAAGGAGCAATGCCATAAAAAGGTAATAATAAACGTTTTCTAACCTGCAAATGTTATAAAATGCACTGCATGCTGGTTACGTATTTTGTAGCCGCCCTCACTCATGATTTTTTGTTACTAAGATAGTAAACTGCTTTTATGCAGGATTTCTACAGCCTCGTTGAGGCTGATGGTTAGTCGCAAACTAACCATAACCCTGCCTACCGGCAGGCAGGCGTTCAAAATTTTTTATTTTTTTGGAACACTACGGACAACGGGGAATTGAAATTATTTATATTATTTTAGATACTTAATCATAAGTATATGAAACAATTAATTGTTGTTATTTTTTCCTTTTTGTCAATAAATGCTTTCTTCCCAAATATCGCTGGGTTATTCAGGAAATATGGGATTGTTCTTCCCTGCTTCAATGATACAATCAGATGATGGTGGTTATTTAGCTGTAAAAAAAGTTTATGCAGATATTGATCCCAAAAGCAAGAACTGGAATACAGCCAGACGTATAATTACATTGATCAAATATGATAAAGATTTTAAACTAATAAAAGAAGTAAAGCTCTCCGGAGGGTCAAATATATTTAGCAGTCATTATTCTGAATTTAAAAAAGTAGGTAACAAATATTGGTTTGTATATCTCGAGTCAATGGGTAATTACGACATGGGTAATATTAAAGCAATGGAGATTGACCCGATTACATTGGAACAAAAAGATGCAAAAATTGTAGCTTCAAGTGGATCACTTGATCGATAGCATACCCAAAGTGCTGAAAGTTTATGACCTGAATTTTATGTCCAGCGTTTCCCCGTCAGGAAAATATTTGTATTTGTATGTAAGAATGTCTGATAATGATTATTTTATTTCCTGCATCGATGAAAACTTTAAACCTGTTTGGAAGAAAGGAAAAAGTTGAAGGATTGAAAAGTGGGACATCTGTTCAATGGAAATAGATGACGCAGGAGTAATCTATTTAGGATTCATTAAGAAAGGCTCCTCATTACTCAGTTTATTCTTCAGCAGGTAAAATAAATACCTATGAAGTAAAGTTAAATGCTGGTACCGCAAAAGAAATATTATTTAACCCGCTAAAAAATAATGCCGGAGTATTTGTAATGGGAACATATATGGAAGATGATAATTGTAGCGGTGTATACAAGGGGATTATTAATACTAAGGGTGAAATTACGGCTATCACTACTGTTTTTCCTCCTGCAATTATTGAACCTTTGGATAAAGAGGGCTGGGCAAGCTCGAAAGCAAAAAAGTATGGGGTTAAACCGACTTTTAGGGCGGTACCAATCCGGCTGCCCAAAGACGGGTTTGGTATGCTAGCTGAATTTACCGGAGTAACTGAAGCAACAAGGGCCAACTACCTGCATGGAGGAAGTTTGTTGTATGTAAATTTTTCTAGTGAGTTGCCTTCATTTACAAGGGCACCTAAATACAGTTTGGGGAGACCCATCAATGAATATGGTTTTAATGGAAGATATGAAGAAGGCTGTTTGTATTATGCATATCCATACGAGTCAAAAATGATACTTTTTTATTTTGATAATCCTGCTAACCTGACAAGGGATATGGCATTGGATGCAAAAGTTGCAAATCCATCTAATCAGGTATTGATGGCAGCAGTTATTGAAGCAGATGGCAGTATAAAAAGACAGCTATTATCAAAAAATAATTCTTTTGGTACAGCCGGTATAACTGCAATTCCCGGAAATATACTTGTACCACTTACAATCGACAAAGTTGATGTGGTAGTTAGTGTAAAGCTTTAACTGGTAATAGTTACTTCGCGGCTCGAGTTTGTCTTTTCACCAACCATTTTACTTTAATGAGTTTCGGTTACAAAAGATTTTGGAGTCTTTAATGCAAGTGGTTGGTGGAAGAAAACACCAACCACGGCGTGTTATTTTTTGGGAACACCTGCCAAGGCGGAACACTAGGGACAACTAGAACATTTACAAGGCGGAGTTATTTATACTTTTTTAACTCAAAGGAAAATTCGTCTTCTAAGTTATTAATCATATTTCTTGTTTGCCTTTCCATACTTGACCAAGTATATTAAAGGGGCCATAGAACCGCCTTTAAATAATTCTGCAAATGAATTAGAATAATCTTCTCTAAACTTTTCCCAGCTTTTAAAAGATTTATTAAATAGCCTTTTATTTCCAACAAGGACTGTTTCGCTGCCATCAACAATCTGTCTTAGTAATTTCAAGAGTTTATTTAACTCTGACTGGGATTTTTTATATTTTTTAAAGGCAAATTGATTCATTCCCTGTTGGTACTCAGGTGCGTAAGTTCCAAGTTTTTTTTCAATTACATAATCAGAAGCAGTCAAGAAATATCTAAAATGTTTATAATCTTGAATAATCTGCGACTTATTTAAAGGTAAATTTAGAGCATATTCGTGCGCCAGAATATGTCTGTATTCGAAAATCCTTTGGACAGATTCGATGTATTTGCTAATATGTAGTTTGAATTTTCTAGAATTTATTTTTAGTATCATTGAATCTGAATAATTGATCTTTTTCAAAGAATCTAAAAATTTTATGTCGAGAATACAAGAAAGTGTAGCATTGACATCATTTAAGTTATTAAGTTTTAAAAGGTGTGAAAATATTTCACCCACAGAAACTTTTTTTCCCTGTAAAGCAACTAAGTATTCTATATCAAACTTAACATTTCCTTGTTCTTTCATGTATTGTACAGCGTTTGAAAAATATGGCTCTCCTTTATCTATTATTTCCTGATATGAATATCTAAAAAGTTTCTGCAGTAGCAACAATTGCTAAAGGTAAATAGCGCAAAAATTCATCATTTTCTTTAGAATCCGAATTTTCAAATTTTTCAAGCAGATCATCTATTTGGTTGATCCTAGTTGAGTAGCCGTATTTGCTAGAATAGCCAGATCTAATTTTTTTGTTTTCTATTTCTTCAACAATATTTCTTTTTGCCATTTATTTTATTTTTTTTAAACTAAATCATTGATACATCCAATTTGGATTGTAGTGATTAGTTTGGATCACATCC
>CAVPJN010000001.1:0-153851 GCA_963705465.1 uncultured Chitinophagaceae bacterium | reverse complement strand
GTGTTACCGATTGGTGGCGCAGATATGCCGGTGGTGATCTCTCTGTTAAATTCATTAAGTGGATTGTCTGCTGCCTGCGGTGGATTCTTATATGATAATAAAGTTGTTTTTACCGGAGGTATTTTAGTAGGTGCTGCAGGTACCATACTTACTGTGCTGATGTGTAAAGCCATGAACCGTTCATTGGTGAATGTGTTGATCGGTTCTTTTGGTGGTGGTGGAAAATTGGCGGCTACCAGTGAGCAGGGACAGCACAAAGAGATAAGTCTGAATGATGCAGCGGTCGTGATGAGCTATGCCAATAAAGTATTGATCGTTCCGGGTTATGGTTTGGCTGTTGCACAGGCGCAGCATGCTTGTCATGAATTAGAAAAATTGCTGGAAGCCAAAGGCGTGCAGGTAAAATATGCCATTCATCCTGTTGCCGGTCGTATGCCCGGGCACATGAATGTATTACTGGCAGAAGCCGATGTGAGTTATGATAAGTTATTGGAAATGGAGCAGGCCAACGAAGAATTTACAACTACTGATGTTGTGTTGATTCTTGGAGCCAATGATGTGGTAAATCCTGCGGCAAAAACAGATCCAGGCTCACCGATATACGGTATGCCGATACTGGATGTTGAACTGGCAAAAAATGTGATCGTTAATAAAAGAAGTATGAAACCGGGCTATGCCGGAATAGAAAACGGATTGTTCTATCGGCCCAAAACATCTATGTTGTTTGGGGATGCAAAGAAGGCGTTGCAGGATTTGTGTGGGGAGATAAAGAGTTTGTAGTTTGTAGTTTATGGTTTGTAGTTTTACAAAGTGGAATTACCCAAACAATTATTAGAATCACTGAATAATAGTAAAGGCTTCAACAAAGAGGCCTTTGAAAATGTGCATAATTCAGGTGAGCAGATAACTTCAATACGCATTCATCCTTTAAAGAATCATAATCTACAAACTACAAATCACAAACTTTCCTCAATTCCCTGGTCTCGTTATGGTTTTTATTTGGATGAACGGCCTTCTTTCACCTTCGATCCGCTTTTTCATGCAGGCACTTTTTATGTACAGGAAGCATCTTCCATGTTCCTGGAACAGGCGTTGCAACAAACAACTGATCTCACAAAGCCAATTAAAATTCTTGATTTATGTGCTTCTCCCGGTGGTAAATCAACGCATATTCAATCACTTATTTCTAAGGAAAGTTTATTAGTAAGTAATGATGTAATTCGTTCCCGTGCCAATGTGTTAAAAGATAATATCATCAAATGGGGATGCGAGAATGTAGTAGTGACGAATAACGATCCCAAAGATTTTTCAAAGCTGGAGAATTATTTTGATGTAATTGTGGTGGATGCTCCTTGTAGCGGTAGCGGTTTATTCCGCAGAGACCCGAATGCAATAAAAGAGTGGAGTGAAAATAATGTACAGTTATGTTCACAACGGCAACAAAGAATTTTGGCAGATGTCTGGCCTGCTTTAAAAAAAGATGGCCTATTGATCTATTCTACCTGTTCTTATTCAAAAGAAGAAGATGAAGAAATAATGGATTGGATAACAAATGAGCTGTCCGCTTCTAATATTCAACTAAGCATTGAAAGTGAATGGGGGATCACAGCATCAATTTCATCCAAAGAAAATTATGGTTATCGTTTCTGGCCTGATAAAGTAAAAGGGGAAGGGTTTTTTCTGGCTTGTTTTCAGAAAATAGATGGAGAGGCGGATGCCAACTTAAGATATAGAAGGAAGCCTGACGAAGCAACGAAAAAAGAAATGGAGATGATTGAAGAATGGGTGAAAATAGAAGGTAAAAATTTTATCAAATATAAAAATACGGTGTACGCTTGGCCTGAAGATCTTGTAAAAGATTTTAGCATACTCCTGGAGCAATTGCATGTAATTTATTCCGGTGTTCTTACCGGAGAATTAATGCGGAATAAAATGGTGCCGGATCATGCTTTGGCGATGAGTAATATCATGGTTGAATCCATCCAAAGGACAGCAGTAGATCTCGAAAAATCAATTGAATACCTCCAACGGAAGGATTTAAAAATCGAACCGGCCCACAAAGGTTGGCAACTAATTACATATGAAAGTCATCCTTTAGGCTGGATCAATAGTCTGCCCAATAGAATAAATAATTATTATCCCAAAGAATTGAGGATATTAAAGGATAAATAAGGGTTGAAAAAATCAGGAATTACGCATCTTTGTCATCAAATCTTATTGTTATGAAGAAGTTCTCATTTTCATTATTATTTATATTGGCTGCTGTACTAACTTCTACAGCACAGAAATCTGAATTGCTTGTAAAAAGCAGTGATAAAGGATTATACCTTGAACATAAAGTGCAACCCAAAGAAAGCCTTTATGCGTTAGGTCGTATGTATAATATTGACCCCAGGGTATTAGCCTCTTTTAATTCAATAGACTATAATAAAGGGCTACAGATCGATCAAAAACTCAGAATCCCATTAACCGCTGCAAACTTTATACAGGAAGGAAATAAAGGCACCCCTGTTTATTATAAAGTCGGCAATAATGAAGGGTTGATGACAGTTAGTAATAAGAATAATAATGTTTTACTTTCTAATCTTCGATGGTGGAATAAGCTTACAGCTGACCAGATAAAGTCGGATACGAAACTGATTGTAGGATTTATTCAGAGTAGTGAAATGAAGGCAATCACCATTGCGGGAAAGCCGGCAAAAGAGGAACCTGGTATCGCTAAAGTAGAACAACCAAAGGTGGATGAAAAAATAAAAGTGACAAAAAGTCCGGCAGAAAAAGAAGAGGCTAAAAATACTGAACCGGTTGTTGTTAAAGAGGAAGTAAAAAAAGAAATAAAAAAAGAAGAGCCTGCTGTAGTGAAGGAAGAAATTAAGACGGTAACAACTGATCAGGGATATTTTAAGAATCATTTTCAACAGCAAATAAGGACTTCTCCGATCTCAAAAGATGAAACGGTTACAGCTGGTATTTTTAAAACGACCAGTGGCTGGCAGGATGCAAAGTATTATTTGCTGATTGATAAAGTTGCACCAGGCACAATCATTAAAGTAGTTAACCCTACAAACAATAAAGCTGTTTATGCAAAAGTATTGGGGGAGATGAGTGGTATTCGTCAGAATGCCGGATTGGATGTAAGAATCAGTAATGCAGCAGCAGCAGCATTGGAAATATGAAGATGATGGTAAGTTTATTGTAAAAGTAAACTATTAAGCAAAGCGGTATCCCCTA
Organism: uncultured Chitinophagaceae bacterium; assembly: GCA_963705465.1. Lineage (GTDB taxonomy): Bacteria > Bacteroidota > Bacteroidia > Chitinophagales > Chitinophagaceae > JJ008. Next base: position 150,620 of record CAVPJN010000001.1, on the reverse strand, counting down.
AGAAATTCTTCTATTTTCATTTTCTTTTTACCTTCTAATTGAATTTCTTTTAAATGGATGTATCCATTATTGCCGGCAAATTTCAAATATGTTTTTTGATCAGTTTCGTATGTGCCACTCCTGGAAGCAGGCGTTGTGAGTTCCTTTTCAGTTATAAAAATCTTTAATTTTTTATTATCCAATTGTGTAAAAGCAATGGGGTATGGATTTAGGCCTCTTACCTTATTATAGATATCTTCAACAGGTTGGTTCCAGTCAATCTCGCAAGTTTCAGAAGTTAACTTAGGGGCATGTTTTAATGGCGATTGATAAGTGTTAATAGGCGATTCGGATTGTGGCGATTCGGTTAATGTTTTATTAGCGAGTCCTTCAACTGTTTTAACAAGTAGATTGGCGCCAATTTCTTTCATCTTGTCATGTACAATACCAGTAGTATCATTTTCATTTATTAAAAAGCTTTCTTGTAGTAAAATATCGCCGGTATCTATTTCATGTTTCAATTTAAAGGTTGTTACTCCCGTTTCTTTTTCTCCATTCATCACTGCCCAATGAATGGGAGCCGCACCTCTGTATTGTGGTAATAAACTACCATGTAAATTAACTGTACCCATTGGCGGCATATTCCAAACCACTTCTGGCAGCATGCGGAAGGCAACAACAATTTGCAGATCGGCATTCAGTGATTTTAATTCAGCGAGAAATTCCGGATTTTTTAATTTTTCTGGCTGAAGTACATTCAGCTTGTTCTCAACTGCATATTTCTTTACAGCACTTTGTTGCAGTTGCAGCCCTCTTCCCCCGGGTTTATCGGGTGCAGTAATGACACCAACGATATTACACCCTGCTTTAACCAAAGCGTCTAAAGAAGCAACGGCAAATTCGGGGGTGCCCATAAATAGTATACGCAGCGAGGTGAGATCCTTCATGACAGCGAAAGTAAACAGTTTTTGAAGATCCCTACTGTTTTTGCTTTTTCTTTCCATCCAAGGGTGATTTCCATTAGTGTTTGGATTAATATTTTTCCGTACATTGGAATACCATTTTTTTGTAAAAACAGGATTATGATACGGCTTCTTTTTTTTATCAGTTTGCTGACAGTTTATATCGCTTCTCCTGGTCAGGTTCCTCAAAAACAAACTAACCAGGCTGAATTAATTCAGGAAATAAAAGACCTTAAGAATGATATTAAAGAATTGGAAGCAGAAATTATAGAAGTTGAGAAGGAAGATCCCGAAGAAGCCAAAGCGTTAAAAAAAGAACTGGCTTCTTTAAAGAAGATGCTGGCCATGCTGGAAAAATCTACCTCTTCAGTTCCGGCAAAACAAATGACTGCTGCTAAGTCTCCAACAGTTGCTAAATATCAATCACCCATTGAACCCATTTTTTTAAATCAACCGGTTACAACTCCTACTGAAGCACAAGCAAAAGATCGTTTATTATGGTATCGGGGTAAAAAAGTGAATGACAGCACACTGGTCACTGTAGCAGGGATGGTCGTGCAGCATCACAAAAAGAAAGATAAAGTGATTTTGCAACCTGATAAAAAGAAAGACCCATTTGAGAAAATGATTCAGGAACTTTCGATGAGTGATAAACGTAAAGAAGAATTGTTTGATAAGTTCAGTAAGATGAAGAATGGGTTTCTTTATTTCCCGGATATCGAAAAAACAGTTATCCTGTACAATGAAATGACAACCGAATACAATGAACTGGTAAAAAATACGATTGAGTTGCCTCCTATACAAGATGAGGGTAAAACTGAAGAAATTATTAAAAATAAAAAGGAGGAAAAGCCCGAGAATGATCACCCCATTATCGAATCATGGAAGAAAACAATAGCAGAAGCGAAACGAAAACTAAATGCTTTACCAGCTTTAGGAAATTTTCCTGCGCCACCGGAAAAAGATTTGACTAATTGTAGTTGGTGTGATTCTATTATCCGTAAACGGGAGAAAATTGAGGATAGTATATGGTCAAAAAAATTTTTTGGTCAAGAGAACGAAATATTTGTAATGGTGTTTTCTGTTCTCCATCAGGCAGCAATATTGGGGGGAGAGGATTTTGGAGCAAAGAATAACACTGATCACATTGTGGATTCATTGTTAAAAAGGATGAAAAAAAAGACAAAGCTTTTGTGGGAGCGTTATGGAAAGGATATTAAAAGATTTGAAATAGTGATGAGGGCAGTTCTTTCTTTTGAAAGACAAAAAGTATTATTGGGAGGAGATGAAGAGCCGGAAGTTATTCCGATATCATCAATGGTTGATAATATGGATTCTATATACTTAGCGTATTTTAAAGAGCAGGTTGAATTGAAGAATCACAATTACGTTTTGAATTTTTCAAAACATTTGCAGTTTGAGCGAATGAAAGCCTTGTTGGGTTCGAGCCAAAAAGAAATAGGTGAAGTATTTGAGATGGCTTTAAAATATAACCGATTTGGTTTGACACTTGACCTGGATTTCATTTATGAACAACGGGATGACAACAATGAACTGGAACTTAAAGCAACAGGAAAAATTGCTACCACAACCAAAACATTCGTGATGCTGAAACCCGAAGGATGTTCCTATAAGGCGGTACTACGGGAAGCAGATTATTCCAATATCACCGAAGACAAATCAGCCATTCCCATGACTGTTGAATCAGGCGAAAAAACATTGAAAAATGAAGAGGACAAATTAGTCACTTATACGTATTCAGGTCCGCCGGAATTGAAAATGCAGTTCCCGGAATTCAAAATCAATTTTTGCGAAAGTAAATTTAGCGATACTGTTTTTTTTATGCCACTGAATTATGCTTTAGGTTATCAGATTCCGAAAAGTAACCTGAATAAAAGTTATAAAGATGAAATGTTGCCATTAGCAAATCATATGCTTATTGATATGAATTCGATGGAGGGTAAAACTGCACAAGGGATGGAACTGGCGGCAGAAATCATGGCAGGTCTCGAAGAACCTGATGACTCTCCGTCAACCGGCTACCCTAACCTGGATAAATTAAAGGTAAAGTATAATTTAAAGATCAGGCAGGATAACTATAAGAAGAAGCTCAGTGAGATGGCAATGAATGAAAAATCAGTATTGCTGTTTCATGCTAATGATAAGTCTGCTATTCTTGCTGATAAATTCAAGGATACAAAATATACGATTGATGAAAACAGAAAACTGATAAAGGGATTAATTCATTTTAAGTTGGAACACTTTCCGGTATATTAATATTGCGATAAAAATTGTATTATGAATATTCTTAAAAGCGGGTTGGTTTTTTTAATTACATTTTTTATGATGATAGAAGCAGGGGCTCAGAAAGGCCTGGTACCGTCATCTTCTTCAGTGCTCACCGGATTAAAATTTAAAGACAAACCCCTTAAAGAGTCAAGAGATTCAATTATTAAACGGGCAAAAGCTACGCTTGAATTGGAATCTGGAACTGGTACTGTTTCCGTAACAGAAGTGTTCTCCTGGCCAAACAAAAGTGGTAAGCAGGCTGATTCGGAGAACTGGTTAATTGCAGTGATTTTAAAGCTGGATTCAAGTGGATGGAAATTGCAAACTTCAGAAAGGGACAATTCATATATGTATCTGGCAAAGGGAAATCAAAACGTACTGATGCACTATTCACCCGGTCAGAAAGAAGCCACATTATATTTCGGAAAATTAGCTGGTTCTTCAGCGATAGTGGTAAATAAAACGGGGGAAAAGGAAAAAACATCGCTTCCTGTTACCAGTGTAACAAAATCGGATATTATTGGAAACTGGGGAAACCTGACCGGTAGCAAGATCAATTATTATGATGATGCTTCGGGAAATATGATAGGTTCCGGGTTGAGTAAGGGTGGGGGCTATGAATTTAAAGCTGATGGCAGTTATGCTCAATATTTTTTAGTAACCTCATCACGGCCCACCTACAAGATATTTGTTTTTACAAAAGGAACTTATTCCGTTTCCGGAAATACGGTTACAGTAAAACCCGCTGACCGGCATTATCGGAAATGGGAATATGAAAAGCTGGTGACGAATGAGCATTCAAGGCCTGCAGCTGAAACGCATCAGTGGGTGATCCGTGCCAACCAATATACCGGCAAACCTTGTTTGTATTTGTTAATTACCGGAGAAAAAGATGAAAGAGAATATTGTACTGAATAAACACTTGTATATGAGAAAATTTCTTATCGTTCTGCTATGTACCGCATCAGTAAACACTGAACTTCTTGCCCAGTCTTGTTCCGATTCATTGATCATGACAAAGAAGAATCCCTGGAAATTCGAAAAGATGCAATCAACTTCCAGTGTTACTACTGCGCCAGCCAGCGCCTTCCCGGCGATATTTAAGAACACGGATACTTACGGAAAAATGTTCATGGAGATTTATCCTGAAGCAAAAGGAGGAATCGTTAAAGGGGTTGGCTACATTAATGAACCGTCAGATTATATTATTAAGGGGATTGCGCCATACCGTTATACGGTTTCTTTTAATCCTTATTGGTGTAATAAAACGAAGAATGATCAGCTTATTACAGATCCGAAATATCTTACGGTATCAAACGCAGAGGTTCAGGCAAATAATCTGATGTCCATCATGCAAATGCTCCCGGAAGAATACCAGTGGAACGGCAAACCAATCAGGTTATTCAGGTTATCAAAGACCAAAGGGGAATTAAATGGCTTTAAACTTTTTGAAGGAAATGGATTTGGGAACGCCTCAGCAATTTTATTCACACACGACAATAAACTTCCTTACCGGATATTGACCCGTAAAGAATACCTGGAATTAACCAGAGACTACTGGGTGAGAGAAATGGAAAAGACAAAAGCATTAATTGGCGGTGCAGAAAAGGAAATTCTTGACATGATAGAAAAAACAAAAAAAGAATATTCGGGCGAAATGAGAGATATGATGTTAAAAGAACTGAATACACAACTGGTGGAAGTAAGAAAACAAAGTAAAGCCAATATGGATAATTTTAAGAAAGATAATTATTCTGAAATTGATTCCATAGACAATTACCTTAAAAATGCATCAGCTGCAGCATTACTGCAACCGGCAATTCCTGTTGCTACAGGGGTTCACCGTGGATTTACTACAGAGAAAAATGGTGGAAACCTGATAGTGGTTATTGATGAATCTTATTTTAAAAAATCATTACCAGTTCATGCTGCACAGTTCCTGATTTTTTACTGGTATTATATAGACGGAAGTGTTGGGTCACTTTATCTTAAAGAAATACTGGAGAAAAAATTTTCGTTGGAAAGGTTGAAATCGATGAGTTGATAAATAAATATTTAAGAGTAGCGGAGAAGTAATTTGATCGGTGACTGGCTTTAGAACGACAATTGTATGCTGTTCAAATAAGAATACGTCATTTTTATTATCGCTGTTATTCCCTTTATACCGGCTGAATGTATGTAGATTATATCTTACTTCAGGAATAAATACTTTTTCTATATCGGCTACCTGTTTGTCATTGATGAGTATAACCAGTGAATTCCCTTTTCGTTGCAGCTTTATTCTATGATTATTTTTTGCCATATAAAAGTCAGGAAGTGTGATGCGTTTTCTTGTGCCAATTGATTCGTTCTTGTCGTATGAATAAACTTCCACGGTACCACCTCCGTTCCAATAGGGGTCAAGCCATACCATTACCCTGTTAAATTTTCCCACATAACTGTCGTATAAACTCCAATATTGATTTTGATTCTCATCGGTCTTGTATCTTTCTGCGGCATTGTCAAAAGGTATATCGCAAAAGCTTACAGTAAAGAGTCCACTGTTATAGGCTATGTCTTTATTCCAGCTCAGATCGAATGATAAACTGAAATTGTCTTTTAATTCTTTATTGTACTGTTGCGGATACCAGTAACCATCTTTGGTAAGGGCCAGCCATTTTTTATTTTCAAATTGTTGGGTAGCAATATTTTTCATTCCGTCCCAACCCACTGGAAATTCGTTTACTACACTTTGCTCGAAGTTATAGTTGTAATTATTAATTACTGACTGATTTATTTTAGTAGTTGTTTTTTCTTCATTAAGTGAAGCGTCTAATGTATTCAGGGCATTTGGTTTTTTAACAGGTTCTCCTACCAGTTTTGCCAAAACATCCAGATTAAATTGGCTATAAAATAAATCCATAAAATTCTTTTTCGGCAAGTGGTTATCTTGTCTTCTTATAGAAAGTAGAATACATTGTGGCAGATCCTTTGATTTTTTGGCATCATAAAAGCTGTTGTCATCAATCCAAACAGGGTATTTGTCGGCATCTGATGTGTTATCAAGCAAATTATCAATTTCATTGGCCACTAACCGTATGTTTTTAACTTTTGCAATTTCATTTATCCTTTTATGTTGTAGTTTATTGGTGTACCAGTTTTGTAAAACTGTTTTATCATTCTCCCATTTTTTAATTTCCAGCTTTCGGTCTGCAATTAAATTGGTTAAGTACTTTTTTGTATCATCATATTTTGTGGTAAGTAATTCTTTTTCATTTTTAGCAAGTCCTTCTTTCAGGAAAGTGAGTTTATGACCGATTTCTTTTTCGCTATAAGTTTTATAGGACATAATCAATTCTTTCCAGGTAACTTTTCTTATAGGTAATGATTCTTTTAATGAAAAATAATGCCCCTTTTTTTGATTGGCCTTACTAAATGTACTTGCATAGAGTATTCTGTTGCCATTGGCATCCTTTTCAGTATAAAAATCACCAGTGTACATGGCTCCTTCATTTGCATAGTAGCCAAAATGTAATGCATCCTGAAAGGATGCGCCTCCCTGGAAAATACTATTCACAACAAAGTATACCCAACAACCAGTTACACCTTCGGGCTGAAGGATATTACTTCCTTTTAAACACTCAAATTTTTTGAGCATCAGGTTGTTTTCATAATATTTTGGAGCTGTAACTGAATTAGGAATCGTAGACAGGCCACCAAAAGCAATATTATTTGAAGCAAATAAACCTTCTAATGCAACCGGCATGATGCGTTGCAATTCTTTTCTTATCGGTTCATTGAATTGCCACTGTGTACCATAACCGCCTTTGTTCCATACCCATTTACCAGGTACTTTGTTTATATCAAGTGTGTTGCAATTGATTTGTGCTTTTGCTAAATTATGAGAAACCAGGATAATTAGAAGTATGTAAAAGGTATTGTATATATAATTTCTTTTCATAAAAATTTACTTAATAAAATTATTTAAAATTTTAATCCACTAAGTGCACCGCTACCAGTTACACTACTGCCGCTATTTAGGGAAATAGTGGCTGCGGCACCGGCAACGCTTGCCGATTTGTTCCCAACTTTAGGAATAGGTACAAGTGCTGTGACTCCCTCTTTTTCCATGTATTGAACACCACCTTTTTTTACAAGGCTTTCTATTTTTTCTGCTTTGTCAATCAAATCTGTTCCTATGGTTACTTCACCTTTAACGGTTACCGATGCTTCCTGATGTCCCTGCTCGTCCATTTCAAGGTGTATATCAACACCTGCACCGGCCTCAGCTTTAACAGGCCCCCACTTTCCCAGCCCCTTATTACCAATACTTACAGATATATCTACTGACCCATTTGTTATAGCGCCGGGTAAAATGCCCTTGTTCTTATTCAAGTCTTCCGTAAATGCAGTTTTAAACTTCCCTAAATCAATTTTCGTTGTCATTTGACTGCATTTAGATTCAATAACCAAAAATTTAAAATCGAGGCGACTGTAGTATTTACAATTTACATCGTCGTAATCTTGTAATGGTTTCTGTTTAAATGGATTTGACTTTGGGATTGTATTACAAGATGGAGATATTGAAGCAAAGTTAGGAACTATTGTAGCCATTATTCCGGCAAACAAATATTTGTATTTTGCTTTTGTTGCTTCAAATGTTGGCTCAGATAAATTGTATTGTAAGAAGTATGCTTCTGCACTCCAGTGACGCTTATAGATATCTATAGCCTCTTCAAAAGTGTTTTTCATAAGCTTATTGGTACTTGCTAACCAACTATTGTTAATATTGTTGATGGCCTGACAACAGGCGTCTTTATCTTTTCCGGAACTTCCTTCACCATCTCCACAATCCAATTTTTGCTTTTCAAATACTTCAATAGCATTTTTTCTGATATCATCAAGTTTTTTCAGTTGCCCCCCAAGAGCTAGCATGTTTTCTTCAGCTTTTCTTAATTTATAAGATAAGCCGCCATCATCTTCATCTAACAAGTAGCTAAGTTTTGCAGAAGCCCTGGTGCTAAGCGGCCCGGGTCCTGTCTGAATGATTTTATTTTGTCCAAATTCAGTTACCATGCTTTCTACAACTTGAGATTCATATTTCTCAGCTTCCATTTGAAGTCTGGACATTTTTTCACCAAATGTATTTTCCAGTTGCCTCATTTGTTTCCAATGTTCTTCCCAGACTGGCCTTAATACAATGCATTCATCAATATCAAGAGGGAAATCGGGCAACTTGAATTTGTTGAATCCAAGAGGGTCTTGTGGTATGTGAAGAGGCCACGATACATTTTTTTTTCCGGTGAACCCTAATTTCCGAAGGCGGGCAGCTTTTACATCAGTATAGCCTGTTTCCATACTTGCTTTTTCACTTTCGATTGCCCCTTTTTTGTCTCCGTTTGCTTCCTGTATAATACTTTTAGTATGATTAGCTTGCGAATGTTTTGGAAAAAACCTGATTGCACTGTCTAAATATTTTTTAGCAACATTTAAATCGCCCAAACCGAACCATGACTGTCCGAGATTGCCAAGGATTGTGGCATTACCAGGATATTGCCGGTTTAGCATTTGAAGTAATGGTACAGCCATATGTTGTGCATCCATCATATTTAGTATGGCAGCGTAATTATTGATATTTTCTGCATAGGAATTATCAGTCATGCATACTTTTCCGGCTACTAGTACAGCATGTTCTGGTCTTCCGCTCAACCATAACCCAATCACTGCTTCTCCCATTTCCCGGGCATTTTTAGTTTCTGTTTTCAAAATTTCAAAAAACCGGTTTGACTCTTCTGTTATGACCTGTGGTAAGGCAGTTTGAACTGCATTTGTAAGTTTTTGCAGATAGCTATTTAAAGCAGTTGGAGAAGGCGTTGCAGGAATAGCTGCAATTTTATTTGCATCTTTAGTCGGTATATTATTGTTCCCAAGTTGTCTCACCTGAGTTTCGGATTTTCCACCAGTAGTTATTGCATCTTTTTTTATATCGGCAATTTGGTTTTTAGCCTGTTGCTGCATTCTTTTCTCGGCTTCCTTTTTTTCAACGTTTGAAAGCTTCAATGTTTCCAGTTCTGCATAAATAGTCATCATCGCATCAGGATTATCCATCATCTTTTTCATTAAAACTACAGCCTTCTTTACTTTTTCTTCATCGATTAAGTTTTGTGAAAACGAATTATTGAATAAGAAAATTAAGAGTATAGTCAGGATGGATAATCGTTTCATTTTATTTCGATTTAAATAATGTATAAACTAAGGGGGTATATTCACTATCGGTAAGTTGTAATAAAAATCCTCCTTTTACTGCTATAAGTTGTGCTAAGAATTTTTTTGTATGCCCACTCACCCTATTCCCGGCATTTACTTCCCAATCTGATACTGAATAGGTGCCATTGTATTTGACAGAAGCAAATTTTGAACTTCCACTATTTACATTGGCACTGTTATGTGTGCTATTGTAAGTGCCATTGCTGTTAAAGACAAATTCATCGGCAGAAGATACATGCACTCATACCTGCATAGGTGCCGGAATAAGCATTGTAATATTCTACTCCACCGCCACCACCTCCGGTCCAGGTACCAGCTATATCTTTTACCGTTACAGCAAATTTGTTGTAGTTAAGCATGTTGTCTATACCATTAGGGTGTGGGAATTGTTGCTGGTAACTGTTTTGATTGAGGGCAACAACAACAATTGGTCTTGCACCTCCGCTGTAAACTATCTTGATAGCTACATAGCAAGATTTTCCCGTTTGCCTGTCAATAGCATTCCCTTCCATAAAGTAGATTACCGGGTATTGAACGCCGCTCCATTTTTGCGGATTGCTTACTGTGAAATAGGGGGACACATATTTACTCCAATAGTATTCGGGAGCATCTACTGTCTTGGGTCGGGCATCATCCAGTGCCGGATCGGTGTAGTGAAGCCTGACCTCTGTACCGGATTTTGAAACTTTTACATAATCAGTTGTTGGAGATGCTGTCCAGCCATCATCAAAATTTGTTGTGAATTTGGTGATCGTCATTGCACCTTGCGATTTTACTATATCAGTTTTAGTATTGGGAGTTGTAATTTCTTTACGGACATACTTTTTTTCATCCGGTACAACGCTTTCTATAAACTTTTGTGCTATCGGAAGAAATTTTTTGTCTGTAAATACGGCCGCTATACTATAGGTCATATCTTTTTTTGTAAACGATGACAGTGTAACAGCAAACATTTGGTTATTGTAAGAGCCCCTTGCAGCTCCAAATATATTTTGCCATTCATTTTTAGTATTGGACTCTTTTGTTTCAGGATCATTTACCTGTTGCGCCGGGTTGCGGGCAAAGAAATCCCAGGTTTTGGCAAAATCTTTTTCAGTATCATTTTGACCGGTTGTGGCAGGATATAAGAAGAGCTGGCAATAATTTTTACCTTCATACTTTTCATAGTAGAGGTATTCGTTACTGGCTTTTAGCGTGAAGCCAGCCGGCACCGTGTAAGAAAAAATATCAAATTTCTTTTTTACCTGGGCATTCGCCAAACCTGATAAAAAGATTTGTAAAAACAGGAAATAGAGTTTCATAAAAATGTTTATTAAATCTAAGAATAATTTTCAGTGTTTTTTGCAGCCTCCATCAAGTTGAAATACAATTTTTCAAAAAGCAGCATCATTTTACAAAAATTCCATTAGCTTCAGAAGTAAAAGCACTTGTGTCAGCTATCACCTTTTTTCCGTTTTTCCAATAAGCAGCATGAGTACCTGATTCATAAATACTCCCAGCAACAAATACATCATTACCAGTAATAAAAGTTTTGAAACCATAACTGCCGTTTACAGACTCCTGAAGTGGTATTTCCACCCCATTTTTCCAGCACTTGGCGGTAGATGGACCACTGGTATATTCATGTCCGGTAACATACACATCATTGCCAACTATTTTTATAGAAGTGGCTACTGAATGTTTCCCGGCCGTTCCCAATGTTATGCCAACACCATTTTTCCAATATTTGGCGATTCTGTCACCAGTGCTACTATTTTGTTCCCCGGCTACATAGATATCATTTCCGGAAACAGCTATAGCGTAGGCCATGCCCCACATGGTATTATCAGTTAAGTTGATTTCATTTCCGTTTTTCCAATATTTGGCAAAGGTTCTTACTCCGTCATTTTCGATTCCAGCTACATAAACATCATTGCCAACAATAAATATATCATTTGCGTAACTACTATTTGCGGGGTTACCCAACGCTACAGGTACTCCATTTTTCCAATATTTTGCTTTGTACCTCCAATGGGGGGGAGTCTGTTCGGAGCCTGCAACGTAAACATCACTGCCATTTATTGCGATTGCTGTTGCTTCTGCATAGCTATTTGTTCCGTTTAATGGATAGGCTGTATTGTTTTTCCAATAAGTGGCAATCTCGTAGTCATAATTATCATTTGTGGTACTTCCTGCTACGTACACATCATTACCAGATACAAAAATGGAATTTGCTTTAGAATCTCCACTGCCATTATCCAGTATTATTTTTTTATCGTTTTTCCATAAGGCTGCCATCGATTTTCCATTGTTATCCAGGATATAACCGGCCAGGTATATATCTTTTTGCACTTCAGGTAGTTCAGTATTATCTTTTTTACAGGCGGTAAACAATCCCAGACTGATAGAAATAATAAATAGTGGTTGAAGAAGTTTCATAATTAATTTTTTATTCTTTAATGATTTTAAGTGTTTCCATTTTAATTCCCGTAAGCAATTGCACAAAATATAGTCCATGCGAAAGGTTTTGCAGGTCAATTATGATTTGTGTGCTACCGGATTTTACTGCTTGTACTCGAACAATTTGTCCATTACTGTTCAGTATTCGTACTTGAGATGTAGTTGCTGGGTTATTAAAAAGAATGACCGCTTCTCTCTGTACAGGATTAGGATATATTTTTAACGAAACATTTGAGTCATCTTTTTTCAGTACTATAATTTTAGAATAAGAGAAGTTGCCATCCTGGTCAACTTGTTTTATGCGGTAATAGTTTTTTCCAGAAGCAGGGTTGTTATGTATGTATTGGTAATCCTTTATGGTATTACTAAAGCCTGCAGCTCTTACTGTTCCTGTTTTAATAAAATTGATTCCGTTAAAGCTGTGTTCAATTTCAAAGTGGCTGGTATTGGATTCAGATGCAGTAGCCCATTTTATCAGTGCCGCATTGTTTTGCCATGTGCCATTTATGTAGAGCCAGGTTAGGGGGAGTATAATACTACAAGAAGAGCCAGAAGGCGAATCGCCTGATATTGTCCATCCCTTTGCTCCTGTCAAATTAGTTCTTGTTGCTACGGCATTGGTGCCGTATTGTCTTCCAGCCGCTCCTAAATTTCTGCCATTAGGTGTAGATGGGTTAGCGTTCCAACCTATCAATGTTGCAGAATAATTATTACAATCCATTCCGCTATTGTCAAGCATATTGATCAAGAGTACTCCCGGGTTTAATGTCCATGAGCCGATATTTTGGTTAAAGGAGCTTGCTTGATGAAACATTTGTTGCATATTGGTAACGGCAGCCGTATTCCATGTCCCGATATTTTGGTTAAAGGAACTTGCACTGTTAAACATCAATGACATACCGGTAACCGCAGCCGTATTCCATGCCCCGATATTTTGGTTAAAGGCATCTGCATGTCGAAACATCCATGACATATCAGTAACCGCAGCCGTATTCCATGCTCCGATATTTTGGTTAAAAGCACTTGCTCTGTTAAACATGCTACTCATATTAGTAACCGCCGTTGTATTCCATGAGCTGATGTTTTGGTTAAAAGCACTTGCAACGTTAAACATACTTCTCATATCAGTTACAGCAGCAGTATTCCATGTGCCAATATTTTGGTTAAAGGCGGTTGCTTCAAAGAACATAAAACCCATATTGGTAACCGTTGCTGTATTCCATGAGCTGATATTTTGGTTAAAGGCACTTGCTCCAAAGAACATAGCATACATATTGGAAACAGCAGCGGTATTCCAATTGTTGATATTGCCTGGTGAGTTTAAGTTGGTACAACCTTCAAACATTTGTGACATATCTGTTACACCGGATAAATCAGGCACATCAGTGGCAGTTACTTGTAGATTAATACAACCACTAAATGCAGTTTGCATACTTGTCCAGATTGTGCTGCCCCATTGTACTATCTGTGTAAGCCTGTTTTGGTCTGTGCCATTGTTGATAATTATTCTTTGGAAATTGACAGGTTGTATGAACAGGCGAATGGTCGCATCCGCAGGTAATCCCGTAATGGTTGCTGTTGATCCAGAAAAAGTTCCGGTCCCGGAAGAAGCTGTAGGTATGGTTTCCCATGTATAGTTAACTGTGCCGCTGGTGGCTACGCCAAATGTTAATTCGGTATTAGGCCCACCTGTGCTGGCAAGGTCCCAAACTGTTACAAAGTCATTATTAATTATTACACCACAAGAAGAGACAGAAGGCGAATCGCCTGATATTGTCCATCCCTTTGCTCCTGTCAAATTTGTTCTTGCGGTTACCGCACTGGTGCCGTATTGCAAATTGGCCGCCCCAAGTGTTCTGTTATCAGGGGTTAATGGATTTGCATTCCAACCCATCAATGTTGCCGAATAATTATTACAATCCATGCCAGAATTTTCAAGCATATTGCTTAGGTCAACTCCGGGGTTTAAAGTCCAGGATCCAATGTTCTGGTTAAAGGCGCTTGCCCATAAAAACATCCATACCATATTAGTAACATCCGCTGTATTCCAGGAACTGATGTTTTGGTTAAAGGCGCTTGCCCCGGAAAACATCCTTACCATATCGGTCACAGCCGAAGTATTCCAGGAGCCGATGTTTTGGTTAAAGGCACTTGCCCCGGAAAACATCCATGCCATATCAGTAACAGCTGCCGTATTCCAGGAGCCGATGTTTTGGTTAAAGGCACTTGCTTCTTCAAACATCGCATACATATCGGTAACAGCGGACGTATTCCAGGAGCCGATGTTTTGGTTAAAGGTGCTGGCACTGGAAAACATAAATTTCATATTGGTAACGGCCGCCGTATTCCATGAGCTGATGTTTTGATTAAAAGCAGTGGCTCTGGAAAACATTGATTCCATATTGGTAACTGCTGCAGTATTCCATGAACCGATGTTCTGGTTAAAAATAATTGCCCTGTAAAACATTAAATACATGTTGGTAACAGCTGCCGTATTCCATGATCCGATATTTTGATTAAAGCCATTTGCTTCGAAAAACATACCCTGCATATTGGTAACAGCCGAAGTATTCCACGACTCCAATGTTTTGGTTAAATACATTTGTGAAAGCAAACAAATACGACATATCGGTAACTGTAGCCGTATTCCATGTATTTATATTGGCTGGAGAGTTTAAGTTGGTACATCCTTCGAACATTTGAGATAAACTGGTAACTCCTGATAAGTCAGGTACATCGGTGGCAGTTACCTGTAGATTGGTGCATCCCTGAAAAGCATTTGCCATACTTGTCCAGGCTATGCCGCCCCATTGTTCTATTTGGGTAAGTCTGTTTCCATCTGCATCATAATTGATGAAGATTCTTTGGAAATTGGCAGGAGCTATCTGTAAACGGATAGTAGCGCCGGCCGGCAGGCCAGTAATAGTTAATACCGGTCCATTCCATGAACCACTTCCTGATGCACCGGAAGGAATTTGTTGCCAGGAGTAATTAACTGAGCCGCCGGTAATTGTTCGAATTGAAAGTTGTGTGGGGCCAGAGCCAGCAATAGCAAGATCCCATCGGGTGATGAAATTCTGGGCTGTAAGCTCTTGACAGGAGGAAATAATTACCAAAAGTAAAAGCAGTGTATTTTTTTTCATAACTGATGAATAATTGAATACAAAATTTCATTTTTCTATTGTGCCGGACAATCACCCAAACACCTGTTTTTACTATCCCCTGAACAGGGGATTTTTGCTGAAAACTTGGAAATCTGATAATACTTAAGCTATTTTTATAAATATTCTGAGATTTGAAAAAATTGTATCTGATATTATTTGTTTGTTTTGCGCAGCAGGCATATTCCCAGCAAAATGCTGTGAGGGATAGTCTTGGTTTAACTCTTAAGGAGGGTAAAGAGGATACAATAAAAGTATTTAATTACTATTATTACGGCGAAACATTTGAAACTGAGGATACCGACAGTGCTTTTTATTATTATGGCAAAGGCAAGGAACTTGCTGAGCGGCTAAAATATAAAAAAGGTATTTCTTCCTATGTTAGTTATGCAATTGCCATTTTGAACAATCAGGGGAAATTTAAAGAGGCATTACAACTTTGTCTTGATCTTTTGGAACAACTTGAAGGGACAAGCGATAAAAACCTTTTGGCTGCAGCGTACATTAATACAGGTAGCGAATGGCAGTATTTATCAGATCTTGAATCTGCAGCTGACTACTATTTGAAAGCTGCAAGCCTGGTAGAAGCAACCGGAAATTTAAAGTTTCAACGAGTTGTTTATAATAACCTGGCCTCTGTATTGAATTCTTTACATCAATATGAAAAGGGGAAAGGGTATGCTGAAAAATCGCTATTGATTGCACAAAAATTAAACGATGATTATGCAGTAGCCTCATCAACCATCAATATCGCTACGTCTGATTTCTTTTTAAAGAATTACAGCGAGTCGCTGAATCACTTTAAGGAAGTTGAAAAATTAGGTGTAAAAATGAAGGATGAAATTATTATAATGGATGGATGGTTAGGGATTGCTGACAATAATAAAGAAACAAAAAACTACAATCTCGCGGAAGAATTTTACAGGAATGTAATTGCCACGGCTGATAAGATAGAGGCTCCGGAGTACAAGATGTATGGGCTTATGGGGATTTCTGATCTTCTTATTCAAGTAAAAGATTATTCAGCAGCTCAGCCTTTTATTGAGCAAGGGATAGCCCTTGCAAAGGAACTTGGTACAAGGATCGAGTTAAAAGATCTTTATCTCCGGGCTACTGAATTATATGAAGCAAAAGGAGAATTTGGTACTGCACTCAATTGGCATAAAAAATTTGTAGCACTGAACGATTCTGTAATCAATGAAAAGAATACAGCAAACGTTAATCTGATGGAGATCAAATATGAAACAGCTAAAAAAGAGCAAAAATTAATTGTACAGCAAAGTACCATAAAACAGAAAAGTACGTTGAATAAAATTCTGATTGGCTGTGCTGCTTTTTTGTTAATCATCTCACTGCTTTCTTACCGCAATTATAAACAGAAAAGAAAATTACAGGAGCAAAGAATTTCTGAACTGGAGAAAGAAAAACTATTATCTGCTACTCAATCTCTCTTAAAAGGGCAGGAGGATGAAAGAAGCCGACTTGCAAAAGACCTGCATGACGGTCTTGGGGGGTTACTCAGTGGCGTCAAACTTCAACTAGGGGCTATGAAAGGAAATTTAATTTTATCAGAAGAACATGGTAGAACATTTAATAATGCTTTACTAAAACTCGATGAGTCGATCAGTGAAATGCGTAGAGTGGCACATAATATGATGCCGGAAGCATTAATGAAGTTAGGCTTGCAACAGGCACTACAGGATTATTGTGATGGACTTTCGGCGTCACAGGAATTTAAGATCAATACTGAGTTTTACGGATTAGAGAAAAGGATGAATCCCTCTACTGAAATCGTTATTTATCGTATCGTACAGGAGCTGGTGAACAATGCTGTAAAACATTCCGGGGCCTCTTCCATTCTTGCACAGGTGATGAGAGACAAAAATTTATTGACCATTACGGTTGAAGACAATGGAAAAGGATTTGATATCAATGATATTGAATTTGTAAAAGGGACTGGATTGAAAAATATTCATTCGAGAGTAGATTATCTGAAAGGTCAATTAGATATTAAATCAACAACCGGTAAGGGGACATCAGTGCATATTGATTGTATAATTGAAGAAAATGGATAAAGTAAAAGTAATAATAGTCGATGATCATCCAATGGTGTTGGAAGGGATGCGATCAATGCTGCAGCAAATCCCTTTTGTAGAATTATCTGCTGTTGCTTCAAATGCCTACGAGGCACTGGAAAAAATAAAAACAACAAATCCTGATATTGTAATTACTGATATTAATATGCCGGAAATAAGTGGCATTGAATTGACACTTAAAATAAGGAAAGAATATCCTTTAGTAAAGGTAATAGCCATGAGTACATTTAAGGAACGGAGTTATATTTCTCAAATGATTCAAAATGGCGCCACAGGGTATCTTGTGAAGAGTGCATCCAGGGAAGAAATTGAAGAAGCCATTCTTTCTGTTCATGAAGGGAAACTGTATATGAGTCTTGATGTAAATTTATTGGCAAATGAAAAAGATAATCTTAATAATATTCCAACACTCAGTAGCAGGGAAAAAGAAGTGCTGATTTTGATTGCCGACGGATTTACAAACCCACAAATTGCTGCTAAACTTTTTATCAGTATGCACACAGTGGATAGCCACAGAAAAAACCTGTTGACGAAATTTGAAGTTAATAATACGGCAAGCCTTATAAAACTGGCATCAAAATATAATTTGGTGTAAGTTTATGTGTCCTTTATGCTCTTTAGTTTACAGACCTTTGTTGAAAAATATAACACCTTCTACAGAAGTACTTGCTTCAGCTCCTGTTGGTCCAAGCTTTGCTTTTGCAGCAGCCGAAGCTTTCACTCCCCATCCACATTTGGAATCATAGATCAGTTCTAATTTTTCTGAAAGGCCAACTGGCACACCTTTAATGACGGATTCAGGACTAATACCGATACCTACTGTGCATTCATAGCTATTATCACTATGGAATTCGATCGAACTGGTGAACAATCCTTTTGAAAAATCTCCGGATACATTTACTGCATTATCTGTTTGTGCCTGCACCGTTCCATCGGCAGCTTTTGTAAAGGTTTTTGAAGTTTCAACTGTTACATGATCCGCTTGTGTCAATGCTACTTTTGTTTTGATAAATTCTGATGCGGGACAATCGGCTGCTTCTGGTGCAGCACCCGGTACCGAACAATTGGGTTTGATGTCTTCATTGGTTTTAACGATCAGTGTCTGGTAATGCACTTTTTTGATGAGTTTATCATTCAATGCCAGGTAGTCGTTGACCTGGGCAAAATGTTTCCCATCCTTTCCTTCGGTCATCTTTAAATGAAACGGCCCTTTCATTGCTGCACCGGCGGCATCTGGTTTTAACGGAGACCATGGTGTGATTTTTTGCCATTCACCGGTATTGAAGAGATCGAGTTTTTCAGAAGGTAAACCATTGATTTCAATATTCCCTTCTTCATCAATTGTTCCGCTAAAACTCCAGCCTCTTATTTGTGCGCCGTCTTTCAGATTCGTTTTAAAGCCGCCGTATTGCGCTGCCATTACCCCCGGTGTCATACCTGCAACTGGATTGGTAGCTCCGCCCCGGTATACATACATGATTTCACCAGTGCCGGAGATATTGCCTCGTTTTGAAATATCCATTGAGAAACTTTTTACACAGGCAATCGTTACCAGGTTGATATTTGTCTGATACATGTCTTTGCCAAATTGTGTATTGGCTTCTGCAGCGGTTTCGCCAGATTTGGCGCTCATGTTTTCTGCTTCGTAATGGCCTTCCCATAGTGCCAGTTTCTCGTCTTTTGATTGTGTGTTGGATTTCTTAGTGGCGGGTACAGGTTTTGCAGTCGTTGGCGGTTTCGGTTTGCTGGCATTTGCATTTGCCTTTTTTGAAGGAGAGCCTTCCCTTCCTTTTCCGGCATAGCCATTTTGCCAGGCTTTATCAAAATTCTGTTGAGCAACTGCTGCATTCCCTTTTTTCTTTTCAATTACACCTTTTGTATAATAGTAACCACCACATTCAGGGTCAATGTTGATAGCTTGTTTTATAGCATTGTCAGCAGCAGCCAGCTTATCAACAAAAAAATAGCTGATAGCCAGATTGCTCCATGCAGAGGCAATAGTAGATGTCGATTTAGTGATATCTTCTAATATAGATATGGCATCACCATACTTTTCCATATTCATTAGCAGCATGGCAAGATTATTCAGGTATAAAACATTGTTGCCTTGTAGTTGCGCAGCTTTTGCAAATGCATACATGGACTCCATATTGTATTTCTTGAAGAAAAGCATTACACCCTGAGTATAATAGCCTCTTGCAAGATCATTTTTAACTTTTTTAGAAGTAGCCATTGCGTAATTATCAATCAGGCTGTAGTTTTTTATTTTGCCTTTCGCATAATCTGCCCATTTGTTGATTGTTGCTGCAAGTGGTGCAGACGATATTATTTTATTACTGGCTGTAGTGCCTTCTAGCTGCCAGGTCGAACTGCCTTTTACATTCTTCAATATTTTAAAAGGCAACATTAAAGTGCCTTCTTCCATAGAGTAGGGGCCCGACTGTTTGCCCTGTTCCATTTCGTTGAATGAAATACTGATATTGTTGCCCGTTATTTTATAAGTGCCATTATCCGTAACTGTAGTTCCCGGCATCACAGCTTTCAGACTAAATGTTCCATTGGAATTAAAACTAATACTGATCACAGCACCTGACCGGGGTTGTTGTCCGTCACTTTCTTTTACCAGAATATATTTTCCGTTAAGCGTTTGGGAATACAGGGTGCAAGTAACTGCAATCAGCAGGCTTAGCAAGAGGATTGTTCTTTTCATACTGAAGATTAATGCTTATAATATTGTGATTTTATTACAGGTATCAAGGTACTTAGTTTTTTGATTCTCGTCTCATCTGATGGGTGCGTTGATATAAATTCAGGCAATTTGCTGCCCATATTATTAGCAGCCATTCGTTGCCAGAAGGGGACAGCTTCTTCAGGATTGTATCCAGCCATGCTCATAAATATCAAACCTAGTTTGTCGGCTTCGCTTTCCTGCATGCGACTGTTGGGTAATTCCAGTGCCAATTTTGAACCTACTATATATAATCCCAGAAAAATAAACTGAGTGGATTCTTTTTTCTCTTTTAGTGCTTCCTGCAATGCTAATCCACCAAGACCCACCAATAAGGCTTCACTCATTCTTTCATTGCCATGTCTGGCAATAGCATGTGCAATTTCATGACCCATCACAACCGCTAATCCTTCTTCACTTTGAGTAATTGGTAAAAGTCCGGTGTACACCACTACTTTTCCGCCTGGCATGCACCAGGCATTTGCAATATTTTCATTGATGGTATTGAATTCCCATTTAAAGTTTTTCAGGTCCTTGCTCATATTGTTTTGCAACATGTACGATTCAACCGCCTGTTGAATTCTTGTTCCAACCCTTGTTACCATTTGTGCCCTTGTATCGTATTGAGAAAGGGTCGAACTGGCTTTTACCACTGAATCATATTGTGTGAAAGCCATTTCCCTGATCATGAAATCAGGAACAAGGTTGAGTTGTTTACGACCCGTTACCGGTACAGTTTTGCAGGATATAAATATAAGTGCAGTACTTATACCAAATACTATTGGCCAATTTAACTTTTTCATGCTATTTATTTATAGGATGAAAATACAATGACCAATAAAAAAAATAGTCCCCTTAAAAGGGGATATTTCAATAAGGAGAGAAATCTTTGCGATAAAATATTTTGGTTGGAATTTATTTTTTACCAAAGATTGTGTAAACTCCATTTCCAGAATTATTGGCATCAAGGAGTTTTAATACCCTCGCACCTTTGATGCAAGAAAAGAAAGCATTGAATTTTTTCGGTTTCCCTTCCATATCTGAAAAACTAACCTGCCAGTTATTGAGTACAGTGAATTTTCCAGATGATTTAACCTGTGCATATTTCATATTTCCTACTGTACCGTTAACTGCTACCATGCTCCAATTGTAGGAATTGCCAGCACCAAATACAAAGGTCTCATTGGATTGATTCATTTGCATACCGGCATAATTACCTGTATACACATTGTACAACTGCTGAACTCCTGAAAAGTCACTGCTCCAGGTACCCTTAAAATCACTGGCGGCTACGGCAAATTTATTGTAGTCAATCATTTTTAATAGGGGATCTCTCGCTGTACCGTAACTGTCCCATCTTACTACATCCGGGTCAACCTTAAATTGCTGCACAAAACTGTTTTTATCAGGAGCAATAAATTCGAGCCAACCTGAACTGCCCTGCCGGAACAGTACTACATATTTTTCTTTTTTTGTGGCATTATCTGTAGCATATCCAAACCCTAATATGGGCTTTGGCGACCATGTTATATAAGTTGTTTTAAAATTTTTAAGACTGCTGTATCGGGGAGCTACTAAAATATCCCAGGCGGCACGAACAAGTGGATCTGGGTCTGCAGGAAAAATGGTTCCTTGTTTAGGATAGTGCAACAGTACTTTAATGTTTCCTTTTGTTAATTCTACCCAGTCTTCCTGCACGGTACTTGTCCAGCCATCATCAAAATTAGAAGTAGTAAAAGCAAAGCCATCTTTTTTTGAAACTGAAGTTGTTTGCGTTGGTTTAACTGGATTTGTTACAGGATTATTAACCTGTTTTGTTGTGCCAGTTATTTTTTTTAATGATATTGATTCAAGAAAAGCTGACATCTCATTTTGATAAGCATCTGTATTGGTAAGGATAATAATATTTACCATTTTTTCAAATCCACTGGAGGTTACCAATAATGCGATTCCTTTACTACCATCACTTTCAAACGGAGCATAGCCACTTTGTGCTTCCCAGCCGTTTTCAGTTGCTTTTGGCTGCATTTCCGGCTTTGAAGAAACGGTAACCATTTCTTTCACTAAAGTTTCCCAGGCCAGATCAAAATTTTCTTTTGAATCGGGTTTGCCGGGTATTGCCTTATATAAAGTGATCAGACAATAGGTTCCTTTTGTTGCATCTTCTTTTGTAAACTGAATTGCACTTTCAGTAGTTTGTTTCTTCCAGCCCTTAGGCGGAGTAAAAGTGGCCAGATCGAAAGCTTGCTGCTGGGACATAACAACATTACAGATACTATATAGGCATAAAAAAATGAATAATTTTTTCATCAGTTTTAATTTAAATTGATTTACTGAACTTTTGCAAAGGGTCTTCCATCGAGCCATAAAATCCGCAGTCCTTTTATACAGGTAAAATAAGTATCATAATTTCTTGGCTTTCCTTCTATATCTGAAAAATTTATTTTCCAATTACCTGACATTGAAAATTTGCCATTTGATTTTTTACTTTGGAATTTGATATTTCCAACCTGGCCACTGGCCACGCCAATATCCCAATTGTAGTTATTGCCGGAACCTATATTGAAATTTTCAACAGAGGCATGTGTGTCCATTCCTGCGTCTAAACCTGTAGATACACTTACATATTGAATGGCGCCTGAAAAATCACTGGTCCATTTACCTCTTAAATCTGAAGCAGCTACAGCAAATTTGTTATAATCGGCCATCTTCTCCATATTTTCCCATCCGGATGTAGTTTGGTGGTAGGGGCCAAAGATTTGTTCGAATACCTTTTTATCGGGAGTGATAAACTCTAAATATCTTCCGCTACCGTTAGAATAATTCATTTTAAACAAAACAACATGAACTGTTTTGCCTGATGTTTCTTCTATCATATCTGCTTCAGCAAATTCAATGGACTGCCATCCTGTTACGGGCTTGAATTCAAAATTAGAAGCACGGCTGTACCTGGGTGCTACTAAAATATTCCATGCATTTTTTAAACCATCCATCAAGACGGAATTATAAGCATCAGCTTGTTTATGAGGGTAGTGTATCAATACTCTGGTATTACCTTTTGTTACTTCCACCCAATCATTTTGAACAGTACTAATCCATCCATCATCAAAGTTGGTGGTGGTAAATGCAAAGCCATCGGATTTAGCCGTAGTTTTTGTTTGTTGGGGTTTTACAGGGTTTGTAACCGGCTTATTTAATTGACCCGTTCCGCTGGCAAGTTTTTTTAAACTGATTGATTCCAAAAAAGACATCATTTCTTTTTCATACACATCTGTATTGGTGAGTACGATGAGATTTACCATTTTATCAACGGCACTGGCTGTTACTAATAATGCAACGCCCTTGTTGCCATCGCTTTCAAATGGGGCAAAGCCACTTTGTGTTTCCCATCCGTTTTCAACTGTTACAGCCTGCATTTCAGGAGCGGTTGAAACAGTTGCCATTTCTTTTACAATAGATGTCCATGCCATATCAAAATTTTCTTTAGAGTTAGCTGTGCCCGGTACTGCTTTATACAATGTTATCAGGCAGTAGGTGCCATTTGCTGCATCTTCTTTCGTAAACTGAATTGCACTTTCAGTAGTTTGCTTCTTCCATGCCTTTGGTGGTGTAAAAGTTGCAAGATCAAAACTTTGTTTTTGACCCATTACACTGGCGGTAAGTAAAAACCCAATTCCTGCAAATATCCATTTTTTCATAATTTTTATTTAGCCAGATAAATTTACAAGGGTTTGTCAATAAGTTTCATACTGTAAAACAAGGATTTTCCAAAACAGTCTTCTATTTGAATATTTTTGGTGCAGTTAAATCATAATCAGAAAAACGCTTGCTATAATACCACCCATTGGGGTAGGGTTGTACCCCTCCAAATTTTCCGTCCCTTAATGTTTCTTTATTAGTTTGTAAAAGGAGGTCCCAATCTTTCATAGAATTATCATATCGTATATCAAATTGATAAGTAGTTGTTTCTAATTTTCGCTTGTTGGTTGCTGCCAGTTTTACTAATGCATCACCTTTGTGTTCCCAGCTTTCGATGATGGACTTTTGAGGTATGAGTGTAACCTGATTGTTTTTTATTTTTAAAGTACCTGTTTCTTTTACAATGTAAATATATTTAGCAGTCATTCCCCAGGTACGTTGGGTAAATGTATAAGTGTTGTCATTCTTGAAGTCGTAAATGCTTTTTGTATAACCACTGTTCATGCCGCCAGCATTGTAGGATAAGGAAACACTGCGGGCCCACCTGCCCGTTAACTGTATTGGGCTATTATTGTTTTCAGTTATAATAGGAGCCGTATTTACTATGTCTTTATAACTAACACTGGATAAAAAATTTGTTATAGAAGAATCGTAATCAGGATTGTTGTAAATAATCAGAATACTGGTGGCTTTGTTAAACCCACTGCTGGTACTAAGAATGATATTATTGTTATTAGCGTTATCAAATGTAAAAGTGCTTATCCCTGTTTTAGTATTCCAATCACCGCTTTTTTGAATAGCAGATGTTTTTAAAGCACTAGAAAGTTTGTAAGTTTTTGCTACTAGTACTTCCCACTCACTTTCAAAATCGGTATTGATCCCACCTTTGCTGGCAACACTTTTATATACTGTTATCCTGCAATAGCTATTTTTTTGTTTGTTGCTGCCTGTATAAGTTATATAGGAACTTTCCTTATTGGTTATATCCCAGTTTTTCGGTGGAATATAATTTGTAATATCAAAGGATACTTTTTGTGCAATTAGCTTTGCAAAAGATGCACTGAGGATAATGAAGAGAATTATTTTTTTCATATAAAAGTCTTATAAATAATTAGAATTTTATTTTCCCAGCATATTTTTAAGTGCTGAAAAATCAAGCGCTTTCATTACATCCTTTTCTGCCTGTGCTATAATGGGGTTTTCATATTCTACTATGAATTCAATACCGAAAAGCTGTGGTACTGCTAAGGGAAGTTTTTTGTTATAATAAGCAGGATTCTCTTTTACAACATATTTTTTATTGCGGTAATCTTCTTTTACAAAGCCTTCCGTATCCCAATAAACACCCAGGATTGCATCTTGTTCCAGATTCTTTTGCCGATCCCTTTAAATAGTTGTTTACAAATTCCATTCGCTTATCATAATCTGCATTGCTCCGGGCTATGTCATCATCTCTTTTCTGCTCATCAGTTTTGTATTCAGGTAAAAACTTATCTCTAACCCATCTTTTGCCGGATTCTGTTTGACTATTAGCTTCTATAATTCTTTTTTTATCAGCTTCCTGTTCTGCTTTTGGTCTCACATAGCCACTGCTAATACTTTTTGCAGCAAATCACTTTGCTATTATTAATTTGGCTTTCATTTTTTCCAGATACTCTTTTCTGCTTACATGTAAAAATGGTGGTATGTCATTGTAAGCAACGATCCAATTTTTTGTTCTTAGTTTTTGACCAAATCCATTTTTCTCTTCCTTGACACCTAAGAACCAAGCCCCATTTTCAAATACAGGTCGTTCTTTTAGCATGCCATAGTTTTCTTTTTCAAACTTTTCTCCAATATAGTCAGCTATTACATTGCTTGTAAAATAGATATTAGGATAATTAGCACTGATTTTTAATGTAGTTGAAGTTTCATGCACAGTTTTTTGATCATTTTGGTTACAATAGTATTGCATAAAATAAATGCCATAATAATAATCTAATGGCTTATACTCTTTGGATGATATAGGATAAGGTTTTGTATTGGCATACAATGCTTCCAACCCTTTTGGTAAATAATTTTTCACTAATAATTGGTGAATAGCATCAGTTACTTTTTTTGCTCGGGCCTGCTCTGTTGCAGGACTTTTTGAAGCGGAGCCGCTCATTCCTGCTTTCCATGTACCAGGCTTTTGCATTAAAATCTCGGGTGAACAGTTTTGGCCAACCAGGTTGGTTATTGATACTACTACAGACAAAATAACAAATATCGTTTTCATAGTTATTACCGATTTTAGTTTTTAATTACTTTTTTTACTTTATTTAGTATTCCCTTTTTTTCTTTTGCCGGCTCTTCAGGTTTTATAGGTAAAGTACTGTTAGCTTGAGCAGTAGTATTTATATTAGCTTTTTTTTCAGGCTCAATTGTCGAACTGGGATTTGAAGAGGAGTTACTGGTTTCTGATATCGCTGACATTTTTACTTTATCGCCAGATATGATTTCACCTTTCAGCCATTCTTTTACAAAAGCTATAACTACGTCGTTTACTTCTTTGCCAGAACGGTAGACAGCTTTCCATTTATTATCTTTTTTTTCAAATACAGGGTTTACAAATTTTTTGATGTTGTATTTGTCTGGAGCGGTTAGTACTGCATTAAAATCCACTGTAGCTGCCAATTGAAGATATTCCTGTAATCTTTTCTTTACAATAACCGACGGATCTGCGGGATATTTTTTCTCCCAGTTGGCCTTTCCGGGGAAAGGTTTTTTAGCAGCTTCTCTCAGGGCATCTATTTTTTTCTGTGTTTCATCCAGTTGCTTTTGCTGTTCTGCTACGTATTTTGTGTCCGTTTTGTAGTTGTTGATGTTTTTTTGAAACACAATTTTGTTGGCCTTGAGGGTACTTAGACTGGTGCCATTATCTGTTAGGGGCATTGCACTTTCCCGCTGCGCATTATACTCTTCAATAAACTCTTCGCTGTTGATGTACTTTTTTACATATTCGCATAATTCTTTTGCCGCTGCTGCTTTATCGCCGGCAATAATTGTTGAAAGCTTTAGCTTAGGTATATACGGTAATCTAAAACTTGAAGGCTGGTCACCTGCAAAACCTCCGGCATCATCATAGGAGTTCATTGGGCCAGATGAGAAATTGCCAACGAGATTGCTGACAATATTTCCTTGTACAGATTTTTGCTGCATGCCAAGTCTTTCAATGATATCTTCAACAACTTTAAAAGCAGAGACGATGAGTATTGCGAAAAGGAACATCGCCAAGATTAATTTCTTTTTCATATTTTATTTTTTAAGCTAAATGATTAATTAAAAAGGTTTCTTATAAAGTTTATTCCTCTTTCAACATACTGTAATCCATTTGTGATTGTGGTTTGCAAGCCTTCTGTCTTTACATCTTCTAATATCAGTTCGCCTAAACCTACCTGGAATTTCTCCCTGGCTTCCATTTCTTTTGCTGGTACCCATTCTTGTGCTTCTTCATCCCAGAATTCTAATTCTCCTAAGCCCACTTCGGGTATATCTTCTAATATCAATTCTCCTAATCCAACGGTAAAGGGTTCCTTATCACCCTTGCATTTTGTTTGCATCATTTTGTTCAATAATTCTTTTGCCAGTTTGGCCCGGTTCAGTTTTTCAATATCACCGGCACTTGGTTTTTTATTTTTGTTTAAAAGTTTGGGGTCAAGTGGTGTTAGTTCATCCTGAGGGGGAATCCTTGGAATCGGCACTAATTCATCGTCAGCATTGTTCGCATAGTTAATTCCTAAAGGGTTTACACTACCGTTGGCTGATTTTATATAGGCATTACCATACAAACCGGGTTCAAAGATGTAACCACTCCCTGCGCCTATCGTAAAAGAAGCATTGGGCATATACCCGCCTGTTAATTTGATACCAAAACTATTTGCATCAAAACTGTTTGCCGCTGCACTGAGCTTTAACTGTTCAATGCCAACAGGCATTTTAACTACAACAGGGCAATTGAATTTTGGAATGGGAAGTTCAGTAATCATTTTTGCAGCGCCTGTTTTTGTTTCTACACATGCCTTTCTTTCGTACCTGAATTCATTGACTGCATCTTTATGAATCTGCACTAGCGCCTGCACCCATCCAATACATTCAGTCAGCACAGAACCGACGGGGTCACCGGTAATATACCAACGCCAGGTACACCAGGCATTGAGCCAGGTGCGGTATTCCTCGAGTTGTTTTGTATAAATCTCTTTTATTTTGGGGTTTACCTTTTCAAGGAATTCATTGTTTTTCCGATCAAAATCAGGACACTTATCATTTTTGCCTGAAGCAGAAGCTATATTTTTCTCAGCATCTATGAAATTTTGCAGTTGCTGTATTTCTTTTAGCAATCTGCCTGACATTTCTAAATGATGAACGGCCAGCATCTTTGTTATGTAAGTAGCTGGCTTGCTCATCATATTGACACCTTTGATGTTTTCCTTCGTCATTGTCTTTACAAATGCATCTTCGCCTTTTTCGAATAGGGCTTCCATATCCGCACCTGCAGCTTCCTGCAGCGTCTCTAGTTTCTTTTCCAGATTTTGATACATATTATCATAGCCTCTTAAAAGTGCATCATCATTTTCAAAACCATTTACAGAATTTGAGAACGATGGAAGTGTGCTCCATTCCTTGGTAAAGAATTCATGTATAGTGATCCGGCTTTTTAATTTTTCATAATCAAGATTTTCCAGCCTGCTACCTGCTTTTTGATTTTTTGCCATAGTTTCAGCAAACGGGTTTGCTGCTTCTTCAAATGATTTCACATAGTTATCGGTTGCTTTGTTAAAATGTGCATTTACTTCATTCAGCAGGCCATTTCCAAGCATAGCTTCAGGATTGGCCGGATTCCTTTTTATGGCTAATGAATAGTACTGTTTGGCACTATCGGTTTCTCCAAGATTTAGCCATGCAAAACCAAGGTTATTTAATACGG
This sequence comes from uncultured Chitinophagaceae bacterium, assembly GCA_963705465.1. Lineage (GTDB taxonomy): Bacteria > Bacteroidota > Bacteroidia > Chitinophagales > Chitinophagaceae > JJ008. The sequence goes on along the minus strand of CAVPJN010000001.1, from coordinate 122,076 downwards.
TGCTGTTACCGGGAAATTGTTGTTGCAGTTTCCGCAGGTAAGGGATTGCTTTTTCAGGATATCCACTTTGCGAGAGGATAGCTGCAAGATTGTTTTGATAAATCAGGTTGTCCGGATTTGCCTGTACTGCTTTCATCGCTAATCCCATTGCTGCCTGACTATGGCCTTGTATGAATGCAGTAATAGCTGCGCCCATCAAAACGGAACCTTTTTTTTCTTTCGCAATTATTCTATTGATAATGCTTTTCTCTTCCGGAGCAGCTTTTAGCATCAATTTACCAAACAATGAACTTGTAGTACTGGTTACATCAGTTTTTGTAAATATTTTTTTAGGGATACTATTTATATACGTAGTTTCTTTTTTGGGAATCAGCATTTTGTTATCAGTAAAAGCCGGGTAGTCTGCTACTGTAGTATTTTTCTGCATCAGTTCCGGCATCACATTTCCCATCATTTTCTTCATCTCTGCCTGTTCTTCCGGGCTCATATCCTTCATCGCTTCAGCCATTTGCTTCTCCATTTCTGATTGGGCATTTTGCCTGGGTTTAGGTTTGGTTTGGGAATAACTGATCATTGAAAAGGGTAAGCTAAAAAGTATACAGATATAGAAAGTTTTGATGCTCATTGTAAAATATTTACAGATTAAAAGCTAAAATCGTCTGGTAAAAGTATAAGTGTAAGTTATATCTTTCTCTCCCTGAAAAACAGGAGTATTTTCAATAATTCAAAAAATCATGGAAAAAGGGGAGAAAGGAAAAGGTTGCATTCTTAGTTTATTTGTAAAATGCGAACAAAAGACTATTTTTCTGTATGAGAAAAATATTATTACCATTATTTATTCTGGGTATATTTAGTTCTGTTAATGCACAGCAGCATCTTGTTGATAGTATAACTAAAGAATTGCAACAACCGATGGCAGATACAAACAGGGCTGTCAGTATGATGCGTCTTGCGATAGATTATGAACTGGTAGATACCAGTAAAGCTTATGAGGCATATCGGGATGCAATAAAATTTGCAAGGGGAAAGAACCTATATTATAACCTGGGTCGTATTTTTCAAAATCAATCCTTTTTATTCAGTACTGCAGGAAATGATTTTCAGGCAAAAGCAAGTCTGGATACAGCGATCAGTTGCTACCAAAAGTCAGATCATCCAAAAGCAAAAAAATATGAAGCAAGTGCTTATAGTGATTTAGCCAACAGGTATAAAAATCAGAATGAGCCTCAGCAGGCAATTCAATACTATTTAAAGGCGATTACAATGCTTGAGAATTTAAAACTGGATGCTGAATTGGTTACTGTTTATTGCAATGTTTCTATCCTATTAGGAGATATGAATGAATTTAGTAGCCAGAATGAATATGCAAAGAAGGCAGTTTCGTCTGCAAAGAAATCCGGAATCAACAATAAAATATTTCTTGCCTATTACATACTTGCAAATTCATATCAATTACAAGAGGATATTGTATCCGCAAAAAAGTATATTGATAGTTCAGGCTTTTACTTTAATGAATCTGAAAATATTAACAGTGTTGACATGATTTTCAGTTACTACCTTCTATCAGCGCAGGTTTTCAGAAAGGCAAATCAACTTGATTCGGCATTCCATTATTTCCAAAAAAGTTTTGAAGTATCAGATAAATATCATTACAGCTATGGCAAGGCTGAGTCGCAGTTGCAAATGGGTGCTATTGCCATTCTACAGAAAAAATACAGGGAGGCAGAACAGTATTTATTAACCGGTATAGAAGAAGCGAAAGCTATTAATTACTTTGGTATGCTGGATGATGGATATAAATACCTTTCCGATATTTATGCTGTGACCGGCAGGTATCAGCAGGCTTATGAATTTTTTCAAAAATATAAAGAAATAAGCGATTCATTAACAAGTCTTGAGTCAAAGAAATTTGTAACTGAGTTAGAAAAGAAATATCAATCTGAGAAAAAAGATAAACAGATCATATTGCAGCAATACCCAATTAGAAAGAAGAAAAATTTTGAATTATGTACTGATATCTTCTGCGGCAGTATTACTGGTACTCTCTTTACTTGCCTATCCGTAATTATAAGCAAAAGCAAAAACTACAGCAACAACGAATCAGTAGAATTAGAAACACAGCAAATACTAACTGCAACTGAAGCTGTATTAAAAGGCGAAGAACAGGAAAGAACCCGGCTTGCCAAAGACCTGCATGACGGATTGGGTGGAATGTTATCAGGAATCAAATACTCATTTAATTCTATGAAAGGAAATTTAGTTATGACGCCTGAGAATGCTCAGGCCTTTGAACGCAGCATGGATATGCTGGACAGTTCAATCAAAGAAATGCGCGTGTGGCTCATAATATGATGCCGGAAGCATTGGTAAAATTTGGATTGGATACAGCGCTGAAAGATTTTTGTAATGACATCAATCAATCCGGAGCGTTACAAGTCAGTTATCAATCAATCGGAATGGCGAATGTAGAAATTGAACAGACAACGGCTATCACTATTTATCGTATCGTTCAGGAACTGATCAATAATACCATGAAACATGCTGCAGCTAATACATGCAATTGTACAAATAAGTAAAGAAGGAAAAGAAATATCAATTACCGTAGAGGATGATGGTAAAGGATTTAATCCGGTAATTTTAGAAGGTGAAAGAGCCCGCCCGGATGGCATGTCGGACAGGGATGGGTGGAGTAATATTCAAAGCAGGATTGAATATTTAAAAGGTAAATTAGATGTGCAATCGAGTACCTGGAAAGGGAACTTCAGTTCATATTGAATTAACGACATAAATGAAAACAAAAGTTTTTATAGTTGATGACCATTATATGGTAATCGAAGGCATTCGTTCCTTGTTGCAAAATGAAAAGACGATCGAATGGGCCGGACATGCTACCAATGCTGACTCCTGCCTTTCCTTTTTAAAAAATCAATTGCCAGATGTAATATTAATGGATATCAGTATGCCGGATAAAAGTGGAATTGATTTATGCAAAGAAGTAAAAGAAAAATATCCATCTGTTTTTATTATCGGCCTCAGTACGTTTAACCAGCAAAGTTTCATTCAGAAAATGATGGACAACGGTGCTTCCGGATACGTTCTTAAAAATGCAACGAAAGAAGAAATATTGGAAGCGATTGAAGCAGGTTTCAAAAGGAAAAACATATTTAAGTTTTGAAGCATCACAAGCCATGCGGGAAAAACCTGAAAATAATTTTGTATTAACAAGAAGAGAAAAAGAAGTGCTTGGGACTTATTGCTGATGGCCTGACCAATAACGAAATTGCGCAAAAACTTTTTATTAGTTCTACAACAGTTGATACCCATCGCAAAAATTTGCTGGCAAAATTTGATGTAAAGAATGTTGCATCAATGATCAAAGCTGCGGCTCAGTTACAGTTTATCTGATCATTCAAAATCTTCATACAGCAAATACTTCTTTCTTATTTGTTTGAACTCACTAAGCTTTGGTTCCCAGCTTGCCCTGATCTCTTCTTCGGATTTTCCACTTTTTACTTGTTGCCATAGATCATTATTACCGGCAAGTTTATTGAAGAATGATTCTTCCATTTTACCTGACTTAGGCAGTAAAAAGAATTTATTTTTTTCAGGGAAAAATTTATAGGCTTCCAATAACCATTTTAATCTGTACTTTATTGGCAACTTTAATTTCTACTTCTTCCTTTGTGCCGGATAGATTCCAGCCATAGCAAACCTGTCCGAACAATTTTGAATTTTTTGCTCCTTCATTCGGATTTGGTGTAAAGGAGTAGAGATTTTTAGGAAAAGAAGGATGTCCGAATACCTGGAACTGTTTATCTGTTCCTCTTCCTTCACTTAATACAGTTCCTTCAAAAAAACAAGTCGAAGGGTATAAATAAATGGATTGGATATTAGGAAGATTGGGTGAGGGCTTTATGGGCAATTCATATTTGCTTTTATGGGTGTAGTTGCCATTTTTAATAATCAAAAAATGAAAAGGGGTATCTATAGGATGTTGGGTTACCTGTTTAAAATAATTTGCATAGGCATTTGCTTTTTCGGAAAGTAATTCTTCACCAGTCAGCATTTGTCGCATATTCTCCGATTGTCATTCCGTAAACGATCGGTACAGCTTGCATGCCGATAAATGATTTGAATTGCTTATCCAGCACGGGTCCATCAACATAGTGACCATTTGGATTGGGTCTGTCGAGCAATAATAATGGAATTTTGATATTCAAAAGCTGCTTCCATAAATTCTTCCAGGGATGAAATAAATGTATAAAAACGAACACCCACATCCTGGATATCAAAAATTAAAAGATCAACTCCTTTAAGATCTTCTTTGCCATGGTCTTTTTTTACCACCATATAATGATATAACTGGAATTCCGGTTTTTGCATCAGTATAATTTGCAACTTTTTCACCAGCATCCGCTGTACCTCTAAATCCATGTTCTGGTCCAAAAATTACTTTAATATTAATTCCAAGTTGTCTGCAAAGTATCTACCAGATGGGAATTGCCCACCATTGAAGTTTGATTCGCAAAAATGCCAACAGATTTATTTTTTAGCAAAGGCAGGTATACTTCAATTCTGTCTGCTCCAGCTAAAATCTTTTCTGTTGGGGGCTTATAATTTTTCGAAACAGGGTTTTGTGCATTTGAACATGCAGAAAATAATAAAATGGGAAGAATTATTTTAAATAGCTTCATTTGAATGATTTATAGTAAGGTAGAAAAATACATTATTTATTAATCTAGATAAAATTAATTGTTTAAAGGTTGCATCGGTGATTTATGGTTACCTTGCAAGCTTAATTTATTTTTTAATTAATAAACAATAAGAAATGGCACAGGTAAAAAGTGGAGACAAAATAAAAGTACATTATCATGGAAAATTAAATGATGGAGAAACATTTGACTCATCAGAAGGTAGAGATCCGTTAGAATTTGAAGTGGGGAGTGGCATGGTAATTAAAGGGTTTGATGACGGTGTAACAGGTATGACAGTTGGTGAGAAGAAAACGGTCTACTATTCCATTTGATGAAGCGTATGGGCCAGTTAATCCTGAAATGATATTGGAAATGCCTAAAGATCGTTTTCCAAAAGATATGGAGTTGGAAAATGGTATGCCTTTAATGATGAGTGATCAGCAAGGACAGCAATTTCAGGTTAAAATTGTGGAAATAAAAGAAGAAGCAGTTATGCTGGATGCCAATCATCCACTGGCAGGTAAAGATCTTACATTTGATCTGGAACTGGTAGAAATTGTGCACCGGCTTCGAAGATCATTATGCCGTAAGATATTTATGAAATGTAAAACCCGGTCAATAATAAATTGACCGGGTTTTTTTATTGAAAAAAATTATTTTATTCTGTTTAACCACCAACCCAGCCAGATTCCTGTTAATCCCCAGGCGGCTATTGAATCAATTAAATGGCCGGTTATTGCTTCCATTGGCATTTGAAACCAATTATGTGCAGTATATGGTCCCCACAAAAATGTAAACAAACCAACTGCCACCGAACCTGCAAAAATTCGCATTGGTGTGGGTGTGCCGGCTCTGGTTAATATATAAATCAGGGAGAAGACCAGAAAAAGAGAAACAAGAAAACCTCTTATCATGGGTCTGGTCATTCCCGCTACATAACTGGTTTTATACATGATAGTTGCCCAGGGTTTTCCATCCATATTTTTTCCTAAAGCCTCCTGATCCTCCATTGATGAACCGGGAGGTACATTGGGTACCATATAGACGCCATCTTCTTTTAAAACTGAGGAAAGGTGGCTAAGTATACTATCCTGTGCAGGAGTATATTTAGCTTCATTGTCATGAATTCCCAGTGCAGTCCAGGAAATAAATTGCCAGGCAAAAACGATAATTGCACCGACAAATGAGCCGATTAACCATTTTTTCATTTTGTTTATTTTGGTTCAATAGAAAAGTTAAGCCAATTCTTAATTATAACAAAAAGCAGCTGGAAAATAATCGTATATTCACACCCCCAAATACACAGATATGTTTGATCAATACAGTTTTACAGCAGCAGAACGGTTTTTAAGATATGTACAAATTGATACGCAAAGTGATCCGCAATCGGATTCTTTTCCATCTACTGAAAAGCAAAAAGACCTGAGTAAAATTCTTGTTGAGGAATTACAGCAAATAGGAGTTAAAGATGCTCATCTGGATGAATGGGGCTATGTATATGCTACCATCCCAGCTACTACAGATAAAAAAGTTCCGGTTATTTGTTTTTGTGCGCATGTGGACACGGCGCCGGATTGTAGCGGAACCAATGTGAAACCATTGGTACATAAAAATTACCAGGGGGAGGATATTGTATTACCTGATGATACAACTCAGGTACTAAGAAAGAGTGAATATCCTTATCTCGCTACACAAATTGGTAATGATATTATTACGGCCTCTGGAAAAACCTTGTTAGGTTCGGATGATAAAGCAGGTGTAGCCGAAATAATGGATCTGGCCAATTTCTTGATGACCAATAAAGAGTTGAAACATGGGGCAATAAAAATATTATTTACACCTGATGAAGAAGTAGGAAGAGGTGTGAACCATGTTGATATGAAAAAACTGGGAGCAGATTTCGGTTATACGTTGGATGGTGGCGAAGCAGGTTCACTGGAAGACGAAACATTTAGTGCTGATGGAGTTGTCGTTACCATACATGGCGTTATTGCACATCCGGGTTATGCAAAAGGTAAACTGGTAAATGCCATGAAGATCGCCGGAGAAATATTACAGGCTTTACCAAAGGATAGGCTATCACCAGAAACTACAGATGAAAAAAGAGGATTTATTCATCCGGTACGTATTGAAGGGATTGCTGAAAAATGTACGATCGAATTTATTATCCGTGATTTTGATACAGCCGGATTAAAAAAGAAAGAAGATTATCTCCAAACACAAATTGAAGAACGACTGCGTACACATCCAAAAGCAACATATGAGTTTAAAGTAACCGAGCAATACCGAAACATGAAAGAAGTGCTGGATAAAAATCCACATGTAGTTGACTATGCAAAAGAAGCGATCAAACGAGCCGGACTTACATTTAAAAATGGAAAGCATCCGTGGAGGAACTGATGGCAGCCGTTTATCTTTTATGGGTTTGCCTTGCCCTAATCTTTTTGCCGGTGAACAGGCCATTCATTCCAAGCTGGAATTTATCAGTGTTCAGGATATGAATAAAGCAGTAGAGACGATGGTACATCTTACAATGATCTGCGAAGAAAAAAGTTAAACTACTGCATTTAGATTAGTTTAGACAATTGGTTTAAATCGTACATTGCGTTTTAAATTTTAAACCATGGACTTTGCACAAATTCTCGCCAATTACTGGTGGGTGTTAATCGGACTGATTATTTTTTTAGGTTCCTTTTTTACAATCAATCAGGGTTATATCGGGGTCATTACCATGTTCGGTAAGTATCGCAGAATTGTTCGCCCCGGACTAAATATGAAAATCCCTATTCTGGAAACAGTGGCCCGTAAAGTTTCTATTCAAAATCGTTCTGTGGAGTTAGAATTTCAGGCGGTTACACAGGACCAGGCCAATGTATATTTTAAGAGTATGCTATTGTATTCTGTACAAAATGAGAATGAGGAAACGATTAAGAAAGTGGCTTTTAAATTCATTGCCGACAGAGACCTGATGCAGGCATTGATCAGAACGATCGAAGGTAATATCCGTTCTTTTGTTGCTACAAAAAAACAAGCAGAAGTACTGGGACTTCGCAGAGAAATTGTTGAATATGTAAAAGTGGAAGTTGACCATTCGTTGGAAGAGTGGGGGTATCATTTACAGGATTTGCAGATAAATGATATCACTTTTGATAAAGTGATCCTTGATTCAATGAGTAAGGTTGTGGCGAGTAATAACCTGAAAGCAGCAGCCGAAAATGAAGGGCAGGCATTATTAATCACTAAAACAAAGTCTGCAGAAGCAGATGGTAATGCTACGAAAATTGCTGCCGAAGCAGAAAAAGAAGCAGCCCGTCTTCGTGGACAGGGAGTGGCTTTATTCCGCAAGGAAGTGGCTGCAGGTATGTCGGAAGCTGCTGAACAAATGAAACAGGCGAATCTGGATACCAATGTGATCTTATTTAGTATGTGGACGGAGGCGATTAAGAACTTTGCTGAATACGGAAAGGGTAACGTAATATTCCTTGATGGAAGTCCTGATGGTATGGAAGGGACAATGAGGCAGATTCAGGCATTGATGGTAAAGCAAGCTGGTACCAGTAACAGTAAGTAGACAGAAAAATATTGAGTCCGAAAGAGTTTTTATTTCGATATGAAAGTTCTTTCGGACTTTTTTACGTCCCGGCTTTCGTAGCATTCTTGTTAAAGTCCTCTAAAACTTGCACATTCTATACAACGTGGCATTATTTTTCTCGTTCAAGGAAACGTTAACAGGTATTATCAAAAACGTTATTAAGAGTTGTTGAAAACACAAAAAACATAATTAAAAGGCAACCCCTACTTTTACACCTAAAGAACCATTATTATGATTGACCTCTTACAAATTATCGACACCGTAGCACAAGTAACAAAGAAAGTAGCCGGTGACGCAAACGGCGATGGATATTTAAGTTTTGGCGAATTATTAATGACCGGTGGATGGATCATGATTCCGCTTGGACTGATGCTTTTAGCCGCCGTATATGTATTTGCAGAAAGAAGTATTGGAATAAAGAATGCATCAAGGATTGATCCCAATTTTATGAATATTATCCGGGATAATATCATGAGTGGTAATGTATCTGCGGCCAGAAATTTCGCAAAGAATACCAACAATCCTGTTGCCCGTATCATTGATAAAGGAATTCAGCGTATCGGCAAACCGATTGATGCCATTGAAAAAAGCATGGACAATGTGGGTACACTGGAAATGTATAAAATGGAAAAAAATATGGGTGTGCTTTCTGTTGTTTCAAAAGCGGCACCAATTTTTGGATTTGTTGGAACATTGATGGGACTGATGCAGATGTTCTCTAACATTACAACTTCCAATGAATTTGAAGTAGGAACGATTGCCGGTGGTATCTATACAAAGCTGATCACATCCATTACCGGGTTGGTAATTGGTTTGATGGCCTATCTGGGTTATAGTTATCTGAATACGCAGATCGATAAGACGGCAAATAAAATGGAAGCAGCTTCTTCTGATTTCATTGATATTTTACAAGAGCCAACACGGTAAGAAACATCAGATAATTTAATCATTAAAAACTGACTGATGAAATTTAGAAAAAAACATAGAGAAGAAACGGCTGAGGTATTTACTGATTCATTGAATGATATTCTTTTTATATTATTGATGTTCTTCCTTATCGTGGCTACATTGGCCAATCCGAATGTAGTAAAAGTAGGATTGCCCAGAGGAACCAAAGATGTGAAGGCGAAGCAGAATATCATGGTTTCCATCGATAAGAATCAGCAATACTATATTGGCACAACGAAAATAGAGTCTAATGTTTTTGATTCCTTACTCCGGAATGAGATCAAGAAATACAAAGCATTTGTAGATACACCTACTGTTGTGATCAATGCGGATACTACCGCTTATTATGGAGAAGTATTCCGGATTATGCGAATAGCAAAGAAAGATACAGCGAAGGTGGTGGCAAGGATAGATTAAACGGATTTTCCGCTACGAAACTATATTAGACCGGACTTAAGCATCCGGTCTTTTTCTTGCATATCCTTTTTTATTTCTGTTGCATATAGCCTTCAGATTGTAAAAGTTCCGAAACTTCTTTTCCAAGATCTTCATGAATTTCAAAAAAGATATTTCCATCTTTATTTAAATGCGTTTTACCAAATTCAGCAATGGATTTATAAAATACCAATGCATCATTATCTGGAACGAAAAGGGCCGTAGCAGGTTCGAACTGTAATACATTGGCCTGCATAGTTGCTTTATCTTTTTCAGGAATATATGGAGGATTGCTAACGATGATGTCAAACGAAGGAAACTGTGACCAGTTACTTTTATCTAAAAAATTAATTGTCAAGGAAATTTATTTCAGCACCTAAGTCTTCTGCATTTTTCTTCGCAACAGTTATTGCTTCAGCACTTATATCGCAACTCCAAACTTGTGCTTTTCGTAATCTTCTTTTTAATGAAACAGGAATACATCCGCTTCCGGTTCCAATGTCTAATATCTTTAATTCGTCCAATGGGAATTTACCCCCGGTAGCTATCGGGGTGCTGATGATCCATTCGATCAATTCTTCTGTTTCTGGTCTGGGTATCAACACATTTTTATCAACATAAAATTTCATTCCGCTAAACCAGGCTTCATTCAATACATATTGAACCGGTTCATGTTGTAATAATCTTTTTGTATACTGTTCTAATAATGACTCTTCTTCTTTAGTGATGTTTTCATGCTTATACAGCATCCTTTCCACTTTTTTAGAACCTGTCAGTTTTTCCATTACCCAATCAGTGATCTGGCTGGCTTCTCCTTCCTCATAAATTGTCCGGAGTTGATTTAAAAGTGAATATGTTGCTTCCTGCATGGTCATACCGGCAAACATACAAAGTGAATGGTGAATGGTCAATAGTGAATTCAGTATAATGTGTTCTTTACTTCACCTTGAGAATCGGTTATCTTTGCGAATTGACTATTCACTATTGACAATTGATCCAAAATATATGCAACGATGCCTTGATCTGGCAAAAAAAGGAGCCGGATCGGTAGCTCCTAATCCAATGGTCGGTGCTGTGTTGGTCTATGATGATAAAATTATCGGCGAAGGCTGGCATCAGCATTTCGGCAAAGCACATGCTGAAGTGAATTGTATTAATGATGCGATGTTGCGCCTGCGATTGCGTCTGAACGCTAAAAGCGGTCGGAAGCATAAGATAGTTAGCGAAGAAGGAGAAAGCGGTCGGAAGGATAAAATGGATGAACTTACTGTAATAGAAAAGTCTACACTTTATGTTTCTTTAGAACCCTGTGCCCATTTTGGTAAAACACCTCCTTGTGCTGATCTGATCATTCAGTATAAGATCCCAAAAGTAGTGATCGGATGCAGCGACCCGTTTCCGGAAGTTGATGGAAAGGGAATTGAAAAATTGAAAGCGGCAGGAGTGGAAGTTAGACTCGCCTCAGGCGAGATGGAAAAAGAATGCAAAGAATTAAATAAGCGTTTCTTTACGTTTCATGAAAAGAAACGACCATATATTATTTTGAAATGGGCGGAGACGGGGGATGGGTAATATAGCCCCCCTAAATTCCCCGCAAGGGGGGACTTTGGACTCCGCTGATTCTAGACTATTTATAAGCAATGAATACTCGAATCGATTAGTTCATCAATGGCGAAGCGAAGAAGCATGGAATTTTAATTGGAACAAATACAGCTATGCTCGACGATCCGGAATTAACTACCAGACTCTGGAATGGAAAATCTCCGGTTAGATTGGTTTTGGATATGGATCTTAGATTGCCAACTACATTGAAAGTATTTAATAAAGGAGTAAAGACGATAATTTTCAATTCTATTAAGCATGAAGAAGAAGAGAATCTTGTTTATTATAAGATCAGTAAGAACGAAAAGATTGTTCAGCAATTGATGAATGCTTTGTATGAATTAAAAATTCAATCAGTGATAGTGGAAGGTGGCGCCAAACTCCTGCAAAGTTTTATAGATGAAGGGATCTGGGATGAAGCTAGAGTAATTAAGAATGAAAAATTAATAATTAATAATGCCTGCCTGCCGGACAGGCAGGGACTGGGTGCTCCGGTTCTGAAGGGCGAAGAACTTTTTTCAGAAACGAAGATAGAATCAGATATAATAAAAATATTCAACAATAAGCTTGTAAAGCTATCGACTCAAGACTAATGACTACTGACTCTCACTATTATACAATTGAAAAACCTTCCATTGCTGAATTTAAAGAACGGGGGAGCAAATTCATCGGTTATGCTTTTCCTATTGCTGATATTGCTGAATTTAAACTGCGGCTGGCAGAAGTAAAAAAAGAACACCCCAAAGCAACACATCATTGTTTTGCTTATCGATTGGGATTGGACGGTAATACATATCGGGTAAGTGATGATGGAGAACCTTCTGGTTCTGCTGGTAAACCCATTCTTGGGCAGATAGACAGTAAACAGGTTACGAATGTGCTGATTATTGTGGTTCGATATTTTGGCGGTACACAGTTGGGTATTCCCGGGTTGATAACAGCGTATAAAACAACCGCTGCTTTTGCTTTACAAACAACAGCCATTGTACAGAAACCAGTACTGCATCATTTTAAGTTACAATTTGATTATACACAAATGAACGAAGTAATGATGGTTGTTAAACAATTTGATTGTGTGGTGGAGCAACAGGAACCCGATAGCTAATCGGGTGCAGTTATTCTGTATAATGAATATTGGTGTGCCACAGAATTGGTTAGCGGAAGTGGAGAATAGATTAAAGGATCTAAGAGATGTTGAAGTTGAGCAGTTATAGCCACAAAGTCACGAAGGCACAAAGCAATTAAATTCGAGGGTTAATTGTTAGTGACTTTGTGCCTTCGTGGCAAAAAATTAATTCTTTTGTAAAACTAATGTGCTCATACAGCGGAGATCATCCACATTCACTGTCTTAAACGGTTCCAGGAAAGTTAGTTTGTTTTCCTGCATACACTCCGCCAGTAATGTTTTAGTTAGCAGAAAACGTTTTGAGCCATCGGGGATCATGTAAACACCATCACCAATCCCTACGATCTTATCTTCAAAACCTACATTGGCGGCAATGCGAAAGAACAATGAACCGCCCGGCTTTACTACACGAACCACTTCCTTGAACATTTCCTTGAACTGCTGAGTATCATTTGCAAAATGCAAAACAGCAATACAGATGATATGATCAAAATAATTATCAGGGAAAGGAATTTTTTCTACTGATGCAACCTGGAATCTATCTGCCGATAAATTGGGATGAGTTGCTTTTAATTGATGAATCAATTCTTCATTGGTATCAATGGCATAGGTCTCCAAATGATTTTGCAGAAACCAATGCATATTTCTGCCGGGACCACAACCAATATCGATGATTTTATCATGCTCCTTGTACCTGCCTTTCATGATCTGATCGAGAAGGTAGATGTCGGTTTGGCCGAGTAGATTTTTTATTGAGTTGTTTATTGACACTCTAGTTTCTAATTAAAAGATTTAATTATTGTCTTCATTCTTTGATATAATTAAATATGATTTTGAAAAGACTTTGGAATCGCTTAAGATTGAATAAAAAACTAATATTTTAATGTTTTCTTTAATAAAACTGTACCCTTTAGCACTTCCTGAATAAGCATATTTCTCATCAATAGGGGATATTATATATTCTCTTCCTATTGAGGATTTTAATTTTTTCATCCATGCTTGAATCGATTTTTTAGAATATCTCAAACTTGATGAATCTATTATAGAAATAAAATCCCAAGATTTAGAATCATAGGATTTTTCAATTACTGTATTAATGGTGCCTTCTAGTAAAATATTGGAATAAAAAACAGAGTCTCCTATTTCATTTAAAGCCTTGAATTTTCCTTTTAAAGACTTAAAATCATTATGAACTTCTGAGATTACTTTATCAAGTTGATCCTTTAAAATGCTGTGTTGCGACCAACTTTTATTTGACAATAATAAAGAAACAAAAAAAAGAAATTTCATGCACTAAAAATAGTATTTGAAATTCAAGTAATCCTAAAGGAAATTGTTAAAGGGTATTTATATAAATTCTATATTGCTATTTAAACCGCTCACTCACTACCAACTCCTTACTTCCCGCAGTATAAGTATAAAACCCTTCACTACTTTTTGCTCCCAACTTACCGGCAGTTACCATATTCACCAATAAAGGACAAGGAGCATATTTAGGATTGCCAAAGCCATCATGTAATACATGTAAAATAGAAAGACAAACATCGAGGCCGATAAAGTCGGCAAGTTGTAATGGTCCCATGGGATGGGCCATGCCGAGTTTCATGACAGTGTCTATTTCTTCTACGCCGGCTACACCTTCGTATAAACTGTAGATCGCTTCGTTGATCATCGGCATTAATATGCGGTTGGCAATAAAGCCGGGATAATCATTCACCACACAAGGCACTTTGCCCAGTTTTTTGCTTAGCTCAACAATCGTATTGGTTACTTCTTTGGTGGTGGCATAACCATTAATGATCTCTACCAGTTTCATTACCGGTACAGGGTTCATAAAATGCATGCCGATCACTTTACCTGCACGGGATGTTGAAGCTGCAATTTTTGTGATAGAGATAGAAGAAGTGTTGGTGGCCAATATTGCGTCTTTCGGCGCATAGGCATCCAATTGTTCAAATATTTTTAGTTTTAGTTCTATGTTTTCTGTAGCTGCTTCTACGATCAGTTCCGCATCTTTTACTCCTTCAATAAGATTTGACTCTGTTGAGATATTTGCCAATGCTGCCTTTTTTTGATCTTCTGTTACAATCCCTTTGGTAACCTGACGATCAAAGTTTTTTGTGATGTTGGCAACGGCTTTATCTAACTGGGATAAGGATACATCCACGATGATCACTTTATACCCCGCTTGTGCGAATACATGAGCAATACCATTTCCCATTGTGCCGGCACCGATGACTGAGACAAGGCCCCCAGAATTAATCATAATATTTAAGTTTTTCCTACTCCCCACAGGGTAGGAGCGATGATTCACTTATTGTAAAAGTGAAATAAATTGCTGTTACAAATGTAAGCAGATTGGTTTTGAGTGGCAATCTTAATGCTTGCTTTTTGAACCACATAGGCATTTAGGAACCTGCCTGCCGGCAGGCAGGCATAGGGTACACATAGTATTTTACCTATGTGTGTATTTCTATCTGTCTATGTTTCTATGTGGTTCAAATTGCTGAATAGCGATATACTGTACAAGTGTGCGACGCAAGGGACGATCATCAGTATTAATATCGCTGGGAAAAAAATAAAAAATATTAAAAAGGGAAATTGGGATTTAATAAAGATTAAGTGATCTAAGTCTCCCAGCGGGGACAGGGGCTTTACTTATTCTTAAAATCTCCCCGTTTCCAGGCTTGTATAAATTCGCCCCATGCAGCAGGATTAAAAATATTCATGGGAGGAGTTTGTCCCTGGTACACAGCACGGTTAGCCACTTTATTCATTTGTATACGGGTAGCTTCGCCGCCATCACCAGGTATCGTACGGAGCCATACCCTTCGCTTGGCAGCACTGGTATTTTGACGGGCAACTTCTATATCATCATCCGGCACTTTGTTTTTTACAAAGTCTCTGGCAAACTGTTCCGGAGAGGGTCTGGGTTTAATAATGGTAGCAGGTAGATAAACCGTATCTATAACCATTAGTTGTACAATGCTGTATTGATTACCTTCTATGTTTCGGGGAACAGTAACTGTTTTAGGTTTGTAGGTGACATGCGAAAACTCCACCTGGTCGCCTTTTAAAACTACAATTGAAAAAACACCCTGAGTTATTGGTGATGGTTCCGCGGTTTTGTCCTTTTACGATAATACTTACCGCAGGAATACCGACAAGACTATCGGCCGTCATTACAACACCATATAATTGTACCACCGAATCACGGGTAGTTTCGAACTGCGCCTTGGCTGCTTGTGTAAGGATCAAAAAGCATAATCCTGTAAAGAGTAAATGTTTTTTCACTGGGTCAAAAATAAAGACAAGTTGCTGATTTCGTAAAAGAATTTGCCCCTTACAATGGTTAACTTTGCAGCTAATACTGACTTTTAACAAATACTTGGAATATGACGAAGGAAAAAGTACTGGAAGCTCTAGGAAATGTGCAGGAACCGGATCTTGGAAAAGACCTGGTAACGCTTAATATGATAAAAGATCTTACTATCGAAGGGAATAATGTTTCTTTTACGATCGTATTGACAACGCCTGCCTGCCCGATGAAAGAAATGATGCAGAATGCCTGTATCAATGCCATAAAATTGTTGGTGAATAAAGAAGCAGTTGTGAAGCGTGAATTTTACTTCAAATACAACAACGAAAAGAACAGATCCGGGAACCGTGTTGCCAAAAGTGAAAAATATTATTGCCGTAGTAAGTGGAAAAGGTGGTGTTGGAAAATCAACAGTAGCATCAAATCTTGCTTTGGCATTGGCACAAGGTGGTGCAAAAGTAGGATTGATGGATGCAGATATTTATGGGCCGAGTGTTCCCATCATGTTTGGTGTAAGGGGCGAACGACCATTGATGATAGATGTAGGTGCAGAGAAAACGATGATAGCACCATTAGAACGTTTTGGATTGAAATTGATCAGCATCGGTTTATTGGTGGATGAAAAAAATGCAGTGGTGTGGAGAGGGCCAATGGCGAGCAGTGCTATCCGTCAGTTTGTAACGGATGTTTATTGGGATGAATTAGATTATCTGGTAGTGGATATGCCACCCGGAACTGGGGATATACATTTAACATTGATGCAAACAGTACCTGTAACAGGTGCAGTGATTGTAACCACGCCACAGGATGTTGCACTGGCAGATGCGAAAAAAGGAATTGCCATGTTTGGTCAGGCGCAGATGAATGTACCGATCATTGGTTTGGTTGAGAACATGAGCTATTTTACTCCGGCTGAATTGCCATGATCAATAAATATTACATTTTTGGAAAAGATGGCGGTAAGCGATTGGCAGATGAATATGATATTCCTTTCTTAGGACAAATTCCATTGGTACAAAGTATCCGTGAAGGTGGAGATCAGGGGGTGCCGGTGATGATGGGTGATGATGCCATCACTAAAAAAGCATTTGAAGGATTTGCAGCACAGGTAGTGAGAAGTATTGCAATGCGGAATGCAAATATCAGTGCAGAGAAGATTGCGGCGACGGTGTAGAAAATTGCCACTGAAACACAGAAGTTCAGAATTTCAGTGTTTCAGTGCCTCTGTGGCAAAAACTATTTATGTATAAACTCCCTTACTTTAAAGAAGATGATCCTTCTGTTGTTCTGCAGTTTGTAAAAGAACATCCTTTTGCATTTATAAGCGGCAGCACTGCTGCTGGTTTGCCTGTTGCTACACAGATCCCGGTTTTTATTGATGAGAAGAGATGGGAAATTATTTCTCTCCGGGCATATCATGAAGAATACAGATCATCATAAAGCCTTTCTGGAAAACAAAAACGTATTAGTAGTATTTACCGGAGCCAGTACTTATGTAAGTGCCAGTTGGTATGAGAATAAACAAAGAGCCAGCACCTGGAATTATCAGAGTGTTCATTGTAAAGGAGTATTATCATTTCAGGATGAAGCAGCATTGATGGCGATACTAAAACGTACAACCGATTATTTTGAAAATAACCCCAACTCTGGTTCTAATTTTGAAGATATTGAAACAACGTATATTGATAGCATGAAAAATGCAATTGTTGCATTTGAAATTGAAGTGATGGATATGGATCATGTATTTAAATTAAGTCAGAATCATAATGAAAAGGATTATGATAATATTGTAAAGCAATTGAAATCAAAAGGAGGAGAGAGTAAAGTAGTTGGAGAAATTATGGAAAACAGAAGATCTAAAGTTTTTAAATCATGAGTAAATATTTTTTCATCTTGTTATTGACATTTAGTTTTTCATGTTCAAATACGAAGAAAATGCAAAACATAGAAAACGAATCTTCTAAAGAAACATATGTACAAGGAGAATTTGATAAACAAGGTCACCGAGGTTGCCGGGGATTGATGCCGGAGAATACAATTCCGGCGATGATTCATGCATTGGATATTGGTGTTACAACACTGGAGATGGATGTTGTCATAACAAAGGATAAAAAAGTTATTTTATCACATGAGCCATGGTTTGGACAGGAAATAACTACCAAACCTGATGGAAGTACAATGGGGCCAAGAGAGGAAAGAAAGTATAATATATACTGGATGACCTATGAACAGACAAAAACATTTGATGTTGGCTTAAAACCACATCCAAGATTTGCGCAGCAACAGAAAATGAAAATTACAAAACCGTTGTTGAGTGAAGTGATTGATACAATTAACCGGGAGATGATGTACCGGAGAAGACCCTCCACTGTATTATAATATAGAAACAAAAACAAATCCGGAATTTGATGGGGTCTTTCATCCGGCACCAGCAGAGTTTGTAGAATTGCTGATGGCGGTAATAAAGGAAAAAGGAATTGAAGAGCAGGTTATCATTCAATCATTCGATTTCAGAACATTGCAATATCTGCATGAAAAGTATCCAGCTATTAAAACGGCTATGCTGATCGAAGATTTTGATAAAAGAAGTTTAGAAGAGCAGATTAAAAGCGTTAGGATTTAATCCGACGATTTATAGTCCTGCACATCAATTGGTCAATGAAAAATTACTGAAGCAATGTCATGCAAAAAATATTAAAGTAATTCCCTGGACGGTGAATACAAAAGAAGAAATTGAAAAATATAAAAAGATGGGAGTGGATGGAATTATTACTGATTATCCAAATTTGTTTAACGAATAAGAATATTAAAATTCCGGCAAATTCTTTTTATTTAATCCCAACCAGTTAATTGCATTTTTATAAAGTAATTTGTTGGTTACTTTTTTCCCCAGATCCATTTTCTGGATCAGTTTACCGGGTTTATGTTCCCCCAATGGAAAAGGATAATCACTTCCCAAACAGATAAAATCTTCGCCCATAAGATCGATAAGATATTCCATCGCTTTTCTGTCATGCACCAGACTATCTACCCAGAATTTTCCTAAATAATTTCTGGGATTGATCGGATTATCAACAGCAACAAGATCGGGGCGAACGTTAAAGCCATGTTCAATTCTTCCAATCGTAATGGGGAAAGAGCCACCTCCATGTGCAAAAGCAACTTTCAGTTTTGGAAATTTTTCAAATACACCGCCAAATATCATGGAGCAGATGGCTCTGGATGTTTCTGCCGGCATGCCCACCAGCCAGGGCAACCAATATTTTTCCATCTGATCACTACCCATCATTTCCCAGGGATGAATGAAAAGCGAACAACCCATTTTTTCTGCTGCTTTATAGAATGGAAAGAAGGATTCATCAGAAAGATTTTTGCCATTGATATTAGAACCTATTTCCAGTCCCGGCATATTCAGTTCCTTCATGCATCTTTCCATTTCCTTTATTGAAAGATCAACATCCTGTAAGGGAACAGTACCTATTCCAATAAAATGATTCGAGTCTTTTGAAACCGTTTCTGCAATATGATCATTCAAAAAACGGGAAGTCTCCAGGCCGTCTGAAGGCTTCGCCCAATAATTAAATAAAACAGGAATAGTGGAAAGCACCTGCATGTTCACATCAGTATTTTCCATGTCGTTTACTCTTGCCTCAGGTTTAAAACAATTCTCTTCCACTACCCGAAACAATTTATCCCCTTTGATCATACAGGCTTCGCAATTACGATGCTCCAGGTGAATGAATTCGCCGTAGCCAAACTTTTGTGTCCAGTTCGGCATTTTTTCGGGCATGATGTGAGTGTGTATGTCTATTTTGTAGTTCATTAGTAAATCAGTTAATTGGTTTATCAGGAAGTGTCTGTAATTTGATGGTCGGTTTTGTCTGTCAGTTAATTGGTTTATCTGTAGAAACAGCATTTCAAAAAATTAAGGCTCTTCGATTTTGAAACACCTATTAACCAATTAACTGATTAGCTTTTTTTCGCCGGAGGCTCCATTACTGTCCCGCATTTCTTACAAGTTCTCAACTCTACACTTCCCCAGAATTTATCCATCACCGGAGGTAATTGATTTACGATGTCTTTTACAAACAAACTGTCTTCGTGTAATTTATTGCCACATTTTTCACAGAACCAGAGAAAAGCATCTTTCTCTTCTTCCTCATCTTCTCTTACTTTTTCAATCACCAGCCCAACTGTATTTTCTCCCCGCTGTGGCGAGTGTGGTGTTTTGGGAGGAAGCAAAAACATATCACCTTCATTGATGGGAATATCTCTTGGCACACCATCATCAATAATTTTCAATACAATATTTCCTTCCACCTGGTAATAGAGTTCTTCACTTTCATTATAGTGATAATCTTTGCGGGCATTCGGTCCGCCCACCACCATTACAATAAAATTCTTAGCATCTGTATAGATACATTTATTTCCAACAGGCGGTTTTAAAAGACTACGGTTTTCATCTATCCATTTTTTTAGATTGAAAGGATTTGCAATTGCCATAATACCGGGTTTAAAATGAAAGATTCAGGTCGAAAAATTACAACTTTTTAACGTAGGTTTGAAGATATGAATCTCTCGTTAGAAGACAAAAATGCCATTATTTGCGGTAGTACACAGGGTATTGGTTTGGCTATTGCCGAAGAACTGGCTTTATTGGGAGCAAATTGTACATTAATAGCCCGGAATGAAGAGGCTTTGCAAAATGCTGTACTAAAATTAGATACACAGTTGCGGCAGCAGCATTCTTATTTGGTTGCTGATTTTAGCAAACCCGACGAATTAAAAAAAGTAATTGAAGAATATGCTGCAAATAATACAGTTCATATTTTAATTAATAATTCAGGCGGCCCTGCAGCAGGCCCGATCATTGATGCTACAGAAGAAGCTTTTTTGAATACGTTCAATCAGCATTTGATCTGTAATCATATTTTAACACAGGCAGTAGTTCCTTCTATGAAAAAAGAAGGTTACGGAAGAATTGTAAATATCATTTCTACTTCAGTAAAAATTCCTCTTAAGAATCTCGGCGTATCCAATACCATTCGTGGTGCTGTAGCCAGTTGGGCAAAAAGTATGGCGAATGAATTGGGACAATTTAATATCACCGTTAATAATGTGTTGCCCGGATTTACAGCAACCAAACGACTTTCAACATTGATCGACAATATTGCCAAAAAGGGAAATACAGTTGTAGATATTGTAGAAAAAAATATGATGGAAGAAGTGCCGATGAAACGCTTTGCGGATGCATCAGAAATTGCTGCTGTTGCTGCATTCCTTGCATCACCTGCTGCATCGTATGTAAATGGTGTTAGTATTCCGGTGGATGGCGGTCAGAACACTGGTAGATATATTAGTAATTAATCTCAATAAATCATAATCAACTCAATTTCAATAACTTACAAATACCATATCATCTCGAAAATTATATCGGTGGTAATCTGATTGGTCCATTGAGTGGAAATTTTATCGACAATATAAATCCTGCAACCGGAGAAGTTTCCGGCCAAATACCTGATAGCAATGAAAAGGATATTAATATCGCTGTTGAAGCTGCAAAAAAAGCATTTCCGTCATGGAGTGTTTCACCTGTTGAAGAACGATTTAAAATTCTCAATCGTATTGCTGAACTTGATAGATGCAAATCTTGATGAATTGGCTTTGGCAGAAACAAATGATAACGGTAAACCGCTTTGGTTAGCAAAGCAGGTCGATATACCAAGAGCTTCTGCCAACTTTCGGTTTTTTGCAACCGGTATTATGCACTTTGCTACCGAGAGTCATAATATGGAAGACAAAGCCGTAAACTATACGCTTCGTCAACCTATTGGAATTGTTGGTTGTATCTCTCCCTGGAATCTACCGCTTGTATTTATTCACCTGGAAAATTGCCCCGGCATTAGCAGCTGGAAATTGTGTGATTGCCAAGCCATCCGAAGTAACTCCGGTCACCGCTTTCCTGCTTTCAAAAATTTGTAAAGAAGCTGGTTTGCCGGATGGTGTGCTGAATATTGTTCATGGCACTGGGCCAGTAACCGGCGAAGCCATCGTAAAGCATCCTGATATAAAAGCAATATCTTTTACGGGAAGTACAAGAGCCGGCGAAAGAATTGCAAGCATTGCTGCACCGAAATTTAAAAAGCTTTCATTGGAACTGGGTGGCAAAAATCCAAATATCATTTTTGCAGATTGCGATTGGGATAAAATGTTATTCAATACCATCCGTTCTTCTTTTGGTAATCAGGGACAGATATGTTTATGTGGCAGCAGAATATTGATTGAAGAATCCTGTTATGAAAAATTTAAAACTGATTTTGTGGCATGGGCGAAAAAATTAACTGTTGGTGATCCATTGGAAGAAACTTCCAAACAAGGGGCGGTAGTGAGCAAAATGCATTTTGAAAAAATAATGCGTTGTATTGATCTGGCGAAACAGGAAGGTGGAAAAATAGTATGTGGTGGCAATGCCGTAAAACTGGAAGGAAGATGTGCCAACGGTTATTTTATCCAGCCAACAATTATTGAAGGGCTTGATCAACATTGTAAAACAAACCAGGAAGAAATTTTTGGCCCGGTTGTAACAATTCAATCTTTTAAAACGGAAGAAGAAGCCTTGCAATTGGCCAATGCTACTCAATATGGTTTGGCCGCCAGCATCTGGACAAAAGATATTTCAAGAGCCAATAAATTAGCAGCAAAAGTGGAGAGTGGCATTGTCTGGATCAATTGCTGGTTACTTGGTGATTTAAGAACTCCGTTTGGCGGAGTAAAAAATAGTGGTGTTGGGAGAGAAGGTGGTTGGGAGGCTCTGCGTTTCTTTACGGAAGCGAAAAATGTATGTATTGAGTTTTAAATTGCCACGAAGGCACAAAGACACAAAGCAATTATATGACGGAAGACCAAAGAAAAGAAAGAGAAGAGTATTTGGCAAAGGAAATTGTTGACTGTGCTTATAAGGTTCACAAACAACTTGGACCAGGGTTATTGGAGAAGGTATATGAAGTTTGTTTTTGTCATGAGTTAGCCAAAAAGGGTATTCAATATCATCGACAAATTGATATTCCGATTGTATATGATGGAATTGTTTTTGATGAAGGATTAAGACTTGATGTTTTGGTTGATAACTTAGTGATTTGTGAGTTAAAAGCAAAAGATGAATTAAACCCTGTTTGGAAAGCACAAATCATTAGTCATTTGAAAATAACTGAAAAAAGATTAGGCTTTCTTATAAATTTTAATGTCGCTTTAATTAAAGATGGAATTAATCGGTTTAGAAACTAAAACTTAGTGTCTTTGTGCCTTCGTGGCAAAAAATATTATGAACGAAGAGATAATTAATACAGAAAATGCATCCACTCCGCTCGGTGCCTATCCTCATGCAAGAAAAGTCGGTAATCTTCTTTTCTTATCTGGCATTGGGCCAAGAAATCCAAAAGACAATTCAATCCCCGGGTTGGAGTTGGATAAGGATGGGAATATTGTAAAGTATGATATTGAAGCAGAATGTCATTCTGTTTTTGCCAATGTAAAAGGAGTATTGGAAGCCAGCGGCAGTAGTTGGGATAAAATAATTGATGTCACAGTTTTTCTAACGAACATGAAAAAAGATTTTCCGATTTATAATAAAGTGTATGCCGAATATTTTACTTCTGTTCAGGCATGCCGCACAACTGTAGAAGTAAAAAGTTTGCCAACACCGATTGCTATTGAGTTAAAAGTAATAGCTACAATTGATTGAATGGCCACAAAAACACGAAGCCACAAATAATTAAAACTTAGAGCCTTTGTGTCTTTGTGGGAAAAAATAGAAAATGAACTATCAAAATACACAAGCCTTTGCAAAAGAGTTAGACGAAAACGATCCTCTTAAGAATTTTAGAGAGAGATTCTTCATTCCTCAACACGAAGGAAAAGATTGTGTTTATTTTACCGGTAATTCTTTAGGACTTCAACCCAAAACAACTTCTACATACGTACAACAGGAATTAGATGATTGGGCAAAGCTGGGAGTGGAAGGACATTTTCAGGCGAAAAATCCCTGGATGCCGTATCATGAAATTTTTCCAAAGCAATTATCAAAGATTGTTGGGTGTAAAGAAAATGAAGTGGTAGTGATGAATCAGTTAACTGTGAACCTTCATTTGTTGATGGTAAGTTTTTACAGACCAACAAAACAACGTTATAAAATCATTTGCGAAGCAAAAGCATTTCCATCTGATCAGTATGCATTTGAAACACAAGCAAAGTATCATGGTCTGAATCCGGATGAAGCTGTAATTGAAGTTTCTCCAAGAGAAGGCGAACATACATTAAGAACGGAAGATATTCTTTCAACGATTAAGCAACATGGGGATTCGGTAGCCGTTGTATTATTCGGTGGCGTAAACTATTACTCCGGTCAGTTGTTTGATATGAAAGTAATAACAGAAGCAGCACATGCAGTTGGTGCTTATGCAGGATTTGATCTGGCGCATGCTGCTGGAAATGTGGAATTGAAATTGCATGACTGGAATGTTGATTTTGCCTGCTGGTGTTCTTATAAATATCTGAACAGCGGCCCGGGTGGAGTAGCCGGAGTTTATATCAATGAAAAGCATGTTACGAATAAAGACCTGCCAAGATTTGCCGGTTGGTGGGGTTATAAAAAAGAAACCCGTTTTAAAATGGACAAAGGGTTTGAACCGATACCAACTGCCGAAGGATGGCAATTAAGCAATGCTCCTATTTTATCAATGGCAGCACATAAAGCAGCGCTGGATATTTTTGAAGAAGCAGGAATGGAAAAATTGCATGCCAAAAGAAAAGCATTGTCCGGTTATCTGCACTTTGTACTGAATGATATTAACAGCAGACAAACAGAAAAGTTGTTGGAAATTATTACTCCGGCAAATGAAAGCTGAAAGAGGTTGCCAGGTTTCTATCCTGATGTTGAAAAGAGGGAAGGAAATATTTGATGAGTTGACAAAACAGGGAGTTATTGCAGATTGGAGAGAGCCAAATGTAATACGAGTTGCTCCTGTGCCATTGTATAATTCATTTGAAGATGTATCGAAATTTGGAAATATTATTAATGATATATTAAAATAACCACGGAGACAGAAAGTCACAGAGATTCACGGTGTAATAAACCTTTTCCCTGTGTTACTTTGTGTCACCGTGCCTCTGTGGTTTATGAAAAAAGACATAACAATAATCGGCGCCGGCTTAGTAGGTTCTCTCTTATCCATTTACTTAGCGAAAAGAGGCCATAAAGTTTCCATATATGAACGCCGCAGTGATATGCGAAACGAGGATATGAGTGCTGGTCGATCCATTAATCTTGCATTAAGCGACAGAGGTTTGCTGGCTTTGGAAAAAGTTGGATTGGCTGAAGAAATAAAGAAGATTTGCATTCCCATGCATGGCCGGCATATTCATAATATTGATGGCAGTACAGCTTTTCAACCTTACGGCAAAGAAGGGCAGTATATCAATTCTGTTTCAAGAGGAGAATTGAATAAAAGATTAATGACGATTGCCGAAGAGCATGGTGTGAGTATTCACTTCAATGAGAAGTGTACAACATTGGATTGGAAAAATGATAAAATAGAATTTGAGAATACTACAGGTAAGCAATTACCCTCTTCCAAGGCTGATCTGGTTTTTGGAGCAGATGGAGCATTCTCAGCAGCAAGACTACAACATCAGTTACAACATGATAAATTTGATTATCACCAGTATTATATTGATTGTGGATATAAAGAACTAACTATTCCTGCAGTACTGAGCGATAGTCGAAGTAACGAAGGAGATCCGATAGCTATCGGATTTGCTTTGGAGCCAAATGCATTACATATCTGGCCACGAAAAGATTATATGCTGATCGCATTGCCAAATCTTGATAAAACATTTACCTGTACATTATTTTTTCCGTTTGAAGGAGAATTGTCATTTGATAAAATAAATACAGAGGAAAAAGTAAAAACATTCTTTGCAACAAATTTTGCGGATGCTGTTCCATTGATGCCGGATTATGTAAATGAGTTTTTTACAAATCCTACTTCTGCATTGGTCACCGTAAAATGTTTCCCATGGATACGGGAGGATAAATTTGCATTGATCGGTGATGCAGCACATGCCATGGTTCCTTTTTTTGGACAAGGGATGAATTGTGGGTTTGAAGACTGCCGGATATTAGACGAATTGATCGGAAAGAATGGAGATGACTGGAAAAAAATATTAGAAGAATATCAGGCACTTCGTAAACCTGATGGCGACGCCATATCTGACATGGCCGTAAATAATTTTACCGAAATGCGGGATAGAACTGCCGACCCGAAATTCTTATTGCAAAAGAAAATTGAGGCAAGGCTGCATGAAAAATATCCTGATAAATGGATACCGGCTTACTCACAAGTTACCTTCAGTCCGCATATAAGATATTCTGAAGCTTTAAGAAGAGGAAATAGGCAGGAGGAAATAATGCAAGAGATAATGCAAATGCCTGATATTGAAAAGAAATCGGAAAGTGAGGAACTTGAGAAAATTATTCTTTCAAAGATTTAGTCTTGAGAACATTTATTATAACAATCATCTTATTAAGTAGTTGTTCCACTCAGAATAAAGGGGCAATCAATTATCCAAACTGTGACTCCAATGACATTGAGTTAATGGATACCTGTTTAATGAATAAGCCAATTGGCTTTGCAATTGCAAAACTTAATATAGATAGTTCTCAGTTCTTTTTATTTGATGAGCCACCAGGAATACTGAGAGGTATTTATATTTTTGGAATCGACAGCGTAAAAATCAGGTTATATACTGAAAGGGTTCGTATAATGGATTCATTTGGATTTGTGAGCTATGATACCTCAAAATATATTCTGAATGACAAGAACATTCTCGGTGTGTCTTGGAAAAAAGAAGCTACCCAAAAAGAAAGAAAAGTAGGATTACGAATCTCTTACTGGGGCTTTTAATTAACTTCGCCTCCATGACCCGTCAGCAACTCATCGACCAGATTCAAAAAAAGCAATCCTATCTCTGCGTTGGATTAGATACTGACATTACAAAAATTCCCAAGCATCTTTTAACAGAACCTGATCCTGTTTTTGCTTTCAATAAGGCAATTGTTGATGCTACAAAAGATCTATGTGTTAGTTATAAAATAAATACAGCTTTCTATGAAGCATTAGGTGTAAAAGGCTGGGAGGCAATGGAGAAAACGGTTCATTATATTGGCGATGAGCATTTTAAAATTGCTGATGCTAAGCGAGGCGATATTGGTAACACTTCTGATCAATACGCCAAAGCATTTTTTGAAACAATGCCTTTTGATTCTATTACGGTTGCTCCCTATATGGGAGAAGATAGTGTAAAACCATTTTTGCAACATAAGGGTAAATGGGCAATTGTGTTGGGATTGACTTCTAATAAGGGCGCAATTGATTTTGAATTGCAGCAAACAGGTGATGGACTTTTATATGAGAAAGTATTAAAAACCGTATCTACATGGGGAACTCACGAAAACCTCATGTTTGTTATTGGTGCAACACAAGCTGATGAGTTTACTAAAATAAGAAAACTAACACCTCATCATTTCTATCTCGTTCCCGGTGTTGGTGCACAGGGGGGAAGTCTGGCAGCAATTTCTGAAAAGGCAATGATTAAGGACACTTCGACAGGTGCTCAGTGTGGTATCCTGGTGAATGTCAGCCGGGCAATTATTTACGCTTCAAATGATGAAAATTTTGCAAGTGAAGCAAGAAATATTGCATTGCAATACCAAACAGAAATGAAAAACTATCTGTAATCCCAATCTGGTTTGCCATAAAAATAAATTCCTCCAACGGATTTAATTAATCCTTATTTTCATTTCCAAAATTAATAGCAACATGAGAAGGCTCCTTTCTAGTTATCTCCATTTTATTTTTTGTAGTAAATGTATCAGCCCAGCAATCGGGTGATAAAGCAAATTATCAGCTGGCGGCAAGATTCTCCACCAAGAAGCTGGAGAAAATGGTTTTCAGCACATCAGTAGATCCACATTGGTTGAAATTATCAGATCGTTTCTGGTATGAATACGAAACACCATCAGGCAAAAAATGGTATATCGTAGATCCTGTAAAAGGAGAGAAGAAACTAATGTTTGATAATGCAAAGCTTGCTGCTGAACTAACTAAGATCGTAAGAGATCCTTTTGATGAACAGCATCTTACCATTGATAGCCTTCGCTTCATTAAAGATGAGAACTGGATTCAGTTTGAAGTAAAAAGTACATTGGAAATCGAAGTAAAAGATACCACCGCAAAAAAGGATACGGCTTCGAAGAAACCTGCTACACCTCCAAAAAAAGAAAAGAAAACATTTTATTTCGAGTATAATCTCAATACCGGAGTCCTGGTTGAGTTAAGTGATTTTAAAAAGCCAAAAAGAAATCCAAGATGGGCTTCTATTTCTCCCGACGGACAAACAATTGTATTTGCAAAAAAATATAACCTGTATTGGATGGATAAGGCTAATTATGAAAAAGCTTTACTGAATGAAGAGGATAGTACAATTGTAGAACATCAATTAACCAAAGATGGAGTTGAGTTTTTTGAATATGGTAATTCACAGAATGAAACGAACATAGATAAGGAAAAGAATAAAAATAAGCGTAAACCAGCTCAAATATTATGGTCACCGGATTCAAAGCATTTCGTTAAGAACAGAACGGATATGCGAAAAGTAAAAGACTTGTGGGTGATTAACAGTGTAGCCGATCCAAGACCAACGTTGGAAACATATAAGTATCATATGCCGGGCGAAAAAGAAGCGCCTTTGGAATATGTTCATCTATTTAATATGGTTTCTAAATCTTCCAAAGAACTGGAGATACGGCAATTTAAGGATCAGGATCTGAGTATCTGGCCGGCGAACAATAAAGTGAATACAAGGGATGATGATTGGCGTCCATCAATTTGGTTAGGCACAAACGATAAATTTTATTTTAACAGGACCAGCAGAGATCTAAAAAGAATTGACATCTGTCAGGTAGAAATTAATACCGAGAACAGTTAAAGTATTGGTAGAAGAAAGAATGAATACCTATGTGGAAACAAGAAAGCTTGGATTGGTGAATGAAGGTGCAGAACTGATACAATGGAGCGAAAGAGACGGCTGGGCACATTTTTATTTATATGACGGGAAAGGGAGTTTGAAGAATCAGATCACTTCCGGTTCTTATCACTGTGAAGACATTGTAGGGATCGATGAAAAGAAAAGAATATTATATTTCTCTGCTAATGGAAGAGAAGCGAATGAAGATCCTTATTACCTGCATTTGTATCGGATCAATTTTGATGGCAGTGGTTTAAAGCTTTTAAACCCCGGGGAGTTTGAGCACTCCATGCGGATGAATGACAACAGCCTGTTCTATGTCAATAATTTTTCAAGAGTAAATACAGTTCCGGCTTCTGTTTTATATACTACAGAAGGAAGAAAAATTATGGATCTTGAAAAAGCTGATTTTACTTCTCTCTTTGCTGCAGGATATAAATTCCCGGAGATCATCAAAGTAAAAGCTGATGATGGCATCACTGATCTGTATGGTGTGTTGTACAAGCCTTTCAATTTTGACAGTACAAAAACGTATCCGATCGTAGCGTACGTATATCCGGGTCCGCAAACGGAAGCTGTGAACAAATCATTTAGTTTGCCGAATGCAAGAACAGACCGGTTAGCACAAATCGGACTAATCGTTATGACGGTGGGTAATCGTGGCGGACACCCCAGCCGTTCAAAATGGTACCATAATTATGGTTATGGTAATCTGAGAGATTACGGTTTGGCAGATAAGAAAACAGCCATAGAGCAATTGGCTGATAAATATTCTTATATCGACATTAACAGAGTAGGAATTCACGGTCACTCCGGTGGTGGATTTATGAGTACGGCGGCAATGCTGGTATATCCTGATTTTTTCAAAGTAGCAGTATCCTCTTCCGGTAATCATGATAATAGTGTGTACAACAGATGGTGGAGTGAGAAACATCATGGTGTAAAGGAAATGGTGAGTGAAAAAGGCGATACTTCTTTTGTATACAACATTGAAAAGAATCCTGAGCTGGCAAAAAACCTGAAAGGTCATTTATTATTAACCACGGGTGATATTGATAATAATGTGCATCCTGCCAATACGATCCGTATGGTCAATGCATTGATCAAAGCCAATAAGCGATTCGATTTTTTCAATTTTCCCGGTCAGCGGCACGGGTATGCAGATATGACGGAATATTTTTTCTGGTTGCTGGCAGATTATTACAGCAAATGGCTGATCGGTGATTTTTCTCAGCCGGTTGATTTGATTGAGATGAACAGGGATGTGGAACAGTCGGGGAAAAGAGGCAAATAAAATTTTCTAATTGATGTTAAAAACCTTCAATAGTATTATTGGAGGTTTTTTCTTTTCTGTAGTATCGCAATATAATGTTCCTGCTAAAGTGCAGTGGAATAATCAGGATAGAGAAAGTAATTGCTTCATTGTCAATTTGAAAATCACTTATATAAGCTAAAAAGAATTATTAAAACGATTCCTGTAATTATTCCATGAATTAATCTCTTTTAGTAGAAATCCTTCCGGTTACGAATCCTCCTGCGAAACAACAGATAAGTAATAAAATTATACCAGCAAATGTAATATTGCCAAGATCACTTTCTTCTCCATGTCCTTTTGCTTTCGATGCAATTACCAACAATAATAGAACCAGCCTCCAATTAAAAATAAAACAACGGCAGTAAGTACACCGATGCAACTACCGATAATATATTTCTTGTTATTTGTTTGTTTAGCATCACCCATAAACCAAATATCCTCCTTTTCCCTCAATCAATTACCTTTGCCCAAGTAAATCTTAAATTAATAATTAAAACCTGCAATAGACATGGCAGCCCGTACAGATAATTTTACAAGTCCCGATTATTTTGGTGTAGATGAATTACTGACTGATGAACATAAACTCATCCGTGAGTCGGTTCGTAGTTATGTAAAAAAAGAAATTTCTCCCATCATTGAAGACTATGCACAGAAAGCAGAATTTCCACAGCAGATCGTAAAGCAATTGGGTGATCTGGGTTGTTTTGGTCCAACTGTTCCGACAGAATATGGTGGTGGTGGATTGGATTATATTTCCTACGGACTTATGATGCAGGAACTGGAAAGAGGTGACAGTGGTGTTCGATCTACCGCATCGGTACAAGGTTCGTTGGTCATGTTTCCTATTTATCAATATGGAAGTGAAGAACAACGAAAAAAATATTTACCAAAATTAGCAAGCGGCGAATGGCTGGGATGTTTTGGATTAACAGAACCAGATCATGGTAGCGATCCAAGCAGCATGCTTACTAACATTAAGGATGCCGGTGATCATGTGATTTTGAATGGTGCAAAAATGTGGATCAGTAATGCACCTTTTGCGCAGGTAGCTGTGGTGTGGGCAAAAGATGAAGCAGGGGATGATTCATGGTTTGATCGTCGAAAGAGGAATGGAAGGCTTTACCACACCAACTACACATGGTAAATGGAGTTTACGGGCATCTGCTACCGGTGAATTGGTTTTTGATAATGTAAAAGTTCCTAAGGAAAATATTTTCCCCAATGTAAAAGGATTGAAAGGTCCATTGGGTTGTTTAACAAAAGCAAGATATGGTATTGCATGGGGTGCTATCGGCGCCGCCATGGATTGTTATGATACGGCTTTGCGTTATTCGCAGGAGAGAGAACAGTTCGGCAGACCAATCGGTGGTTTTCAATTACAACAAAAGAAACTGGCTGAGATGATAACAGAAATTACCAAGGCGCAATTATTGAACTGGCGGTTGGGTGTATTAATGAATGAAGGAAAAGTAACACCACAGCAGGTAAGTATGGCAAAAAGAAATGCCTGCGAAGTAGCCACAAATATTTGCAGAGATGCAAGACAGATGCTCGGCGGCATGGGTATCACTGGTGAATATCCGGTAATGCGGCACATGATGAACCTGGAAAGTGTAATAACTTACGAAGGCACACATGATATTCATTTGCTGATAACAGGAATGGATGTGACAGGGTTGAATGCGTTTAAATAAAAACCCTCTGAACGATGTTCGCAACCTTCGTTAATACCCGGTTGCCCTAAAGGGAGGACCTAGATCAGTATTTAATTTTGGTTTTCAATTTTTTATAAAAGCAATAGATTTTAAACAAATAATAAATAATAACTCCTGCCAAAAAGAAATTTCCATAGCACCCTTTAGGGAATAGGAAATATTCGGTTTAAAAGAAATTGACAGGGGTACTGGGTATGAAAATTTTTCTTAATTGGCTTCATGGGTTCCGGTAAAACACACTGGGGTCGTTTACTGAGTGAAAAACTTGGTATGCGATTCTTTGATCTTGATGAACAGATCATTGAACAGGCCGGAAAATCAGTGAATGAGATTTTTGCAACTGAAGGGGAAGAGCAATTCAGGGAAAAAGAAAAAGAGATTTTACATATTATTACTGAAAGCCACGACAGTTTTGTGATGGCTTGTGGCGGCGGGGCGCCTTGTTATTTTAATAATATCGTTTACATGAATCAGGCGGGAACAACTGTTTGGATTCATACACCGTTGGAAGTCTTATTTGAAAGGTTGGTAAAGGAAAAAGAAAAAAGGCCATTGATAAAAGAATTTTCTGATGATCAGTTGCACTCGTATATCAATAGAAAATTTGCTGACCGGAAAATTTATTATGAGCAGGCAAAAGTTTCTATCGATGAAGAACCAATTCAGATTCAAAAATTAATTGATAAAATATTTCATGCATAAAAGCTTCATAGTCACTGCAGCTTTCTTTGGCGGATTGGCCGTTGCCTTAGGTGCATTTGGTGCTCATGGGTTAGCAAAAATAACCTCCAATGAAAAGATCTTACATGGTTTTCAAACCGGCGTACAGTATCAGCTGTATCATGCTTTGGGTCTGTTGGGTATTGCAATACTTTCCGAAAAATATAAAAGTAAATGGATCATTTGGGCTGGCCGTAGTTTTATAGCAGGCATTATTTTATTTTCAGGATCACTTTATTTGCTGACTTTTTTAAAAGTAGAAGATAGCAGTGCAATAAAACTGGTTGGACCGATAACGCCAATTGGTGGATTGTTTTTTATTGCAGGATGGCTATTCCTGTTATTAGCTTTTATGAAAAAGGATTAATCGAGGGGGAGTTCAAGTGTTGTAATAGTACCATTATTGCTTTCAATTGTAAAACTCCCTCCAATATTCTTCATTCTTTTTTCAATATTTTTTAGTCCATTGCCAAACTGACGGATATTTTCCTTGTCTATACCAATTCCGTTGTCAACGATTTGGATTTGTAAATTATTATTTATCTTAATTGTAATAATTACGCTGCTGGCATTTGCATGTTTTAATACATTATTAAGTGATTCTTTTAATGATAAGAAAACATTTCTTCTTTTATCACCGGCAAGCTCAATTGGTTCAATTGTATCAGGCGTTTTCACCGTACATTCTACTGGTGTATTTTCGAAGTATTCGATAGCATACACTCGGATATACGACACCAGATTGTCTAAAGTATCATTTCCACTGTTCATACTCCAGATGATGGCATTCATTTTATTGAGCACATCATCAGCAGAAGAAGAGATCTTATCAATTTCTACCGGTGTATTTTCTTTCATTTTATTCCGGGCAATTTCACTCATCAGCCTTATAGCCGTCATGCCAGATCCCAATTCATCATGCATATCCGCAGATATGCGTTGTCTTTCTTCCTGCTGGGCTTTATAAATGGCAATTTCCTTTTCATATTCTTTTAATTGATTCTGTGCTTTTAAATTTTCCCTTTCTTTTGTTTGCTCAATGATTCGTTTGTTATTTTTATAATTCAGAGCAGAAAGGAAGAACACAAGTTCCAGGAACAGACCAACTTCGTAATAGAAAAGAGAGGAATTGAAAATTCCCGAAAATTTAGAAAAAAAGGAAATCATTAAAACTGCGGAAAGTGAGATAATGGAGAAGACAAGTAGTGAAATATTTCCCCAGAACAGATAACGAAGTAATTTGTCATTCCAATGGCTTAGACTAAATACAAGAAATATAACTACCAACAATAATAAGAGAAGTTTTGTAATGTTTTCGATGAGGTTCTCAATTACAAAATTATCGGTCAGGTAGTGAAATATGGTATAGGCAACCATGGCCAGTATAAGGAAAATAATACCAGTCGTATAAAGCCTGTATAAGAATGGATACCTGGTTTTAGTGGCCAGAAATATTTTCATGAAGATCATATAGAAAATAATCCCGGTATTCATCAGAATAAAATCCAGATAGCTTTCCATAAAAAAGCTGGTTTCACTAATTCTGAAACTATAAATCGTCTTGGTTAAAAGCATTGACCCGATAAATAAGGCGTAGGCAGAATAATAAAGAAACTCCCTGTCTGCACCTTGAAAAAAATTCGACAAGGAGAAAAGGATCATCATTAATAACAAACCACAAAAAAGATAAGTAAAAAGTTTGTCGGGATTATAATTACTCCTTAGCTCGGCTATAAAAGAATTTACATGATTAACATTTACAAGCCTTGGCCGGATTGTATTGATATACGTTTTTAAGAATTGTAATTCTGCAATAATAGTAGCAGAATCGTATGGATTCAGTGAAATAAGCCGATAGCCAATACTGTCCGGACTTTGCGGAAGTATTTTTGGAAGCTTTGTAATGCTTGAACCTGTTAGCCGGTATAGCTGAATATCTGTATAATAGAAGCCCGGGAAAAAATAGACTGAATGAACCGTATCGGTAGCATTTTTGATGTTAAATTTTAATACCAGTTTTTTGGTAACATATTTATCCGGGATGGTACCCTTATATTTTATTCCTTGTTCAAACCTTAGATCGGGAAATGTTTTTTCCAGATCAACATTTTTTTCAATAAAAGTACTGCTTACCCGGTTGGTGATCATTTTAACTATTCCAACCTTATTGATATTGGTATAGGTATTGGCTGTATTTTCCTGAGCCTGAATTGATAGATCCGGCAAAATAAAACAGGCGTTTATTATAAGAAAAAAAAGCCAATTGAACTTTCGCATGAATGGAGGTGTAACTTGTCTTCCAAATGTAATACTTAGGTTTTGTATGCCGTAATTTCGGGTATACCACTTTCAGGTAAATTTCAAACAGAAATCCTTAAATAGTATCTTTGCCGCCATGGCTAATAAGCTGAAAAAGAAAGTAAAAAACAGTCCTGATAAAAAACCGGCTAAATCTGATGTCAAACCATTTCGTCCAGAAAAGGAAGAGAAGATGGATCTGAAAGCAATTGCCCGGGATGAACGAACCTGGAAGATCATTGGGACAATTTCACTGCTATTTGCCGTTTTCCTGTTCATTTCATTTGGTTCTTATCTTTTTACCTGGAAAGAAGATCAGGCAATTGCCCGGGAAGGATTTTCAGCCCTGCTTGATAATGATAAGCCTGTTAATAATCTACTGGGTCGCTTTGGAGCTGTAATGTCCTATTTTTTCATTTTTAATGGGTTTGGTTTTGCCTCCTTCCTTATCTGTACTTTTTTCTTTGTAGTAGGAGTTAATTTATTGTTTCGCAGAAAGGTATTCTCTATCTGGAGAAACCTGAAGTATGTTACATTAGGATTGCTTGTTTTATCAGTTTCATTATCATTTATTGCATCAGTCATTACTACTAATGGATTTCCATTTGGAGGGGCGGTAGGGGATATGATCAATACAAAATTGATCGGTGCAATAGGCTCCTTTGGTACCGGAGCAGTGCTGGTAGTATTCGCAGTTGGTTATTTCATATGGCAGTTCAATCCATCTATAAAATTGCCGCAGCAACTGGAAGCGAAGGCAAATGGGAATGAAGCTGGATTAAACGGTGTGGATGTAAATCCTGCTTATGAAGAAGCTGCAATGAATGATCAATCGGCTAAAGAAGAGAATAAAGGAAATTATGTTTCAGCAGACGGTTCGGTAGTTATTAATTTCCCGGATGAACAACCACTACATGATTTTAAGGTTGTAGAAAAGGATGAGCCGGGAGAAGAAGAAAATACAGAAGACCATACTATTGAGGGATCCATTGAACCGGAAGAAGATATAGATGACGAAATAGTGCCACCAGTAAAGGAAAAAATTACGAAGAGCAATAGCGATGATCCTTTGG
This sequence comes from uncultured Chitinophagaceae bacterium, assembly GCA_963705465.1. Taxonomy (GTDB): domain Bacteria; phylum Bacteroidota; class Bacteroidia; order Chitinophagales; family Chitinophagaceae; genus JJ008. The sequence goes on along the minus strand of CAVPJN010000001.1, from coordinate 86,156 downwards.
AATTAGAGATAAAAGTTGTTCCGGACAAAGTAGAAGAGGAAGCAGAAAAAGTAGTAGAAAACTTACCACCCTACGAACCTACATTGGATCTCAGGGATTATAAATATCCAACGCTGACTTTATTAGAAGCACATGGAAGCGAAAAGATCATTCAGGATACCAATGAACTGCAGAATAACAAGAACCAGATCATTGAAACGCTCAAAAATTATTCGATCGAGATACAGAAGATCAGTGCCACCGTTGGTCCTACTGTAACATTATATGAAATTGTGCCGGCTCCTGGTGTAAGGATTTCAAAAATTAAAAATCTGGAAGATGATATAGCCCTTAGCCTTGCCGCATTGGGTATCCGGATCATTGCACCCATCCCGGGAAAGGGAACCATCGGTATTGAAGTGCCCAATGTAAGAAAGACAATAGTGAGTATGAAATCTATGCTATCGTCTGAGAAATTTCAGACATAATAATTACAGCCTGCCAATTGCTATTGGTAAAAAGATCGATAATGAAAATTTTATAGTTGACCTCGACTTCGATGCCGCATATGCTGATGGCTGGTGCAACTGGTCAGGGTAAATCGGTTGGGTTAAATGCAATTCTTGTTTCATTACTTTATAAGAAGCATCCTTCTCAGCTAAAGCTGGTACTGATTGACCCTAAAAAAGTTGAATTGAGTGTTTACCGGCATATCGAAAAGCATTTTTTAGCAAAACTACCTGGTGAAGAGGAAGCCATTATAACCGATACCAAAAAAGTGGTGCATACATTAAATGCATTGTGTATTGAAATGGACAATCGGTATGATCTGTTAAAAGAAGCCGGAGCCAGAAACATCAAAGAGTACAATGAAAAATTCATTAAACGAAAACTGAATCCTCAAAAAGGGCATCAGTACCTGCCGTTTATTGTTTTGGTGATCGATGAGTTTGCAGACCTGATCATGACTGCAGGTAAGGAAATAGAAATGCCGATTGCCCGTCTGGCACAGTTGGCAAGAGCCGTTGGTATTCACCTGATCATTGCCACGCAACGTCCATCAGTAAATATTATTACCGGTACCATTAAAGCGAATTTCCCCTCTCGAATAGCTTTTAAAGTGTCCTCAAAAATTGACTCCAGAACCATTTTAGATACAGGCGGTGCAGAACAGTTGATCGGGAAAGGCGATATGCTTATTTCGCATCATGGAGAAGTAACCCGTTTGCAATGTGCATTTGTAGATACACCGGAAGTAGAAGAAGTGGTAGAATTTATCGGAAATCAAAGAGGTTACCCGCAGGCATTTTTGTTGCCAGAATATATTGATGAAAAAGAACTGGAAGGAAAGGATTTTGATCTGTCAGACAGAGATTCTCTTTTCGGTGATGCTGCAAGATTGATCGTACAAAATCAGATAGGTTCTACTTCTCTTGCTGCAAAGAAGAATGAAATTGGGTTATAACCGGGCTGGCCGTTTAATGGATCAGCTGGAGGCAGCGGGTATTGTGGGTCCAAACCAGGGCAGTAAAGCCAGAGATGTATTGATAAAAACGGAAATGGAATTGCAGCAACATTTGGATGCAATTGGCTAATCCGTTACAAGCCGATTGTTAAGAAAATACCTTGATTTGCAACCCGGTACGGTCATTGCCAGTCATAAAGCCGATATTATTATCTTTGAACCCAGATTACAGCTGGTTTAAGACCACCACCAAATTATTAGCAATGAAAAAAGTGTACTCTTTGATTTCTTTTTTAACGCGTAGCAATTTTTGCCTTAGCCCAGAATAGTGATCCTGCTGCAAAAGCCATTTTGGATGGCGTTAGTGCCAAATTCAAAACATATTCTTCCGTTCAGGCCGGGTTTTCCTATAAAGTTGAAAATGCATCTGGTAAGGCATTATCCACCAAAACCGGTTCCATTATGATGAAAGGGACCAAATACAAGGTCAATTTCAGTGGTCAGGAAATATTCTGTAATGGAACCATCATTTGGAATTATGATAAATCAGTTAATGAAGTAACGATCAGCAATCTTGACGCTTCCAGCGGAATGATCACCCCGCAGAAACTGTTTACTAATTTTTATGATAATGATTTTCGTTACATTCTGAACGGAGAGAAAAAAATTGGCACCAAAACCGTTCAGGAAATAGAATTAACTCCAATAGATAAAAGTAAACCATTTCATAAAGTGTATGTGCAGGTGGATAAGGCCGCTAAAACGATTTATAGTACCAAAGTATTGGAGAATGCAGGTAACCGCTATATCTATACAGTTACATCCATGAAAACAAATGCCGCACTTTCAGATAGTCAGTTTACATTCGATAAAAACAAATATCCCGGCGTAGAAGTTGTGGATTTACGATAAGAGCCGGTAATAAATTTTTGGAAAAAGGATTGTCAATAACGGATGATCCTTTTTTATTTACAACTAGATTACTGCCTTTCTGAGTTTTACCAATTGGGTTAATAGCTCCTCCAGAAGATCCAATTTCAACATATTGGCACCATCGCTTTTTGCAACGGCAGGGTTAGGATGCGTTTCAATAAACAAGGCCGTCTGCGCCGGCTGCAATAGCTGCTTTTGCGATCGTTCCGATCAGTTGAGGATTACCACCTGTTACTCCGGAAGTCTGATTAGGTTGTTGTAAGGAATGAGTAACATCCATTATAACCGGCACAGCATGGGCTTTCATTGCCGGAATATTTCTAAAATCAACTACCAGATCCTGATAGCCGAAAGTCGTTCCTCTTTCTGTCAGCATCACTTTATCATTTCCGGCATTCTTAATTTTTTCAACGGCAAATCCCATCGCTTCTCCACTTACAAACTGTCCTTTTTTTACATTAATGATCTTACCAGTTTCAGCAGCGGCAATTAATAATTCAGTCTGTCGGCAAAGGAATGCCGGTATTTGCAAAATGTCTGAATATTCAGCAGCCATTCTCGCCTCTTCGGCAGAATGGATATCCGTAACTACAGGTATAGAAAAAGTGTTGCCGATATTCTGTAACATCTTTAAAGCAATCTCATCACCAATACCAGTAAAAGAACTCCCGCTGGTACGATTCCCTTTTTTATACGATGCTTTGAAGATATAGGGGATCTTTAATTGCTTACAAATGCCAGCTACTTTTTCTGCTACTTCTATTACCAGGTCATTACTTTCAACAACACATGGTCCGGCCATCAGAAAAAAATTATCCGGATCATATTTTTGATTCTCAAATAAATCTTGCAAAAAATTTTCCATGTCGCAAAGATAAGCGGAAGGTTTATTCCTTGTTCCTTGTACCTTGTACCTTGTTCCTTGTTCCTTGTACCTTGTACCTTGTACCTTGTTCCTTGTACCTTGTATCTTGTTTATTGTATCTTGCGGCTTTATATTGTTTGCTATGATAAAGGATAAAATACTCGTCATCGGAGCTTCAGGACAAATAGGAGTGGAACTTACATTGGCACTTCGGAAAATTTATGGTAATGCCAACGTTGTTGCTTCTGATCTCCGGGAGCAAAACCCGCTGCTAGAAGGTACCGGACCTTATGTTTCATTGGATGTAATGAATAAGGAAATGCTGCATGTGCAGGTGATCCGGCAAAATATTACACAGATATATTTATTAGCGGCCATACTTTCCGCTACAGGAGAAAAAAATCCCGGTCTTGCCTGGAACCTGAATATGCAAGGGCTGTTAAATGTGTTGGATATTGCCAGAGAAGAGCAGATCCAAAAAGTGTATTGGCCATCTTCTATAGCTGTTTTTGGACCTACTTCACCCAAACAAAACTGCCCGCAACAAACGATTATTGAACCAGCCACGGTTTATGGCATCAGTAAATATGCCGGGAGAATTCTGGTGTAATTATTATCATCATCGCTTTGGATGTGGATGTAAGAAGCCTTCGCTATCCGGGTTTGATTTCCTACAAGTCGGCCCCCGGTGGTGGTACTACCGATTATGCTGTTGAGATCTATCTGGAAGCACTGGAAGAAAAGAAATATAAGTGTTTTTTAAAAGAAGATACCTACCTGCCAATGATGTATATGCCTGATGCCATTAAAGCAACAATCGAACTGATGGAAGCCCCTGCTGAAAAAATATCAATCCGAACATCCTATAATATTTCGGGAATGAGTTTTTCTCCCAAAGAAATAGCCGCGGAAATAAAAAAACATATTCCTGAGTTTTCCATTTCTTATAAACCTGATTACCGGCAGGAAATTGCAAATGGATGGCCGCAAAGTATTGATGACTCTGTTGCAAGACAAGATTGGGGTTGGAAAGAAGAATACGATCTGGCGGCTATGACAAAAGATATGTTGGAGAACCTTTCGGCTGATAAGTAAGTCAGGAGTCAAAAAATTAATCCACCATATTATTTTTTACTGCAAACATTACCAATCCGGCTGTATTCCGAACGCCAACTTTTTCTATTAGCCGTTGACGGATACCTTCTACAGAACGGGGACTAAGAAATATTTCTTTGGCGATTTCGGCTGCCGTTTTTTCTTCGCAAATAAGTTTTAGCACTTCCATTTCCCTTTCAGTTAACTCTACGTTTTTATTGAACGAGGGTTTTAGATTATTCTTCAGGACTAATTTTTTTAATAAAGCCTTGTTGACAACATCATTAAAATAATATCCGTTTTCATGTACTGCATAGATTGATTTTCGAATTTCATCCGGCTCGGTATTTTTTAACAGATAGCCGTTGGCTCCAATTTCCATCAGGTGAATAATGAATTTATCATCATCGTACATTGTAACAACCAACACTTTTATGTCAGGATATTTTATTCGCACTAGCTTTGGTTGCTTCCATGCCATCCATGATCGGCATTTTCAGATCCATTATGATAACATCAGGAGAATTTGATTCCAATCCCTTCATCAATTCTTCACCATTATCAGCTTCAAAAATAACTTCCAGATTTTCATCTGCAGATAAACCTACTTTCAGGCCGTCCCGATAGATCTTATAATCGTCAGCAATGGCAATTTTTATTTTACTCATGATTGATTTGATTTAACCGGTACATGAATATTGATACGATAGCCTTCAGTACCACCAGTAAAATAGATAGATCCCTTTCAGCAATATAATCCTGTTCTGAATATTTTTCAAACCCAGTCCTTCTTTTTGATAGCGCAGTTCTTCAAATTGTTCCTGTGTCAGTCCGGCTCCGTTATGAAAAATGACCAGATCCAGTTCATTTCCCGTTAATACTGAACTGATCATGAATTCTGTAGCATTGGCATACTTCAAGGTATTGTTAACAAGTTCCTGGATCATCCGGTACATACTGATGTCATTATCCGGGTTATCTGTCTGATAATTATCATCCAATGCTGTTGTGGCATTTAGTATTGAACCTTCCGTTACTTTTCTTACAAAATGCCGGATGGCTTCATTCAGTCCAAACTCTTTCAGAATATTTGAATGAAGATTATGTGAAATGCTTCTCACTTTTTGAATTACGTCATTAAGCAATTCTCTTCCTTTTTCATGTAGTTTTTGATCTCTGTCATCCAATACATTTGCTTTAATTCCAAGAAGGTGCAATTTGGCAGAAGAAAGTATGGCGCCTACTTCATCATGCAGCGTTTCTGCAATGCGATGACGTTCCTGTTCTTCACTTCTTACAGCTGCTTCAATTAATTGGTTTTGTTGCTGCTCCCGTAGTTTTTCCAGCGCAGTCCGGTGCTGATTTTTTTTTCGTTGATTAAACAAAACAGCCATCAATACACTGATCACCATCAGCAACATTACTGTAATGCCTAAAATGACTAAAAATGTTAGATCTGTATTCATTCAGCTTTTTTATAAAAATTGATAGCAATGCAAATACAAAGCAGTATAAAAACAATATTATGTACATCCCAGATATTGACTGCAAATACCTCGAGATTTTGTTTCAAAAGGTAATTGTAAAAGAGGAAAATAAAAAAATTTGCTGAGACATAAATGCTTAATCCAATTACAATCCAGATCCCAGGTTGTTTTTTGATAGAAATATTTTTATCATCTAACAATAGATATATAAAGTATTGTAAACATAGAAATAGGAGAATAGCTGCTTCGGAAGCAAGTAAACGGCTACTTAACATGTAAAAATTGAAAAAGTCTTCAAAAAAAATAAAATTAATGAGAACCAGAATAATAAATGCATATGGAATTATTGCTTTAATCCTATGCATAAAACGTTGATTCAAAAGAATAAAAAACCAACTAAATAATAATAACCTTAAAACTGATAGTATATTATATATGAAATTATTACTTTGAAGGAATTCAGGTATTCCTGTTAAATTAAGCCGATTCCTATACCATATTAAAAGTGCGAATAAATTTAAAAAGAGTGAAAGCCAAACATATACCCGGATAGGTTTCAGATAGGAAGGTATTTGTTTCCTTCTGAGAATAAAAAACAATGGTATTAATAGTGCCCATGCTTCAGACCAGTCAAATATATCTTTAATCATGAGATTTATTTTTCAATATATTTTATTTCAAATGCCATAAAATCAAGATTTTAAACTCATCAGAAATATTTTTAAAATTAAAGAGTTGGTGGTATAGCTGGTGGAGAAGGTTTTAGGTCATATGAAGTAAGAGCTGTTATGGGGTTATCCGGGTCTGTTGTCAACACATAACTGGAATAATCGCCAAAGTCTGTTGGTAAAAAATACAAATACGGAGCAGTAGGGGTTGCAGTAATAAGTGTTTGAATTGCAGATCTTTTAAATGGTAAATTCCCAAACATTACTTTATTTTTTGCATCAAACACTTTTTTATTTGATATAATGAAAGGTATAGTTGAAAGTGTAGGTGCCGGATTATTGTTATATACTTCATAACATAGCAACAGGAATGCATCTTTTTTAGTGTCTACATTTTCTATGAAGGGTTGAAAAATTAATCCGGTAAAATCAGGATTGACCATAATTTGAATGAGCCTCTGGAAATCCATCCTCATTGCATGAAATCGTACATGTGCCATAGTTTTAATTTCTAAATGGTTAATAAATGGTGTTTGTAATGTTGTTTTAAATAGTAGTTTGTATTTACTAAAGTAGGTTGCCTCTTCGGTCTTTCAATGAGTTGGGAGTCAGATTGCGTAGATACTCACAAGAATACGTAGTTGTACGTAGCCGGGAATTTTTATGTATTTTATCCATAAATCAGTTTTATTTAAGAACTGTCAGGTTATTTTTTTTTGATCACTATAGAGATATAACCCCCAAGCCAACAAAACACAAAATACTACAAAGACTCCCTGATAGATCTTCATCATTAAAAGTGCAAAAGACAAGTTTTGGTTATAGGCGTCATTAAATAACGGGTAAATAAAAAGGAAAATGAAAAAGGTAATGGCTTCATACAGGCACAGGCTTGTACAAATCAAAAAGGAAGGATGCCTGAGCCAGTTAATTTTACTGTCTTCTAACATGGACCGGAAAAAATACATCAGACAGTAAAAAAGCAAAACAATACTCCCTGTAGCAAAATGCTTTGTACTTAGCAGCATCGGGGATTCAAAAAAAGAAAAATTAAGAATGACAAAGATCAGGTATCCGCCGAGCACAGTTTTTAATAAACCGGCATATTTATAAGATCTTACTGAAGTAATATATACACCAAAACAAAAAACCATGATGAACGAGTGAACATTGTAAAAAATGTTATTGCCGCTATGTTTCAAAAACGGGAAAATATAGGGATTTACAATGTAGAGTATGGATAGAGAATTTAAAATGAATCCGCTAATAACATATATTAAAAGCCAATTGAGGTACGGACCTTTTGGTTTATATATTAGAAATATCAGTAGAGGCAGGAGCAATGCCCATGCCTCTGACCAATTGATGATGAATTGAACAATTTTCATTTTATTGTATCGAATCTTTTTTCAACATCTGTGACTGTGTAAACAAAGCACAAATTGTAGGAGGGGGACAGGGCGAAGGACAGTTTGGACATGGCGGACAAGGCAATCCGATTTTGCCCGTATAATTATATTTAGGCTTATCCTTAGTATGTTTTGATATGGCCATCGCCAGTAATTCGTATGAAGAGTCCGGCGGGATATATGTGTAAGGAGTAAACTGTATGTTCATAAAATCATCTTTTACGGTCATTTCAGGAGTAAGGATGACCAGATCTGAGAATTTCAGTGGGATCATTCCGGAAAAAATGTAATCAGATAAATTAATGTGATTTTTAGAACAGGTGTCAACATTTGTTAATTGTGTCAGACTACCTTCTATAATTGAGTCATTTTTTACAATCTCTGCATAGACCTTATAGGTGCTGCCCGGTAAACCAAGGGCTGCCCGTACCCGTATTGAGTAACCTTCTTTGGTGTATCCTTTTTTAGCCCAGTTCTCTATTTGTGCATTAGTCAATTTTACACAAACAGGGTATTTGCTGTCTTTGGATGTGCAGCCAGATAAAGTCACTATCGATAAAAGCATTATTGATAGCATACAAAGATGAAAAAATTGTTTCATTAGCCGGGAGAGGTTGGGTTGCATAATTTTTAATTTAAAGGTGACTAATTAGCGGCCGGGAGTTTTGAGAGGGGGAGATCGTTACCCTAATTTATGCTGTCTTTTTGTGATTTCAAAGCAGTTTGAATAAGAATAAGTATTTACACGTCCAACTCCGTACAAGTACGCAGCTACCTTTCTTTGGTTGCTAATACATCCCTGACACCCTCCTTTTAACGTACATACACCCCCAATAAAGTAGTTGTACGGGTGCCGGTCGCTACAGCATTTTCACGCAGTTGGCAACACCTTTTACCAGTTGAAATACTCCCTTCCTTTTTTCCGCATTTCCCACCTTGTTTTCGGGGTACTCATGGATGAACATTTGGGTATTAAAACAAATTATATGAGACAATACTTCATCCAAATCGCACTGATACTTGCCTTCGTTATCGCAGGTACTACTAACAGTATAGCTACTTCAGATAATGCCCAAAAAACCAATAGTACTGAACAGGCTGCCAAAGTTGTAGATCACAATGCTCCGGCAAAAGCCAGTCAATCACCACTAAGTGCCAGATCGCATATGCCGGTGGAAAAATCTCACTCAAATGTACCTGCATGGGATGAACTGGCCCATATCCATCACTTCCACCAGGACAGGCTGAAAAAGATCAAAAGACATTTTAAGAAGTCAGTATTTGTGAGCAAGTTGCTGCTGTTCATTTGTCATGCCGCAGTTTTATATATCAGTTTCCTGCATCTTACCCATTAGCAGTAAGAGGGATTTCAGTACCGTTCAATTGTGAAGGAGTTGAATGATTGTAGTGGAAGTTCATTGACATGAAGATTGGTAACGTTGGCTTTTGGCGGCCCTTGCCGGCACCATTTTGTAAATTGAGTGAGTTGCTCTTTCGTTCCGGTAGCAATGATCTTTACCGTTCCATCCGGTTGATTACTAACTTCCCCGGTTATGCCAAGCTCCAACGCTTTTTCTTTGGTGGATTGTCGATACCATACCCCTTGCACTTTACCGGAAATGATTATTGAAATGGTTTGCATTATAATTAGAAATTGATCAGACTAACGATCTCTTCAAGGTATTGCTGGTCAGTGGTATCAAATTGGTCGTATTCGGAACTATCAACATCCAGCACCGCTACCACTGCATTGTTACGGATAACCGGAACAACAATCTCAGACTTAGATAAACTGCTGCAAGCTATATGTCCGGGAAATTTTTCTACATCAGGAACGATCAGTGTTTTGGCTGCTGACCAACTGCTGCCGCAAACACCTCTGCCTTTTTTTATTCTGGTGCAGGCAACGGGTCCCTGAAAAGGAGCTAAAACCAGTTCATTCTTGTCATTCGAAGTTTTAACGGAGGAGGGCTTTACTACATAAAACCCAACCCAAAACCAGCCGAATTGTTCTTTTAGTGCGGCTACTACATTTGCCATATTGGCGACCAGATCATCTTCACCTTCCAGCAAACCTTTTAACTGTGGAATCAATGATTGATATTGATCGGTTTTATTGCCTTTGATGATTTCTAGATCTTCTGCCATTGTTATTAATTCAATTCAGGATTTAGGACTGGTGTCTCTGCATAGTTTTTTATTACATTATACAACGTATCTCTTTCCACCGGTTCTCTTTTTGCTTGCTTAATCAGAGTTACCAATTCCTCCGTCGTCATTGATGGTGTCTGCTCTTCAGAACCAGCCATACTGTAGATCTTGGTAGTGTCGTCAATCGTCCCATCAATATCATCTACACCAAAGGAAAGGGAAAGTTGTGCATTTTGTCTGCCCAGCATCGGCCAGTAAGCTTTGATGTGTGGAAAATTATCTAAATAAATTCTAGCGATGGCATAGGTCTTCATGTCTTCAATCACACTACTCTCAGGCACATTACTCATATCATTATCCTTGTTGCGGAATTTGAGAGGGATGAAAGTATTAAAGCCGGCAGCCTGTCCCGATGACAATCGGGATTGATCTTGTAGTTCTCTTAACCTTCTCATATGGTCAATACGATGCGCATAAGTTTCTACATGACCGAATAACATGGTAGCATTGGAATGCAATCCAAGTTTATGCGCTGTTTCATGTATCAGCAACCAACCTTTGGCATCTACTTTATCTGCACAAATTTTTTCTCTTAGTGTTTCATCAAAAATTTCTGCGCCACCACCGGGGATACTATCCAAGCCAGCAGCGATCAGAATTTTCAATCCTTCTTCCACACTCACTTTTGCTTTGCGGAACATATAATCATATTCCACCGCTGTAAATGCCTTGATATGTAATTCAGGACGATGTGTTTTGATTGCTTTTAATAAGTCAGCAAAGAATTGCAGATCCATCTTGGGATGCACTCCTCCAACAATATGGACTTCGGTAATGGGTTGACCATCGTATTTTTTTACAATATGCAACATCTGGTCAATACTCATTTCCCAGCCCTCTTCTCTTTTGGCATACAGTTTACTATACGAACAGAAATTACAACTAAATACACATACATTGGTAGGTTCAATATGAAAGTTGCGGTTGAAGTACACCTTATTCGCCGTTCTTTTTTATCCTTATCTCATTGGCAAGACTTCCCACAAAACCCAGACTGGCCTCTTCAAAAAGCAATAATCCTTCTTCGTCAGTGATGCGTTCACCGGCTTTTACTTTATCGGCTATTTGTTGCAGGGCGGGGGATATATCGGTAGTAGTGATCATATTTATATAACAATTATCTGGCGGTAAAGTTACGATTTCAAGAGGGAATTTTTGAAACACAGAGACAGGGAGGCACAAAGACACAAAGCTGAGGTCAATCTGAATTAGCCAATATCCTTTGTGTATCCGTGTCTTTGTGACTTTGTGTTTCAAATGCCTAAAATCCTTATCTTCCCTTTTAATATTTACTATTAAATAAGGCTCATGAATATTAAAGTAAGGCTTACTATTGTCAGTTTCCTTCAATTCTTTGTGTGGGGTGCATGGCTGATCACTATTGCCACTTATTTCTTTTCTAATAACATGGGAACAGGTAGTCAGTTCGGCGCTATCTTTTCTACACTAGCCATTTCTTCTTTGTTTATGCCCGCCTTAGCCGGTATCATTGCTGATAAATGGATGAATGCGGAAAGGTTGTATGGTATCCTGCATCTACTTTATGCCGGGTTTTTATTTTATGTAACGCAGGTGCATGATGCTGATACACTGTACTATGCCATTTTCGGAGCGATGATCTGTTATATGCCAACGATCTCCCTTTCTAATTCGATCTCCTATAGTATTCTGAAGAATAATAATTATGATGTGATAAAAGTGTTTCCGCCAATCAGGGTTTGGGGAACGATTGGGTTTATTGCAGCTATGTGGGTTACCAATCTTACAGGAAGCAAAGCCAATACGGATCAGTTCATAATTGGTGGAGTAGCCGCTGTATTGCTGGGAATTTTCTCTTTTACACTACCGAAATGTCCACCCCAAAAATCGATTGCAAAGGATGCTTCTTTTTTAGAACAAATGGGATTGAAGGCTTTCAAGCTTTTTGCCAATTATAAAATGGCTACTTTTTTTATCTTTTCTATGTTTTTGGGAGCTGCGCTACAATTAACTAATATGTATGGCGATACTTTTTTGGATGATTTTAAAAAAGTGCCGGAATATGCAAATTCGTTTGTTGTAAAATACTCTACAATTATCCTTTCTATCTCCCAGGTTTCTGAAACGTTGTTTATACTGGCCATCCCTTTCTTCCTTAAACGGTTTGGTATAAAACAGGTAATGCTCATTAGCATGTTTGCATGGGTGTTACGGTTTGCTTTATTTGCTTATGGTGATCCGCAGGAAGGATTATGGATGATTATTGTTTCCTGTATCGTATATGGAATGGCATTTGACTTTTTTAATATTTCAGGGTCTCTTTTTGTTGAGACTACTACCGATTCAGGAATCCGGTCAAGTGCACAAGGGTTGTTTATGATGATGACAAATGGTGTAGGTGCATACCTGGGTAGTGTGATAAGTGGATATGTAATTGATAAATATTTTACAACTACAGGAGGAGATAAAAACTGGCATGACATATGGCTAACATTTGCTGGGTATGCATTTGTAGTGGCTATCTTGTTTGCTATTTTCTTCCGGCACAAGCATGACCCGAAGGCGGTGGCGAATATTCAGCATTAGAGAAATTTAGTTATAGAGCCGGAAAGACGGGAAGGCGGTAAGAATTATTTATTTTTAATTCCTGTCTTACCGGCTTCCCGGCATTTTTATTAATCCTTGCAAATCACTCCGCAAGATTTATTTTCGGGCATGGCTTTATTAGAAGTAACAGGTGCAGGTAAAAAGGAAAAGGAAAATTTTACAGTAAAGGATATCAACTTCACACAACAACCGCTGGAGAAGATTGCTATTGCCGGAGAAACCGGTTCTGGTAAAACGACGCTGCTGAAAATGATCGGCGGACTGGCACAACCGGATGAAGGAACGATTTATTTTAAAGGCGAAAGAGTGTTAGGACCATTTGAAAAACTAATTCCCGGCCACCCACAGATTGCTTACCTGAGCCAGCATTTTGAATTACGGAATAACTATAGGGTAGAAGAAGAACTGGAAAGTAAAAACAAACTCACCGAAGAAGAAGCGAGCAACATCTATCGTATCTGTAAGATCGGACATTTATTAAAACGAAAAACGAATGAACTTTCCGGTGGAGAAAGACAACGGATCGTTCTGGCCCGGTTGTTAACCACTTCTCCAAAATTATTATTGCTGGATGAACCTTTCTCTAATCTTGATGCTATTCATAAGGACATTATTAAATCGGTGCTGTTGGATATTGGTACCCAATTAAGCACCAGTTGTATTTTGGTGTCGCATGATGCGGCAGATACTTTATCCTGGGCAGATACGATCATTGTATTGAAGAATGGAAAGATTATACAACAGGGAACACCGGAAAAAATTTACAATGAACCGGTTGATGAATATTGTGCGGGGCTTTTTGGGGAATACAATTTGTTGAATGAAAAAAATGCAAATGCTTTTTTCCAAAATCATAATAACCAGCAACAATTAATGGTTCGGCCGGAACAATTGTACATAGTTGCTGAAAATGAAAATGCGGTCAAAGGGATTGTACAAGCTGTATATTTTTTTGGGAGTTATTATAGTGTTGATGTATTGGTGAATGAGCAGTTGTTGAGAGTGAGGACGGAGAGGAGGGATTTGGTTATTGAGGATGAGGTTTATATAATTAAAAAATGAAATTAATCAGTTTATAGATTTTTTACTTTTTAAAAGTTGTAAGGGAGGTTGTCAAAATCTGAATGTTGATTTAAACGACACATAGGTTATGTCTTTCCCTTTTCCGGTTGTCTTAGGATAACTGCCTGCATTAAAATAAGAAGCATCAAAAGAAAAGGACAGGTTCTTCGTTTGCTGATAGTTTGTTTCTAAGATAAAAAATTTCCCCAATGATTTTTTTGTTGCACTGAATAAAATTTCTGGTTTGGGCCTGTTCTCCATCATGCCTGGTGAATAGGTTCCATCCTGGCTACTGTTTCTTGCCAGAAGGAATACCTGTGCCAGCAGGTTTAACTTTGGAACCGGGTTTATTTTGATGTATGGATATATACTAACCATGTTTGTTGAACCGATTGGGATGGCCAGGCCGTAGGCAGGTTTTGCAAACAATAAATTGTAAGTATTTAATTTATTGTCGTTTCTGTTTTTATCTCCCGAAGCTATATTTGCTGCCAATCCAACAATTCCCTTTTTTGCCGGCAGCAGGGTAACACTAAGATCTGCAAATGCATTATAAGCACTGATGCCAAGCTTGGCGAATTTACCTGACTGGTAAGCAGCTTCCAGTTCAAAATTTATTGACTGCAGATTTGAGAATAACCGTACACCATAAGTTTGCCTGTTTTCAAATCCTTGCTGATAATTGTATTTTCTCAGCCTTGATTGAAAATTCAATGCGTAATAATCCAACCCGATTTTACGATCAGCAAAATATTGCGTTCCGTAAATTCCAATTAATCCTTCTTTGAAGTGTTCATCATCAAAAACAGATGGCCGGGATATGTTTGGCGATAAAACCAAAAAATCAACATTACCATTTTTGAGCTTTCGTTTAATCACAACACCATCAAATGATTTGCGGGTATTAGGGCCTTCTCTTACGGTAATCACCCGATGAGCACCGTAAAAGAGTTCCTGCCTGCCGAGCCTGAATTTCCAGTCTTTTAGTTTTACTTCAGCAAAAGCCTGGTGCAAGCTAAGCTGGTTCTCATCAATCTCAGGCGCAACCGGATTATTATTCAAATAGCGCAGTGTATTATTGAGTCTGTGTAAATATGCGAACATGATTGCCTAATTCGATATCAGCATGAATCATTAACCGATGATTCCATTGACTGGTTTTAGTATCCGGATAGTTTGGTGGTATATCTCCAAAATTGATATTATTAAATACCTGTAATTGCTCTCTTAATTCGCCTCCAACAGAAATATAATATTTACCAATTGGAATATATTTTAGCCGTTCCAGTCCTTTTTTTAAACTATCTTTTTTCAGGTGCGAAAAATTATCATCGTACCGTAGGCCGCTGATATTGTTTTGAGCATTTACAGCTGCAATGCATAATGCCAATATCATGGTTACTGTAAAGAGTAAACGACCTGATGTATCTTATTTTAAATTTCACTTTGTTGTTTGTTTTGCTTTTTAGAATTCCTCCAGTATCATTTTTTTGCTGATCATCATCCCTGCTGCGGTACCCATCGCCACTGCATTGGCTACGGTCCGCATTTTTGCGGCATTGTCGCCAATGGCATACACTCCTTTAATGGTAGTTTCCTGGAAGCTGTCAATTTTTATATATCCTTCTTCGGTTAATTGACATCCCATTGCTTCGGGAATTTTACAATGCTGTTCAAAAGGGGCCGGTGCATAAATGGCTTTGATGGAAGTTTTTGTTCCGTCTTTAAAAACGATTTGTTGAATCTGTCCGTTGGTATGGTCAAATCTTTCAATTTCTTTTTCTACTATACTGACCTTATGTCGCTGAAGTTTTTCTGTTTGTCGGGTTGACAATGTTGAATGGCCGTTTGTAAACAATGTAAGGTCTCTAGTCCAGTTGGAGATCAGTCTTGTAAAATCGAAAGCAGCCTCGCCATTACCAAGGATGCCTGTTTTTTCATTTCTAACCTCATAGCCATGGCAATACGGACAATGGATCACCGAAATACCCCAACATGCTTCTATACCGGCGATGGAGGAAGTATGTCTTTGATACCTGTTGCAAAAATTAATTTCTTTGCTGCGAAGCGTTCTCCTGATGCTACCTGAATTTGAAAGCCATCCGCCGTTTTCGTTCCATGTATTGCTGTGCCTTTAAAGAATTCAACCGTTGCATACCTGCTTACCTGCAGATTGGCTAAGGCAGCAATTTCTGCCGGTGTTTTACCATCATTGGTAAGGAAGTTATGTGAATGTGGCGTTTGCCGGTTACATGGTTTTCCGTCATCAATAACCATTACTTTTTTTAAAGCCCTGCCTAATGCCATGGCTGCGGCAAGGCCGGCGTAACTTCCACCAACTATTATTACATCAAAAGTATTGTTGTCTGTCATCGTAGTGAATTTTGAAATGTTTCCGCCGAGTGGTGATGGTAGTAAAATGAACAGCGAAGCTTTGCTACTTAATTTTATAAACTCACGCCTCGGTATTGAACTCATGTGTTTTTTAAATGTTTTTATTTTGACTTTTGGTTTTTGCTGGAACCCTTCCGAATGATTGACTCAACAAATGGCACACCTATAAACATCATCCACGGAACTAAAGAAATGGTCAGCAGGAATGTCCGTTGATATAAAGGCAGCGCTGATAATTGCTGACCAAACAGCCAGTAAAACATCGTAATGGACGGGTATATAACTACCCAAATCTTCAGAGAAGCGATCAGTTTCATTTTTGTTTTCATACAAAATATTTTTAGTGAAGTATTATTTTTTGTCAAGAGCAAAAGTAGTTGCTGATTCTACCTCTATAGTAGGACAAACATGCAGTTGTACAGGACTAAATTAAAATCCCGATTTTCTAAGTATTACAAGTATGCGATGGTAGTATAACCTGAATTATTTTCCAGTGGCACACACATACAATTCAAAGCCAGTTTAAACTTTATAAAACTTCAGCGAAATCCAATTCAATTAGATGATCGTCCTATCGCCTGCATTTTCCGCAGAATAATTTTGTGGAGTATTAAAAATTTAAAAAAAGTAAAATGAAAAAAGTAAAAACAGTGTTTGTGGCAGGTATGATTCTCCTGGTTACAAACTCATTCGGCCAATCAACGGAACTGGATTCGGAGAAAAATCAAAATCACAAAAAAACTGCAAATACTTACTTAGACCTGATGGTAAATGTGGTGAGTACAAACATCAATTATGGTGGTGCGAACAGTAGCCTGAAAGATTTTAAAAAAACAGATAAGGGTATACAGGCTGGGTTATCTTTTCAGGCAGGTATCAGTTCCACTTTTTCACTGGTTACTGATTTATACTATGTGAGGAAGGGTGGAAAATTAAAAGCCGGCAATCCCGTTTCTGCAAGTGAATCAAGCCTGCGCTTAAACACATTGGAACTACCCGTGCTTGCCCGTCTTCATTTGGGTAAAGTTTACCTGAATGCTGGGCCGTCCATCGCTTATAATTTTAGCGGAAAACAAAAGACCAATGACGTATCCACCAAACTCAACTTTGATCATTCGGCTGAAGGTTTCAAAAGATTTGATGCCGGCGTTCAGATGGGCGGCGGTTTGGAATTTCCGTTTAAACAAAAGCGAATTGCGCTGGATATCAGATACAATTACGGGTTAACCAATATTGCCCGTAAAGATGAGGTCCACAACAGGGCTTTAATGATTAGTGTATATTTTTCTAAGCGATGGAAAAACAATCCGCTAGGTAAAAAATAAGGCAATCAACAGTTCCATTCCCCGCTTTAAAATTCAGGTAATCAATAACATCTAATAAATCGAAAATGAACACTCAAAATACATTCATTGGCTCAGGTGCACCTGCAAAAAAAGGCCCGATGAGTCCACTACGGAAGACTTCACTGACGGCAGGTGTACTCTACCTGCTCACCTTCGTTTCGATACCTACGTTTGCGCTCTACAGTTCAATACAACAGCCAGATTATATCCTTGGCACCGGTGCCGATACAAAAGTCATTATCGGTGGTATACTGGAGATCATATGTAGCCCTTGCGGGAATCGGTACAGCTGTAGTATTGTACCCTGTTCTGAAGCAACAAAAGCAGGATGCCGCTCTGGGGCTTGTTGCTTTCCGGGTGCTTGAAGCCGGAACCATCTTCGTTGGTGTTGCTTTCCTGTTATCTGTAGTAACGCTGCGCCAAAACGGAGCAGACGCAGATACAATTGCCACAAGCCATACACTCGTGGCCATGTATAACCGCATCTTTTTACTTGGGCAGAGTTTTATACCGGGAATAAATGACCTGTTATTGGGTTATCTGCTATATAAATCACGACTGGTGCCCCGTACCCTTTCCATTATTGGAATGGCAGGAGCCCTGCCGCTTTTTGCCGGGTACTTAGCGATCATGTTCGGTGTTATTGACCGGATGTCTCCGTGGGCAGGCTTGGCAGCCCTGTTGGTTGCAGTTTTCGAGTTTTCATTAGGCATATACCTGATTGTAAAAGGTTTCAAGACTTCGCCAGGGAATAGCGGCAAAAATTACGCTTGATTGTAGTTGTCCGCTTTTGACATCTGCATGTCTTTTAATGCCTTAGTCAACAGGATAGCTTTGCACTAAACAAGAGGACGAAAAAGCAAGCAACAGAAATCAATACACCACATTAACTTTTATCAATTATCCTATCAAAGTCCCGAAACATCCTACCCATTGGAAACCGCATTAAATAATTTTGTGAATCATTAAAACTTAAAAAATACACATCATGAATAAAAACACCAACTTCAACTTTGCCAAAATAAGCAAAGAACAAACCAATGCATTGATAGCAACAGTACCTGAAACAGTTGCCACGGATTTCGTAACGGCAAAAAAATTCACCATTGTTGATTTATGGAATATACGCCGCAGAAGCGGAGGCTCAATTAATATCAGAAAATCAACTCTGATGTAATGATGCTGATGGCGAGCTCAAAGCCAGTTATACCTCAAGTGGGAACATATGTAAAATTTCACAAGTTCCTCAATGGCTTACCAGGGGAACTTCTGGATTGCAGACAAGTCTGATTGGTCTGTTGGTGCTTATAATTAATAACCGTTGTCGTTTTATATTTGGTATCCTTCAAAAAAATCAAAAATAGAAGCGGAATAATTCTATAATCTTTATATCATGAAAGCAGTAATTTATAAGCAATACGGAACTCCGGAGGTGCTGGAACTCACCCAGGTGAACAAGCCAACACCAAAAGCAAATGAAGTATTGATAAAAATACACAGCACAACTGTATCTGCCGGCGATTGGCGGATGCGTAAGGCTGATCCGTTCCTGGCCCGGTTGTTCAATGGTCTGTTCAAACCTAAAAAAGTAAATATCCTTGGCTTTGAATTGTCCGGCGTAATTGAAGCAGTTGGTGCAACTGTTCAGTCATTTAAAACCGGCGATGCTGTTTTTGCCCATTGTGGTCTTCGGTTTGGCGGATATGCAGAATATACCTGCCTGCCCGTAAATGACCTGGTCGCTATCAAGCCACTCGAAATCACTTTTGAAGAAGCGGCTACCGTACCAGTTGGAGGTTTAACAGCCTTGCGGTTTTTAAAACAGGCGGGCATTGGAAAAAGATGACCGCGTACTGGTTTACGGCGCTTCGGGAAGCGTTGGAACTTTTGCTGTTCAGATCGCAACAGCAATGGGTGCCGAAGTTACTGCTGTGTGCAGTACGTCAAATTTAAAATGGTGGAGCAACTTGGCGCTCATGCAGCGATCGACTATACCCAGTCTGACTTTACCAAAATTGACAAGCGTTTCGATATTATTTTCGATGCAGTAGGTAAAACGTCTAAATCAAAGTGCAGGCACTTATTGAACATCGGTGGAAAATATGTGTCGGTAACCGGCACCCCCAAATCAAATCCAGACGACCTGTTGGTTTTAAAAGAACTTATTGAATCCGGCAAGATTCATTACCGTGATTGACAGGAGGTTTACGTTGGAACAAATCACGGGAAGCGCATACCTATGTGGAATCATTCAGAAAAAAAGGAAATGTGGTGGTCAACCTGATCCCTGATCAATAAATTATTTTCAAAATGAAATCTAAATAAATGGAACTTTCAATCACTCAAACCGATACCGCTAAGTCACAATAAAACCAGAAGTGCATTCGCAAACAATACATACCAAACAAATGGCCAAAAACACTTTTATCTTACTTGCATTTATTGCGGCCAAGTTTGTACTGCAGTACGCTTTGGTGAGTCCCTCTTACGAACTGCATAGAGATGAGTTTTTACATCTTGACCAGGCACATCATTTGGCCTGGGGATATATCTCGGTTCCCCCGGTTAGTTCCTGGATCTCCGGTATCATACATCTTTTAGGCAATTCGTTATTCTGGATTCGATTTTTTCCTGCATTATTTGGCGCCTTCACTTTAGTAGTTGTCTGGAAAGCAATAGAATCATTAAAAGGAAATTTGTTTGCCTTAATACTTGGCGCCACCTGTATATTATTCTCTACTTTGCTAAGGTTAAATATGCTTTACCAGCCCAGCTCACTGGATGTACTTTGCTGGACAACGTTTTATTTTATTCTGATAAAATACGCAGATACTGAAAATCCCAAATGGTTTTATATGGTATGATTGTTTTGGCTGTGGGCTTTTTAAATAAGTATAATATTGCATTCTTACCCGTAGCCCTTTTGCCTGCACTTCTATTAAGCAAGCGTTCAATATTAACCAATAAGCATTTCTATATTTCTATCCGGCTTTTTCTTGTTGCTGATTTTTCCGAATCTGCTATGGCAGTATAACAATAACTTCCCTGTGTATCATCATATGCAGCAGTTAACAAAAACACAGTTGGTAAATGTAAACCGGTTGGATTTCCTGAAAGATCAGTTGCTGCTTTTCATTGGCGCTTTGTTTGTCATTATTGCCGCATTATACGCTTTGTTGTTTTATCCGCCATTTAAAAAATACCGGTTCTTTTTCTGGACACTGACCTTCACTCTAGTTGTATTTACTTATCTAAAAGCAAAGAGCTACTATGCCATGGGATTATATCCGATTTACATTGCCTTTGGTGCGGTTTACCTGGAAACAAGATTTCAAGACGGCTGGAAAAAGTATCTGCAACCGGTAGCTATTGCCATTCCTGTGTTATTATTTATACCGATGTACCAGGTACTTTTCCCGAATAAAAGTCCCGCTTATATTGTTACTCATCCTGAGCCTTATAAAAAATATGGATTGCTGCGTTGGGAAGATGGGAAAGACCATGCCTTACCGCAGGATTATGCCGACATGCTTGGCTGGAAAGAACTGGCACATAAGGTAGATTCGGTTTACGCAACGCTGCCTGCCGGTGAACAAACGCTGATTCTTTGCGACAACTACGGCCAGGCAGGCGCTATAAATTATTATACCCGCAATAAAAATGTTGTGGCAAATTCATTCAATGCCGATTATATTAACTGGTTTAAACTGGATAAAAAATATACAAACTTAATCCGGGTTAAAACATCAGACAGCGAAGGGGATGAACTTAAAGAAACCAGTCCTTTTTTTGATAAATCCCGGCTCGCAGCATCTGTTACAAATGGCTTTGCCAGGGAATTTGAAACAAAGATTTTTGTTTTTGAAAAGACTAAGGTGGATATCAATCAGAGAATAAGGGAAGAAATTGATGAGGTAAAAAGCTACTTTACAGGTTCCGTAAAATGAAGGTAGTCATGGTCAGAATTTCTGCTATATCTCAAATGACCAAAGCTGAGGATATTTTGAGAAAGAGCGCAAAAGGAAACCTGATTGTAACAAATTAGCTTTGAAAACCGTATAATAAAATTTTCAAACTGAACTACATATGACTGACTATTTAAAAAAAGGAATTGCCCTGCTGCTGGTTTTTGCTTTCAGCAATGCTGTTTATGCCCAGGCAGACAGTATTGATCTTTTTATAAAAGCTCAAATGCAAAAACGAAAGATCCCCGGCTTACAACTGGCTATTGTTAAAAATGGAAAGATCATCAAGACAGGCAATTATGGATTGGCCAATGTGCAGGATTCAATTCCGGTAAGTAATAAGACTGTCTTCACCATCAATTCAATTACAAAAGCATTTACCGGTGTTGCCATCATGCAACTGGTAGAAGCAGGGAAACTGAGTCTGTCGTCTCCTGTATCTGCCTACCTTACCGGCCTGCCCGAAAGCTGGAAAGCCGTAACCATTCAACAGTTATTGTCTCATACCTCCGGAATTCCCGACATAGTAGATGAGGAGGAATCCATCTTGATTTCACCTTACGGAGAAAAGGCTGCGTGGAAACAGGTACTGGCGCTGCCCATGGATTTTAAACCCGGAGAAAAATTCAGTTACAACCAAACCAACTATTTATTATTGGGACGGATAATTGACACGCTAAGCGGTATGCCGTTTACTGAATTCATCAGAAAAGAACAGCTTGAAAAAGCGGGGATGGCTAAAACAATTGCTGCAGGATTTGGGGCTACAATGGATGTGATACCGCATGCAGCCGGCGGGTACACTTATAGAAAAGGGAAAGCTAGCCAATATGTTTTTCTCATTTCCGCCTTCGCTGCAAACGGCTGCGGGGATGAGTTCTACCGCTACAGAATTGGCAGACTGGATAATTGCCTTACAAAACCGTCGCTTTCTAAAGGAGAATTCGAGTATGATCTCGCTTTTTACACCGGCCAAACTTAACAATGGAAAAACCGGCGGCTTCAGCCCTTTATTAAATGGGTATGCTGCAGGCTGGCCCATAGTGGCCAGGACAGAACATCCCGCCGCTGCCGCTGTTGGTGGCGGCCGTTCGGCAGTTTTTTTATACCCGGAAGATGATCTTTCTATCATTGTGCTTACCAATTTATCCGGAGGCTCACCAGATGTATTTATTGATGAACTCGCCGGACTGTTTATACCCGATATGAAAGAATCAAATGGTTTCGGGCTTTCAGCATCTGGTTAAATTGGTTAGGGCCCGACTGGAGCAATCAGGATATAAACAGGCCATTGAAGAAGTAAAAAAGCTCAGGAAAACAAATGCCGGCCTGGCTTTATCTGAAATTGAAATAAACAGTTGGGGATACAAACTTATTAAACAAAACAGGATGGCCGATGCCCTGGAAATATTTAAACTAAATGTTTACTTATATCCTGCCAGTGCCAATGTTTATGACAGCCTGGGTGAAATTTATGCGGAACTTGGTGAACCGGAACCGGCAATCAGAAATTATGAACAATCGCTGAAACTGAATCCTCAAAATAGTAATGCAGCAGACCAATTAAAAAGACTTAAGCATAAACCAATAAAAGCGCCTTATATGAATCCGGTAAACAATATTTTAATTTAAAAACAGAACATTCAATGAAAACATACATCCATTGTATTGCCATATTATTTTTTTCCTTTGCTGCCAAAGCACAGGAAAACAGTCCTTTTATTACGGGGTTTGAAAGAAGCTTCCCATCAAAAATATTAGGCGAACAGCGTAAAATCTGGATACATATTCCAAACAGTAATGGAGGAAATGAAAATACCGGTAAAGGAACTTACCCGGTAATTTATTTATTAGACGGAGCTGCAAATTTTAATGATGTCGTAAGCATAACCGAATTCATGAGTAACGCAGGTCTTTGTCCCCCAATGATCGTAGTAGGCGTTTTACATCCTGCCCGGATGACGGACCTTACTTTTGGTACAGATAAGGGAATGCCCGGTATCGTTGGCAATGGCCAACAGTTCATGCGCTATATGGAAAAGGAACTGATGCCTTTCATCGAATCCAAATACCCGACAGCTCCCTATAAGATCTTAATGGGTCACTCTGTTGGTGGTCTTACTGTTGTAAACACTTTGATACATTATCCCGATATATTCAATGCCTATGTTTCGCTTGATGCTGCTTTTTGGTGGAACGATCAGCAAATTGTAAAAGAAGCAAAAACGACTTTAGCGAACAAAAACTATAAAGGAAAAACCTTGTTTATGGCATTGGCTAACCGTATGGAAAGAGGAATGGATACACTACACAGTTCAAAAAGACACTACCGAGGATACTGAACTTATTCGCAGCAACCTGGAACTTATTAAGGATGTTTTCAAAAATAAATCCAATCAACTTCGTTTCCAGCATAAATATTACGAAAATGACGATCACGGTTCTGTTCGGTTGATAGGTGAGTATGATGCTCTCCGCTTCATTTTTAATTCTTACAAATTGCAAATTTATAACAGCGAATTAAACGACCCCGATTTTAAGATGGATTCTCTTTTGGTAACACACTACAATAACGTTTCTGAACAAATGGGCTTTCCTGTTAAGCCAAATGAAAGCCAGGTGAATGGACTTGCGTATTATATGTTGAGGCAAAAACAATTTCCTAAAGCGGAAGCATTGTTTAAACTGAATATTGCAAACTACCCTGAAACGGCCAATTGTTATGATGGATTGGGCGATCTGTACCTGGCAACAGGAGATAAAGCAAAAGCCATAGAGAGTTTCGAAAAAACTTTAACGCTTAAACTAATTCCTGCAACTAAAGAAAAGCTTGACAAATTATTAAAGTAGAAGAAATAAGGATGGAACATCTTTATTAAGAGCAGAAGAAGCAGCAATGGTTGTTTTGGGATTTGATTTTGAAAATTAATTTCTTGCATTTTTTACCAAAGCTTCGTAATCTTTTATCTCTTTCGCATCCGGTGGTAATCCTAACAACATGTGTATCTGACCCGGAAAGCATTTATCCCAAACTTTTACAGAAAATTTTCTGAGCCTGTCTGCGTAGGCGAAACCATCATCCCGCAGCGGGTCAAATTCAGCATTAATAATAACAGCCGGTGGTAAGCCTGACAGGTCTTCTGCCAGTATAGTTGATTCTATAATCTGTTTGTGAAATTTGTTGGGATACTGTCACTCGTTAATTTAATTCTCTTTACATCATCTTTAGGATGAGGTATTAGTGGTAAAGATGGATATTTTATTTGTTCAATCGGCAAAGAACGCAGTTGCCCGAGGGTCAAATCCTGATAGCCAATCATTTTCAAAAACGAATCTACCCGGCTATCCAATTGCCGGTTACCGCATGATTGTGCGTAAGTGGTTTGAATAGATATCTTTATGGATAAGCTGAACGCAAATAATAATATTATTTTTTTCATAATGAGGTTAAGTTTAATTGGTTTTATAACTCACTGCTTTAGTTCATGCCATTCCCTTTTAAGCATGGCAAATTGATATTCACTTCCCCATTTCCCTTTGAAAAAAATATTCTCAATAAAATGGCCTTCCTGCCTGAATCCAACGCTCTTCAATAAGTTTATTGAAGCAACATTTTCAGCATCCACAATTTCTACTACCCGGTGAATGTTCTTTTCATCAAATAAAAAAGAGAGAATACCATAAAGTGTCTCCTTTGCATAACCATTTTTTTGCACCAGGTGAGAGATGGTAATACCAATCTCTGCAATCCGTGTATCGTACTGATCGAGTTTAATGGCACAGTCACCAATAAGTTTTCCAGTCTCTTTGTGCTCAATTGCATATTGTACCCATTCGCCTGCTTTACCAAATGTTTTTGTTGCGTTTTCCTTTATAAATGTTTTTGCAGCTTCCATTGTCATTGTATCGAACCCCTGATATTTTGTTACTTCGGGGTTGGAGCGGTATTGGTGAAAATGGGTAAGCTGGCTTAATTCAAGATGCCTGATTGTAAGTCTTTGGGTTGTTATTTTTAATGTCTCCATTTTCTTTCCTGATTGTATGTAAAAAAATTTAATAGCGGATGAAATACAAATTCCGTTATTAAATTAATAAAATTTCATGTTGTTTTATCCTTAGTAAGGTTTTATCACCTGTCCGGTATTCGCACCAAAAACAGCTTTCCGAAAACCAAATTCCAATTGCTGCATGGTTACAGGAATATCGCCGGGGAAGTAAGGGAAATACTGGGGAGAGTTTTCTATCACCGTAGGGCTCACTGCATTAATACGTATACCGTTTTCCAGCTCAATGGCCGCTGCTCTTACGAAACCTTCCACCGCACAGTTGGCAGCAGATGCATTGGCAAAGTTTTTTTGCGGATCGTGGGATAAGGCACCGGTAATTAAACTGAAGGATCCTTTCGGATTGATGTAGTGCTGTCCAATAAGCACCAGGTTAATCTGCCCCATCATTTTTCCTTCCACGCCAACACGAAATGTTTCTTCATTCAGATTTTTCCCACGGACCAACAAAAGTGGGACCAGCCGTAGAAATCAAGGCGTCAAAAGAGCCCACTTCTTTGAACATATTTTCGATAGATGCTGGGAAGTAATATCCACCTGTATATCGCATCCTTCGGAAGCGGCAGTTATCACTTCATGTTCTTTACTAAATACACTGGTTAAGTGCTTTCCCATAGTGCCTGATGCACCAACGATGATCATTTTCATTTTTGTAAATTTTAAATTGTTTATTTACGCAAAGCTAATTTCACCGGCAGGCGTTATGGTAGGACAATGATGTAGTTGTGCAGGACTTATGCTGAATTTCGCCGGAAGGATTCCGGGGAATGACCTGTTTGTTTCTTAAAGAACCTGATGAAATAGGAAACGTCTTCATAGCCGAGCAGGTCGGCTATTTCTTTTACCTGATTGGGAGTTGCCAGCAGGTATCTTTTTGCTTCCAGTATTATTTGTTCATTGATGAGTTCAGAGGCAGTTTTACCTACAGATGATTTTGTGATCTCATTCAGCTGATAGGGTGAAAGAATCATCAGATCGGTGTATTGAGACACTTGTTTATGGGTTGAAATATGTTTGTCCAATAATTCTAAAAATTCTTCAAAACGTTCCTGTGTGTAAGTACTGGCAACAGTTGTTTGACCTTTTGGGTTAGTGCTTTGTCGTACAAATTCAATAAAGAAAATATCAAGACTTGATTTTATGACATCCTGGTATCCTTCTTCTCTTGCATTGTATTCCTCAAACATAGCAGTTAACATTGCTTGCAATCTTCCGAACCTGGTTACTTCAATTTCGCAATAGTTTTTGTTACTGGCTTTTCTCAACCGTTGATTGGCCGTCTTATCTTTAGGTTGGTAAAATTCGTTATTAAATTCAACGAGGAAACCAGTAGATCCCACTTTTAATTCAAGTTGGTGTACCTGTCCGGGGCGAATAAAGAATACTGAATTGTTGAGAACCTTATATTCTGTAAAATCAATTTCATGTTTGCCTTTACCATTCTTCAAAGCCAGGATAAAAAAGAAATCATGCCGGTGAAGATTATGTACGAGGTCGTTGTCGCCAACAATATCCTCTACCCGACGTATTTTAAATCGTTCAGCATTTGATAGTTCTAAATGACTAGAACTGAGGTGTCGTATGGGGATCTTTTTCATTCTTGTTTCTACTAACTCATAAATTTAGGGTATATGTTAATATGTATCAAAAAATGAATAAAACTGTTTTTTGATTTTTTTTATGAGAAGGGAGCAGGAGAATTGGGAGTGCATCGGATCAAACCTGCTGGAAACTTAGAACATCCGATCAAAGTTGTCCTTTAGCCTGATCAAAAAATCCCAAACTCCATTAACCGGAATTTGGGATCTGCTCCCGATAGCATCGGGATTTGAATTTCTATATCTTAAATATGCGCTTCAATCTTTTTTACAAAATTTCCTTTAGGTTGTGCACCTACTAATTTATCTACAACCTCGCCACCTTTAATGAAAAGGATAGCAGGGATGGAAGTGATACCATAGTTCATGGATACCTGCGGATTGTTGTCAACATTCAGTTTGCCAATATTTACTTTGCCATCATACTCTTTGCTTAGTTCTTCAATAACCGGTCCGATTGCACGACAAGGACCACACCACTCTGCCCAGAAATCGATTACCGTTAATTTATCTGAAGCCAGTACATCTGTTTGAAAATTTGCGTCGTTAAACTCTTTAGCCATTTTTATATATTTTATTTTGTTGTTTATTTTTCTCTTAAAGGAGGACAAATTTAAGTCCATTCTTTCGATTATGCGAGACTGTCGTGGATTTGTGTAAAACTTGTCAGCTATGTGTGTCAGATAGCTTACAAATGTGCTAAAACGGCGGCTATCAGCATAAGAATGCCTCGCACAGAGAATAAAGAGAAAAAGAGGCTTTTTAATAATTAACAATTCTCTGTATTTCTCCTTCCCTCTTTTTTCTCCGGGCGACAAAAAATCTTTTACACTGTTTGCACCTGCACATCCAACTCTGGGCTTTCTTCCAGAAACTGCACCATTTCTTCATTCATTTCAAATCCACTGCTCATGGTAACAAGGCTGATCTTTAAGTTATGTTTTGGCGCCGCCAAAGAAAGACGTAAAGTAGTGCTTCCGGGATGTGATTTTACATTCTGCTCTATGAATTTTACAGTTTCAGGTTTTATATCCTGCGGATGTGCTTCAATGGTTAGTTGTTTTGTCATTACCCGTTTCATTGTTTCTGCTAAGGAGACTGACGCTACTTTAAATTCAAAAGTATCCTGGTTATATCGTTGTTTTAAAAAGCCATTGATCAGCACCGTACTTCCCTGTTGCAGGATATGCATTAACCGCAGATAATCCTCACGGAATAATGGGAATTCTGTTTTGCCTGAATAATCTTCTATCACAAAATTGCCGTACTTGTTTCCACTTTTGGCAACACGATGTTGTGCATCGGACACTAATCCTACTAACCGGAAGGGTCGCCCCGGATTGGATTGCATACTGATCGATTCTTTGAATTCATTAAAATCGGCAATCGGCGTAACACCGTAATGCCGCATTTCAAATTTGTAATTATCCAACGGATGACCACTTAAGAAATATTCCGGTCACATCTTTTTCATGATCGAGTTGTATGACCAATGGCCAGGGTTCGCAATCCGGAATTCTTGGCGGTGGTATTTCCATGCTGATAGGAAGATCGCCAAACAAAGTATTGGCCGTATTTGCATTCTGGTTGGAATAGATCTGCCCGTACTTGATAATTTTTTCTAAACCATTAATGGCTTCTCCTTCCGGTACATTAAAATATTGTGTTCGGGTATGTTCGGGAAAACAATCGAAGCCGCCTGCATAGGCCAGACTCTCCAATGTTTTTTTATTGACAGTTCGTTGATTCACCCGTTTGATGAAATCGAAAACATCAACAAAATGACCACCTTTTTTTCTTTCTTCAATAATACTTTCTATGGCAGCTTCACCAACACCTTTTAATCCGCCAAGGCCAAAACGAATTTCTCCTTTACTGTTTACAGCAAATCCTTTTAGATGATTCATTGATGTCTGGTCCCAGAACTTTTAATCCCATTCGCTTACACTCTTCCATAAAGAAAGTGATCTTGTCAATACTGCCGGCGTTGTTCAAAACGGCAGACATATATTCAGCAGGGTAGTGGGCTTTTAAATAAGCGGTTTGATACGCTACATATGCATAACAGGTAGAGTGAGATTTGTTAAAAGCATATTGGGCAAATGCTTCCCAGTCGGTCCAGATCTTTTCTAATTTTTCTTTAGGCAATAATTTTTTGGTGGCGCCTTCAATAAACTGTGCTTTCATTTTATTCAGCACCGATATTTGTTTCTTACCCATTGCTTTCCGCAATACATCCGCATCACCTTTACTAAAGCCTGCTAATTTTTGCGCCAGCAACATTACCTGCTCCTGGTATACAGTGATACCATATGTTTCTTCAAGGTATTCCTGCATCTCGGGTAAGTCATATTGAATGGCTTCCCTTCCATGTTTACGATCAATATAATTGGGTATGTACGCGATTGGTCCGGGACGATACAAGGCGTTCATAGCAATCAGGTCGCCGAACTTATCGGGTTTTAATTCCCGTAAATATTTTTGCATGCCGGCACTTTCAAACTGGAAGGTACCAATCGTTGCTGCATGCTGATAGAGTTCAAATGTTTTTTCATCATCCAATGGGATGGTATCGATATCAATCGTTACACCGTGAATTTGTTTGATGAGTGCCAATGCATTTTTAATGATGGTTAAGGTCTTTAATCCTAAGAAGTCCATTTTAATTACACCGGCTTCTTCAATTACACTTCCTTCAATTTGTGTGAGCCATAAATTTGATTCTTTGGAAGTGGCAATAGGAATTAATTCCATCAGATCTTTTGGTGCAATGATGATTCCTGCCGCATGAATACCAGTATTACGTACAGAACCTTCTAAGTCGTTCTGCTTCATGCAAAACTTTGCTCAGTATTGAATCAGTATCCTTATAAATATCACGGAGTTTTTTTACATTCTCCATGTCATCACTTCCATAACCATCTTTTTCTTCCAATGATTTTTCGCCCCGTCCGAATGGGTCATCCGGGCGGACATCCTTGATTTTCATTGGAGCATGTAACACTCTTCTTAATTCTGTACCGGGGCGATCAGGAACTAATTTTGTTAATGCTCTGCTTTCTGGTAATGGAACATCCATTACTCTGGCAACATCGGCAATACTTGATTTGGCAGCCATAGTACCATAGGTAATAATTTGTGCTACCTGGTTCTTTCCATATTTTTCTACAACGTAGTCAATTACTTTCTGTCTTCCTTCATCATCAAAATCGGTATCTATATCCGGCATTGATTTACGATCAGGATTCAGGAATCTTTCAAAAAGTAAATTATATTTAATCGGGTCAATATTGGTAATGCCGATACAATAAGCCACAACAGATCCTGCAGCAGAACCACGGCCCGGACCGATGAATACATCTTTTTTTCGACCCGCTTCAATAAAATCACCTACAATTAAAAAGTAACCGGCAAAACCCATCATTTTGATGGTGAAGAGTTCAAATTCTATTCGTTCTTTTATTTCATCGGTTAGTTCAGTGTATCGCTTTGCTGCACCTTCGTAAGTAATATGTTTTAAATATTCCCACTGATTCAGTGAATCAGCTGAAACATTATATTTTTCAATCGTTTCTTCTTTGGTATGTATTTGAAATCTTTTTTCCACCGGGAAATTGGGAAGTAAAATATCCCGGGTAAGATTTAGCACTTCAATCTTATCGACGATCTCATTGGTATTGTCTAATGATTCAGGAAGATCATGAAAGACCTTGCTCATCTCTTCCGTTGTTTTGAAATAAAACTGATCGTTGGGAAAAGCAAATCGTTTGTCCTTTACATTGATGTCATCATCATTAAAATCCCGAAGGGCAGGAGTAGCTTATTTTCTCTCCTGTATTGATACATAATAAAATATCATGTGCATTAAAATCATCCTGCTCTACATAATGGGAATCATTACTGGCAATGATCTTTACATTATACTTTCTGGCCAGTTTTATCAGTACTTCATTTACTTTATCCTGATCAGCCATGCCATGACGTTGCAACTCTACATAAAAATCTTCCTGAAAAATATTGAGCCACCATTTGAATTCGTTCTCGCCTTCCTCTTCTCCCTTTTTTAAAATGGCTTGTGGAATGGATGCGCCAAGACAACAGGTAGTAGCAATTAATCCTTCATGATATTTTTGAATCAGTTCTTTGTCGATTCGGGGATACTTGCCATACATGCCTTCTACAAATCCAAGAGAAGTCAGTTTGATCAGGTTCTTATAACCTGTTTCATTTTTGGCCAAGTAGTATCTGATGGAAACGTTTATCTCTTTACTTCTTTGGTAAATGTTTTCTGATGTCTTGTTTCAGTCAAATAAAATTCACAACCAACAACGGGTTTTACTTTTACATTTCCATTTTCATCTTTGTTACGATGTGCTTCGGCCACAAAATCAAAAACACCAAACATATTTCCATGATCGCTGATGGCCAGCGCAGGCATTCCATCTTTGATGGCCTTTTTATATAAGTTTTGAATGGAGGCAGCACCGTCAAGTAAGGAATATTGTGTATGTACGTGGAGATGAGAAAATTTCATTGGTATACAAATGTGCTAATTTGAAAATGTGCTGATGTGAAAATGAAACAGCACAATTCAAAAAATATTTAATAATCTGGTTTCTATAAATTCAGTATTCAATAATTCGAAATTAGCAGCAACTTAAAATTGATCATTTTTTATTAAACGTATAAATATTGATCTTGCCATTACTGTAACTACAAACCCAGGCTTCCAGTTTGTCATCATCCTCAAAAATATCTACACCAACCGGATGACCCGCACAAGGCAAAGATGCCACTTTCTCAAAGTTATCGTCATTGATTTTGTACACATCCACATAGTCGCTGCTGTAGCAGGTTACAAAAAGAAACTTATGATTTTTCGACAAAATAATTGTTCTTGGTTGAGCATGTGTCTTTGCAGTAAACAACGATTTTCCGGTTCCAGCTTCTAAACAAGCAATTGTACCAAGGCTATTATACGAAACAAAAATATGACCGCTGGTATCCATCACCACATGTCGTGGACTTGACCATACATTTAAAACTGTATCTGTTTGCCAGGTATTATTATCCACCACATGCAAACTGGCACCGCCCATGATGGCGATATATGATTTTTTATTTTTATTATCGATCACAACGCCTCTTGGAATGGCAGCAACTTTTACAGTACTGATCACTTTTCCAAATGGATAAACATCTTTGTTCAATTCCAACACACTTGTGTTTCGGGAATGCCAATTACTAACCAGTAAATGTTTACTATCATTTGTTACTGCAATTACTTTTGGTGTTTTTCCGGTTTCAATTAATGGTACACGGAATGAATCTTTTTTATCCGATCCGGGATAAACAACAGTAACAGGTTTTGTTTTTTGTTCTGCATCTGCTGTTCCGGTATTTTTTGAAAAATCATTGACCCAAATAGGAACGATGCCTTCTGCATTGTGTAAGGACACCCAAAGAATTTCATCATCATGGCTAAAACAGGCTTCTACTGGTTTTTCCTGGTAAGAGTTGATCGGACGGCTTTTGTTATAATCCCAGCCCATTCCTTTTGTTGGAGTGAATTTGAATTCTTTGGTCAGTTTTCTCGAAGCCTGATCAAATTCGTAAACACTCATTCCTTCCAGGTTCATCGCAAACAGCTTTGAGCCTTTGGAATTAAAGATCACTGACTTTGTTCCGCTGGCGGCCGACAGGGTTTCTTTTTTTACATATTCAATTGAAGAATATGGTTTTGGAGGCGGAGTAACAGGGGTAGTATCTATAATTACCGGATCCTTTACTAAGTGAATCAATTGATTGAAGGTTAGCTAGTTCCTGAACTTTGGCAACCTGTTGCCAAAAAATACATCGTAATCAGGGAAAATAAGGTTTGCATGGTGACTTTATCTTGAGCTTCAATAATAAGTAAAAAATGGATGAAAATACGATGTTGATTAGTCTCAATATCCACAGGCTGTTTATTATGTCATAAGTACTCTAAATCAATAACTTAGTAATTTAACAATTTTATGGCATAAAATTCGTTTAGGGAATAAGGTTTTTTTCGGGCTTTAACCGTTATTTTTGCCCGCCTTCGCAGAGAAGGAACTACTGTCTGTTTTGCGTTGCTTCGGCTGGTAAATTTGAAGACAGTTTTTTGAGAACCCATGAAATCATCCTAAAAAGAAAGACGTAATGGTTAAGAAGTTATTACCAGCATTATCAGTTATCATTTTTTTAAGCAGTTGCTCCACTTTTAAGCCACTGAATTTTACCAGCAATAAACAAATTGCTACAGTACAAAGCACTGCGCCTGCGACAAAATTTATTGAAGAGATTTCAGTTATTCCACAGGCTGAAAGCGATAATACAATTGCAAATAATGAACCTGAAGTAAAACCTATTGCAAAATCTCCTTCAAGATCAACAAAACAATCAAGCAGTAAAACTTCTAAAAGTATCGAACCTGTTTCTGTTCCCAGCAAACTGGATGAAGTAAAATTATTTGAAAGGATTTTTGCTGAAATGCCTGCTGAAGTGGAATCGGCCAGTCCGGTACAATTAAAGTATGCAATTCTGATGGATACAGAAGTTGAATCTTTACCCAGCAAAGTCATTTTGGAAGCAGTGGATGAGTGGTATGGTGTCCGCTACAGAACAGGAGGAAATACAACGAACGGTGTTGATTGTTCTGGATTTACTGTTGGTGTTTATGCAGCATTATTTGGAATGCAGATTCCCAAGAGTATCCAGAGAACAATATAGAGTCAGTACAAAATTATCTACTACTGATTTAGAGCCAGGTGATCTTGTTTTCTTTAATACAAGTGGAAGAGGGGTGTCGCATGTAGGTATTTATCTTGGCCATAATAAATTTATTCATGCTTCTGTTTCAAGAGGTGTGATGGTGAATGACCTTTTCGAATCTTATTATCTGAAACGTTATCTCGGCGGTGGCAGGATAGAGAATAAAGAAATGGTTTCAGCAGGCACCCACTAATTTTTTATTCCCATTCTTTTTTTAATGGTTTGCAGCACCGGATTAATATCCGGTGAAATTTTCATGTAAATGACTCCTAATGCATAGAGAAGAATAAACGTCAGGCTTCTGCCAATCATTCCTGTAAATCCATGTATATCCCTGAAAGGAAAATAACTGATACCATAACAAGCAGCCGCCAGCAATAAAGTATAAAGCGATTGAATTGTAAATGGAAAGAGTTTGAATTTTCTCCAAAGAAAAACAATCCGGATAATATTATAAATGGTGATGGAAACTACAGTGGCGATGGCAGGTCCTATCAAACCATATTCTTTGGTAAGAAAATAAGTCAGTGGCAACATTATACTTAATAGGATGACCCCACTGAATAATTCAAATCTCCAGTAACGTAGATGTGGCAATGATCTGGGCATTTACGCCGGTACCCATATCAATGATCTTTGTTATTCCCAGTAAGAAAAATATAGAAGCTGCATCCAGGTAGGAAGCTTTTACGCCAAAAGTTTTGATCCCATCATTAAAATTCATCCAGATCAATAAAAAAATAGCACAGGCAAAAACAAGTTGATTAATGGATGATCGCTGATATACTTTTTGCAATAGCGCCATGTTTTTATCCTTCCATGCTTTTGAAAGATGAGAAATGGATGCAGAAATAATTCCACGTTGCGGTGCCTGAATAATACTGGTCATAATTGTTGCCAATCCGTAAATACCAGCTTTTGCAGAACCGTTCTTCTAATAGAGAAGCAATAACAATTGTATCAAAAACCTGTGATAATGTAAAGATCAATGTGCCGCCATAAACAAATGAACAAAGTGTAACAATTTTTTTCAAAAACCTACGGCTAACTTTACTTGGTTTAAGAGTGAAATGAATTTTTTTTGTAGCTACCAGGTAAATAAACAAGCTAACTGCAATACCGGGATAAGTAAAAGCAAAAAGTTTGATAAAAAGATCGTAATCCTTTAATAACATTTGTGATATATAATACAATCAGAATAGTGGTGAAATAATCGCCATTGCACTTCCCGGAAAAAATTGGCTAAAACAGATTTATGCAAACTCCAGGTATAGGCTTCCAGCACAGCATAAATAGTAAGGCCAAGACCCATTGGAAAAATCCAATAATAATAATTAACCAGCTTGGGAGCATTCGTTCCGAATTTTTGAATGACAAGATGTTTCATTGCCCATCCGGCAATCATCACCAATATAAATCCAATAAGGCTAACCAGTAAAGCCCAGGAGATCATGTCATTTTTTTCCGGAGGAAGATTGTCGTTATAATAGGGATGAAACTTGAAAATATATGATGGCATTGCCATGGCTGGCAATGGAGTCATCATTGTGGCAATAGCAATGAAAATTGTAGTAAGGCCATATTCAGCTTCTGTAAAAGTTCCTTCTCTGGTAAAAAAATATGTATTTAATAAGCCAACAGCAAATCCAATATAAATAACAACGGATGAAATAATACTTTGCCTGCGGATGCTGCTCATGTGGTAAAGATAAGGTGAATGGTGAAGTCAATGGTGAATAGTCAATAGCAAGGAAAGAATCGTCGTTATTTAATTTCTTTTATAGTGATATAAAAATTCTTATTTATATCTGTCATTTTATAATTTAAAGGTAGTTCAATTTCCTGCCACTCAGTTTTTGGGGAAGCCAGAAACTTTTTCCGTTCCGATAGCAACAGGCATGTTAAATCCGTTGACACAATTTGCCCAACGATATGAAACTTTTTTCCCTTTCACTTTATATTCCAGTTCCGGAATTTTTATAGTCCTGAGGTATTGGTCAAATATCTTATGCAAATCTTTCCCGGATATTTTTGAAAAATAAGCTTCAACATCTTTTGAGTCCACTGTTTTATGATAAAATTCTCTATTCAAACCTCTTAGAATTTTTCTGAAAACAGAATCATCATTAATCACCTGCCGGATGGTATGTAAAAGATTGGCTCCTTTATAATACATATCACTGCTACCTTCCTGGTTTACACCATATTCTCCAATGATCGGTTTGTCATTCTTAATATTTTGCCTGATGCCCTGCAGATATGCATCGGCTGCTTCTTTGCCATAATAATATTCAGTAAATAGGGTTTCAGAATAATTGGTAAATCCTTCATGCACCCACATATCGGCAATATCATTGGTTGTAATATTATTGGCAAACCATTCATGACCGCTTTCATGTACGATGATAAAATCCCATTTTAATCCCCATCCGCTTCCGGAAAGATCATGTTCCTAGGTATCCGTTCTGAAATTTATTGCCATAAGCAACCGCACTCTGGTGTTCCATTCCAAGATGAGATGATTCTACCAGTTTAAATCCATCTTCATAAAAAGGATAGGGTCCAAACCAATATTCAAATGCCTTTAGCATTCTTTTTACATCTCTGCCAAATTGTGTTTTTGCTTTTTCAAGATCATAATCCAGCACCCAGTAATCAAGTGAAAGATTTTTTTCTGTTTCACCAATATAGTTATCTGACCAATGTACATACTTGCCGATATAAGGAACAATATTATAGTTATTAATTGGATTTTTTACTTCCCATGTCCAGGTACTGGTTCCGTTTCCATTTTCTTTTTTTGAAGCTAACCTTCCATTGCCAACTGCTGTAAGAGAATCAGGGGCTTCAATACTTATTGTTGCTCCCAAGTCTGGTTCATCACTTTGATGATCTTTACAGGGATACCAGACACTGGCACCTAATCCCTGGCAGGCAACAGTCATCCAGGGTCGTGCCTTTTTCATCTTTACTCCAGATCCAGCCACCATCCCATGGTGGATTTGTTGCTTCACGGGGTTTACCATGATAATAGATAGTAATGTATTTTTAGGCTGGAATTTCTTTCTTAGATTGCACTTTGAGGTTTGGCAAACGAATTTATTTCCAAATGCAATAGTAGATATTGCCGTTTCTTTTTCAAACTGTTATTTTTGTTGTTGAAAATGATACTGATCGATTTTCATTGGTTCCTGAAGATCTATTTGCATCTCTTATTATTCTCTGAAGTAGAAGATGTCACCATTAAACTATTGTTACTTTTCCTTGAATTGTTTTTGTGTTATAATCAGGAGTTACAGAGATATTATATTTAATAACATCCCACCAGGCTCGTTCAGGTGTTATACTGCCCCGAAGTGTATCCTGCTTTGTAAATTGACTTCCCTTATGCAAAGGTTGTGCACAGGATACAAAAGACAATGTCAAAAAAAGGAAATGATATATGTTATGTTGATGTATTTCACGTAGTAATTTTTGTTACTGTAAATTTAAGCTTTGAAACGTAATGATGATCGTTAAAAAATTTATAGTAAGAATTTATTGATCTGTTTTGTAGCCATGCAATTAGTTGCTTGCTATAATAAAGGGAAAAGTGAAAAGAATATTTTCATTACAATGAATTCAATGGTATTTCATCCCTTGATCCGGCATTTGCCAAAAGCCAGGCTACCATGTGGCCGGCGCATCAGTTTTTCAATACATTGGTTGAAATTGATGACAGCCTTCATCTCATTCCCTCGCTTGCAAAAAGCTGGGATATTTCAGAAGACAGAACCACTTTTACTTTTCATCTGAGAAACGATGTTTTCTTTCATGATGATGCTGCATTTCCTGAAGGGAAAGGAAGGAAATTAACAGCACATGATGTTGTATATAGTCTTGTCAGAATAATTGATAAAGAAATTGCAAGTCCGGGTGCCTGGATATTTAACAGTAAAGTTGATTCTTTTCAACCGTTTAAAGCAATTAATGATTCTACGTTTCAGCTAAAATTGTTACGGCCGTATCATCCGATACTTGGAATTATTTCTATGCAATATTGTTCTATAGTTGCCAAAGAAGCAGTTGAAAAATATGGAACTAATTTTCGACGTCACCCGGTTGGTACAGGTCCATTTCGGTTTGTGGCCTGGGAAGAAGGACAGTCACTGGTGTTGAAAAAAAATGCAACTTATTTTGAAAAAGACAGTGCAGGCGAAAGCTTGCCTTACCTGGATGGAATAAAAATTTCATTTTACGACAGCAAGGCAACCGAGTTTTTATTATTCAGACAAAAGCAACTGGATTTTATTAATGATATTGATGCATCTTTTAAAGATGAAATATCTGACAAAACAAGGAACATTGCGAAAAGAATGGGAAGGCAAAATTGTATTACAAACCAGTCCGTATCTGAACATCGAATACCTCGGGATACTGGTTGACTCATCTAATGAGTTATTTAAAAATTCTCCAATGCGATCAAGGAAGATCAGACAGGCTATCAATTATGGATTTGACCGGAGTAAAATGGTTTTATATCTCCGAAATTCATTGGGAACACCGGCTGAATCGGGGTTTGTACCAATGGGCTTGCCGTCATTTGATACTTCTGTTGTAAAAGGATATCATTATGATCCGGCAAAATCAAAACAACTATTAAAAGAAGCAGGTTTTCCGGATGGTAAAGGGTTGCCTGCAATAAAATTACAGACGATTGCCATTTATGCCGACATGGCAAACTTTATTGCGAAGCAATTGGAAGAATCAGGCATACCGGTCCAGGTGGAAGTAATGCAAAAAGCTTTGTTACTTACAATGACATCCAATTCTACAGCTGCTTTTTTCAGAGGTAGCTGGATCGCAGATTATCCGGATGCAGAAAATTATCTATCTGTTTTTTATTCTAAGAATCCGGCACCTCCCAATTATACAAGATATAAAAGTCCAGCCTTTGATGCTAGCATTTGAAAAAGCAATCAGAGAGGATAA
The DNA here is from genome assembly GCA_963705465.1 of uncultured Chitinophagaceae bacterium. GTDB lineage: Bacteria > Bacteroidota > Bacteroidia > Chitinophagales > Chitinophagaceae > JJ008. The sequence continues at coordinate 47,263 of CAVPJN010000001.1, read as the reverse complement.
TGATTCGGTTCGCTATAAATTATATCAGCAAGCCGACCAGGTAATGATGAATGATGCACCGGTTGTTCCACTTTGGTATGATAAAGTGGTTCGTTTAGTTCAGCCAAATATAAAGGGGTTTAAACCCAATGCGCTGAATCTTTTGGAATTAAGATATACAAAGTTTAAAAACTAATAGAGGTTTTAATTTATTATTAGTTTAAACTATGAAAGACATTTAATCACTGGGGTAATTTGCCCCTCTCCAAAAGGAGAGGGGTTGGGGGGTGAAGTCAATTAGAGGTTTTCAATTTGTCCTTAAATACTTTTCTAAACTTTTCGAGTTTCGGGCGAATCACTACTCGGCAGTAAGGATTTGTGTTCTCGTTGTTTTCATAATACTGCTGATGATAATCTTCAGCAGGAAAGAAATTGGTAAAAGCTGTGATCTCTGTAACAATGGGATTGTCGAATGCGCCGCTTTTATCAAGCTCAGCTTTATACTTTTCGGCTTTTTCCTTTTGTTCGGGGTTATGATAAAATATTCCACTTCGGTATTGAGTTCCCACATCAGCACCTTGCCTGTTTAAAGTTGTAGGGTCATGTGTTTCCCAGAACACTTCCAGTAATTCATCAAAACTTATGATAGCAGGATCAAAAACTATCTCTAAGGCTTCGGCATGGCCAGTCTGCCCTGATGTAACTTCTTTATAAGTGGGGTTTTTTGTTTGGCCGCCTGTATAGCCGGAAGTTGCACTGATAACACCCTTCAACTCTTCAAAAATAGCTTCGGTACACCAAAAGCATCCGTTGGCAAAAGTGGCTGTTTCTGTATTGCCAGCTGCTTGTTGATTTTTTGTTTTTGTAGTCATATTGTTTTTTGTAGTGGTTGGTGATTTTTGAGCACAGGAAATAAGGGTTGTAAGTCCTATCATTGCTGTTATTATTGTTGTTTTCATAATCATCTTTTTTATGTTCAACCTGATAAATTTCGCACAATTTAACCTTATTGCAAGAGGTTGTTTTGTAAGTTGCATGACAATAAAGCGTTTTTGCGTATTCATTAACAGTAAATAGTATAACCAAATTAGTTACGTAAAGTTTATTAAATAAGATGTTGTATGAAATGGATGAGTGTTATTTTAACAATACTGCTATTGTCAGGATGTCAATCAAAAAATATGAAACAGGAAAATATTTCAACATACGCCTTTCGGTTGAAACCCGGAGAGGATTTAAAACAAGGAATCGAAAAAATAATTGCAGCAAAAAAAATTAAGGCCGGATGGGTAGCTACCTGCGTAGGTAGTCTGACTGATTATACGATCCGGTTTGCTAATCAGTCAGATGGCAGTTCTGGTAATGGTCATTTTGAGATTGTTAGCCTCACAGGAACTGTTGGAAGTAAAGGGTCGCACCTGCATATCAGTGTCAGCGACAGCACCGGCCACACCATTGGCGGGCACCTGATGCCCGGTTGCAAAATATATACAACGGCAGAAATTGTGTTGCAGTCGACGGATAAATATGAATTTACCCGTGAAAAAGATGGAACAACTCCATGGGAAGAATTACAGATAAAAGAGAAATGATGTTGCTACTGGCAGACTTATTAATTTTGCAGCATATTTAAATCAGAGACCGAGGCAAGGCATGAAACTATTTCCTGAATCCGCATACATACAACTAGAGTTTAATAAAGTAAAAGAATTACTCGTTAATTATTGCCAGACAGAATATGCCGGCGTCAGAGCAGCGGAACTTCGTATTCATACCAAAAAGGAGTTTGTAGAAGCCGAACTAAGACAAAGCCATGAGTATCGCCAGTTGGTTTTAAATGGCATTTATTTCCCTAACGATTTTATACAAAACCTGTCAAGAGAGTTGAAATTGCTTTCTATTCCCGGCGCTGTTTTAAGTGGAGAGGAATTAAATCATATCCGCAAGATGGCAGCAAGCATCGGGAATATTTTCAGATGGTTTGATAATGAACGAAAGTTGGCTTATTCGGGATTACTAAAAATTATAAGCAATACTTATTACGAGAAAGCAGTGGCTGAGCTGATCAACGAAGTATTGGATGAAAACAGCCAGGTAAAAGATAGTGCTTCCGAAGATCTGAAGAATATACGAATGAGTCTTTACCGGAAAAGAAATGAACTGCGCCGGATGTTTGATAAGATCGTTTCAAAACTCAATAAGCAAGGATACCTCGCAGAGATTGAAGAAAGTTTTATGAGTGGCAGGAGAGTATTGGCTGTGTTTGCTGAACAAAAAAGAACAGTAAAAGGTATTTTGCATGGCGAAAGCGATAGCCGGAAAACTGCTTTTGTAGAGCCGGAAGAAACGATTGAATTAAACAATACAGTTTATGAGTTGGAGAATGATGAACGTAAAGAAGTATATCGTATTCTAAGAGAGTTAACAGCAAAGCTTTCGGTTTATGCTTCATTATTATCTACATGGCATGCAGTAATTGGCGAATATGATTTTATCAGGGCTAAGGCGAAATTAGCAATAGAGATAAATGGTGAATATCCGATCCTATCCGATAAAGCCGGAGTTCATTTAGTACAGGCTTATCATCCGTTGTTATTTCTTTATAATAAACGAACAGCTAAGCCAACGATTCCTGTTACGATCACTTTGGATGAGCATAATCGGATTTTAGTGATCAGTGGTCCGAATGCAGGTGGCAAAACAGTTACGATGAAAACTGTTGGACTTTTGCAGATGATGGTACAAAGCGGATTGTTGGTGCCGGTTCATCCCTCTTCGCAATTTGGCATTTTTAAACAATTGATGATCCATATTGGTGATACGCAAAGCATCGAATTCGAATTAAGTACCTATAGCAGCCACCTGTTACACATGAAGTATTTCATGGAAAATGCAAATGGTCGTACGTTATTTTTTATAGATGAATTGGGCAGTGGAAGTGATCCCAATCTTGGAGGTGCCTTTGCAGAAGTCATCATGCAGGAGTTAAATAAGAAACATGCAATTGGCATTGTTACCACCCATTATCTCAATCTTAAAATAATGGCGGGTAAAACAAGCGGAATTTTAAATGGGGCAATGGCTTTTGATGAAAAGAATCTGCAACCTCAGTATAAGTTGTTGTTAGGAAAGCCTGGAAGTTCCTATACTTTTTCTATTGCTGAAAGAATCGGGTTAGATAAAAATCTGATTAACAGAGCAAGGCAATTAGTAGATGAAGATCAATACCGGTTGGATAAATTGCTGAACCGCACAGAGCAGGACCTTCGGGATATTGAGAAGAAAGAAAAAGAATTAGGAAATCTGATAAGTGAAAATGAAAAGAAGAAAAAAGAAATGCAACAGGAACTGGACAGGGATAAACACCGCATGCAGGTTGAGTTGCTAAAAGAACAGAATAAAGTTTCAGAGGACAGGATAACTTATTTAAAAGACATGGAAAGAAAGCTCAGGCAACTATTGCTTGAATGGAGAAAGGAAGAGAATAAGAACAAAGTGATCAAAGAAATGGAGGCCTTATTGTTTAGAAAGAATGAAAAGAAAGTAGTCAGTAAGATGCAGAAAAAAATTGACACGAGGTTTAAAGAAGTAGGAGGTGAGATCAAAATTGGTGATAAAGTAAAGATGAAGAAAAATCACCAGGTAGGTGTCGTGATAGAAGTAAGAAATAAAAAAGCTGTCGTAAAGATCGGGTTATTACCGATGCAGGTAGAGCTAATTGATTTGGTTGTTGTAAAAGAAAAAGAGATTGACGCAAAATAAAAAAGCGAAACCTTACGGGGTTTCGCTGTGTATTTAATGAGTGTGTAAGTCGTTCTTAAAACAAAATTTTATTCTTCAAATTACGAAAAGATAAAAAGCACCCAAAATTTATTTTCTTCATTTTAATGCTTTTGAAAAACATTTCCCTTTTATACGCTTCAATTTTGGTTTGAAGATTTTCAAAGTAATGAATAACAAAGGGTACTCTTGATTTTCGTAGCGGACTTTCCAGGCGTTATTATTTTTAGGCCTGACAGATAAATCTTTGCAATGACCATAATAATACCTGTTATCCTTACAACTTTTTAATAGATAGGCGCAATAACTCATTTCAATAGCTCAAAAAAAAACCTCCGTAGCCTAAGCTTCGAAGGGTTAAGCGGAGAGAGCTAGGGATTCGAACCCCAGGACCTGTTACAGTCAACAGTTTTCAAGACTGCCGCAATCGACCACTCTGCCAGCTCTCCGCCGCAAAAATAAGGTCTAAGTCATTTCAACCCAAACTTTTAGTTGGAGTTCAACTAACTTTGTTGCAAATTTTTTGATTGAAACAACTCAGGGCACTCAATAAATATTTCTGGAAGTACAAACGCCGGTTTAGTATCGGTTTATTATTCATATTTCTTTCCAATTATTTCAATGTCCTTTCTCCTCAGATTATCGGTTTTGTCATTGATTTTGTACAACGTTCTTTAAATCTTCCCGGCTATAAAGCACCTCTCAAAAGACCCGAATATGATCAGATTAGTTCAGCATTTCATTGATAGTGTTGAGGGAATTGATTCAACGGGTCAGGATAGTGGCATTATGTGGAATCACGATATTAATTCTGGCATTGTTTCGTGGCTTTTTTCTGTTTTTGATGCGGCAGACGATAATTGTAATGAGCCGTCATATAGAATATGATCAGAAAAATGAGGTTTATCGCCATTATCAGCAATTGGATACTGCTTTTTATAAGCAAAACAGTACCGGAGATCTGATGAACCGGATTACTGAAGATATAAGCAGGGTCAGGATGTTTACAGGCCCGGCAATTATGTACCTGGCCAATCTTGTAGCAATCATTTCATTAAGTGTATTTTTTATGCTGAAACGGGATGTGGAATTGACCATCTATGTGCTGGCCCCTTTGCCAATTCTTGCCATTACGATCTATCTTGTTAATAATACGATCCATAAAAAAAGTGAAAAAATTCAGGAAGCACTTTCTGACCTTGACTACCAATGCACAGGAAGCCTATTCTGGCATCAGAGTTATAAAATCTTTTGTACAGGAAAAAGCAATGTTAGGTTTTTTTACAAAGAACAGCGAAACGTACAAAAAAAATGCAATTGGTCTTGCAAAAGTAGAAGCCATCTATTTTCCTTCCATTACGTTACTTATTGGTATCAGCACTTTATTAACTATTATGATCGGCGGTTTATATTATATAAATGGAGGTCATAGCATTGGCATTGATACGATCGTTGAATTTGTCATGTATATTAATATGCTGACATTTCCGGTAAGTGCAATCGGACTTACGGCAAGTATGATACAAAGGGCGGCCGCTTCGCAGAAAAGAATAAATGAATTTTTAGATACAGTTCCTACTATCAAAGATGAAAAAGATGCCGTAAGCGTAAAATTAAAAGGTAATGTCGCCTTTAAGGATGTCAGTTTCACCTATCCACATACGGGCATCCGGGCATTGAAGAATTTTGATCTTTCCATTAATGAAGGAGAAAAAATTGCAATAATCGGTAAAACTGGTAGTGGAAAATCGACAATAGGACAGTTATTATTAAGAATGTATGATATTACGGAAGGCAAAATAGAACTGGATGGTAAAAATATCCAAAGCATCAGTCTTCATAATTTGAGAGAACAGATCAGTTATGTACCACAGGATGTGTTTCTTTTTTCTGATTCAGTTACAAGTAATATCGCTTTTGGTATGGATGGAAATGATATAACGAAAGTAAAAAAAGCAGCCACACAAGCCAATGTAGACAAGGAGATTGCCGACTTTTCAAGTGAATACGATACGTTGGTAGGTGAAAGAGGAGTAACGCTCAGCGGTGGACAAAAGCAACGTATTTCTATTGCCAGAGCACTGATCAAAGATCCCAATCTGATCATATTTGATGATTGTCTAAGCGCAGTAGATTCAAGAACAGAAAAGAAGATAATAGAAAGTTTGAATCATTATTTAAAGGATAAGACGGCTATTATCATCACACACCGGATATTTTCCTTGCTTAGTTTTGATAAGATAGTTGTTCTTGAAAAGGGCACTGTTGCTGAACAGGGCACTCATCAGGAATTATTGGAAAAAAACGGGTATTATGCAAAACTTTTTGCCCGGCAACAGGAGTTGGATGCACAAGCAGGGGAATAATACCGTTGATTATCAATTTGGCTGTTTAAAAAACATTGATATATTTGTGACATATAAAATTGAGACTAAATTAATTAACTGCTAAAAATTATAACTGTGGCGTACGAGAACAATGAAAAGAAAATGGAGAGCATTTACAGTAAACGTATCCGTGCCGGTAAAAGAAGAACTTATTTCTTTGATGTAAGAGCAACACGGGGTAATGATTATTATCTTACCATTACTGAAAGCCGCAAACGATTTGATGACAATGGATATGACCGGCACAAAATATTCCTTTACAAAGAAGATTTTAATAAATTCATAAAGGCGCTTGGTGAATCTATTGATTATGTAAAGACTGATCTGATGCCCGATTTTGATTTTGACGCCTTTAATCATGATGAAAATCCTGATGATAACAACTACAATGGTGGTTCAAACGGAGAAGAAATTGTAACTGAGGCAAAAAGTGAAGACAAAGTGGTGGAGAAAACCGAAAAAGAAGAAGAAACACCAGCTGAGGTGAATCCGGTACAGGAATCTAATGTGCCAATACCGCCAGATACTGAAGAAGCTGATAAATGGTAATATTGATTATTTATTATAGCTAATAAATTGAAGACCTGCTTTTGCAGGTTTTTTTTGTGCATGATATTAACATTCATTTTCGCTGAAACCTGCCTCTGGCAGGCAATTGTCTTCATAACTAATTGGTTATTATCATAAGTTATCGCCAGAAATTTCACATTTTTTTTACCTATTTGTAAAAAAAAGTTATCTTTCGGCCAAATTCTGGACTATACTGCCAGATTGATAGTTATCAATCATTTAAAAAAATCATTATGCAACCAAAATTTACTCTAAAAAATTTAGGGTTTGTAGGTTTACGATTCTTTGCAATTGCGATGATCATAGGACTTACTACTCAATTTTCATTTTCTCAGGAAAGGCCGGTTCGCTTTCCTAAAGTGACTGCTCAGCAACAGGCTGAAAGAGAAGCACAAAAAATAGAAAGGTACAATGCTCAGCAATTACTATTAAATGCTGATAATGATGCCGGGTTACCTAATAGAACTCCTAATCTTGTAAACCCAAATCGTACAGAAGCTATTTGTACTACCTGGAATGTTTCTATTACAAGTGCTGATCCAACAACTGGACTCAAAGAGGATTTCGTGATGGTATTCCTAAAACCTGTGCTGCTCCACGTTCTTGTACTGCCGGGCTTGCAGGTTCATTTAATTACCAAATTTTTCAATGGGTAAATCCGGCGAATCAATGTGTTACAGTAAATTACACTGGTACGAATGCTAGTTTTGGTTTCGTTACTGTACATAATGCTCCTCCTACAGTAGGTAAACCTTGTGCGAACTGGGTGGCAGATCCGGGCAGTAAGTGCCACTAATGGAGTAACTATCACCTTTTCTTTTAATGGTACAGCTGGAACCACATATTATTTCTTTGTAACAAATGTTGCAGCAACTCCTTCAAATTGTACAATTGAAATTGATGCTCCTGTTTGTTCATCTGTACCTTGTACTGGTACACCAGCACCAGGAAATACTATGTCAAGTGTAACTACTGCATGTGCTGGTACTAACTTCAATTTATCATTAGAAAATTCAACACCTGGATCAGGTGTTAGTTATGTGTGGGAGTCTGGACCATCAGTAACCGGTCCTTGGACTGTTATTGCAGGCGCAACAAACTCTACTTTATCCAGAAATCATACTGCAGCTACTTATTACAGATGTAATGTTACTTGTAGTGGTAATACTGGTACTTCTACTCCGGTATTGGTTGGTTTAACACCTGCCTCAGGTTGTTATTGTGATACTCCCAACAAGTACTGATGACTGAGGTGACTGCAAATGTTACTTTGGTACGTTAAATAATACTTCTAGTTGACTGAGCTGCACCTGGTTTTCGACGATATCACCATGGTTACGGTGACTATACCTCTGACAGTGCCTTCTGCACCTGATATTCAGGCAGGTATGTCAACTCCTAAATCTGTTACAGTCGATATTGCCCTGCTACTCAAACAGGAACCTGGTCAAAGCAGTGCTGTTTGGATAGATTTTGATCAAAGTGGAAGTTTGAACTTAATGAATATACTGTCATGCCGGACTCTGGATACTCGGAGGACACACAGATAACCCAATGATAGCTGTAATTCCCGGAACTGCATTAGCAGGCATCACCAGAATGAGAGTTCAGGTTAGAGATTTGGTAACTCTGCAACGTTGCTTACCTACTGTAGGTACATTTACCCCAATGGATGGTGAAATAGAAGATTATAATGTCAACATTTTACCTTGTGTTCCTATTACAAGTTTAACTACGCTTCCCAGCAGAACAATTCTTGTTCTGGTAGCACTACATTTACAATTGCAGCAACTGGTACCACTAACAGTTTCAGTGGGAGTATAGAGCTACTGCTGCATCACCATGGCAATTTGTAACAAATGGTGGAATCTATAGCGGTGCTACAACTGCTACTTTATCTCTTGATAATGTATCACAGGCATTTAATGGTTATCAATACAGAGCCGTTGTTACTGGTGGTTGTTCTGGCACTGACTTTTCAAATATTACTACTTTAACAGTAGGTCCGTTAATTGCAACTGTAACACCAACTTCAGCTAATATCTGTACGGGTACTATACAGACAATTGACATTAACGAATGCATCATCTCCTTCTGTAGCATCTTTCGCATCACCTGCTGCATTAGGACTTGCACTTCCTGACGGTAACGTTGCAGGGGCAAATCACTCAATTAATGTTGCAGGCATTCCTGCTGGTTCTGTAGTAACCAGAGTGGATGTAAAAATGAACATCACTCATGGTTATGTTGCAGATCTCGAAATAGTACTTAAAGGCTCCAAATGGTCAGATATTAAATTTAAGTGACCTGGTTTCTGGTACTAATCAAAGCGGTGCTAATTTCACAAATACTGTATTTAGTTCTGCAGGTGTTAATGCAATAAGTACAGGTACAACACCTGGATATACAGGTATTTTTAAAGCAGATGCTATCCCTGGTCCTACAGGTGCATTTGGTGTACCTGCTGGTCCTACAGGATTTTTACCAACTACAACAACATGGTCTGCTCTGTATTCTGGTGGACGTGATAAATGGTAACTGGACATTAGCCATGTATGATGCGGGTCCTCCTGATCCGGGAGTATTTGATAACTGGACAATTACAATTACTTATGGTGCTGCTGCAACAGGTGTATGGACTGCAAGCCCTGCAACTCCAAATACGATGTTTACTGATGCACTGCAGCTACTATTCCATATGTAGCAGGAACGCAGGCAACATCAATATGGGTAAAACCAACGGTGAATACTAATTATTCAGTGGTTTATTCAACTGCAACACCTTGTACTTCTCCGGCAACCGTAATACCTGTTAATGTGTTTAATCCGGTAACTGCTATTGCAGCTCCTGCAGATAGAGTCTGTTTGTATAGGTGGAACGACTTCATTTACATCTGCAACTGCAACTGGTGGACCATTTACCCGTCAATGGCAGGTAAGTACCAATAGCGGTCTTACATATACAAATATCAGTAGTGCAACAGGTGCAACACTGACATTGAGTGGCGTAACGCAGCTGATGAATAATAATCTTTACCGTTGTGCTTATACTGCAGCACCTTGTGTTGGAACAGTTTATTCAGCTGCTGCTAAGCTTACGGTTAATCCATTACCAGTTGTTGCTATTACAGCTCCTGATCTGGCCTTAACACCTCCATCAAATGGTAATACTGTAATTACAGGAACCAGTACTCCGGCAGCAGCTTCAGGTGGCTGGGCCTGGACATTAAATGGTTCAGCTATTAGTGGTACTTCCAATACACAAAGTGTTGGTATCGATCAGATAGGAACTTATCAGGCAACTGTAACGGATGTAAATGGTTGTGTAAGCAAGTCTAATTTACTAACAATCGGATCTGAGTCTTCTGATCGTTTATGGATCTATCCAAATCCAACAACTGGTCAATTCCAGGTTAGATTATATTATGACAGCGATGTAACTGAAAGAAGAAGAGTTACGATTTTCAATATGTTAGGTCAGGTTATTACCAGCAAACATTTCACATTAGCTGATAATACAGCACCATATCTTAGAATGGATTTTGATCTGACGAATATGCAGCGTGGAACTTATCTTATTAAAGTTGCACATGAATTCACAGGCAAAGTTGTTTCTGGATTCTTGCTAGTACAATAATTTTAAATAGCTTACTATTCAAAGCCCTCCACATTGTGGAGGGCTTTTTTTGTATTGTTAAGTGGAGGGAAGAGTAATTAAATAGAAATATTTGCGTAAAAAGGTTGAGGAATTGCAAACTGATTAATAAAGACGTTATGTCCTGTTTGCTGGCAACTAAATGGACCTAATACTTTTCTGTTATTTCTGAAATACCAGCGGAGCAGAACCATTGGGTATTGTACCAGGATTTGATCGTTTCAGTACTATTGGAATCTGTTGACTACCTCCAATATTAGGCATTATACTAAATGGAGTCATGTCAGGTTTTATAACGGGCATGTTATAGGCAGGTGATGTATATACTTTGTCTCCATTCGCCAGCGTATAAGTGTTGTAAAGCGTTAATGTATTTGGTAGAATAGCGTTTTGAATTTTGAGCGGGAAAATAGGAGGCTTGCTATGCTTTGCTGAATTCTTTTTCTTTAAATGATTATCAATGTCAAATAATTCCCGCTGCTGTGCTGCTGCAACTGAAAAACCGGCAATCCCTAAAATTAGAAAAACCTTTTTCATGAGAGATGATTTTCGGTTTTTTAAATGTAGCACTATTTTTTCATTTTCTTCCAGGCATTGATAAGTCCATTGGTGGAAGCATCATGTCCGGTTACAGGAAGATTGTCCAGTAATTCAGGTAAAATATTATTGGCTAATTGCTTTCCCAATTCCACTCCCCATTGATCAAAACTGTATATATTCCAGATAATACCCTGAACAAATATCTTGTGTTCATAAAGAGCAATCAGTTCACCCAGCGAATAAGGGGTGATCTTTTTTATGAGGATCGAATTTGTCGGACGGTTACCTGCAAATATTTTATAGGGAAGGAGGGCCGCAATCTCTTCAGCTGTGCATCCTTTTTTTATTAACTCTTCTTCTACCTCCCGTTCCGTTTTCCCATTCATCAGGGCTTCGGTCTGCGCAAAAAAATTACTTAATAATATCTTATGATGATCACCAATAGGGTTATGACTGATGGCGGGAGCAATAAAATCGCAGGGAATGAATGGAGTTCCCTGATGTATCAACTGATAGAATGCATGTTGACCATTTGTTCCCGGTTCACCCCAAATGATAGGGCCGGTAGCATAGTCCACCTTTTCACGATTCCGGTCAATGGATTTGCCATTGCTTTCCATATTTCCCTGCTGGAAATAAGCGGCAAAACGATGCAGGTACTGATCATACGGAAGTAAAGCTTCAGATTGGGCCTCAAAAAAGTTGGTGTACCATATGCCCAGTAAAGCCATTAAGACGGGGATATTTTTTTCAAATTGAACATTGTTAAAATGCATGTCTGTGGTATGGGCTCCCTTTAATAGCTGTTCAAAATTTTTATAGCCAACCGTTAAGGCAATAGACATTCCTACGGCACTCCACAAAGAATACCTGCCACCTACCCAATCCCAGAATCCGAAAATATTTTTTTTATCAATACCGAATTTTACCGCTTCTTCTTCATTGGTTGAAAGTGCAATAAAATGACTGGCGATGAATTTTTCTTTTTTTGCTTTCTTCAAAAACCAATCTCTTGCCGTATGGGCATTGGTCATGGTCTCCTGCGTAGTAAATGTTTTAGAAGCGATGAGAAAAAGGGTTTGGTCCGCTTTTACTTTTTTAAGTGTTTCTGCAATATGCGTTCCATCCACATTGGAAACAAAATACGTCTGGATACCCTCGACCCAATACGGTTTTAAAGCTTCTGTCACCATCAGTGGTCCCAGGTCACTGCCGCCAATTCCAATATTGACAATGTATTTTATTTTTTTACCGGTATATCCTTTATGTTTTCCTTTATGAATGGCATTACTAAATGATTTCATTTTCCCCAATACCTTTCTTATTGCAGGCATTATATCAACACCTTCAGCATAAACAGGGTCATTGGAAAAATTTCTTAACGCCACATGAAGTACAGCTCTTTTTTCAGTAGCGTTAATAATGTCACCATTAAACATTGCTTTTATAGCGTTCTTTACTTTGCATTCTTCAGCTAATTGCAGCAATAGCTGTATTGTTTTTTCTGAAATGATATTTTTAGAATAGTCAAACACTATTTCATCCAGACACATCGAGAATTTCTTAAATCGTTCCGGGTCATTCCGGAACATTTCTTTCATCTCTGTTTTTTTTATTTCGGCAGCATGTTGTTGAAGTTGTTGCCAGGCTTTTGTTGTCGTTGGATTAATAGAAGGTAACATACTGATAAAGTTACTTTAGAAGGTTGAAGACGTCAATAGTTTTATTGACCATTGCTGTTGTGATATCTAAGTGCAAAACAAGTCGTACACGGTTTGGTGCTATGGCATAGCCAAGGATATTTTCAGTTTTAAGTTGCTCAACAAGATCAGGGGCTGTATATGCTATCATTTAATTCAAAAATGATAATGTTGGTTTCTACCGGCAACAGCATTTTTACAAATTCCTTTCTGGAAATGGTTTCAGCAATTTTTTTCGCATGTATATGATCTTCTTCCAAACGGCTGATATTGTTCTCCAATGCGTAAATGCCTGCAGCCGCTATAAAGCCCGCCTGACGCATACCACCGCCAAATGCTTTTCTTACTCTTCTTGCTTTTTTTATCAAATCCTTTTTCCCGAGAAGTAAACTACCAACGGGGCAGCCTAAACTTTTACTTAGACAAACGGAAATACTGTCAAAAGCTTCGCCATATTGTTTGGCTGTTTCGTTCTTTGCCACCAATGCATTCCATAGTCTTGCTCCATCCAGATGAAAAGCAAGTTTATGTTCCTTGCATAATGATTGTAATTTTTTTATTTCATCAAAATCATAACAACTGCCACCACCTCTGTTAGAAGTATTTTCCAACGAAACCAAACTCGTATTGGCTCTGTGTACATCATCAGGGTTGATAGCTGCTTTAACCTGTATGCTATTGATTCTTCCTCTGTCACCCGTTAATAATTTTACAGAGGCGCCGGAATTAAAGGCAATACCTCCACCTTCATACTGGTAAATGTGAGAACTTTCATCACAGATCACTTCATCTCCCGGTTGCGTATGGCATTTAATGGCGATCTGGTTGGTCATGGTGCCCGAAGGGCAGAACAAGGCAGCTTCCATTCCAAACATAGAAGCAGTCATATTTTCCAGTTCATTAATAGAAGGATCCTCACCAAATACATCGTCACCCACTTTGGCTTTCATCATTGCCTCCAGCATACCCGGAGATGGTTTGGTAACGGTGTCTGATCTGTAATCGATTATCATCCTTAAAATTTTCCACAATATACTCAGTTCACTCCTTAATTCGGGTATTTGGCGAACAGGGAATGTTATTATGTTCTTCATTTAGTATTTTGGCAGCGAAAATGACAGAGCCTACACTTTTAGAATATATTATTTTAATATCGGTTTGCCTATTTATGACTTTTGCAGGCCTTTACCTGCTGGCAAGGTTCAATAGTTTATTTAAAAGCTCCATCAGGAATGAGGTGCTGAGAAAAAATGCTGCTGCCTGGGTCATTATTTTTTGCATTAACACGGCTATGTTGCCGATGAGTGGTGGTTTTTTTTATATGCTGGCGAAATTCGGCTGGTGGCATACTGTGCTGGGTCAGATCGTATCTATCACTGTTACAACCTTAATAGTGTATAATTTGGCAAGGATCATTGCGGAAAATGCAAGGCTGAAAAAGCTCTCCTTTGTAAAGCATAAATCGCTGATCATTCTTTCCTTAATAGTTACCACTTTATCGGTGAATATTCCGTTTAGCTATTTTTTGTACGAAGGGCAAACACAGTACTTAAAGTATGCAGTGATAAACAGTATTTATCTTGCAGGAGCTACCGGGCTCGTATATGCTATTATCAGTTATCTGGAAGTTGAAAGAAAAAGAAAGTTTGATGCAAAGGAGTTGGAGTTAAGCCGCATGCGGGAATTGAAATCCAAAGCAGAACTGGATGCTTTGCAATCAAAAGTTAACCCTCATTTTTTATACAATGCGCTGAATTCAATTGCAGACCTATCCATTACAGACGGGAAGAAAGGCAGGAAAATGACCATTGCATTGGCCGACCTTTTCCGCTATAGTATCAATTACAGCAACAGCAATTATTCAACGATCAAAGATGAGATTGGAATGACGGAAGTGTATCTTCAGATCGAGAAAATCAGATTCGAAGATCAATTAACCTATTCTCTTCATGTGGAAGATGATCTCCAGCATTTTCTGGTGCCAAGATTTTTATTGCAACCTTTGGTAGAGAATGCAGTTAAGCATGGCTTAAAAGCTACGGGTCAGATTGACTGAAATTGATCTGGATGTAAAGAAGACAGACACCGGATTGGTTATTCATGTTGTAGATAACGGACCGGCATTTCCTGAAGAGCTTAGCCCTGGTTATGGTGTTAAAAGTGTTTATGATAAGCTGGATCTTCTATTTCCGGATAAGTATGAAATACATTTTGTAAACGAACCGGTAAAACGGGTTTCTATTTTTATAAATAAACTGATTAAAGATGAGTCAGCTTTATAGAGCATTGGTAATTGATGATGAACCTGCCGCAAGAAGATTATTAAAAAGTCTTTTGCTGCAATATAGTGATGTACTGGAAGTAATCGGTGAAGCTGGCAATGGTAAAGATGCAATAGCACGGATAGAAGAATTGAAACCAGATGTAATTTTCCTCGATATCCAAATGCCGGACCATACAGGTTTTGAAGTCATCGATCGATTGCAACATAAGCCTAATATTATTTTTACTACGGCCTATGAACAATATGCCATTAAGGCATTTGAAACTTTTTCTATCGATTACTTGCTAAAACCAATTAAGGAAGAAAGATTAGAGCAAAGTATCAGTAAGTTAAAAGAGTTTGGAAGGTTGACTAAATCTATCGACTTAAGTGGCCTGCAGGAAATTATGCGACAGTATCAGCTTCCGCAAAAGTCTACAGCCTTGCCGATCAAAACAGGGGACAGGATAAACCTTATTAAGTTTGAGAACATCAGTTTTTTGGAAGCGAGCGACAAATACGTTTATATCAATACCATCGATGGACAAAAATTATTGACCGATCAATCACTGACAGCACTGGAAGAAAAATTGCCTGTAGATTTCTATCGCATACAGAAGTCTTATATAATAAATAAGGAAAGAATAAAGGAAATGCACCGGCATTTCAACAGCCGCTATTTATTTGTAATGGACGATAAGGCAAATACACGGCTTACCTCTGGCCGCACCTACCATGATGCCATTAAAGGCGAATTTGGCCTTTGAGGGATTGATTCATACACTATTTCCGCAATTCACAGCACAAAAAAGGTAATCCAACTGAATCTTGTTGTCCCTCTTTTATTGAAAAAGGACATTTGAATCTGGGTTTGAAACAGCAATACCTTTTATCGGAGGCTTTCACCATTTATCCCAAAAAAAGACAAAATAGTAACCCAAAACAAGGCGCTGCGTCACACCCATGTCAGTAAATTGGCCGGTTATCCCTAAAACAGGCCGTTTACTATCAAACATTGTACTTGGTAATATATAGTACCTAATTTTGTCCTGTAATATTTAAAATAGGGTACAAACAAAGAAAAACAACAAAAATGAGAAAGATCTTAACCATGCTGGCAGTTGCTTTAACGGCTTTAACCATAGTAGGCCAGGCACAAACCAAAACCGGGAAAATTACCGGAACTGTAATTGATGGAAATACAAAAACAATAGAGTCTTCCACCATCACCTTATTAAAAGCGGCGGACTCAACTGTAGTAAAACTGAGTGTTGCGGATAAAACCGGAAAATTTGTTTTTGAGGCTATCCCCGAAGGGAAGTACCTTGTTTCTATTTCAGCAGTAGGTCATAAAAAAGAGTTTTCAGATGTAATTGAAATCAACGCTGCAAATGTTACGGTTAATCTGAAAACGATTGAACTATTTCCTCTGGCTAAATCATTAGATGCAGTAGTAATTACTACCAAAAAACCTTTGGTAGAGCAGAAGATTGACAGAATGGTGGTGAATGTAGACGCAGCGGTATCAAATGTTGGAACTACCGCTTTGGAAGTATTAGAAAAATCTCCTGGCATTAGTGTTGATAAGGATGGTAATATCAGTTTAAAAGGAAAGCAAGGGGTACAGATTTATATTGATGGACGTCCTACCTACCTGGCGGGTGCCGATCTGGTAAATTACCTGACGGGTTTAAGCAGTAGTCAGCTTGATCAAATTGAAATAATGACCAATCCGCCTGCAAAGTATGAGGCAGCTGGCAATAGTGGCATTATAAATATTAAGACGAAAAAAACAAAACAGTTTGGATACAGTGGAAGTATTTCTTCCACTTATAGTCAAAGTCGTTATCCACGATTGAATGAGTCATTTAATTTTAACTATAGAAAAAATAAAGTAAACCTTTTTACCAATTTGAGTTATAACAATAGAAAGAGTTTTAACGATATTGATATTCAGCGCAAATTTATTGAGTCGTCTACAAAAGAAGTTAAATCACATTTTGATCAGGAAACAAAGATCAGAGATGAAAATCAATCTTACTATGCAAAACTAGGTATGGATTATTCGGCGTCTAAGAATACAACTTTTGGTTTTGTTTTAACAGGAAATATCAACCCTAGTAAGTTTAAAAGCAATAGTGATGTATATATTTCTGACCCAAACAAAAATCTGGTAAGCAGAACACTGGCAAATTCCGGGAATGAGGCAAAGTGGAAAAGTTTTACATCCAACTTGAATTTTCGTCATGTATTTGATTCTACCGGAAAAGAATTAACTGCCGATTTCGATTATTTAAATTACGGACGAGCAAATTCTACTTTTCTGATCAATGCATATTACGACCCTTCAGGTTTGCCTTTTATGAAGGCAGACACTTTATATGGAAATCTTCCACAGGATATAAATATCCGCACAGCAAAATTTGATTATCTGCATCCACTTAAAAATGGCGCAAAGTTTGAAGCTGGTGTCAAGACAAGTTTTGTTACTACTGATAATGATGCGATCTATGATAGTTTAAATTATGGTGTAAGAGTTAGAGATATTGGAAGAAGTAATCACTTTAAGTATGAAGAAAATGTAAATGCTATTTATGTAAACTATAGCAGACCTATAAGTAAGAAAATTTTTGGTCAGTTTGGTTTACGGGCTGAAAACACGAATGCAAAAGGAAATCAGTTAACGACCGGCGAGAATTTTAAAAGAAACTATACGCAGCTTTTTCCAACAGCCTACTTCATGTACAAGGCAAACGAAAAAAATAGCTTTGGATTAAATTATGGTCGCAGAATAAACCGCCCGAATTACGAAGACTTGAATCCTTTTCTCGAGTTTCTGGACAAGTATACTTTTGAGAAGGGAAATCCAAATCTAAAACCACAGTTTTCTCATAATATAGAACTAAGTCACACTTACAAAGGCTTTCTGACTACAACATTGAATTATACAAAAACGACAGATATCATAAACGAAGTGCTTGAACAATTTCCTGATAAAAATGAAACAGCAATCAAAAAAGAAAATATTGCAGAACAACAACAGTTTGGAATAGCCGTAAATGCCGGAGGAGAAATAAAAAAATGGTGGAGTGCTAATCTTTATGCAAATGTTTATAACAATAAATTTGAAGGCATCATTAATGGAGGTTTTGAATCAATCAGTGCTTCTACGGGTCAATTCAATTTGTCCAACCAATTCAAATTTGGGAAAACCTGGGGCGCAGAGTTGAGTGGCTTTTACAGAACGCCGGGTATTGATGGTGTCTTCAGGATTAATGGCTTTGGGATGTTGAATCTAGGAGTAAGTAAGCAGGTATTAAAAGGAAAAGGTGCTTTACGTTTTAGTGTTCGTGATGTTTTATATTCTCAAAAAATTAACGGTACTATAAAATATGGAAATATTGATGCGGCTTTTCAACAAGCCAGGGATTCAAGAGTATTTAGTTTAAATTTCTCATATAGGTTTAATAAGGGAAAAGTTAATTCACAGAAAAGAAAAACAGGAGGTGCCAGCGATGAGCAGGATAGAATAAATACCGGAGGTAATTAAAGAAAATAATACCTTAAACCCTATTTATGAAGATTCAGAAGAGTCCTGCATATGATGCAGGACTTTTTTATATTTGCCATGCACCAAAACTTTATACCATGCCATCATTTGATATTGTAAGCAAAGTAGATCCTCAGGCATTAGCCAATGCTGTGAATGTTGTAACCAAAGAAATTACCAACCGGTTTGATTTTAAAGGATCTCATGTTGTTATTGATCTGGATAAAAAAGAATCAATTATTAAGCTTGAAACAGATGATGATATGAAAATGCGTCAGTTAATTGATGTACTCATCAACAGGGCACACAAACAAGGAATTGCTCCGGAAGCTTTTGATGCTGCCAAAGAAGGATCACAGATCGGAAAAGCATGGAAGAAAACGGTAAAAGTGAGAAATGGACTGGTACAGGAAGATGCGAAAAAGATCGTTAAGCTGATAAAAGATGCTGGATTGAAGGTACAGGCTTCCATCAATGATGATCTGGTAAGAGTAACAGGTAAGAAAATTGACGACCTGCAGGAAGTAATTCAACTTTGTACCAACGGTAATCTCGGCATTCCTTTACAATATGTGAATATGAGGGACTAATTACCCTTGAAACCTGCATGGAGCCTGCTTTTCTGTGGATAACAGGGTGCAAAACAGGTGCATATCAAATGCAGTAAAAATTTGGAAAACGGTATTTTGGATAACGTATATTTGATATACAACTGCACGAAGTTTTAGCAATAAAATGAAGTGCCGGAGCAACGGAAACCCTTCAAAAGGTGGAAATGCTCCAGGAGAAACAGAAGCCCGTCAAACGGTGGAGTAGCTCCAGAAAGCATCGGGTAAGTAAACAAGAAGGCGAAAGCCGGAAAGTGAGCTAACTTGATGCTTTCAATTTTTACACCATCAAGCCCGCAATTCACCAATTTTGCAAAAGCAAAAAGCTGTCTCATCATTCTGACTTCATTTTCGTTTAATTCCGTGGCTCATTTCTTTTCTGATTAAAGATTTGGCTCTATTCCCTTCCAGGCCTATCTTTGCCCGCCTCCAAAGTACCTGAGTACGGCGGACAGGGCGCCCAAAAATTATCTATTTATCTATACGGCAAAATCCGTGTAGCCTTAAAAATCATAGAGTTATGAAAAAAGGAATCCATCCCGATACATATCGGACAGTAGTATTCAAAGACATGAGTAATGGTCATTCTTTCCTAAGCCGTTCTACAGCTGCTTCAAAAGAAACAGTAGCATGGGAAGACGGAAATGAGTATCCATTGATCAAACTGGAGATATCCAATACTTCGCATCCCTTCTTTACCGGTAAGAACATGCTGGTTGACACCGCTGGTCGTATTGATAAGTTCAAGAAGAAATACGCAAAAAAGGCATAATATTATTACCTTGTAAATAGTTCTTCCCATCTCAGAATTATTATTCTCAGTATGACGAAGAATTGTTTTTCATGGCTATACTTTTGAACCTCCTGATTCTTCGGGAGGTTCTTTATTTTTACAGTAATTCAATTATGGACAAGATCATTTTTACAGAAGAATTCTGCCAGCCCGAAAACCTGTACCCGTTTACACTTACGAGGCAGATACAGGATATTCGTATCGGTATTCTCACCATCCGGGAGAAGTGGGAGAAAATACTGGGTTTGCCTTCCTTTGATAAAAAAGAAGATGATTATAAGGATATGAAAAGATCTGTAAGTCTTGATGTTGCGGCTGAAGACGGCACCTGTTTACTGATCCATGGAAATATATTGCCAACACCAAAATTGATAAAAGCAATCCAACGGCTGAAGGATGGGGATTTTATTGCTACTAAAAACGGGAATGGTATTGTTTACCGGTTTACAAAAAAGGAGATCGCAGATAAACACAAAATAAAAGTTGGAAGAGCTATCACCATAAAGGAAGAGCTGAAAACAATTCAATATCCCTGGGATATTTTTCGGTTAAATGATTGGGCCCTGCGACAAGACTTTGCATTACTAACCGGGAAAAGAAAATCTCAGCCTGTTTCAAAAACAAATAAAGTAACAAAACCCTCGCAGCTTTTTTTGGAGAAAGGTGCCAAAATGGAGCATTGTATTATTAATGCTTCATCAGGCCCAGTTTATATTGGAAAAGATGCCGAAGTAATGGAGGGAAGCCTCATTCGTGGCCCATTTGCAATGGGGGAGAAGTCCTGTTTAAAAATGGGTTCAAAAGTGTATGGCGCAACTACACTTGGACCCTATTGTGTGGCCGGTGGAGAAATAAAGAATACTGTACTGTTTGGTTATTCAAACAAAGCACATGATGGATACCTTGGTGATTCAGTGATCGGTGAGTGGTGTAATCTTGGAGCAGGAACCACCAACTCGAATATTAAAAATAATGCAAGTGAAGTAAAAATATGGACACCAAAAGGTGAAATGAATGCAGGGTTGAAATGTGGGGTTTTTATGGGTGATTATAGCAGGACTTCAATCAATACCGCTATTAATACCGGAACAGTTATCGGTGTAAGTTGTAATGTATTTGGATCGGGACTTACACCTAAGTATATTCCTAACTTCTCCTGGGGAAGTGAAGGGATAAAAAGATATGAACTGGAAAAAGCATTATTAGATATACAGGATTGGAAACAGCTGAAAGGAAACCTTTTAACGGATGAAGAAAGGGATGTATTGAAAAATATTTTTGATAAGTTTTAATAACAGCGATTATTTCGCTTCACACAACAAACAAACTATAAATGAGAAAACAAATTGCCGCAGCAAACTGGAAAATGAATTGTACGTTTCAGGAAGGAGAAAAATTAATGGATGACATTCTGGAAGCTGAAATAGAACTTGCCAATCACCAATTGGTCCTATTTGCTGTTCCGTATCCTTATTTATTAATGACAAGAAGTGAGGTGGAAGAGGATACGAATTATTATGTGGCAGCACAAAATTGTCATCATAAAAAATCCGGCGCTTTTACAGGGGAAGTATCTGCTGAAATGCTGCATTCCATGAATATTAATTATTGTGTAGTGGGACATAGTGAAAGAAGAGAATATAACGGAGAGACAAACGCCATACTTGCAGAAAAAGTAAACCTTTGTTTTGAAAATTTTATTACACCCATTTTTTGTTGTGGTGAACCATTGGAAATAAGGGAAGCCGGTACACAAAATAATTATGTAGCTGCTCAATTAAAAGAATCGTTATTTCATTTGCCTGCCGATAAAGATAAAAAACATCATCATTGCCTATGAACCCATTTGGGCGATTGGCACAGGGAAAACGGCCAGTACAGCGCAGGCACAAGAAATTCACCAGTATTTACGTTCTGTACTTGCAGGACAATATGGTGCGGCTGTTGCGAATGAAATTCCTATACTCTATGGTGGTAGTGTAAAAGCCAATAATGCTAAAGAATTGTTCAGTTGCCCGGATGTAGATGGTGGCTTGGTGGGTGGGGCTTCATTGATTGCTGCAGATTTTATAGAAATTATTAAAGCACTGAAATAAGGAAAATAGTACGGGAATTATGCTATTGAGTTAAGATTAAATTCATTTTTATTGCTGCTCCATTTCATATTGTACTTGTCCGGAAAAATCAGGCATTATTCAGTTTTCTGAGTATTAAAGCAGTTGTAAATGGGAAAGAAATTTATCCATTGCTAAATACAAAACCTGTAATTATTCCCATTTATCAGAATAATCCACGAATCGTTATTACGGATGGTTATCACATTACAAGACCATTGAAAATAGTTTACAAGGACGCTGATACATTTTGTTTCTTTGAAGTAAAATGTGCTGTTGCTGATTGGCAGCTATTGCTGGGTTTTATTGTTCTTTCGGCGTTTTATTTGTCAGGATATGTAACCGGGATATTACTGCTGAAGATCTTTAGTTTTTTGCCGGTACTCTATTTATTAACTTTCTATTATCTGAACAGGAAAGATTTTATCCGGTTAGTTCCGGTTAGTAAGCAAAAGCTTTAAAATTTATAACAGGAAGTTTATTTTCAACTACTGATGGAAAAGAAAAAGATACTTTGGTTGTGTAGCTGGTACCCTTCAAAATGGGAACCCTTTAATGGGGACTTTATTCAACGCCATGCAAATGCTGCTGCGTTATACAATGATATTCATGTAATACATGTTACCTATGATCTGCCTGCAATGAAAGAAATGCCTAACCAGGAGATAAAAACGGGAAATAACCTTACGGAGCATATTATTTATTTTAAACGGGAAAGATCATTTTATACAAAATTGACAAATCATTTTCGATGGCAATCGATTTTTAAAAGGGCCATCCGGAATTATATCATTAAAAATGGTAAGCCGGATTTAGTACATGTGCAGGTCCCCATGAAAGCCGGTATATTAGGTTTATGGATAAAGAAAAATTATAAGGTACCGTATCTTATTACTGAACATTGGGGGATTTATAATGATATTATTGATAAAGGGTATTCGGCACATGGGTTTGCCTTCAGGCAGCTTACTAAGAAAATATTCCGAAATGCTAACAGGTTCTTAAGTGTAAGTAAATATCTGGCAGAAGGCGTAAACAGATTGGTAGGATCAAAAGAATATGAGGTAATACCGAATGTAGTGAATACAGATCTGTTTTTTTACCAGGAAAAGAAGCATTCAATATTTCGGTTTATTCATGTTTCCAATATGGTGCCTTTGAAGAATGTACAGGGCATTTTACGTTCGTTTAAGCAATTGCTTACTGTTACAGATCAGGTAGAACTGATATTGGCAGGAGATACGGATGTGCATATTAGAGCGTATGCTAGCAGTTTAAATATTCCTCCGGAGAAATTAACTTTCAAAGGAGAAATAACGTATGCTGAAGTGGCCATTGAAATACAAAAAGCTGATTGTTTTATTTTATTCAGTAATATAGAAAACTCTCCCTGTGTCATCGGGGAAGTCTTTATGTTGCGGTGTTCCCGTCATTGCAACGAATGCAGGAGGTATACCTGAGTTGATCGATGAATCTAATGGGTTGATTATTGATGCGCAGGATGAGCATGCACTTACGAATGCAATGCAAAAAATGATAAAAGAGATCGGAACCTATGACTCAAAAAAAATAGCTGAAAGTGCAAAAAATAAATTCAGCTATTCCACAATCGGAAAAAGTTTTGATACGATCTATAAGGAAGTTTTGCTTGCTGTTAACAGTTAGTAATCAGTTTACCCTTTTAATTTCTGAACCAGTTCAATATACGCTGTCATAGCGTCAGCATTCGATTTTCCTTTTAATCCTGTCCAGGCATCATATTTTGCTTTGGCCACAAAGTCAAAGGGATTGGATGGAGGCGCTGTATTAATATCACCGATACTTCCTTGTTTGTAAAGGGAATATAACTGTAATAATGCATCATTACTTGGCTTCGAAGGCAATGACTTACTTTCGGATGCAGCTTGTTCAAATTGTTCTTTTAAATCCATTTGATTATTTTTTAATTAACTCTTTCTCGCATTGTCTACAAAAATAGTTTTAACGTTGTTGCTATTTTCTATGGTGTCATAAAAGTCTTCAAGATACCTGGTCATATTTTTTCTTGTCCTTTCACTCAATAATTCGAAATTATTGATTAAACCAAGGATGCTTTCTTTCTTATTTTTAAAAACCTGTAAGATGGTCTGGATCTCTTCAATTGATCTTGGAAAACCCCGATACACTCTTTCAGTAACTTTTTCAGTTCCTATTATCTCATTTGGGATGGCATAGCTTGCATCTACTACGCCGCAATAGTCAAAATCATAAGGTATGGCAAACGGCAGCGCAGCATCATTTTCCTTGCTGAATATAAGTTTTACATTATGATTGTTAGGTACCGACCAATCTGTATTACCAATAAAATATTGAAAAACAGATACCATCGTCATTAATTCTCTATCGGTAGATTCAGTCAGATACATCGGGTGATCTTTTTTCTTACACCCATTTCTTCTGGCCATTTCAGCATCATCTTCTATTAAAAAAGCATATTGCGTAAAAGGTTTATTTCTCCCACTTTCATCTTCGTAATTAACTTTCAAAAGTCTTACCCGAAAACTTTTATTTTCCAGAAGGTTATAGATCTTATAAATAAGATATTCTTTCAGTAATAGTTCTTCATCGCCTGTCTTTAAACCACAACTGATTACTAATTTTAGTTTTCCTAAATTGGCCAGAGCAGACCCGGGTGTACGAAAGTTTAGCATCATTGGCGGAATCCGGCAATATCCTCTGCGAAATTTCCCTCTGGCACCAACCTGTATGGATTCACTTACTTCTGAATTATCAGGGAATTTCATTTTTACAGTTCCATTCTGAAAAACGTCTTCCCCTTTTTCTTTCTGCAACGCTTTAAAATCTGTTTTCAATGTCATTTCAATAAGCTGATCATCTGTAAAAAATTTCAGACTATCAACCTGTGCTTTTTGTGCATAACTGAAAATTGAAACCAACAAGAAGATGGTTGCTAAAAAGAGATTAATCTTTTTCATATTTCTGTTTTTGGTGGTGATGAAGAAATGGATTTTGAATATACAAAAGTTTGAATAATTATACTATTTCTTATTTCAGTACCTCCGTAATAACCTGGCCTACATTTCCATTCGGCATTTGTATCTTCAATAATGCGGCAATAGTAGGCGCTATATCAGTCATATAGGTTTCCTTGTTTGTTTTACCTTGTTTTATTCCCCAGCCATACCAAAGCAAAGGAATATGCGCATCATATGGATTCCAAAGTCCGTGTGTTGTACCGGCCTGGCTATAGGCATCTATATAATTAGGTTTTAAGATCAGTTGGATATCACCACTTCTTTTTGGATGGTACCCATTATTCAACATGGTACGAATCGTGTTATTGAGTGGGACTGAATTAAGCTCGTTTAAGGCGAATGCCCTGTCGATCCCTGGCGCTATGCTTACATATTTTATTATCCGATTTGTCAAATCTTTCAGGTCAATTTTAGCGGAATCAATTTTTGGATGATTCAGGTGTAATTGATAGTTGCCGTCGTTTACAACCAATGAATTGATCTTGAATTTTTCTTCTAATGCACTATTTAGTGATTTAACAATTTCGTTCATGAACACTCTTCCACCCGGGAGTTTATTTTCCTGCATAAATTCCGGAACATGAGCAACGCCGTGGTCGGCAGAAAGAAATACCGTATACTGATCTTTGCCAACTTTCTTATCCAAAAAATCAAGAAGATCGCCGATCTCCTTATCCAATCTCAAAAAACCATCCTCACTTTCTATCGAATTAGGTCCGAATGTATGTCCGATATAATCAGGTGATGAGAAGCTGATGGTCAGAAAGTCAGTGATATTGTCAGCTCCTAATTGTTCATTGGTAATGGCTGCTTTTGCAAATGCGGTGGTTAATGAATTACCCATTGGGGTGGAACTAATTTTAGAAAAGTCTTTGCCGATGAATTTTTTAAGGTCATATGGAAATTCAGTGCCAAAGGGTTTAGATTCATACGGTTTATTATCCGCTGTACTTTGAATATAAGTAGTTGGAGGGAATAACAGATTCCAACCTTCCTGATAGTATTTATCAACAACTCTTTGCTTATTAAAATTAATAACCCAATCAGGAAGTTTATTCATATAATACGTAGAAGTGATCCAGTCACCAATGGTATTATCATACCAATAAGCGGCATTGGCACTATGTCCGGCAGGCAGAATTCCACCTCTGTCTTTTATTGCAACTCCAATCACCTTACTCTTGAAATTGGTAGCAAGTTTTAATTCATCACCAATGGTAGTAGTCAATAAGTTTCGGGGACTCATTTTGCCAAGATTAGAGCTACTTCCCACTGTATTAACAGTATTGTCTTCTGTACAATATACAGTTCTCATTTGCTCATTATCCCACCAGAAGTTTCCGGTAATTCCTGTAATGGCTGGAACAGAGCCTGTATAAATGGAACTATGTCCACAGGCGGTAACAGTAGGAGCATAGGGAATCAGTGTATTTTCACAGGCGAAGCCTTCAGTCAACATTCTTTTAAAGCCACCATTTACATCGTATCGTTCATAATAGCGGTAGAGATAGTCCCATCTCATTTGATCTACAACAATACCCACAACCAGTTTTGGACGTTGCACAGATTGCTGTGCAGCAATGGAAAATGCAAGGGTGAGGCAGATTGAAAATAGTAAGATTTTACGCATGTAATAGTTGTTTAAACAAAAATAAGGGATTGGAGGGTTTAAGCACACACTGACTGCAGACGGATATTATTTAAAAGTGGATGCAAACAAGAGTAAATTCTCATCAATTTTTTAAAATAGAGGTAGAAAAATTACACATATAATTAAAGATATAACCACTGGCAACCGATTGATACCTATTATACGATTTTAAAATATCCGAGTCAGAATTTCTTTATATTTAATTAAATTATTATTTTATGAATAAGTATGTCTTACCCCTCCTGATCGTTTCGTTTGCCTTGCTATTCAGTTATTGCAACCCTGCAAAGAAATCTGCTTCAGGAACAGCAAATAAAGTAACCGCTAAATCTACATACGAACAAGATATTACTGTTCTGATAAAGACTAATTGTACCCCTTGTCATGTTCCTCCTGAGGGCCGAAAGAAAGCATTTGATAACTATGCAAATGTCAAGACAGATATTGATGAAATGATACGACGTATTGAATTAAATCCAGGCGATAAAGGATTTATGCCATTCAAGAAAACTGCAAAACTAAGCGATAGTACAATCAATGCATTTAAGAAGTGGAGAGATGACGGTGCGTTGGAAAAATAAAGATTGAAAAAACATATTACTTTCCAAGCATCAGATCGTACAATATCCTATTCCAATCCATACGAATGATATTAATCGACGTTGGCATGTCATCTGCAGGTATTTCAATCATCAGTTGATCTTCAAAATCTGAAACATACTGGTTCTCATTAATTTTCATCCAGTTTAATTTTTTAATGGAAAGAATTAATGCTAATTCTTTCTTCATGGATTCTTCATTGTTGAAAGATAGTTTATCCCATTTACAGGTTCCCAGAGAGTCAAATTGTAATAGCTGTTCAGATCGGTCTTTATTCTTGAAAATCCTGGATACCATCATCGTACTATCTGTTTCTTTGATCAGAACCTGAATAGCCGGATTGGCTTTTTTAATAAGGTTAATATCATTTTTAATGTCAGCTTTTGTTTTATTGATATTGATCTGCGAATAGACCAATGTTGGAAGTGATAAAAGCAGGACAATAAATAGTTTATTCATTTAGCTAGATTAATTACAAAAATAGCTCCTTTTTTCCTGGTAAAAACACCGCTATTATTTTTCTGCAGTGATGATGATGGCACTGGCATCAATCCTTATTTCATCCTCAGGATATTTTTGTGTAACCAATTCAAAAACTTCTTTTCGGATTATTTCCCTCAATTTGTCATCTGCTTTACTTAGTGCTGCATCAATTGGTGCACCTACTTCGGTCATCATACTCCAGTAACGTTGAACTGTTCCGCAGTTGAGTGTAGTAGTTATTTCTTTTTCGGCGATATTCTTAAAACCTGCCGCTTCGAAAATCTCTTTCATCATTCCCGGTCCCGAGCAACGAAATATGCCTGGTGCCCCTGAAGGATTAGGAGGGATCTCTATATGTCTCATTATCGTTCCCATGGTAGCAGTAACCCAAAAATTCTTTTCAGGGATATTCCAAACCGATATGGCAATCTTGCCTTTTGGTTTTAATACTCTTGCCATTTGATTAGCGGCCACTTGCATATCGGGAAAAAACATAAACCCAAAGCGACAGCTTACAGCATCAAAACTGTTGTTTGAAAATGGCAGTTCACACACATCGCAGGCCAGGGTTTCAATATTGGTAATATTTCTGGTAGCTGCATTTTCTTTTGTAATAGCAAGCATATCTTCTGAAAGGTCGGAGATCATTACTTTGCCGCCATCCAGCAAAGAAGCGATACTCAATCCGGGTTCGCCAGTCCCTCCGGCCACATCAAGGACATATTGTTCACCGGAAGGGTTTATATAGTTGATGATCTCCATTCCCATGGGGCGTAAAAAATCCATTGTCAACAGGTCCCATTTTTTCCAACCAGCAGAAAACTTGTTCCATGATAGCCTTTGCTGTTCTCTTATTTCGTCATTGGAGTTCATAAACATTCATTTAGATAAAATGAAAATACTTAGGTAATGTTAAAGTTACAGAATGGGTAATTGGGAGTCACATTTTGATAAAATCTACAATAAACTGCCACAGAAAAGTAGTAATTTGCGGTTGTTATAATAATTTTATATGAAAGCGATTTATATTATACTGGCGGTAGCTTTATTTTTTTCATTTCAGGGTTGTAAAAAAGACAAAACTGATAATGATAAAACAGTCGCAAATTTTATTCCAACTGGGCTTGAAGCCAGAGTTCCTACTGATATTTCATTTTTCAATAGTTCGAAAAATGCAACATCCTTTTTTTGGAAACTGGGAGATGGCTCGACTTCAACAGAAGCCAATCCGATACATAATTATACTACAATTGGAACTTATTTTATTACACTTAAAGCTACTGGACCCAATGGGGTTGACTCAGTTTGTAAGCAAATAACGCTGGGTAAAGCTGCAGACCCCTCTAAAACAGACATTTCGTATTACCTGGATAAGTGTGATAATACAACTCCTGTCAGTGCGATTTTTCATACAATAAATCCCCTTTCTATTTTTCCGGCCTGGGATTTTGGCGGAGGTGTGACTAGTCTTGAGAAAAGCCCAATCGTCAGGTTCACTGGACCCGGGAGCTTTTTAATAAAACACAGTACCCAGATCAATGGTGTTCGGGATACCATAACATTAGGATTAACATTTTTCTGATAGGTTGACTACTAAATTCGAAGCCTTCTGGAAGCTTTTCAGGTTGTAGATTTTTCTCACCTTTAAAACTTCTATTATGATGCAACGAATTATTTCCCGTCTTGCTATTTATCTTTTGGCTGTTGTAATGATCGTTTTCGGCATTTATCACTTTTTACATCCCAAAAATTTGTTGGTTTTTGTTCCTCAGAATATTCCGGGTGGAATTAACTGGGTTTATTTTGTAGGGGCATCTTTTATTTTGGCAGCCCTGGCCTTTATTACAAACAAGTTTGTAAAAGTAGCCGGATACCTTCTGGCAGCATTATTATTGACTTTTGTACTTACCGTTCACCTGCCGAATTATAATCAGGCAGGAATGGCAGAAATGAGGCAGGCAGCTTTAATAAATCTGTTGAAGGATGTGGCATTAGCTGCATTTGCATTACACATAGCTGGCAGTGCCGATCGTCATGGTGTAAAGTATTGAAAACGATAAATGGCAGTAAAAAAAGTTTGGCTGAAAACCTCTCAGCCTTATCTTTGCACTCCCAATTAAAAAAAGGGAGTTTAGCTCAGCTGGTTCAGCGCATTCCGATTTCAATCGGAAGTGGCCGGCGGTACAAACTTGAAATAAAAGAAAGGGAGTTTAGCTCAGCTGGTTCAGAGCATCTGCCTTACAAGCAGAGGGTCGGCGGTTCGAACCCGTCAACTCCCACAAAGCCTCTTCGCTGAAGAGGCTTTTTTATTTCGTTAAGCACAATATTTTTAAAATTCAGTGCATCCCGATCTATAACCGGGAGGGTCGGCGGTTCGAACCCGTCAACTCCCACAAAGCCTCTTCAATAAAATGGGTATTTATTGAAAAAGTAAGTGTTTCAGATTCGCGGGATTCCAATCTGGATTCATTCGATTAGTGTTTCTCTATAATTCAGACATTGCTAGGAGTTCACCTATTACTTATTATCTCAATTCATTATAGCTCAGGCATAACAAAGAAGGTAGTAATTATTTTTATTGCATAGCAAAGGCCGTTGGTTCACTAATGTTGATTCTTTCCTTTACAATCATTTAAGTTTGTACAGTTGTACGTTGGCGGACTTGAAAGTAATGGTGTCTGAATCTTAGATTATTTTCAGCTCTTATCTATATATTGTCGTTAACCAGTTGTAAAAAATTAAGTTTGAACATAATAAATGCAGGATTTGAATCAACTCAAAATTTATAAATTTCTTTTGTTGTTGCTTTGTCAGAAAAGTATTGTTGGTTATTTTCCACCTTCTGGCTGAACGAATATGTAAACAATATTATGCTGAATAATTTATTTATAAACATCCTTGGCTTTGTTGCTTGTGCAGCAGTTATTATTTATAGTGGCACAAAGCT
Source organism: uncultured Chitinophagaceae bacterium (assembly GCA_963705465.1). Taxonomy (GTDB): domain Bacteria; phylum Bacteroidota; class Bacteroidia; order Chitinophagales; family Chitinophagaceae; genus JJ008. Next base: position 16,608 of record CAVPJN010000001.1, on the reverse strand, counting down.
GGCGAAATACGGCGATAAAATTGCCGACCTTACCGGATGGGGTAAGGCATGGGTTGGGCTTATATTAATGGCTTCTGTTACTTCTTTGCCTGAGCTTATGACGGGTATAAGTTCTGTTGCTATTGTTAAAGCACCCAACCTGGCCGCCGGTGATATTTTTGGTAGTTGTGTTTTTAACTTGCTAATACTTTCCGTACTGGATGCCAGGATAAAGAAGCCTCTTTTTTCAATGGTTAAATCAAGTCATATTGTAGCAGCCGTTTTTGGAATTATATTGTTGACAGTAACAGGCATGGCCATTTTCCTGGCGAATGACACCCCCACTATATTGTGGGTCAGTAGTTTCACTTTTGTACTATTTGGATTATACTTAGTCTCTATATGGGGTATTTTTAAATACGAACATACGGCACTTATTGAATCGCCTTCAACCAATGTCGAACTTACCAGATACAATCCAGCGGAGCTTAAAAAAACAATTGTGAATTATGCTTTACATGCATTTATTGTAATTGGGGCCGCTGTTTTACTTCCTTATTTTGGTGAGTTTATTGCGTCACATACTGGTCTTAGCAATTCCTTTTTTGGCACTGTATTTCTAGCCGCTGCTACTTCACTTCCCGAGCTGGTGGTTTCCCTGGCCGCGGTAAGAATTGGAGCATTGGATATGGCAGTAGGAAATTTATTGGGAAGTAATGTGTTTAATATGTTTATCCTGGGTATCGATGATGTTTTTTACAGGGAAGGTTCACTGTTTAATGCGATTTCTACCACACATTTGTTATCTGTATTCATCACCATTATTATGTCAGCTGTTGTTGGGTTGGGTTTACTCTTTAGACCTAAGAAAAAACAGTTTTGGTATTTCAGCATTGATACTTTTATTATTCTTCTTTTATATATAGTACTTATGATCTTCTTATTCTTTAACAAATAGAACAACATGTACTGGCACAGATTAAGTATAACTGAAGTTTTTGAACTGCTTAGCACTAGTGAGCTGGGGCTTAGTACATCTGCAGCAGAAGAAAAATTATTGCAGATTGGACCCAACGAGTTAGAAGAAGGTAAAAAGAAAAGTATTGCAGTCATGCTGTTGGCGCAGTTTAAAGATGTAATGATTTTAGTTTTACTGGCAGCAGCAATAGTTTCCGGGATAATAGGCGACGTAACAGATACCATTGTCATTCTTGTGATTGTGATATTAAACGCAATCATTGGATTTTTTCAGGAGTATAGAGCAGAAAAAGCAATGCAGGCTTTAAAACAAATGGCCATTACACAGGCAAGGGTGCTTCGGGATGAAACCAGTTCCTGGTTACCGGCTACGGTATTAGTGCCCGGTGATATTGTTTTGCTGGAAGCCGGGAATGCTGTTCCTGCTGATATGCGTATCATAGAGTCGAATAATTTAAAAATTGAAGAAGCTGCTTTAACCGGTGAATCACACGCTATCGATAAAATTATCACTTCTATTGAATCAGATGATTTGCCATTGGGAGATCAAAAGAATATGGCATTTAAAGGCACTTTTGTAGCCTATGGAAGGGGCACCGGTATTGTAATAGCTACCGGCATGCAAACAGAGTTGGGACGCATAGCCAAAATGTTACAGGAGGATGAAACGCTGACTCCACTACAACAACGTATGGCTTCTTTCGGAAAAAAGCTTTCTGTTCTCGTATTACTCTTATGTATTTTATTTTTTGTAGCCGGCTGGTTAAGAGGTGAGGATATTGCTAAAATGATAATGACCAGTATTTCACTTGCAGTAGCCGCCATTCCTGAGGCATTACCTGCTGTGATTACCATTTCGCTTGCATTGGCTGCAAAAAGAATGATCCGCTTTAATAGCCTGATCAGAAAATTACCGGCTGTGGAAACTTTAGGTTCCGTCACTTTTATCTGTACTGATAAAACGGGTACACTCACCAAAAACAAAATGCATGTAGAAAATATATTTGTAAACGGACAATTGCATGATAGGAAAACTTTATCCACAATCAAGGATCAGGAGGGTACTGTGTTACTGCTACATGCCTTTGCACTGAATAATGATGCTGCTGTAGATGATGATAAACTTTTAAAAGGAGATAGTACAGAAATTGCTTTACTGGAAGTGGCTATAGAACATCATATAAAACAAGATAGCTGGACCCGGCTGGCAGAAATTGCTTTTGATTCTGAGAGAAAACTGATGACTACTTTTCACAATTATCAAAATAAAATAATTTCTTTCACTAAAGGGGCACCAGATATTTTATTGCAAAGATGTAAAGATGTTGATGCTGAAAAAATGCAACTACAGGTAGATGGTATGGCCGCACAGGGACATCGGATATTGGGCTTTGCTTATAGGTTTTGGGATCAGTTACCAGAAAATCCCGTTGTAGAAATCCATGAATCAGATTTACAGTTTTTGGGATTAACCGGCATCATTGACCCTCCGCGGGAAGAAGTATTTGAGGCAGTAGCACAATGTAAAACGGCAGGTATTGTACCGGTGATGATAACCGGCGACCATCCCCTTACAGCAAAAACCATCGCAGAACGTATTGGCATTTTAAACAGTGAAAAAGATATAATAATAACCGGACAGCAATTGGCCGGATTAGATGATGACCAATTTTTAGCAAAAGTTGAAAAGATTAAAGTGTACGCCAGGGTATCACCTGAACAAAAACTACAGATTGTAAAAATGCTGCAACAGAAAGGACATTATGTTGCCATGACAGGAGATGGAGTAAACGATGCCCCTTCTTTAAAAAGGGCAAATATTGGAATTGCAATGGGCATCACTGGTACTGATGTTTCCAAAGAAGCAGCTCATATGATTTTGCTGGATGATAATTTTTCAACGATTGTAAAAGCAGTAAGGGAAGGAAGAAGGATCTACGATAACATCCTCAAGTTTATCAAATACCTGATGACCACCAACTCTGGAGAACTTTGGACTTTATTGTTAGGGCCAATGCTCGGGCTGCCTGTTGCTTTGCTGCCAATACATATCTTATGGATAAACTTGGTTTCAGATGGTTTGCCTGCGATTTCTTTATCATTTGAAAAAGCTGAGAAAGATATTATGAACCGGCCTCCCCGTCCGCCACAACAGAGTGTATTTGCAAATGGAAGGGGGATGCACATGATATGGGTGGGAATACTGATGGCAGGTATTGCGTTGTCTGCACAGAGTTGGGCGATTAGCCATGGGTTACATTGGCAAACGATTGTTTTTAATGTTTTATGCCTGAGCCAGATGGGCCATGTGCTGGCCATCCGCTCAGAGAAGCAATCTTTGTTGGGTGTAGGTATATTTTCAAACAAACCACTTATAATTTCTGTGTTATTAGCTATGTTGCTTCAGTTTGCGGTTACGTATATTCCGTTTTTACAACCCATCTTTCAAACCGAAGCATTAACAATGAATGAATTTTTATTGGTTGGAGCTGCATCATCGTTGGTGTTTTTTGCAGTTGAAATTGAAAAAGCCATTTCGAATTATATGGAAAAGGTCAGAAGTTTAAAACCGTCAGGTTCCAATAAGGCTCTTTAAATAAAAGTAATTTTTCTATACTTATTTTTAAATATGGCATCAACTTATTGCGAATACGTACTAAATAAAGGAAAGGGCACCGTTCACAAAGAATATCATGATCTGGAATACGGATTCCCGATCCATGAAGATAACCTGCTCTTTGCCCGGCTAATTCTGGAAATAAACCAGGCAGGACTTAGCTGGGAGACCATTTTAAAGAAGAAAGACAATTTCTTCAAAGCATTTGATGATTTCAATATTGATAAAGTAGCCCGGTATACTGATAAGAAAAAGGAAAAGCTGATGCAGGATGCCGGCATCATCCGCAACCGGTTAAAGATCGAAGCCACCATACATAATGCCAAATGCATTAAAGCAATTCAAAAGGAATTCGGATCATTTAAAAACTGGCTGGATAAACATCATCCAAAAACAAAAGAAGAATGGGTGAAGTTATTCAAACAAACATTCCGTTTTACCGGAGGAGAAATCGTCAACGAATTTTTAATGAGTACAGGTTATTTACCAGGAGCACATACAGCATCTTGTACTGTTTATAAAAAAGTAATGAAGCTAAAACCGAAATGGGCCGAAAAGTGAATGGGGACCTGTCTCCCGACAGGCAGGTTGTCAATAGTGAACGGTGCGAGGTTGATCAGTTAGGATTTACTTCTGGTAACCGGTAATGCTGTCCGTCCAAAACAAATAACTCATCAATTTCAAAAGTCCAGCATTTAAATAAGGGAGATTTTTCTAATAATTTTTCAACTTCTTTTTTATTCTCCGCATTTAAGGTGATCCAGGATCGCTGTGTTTCCATACTAACAGCGTAATGTTCAATTGTTCCCTTATTAATAAGGAAATTAATATAAGTGCGATGAGGCGGAACCAGGTCCATGAAGTCCTCACTCATTTCAAATTTTATGGTTACCTGATACTGCTGCATCTGTTTAATAGACCAAATAAAGGTAGGAATGTTGCATTGGGTGGAAAAAGAAAGTGGAAAACTCCTAATTTTATCGCTCCGGAACCTTAGCTCTCCCGATAGCTATCGGGATGGTTTAATTTCTAAAAGGAACGTTAGCTCTCCCGATAGCTATCGGGATGGTTTAATTTCTAAAAGGAACGTTAGCTCAGTTGGTTAGAGTATTACCTTGACATGGTAGGGGTCGCTGGTTCGAATCCAGTACGTTCCACTTTTATTTTGAATTAGGAATGTAAGAAGAGTAGGGGTCTCCCGATAGCTATCGGGAGGTTCGAATCCAGTACGTTCCACTTTTTGATTTAAGAATGGCCGAAGTTTATATCCTTTATTCGTCATCTCTTGACAAATATTATGTTGGAAGTTGTTTGAACACATCAAAAAGAATCGAACAGCATCTGACTAATAATTTTCCTTCTTCCTTTACCGGGCAAGCAAAAGATTGGATGATTTATTATTCAATTGAAAACCTTGCGTATAGCCAAGCAAGAAAAATTGAGAAACATATTAAACGAATGAAAAGCAAAAAATACATTCAGGATTTAAAACGGTATCCTGAAATTGCCACGAAATTAATTTCAAAATATAAATAGCAAAGAGTATATGAGAAGATCGTTAGCTCTCCCGATGGCTATCGGGATGGTTAGAGTATTACCTTGACATGGTAGGGGTCTCCCGATAGCTATCGGGAGGTTCGAATCCAGTACGTTCCACTTTTATTTTGAATTAGGAATGTAAGAAGAGTAGGGGTCTCCCGATAGCTATCGGGAGGTTCGAATCCAGTACGTTCCACTTTTATTTTGAATAAGGAATGTAAGAAGAGTAGGGGTCTCCCGATAGTTATCGGGAGGTTCGAATCCAGTACGTTCCACTTTCTTTTTTTATAACTTATATATTCTTGGTAAGTTGAATTATTCTTTAATAAATTCTACTCTTCTGTTGTTTGCTCTTCCTTTCTCAGTTTTATTATCATCAATAGGTTCAGTTTCTCCCTTACCTATAGCTGTTAGCCTGCTTTTATCAATTTTGAATTGTTCTGAAAGCGAAAGGATCACTGCCTGTGCTCTTTTTTCTGATAACGTTAAATTATATGCATCTTCACCCTGGGAATCTGTATGCCCAACTACTTTTATTTTTACTTCCGGGTTTTCTGTCAAATAATCAGCCACAGATTTTAAAACGGCGTACGACTCTGCCTTTATGATCGCTTTATCAGTATTAAAGTAAATACCTGTAGTTGTAAATTTTCCTTTTTCCAATAATCCGGAACGGACATTTTCTTTTGAATCTGCAATTTTAAAATTAGAAATAAGGACGGTATGACCTTTGTCAGGATGTATCTCATATGCTTCAAACAAAATATAACGACCCATATTGCCGATTAATAAGGAAGGGATATCAGTAATTTTTTCTTCATCCATCCAGATGCGCAGCCTGTTCTTATTAACTGCAATAGAGACATGTACTTTTGTATCAAGATTAAATTTTCGGTTTAACGTGGAGCCAACCCTTGTAGAGTTTTCCGCACCCGAAGTTGAAATTGCCATCAATGAATTCTTATTCAGGTTAATCCGTAAAGTGGCATAACCACCGGCAGCTCCAATACCGAAACTCTTTTTTTTAATAAAGGCGATGGATAAAGCATTGCCTGCTTTATTTTCTTTAAAACCATTGGTTGCCAGATCAAACTCAATAGTATAGTCTTCAGGTAATGGTGCATCTGGTGAAGGTACATAGCCAGATCTGCCGGATAAAAGCAGCCATTTCCCTTCATATTGATTATTGGTAACTATTTCGCCGCTGCCATTTGTTCCCCATTTTTTTGGAAAATCGCCTACACGGTCATTTATAAAATCATCATAAAAAATTATTTTATTACCAGGTTCAAAAGTGAAATTTTTGTAGATCCCGAAATCGGTTTTTTCTGCATTTACTTCCTGAGCATACACTTTTTCCAAACTTGAAAAAAAGAAAATTGAAATTGATAGAATGATAAAATTCTTCATAATAGCATTTTTAATATTTAATTAAATCAGGTGGCTTTAGTTTGCAAGAATTATATCCCAGGAAATCTGGAATTATAAATATAACAGAGGCAAATATACGAAAATAAGGATTAAATTTTCCAGTCAACAATCTCGTTTACCCATTGTTCCTTCGCAGGAGCTAGCGATTTTAATGTAGTTATCAGTGTAACCTTCTATCATGTCATTCTTATTCTGCCCTTCAAATAAAACTTTACGGGTCTGCCCTGAATGTTGTTGGGTAAAGTATTGCATCTTCATATAAGAAAGATTGCGAAGTGTTTTGTTTCTTTCGTTGCGGATATTGATGGGGACAATGCTATCTAACGTAACGGCGAGTGTATTATCTCTTTCAGAATAAGTAAACACATGCAGGTAAGAAATATCGAGAGAGTGCAGAAAGTCAAATGTCTCTTTAAAATCTTCATTCGTTTCTCCCGGAAAGCCAACGATTACATCCACACCAATGCAACAATGCGGCATTAATGTTTTGATCAATGTTACCCGTTCAGCATATAATTCCCTTTTATATCTTCTGCGCATTAAACCCAGAATTTTATTACTACCACTTTGTAAAGGGATATGAAAATGAGGCATGAACTTGTCGCTGTTGGCAACAAATTCTATTATTTCATTGGTCAATAAATTCGGTTCGATAGAAGAGATCCGATAGCGTTGAATACCTTCAACTTTATCCAGCTCTTTTACCAATTCAAAGAAATTTTCGTTTCGATCTTTAAAGGCTATTTGTAAGCCCTCTCTTTTGGAGAGGGTTTGGGAGAGGTCTCCTTTGCCAAAATCACCGAGATTCACACCGGTCAGTACTATTTCTTTTACACCATGTTTGGCCAGATGCTCTGCATTTGCCAGCACATTGGTGATACTATCACTTCTGCTTTTTCCTCTTGCCATCGGTATGGTACAGAATGAGCAATTATAATCACAACCATCCTGCACTTTTAAAAAAGTTCTGGTGCGGTCATTCACCGACCAGGAAGAATGAAATCCGGTTACATCCTCAATATCGCAACTGCTGATCTTTGCTGAATCGCCTTTTGATAATTCACGGATATGTTGTGCGATATTGAATTTTTCAGCTGCACCTAATACCAGATCAACACCCGGTATTTCAGAAATTTCTTTTGGCTTCAACTGTGCATAGCAACCAGTTATCACCACTAAACTTTCAGGAGCTTTTCGTTGAATGCGCCGTACCAGTTGACGACATTCTTTATCCGCATTATCTGTAACGGAACAGGTGTTGATGACATACACATCGGCCAGGTCAGTAAATTCCTTTTTCTCAAAGCCTTCATCTTCCATTAAGCGGGAAATTGAAGAAGTTTCGGAGAAATTGAGTTTACAACCCAACGTATGAAATGCCACTGTTTTTGCTGCTGCCATACTACTACGCCAACTCGTTTAAAATCAAAGCCTAAAATATAACCGGCTTCGTAGTACAAGAAGGGCTGCAAAGATAAATCATGAGAAAAGGAATTCCGGTATTTTTTAAATTAAGTACTTTTATGCAAATGTTTGATTGTGAATAAGAAATGGTACCCATATATTCTGATTGTAGGATTGCTGGCCATATTACTGGTAATAAAACTGGTGAATGGAAAAGATACAACGACCCCTAAGCCAAAGACAACCACCACTAACCCAAAAGATCCGGCATCCGTTAACAGAGACAGAGGTTTTGATCGCCGCACTTCTTACCTTAAATACAGCGATCATGCTACCTGCCGCATGCAATGCCGCAAAATTTCTAAAGCGGAAGTAGAAGAGATCATGAAAGATGGGAAAATAAACTATTATAAAAGCGATATAAAAAATGCAAGATGTCCCCGGTATGCTGTAGAAGGAAGAACAAAAGATGATCAACAGGTACGGATAGTATATGCACAATGCAATGAATGGACAACGGTAGTAACGGTGATTGACCTGGAAACGGATTATGAATGTCATTGCCCGGGTGATGATGATAAATATAAAAATCAGCGATGAGCAGCGTATTGCTGAAACCTCTGCAATGGATCTATTGCATTTATGCTCTGTTAACATTTGTGTTGATCATGTTACTGATCTTTCCTTTTGTAATTATTGCCAGTTTTTTTGGCCGCATCCGTGGTGGTAATATGATCTTCCGGCTTTGTATGCTCTGGGCTGATCTGTGGTTCCCTTTAATTTTTATCTGGTACAAAAAAATATATGAAGTGCCGCATGACAAAAGCAAGCCGTATATTTTTGTCAGCAATCATATTTCTTATTTAGATGCGGCAATGCTTCCCAAAGCGTATCGCCAGCCTGTAAGGGCTCTTGGTAAAGTGGAAATGAGCAAAATGCCGGTATTTGGATTCATCTATCGAAATGCGATAGTTACGGTTGACAGAACCAGTGCTTCCAACAGAGCAAATAGTATTCGGTCTGCTGAAATCAGTTATCAGCAAAGGAATATCCGTAATTGTATTTCCCGAAGGAACTTTTAATATGGGTACCACTCCCTTAAAAGAATTTTATGACGGAGCATTCCGCCTCGCCATTGAAACACAAACACCCATAAAACCGGTTTTGTTTTTAGATGCTTATAGAAGAATGCCTTACGAAAGTATATTCCTGATGACTCCCGGACAAAACAGGATTCTTTACCTCGAAGAAATTCCGGTGGAAGGATATGCTATCGGTGATCTGGAAAAATTAAAAGAAGAAGTGTATACGATCATGGAAAAAAAATTAATTGAGTATGATGCCGCCTGGAGAAACCTTCAAGGCCCATTAAACCACGGAGACATAAGACACAGAGTATCATTTACATATATTCTATGTGTTATCTTTGTGCCTCAGTGTCTCTGTGGTCAAAATATTCATATTATCGTTTAGATTTCCATGCAGGAGAAAAATATTGATATAATATAACTCAGGTTCCCCTTTAGAGGGATGGGGTTCTTATGCCGAAATCATCATCCCTGCCGCCTTACCCAAAAACTACACCTGGTCTGTTCCTGAGCAATTCAGGGAAACATTAAAACCCGGTTGCAGGGTAGAAGTAAACCTGGGTAAGAGCAAGAAATATGCAGGCATTGTAAAAAGTATTACATGATAAAAAGCCGGAATTCTATCGAAACAAAAGACATTCTGAATGTACTCGATGCCGAGCCTGTTATTTTCGAAGAGCAACTGAAACTGTGGGAATGGATCGCTGCTTATTATATGTGCAGCGAAGGAGAAGTGATGGCGGCAGCATTACCTGCACATTTTAAATTATCAAGCGAAACGATTCTGGTTTACAATGAAGAATTTGGTGATGATTTTTCTACACTTGATCATGATGAATATTTAGTAGGAGAGGCCTTACTGATAAAAAAAGAATTGAAGCTGACCGAAGTACAACAGGTACTGGATTCATCTCATGTATATCCTGTCATCAACCGGCTGATCAATAAAAAAGTTTGTTTTGTTTGGGAAGCATTAAAGCAAACCTATTCTCCCAAAAAGGAAACCTATGTATTGCTGAACAGGGAATATGATAACGAAGAAAAATTATCCGACCTGCTCAACAACTGGACAAGAGCTCCCAAACAAATGGAACTATTATTAAGTTACCTCCATCTGATGAAAACAGAAGGCGAAGTAGTAAAATCTTCTTTGCTAAAAAAATCCGGCGCATCCGATGCGCAGTTAAAAGGATTGGTAGAAAAGAATATTCTGTACACCGAGAAAAGAAATGTCGATCGTATTCAATACTTGCCCAAAGATGTGCAGATCGATTTTGAATTATCAGCAGCACAAACAAAAGCATTCAATGAAGTACAGGAAAAATTAAAAGAAAAGGATGTTTGTTTGTTGCACGGCGTTACCTCCAGCGGCAAAACAAATATTTATATCAAACTGATTGAAGAACATATCAAATCCGGCAAACAGGTATTGTATATGTTGCCGGAGATTGCACTCACTTCACAGGTGATACGTCGTTTACAAAAACATTTCGGTGGCTATATCGGTATCTATCATTCCAAATTTTCGCAGAATGAAAGAGTGGAGATATGGAACAAAGTAAAGAGCGGCGACTTACGGGTTATTCTCGGCGCAAGATCATCCGTATTTCTTCCTTATCAGAATCTGGGTCTTATCATTTGCGATGAAGAAAATGATACTTCTTACAAACAACAGGAACCGGCACCAAGATATAATGGGAGAGATGCTGCCATCTATTTCGCTACCTTATTTTCTGCAAAAGTATTATTGGGCAGTGGTACACCATCAGTAGAAAGTTATTACAACGCATCAACAGGAAAATATGGATTGGTAGAATTGCTGCAACGATACGGCGATCTCAAATTACCGCCAATAGAATTCATCGATACCAGAAAAATAATTCAAAAAGATAAAGACGGTAAGATACAGCAGGGAAAAATTATTTTATCGCCCCACCTTATCACTGCCGTCAACGAAGTAATAGCAAGAGGCAAGCAGGTCATTCTTTTTCAGAACCGCCGCGGCTATGCACCGTATTCCGGTTTGCAGTGTTTGTGGCTGGATACCGCAATGCAAGTATTGCGATGTGTCGCTTACCTTTCATAAACTCAGCAACAAACTCATTTGTCATTATTGCGGCACTACCTATCCGCCGGTGCATACCTGTGCCGCTTGCGGCAGCGATAAATTTGCACAACGAAATTTCGGCACCGAAAAGATCGAAGAACAGTTACAGGAAATTTTTCCCGATGCCAAAGTAGCACGGATGGATATTGATACCGTGCGGGGAAAAAATGCACATGATGTATTGATACAGCAGTTTGAACAAAAGCGTATCGATATTCTCGTAGGCACACAAATGGTAGTCAAGGGGCTCGACTTCGACAATGTTGACCTCGTTGGCATATTAGATGCAGACGGTCTTTTATATTTCGCCGACTTCCGGGTCAATGAAAGAGCCTTTCAACTGATGGAGCAGGTCAGTGGCCGTGCCGGCAGAAAACCTTCGGTTATCCAAACACCGGAAGGCAATAAAGATACCGCCCTGGTATTGGTACAAACTTCGCAGCCACAGCATCCGTTGTTGCAGATCGTACAGCAGCATGATTATAAAATGATGTTTGCCGAAGAGCTCAAAAAAAGAAAAGAATTTTTCTATCCGCCTTTTTCCCGCATCATCCAGCTCACCTTCAGGCATAAGATCAAAGAAGTGGTAGAAAGAGCCGCACATATTTATACCGAAGCGTTGAAGCCCCGTTATGGCAACTATATCGTTGGCCCTGCGGAGCCGGTCATTGGCCGCATCCGCAATCAATACCTCATGGAATTGTTATTAAAGTTGCCGCGGGATGGTAAAACAATTCTTCAATGCAAAAAAGATCTGCTGGAGCAGGTAGCCATCCTTCATCAAAACAAAAGTTTCAGAAGCGTAACGGTGGTGGCGGATGTGGATGCGGTTTAAGCCCTGAGCGAAGTCGAAGGATTTGTTTGCCAGCGACATTGCTACTATCATCTTCCCTTGCGACAGCCTGTCCCGATTTTTTTCGGACTCCGTTCGGGTTCTGTTCGCTACTCGGCATTTGCATATTCTCTTCGTTGAATCAAAGGCTCATTTAGGTTCAGGGATCTTCTTTTTCCGCCCGGAGTCTCCCTCATTCTTTTATTAAACGAACTTTTGAAATTATTGCATTTTCCCATTTGGAAAAGTAAGGGGACTCCGGGCTGATATGAAACGGAATCATACATTTATACTATGCCGGTACGCAGGAATATACCATACAAGGAAGGCTTATATTTTATCACATTTTTTTCCGCCCGGAGTCTCCCCTCATTCTTTTATTAAACGAACTTTTGAAATTATTGCATTTTCCCATTTGGAAAAGTAAGGGGACTCCGGGCTGATATGAAACGGAATCCATACATTTATACTATGCCGGTACGCAGGAATATACCATACAAGGAAGGCTTATATTTTATCACATTTACCTGCCACAAATGGCTTCAGTTAATAGAGCTGACAAAGGGGTATGATCTCGTCTATCAATGGTTTGATTATCTTAAATTACAAGGTCACCGTATTGCAGGTTTTGTAATCATGCCCAATCATGCGCATGTGATGATTGATTTTTCAAAGACGGACAAGAGTATCAACAAGATCATAGGAGACGGAAAAAGGTTTATAGCATATTCAATTGTACAAAGGCTGGAAGAAAAAAATGAAGACGCAATACTTGAAAAGCTTCAGAAAGCTGTAACAAGAACAGGCCGCAGACGTGGAAAAAAACATGAAGTATGGGAAGAGTCCTTTGACTGGAAATATTGTGAGACTGCGGATTTTGCCTTTCAGAAACTTGTGTATATGCACAACAACCCTTGTACAGGGCGATGGAACCTTGCAAAAGATGCGATGGCGTATGAACATAGTTCAGCCCGGTATTATATCAGTGGTAAACATGCAAGGTATGAAGTGGTGGATGTTGAGATAATTTTGAATGAGAAACATGCGTCAGGCCCGGAGTCCCTTGCTGTTCCAAAAGGAAATCCCCGTTCACCTGTTTCGCATGACTTATAAGAAAGTGACAGGAGACTCCGGGCAGGAAAAATTAGCAGATGCCTACCTTAAAAGCCACAACTTTAATCCTTAATATTTAACTTTATTCAAAAGCCAGTCAGCAGTTCTGGGCGGACGAATATAGAATTCTCTACTATCGGTAATACCTGCTTGTTTGGTGCAATTATGAGAAATTTTATTAACTTAAAGCATCATTCTATTGCTTGCATTTTATTCTTGCCAAAGTTCAAATGCGGTAAATAAAATTAAGAGTCTTACCATACATTTTTATCCAAGCTTTATTAATCATGCCAAGCTAACCTTAAGCCGTGACACTGATTCTGTAATTTTTATAGTAGACACAAGTTCACCGTATAGATATCAAATAGCAAGTCCAATTTTGCATACATCAAAATCTAAAATGGAAGCTTCGACTTCAATTGGCAGTCTATGGGATCCAGCTTTTGCAAAATCCTTAAAAAACAATAATCCTGATTTAATGGCTTTTGATGGAATGAGCATATTCATAGAGTATGTATTTGATAACAGAAGCGACACAATCTTTTTAAGTAACACTTATCCAAACACAACCGAAAGCTACTTCAATCAACAAATTAAATATTTGGAAAGAAATACTGGCAATTCACAACAAAAGATATATCTGCAAGAGCTTTTACTATACTTATAAGAAATGTTATTACGCCTAGTTCCGCCTTGGCAGGTATTCCAAAAAAAAAGTAACACGCCGTGGTCGGTGTTTTCTTCCACCGACCACATGATCTAAGGACACCCAAAAAATATTAAATTAGCAGATGCCTGCCTTTATTACAGAGTATCCGCAATTTTTCCGCCCTGGCAGGTGTTCCAAAAAAAAGTAAGGTGGTCGGTCTTTTCTTCCACCAACCAAAAAATAAAAACCGACTCCCAACCTTAATTCTTAAGACCAATTCCAGTTAGAATTTGTGTTTTAACGGCGTATATTTATGTGTTGCCTGCCATGGCAACAGCACTGTGCTTTCAGAAGGGCATTGACTGACTTGACACAAAAGCTATTAATAAATTTAGCGCAGATGAAAATAATATCCATTCTTGCAGTAGCACTATTTGTAGCTGCTTGCAGTACATCCAAAAGCAATACAGATTATAAACTGTTAGCAGAATATGAGCCGTCAGAATATGTCATACTACCTTTTCGGACAGGCCTTCATGAAATGAGTACTGCCTCTGATGATACCCTGACAGTTGCATTGTTAAAAGCCCTTACACCCCATGTGAAAGTTTTGTTTCTTTATAAGGATTCTGCACAGCTGTCTTTTATGAGATCCAAACTCATTGAATGGGCTGTATCAACGGACAGTATTGTCTTTATGCATTCCAAAGCAAAAGGCGGTGGAGCCATTACCGATATAGCTCCGCTTATACTTGCCAATACAAAAGGTGAATTGGCCACTATTGACTTTGCCTGGGGATGTTATGGATTGATGCCTCCGGGAGATTCCTGTGCGATCAAGGATGGAGATTTTGATATTGGTCTGGCAAAAGAATTAAATATTCCTGTTTTGGGTAAATCTTCAATTGTGTGGGAAGGGGGATCGAAACAATACAACAGCAAGGGAACAATATTATTAGTGGAACAGTTAGAACTGCAAAGAAACCCGGGCTTTACAAAAGAACAAATTGAGCAGGAACATATTTCAAAACTCAACCTGAAAAAAGTTATATGGTTAAAAAATGGTGTAGTTGAAGATGATATGCTCAGGATTTTACCCTATGGTTATTACCCTGTAGGATGCGGAGGGCATATTGATGAATTTTGCCGTTTTGTAAATGACTCAACCATTATGTTAGCTGAAACAACACTGGAAGAAAGCAAAACTGATTCCATCGCCCTTGAAAATTATCAACGCATGGAAGAAAACTATGCCATGCTGAAAAATGCCACCGACCAAAATGGAAAACCCTTCAACATCATTCGTGTGCCCATAGCGGAACAAAGCATTTATGAAATGAAGTATGAAGATATAAGCCCCTGGTACATTGATTATTTTGCGGGAGCTAAACCGGGCAGCACTGTTAAAGTGATTGCAGCAACAAGCTATCTCAATTTTTTAATTGCAAATGATGTAGTCATCACAACAAAATACTGGAAACCGGGCAGACAAGAAGCAAGCCGCATAAAAGATGAAAAAGTGTATAACATATTTTCACAGGCGTTCCCCGGAAAAAAAATTGTGCAGATAGATATGGAAGGTTATAATAATGAAGGCGGCGGCATACATTGCTATTCGTATAGACTGCCGTTCGGCACTTCATTCAATAAAAAGTGAGTTTCCTTCGCCTCAGTTAGTGTCCGTAAAATAAAATGAGCCGCCCCGATGTGTGTCTCCACGCATCGGAACTTAGCAAATACAAGAATGTTGCGTGGAGACACGCAACATGGCATTGAGAAAATTTGTATTTGCTCAATAACGAACCGAACCCTGAACAGTGAGTCTTTTTCTTTCTTTCACTGGAAGAAAGAAAAATCCCAATCCTTCGGATTGCAACAGACGATGCATAGTAGCAACACAGTTCGGCTAATAATTTATTTAAAACATTTATCGGGTATAAAATCACATTGAAACCAATAGAATTCTATACCCGGCGTGTCGTATATTTATGTGTTGTGCGTCAGTTTGAATAGCTGGTCGTTTGACAAAAAATAACTTACAATGACAAACACAAAAGAAAACGTAGTTTGGATAACAGGAGCTTCGTCTGGTATTGGCAAAGCGATGGCCTTTGAGTGGGTAAGATTAGGATATAAAGTGGTGCTATCTGCCAGACGCAAAGAATTATTAGAAGCAATTGCTCTTGAGATTAAGCATTCGGGTGGCGAAGCATTGGTAGTTCCGGTTGATATTATGGAAGAAAAATCAATAGAAAATGCTGTTCAAAGCATAATCGACAATTGGGGACGCATAGATATTGCTGTGGCCAATGCCGGATTTGGTGTTTTTGGAAGTATAGATACCTTGACTGCAAAAGATTGGGACAGGCAATTACAAGGTAATGTAACCGGGTTAGCCCTGACGGTAAAATACGCCTTGCCATATTTGAAGCAACAGCAGGGTCGCATTGGTTTAGTGGGTAGTGTAGCAGCTTATGTTCCCAATCCTAATGTGGGAGCCTATGGCGCCTCAAAAGCTGCTGTACATTCAATTGGTCTGACCTTGCAGGTTGAATTAATGGGTACCGGTGTCAGTTGTACTACCATTCATCCTGGATTTGTAGTGTCGGAGATTGCCAGGATTGATAATGAAGGTGTGTGGCATCCTGATCGGCCAGACCCACGTCCATCAAAATTAATGTGGCCTACAGATAAAGCTGCAAAAGTGATGGCGAAGGCTATAATCAAGCGGAAAAGAAATTATATTTTCACAACCCACGGAAGAGTTTTTGTTTGGTTGCAACGGTGGTTTCCTGGTTTGCTGAGAAAGATTGTTTCAAAAGGTCCAAAACCAGAATAAAAAAGCGTCGCAAGGAACGATGATCGAAGTAC